>NZ_JAGOBJ010000014.1 GCF_017983445.1 Halomonas sp.
TACGCCTGACGACCATAGCGAGCGTGAACCACCTGATCCCTTGCCGAACTCAGTAGTGAAACCGCTTAGCGCCGATGGTAGTGTGGGGTCTCCCCATGCGAGAGTAGGTCATCGTCAGGCACTTATATCGCAGAAAACCCAGCCATTCGGCTGGGTTTTTTGTTTGCGTGGAAGAAAATCACATGTATTTAAAAACCCCCCAGTTTTATAAAAAATAAAAAGCTGGGGGTTTTTTAGTAAGCAGAAAGAGTAAGTTCGTAGATCGTAATCTAATTCACGTCTTTTAAATTACATCTAATTGCGCTGATGTTGGCATTTGCCTGCGGCCCAGGTTTCATAAATGGCTCGGTCGTCAGCTAGCATCATTAGGGCAAATAAACGTTCACCCAAAGTGGAGCAGCGCTGAATTCTTCGTGTGAGAAGCGGTGTGGCGTTAGGATCGATTACCACGAAGTCAGCCTCAAAAGACGGCGCTAACTGCCCAATGTGACTATCCAAAGCGAGTGTTTTAGCATTGCCATGGGTAAGGCCATAAAAGCCCTGCCAAGCCGTGAGAGGCTGTCCGCTTAGCTGACCAACCTGATAAGCACTTTTAAGCGTATCAAACCCTGAAAGATCGGTCCCCGCGCCGATATCGCTAGCGTAGCTAAACGCCATGCCGGTTTCTTGCGCGGCATAACGATCAAACAGTCCGCTGCCTAAAAACAGATTGGAGCTCGGACAGAAGGCGATATTGGCACCACGTTCTGCTAAACGCGTACGCATACCATTATTCAGGTGTATTCCATGGGCGAACGTGCTGCGGGGTCCTACTAATCCAGCCTCTTCATATACGGATAGATAATCTTGGCTACCGGGAAAAAGTTCGGCAACCCAGTCCAGTTCACCGCTATTTTCCGCCAAGTGGGTTTGTAGCCATAGCGTAGGGTCATTGCGAAGCAGTGCGCCTGCTGCATCCATTTGTGTTTTAGTGGAGGTCGGCGCAAAACGCGGCGTAATGCTATAGCCAAGGCGCTGAGAATTATGCCAATCCTCAATCAGCCGCTCGGTATCGGCAATGCCTGACGCACCGTCCAGCAAGCCTTCAGGCGCGTTACGATCCATCAGTACTTTGCCGGCCAGCATGCGTAGTTGTCGCTTGTGGCAGGCGGTAAAGAAAGCATCCACGGATCCAGGGTGGCTTGAGCCAAATACCTGTGCCGTGGTAGTGCCTGCTCGCAGCATTTCGTCTAAAAAAGCGTTGGAGAGCGCTTCGGCATGAGCATGATTAGCAAAACGGCACTCTTCAGGAAAGGTATAGTCGTTTAACCAATCAAGTAGCTGCCGACCATACGATGCCATAACGTCGAGCTGCACATAATGCACGTGGGTATCGATAAAGCCTGGCATGATCAATTTGCCGCGATAATCCAGTACTTCACAGCTTTCAGGAAGCGAAGACGCCAGCTCGCTAAAATGGCCTACGGCATGAATATGCTGACCTTTTAACCAAAGTAAGCCATCGCCATAGTGCTCCAGGCTGCCGGGGCTTGACCTGTTACCCTCACCAGGGTTACGGGCAAAACTCACCAGTTCGGCACGAATAAGCGTATCGGTAGAGGAAATCATATTAACTCATGGTAGTAGAGGGAACATTGAAAAGAGTGCGCAGTGCCTGGCTGGATAACCCCCGGGTTTCTTGAGCAGTAGAGGTATCAGTTAAACAAAGAAGCTCAGACACAACGCTTAAGGCGATTGCATAAGGGGTTTTATTACTTGGTCTATGGCCAAAATGGCGGCCGATAGGGCAACGTACCCGTTGGATCTGTTCGGCTGTATAGCCTGCACGTGTTAGCCGCCCTGAAAAACTTGTCCATTTGCTATCAGAGCCAATGAGTCCAATTGAGGCTAGATCGTCACGTTGGATAAGCGCTGTAATCAGAGCATAATCTTCATCGTGACTATGGGTAAGTACCAGCACGTGGGTATGAGGTGGCAATTCAGCTACACTGCGACTGACATTCTGCAAGACATGGCAGGCTAAGCGCGGCTGTTGATGTAGCTCGCTCAATATCTCGCCGCGGCTGTCCTGTAAAATCAACTGCCAGGGTAGTGGGGCACTTAACTTTACAATTTCCTGTCCGACGTGGCCTGCGCCAAATATCGCGATGCTAGCCTCGGCCCCAGGGAAGACCTCAAGCAGTATATTGACGAAGCCACCGCAGCATTGACCGCTTCGCCCTCCTAGCGAAAAAGCTTCCAGGTGAAATCCATAGCGCTGCTGCTGTAAGTAGTTGCGAGCAGCTTGAATGGTTTGCCACTCAAATGTGCCGCCCCCTAGCGTATCGAAAATAGCATCCAGGGTAATAATCATGTGCGCGCCTGGTTCTCGGGGAGTAGAACCCGCGCTAGTGACTTGGGTAGCCATTACATGAGGTGTGCCTGCATGCTGTAAGTAGTCAATCGCGGCATACCATGTCATGGAGGCTTTCACAGGGTTTTCTCCCTGATGGCATTGGCTGCCAGCATGACGCGCTCGGGCGTTGCCGGCGTATCCAAACGCGGTGAAGTAGTGTAGTTGGTCAAGCTAGAAAGAGCATCCCGCAGTGCTGACCACACGCTAATGCCTAACATGAACGGAGGCTCACCCACCGCTTTAGAGCGGTAAAGACTTGCCATGGAGTTCGGATGACCTTCCATAAGCGCTACATTAAATATAGGTGGTAAGTCACCGAAGGTCGGGATCTTATAGGTGGCTGGGCCATCGCTGACCAGCACTCCTTTAGCGTTCCATTTAAGCTCTTCACTGGTAAGCCACCCCATTCCCTGAATGAAGCCGCCTTCCACTTGGCCAATATCAATGGCGGGATTTAACGACGTGCCTACATCATGGAGTATATCAACCCGATCAACCTGGTATTCCCCCGTCAGCGTATCGACACTGACCTCGGACACCGCTGCGCCAAATGCGTAATAATAAAAGGGTCGTCCTTGTCCGGTCGCGCGGTTGTAGTGGATCAAGGGCGTGGTATAAAAGCCTTTTTCCGAAAGCGAAATACGGTTGAGGTAGGCGGTTTGAATCAACTCGCCCCAGGGGATTCGTTGCTCGCTTTCGTGGCTGCCTGAGACCAGCATGCCATCTTCCAGGCGCATTCCTTCTCGATCTAAGCCTGCCGCAAAGTGTGAGGCTGCAAAATCGAATAGCCGTTCACGCAGCTTGCTGGCCGCGTCCCGAGCAGCCATGCCGTTTAAGTCGGCGCCGCTGGAGGCGGCAGTGGGCGAGGTGTTAGGGACTTTATCCGTGCGGGTTGCCGTTATACGCACCTGCTCAAGGCTCAGGCCCAACTCACGAGCAACAACCTGACAGATCTTGGTATGTAGCCCCTGGCCCATTTCGGTGCCGCCATGATTGATCATGACGCTTCCGTCGGTATAAACGTGTAGCAACGCACCGGCCTGGTTAAGGTGTTGTGCCGTAAAAGAAATTCCGAATTTGACGGGGGTGAGCGCAAGGCCTTTCTTGATGACAGGGCTTGCAGTATTAAAAGCGTTAACAGCCTTGCGGCGCGGCCAGTAATCACTGCTGGCTTCCAGTGTTTCAACAAGCGTATGCAGCAGCTGGCGTTGATCGACATGCTGTCCGTAGTGGGTAGTGTCCCGCCCATCACGATAAAAGTTTCGCTTACGTATGGTAAGTGGATCCTCACCCACCTGTCGGGCGATATCGTCCATGGCAGCTTCAATAACCATCATGCCCTGAGGGCCGCCAAAGCCACGAAACGCTGTATTGGACGCAGTATGTGTTTTAGCGCGATGGCCAACTACTCTGGCATCGCCCAATGAATAGGCGTTATCAGTATGGAACATGGCGCGATCAACAATAGCGTCGGAAAGATCAGGTGAATAGCCGCAGTCGCCAATCACGCTTATTTCGCCGCCCTGAATAATGCCCTGTGGATCAATGGCCAGCTTATAACGGTTATGGAAAGGGTGACGTTTGCCGGTAACACGCATGTCCTCACTACGCGGCAGGCGAAGGCGTGTGGCTTTACCTGTACGGCGAGCGATAATAGCGGCAATACAGGCCCAAGGAGATGCCTGGGTCTCTTTACCACCAAACCCACCGCCCATACGACGAACTTCTACCGTAACGGCATGAAGCGGGATACCGAGCACTTCAGCAACAAGTTTCTGCGTTTCACTGGGGTGCTGGTTGGAGGTATGAACAATCACGCCTTCATCTTCGGTCGGCAGCACGATGCATGCTTGCCCCTCTAGATAAAAGTGCTCTTGCCCGCCAACGAACAGCTCACTTTCGATAACATGAGGAGCTTGACGTAAGACTTGCTGCCAATCGCCACGTTCCTGCACATGAGAGGGGCGGACGAACTCTTCACGCTGAGAGGCAGCCACGGGGTCAAGGCTTGCAGGCTGTTCGTTAATTTCAATGCCTGCAAGTTTTACCGCACGGCGGGCCGAATCTAGAGAGGTAGCCGCTACGGCAAACAGGCACTGACCGGCATAGCTAATTTCCTGATCAACGAAGATCGGGTCACCAGGGAACACCGGGCCGATATCAGTATCGCCCGGCACATCATGAAACGTAATCACATCGATAACACCGGGGGCTTTCTTCACGGCATCAAGCTTTAAAGCGGTTAACGTACCGTGTGCTACCGGCGACAGGCCTAGCGCTACATGCAAAGCATCAGAAGGTGTTTGTAGATCATCAATATAAGCCGCTTTGCCGGTAACGTGTTTCTCTGCACTTTCATGAATACTGGATTGACCAGCCTGGCGTGCTCCACCGCTTTTCACCGTATGGCAAGCGAGCGGGCCATCGCCCTGGATCTGATCTTTAAGCTCTTGGCGAGCGCGTTGGCTGTCTTTATCGAGTCTAGTGAGCGTACGCATGCAGCATTACCTCCTGATCCGGCGCTGAAAGCGTTAAGTAAAACCGTTCAACCAGGTTGGCTGCTGCCTGCTGGCGATAAACGTCGCTACCTCGCACATCACTCATCGGTGTAAAGTCCTGAGCGATAGCTGCCTGTGCTGCACGAAAGCTGTCCGCCGTAATTTTTTTACCTTCCAGTCTTTTCTCCATGGTCAGTGCGCGCTTGGGTATGGCATCCATGCCACCGAAGGCAATGCGTACATCATGCAGGGTATCTTTTTCCAGGCGGTAGCTGAAAGCGCCTAGCACGGCTGAAATATCATCTTCTCGCCGCTTGGACAGTTTCCAGACGCGTAGCGCATGGGTGTTGGAAGGTTTGGGAATAAATATGCGTGATAGAACTTCATCTGCCGCCAGCGCGGTTTGTTTATACCCCTTAAAAAAATTCTCCAACGGTAGGCAGCGAGTCCCTATCGTACTGGCCAGCTCAACCCAGGCGCCCAAGGCTAACAATACAGGCGGGGTGTCTCCGATAGGAGAAGCGTTTGCGATATTTCCGCCCAACGTGCCACGGTTACGAATCTGCTGAGAGCCCAAGCGCTGTAGCAAGTGGCTAAAGGCAGGGAAGTGGCTATTCAATAATGGTTCAAGCTGAGTGTAGGTGACCCCTGCACCCACCCACCAGCCAGGCTGATTATTGAACTCATCAGCTTCAAGGGTTAGCAGTTCTTTGACGCGTGTAACGTCGATTAGCTGATCAAGAGATGCTAAGCGCTGAGTGCTTTCTAACCATAAATCCGTTCCACCAGCGACAAGGTGGGCATTGGGAAATCGCATACGAGCTGCCGTTAAGTCCACAAGCGATGTAGGCTGAATGAAAAAGCATTCATCGGCGCTTGGGGTGTTTTCACTAGAAGGCGTAGCTTCGGGTAATGTGGCGTTATACCAGTCTGGTCGCTCGTAAGGGTGAGCGTGCATTTGAAGCGCTGCATCACGAATCGGCCGGTACCCCGTACAGCGGCATAAATTACCACCCAGACTTTCCTCAAGCTGCTGAGGTGTTAGCGAAAAAGTGTCTGTATTAGGCGATTCGTAAAGCGTAAACAGAGACATGACGACGCCTGGAGTACAAAAGCCGCATTGGCTTCCGTGGCATTCAATCATGGCCGCTTGCGCTGGGTGTAATTGGCCTCCTACAGCCAATCCTTCAATAGTGACAAGCGCTTTGCCCTGCAATTGGTGGGCTGGCGTGATGCATGCATTGGCGCTTGTGTAAGCGCGTGGAGTATCGGACAAGCCACCAATGGCAACGGTACATGCCCCGCAATCACCTGAGGCACAGCCTTCTTTGGTGCCTGTAGCCCTCAAATTCTCACGCAGTAGCGTTAAAATACTGGTATCTGGCGATACGGTGCACTGTTTGGGAACGCCATTGAGAAGAAACTCAATAATAGCCATACCAAACTCCATTGTGATTGTTCTGACCGATCGGTCAATATGGTTTGAGCTTGAGACAAAAAGGCGTGTCTTGCAAGTATTTACTGAACGCACTGATATGGGGCAAAGTGATTAAAAATGCAGGCTTTTTGTGCATTAAATGATGCCTATGCAACCTTTATAGCCTTTGCAAAAAAGTTTTCAGGAAACCTATTAATGACAGTCGAAACCGTAACGAGCGAAAGTGCAAACCGTGGGCGAATAGAACAGCGAATACTGAACGCTGCCGAACAAATATTCTCATTACATGGCTATCGTGGAGCAAGCTTGCAAGCCATTGCTGATAAGGCGGAGCTGCCTAAAGCTAACATTCTGTATTATATGGGCAGCAAACAGGCGCTCTATGTTCGATTGCTCAATCGTATGATGCGACGCTGGAATGCTGTTCTTGAAAACATAACTCCTGAAAGCGATCCCGGTGAAGTGCTTAGTGATTTTATTCGCACTAAAATAGTGCTGGGGCAGCGCTACCCGGATGGCTCAAAACTGTTTGCGGCAGAAATATTAGCCGGGGCGCCTTTCCTGAATGAATATCTCGCCGGAGAACTGCGTGATTGGGTGACGTCCCGTGCAGCAATTATTCGGCAGTGGTCTCTGCAAGGGAAGATGGATGATGTAGACCCCCGCTGGCTGATTTTTTTAATCTGGTCGGCAACCCAGCATTACACTGAATATAGTGCTCAGATAACACGGGTGCTGGGGCGCGATGCTCTAAATGAGCAAGACCTCGCTTCAATTACCCAGTTTCTGGAGCACGTTATTTTGAAAGGATGTGGTATCTCCCCGCTAACCTCTTCCCAAACATCCTCTGCGGCGAATTGATGTTATGAATGCATTGCCCATCGAGCAGCATCTGGAAGCCATACAGGCGGGCCTTGAAAACCATAACCGGTTAATTCTGGTAGCTCAGCCAGGCGCGGGAAAGACAACGCGTGTCCCTCTAACGCTCTTAAACAGTGAATGGGCAACTGGTCAAAAAATCTTACTGCTTGAACCGCGTCGCGTAGCCGCTCGGCTAGCAGCGAGTTTTATGGCGCAAGCGCTAGGCGAAACGGTAGGTCAAACCGTTGGTTACCGAATGCGCGAAGAGAGTTGTACGGGTAAAAATACTCGGTTAGAGGTCATTACACAGGGTGTTTTACTGCGCATGCTACAAGAAGATCCGCTGTTGGAAGGCGTGGCGGGCATCATTTTTGATGAGTTTCATGAGCGTAGCCTGGAAGCTGATCTAGGACTGGCATTTACGCTGGATGTTCAAAACAGCGTACGTGACGATTTACGCTTGCTGGTAATGTCAGCAACGCTTGATGTGGATGCATTACGGCAGGTAATAGGCGAGCACACGCCGCTAATTGTTAGTGAAGGGCGCCAATATCCGGTTACTACCTATTATCGACCGGCTCAGGCAAATGAAAAGATTGAGCAGACGGCGCTAAGAATCGTGGAAGAGGCGCTAAACGCTCCACAAGCGCGCGATCTATTGGTCATTCTTCCCGGTGTACCCGAAATACAGCGCCTGGTTCAAGCACTGCACCAAACGTTACCGGACATCGCGGTACGGGCGCTACATGGGCGCATGTCGATTGCTGAGCAGCGGGCTGCGTTAATGGCAGAGAATTCGCAGCGCCGCGTTATTGTGTCGACCGCTATTACGGAGTCAAGCATAACGGTGGAAGGCGTGAATGTGGTTATCGATGCAGGGCTTGAGCGTGTACCTCTGTTTCAGCCTCGTACAGGATTAACTCGCCTAACCACCCGGCGCGTTAATCGCGCCAGTGCAGACCAGCGTCGTGGACGGGCAGGGCGCCAATGTCCAGGCGTCTGTTTTCGTTTATGGCCTCAAGAGCAACCGTTGGTCGCTCACGGCGAACCCGAAATTCTCCAGGCAGATTTGTCGAGCACTGTACTTGAACTGGCACGTTGGGGCGTGGATTCACCCGATAAGCTTTGCTGGGTTTCAGCTCCGCCTAAAGGGGCATGGCAGAGTGGTCAGACGCTGCTTGTCCAACTTGGGTTGTTGGATGAGCAATATAAGCTCACATCGTTAGGTCTACGCTGTGCGCGCTGGCCGCTATCTCCACGTCTTGCTGCCATGATGGAACGCGCGGAAACGCTAAAGGCCATGCCATTAGCGTGTGGCTTGGCTGCATTGCTAGAAAGCCGTGAAAGCCATGATCGCTCTTTTCAAAAAGCACTTAGTCAACGATTTGATCAACCCATGCAGTTTCCTGTATGGGCGAAGGAAACCAGGCGGCTCGCCAAGCAGGCACATGCTGCATTAAATCGGATCGACTTGGCACCATTAGGTATGTTGTTGGCATTGGCTTATCCAGACCGTGTGGGTCAACAAATTACGCCGGGGCGATTTCAGCTCGCCACAGGAAAGACGGCGGTAGTTTCGTTAAACGATTCGCTGGCACATCAGCCGTATCTTATTGTGGCAAGTCTGGAGAGTGCCTCAAGCGAAGCCAAAATATACGCGGCTGAACCGCTGATGCTTGAGGTATTAACAGAACTTTATCCGGAGCTTATGAAGTGGCAGACGCGTGTGACATGGTCTGAAGAGCAAGGGCGGTTGATCGGTGAGAAGGTTCAAACATATGGTGCTTTGACAATAGCCCGACGTCCTTTAGCGACACTACCCAAAGACGCTGTAGTAGCGGCCTTGTTAAACGCCGTACGCCAGCGGCCAGCATTGATACATTCTAAAGCGTTAGAACAATTACAGGGACGGATGACACTGCTACGCGAGACACTGGGTAAGCCGTGGCCAGACTGGTCTACCGCGGCACTGATCAATTCACTCAATCAATGGCTTGCTCCCTATTTAAGCGATGTAACGCGCCTTTCTCAGGTCGAAAAACTACCGCTTCATCATTATCTGCTGAGTACGTTGGTATGGAATCAACAAAATGATATGGAGCGGCTGGCGCCTGAAACGTTGGTCGTGCCTAGCGGCAAGTCTACGGATATCGATTATTCGCCTTGTCTGGTGCATCAGCCACCGGTGCTGGCGTTAAAACTTCAGGAGGCTTTTGGCTGGCGTGATACGCCCACTGTCGTTGACGGGCGCGTTGCTTTAACGGTTCACCTGCTCTCGCCTGCTCGTCGACCACTTCAAGTGACCCAGGATTTGCAAAGCTTCTGGCTCAATGGGTACCCCGACGTACGTAAAGAGATGCGTGGCCGCTATCCAAAGCATCCGTGGCCTGATGACCCACTCGCCGCCCAGGCAACAGCCAGCACTAAAAATCGTAAGTAAGCGTATAGCCAGTCGGCGCTCAGCGATTGCTATTTAAGTTAAGCGCTACAGCTGTTGCTCGGGAATTTCACCGGGTGTGCGGTAACGAACGCCATCAGCTTGCTGCTCTTCAAAGCGTTTGTTTTCATCTTCAGGGGCAACACCCAGCACCGTTTCTTTTGAACCATCCGGCCAAGTATAAGTGGTGCAGCCAGCGAGTGAAGCCAAGGTCATAAGCGCAAAAAGGGCCACTATCCCTGTGGTGAGGCGGTACTTCTGCATATATTACTCCCATTGTCGCGCGGCCTTGTTAGGTAAGACCAGGATCATTGATAAGGATTATAGGACGATAGCCAGCGAATTGTAGATCGCAAACAAGATTAACGCTTTGTTAAAAAAGCTACCTATTAATCACCAAAGCGTAGCGAATGACCAATAATTTCTATACTTATTTTGTCTGCAGCTAGCCTGGGTGAGAGGCGCATCGGGCTTATCGGTTTTCATGGCAAACCCGATCTTGAAATCATTAAGTAAGTGGCTATATAGGAGGGCAGATGTCTTTAGCAGGACAGTAAGCACGTTTTAAGGTCGCAGGCCGATCATTTCGATTAGTGCTAATATAATTTTTCAAGGATATGTTTGGCGATCTAGGCTCGGTTTTCTGGATAAAAACCAAAGGTATTGCCATTGCTAATGAGTGTAAGGATACAGTATGCAAGCATCGTCGGAGAGGCGCTTGAAGTGGCTTGGGCGCTTGTCACTTTTAGGAACGTTATTGACAGTTTTAGTCATTTTAGTGGGTGCATGGACGCGGTTGGTCGATGCGGGATTGGGTTGTCCTGATTGGCCAGGCTGCTATGGGCGCCTGCTGGTACCCGATAGTGATCACGCTGCGTTACACCATCCTGATGTCCCTCTGGATGCCTCGAAAGCCTGGGTCGAAATGATCCACCGCTACATTGCGACGTTACTCGGCATCTTGGTAGTTAGCGTTTTAGCGCTAGGTTGGCCGTTTAGAAAACATTCCCAATACCCTTGGCTCATCAGTATAGGGCTACTTGCCACCATTCTGGTGCAAGGTGCATTTGGTGCTTTTACAGTTACGTTAAAACTTTGGCCGCAAGTGGTGACGTTGCATTTACTCGGTGGCTTAAGCGTGCTGCTGCTATTTCTTTGGCTGCATCTAAGGATAAGAGGTGTCGTCGAGCAAAAACCGCTTAGTGCTCAGAGGTTAAATATTTGGTGGGGGATGGCTGCAGGGCTGTTAATTATACAGCTTGCGTTGGGCGGATGGGTTACCAGTAACTACGCGGGTATTGCGTGTCAGGACATTCCCACCTGCAATGGTCAATGGTGGCCCGCAATGGATATTAGCGAAGGGTTTCATTTGACCCAAACGGTAGGGCCTAATTACCTGCACGGTCAATTACACGCCGAAGCTAGAGTTGCTATCCACTTTATGCACCGTATGGGAGCGCTACTGTTAGGCGTCGCGTTGCTGATGCTTTGGTATCGACACCGACACGCTCGCTATGTGACAGGTCCGCTAGGCTTAGTCATGGCAATTTATGTCTTTCAAGCGCTGCTGGGAATGGCCAACGTGCTAATGTGGCTGCCGTTGTGGTTAGCTTTATTGCATACGGCTGGTGCAGTTTTACTTACGGTTAGCTTGGTATGGGCATGGTGGCGCTGGCGATTGAGTGAGGAGAAAAATTACGCTGCTCAGCCTGATTTATACTCTTCACGTCCTCCAGTACCTTCATAAATCTAACGTAACCAAGAGCAGGCTTAAGGTTAAATTGAGCGAGTCATATCGCTGAAGTAGTGAAATTAACGCTTAAATGCTAAATTACTGTACAATTTCTGTTAAGCTATTTTTGAAAGTGCAACTAGGAGTATCATGAATTCGATCAGCGCACTTGTAGCGCTCGCATTAGCGCTTACCGTCATTGCCGGTCTATCAATCTATGCTCTTAAGTTGCGTAAAGAGGTAAAGCGCCGCGAAGCGTTTCGCGTAGATGAAGATCGCAGAGCTCAGCAAAACAGTCTTGAAAATCTGGATTACGTTACGAGTGCGTTAATTCAGGAGCAGGTTGATATTACCGAAGGTGCGTGGCGCTGTAAGGTTTTGCTGGAAATTGTCGATCCCAGCCTTGCCGAGCGGCCTGACTTTCAGGCATTTGCCGACGTTTATAATCGTACGCGGCATCTTAAAACACACTCCGCGCGTGCAAAATTAACACCTCGTGAGCGCATGATTGAAGATAAACAACGTCTAGAAGTTGAGAATGAGATGCGTCCGGCCGTCTTGGCAGCAGCTGAAGCTGTTATAAAATGGCGTGAAAAAGGGCCTTCTGCGTTACACTAGGTTAGAATTAACAAGACGCTTTTATTTAAATTAATAGCGCAATGTGTTTTTTTGGTGCCGATTGTGGCAGCTTTGCTATGCTTGAGATGCCGATATTGGCAAGAAGTTGATATCTCGGCATTGTTGCCTTCTAGCGTTGAAACGTTAATGATAGGCGCACCGTTCAATGCCAAGCAGGGGAACGCCCGCGTGGTACTATTGAACAGGCGAAAAATGGATGCTCTCGCAAATAAGAAGCATTGGATAGATTTGGTCATATGGCCATGTCAGCATTGGATCAAGAAGGAGTCTTGCATGAAAAAATCAACGACTGGCTTGTTAATCGGTTCCGCTCTAGTAGTGGGCCTTTCAGGCTGTGCCACTTCGGCTAACCAATCATCTGGTCAGGCAAGCGCTAGCAGCAATAGCGGCGAGCGTAGCTGGTACCAGCACCCGTTTGTCTGTGGTCTGGCAGGCAGCGTTATCGGCGGTAGCATTGGCTACGCCACTAGCGGCTCTTCTGACGAAGAAAGCGGTGCGGCAACTGGCGCTGTAGCGGGTGCAGCCATTGGTGGCCTGCTGTGTGCAGACCGTACGCCTGAGCCGGTAGCACCTCAGTGCCCGAGCTACGGTGAAGTGCCTGCTGGCGTTGCAGTTGACGCTCAAGGCTGCCCGTTGGATTCAGACAACGATGGTGTGCCTGACTACCGCGATCAGTGCCCTGGTACTCCGGCTGGCGTTGAAGTAGACGCTGTTGGCTGCCCACTTGACTCCGATAACGACGGCGTGCCGGATTACCGTGATCAGTGCCCCAACACCCCGGCTGGCACCGAAGTGAACGCGCTGGGTTGCCCGGCTAGCGTCGTGCTGAATGACGTTAACTTCGAGTTTGATTCAGCTGAGCTGACGTCTAATGCCCGTAACATCCTTAACGGTGTTGCAGAGCGTCTGGTCAACAATCCTGACGTACGCGTTAGCATTGAAGGCCACACTGACTCACGCGGTGCTGCTGAGTACAACAAAAACTTGTCTCAGCGTCGTGCTGAATCGGTTACTACTTACCTTGCCCAGCGTGGCGTAGGCGCAAATCGTATGCGCGCTGTTGGCTTCGGTGAAGAGCGTCCGGTTGCTTCTAACGAAACCGATCAAGGTCGCGCACAAAACCGTCGCGTTGAACTTGATGAGTGGAAATAATACGCAACCCGCTGAAGCGTTAATGCTATAACGCCAAGAGCAGTGCGTAGTAAATAAAAAAGTAGTAAGTGATAAAGTAGGCAACGACGGGAGGCATAAGCCTCCCGTTTTTATTTTCCGCCGCGTTTAAGTCTGGTAGGCTACGCGCGTATATTTTTTGTATTACTTTTTTACGCCTACGATCATTGATAGCGAAATGTGATCCTTGGTATGGATCACCACTGCGCTCAAGGAATATCTGAATGCCTATTGTGACACTACCTGACGGTAGCGAAAGAACATTTGAAGCGCCGCTTTCCATCATGCAGCTTGCAGAGTCCATTGGCCCTGGTTTGGCCAAGGCATGCATAGCAGGGCGGATTGATGGCGTTTTGGTAGATGCCGCTGATCTAATTGATCACGATGCGAAGGTTGCCATTATTACTGCGCGTGATCCTGAGGGAGTGGAAATTATTCGCCACTCCTGCGCACACTTGATTGGTCACGCGGTGAAACAGCTTTATCCCGATGCCAAAATGGCGATTGGGCCGGTAATTGATAACGGCTTTTATTACGATATTGATTTTGGCCGTTCAATCACTCCAGAAGACTTAGACGCCATCGAAAAACGCATGCAGGATTTGATTGAGCGTGAATACGATGTCGTTCGTGAATACGTTGATCGCGATACAGCGATGTCGACGTTCTCACAGCGTGACGAAACCTATAAGCAGGAAATCATTCGCGATATTCCTGAAGGCGCAGACATTCGGCTTTATCATCATGAAGAATACACGGACATGTGCCGTGGCCCTCATGTGCCTAATACTCGTCATCTAAAAGCGTTTAAGTTGACCAAGCTTGCCGGTGCGTATTGGCGAGCAGATGCTTCTAACCCCATGCTAACTCGTATTTACGGAACCGCCTGGGGCGATAAAAAACAGCTGAAAGCTTATTTGAAACGTCTTGAAGAGGCGGAGAAGCGGGATCACCGTAAACTTGCCCGTCGTCTTGATCTCTTCCATATGCAGGAAGAAGCGCCGGGCATGGTGTTCTGGCACCCGAATGGCTGGGCACTATGGCAGCAGGTTGAGCAGTACATGCGAGGCGTTTATAAAGAGGGTGGCTATCAGGAAATTCGTTGCCCCCAGATAATGGACGTATCGCTTTGGAAAAAATCCGGCCATTGGGATAACTACGCTGACGGTATGTTTTTTACCGAGTCCGAAAAGCGTGAGTATGCCCTTAAGCCGATGAACTGCCCTGGCCATGTGCAAGTGTTTAACTCAGGGTTACGCAGCTATCGCGAACTGCCGGTACGTTTTGGCGAGTTTGGCGGATGCCACCGTAATGAGCCTTCCGGTGCGTTACACGGTATTATGCGTGTTCGTGCCTTCACTCAAGACGACGGGCATATTTTCTGTACCGAAGCCCAAGTCGAGCCTGAAGTCACTAACTTCCACCGTCAGGCGCTAAAGGTTTATACCGATTTTGGCTTTGAAGACATTGCCATTAAAATTGCCTTGCGCCCAGAAAAGCGTATTGGTAGTGACGATGTTTGGGATCAGGCTGAAGATGCCCTGCGGGGTGCGTTAACGGCATGTGGTGTCGAATGGCAGGAACTTCCTGGCGAAGGCGCGTTCTATGGTCCCAAGATTGAATACCATATGAAAGATTGCTTGGGGCGCGAGTGGCAGGTTGGTACCATGCAGGTCGACTTCATGATGCCAGAGCGCCTGGGTGCTCAATATGTAACCGAAGAGGGCGAACGCAAGCCGCCGGTTATGTTGCATCGTGCTATTGTCGGCTCTATGGAGCGTTTCATTGGCATCTTGATTGAACATTATGCTGGCGCTATGCCATTATGGTTAGCACCTCAGCAGGCGGTGGTGATGATAATCACTGATGCTCAGCGTGAATATGCGCTTGAATTAGAGCAACGCCTGCAAAAAAGTGGCTTACGGGTTAAAGCGGACTTGAGGAACGAGAAGATCGGCTTTAAAATTCGTGAGCATACGTTACAGAAAATTCCCTATCTTCTTGTGGTGGGAGATAAGGAAGTCGAAGCTGACTCAGTGGCCGTGCGAACCCGCAGCGGCGAAAACCTCGGTACTATGACAATCGATGCACTCATTGAGCGTCTTAATACAGAGCGAGCAGCCCTGGCGACATCGTCAATTGCCTAAGGAGAAGGAACGATCAAGCGAAGCAACCAGCGCGGGCGTCCAGCAGACAAACGCCCACCAATGAACGAGCGAATTACCGAAGAAGAAGTACGTCTAATCGATGCTGAAGGTGAGCAGTTGGGTGTTGTGCCCACCACCGAAGCAATTGAGCGTGCGGAAGCTGCCGGTTTGGACCTTGTGCAAATTTCGAATGCCGATCCTATCGTCTGTAAGATTATGGATTACGGTAAATTCGTTTTTGAGACGAAGAAGCAGAAAGCGGCTCAAAAGAAAAAGCAAAAGCAAATCCAGGTCAAGGAAGTTAAATTCCGTCCTGGCACCGATGAAGGCGATTATCAGGTAAAATTGAAAAACCTGATTCGCTTTTTGGAAGGTGGTGACAAGGGTAAGGTCACATTGCGCTTCCGTGGTCGTGAAATGGCGCACCAGGACATCGGCCGCAAGCTGATGGAACGGATCGCGGCAGACCTGGAGGAGATCGGAACGGTGGAGTCTTTCCCGAAAATGGAAGGCCGCCAGATGATCATGATTCTTGCCCCGAAAAAGAAGTGATCCAACGGCGAAACCAACGGGCCATCGCGTAGGCGATGGTCGGCCCTGGATTTTCTAAAAAATATCGAGCGGAGTTTTCTCATGCCGAAAATCAAAAGCAACAGCGGCGCTGCTAAGCGCTTTAAAAAGACCGCTAATGGCTTCAAGCACAAGCAGTCTTTCCGTAGCCACATCTTGACCAAGAAATCGACTAAGCGTAAGCGTCAGCTGCGTGGTATGAAGCAGATTCATGCTTCTGACAAAGCGTTGATTCAACGCATGCTGCCGAACCTATAAGTCGAATTTTCTTGTCTGAGTGCTTTAAGCCTCAGCTATAAAGTCAGGAGTGTGTTATGACTCGTGTTAAGCGTGGTGTAGTTGCCCGTCGTCGCCATAAAAAAGTATTGAAGCAGGCTAAAGGTTACTACGGTGCCCGTTCGCGTGTTTTCCGTGTAGCCAAGCAGGCCGTTATCAAAGCGGGCCAGTATGCTTACCGTGACCGCCGTAACCGTAAGCGTCAGTTCCGTGCGCTGTGGATTCAGCGTATTAACGCTGCTGCGCGCATCAACGGTATGTCTTACAGCCGCTTTGTTGGCGGTTTGAAGAAAGCCGGTATCGAAATTGACCGTAAAGTATTGGCTGATCTGGCTGTACACGAAAAAGCGGCTTTTGCTGCAATCGTGGAAAAAGCCAAGGCTGCCCAATAACGTCATACGCTGCGCGTCTGCCAGCGTGAATTGACGAAGGTCATTTCAGTGTGACCCGCAGGGGAAGAGCAGCCGCTCTTCCCCTGTTTTTTTGTCACCTTCAACGTGCTACACCCTCATTACGAGGGAACCGCTTAATTCGGAGTGAAACGGATGGACCACCTTCCTACTCTGGTATCTGAGGCTCGTGATGCCATCCAGGCCTCGCAAGATGTCGCTGCGCTAGAGGAATTGCGAGTTCGCTATCTGGGCAAAAAAGGCGAAGTGACTGCTTTGCTGAAAGGCTTAGGTAAACTATCAGCTGAAGAGCGTCCGGCTGCCGGTGAGCGTATCAATCAGGCCAAGCAGACCTTGGCAAGTGAAATCGATGCCAAGCGCCAACAGCTTGAAAGCGCCGCACTGAATGCGCGTTTGGCAGCTGAGCGGATCGACGTTACGCTTCCGGGCCGTAACCAGGCGAGCGGCGGTCTGCATCCCGTTACACGCACGCTTGAACGTATTGAAAGCCTATTTACGCGCATTGGCTATGACGTCGCGGTAGGGCCGGAAATTGAAGATGATTACCACAATTTCGAGGCACTCAATATTCCTGCGCATCACCCGGCGCGCGGAATGGCTGATACGTTTTATTTTGATGCAACGCGCCTGCTGAGAACGCATACGTCGCCGGTACAGGTGCGTACCATGAAAGAGAGCGAGCCGCCGATTCGTATTGTATGTCCTGGTCGCGTGTACCGTAGCGATTCGGATCTCACCCATACACCGATGTTTCACCAGGTTGAAGGATTACTGGTGGACGAAGGGGTCAGCTTTGCCGACCTGAAAGGGACCATCGAAGATTTTCTGCAGGCGTTTTTTGAGCGTGATGATCTTTCTGTGCGCTTCCGGCCTTCATACTTTCCGTTTACTGAGCCTTCAGCCGAAGTCGATATTCAGTGCGTCATGTGCAGTGGCTCAGGATGCCGTGTCTGTTCGCACAGCGGTTGGCTTGAAGTGATGGGCTGCGGCATGGTGCACCCAGAAGTATTCCGCCACTCAGGTATTGATACTGAGCGCTACACCGGCTTTGCCTTTGGTATGGGGGCTGAACGCCTGGCGATGCTGCGTTATGGTGTGAACGACCTGCGTTTGTTCTTTGAAAATGACCTGCGCTTCTTGCGCCAATTCGCTTAAGACCGCTGCCGAACACAGGAACGATCATGAAATTTTCAGAACAGTGGCTGCGCGAATGGGTATCGCCGCAGCTGGACACGCAGGCGATTGCAGATCAGATTACAATGGCCGGCTTGGAAGTCGATGCCGTTGAGGCCGTAGCCGCGGCGTTTAGTGGCGTTGTTGTCGCTGAGGTGCTTACCAAAGAGAAGCACCCAGATGCCGATAAGTTAAATGTTTGTACCGTCAACGATGGTACCGGTGAGCCGGTACAAGTGGTCTGCGGTGCGGCCAATGTCGATGTGGGTCAGAAAATCCCGTTCGCTCAGGTGGGCGGCGTCCTGCCCGGCGATTTTAAAATTAAAAAGGCAAAACTGCGCGGTGTTGAGTCGCGCGGGATGATTTGTTCAGCATCAGAGCTTGGGCTTGAGGAAGACACCTCGCCCGGCATTTTGGTGTTGGCGGATTCTGCGCCTGTCGGCGTCGATTTTCGTGAGTATATGCACCTCAATGATATGACGATTGAGGTGGATCTTACGCCTAACCGCGGTGACTGTTTAAGTGTTAAGGGCCTGGCCCGTGAAGTGGGTGTGCTTAACCGTCTGACTGTAACGCCGCCGGTTATTGAGCCTGTTGCCTCGGTAACCGACGACACTTTTGCCGTTAACGTTGAAGCGACTGAGCAGTGCCCTCGCTATATTGGCCGTGTTATCAAAGGCATCAATGTAAAAGCGGAAACACCGCTTTGGATGGTAGAGCGCCTGCGTCGTAGCGGTATCCGTTCCATTGATCCTGTGGTTGATGTTACCAACTACATCATGCTTGAGCTCGGGCAGCCGATGCATGCATTTGATCGCGATAACCTGAATGGCCGCATCGTCGTACGCATGGCGAAAGAGGGCGAGCGATTAACATTGCTGGATGGTCAAGACGTTGCCCTGCGCCCTGAAACATTGATGATTGCGGACGACGCGGGCCCGCTTGCCATGGCAGGTGTCATGGGGGGAGAAAATTCAGGGGTTAGCGAAACCACCCAGACGATTTTCTTGGAGTCGGCCTTTTTCACACCCTTGGCTATTGCCGGTCAAGCGCGTTCCTATGGCCTGCATACGGATGCATCACACCGCTTTGAGCGTGGCGTGGACCCTGAGCTGGCAAAAGTAGCCGTTGAACGGGCAACACGCTTGCTGATCGATATCTGTGGCGGTCAGCCCGGGCCTGTCACTGAATGCATCAGTGAAGCCAATGTGCCTGCATCACGTACTATTTTGCTGCGTGAGGCGCGTCTGGAAAGTGCGCTTTCCAAGAAGCTGGCCACTGATGATGTCACTGATATTCTGACGCGTTTAGGGCTTGAGGTAAGTCTTCAGGCAGAAGGCTGGTCCGCTGTTGCACCCAGCTGGCGATTCGATGTAGCGATTGAAGAAGATCTGATTGAAGAGATCGCGCGCATTCATGGTTACAACAATCTTCCCGTTCGCCGACCTGCTGCGCGATTAGCGCTGCGTTCTTCTGATGAAGCGACGCTGACCCAGGCGCAATTGCGTCATCAAATGGTGGCGCGTGGTTTCCAGGAAGCTATTACCTACAGCTTTGTTGCCCCTGAGCTGCAAGCTGCTTTGTTGCCTGATGCCGTCTCTCCAGTACTTGCCAACCCTATCTCCGCCGACCTGTCGGTGATGCGGGCAAGCTTGTTTCCAGGATTAGTGCGGGCCATGGAGCATAATTTGAACCGCCAGCAAACCCGCGTACGGCTATTCGAGACGGGGTTGGTATTTAATGGCGAATTAGACCAGCTCTCTCAGGTGCCCATGATGGGTGCGCTAGTTTGCGGTACCCGGGAAACCGAAGGCTGGACTGGCTCGAAAGAGCGCATCGACTTTTACGATCTAAAAGGGGATCTGGAAAGTCTTTTAGCCTTGGGAGGCAACCCTGATGCATGGCGTTTTGAGCCCGCTGAGCATTCTGCGCTTCACCCTGGGCAAAGTGCCGAGATACTGTTCAATGGCGAGCATGCTGGCTGGATTGGCACGTTACACCCGCAGGTACGGGCAAAGCTTGGCCTGAAAGTGGACGCGGTGCTATTTGAGGTGCGGCTGGATATCTTAAGCCAAGGCCAGATTCCCGCCTTTGAAGCCTTGTCGCGTTACCCTGAAGTGCGTCGCGATTTAGCTTTCATCGTTAAAAGCGCAGTGCCCGTCCAGGCTTTGCTGGATTGCGCCAAAGAAAAAGCCGGTGATTACTTAAAAGACATTAAGCTATTTGATGTCTATGCTGGTAAAGGCGTGGCGGACGACCATAAGAGTATTGCTTTAGGCTTGACCTGGCAGCATCCTTCACGCACGCTAAACGATGAAGAAATCAATGAGTTGGTAGATTCCATCGTGACACAAGTGCGTGTCCAATTGGAGGCTGAGCTACGCGGCTGACAATAATATGCACGACGCTTATCACGTTCTTGGCAATGCGTTTGCTATAAGGAGGTCCCTATGGGTGCGTTGACCAAAGCAGAGTTGGCAGAGCATTTACATACTGAGCTGGCACTATCTAAGCGAGAAGCAAAAGCCATGGTCGAAGCTTTTTTTGAAGAGATTCGAGCCTGCTTACGAGAAAATGAACAAGTCAAGCTGTCAGGGTTTGGCAACTTTGACCTGCGTGATAAGCGTGAACGACCAGGCCGCAACCCTAAAACCGGTGAGGAAATACCTATTTCTGCCCGCCGGGTTGTAACGTTCCGTCCAGGTCAGAAGCTAAAGCAGCAAGTCGAGCATTACGTGCAGAACAAGTAGGGCTTGATAGGGGGTGGCATCGGTATACGGCGATCTTCTGCTATACAAACGGAGTGCTTTTAAGCGCTCCGTTTTTTTATACGTCAGTAAAAGCTTGAGAGATGACAATTGCCCGCAGCCACAAGCAAGCGTTAGATGCTGTAAGTCAGCGATCTCTATGGTGAAATTCAGGAAATCAGCCGTGCTGCCAGCGGTTAATTCAAATCGTCAAAATGGGCCGTCTAAGTGAGTTATGTTAATATCTATATAAATTCAAACGGCTATTTACTAATCAGCCAATTGGCGCCGTAAACATTAAAAGGAGGATAAACGATGCCTCAACTGAAAATATTGGTGGGTACGATGTATGGTGGCGCGCTGGACGTGGCTGAGCAGGTAAAGCCGCTTTTTGAGCAGGCCGGGTATGGTGTGGATATTGTCGAACAGCCGACCCTTGATGATCTGACAAGCGGCGAAGATATTTCACTGTTTGTAATTTCGACTACCGGTAGCGGTGACTACCCCGGCAACTTCGTCCCTTTTGTACGCAGCCTGAGCGATAAAAGTCCTGCACTTACAAAGCTTCGTTATGGCTTGATTGCCTTGGGTGATAGCTCCTATGGCGATACGTTCTGCGGTGCTGGTAAAAAGCTGGATAGCCTGCTTGAAGATCACGGTGCGCGACGTTTGGGTGAGCGTTTGGAAGTGGACGCCATGGAAACCTTTATGGCGGATGATGCCGCTTTGCCCTGGGTCGAACAATGGATTGAAGAGCAGCAGCTAAAGGTAGTTTAACCATGCAGACAATGCCTTATTCAGCTGAGCGTGTCAGCGTTGCCCTGGGGCTATGTGTCGTGATGCTGGCGTCATTGCCACGCTTCATGGTGGGTGGGCATGGTACGCGTCAAACGCTGATTACAATGGCGGTAGTATTGGTGGCCAGTGCCACAATAGCGCAGTGGCGCATGTTAACCAGCGATAGTCGAAGGAAGCTGCCAAAGCTTTGTTTAAGGCTTGCGCTAATGCTGGTAGTTGGCGCTGCAGTTATGGGTGTCTGGCACGCCCTGTTTACGGCCTGGATTAGCTGGCAGGTTTTCATTTCGCATGCCGCTACCTGTGGTTTACTGATCCATGCGGTAAGCTTGTGGTGGAAGCCTAAAGCTCGCTTATAATGTTCGGCAACGTGCAGTCATTTTGATAAGAGGTGATACCCGCGAGACGGGTAAATCTTGATGAAAGGTTATCAGTATCGTTACGATACTGATTAGAAGAAGTGCTAAGAGGCAGGTGGCGTACCTATTGAGCAATTAATTCATTGGCAAAGGTCTAAAAGTAATAAATTAGTCACTTATTCCCTTGTAATTAATCGCTGTGCCCCCATCTTGCGAGCATGGCGCTTGCCACCTTGCGTCAGGGTTCTTAAAATTGCCCCTTAGAATTTATTTAAACACAGTTAACATAACGCCCAGCCGCTAGAGGACAATTCATGCAAGTTTCCGTCGAGACGACCTCCCAGATCGAACGCCGTATTACTATTCAAGTACCGGCTGCCGAAATCGACGAGGCTGTCAGTGCTCGCTTGATAGACACCGCGAAAAACGTGCGCCTGAATGGTTTCCGCCAGGGCCATGTCCCGATGTCCGTCGTTCGTCAGCGCTACAGCGACAGCGTCCGCAGTGAAGTGGTGGGTGAAGTGATGCGCGAACGTTATGTGCGTGCCATTACCGAAGAAGGTCTTAACCCGGCTGGTTACCCGCAGATCGAGCCACAGGTTAATCAGGCTGGCAAAGATCTAGAGTTCGTCGCGATCATGGAAATCTACCCGCAGGTTGAGCTGGCATCTATTGATGGTACCGATGTTGAGCGTCCGGTCGTTAGCGTAAACGACGCTGACGTTGATGAAATGATCGAGACGCTGCGCAAGCAGAATGCCGACTGGCAGGAAACTGATGCGCCGGCAGCTGACGGTGATCAGGTGACTATTGATTTCCAGGGTTTCCTGGGCGATGAGCCGTTTGAAGGTGGCAGTGCTGAAGGACATGCGTTAGTCATCGGCTCTAACAGCTTTATTCCAGGCTTTGAAGAGCAGTTAATCGGCTCTAAAGCCGGTGAAGAAAAAACCATTCAGGTGACCTTTCCGGAAGATTATCAGGCCGAGCACCTGGCTGGTAAGGAAGCAAGCTTCAAGGTCACGGTTCATAAAGTCAGCACACAGAAACTGCCTGAAATTGATGCTGCCTTTATTGAGCGCTTTGGCGTTGAAGATGGCGACCAGGAAAAATTCCGCGCTGAAATTAAGAAAAACATGACTCGTGAAGCGACGCAAGCCGTCGATAATCGTGTTAAGCAGCAAGTGCTGGACGCGTTGAAAAAAGCCAATGACATCATGGTGCCGAGCGCACTGGTTCAGCAAGAAACCGATGCCATGAAGCGTCAGGCGGCACAGCAGTTCGGCCTGGGCGAAGATTTCGATGTTAGCCAACTACCCAATGAGCTTTTTGAAGAGCAGGCTAAGGGTCGTGTTCAGGTAGGCCTTCTGCTGGCTGAAGTAATCAAGGCTAATGAACTGGACGCTGATGATGCTGCTATCAAAGCGAAAGTAGAAGAGCTTGCTGAGCAGTACCAGGATCCTTCTGAGGTTGTTGAGTACTACATGAGCAACGATCAGCTTAAAACTCAGGTAAAATCTGCCATTCTCGAAGAGAAAGCGGTAGACAAGCTGCTTGAGCAAACGAACGTTAAAGACGTTGAAATGTCTTATCAGCAAGCACTAGCTGCCGCTCAGCAACAGGCTGAGCAAGACGAGGGTGCTGAAGAAGGCGAGAAAGCGGACGCCTAAGTTACCCATCAGCGCGGCGTGCCGCTTGCGGTGCGCCTTTCCCTTATCGGACGCAAGGAATCACCTTAATGAGTGAATTTGATATTCAAAACGCCGGCGGTTTAGTGCCCATGGTGGTTGAGCAGAGCGCCAAAGGGGAAAGAGCCTATGATATTTACTCGCGTCTGCTGAAAGAGCGTGTCATTTTCCTGGTTGGCCCTGTTGAAGATTATATGGCTAATCTGGTGGTCGCTCAGATGTTATTCCTTGAGTCGGAAAACCCCGACAAGGATATTCACCTTTATATCAACTCACCGGGCGGGTCGGTAACTGCTGGCATGTCGATCTACGACACCATGCAGTTTGTTAAACCCGATGTTTCAACCGTGTGTATTGGTCAAGCGGCCAGTATGGGCGCGCTGCTGTTGACAGCTGGTGCGGCAGGTAAGCGTTATTGCCTCCCTAACTCACGCGTTATGATTCATCAGCCGCTGGGTGGTTACCAAGGTCAGGCTTCCGATATCGAAATCCATACCCGTGAGATTTTAGGTATCCGCGAGAAGCTAAACCAGATTCTGGCGCATCATACTGGCCAGGATTTAGAAACGGTTTCCCGTGACACCGACCGTGATAACTTTATGAGCGCCAATAGAGCTCAAGAGTATGGCTTGATTGACGCAGTGCTGGATAAGCGGCCTACATCCTGATAGCGTGATGAGGTTTTGCTTTTCTAACGAGCTTTTATGGCGGTGTAAGCCGCCGCAGTGACAGAGGTACGCGAATGGCCGACGGCAAAGGCAAGGACGAAGGTGGCAAACTGCTTTACTGCTCGTTTTGTGGAAAAAACCAAAACGAAGTACGTAAGCTAATTGCTGGCCCGTCCGTATATATCTGCGATGAGTGTGTCGACTTATGTAATGACATCATTCGCGAGGAAGTTCTCGAAGCCGATGCCGAGAGCGATGAAGAGCGGTTACCTACGCCTCGCGAAATACGTCATACCCTGGACGACTACGTCATCGGACAAGACCGCGCCAAGATGGTGCTGTCTGTAGCGGTTTATAACCACTACAAGCGTCTTAAAACGGATGTACGTGATGGCGATGTAGAGCTAGGTAAATCCAATATTCTGCTCATCGGCCCGACCGGTAGCGGTAAAACGCTGCTTGCGGAAACCATGGCGCGTTTATTGAACGTACCTTTCACCATTGCGGATGCAACTACGCTGACCGAAGCAGGTTATGTGGGTGAAGATGTTGAAAACATCATTCAAAAACTGCTGCAAAAATGCGACTACGATGTAGAAAAGGCCGAACGCGGTATTGTTTATATCGATGAAATCGACAAGATTTCACGCAAGTCCGATAACCCGTCCATTACACGTGATGTATCGGGTGAGGGCGTGCAGCAGGCGCTACTCAAATTGATTGAGGGCACGACGGCTTCTGTGCCGCCTCAAGGCGGGCGTAAGCATCCACAGCAAGAATTTGTTCAGGTCAATACCGGCAACATTCTGTTCATTGTGGGCGGTGCTTTTGCTGGGCTTGATAAGGTTATCCGTGACCGTGCTGAAAAAGGCGGCATCGGCTTCAACGCCAGCGTAAAAAGCAAAGAGTCCTCGCGCGGTGTAGGCGAGCTATTGGCGGATGTCGAACCTGAAGATCTGGTGAAATTTGGTTTGATTCCAGAATTCGTGGGTCGTCTTCCAGTAATTGCGACGTTAACCGAGCTTACCGAAGATGCACTGGTGCAGATTTTGACAGAGCCTAAAAACTCTCTCATCAAGCAGTATGGGAAGCTCTTCGAAATGGAAGGCGTAGCGCTTGAGTTCAGAGATGAAGCGTTGCGGGCGGTTGCTGCCAAGGCAATGGAGCGAAAAACAGGTGCGCGTGGCCTACGCTCGATCCTTGAGTCAGTATTGCTTGACACCATGTATGAAATTCCTTCACTGGAAAACGTCAGCAAGGTGGTTATCGATGGTTCGGTAATTGCTGGTGAAAGCGAGCCGCTTTTAGTGTACTCAAAGCAGGAAGAAGCAAAGGTCGATGGCACTGATGGCTAGTAATGGATCAATAGTCGCGGCCTAGCTTTAACCGCTTGCGCCAATTCGAGGGGTCGCCTAGGCGGCCCCTCGTTGTTCATAAGGTGTCACTGCGTAGCATGCTCTACACTGCGTAGTACTTTTCATACAGTGATGTACTTGGCTACGTTTTTATCAAGTACTCATCCGATTTGTTGAGGAACGTCTGCGATGCAGCAGAACGCCGAACAGACTCAATGTCTACCCTTATTACCATTGCGGGACGTCGTGGTTTACCCGCAGATGGTCATCCCGCTATTTGTAGGTCGTGAAAAATCGATCCAGGCGCTTGAAGCGGCGATGGAAGCTGACAAGCGTGTATTGCTGGTGGCTCAACGCGAAGCCTCCCAGGACGAGCCGGATAACGCTGATCTTTACGCCATGGGTACCGTGGCAGATATCATGCAGCTGCTCAAGCTCCCGGACGGTACGGTCAAAGTGCTGATAGAGGGTAGCTTTCGTGCAGATGTGCTTGAGATCGAAGAGAACGAAGCGGGCTACACTCAGGCGCATCTTTCACCGCGTGAGAGCGAGCCACTAAGTAGCCGCGAGCAGGAAGCACTGGTGCGCGTGCTGCTTAATCAATTCGAGCAATACGTCAAGCTATCTAAAAAAGTGCCTAACGAGGTGCTTAACTCGTTATCGGGTATCGAGGATCCCAGCCGTCTGGTGGATACCATCTGCGCTCACTTATCACTGAAAATTGGTGATAAGCAAGAGCTTCTAGAGATGGACCGGGTGCGTGATCGCATCGAACACCTCATGGCGCTGATCGAGTCCGAAATTGATCTGCTTCAGGTAGAAAAGCGCATCCGCTCGCGGGTTAAAGAGCAGATGGAGAAAACACAGCGTGAGTACTACCTCAACGAGCAGATGAAGGCCATCCAGAAAGAAATGGGTGAGCTGGACAACGTGCCTAATGAGGCGGAAAAATACGAGAAGGCGATCAAAGAGTCTGGCATGCCGCAAGAGGCCGCCGCTAAAGCGACTCAAGAGCTCAACAAGCTCAAGATGATGGCCACGAACTCTGCCGAGTCGACCGTTGTACGCTCCTATCTTGATTGGTTGATAGCGGTACCGTGGAAAAAGCGTACACGTGTTAAGCATGATCTTGTCAAGGCGCAAGAGGTTCTTGATGAGGATCATTACGGCTTGGAAGAGGTCAAGGCGCGCATTCTTGAGTATTTGGCTGTACAAAAGCGTGTTCGTAAGATGAAAGGCCCAGTGCTGTGTCTGGTAGGCCCACCTGGGGTGGGTAAGACCTCTCTGGGCCAGTCCATTGCGCGGGCGACGAACCGCAAGTACGTGCGCTTGGCGCTTGGCGGCGTACGCGATGAATCGGAAATTCGTGGTCACCGGCGTACTTATATCGGCTCGCTGCCCGGTAAGCTCATGCAGCGCATGAGCCGTGCGGGCGTTAAAAATCCGCTGTTTTTGC
Organism: Halomonas sp.; assembly: GCF_017983445.1. Lineage (GTDB taxonomy): Bacteria > Pseudomonadota > Gammaproteobacteria > Pseudomonadales > Halomonadaceae > Vreelandella. Next base: position 26,812 of record NZ_JAGOBJ010000014.1, read on the forward strand.
TGGATGAAGTCGATAAGTTAGGCATGGATCACCGCGGTGACCCCGCCTCGGCGCTGCTTGAAGTGTTGGATCCAGAGCAGAATAACAGTTTCAGCGATCACTACCTTGAGCTCGATTACGATCTCTCAGAAACGTTGTTCATCTGTACTGCCAACTCCATGAATATTCCTGGTCCGCTTTTGGACCGCATGGAAATTATTCGTCTGCCTGGCTACACCGAAGATGAAAAGCTGGCGATCGCTCGCCGTTACCTGCTGCCTAAGCAACTCGCGGCCAATGGCCTCAAAGACGACGAGCTGGCACTTCAGGATGACGCATTGCTGGAGCTCATTCGTTACTACACGCGTGAAGCCGGTGTGCGTGAGCTAGAACGTCAGATCGCTAAGGTGAGCCGTAAGGTGCTTCGTGAACGTCTTGAGAGCAAGGCGCTTGAAGAGCAGCAGGTTCTATCTGCCGAGCAGATTGAGACTTACGCGGGCGTTCGGCGCTACAGCTACGGTTTGGCAGAACAGGATGATCAGATCGGCCGGGTGACGGGCCTTGCCTGGACATCGGTGGGTGGTGAGCTTTTAAGCATCGAGTCGGTGGTGACGCCGGGTAAAGGGCGCATCCATAAAACCGGCTCGCTGGGCGATGTCATGAAAGAGTCTGTCAGCGCGGCGCAAACGGTTGTCAAAGCGCGCGCCAAAGGCTTTGGTATCGACCCTGCGCGGTTTGAGGTCGAGGACTTGCATATCCACGTGCCTGAAGGCGCGACGCCTAAAGACGGTCCCAGTGCGGGCGTGGCGATGGTTACGGCGATGGTGTCGGCCTATACCCAGCGTGCAGTACGTTGCGATGTCGCCATGACCGGTGAAGTCAACCTGCGTGGTGAGGTTCTACCGATTGGCGGCTTGAAGGAGAAATTGCTGGCAGCCCGCCGCGGTGGTATAAAGACTGTCTTGATTCCTGAAGAAAACCGTCGTGATCTCAAGGAAGTACCGGAAAATATCAAAGGGGCACTTGATATCCGCCCGGTACGCTGGATAGATGATGTCTTGGCGGTGGCGTTAGTAAGTAATGAAAACGATGAAGGTGCTTCATTAAAGGGCACTGAGTCATCGTTTGACGCCTCAGCCGTCGCCAATACTCATTAATTTTAAAGCCATTGGTCTTTAATTTTACTTGATGAATTTGCCCAATGCCTTGTGCGGCGGGCATTTCACGGCGTGGTTGCTTGACAGGTGTTTCAAGGCATTGCTATAAAACGCAGCTATGCTTTGAGGTTTTACCTTCTGGTGGCCATGCCGTTCAGAGCCATTTTTTTGAAACAGTTAAGGGGTGAAGTGTGAATAAGTCCGAGCTGATTGAAGCCATTGCCGCGTCTGCCGATATTCCTAAAGCAGCGGCAACCCGCGCATTGGATGCCATGGTGGAGTCTGTCACCGAGAGCCTCAAAAAAGGTGAAGGCGTTTCACTGGTAGGTTTTGGTACCTTCGCAATTAAAGAACGTGCTGCACGTACTGGTCGTAACCCACAGACTGGTCAGCCTATTGAGATCAAAGCTGCTAAAGTACCCAGCTTCAAAGCAGGCAAGGCGCTGAAAGACGCCGTCAATTAATTGATCTGTGCTTAAGTAATCTAATGGGCGCATCGCATCCGCGATGCGCCCATGTTATTTTCTGGCCTGGTATTTTAGGGGTTATCCGAAAACAGTTTTCGGGCAACATTAAGGTTTATTTGTATGGCTGTGTTTATCTGAGGCTAGCATGCTGCAAAGTATTCGAAATGGCTCCAGAAGTTGGGGCGCCAAAATTATTATCGGGCTCATGGTAGCTGCCATGGCGCTGTTTGGGGTGGAATCCCTGTTTAGTGTTTTTGGCAGTGATCCCAATGAAGTCGCAAGCGTTAATGGCGAGCCCATCATGCGTCAGCAGGTGGAACTTGAAGTGCAGCGGGCGCTGCGCTCTGGCCAAGTGCCTCCAGAGCAGGAGCGTGCGTTACGCAACGATATGCTTGATCAGCTGATTACACAGCAACTGCTAACGCAGTACGCCGACGACGGCGGTTTTTTTGTTTCCGATGCACAGCTAGACCAGATCATCGTTGGCCTGCCCGAGTTTCATGACCAGGAAGGCCGTTTCTCGGCTGAGATTTTCCGCAACCGTCTGGCGGGTGCAGGTTACACACCGGTCTCATTTCGACAAGACCTGCGTCTTGACATCAAACGTCAGCACTTGCAGCAAGGTCTGGCGTTCAGTGACTTTAGCTTGCCAAGCGAACAGAACCGTTTAGCGGAGTTGCAGCGCCAACAGCGTAGCTTCCGATACGTTGTGTTGGATAACGATGACGCCAATATCGAGACCAATGTCACCGACGAGCAAATGCAGGCTTACTACGATGCCAACCAGGAGCGCTTTGAGCGCCCTGAGCAGGTGCGCGTCGAGTATGTGATGATTGATCGTCAGGCGATGGCTGCTGAAAGCGATGTCGATGAGCAAGCTTTGCGCGATGCGTGGCGTGAACAGAATCAAAATGCCGATCGGCGTATCGCGCATATCATGGTGGCATTTGGCGATGAGCGCTCCCGGGATGAAGCCCGCGCCATCGCTGAAACCGCGCAAAGCGATCTGGAAAGCGGTGAAACCTTTGCTGACACCGCACTGCGTTACTCTGATGATACGGCGAGTGCCGAAGAGGGCGGAGATCTAGGCACGATTTCACGCGGCATTTTTGGTGAGGAATTTGATAATGCCGCTTTTGCTCTCGAAGAGGGAGACACTTCTTCGGTGGTTGAAATTGACGGTGCATTCCACATCCTTCAAGTGACCGAAATCAATGCGCCTGCGTTTGAAGAGCAGCGCGAAATGCTGCGCCAGAACGTTGCCCTTAATGAAATCAACGACACGTTTAATACCAAAGTGCAGCAGCTGATTGATGAAAGTTTCGCCGCTGAAGATTTGCAAAGCGTTGCTGACCAGCTGGACCTAACCCTCAACCAGACCGACTGGCTTGCCCGTGGTGAAGGGGAAGGTGTTCTTTCTGAGCCGGGCGTATTGGATGAAGCCTTTAGCGATGAAGTCTTGGAAGATGGCTATAACAGCGAAGTCATCGAGTTGGATGATGATCGTCGTCTGGTACTGCGGGTGGCAGAGCATCGTGAGGCAACGCTGATTGGCCTGGATGAAGTACGCGATGAAGTAGCGCAATCCGTTGCGGCAGAACAGCGCCAGCAAGCTGTGCTGGAGCAGGCACAAACCATGACAGCCGAGCTTAATGCCGGTGAGTCAATCGATGTCGATTGGATGGAGGCCGCTAATGTGAGTCGCCAATCAGAGAGCGGGTTGCCTCAAGCATTAGTGCAGGAAGTCTTCCGCATGCCGCATCCAGAAGAAGGCGAGAGCCTTTATCGGGCGGTAGTGCTGCCGCAGAGCATTGCCGTGGTGGCGCTGGATAAAATATCTGACGGTGAGGTTGATGATCAGATGTCAGGGTTTGTCGCGCAGATGTCAGAGCAGTTAAGGGCTCAGGCTGTGATTCAAGGTTTGATCGATAACCTGCATCAGGATGCCGACATCAAGCGTTAATCTGCTCGCGTAAGAGAAGCACTTAATATGAGCATAAAAAAGCCGATCAAATGATCTAATGCCAGTCAGTTAAGCCTGACTGGCTTTTTTCTGACCGTATATTTTTGTGGGCGTGCCCGAACAACACGCGGGTACGACCTTTCTCGTCTATCGGATAGTAAGAACGAAGGCGCCATCTCCAGCATCGATCTCACCACGTCGGGAATACGGCCAGGCGATACTGCTGGCAACATCGATAACTCTTTGATAATAAAATGGGCAGCCTGGTGAAAACTCAATTGG
>NZ_JAGOBJ010000015.1 GCF_017983445.1 Halomonas sp.
GATAGCGCGAGCCGAAGCCCCCTTTCTCCCGTAGGACGTATGCGGTATTAGCCTGGGTTTCCCCAGGTTATCCCCCACTATCGGGCAGATTCCTATGCATTACTCACCCGTCCGCCGCTCGTCAGCGTCTAGCAAGCTAGACCTGTTACCGCTCGACTTGCATGTGTTAAGCCTGCCGCCAGCGTTCAATCTGAGCCATGATCAAACTCTTCAGTTTAAAATCATTGTGATCCTTACTCGTTACCCGAAGGTAACAAAAGCGAATCAAACTTGGCTCAAGGTTCAAACGAATTATACTGCGATACCCAATCACGACGTTACTTAAAAAGTAACGATATGAAGAGTATCACTGTGTTCGCCTGCCTTGATATTTGGTGACTTGTCACCCTCATCGGCAAACGCCCACATGAATTACCTGATCAAATTGTTAAAGAGCTGTTTCGCTTGAGGTTAATGTTACCAACATTCGACTCGATGACCGGAGCCGCTTGCCTCAGCGAGGAAGGCGTATTCTACGCACTTCCTGGTGTTTGTCAACCGCTGTTTTTAGCGAGTGAAGCAAGCGACCTAAATCTCGCTAACTTCCTGACAAATCGAAGGTTTTCACCTTCATGCACCGCTGGTAACGCTTGGCGTCCCCGGCAGCGGATGCGTACTTTACGGATTCGCCGGGCGTTTGGCAAGGGGCTTTACAAAATAAGTCTGAAAAAGCGGCCGATAGGTACTGATGCAAAGTAATTACGAGTCCTGGGGGCCCCTAAACTCCGTTCTAATATAGCGCTTACTTACTCTGACAGGGCAGTTCATCAACTTGAGGGTTAGCGATAACCTACCTTACTATGGGTTTTGCCCCCTTAAAGGATGTTGAGCGCATGACCTACCCACCGCTTTGCCAATGCGTCTTGCACGCTCAAAGCAGCCCAGCGCTATGAAAAACTGGCGTTGGAAAGGGGTATGGCTTGCGGTAATTGCGCTAGGATTGATCCTCACCATGTGGCAAGCCGCGCGCATGGCACGTGAACAAGCCATTTCCAGCCTTCAGGATGACGCCGAAGATGAGCTGCGCCTTTCAGCCGCCAACCTCAACGGCTATCTGTTGCGTTACGATTATCTGCCCCAAATGTTGGCGACTCGGGAAGGCGTTCAACGTTTTTTAGCCTCCCCCGAAAACCAGGACCCAATGCCGCTCAATTTGCTGCTGGATCGCTTTCGGTTCACCTCTGGGGTTTCCGATGTCTATCTGCTCGACCACACGGCAACCACCATAGCTGCCAGCAACTGGCATCGCCAGAATACCTTTATCGGTCATAATTACGCGTTTCGAAGCTACTACACGGAAGCCATTGCCGGTAGGCAGGGGCGATTTTACGGGTTAGGCACTCAGTCGCTGGAGCGCGGCTACTTCTTTTCAGCCCCCGTCTGGCTTGATGACACTTCTCCCGACGCCCAGCCCGACGGCGTAATGGTGATTAAGGTCTTGCTGGATGAAGTCGAAGAGGGCTGGGCAGAGCAAGACGCCGAGCTGCTGGTTACCGACAGCGACAATATAATCTTCATGGCCAGCCGCCCGGAACTGCGCATGAACGCGCTCTACCCGCTTAGTGATGATAGGCGCGACGCGCTGCTGGCAACGCGCCGCTACGCCATGGAGCCGTTGTCGCCATCGGGAATTAATATAGAAACAACATATGGGCCAGATAGCGCTCTGGTGAGCTTTTCACAAGGCCCGCTCAGTGGCGGCCGCTATTTAAGCCTCACCCGGCCGGTGGCAGAGTTTGGCTGGCAGATGCATATTTTTAAACCCTTAACGCCGGTGATAAGCGCGCAATGGATCGCCGCATTAATGGCAGGCGGGCTTTATGGCATGATCGCCCTGGGCGGTGGCATCGGCTGGCAGCGTCTGCGCCTGCGCCGTGAGCGCGAAGCATTTGCCGAACGTGAGCGACAAACGCTTTCCCTCGTTCGTGATGAGCTGGAAGAGAGCGTCGAGCGCCGCACGCGCGACCTGGTCGCCAGCAATCAGCGCCTCTCGGGTGAAATCGAAGAGCGGCGCCGTGCAGAAGCCAACCTTCGCCAAACTCAAGATGAGCTGATTCAAGCCGCCAAACTCGCCGTACTAGGTCAACTGGCCGCCGGGATCAATCATGAGCTCAACCAGCCGCTGGCCGCTATTCGCGCTTATGGCGAAAACGCCCGGCGCTTTCTGGCGCTTTCCCGGGTTGATCAGGCCGATACCAATTTGGAACAAATCGTCGAATTAACCAAACGCATGGCCGATATCAGCGCGCAGCTTCGTCAGTTTTCGCGCAAGAGCAGCGAGCGCCAGGAAACAATCTCCGTACAGGCATGCATTGAATACGCCCTGCGCTTGTTTCAAAGCCGCCTGCGTGAGGAGCGTATTCACGTCGAACAGCACTGGCCTGACGATACCTTATGGGTCATCGGCGATTTAGTACGCCTTGAGCAGGTATTGGTGAATCTGATCGGCAATGCGCTGCATGCCATGAAAGACGCCACCAATCCAACGCTAACGCTGAGCGCCGCGCTTACCGGGGAGCAGGTGATCATCAGCGTCATGGATAACGGGCCCGGCATTTGTGAGCAGCACATGGCACAGATTTTTGAGCCCTTTTTTACCACTAAAGCGCCGGGGAGCGGTCTAGGGCTGGGACTTTCCATCTCTTCGCGTATCATGGACGACCTTGACGGCAAGCTGCAGGTCGAGAATCGTGAACAAGGCGGTGCATGCTTTACCATCGCGCTGCCCTACTCACCGCCCGCTCACTCACATGCCCCACATTCTTTAAAAGAGAACAATAACCATGCATGAGCCGTCGACACTGCCGGTCATGGTGATCGACGACGAGCCCCATCTGCGTATCACCGCCAGCCAAACGCTTGAACTTGCTGGTTACACGCCCTACTGCTTTGAAACGGCCGAGCAGGCGCTGGCCGCACTGCCGGAAAATTTTCCGGGGGTGATTGTCAGCGATATTCGCATGCCCGGCATGGGCGGCATGGAATTACTTCACGAGCTGCACCACCGTGACCCTACCCTACCGATTATCCTGATTACCGGCCATGGCGATATTTCCACCGCCGTGGAAGCCATGCGCGCCGGTGCCTGGGACTTTCTGGAGAAACCGTTTGCCGGCGATCAGTTACTCGACGTAGTACGCCGCGGCATAGAAAAGCGCCAGCTCAGCCTGGAAAACAACCGTCTTAAAGCCGAGCTGGAAGTACAGCAGGCCGCGCTTGGTCCTCGCTTGGTCGGCCGTACAGCAGTTATTTCACGCCTTGCCGCCATGATCCAGCGCATCAGTCAGGTAGAAGCCGATGTGCTGCTGTTTGGTGAAACGGGAACGGGTAAGGATTTGGTCGCCCGCGCGATCCATGAGCGCAGCGCGCGGCGCAACAGCCCTTTTATGGCAATCAACTGCGGTGCCGTGCCGGAACATACCATTGAGTCTGAGCTGTTCGGGCATGAAAAAGGCGCCTTTACCGGCGCAGTGGAACGGCGCATCGGCAAGTTTGAACATGCCAACGGCGGCACCGTGTTTCTGGATGAAATCGAATCGATGCCACAGGCCCTGCAGGTCAAACTGCTGCGCGTACTTCAGGAGCGCAGTATTGAGCGGCTGGGCGCCAATGAAGTCGTCCCACTCAACTTACGCGTGATTGCAGCCACCAAAGTGGACCTGAAGGTCGCCGCTGAAGAGGGGCAGTTTCGCGAAGATCTCTATTACCGGCTCAATGTCGTCACTCTGCCGCTACCCGCACTACGCGAACGTCGTGAAGACATCCCTCTTCTATTTCAGCACTTTGCAGTCGTTGCCGCGAACCGTAGCGGTCTGGAAGCTCCAAGCCTGGACAGTCACGGCATCGCGGCCCTGCTGGCTCACGACTGGCCCGGCAACGTGCGCGAATTGCGTAATTTGGCAGAGCGCTATGTACTCTTGGGGGCAGCGTTTGATTATCGCCTGGACATGTTATTGGAAGGGGCCGCAGCCGATACCCAGAAACCCACGCTGCCGCGCCAGGTGGAGCTATTTGAAAAGAGCCTGATTAGCCAGTCACTTTCACGCCACCATGGCCGCGTGACAGACGTCTGCCGCCACCTGGGTATCCCGCGTAAGACCTTTTACGACAAGCTTAAAAAACACAGCTTAAACGCCGACGACTACCGCCACAGCAGCGCCCCCTGATTCATAAGCTCGACTAGTACCGACCAGGGAGGTGCCCAGGGCAGCAGGGTCAACGTCGCAATTAGCATTAAAAGATTAGACATGGGACGACGGCTGTCACCCAACTTGAGCGCAGTGCCAAATGAGCGTTTCAGCCGGGCTCCTTCCAAATCGACGCTATAGATCTCATCAAGTCCTAAATGAATGATAAAGCCTAGCAATACGGCCGCACCATGGGACCACGCCATCCATGGCGGCTGAAATAACAGGTGAAAACTCAGCGCCGCCGTTAACAGCGAGCATAGGCCCGCCGCCAGCAGTGAATGCCAAATACCCCGATGCACCGTCAGCTTTGAGAACAGTATCCCCGCCAGATAGCGCACCGAGAAGTAAATGCCGCCACAGGCAAGGAGCAGCATGCCCGGCGTTAGCCATGACTCCAGCAGCATCACGCCCAGCACCAGCGAAGGCACAGAAAGAATGTTAAAAATCAACCGGATAGATCGCGACCGGTCCGCATCGATATCGGGCAGAATGCCGCCAAACGCGACCAGCGCCACGATCAATATCGCCTGGGAAGAAGGCCACCACTGCGCTTGCCAGCCCGCGTACGCCATTAGCATGCCGCCCGCAGCCGCCACCGTAATATGCGTGCGAAAGTTCGCCATGTCGCGGCACCCTAGAAAACTGGATAAATTACCAGATTTTTTAAGATTGCAACATGGCTGATTTAGAAAAAAGGTTGGTAGGCCAACGCTTTATCCAAAGCTGATCATAAGGATTCTTCGGCAAGGAACTGATCTTTCAGTTTTACATAGTTGCCAGCGGTATACGGGAAGAAGGCACGCTCTTTATCTTTCAGTGGGCGTAACGCTTTAGCGGGGTTCCCCGCGTATACATAACCACTTTCCAGATGCTTGCCGGGTGTAACGACTGCACCTGCAGCAATAATCACCTCGTCATCGACCACTGCGCCATCCATGACGATCGCCCCCATGCCCACCAGAATGCGGCTGCCCAGCGTACACCCGTGCAAAATAGCCTTATGGCCAATCGTCACGTCTTCACCAATCGTGAGTGGGAAGCCCTCCGGGTTGAAGTCACTGGCGTGGGTAATGTGCAGCACGCTGCCATCCTGCACGCTTGTACGCGCGCCAATACGGATCCGGTGCATATCACCGCGGATCACCGTCATCGGCCATACCGAGCAGTCGTCGCCCAGCACAACATCGCCAATCACAACGCTTGCCGGGTCAATGTACACACGCTCGCCCAGCTGTGGTGAGCGGTCTCTAAAATCTCTTAGCGCACTGTTTGTGTCTTGCATGGCACTCTCCTGATCATCAAAGAACTTACCCGCTATCTTATAGCGTTTATAAGGCGCGTCTTAGCACGGCACGGCTTATAACAGCCCGCCCAGCAACACGATAAATGTCAGCGGAATCGACACCCAACGAACCACGTTACGCCATAAAAGATAGCCGCCTTCCCCGGCGCCCAGCGCTTTCATAGCGGTAGACCGCGGCATTACCCAGGCGGCAAAAATGGCAATCATCAGGCCTCCCAGCGGTAAAAACACGTCCGGTGGAATGCTGCTGACCAGTTCGAAAACATTGCGCCCAAACAGCGGCCGAAAATCGGCAAGCGTCGAGAACGAGAACGCCGATAACAACCCCATTAACCAAACGCTCAGCGCGACGATGGCCGTGGCGATGCTCCGCCGACACCCCAAGCCTTGCAGCGTGACAACCATTGGCTCTGCCAGATTAATTGCCGAGGTCCAGGTTGCCAGCAACAGTAGCAGGAAAAATACGCTTAGCCATATGGCCCCACCAGGCAGCTCTGCAAAGGCGATAGGCAGCGTCACAAACATTAACCCCGGCCCTTCGGCCGGATCCATTCCCTGAGCAAACACCACGGAGAAAATCGCAATACCGGCCAGTAGCGCTACGCTGATGTCGAGCGCTGCCACGGCCACGGCCGCTTTGGGCATGCTCTGGTCTTCGGGCATATACGCGCCGTACGCCATCAGCGCACAGGCGCCAACCGCCAGCGTAAAGAAAGCGTGCCCCATGGCGTGCAGCACGACGGTAGGCGTTAGCGCCTCAAACGAGGGTAGAAATAACCACGCCAGCGCCGTGGTAAAGCCATCGGTTGTGGCAGCGTAGCCTGCCAGCAGCAATAGCAGGCCATAGAGCAGCGGCATCAACAGATTGTTAAGCCGCTCAAGGCCCTTTGAGATGCCAGCGGCGACTACCGTCATGGTCATGAACAAAAACAGCGAATGATTGAAAATCAGCAAGCCAGGGTTGGCTAAAAAGGCATCAAAGCCCGCACCGATCTCTGCAGCCGTTGCACCACTAAACTGCCCGTTCACTGAGGCGACCAAAAACTCAATCGACCAGCCCGAGACCACGGAGTAGAAAGACAAGATACAAAAAACCGTGAATGCACCGAAAATACCCAGCCAGCGCCAGTTCGAAGATGCCCCGGCATCCATGGCCAGTGCCCCAAGCGCCTGTATTGGCCCGCGGCGCCCGGCTCGACCGATGAGAATTTCAGCCATCATGACAGGAATACCCAACAGCAGAACAAAGCCCACATAAATCAGTAAAAAGGCCGCGCCGCCGTTTTCGCCCGCGACATAAGGAAAGCGCCAGATGTTGCCCAGCCCCACCGCTGCACCTGTTACCGCCAAGATAAAGGCCCGCTTTGACCCCCAGCGCTCCAGCGTTTCGCTCATTGTTGACTCCTGCCATTGTGGGCACTAAAAGGCGGCAAGACTAGCAGGCGCCCGCCAAGAGACCAATCCTTACCATTGAAAGAAAGGCCGACTGCCCGCATTTTGTGACTATCATCGCGCTTTTTTGCGCGCTCCAATGTTGCCAACGAGGTGCTTATGTCCCGCAACCCCCTGCTAGAGACACACGAGCTTCCCCCTTTCGCTGAAATACGTGCAGAGCATGTGGTGCCTGCGGTGGAAGCACTGCTTGATGAGAACCGCGCAACGATTGACCGTTTGGCGCAGCAGGCCTCAAAAACTTCACCCACCTGGGATAGCTTTGCGGTGCCGCTGGAGGCAGTAAGCGACCGGCTCTCCCAGGCGTGGTCACCGGTTTCCCACCTGAACGGCACCATGAATACGCCGGAGCTTCGCGAAGCCTACCAAGCCTGCCTGGAAAAACTTTCTGCCTTTGGCACCTGGGTCGGCCAGCATGAAGGGCTATTCCATGGCTGGCAGGCACTCAAAGAGGGCGATGCCTGGGCCACGCTAGATTCAGCTCAGCAGCACACGGTGGATAACGCCTTACGCGATTTCCGCCTCGCGGGGGTTGATTTGCCTTCCGATCAAAAAGTCCGTTACGGCGAAATCCAGTCGCGCCTTTCTACGCTTTCCAACCAGTACTCCAATAACGTGCTGGATGCCACCCAGGCATGGCATAAGGATATCGACAGCGAAGAGGAGCTGGCAGGTGTTCCCTCAAGCGCACTGGATACATTAAAAGCCCTCGCCGAAGCCAAAGGGGTCGCTGGATATCGGATTACCCTGGATTTCCCGAGCTTCTTCCCGGTGGTTAGCTATGCCGACAGCCGCGAACTGCGCCGCGAGGTATACACTGCCTTTGTTACTCGCGCATCCGACCAGGGCCCGGGTGAAAGCACCTTCGATAACGCCCCGATCATGGAAGAGATTTTAGCGCTGCGTCAGGAGCTTGCGAAGCTCTTAGGGTTTAAGACCTATGCCGATTTCTCACTGACCACCAAAATGGCTGAATCGCCCGAGCAGGTGCTCGATTTTCTGAGCGATCTTGCGCGCCGTGCGGTGCCCCAGGCGAAAGAAGAGTTTGCCGAATTAAGCGCTTATGCTCGCGACGAGCTCGGCATCGACACGCTGGAACCCTGGGATATCGCCTACGCGAGTGAAAAGCTTCGCGAGACGCGCCATGCGATTTCCCAAGAACAATTGCGCCCCTACTTCCCCGCACCGCACGTGATTGATGGTCTCTTTCACGTCGTTGAGCGGCTCTATGGAGTACGCGTAGAAGAAGATATCGATGCCTCGCGCTACCACGCTGACGTGCGCTATTTCCGGATTACCGAAAACGGCCAGCCAATTGCCGGATTCTATCTGGACCTGTACGCCCGCGAAGGCAAGCGCGGCGGTGCCTGGATGGCCGACTGCCGGGTACGCCGCCAGACCGATAACGGCATCCAGCTTCCGGTGGCGTTTTTAACCTGTAACTTTACCGCGCCGGTTGGGGGCAAGCCTGCTCTGCTGACTCATGATGAAGTCACTACGCTGTTCCACGAGTTTGGCCATGGCCTGCACCATATGCTGACCAAACAGCATATTGCCGATATTTCAGGTATTAACGGCGTTGCCTGGGATGCCGTCGAGCTACCCAGCCAGTTTATGGAGAACTACTGCTGGGAGCGCGAAGGCCTTAACCTGCTTGCCAAACATGTAGATACCGGCGAAGTTCTGCCTTCTGAGCTGCTTGAGCGCCTGCAGGCGGCCAAAAACTTCCAGTCCGCCATGGGTATGGTGCGTCAAATCGAGTTCTCGGTCTTTGACCTGCGCCTGCACCACGAATTAAGCGCTCCCGAAGCCCGCGACGTTCAGGCGCTGTTGGACGAAGTACGCAGCGAAGTCTCTGTCGTGCCGGCGGTGCCCTTCAATCGTTTCCAAAATAGCTTTGCGCATATTTTTGCCGGAGGCTACGCCGCGGGTTACTACAGCTATAAGTGGGCCGAGGTGCTGTCTGCTGATGCGTGGAGCGCCTTTGAGGAGGCGGGTATATTTGACGCCGATACCGGCCAGCGATTCCGCCGTGAGATTTTAGAGCAGGGCGGGGCGCGCGACGCGGCCGAGCTATTCGTGGCCTTTCGTGGCCGCGAGCCCAGCGTAGAGCCGCTGCTGCGCCATAGCGGCATTCGCGCCGCCTAACTCTTTACTGACCTCAGCTTATTGACCTAAGCGCGGCGCCTGTCATAAAACGGCGCCGCGCGTTTGGAGAACGCCATGTCTACCGTTAAGCGCTTTATTGCGGGTGTCACCTGCCCCCGGTGCGCCGCAATGGACCGTATTCGCGCCTGGGAACAAAACGGCACTCGCTACCGAGAGTGCGTCAACTGCGACTTTTTTGAGCAGTTGCCCATCGAAGATGAAAGCTCTTCTGAATTAACCACCCGGGTCAACCAGGTGCGCGAGGAGCAAAAAAGCCAGGACGTTCAACCAGTGAGAATTTTGGATCCCCGCAAACCCAATACCTAAGCATTAGCCAAGAGAGCCTATTTCTCTCTTGGCTGATAACTCGCTTGGCTACTTTTTTGCCTTTCCTTCCCCTCTTATCCCTCCCTCCTTTTATCGCCCCCAATAGTGAGCGGAAAGCCGCACACTATTTATCTGCTTACGTGCGAATTACCAGACACTTAGTGATCATTACATTTCCACTAAAGTTGAATAAAAATTTCATAACCTAATGTTTTTATTAATTTATTAACTAACTGGCACAGCAATCGCTATTAAATAAGTGCTCAATAACAATTGCTACTGGCAAGCGACACACACTTGCCAAGCCATAATCCCAATAACAGCTTAGGAAACATGCCATGCGCACGATGATGCCGAAAACTCTCGCCCTATTGGTTAGCGGCGCTGCCCTGCTTGCCGCCGCCAGCGCTCAAGCAGATCGCGCTGACTGGCCACAAAACTTTACCGTGGGTACCGCAAGCCAGGGCGGCACGTTTTTCGTGTACGGTTCCGGCTGGGCCAACTTTATCGCTGATGAGCTGGGAGTTTCTGGTGGCGGCGAAGTCACCGGTGGCCCGACCCAGAATCTGGCGCTGGTGCACAGTGGCGATATGGCCTTCGGCCTGACTACCATGGGCCCCGCGTCTGATGCGGTAAAAGGCGAAAGCCCCTTGGCACCAGGCCTGGTGATGGATAACGTCTGCGCTCTGTTCCCGATGTATGAAACGCCGTTCTCAATTGCCGCCCTTTCAAGCTCCGGCATCGAGTCCATTTCGGATATTCCGGATGGCGCACGCATCGGCTTCGGCCCGGCAGCCTCTACTTCTGACACCTACTTCCCCGCCATGCTGGAAACCTTGGGCGTCAACTTCGATCGTCGTAACGGCGGCTGGTCTGACCTCGGCGGCCAGTTGCAGGATGGCCTGCTGGACGTGGTGGCGTTTGCCGCCGGCATTCCGATCCCGGCCGTTAGCCAGCTAGAAGTACAGACGGATGTGAACATCATCGAATTTACCGAAGATGAGCTAGCCACCGTGCTGGACGCCTTCCCGGTAGCTGAATTCACTATTCCGGCCAGCACGTACTCAACGCTTGAGGAAGATGCTCGCGCGGTCTCCATGTGGAACTTTGCGATTGCTGGCTGTGACCTGCCAGAAGACTTCATCTATGAAGTGACCAAGGCCACCATGGAAAACAACGATCGCATGCGTTCTATCCACCGCAGTGCTGAAACCAGCATTCCGGAAAACATCGTGCATAACACCATTCTGCCCTTCCACCCGGGTGCTGCCCGCTGGTACGAAGAGAACGGCTACGAAATTTCTGAAGACCTGATCAACTAAACCTTACACACCATCTGGCTGCCCCGTGACTGGTTTTCCAGGCGGGGCAGTTTTGGCTACTGCTCCTTTTTTTGCTCCTGCTGTGAGGGTGAACTCTAATGAGTCCCGCGACCCCCCAAAACCCCGACGGCCTCAAGGATGATGCCCAGTTTGCTTCATCGCCCAACCCCATTCTTGCTGAGGGTGTTGATGAAGAAGTCGTTGAGCCCAACCGCCGCGTCTTTACCGGTTGGCAGTTTTTGCTATTTGCTGCGCTAGCCATTGCCTATTCAAGCTTTCACCTGATTTCACTGAACGTTTACCCCATGGAAACGTGGTCGTTTCGTATCGTTCACATCGCCGGTGCCTTGATTCTAGGCTATGGGCTGTTTGCCGGCGCTCGCTTTGCAGAGGATCACCACACTGCCTCACCTGCGTGGTTTAAATGGGCGAGCTACGCCCTGCTGGTGCCCGCGGCGTATACGCTGGCGCAAGTCTTTCTGATGCAGCAAACCATTAATGGCGGCGCCATGCGTATCGACGCCGCGATCGAGACGCTGCACTACGGCTATCCGCTGATGGCCACGACGGCCGCAGCCATTGTGCTGTCATGGTTCTATCGTCAGGCTCGCCACCGCTTCAACCCTGCGGATCTGGTCCTCATGATCTGCGCGCTAGCCAGTGCGGGCTATTTACTAATGGCCTTTAATACCAGCATGCGGATGTCGACCGGCACCTCGTTTGCGCCTCCCGGTATCTCCTGGGCGGCCATTGCCGGTTCGCTGCTTATTCTGGAGTTAACCCGGCGTGTGGCCGGCTTGGCACTGGTAGTGATTTCGGCGGTCTTCCTGGCCTATGTATTTATTGGGCCTTATTTGCCGGGCTTTTTAGGCTACCCGGGGTTATCGCTGCAACGCTTCTTCAGCCAGGTTTATACGGACGCCGGTATCCTGGGCCCAACAACCGCCGTCTCCTCCACCTACATTATCTTGTTCATTATTTTTGCCGCGTTCCTGCAAGCTTCAAAAGTAGGCGACTACTTTGTTAACTTCGCCTTTGCGGCTGCCGGACGTGCCCGTGGCGGCCCCGCCAAAGTGGCCATTTTCGCCTCAGGCCTGATGGGCATGATCAACGGCACCTCAGCCGGTAACGTGGTATCCACCGGTTCACTGACCATTCCACTGATGAAGAAGGTAGGCTACCCCGCGCGCAGCGCTGGTGCTATTGAAGCGGCGGCGTCTACCGGTGGGCAAATCATGCCGCCGATCATGGGCGCGGGCGCCTTTATCATGGCGGAAGTCACCGGTATTCCTTACACCGAAATCGCCATTGCGGCAGTGATCCCGGCCATTCTTTACTTTGCATCTATCTACTTTATGGTGGATTTCGAAGCCGCCCGTAAAGGCATGCGCGGCATGCGCAAAGACGAAATTCCGCTATTCTCCAAGCTTATCAAGCAGGTCTATCTGTTTGCGCCCATCATTATTCTGATAGTCGCCCTGTTTATGGGCTACTCGGTGATTCGCGCCGGTACGCTGGCCACTGTCTCGGCTGCGGTTGTTAGCTGGATTTCACCGAACAAGATGGGTGTGACCGCGATTCTCCGGGCGCTTCAGCTGGCAGGCACCATGGCCATCCAGATCATCGCCGTGTGTGCCTGTGCGGGTTTGATCGTGGGGGTTATTTCGCTAACCGGCGTTGGTGCACGCTTCTCCTCGCTGCTGTTGGGTTTGGCGGGCGTCAGTCAACTGCTGGCACTTATCTTTGCCATGTTGATCAGCATTCTGCTGGGGATGGGCATGCCCACCACAGCCGCTTATGCGGTTGCTGCCTCGGTGGTAGCACCTGGACTGATCAATATCGGCATCGAGCCGTTGATTGCTCACTTCTTCGTTTTCTACTTCGCCGTGGTATCCGCGATTACCCCGCCGGTGGCGCTGGCATCTTACGCAGCCGCAGGGATTTCCGGCGACAACCCCATGGGTACATCGGTAGCTTCGTTCAAGATTGGCCTGGCAGCCTTTATCGTACCGTTCATGTTCTTCTACAGCCCGGCCATGCTGATGGAAGGCTCCGCGCTGCAGATCCTGCGCGTCGGGGTTACCGCCACGCTGGGTATCATCCTGCTTTCAGGCATGGTGCAGGCCTGGTTCTTTGGCCCGTTGAACGCGCTAAAACGGGTGATCATGCTGGTGGGCGCGATGTGCATGATCTATGGCGGTATCTATACCGATATCCTGGGTCTTGCGCTTGGCGCCGGCCTTATCGTCATACAGCGCAAGCAGTTTGGTAGCGGTAAGCACGCTGACAAGATGCAAGCGCCAGCAAGTTAGCAACACGCTAAAAGTAAAACGTCGTAACGTAAAACGCCCCGCTCATTGAGCGGGGCGTTTTGTCTGGCGCCATTTAAATCAAAAGCCTATAAGCGATTAGCCAACCAGATTATCTACCACTTTCAATACCGGGGCGGCCTGGTTAAGCGTATAGAAGTGAAGGCCCGGTGCGCCGCCATCCAGAAGGCGCTGGCAAAGCCTTGTCACCACGTCAGTGCCAAATTCGGCAATCGCTTCGCTATCATCGCCATAGCCTTCTAGCTGCTTGCGCATCCAGCGCGGAATTTCAGCCCCGCAGGCATCCGAAAAACGCGCAAGCTTGGTGTAGTTGGTAATCGGCATGATGCCGGGGATGATTGGCTGCTCAACGCCAAGCGCTCGCACTTTATCGACAAAATTAAAGTAAGCATCGGCGGTGAAAAAATACTGGGTAATCGCCATGTTGGCGCCCGCCTTCACTTTACGCGCGAAGTTTTCGATATCTTTATCAAGGTTAGCCGCCTGGGGATGCGATTCGGGGTAGGCCGCCACGGCAATATCAAAATGATCGCCGGTTTCTTCACGAATGAACTCAACCAGCTCGTTGGCGTAGCGCAGCTCGCCAATGCTTGCCATGCCGGAAGGCATATCGCCGCGCAGGGCGACCAGGCTGTTAATACCTTCTTCGCGGTACTGGGCCAGCAAATCACGCAGCTGGGCCTTTTCACTGCCGATGCATGAAAGGTGTGGCGCCGTGGTAATGCCGCTCTGGCTAACCGTACGCACGGTGTCTCGCGTACGGGCCTGGGTAGAGCCACCCGCGCCATAGGTCACAGAAAAAAATCGCGGGTTACGAGCGGCCAGCTCATCGCGAACCAGCATCAGCTTGTCGCGCCCAGCATCAGTGTTGGGCGGAAAAAATTCAAAGCTGATACCTAGCGGATGCTCTTGGCTGCTCATGGGATTTCCTCATACAGAACAATAATAAATAGTGATACTTTGATGTATTCTCGCCGTTCTACTGCGCCGGGGCTAATGAAAGATTCCACGTTTGGCCTTTAATTCGGCTCATGTTAATCACCATTTGATGCCGCCAGGAGGGCATATGGAGCTATCCCCAAGCGCTTTAATGGGACCGCTACTCATGTTGTTGAGCTTTGTGGGCCTAGGCTTTATCGCGGCACAGCGCTTAAAAATCGACCCACGCCCCATTGCTACGCTGCTGGTTTACTTAATTGCTCCCTTAACCATTTTTCGCGCGCTGATGAACGGTGGGCCGACTCCTCAATACCTGGTCTTAACTCTGGCGCTGTTTGTCTTGGTCAGCCTGTTGGCGCTACTGGTGCGGCGCGTTACTCAACACCGTTTTGGCCCTCAGGAAGGCGCTTTGCTGGCGTTTTCATCGGGCACGGGCAATACCGGCTATTTCGGTTTACCGGTCGCGCTGATTTTACTGCCGCCAGAGGGAGTAACGCTTTATCTGTTTTGCATGCTGGGGATTAATCTGTATGAATTTACCGTGGGGTTTTATCTGAGTGCCCGCGGGCATTTCTCGATTCGCCAGAGCCTTACCAAGATTAGCCGCCTGCCGCTGATCTATGCGTTTTTGCTCGCACTATTGCTGAGTTCATTGAATGTCACGCTGCCCACAGCCTTGGCAAGTTCGCTGGATGTATTCCCCGCCACCTACACGCTGTTGGGGATGATGATTATTGGCATGACGCTTAGTCAGGTGACGCTCGCCGCCTGGGATACGCGCTTTATCGCTGCCTGCGTGGGGCTGCGCTATATCGTCTGGCCAGCCGCCACCTTCACGGCGGTCATACTGCTGCAGATGTTCATGCCAGTACCCGCGGAGCTTGCCATGGCGATTCTGCTGCTAGGCGTTGTGCCCATGGCGTCCAACGTGGTGGTCGTCGCCATGGAGCTGGGCATTCAGCCGCAGAAGGGGGCGCTCGCGGTGTTGGTCACCACGCTACTCGCCCCGCTGCTGATTCCGTTCTATCTGGGCGTTATGCTGCGTGCCACGGGGCTTGGCTAACAGGTCACCGCGACTCAAAGCCGTCGACATCAAATGCCTGAAGCGTACGTGCCATTGCCTGCACCTGGGCATGTGAAAAGAATGCCTGAAGAGCTTGCGCCCTACCCGGCCCGATGCCCGGCAGCGCTTCCCAATCCGCGCGCTGGTAGTCGATCAGCATCGGCCAGTGCTCTACGCTGGCCTTACCCGCAGGTGGCATGCCCAGCCCCTGTAGCCATGCACTATAGGGCGCTGCCCGCGCGGCCTGAAACTGCTCATGAAGCGCCTCAGAACGCGCAGCGCCAATACCGTGCGCCTGACGAAGCTCGGCCTGATCAAGCGCCAGCCAGCTGAGCAGGTCTTCGATTAACCCGGCGTCCATTAGCAACTGCCAGGTTCCTTCACCCACACCCTGAAGCTCAAGCTGCTCGCCAAGGTAGGTTAGCCGTGCCAACAGCTGAGCATCGCAGCCGGGGCCTGTGTGGAAACAGCTCAACAGATTGTAGTTTTCATTCGCGGGTACCACGACGGGCGTACGCTCCTGGGTTTGCCATACCACTTCGTCAAGCCGTGGGATGGTCAGCCCCGCCAAGGTAATGGCTACCTGATCACCGGGGCGCACATCCAGGTTTTCCCATTGATCAAGCGAGCCTAATGACACCCGACTGATGCGCCTTCCTTCCAACTCAACCGGGTAAAGCCAAAGCAGCGGCGTAATACGCCCAGTGCGCCCGATGCGAAACTCCACACCACGTACTTCTGCCAGCGCCTGCTGAAGCGGGTATTTCCAGGCTATCGCCCATTCGGGCGCAGCGGTCGACCAGTTGACGATGCCCGGGCGTACGGCTTGCTTAACGACCACGCCATCGGTGGCAAACGGCAGCGCGCTGTTAAACCATGTGTTCCGCCAGTAGGCTGCGTCGTGTCCTTCATCCAGCCGGTGCGTATAGCGGGCCGTATCAAAGCCCAGTGCGTTAAGCTGGGCTAGCCGCTCGGTCATATCGGTCGGCCCGTCCGGCCAACCCCAAACAAATAGCCCGATCTGCGCCAGCACTTCTGAGGTTGGGTTTTCCTGAGCCATGGCACCCGCCACAGCACCCCGCGCCCCGGAATCAGGCGCGCGGGATTGAATATGTTCATCAAGCCGCCAGTAAAGCTCGCCCTGGAGGATCGCCGAAGTCGTTGTCGGCAGAGTATTGGGCACGTTGGGCAGTTGTAAGGCACGGACCGTCCAATCCTGCCCCTGCTGGCCGTCGCCCCGACTAACTGCTTCAACCAGCTCACCCGCTTGATAGCGTAGCGTCACCGCAACGCCATCCACCTTGGGCTGTATCCAGAGGTTTTCCCGTCGACTGGTAAAACGCCGCACGCCGGCTTCGTTGGTTTTACTAAGCCCTTGCTGAGCGGCCGCGTGCTCGAGAGTGCCACGGCTGGATGTTACTCGGGTAAGCGGCTGGTGGGAGGTGGAATCGTTCAGGCAGGCGCGCCAACCCTGGAGCCGATCAACGGCTTGATCATAGAGCGCATCATCGATCAGCGAGACGCCTTCTTCATGATAGGCATGATCCCACTGGGCAATTTGCGCGGCGAGTGCACGAGTTTCATGTCCAAGGCGCTCACTAGGCCAGGCAGGGCATGCCGCCATTACGTGGCTGCTCGTCATTCCACACACCGCTATTAACACTAGCCCACCAATGTATCGTCCCCACCGTACTGCAAGCATAACGCCCCCTTGGTTGTTGTATGACTTAGCCTGTCGTGCGACTTAGCCTAAAACAGGGGGCATAAAAAAACGCCCCCTGGCAGAGCCAAAGGGGCGTTCTCTTACAAACAGCCTAGCGAATCGCTTACAAACCGGCGGCCTGACGCAACGCGTCGGCTTTGTCGGTCTTCTCCCAGGGGAAGGCAGTAAAGGTTTCCGTATACTGCTCGCCTTTATCGTCGCTCCAGGTGTAGCTGTGCTCAAACGGTGCCCGGCCAAAGTGGCCGTAGGCAGCGGTCAACTGGTACATCGGGTGCAGCAGGTCGAGCATTTTGGTGATCGCGTAAGGCCGCAGATCAAAGTGCTCGCTCACCAGCTTAACGATCTGGGCGTCGTCAATTTTGCCGGTACCGAAGGTGTCGATTGAAACCGACGTTGGCTCCGCCACGCCAATCGCGTAGGAGACCTGGATCTCGCACTTATCGGCAAGCCCTGCCGCCACGACGTTCTTGGCCACATAACGACCTGCATAGGCCGCGCTACGATCTACTTTTGAGGGGTCCTTGCCCGAGAACGCACCCCCGCCATGGCGCGCCATGCCGCCGTAGGTATCCACGATGATCTTGCGGCCGGTCAAACCACAGTCGCCTACCGGGCCGCCAATCACGAACTTGCCGGTCGGGTTGATGTGGTACTGGGTGTTCTCGTTGAGCCATTCTGCCGGAATCACCTGTTCGATGATTTCGCGTTTGACCATCTTACGCAGGTCTTCCTGATCGATTTCAGGGTCGTGCTGCGTCGATAGAACCACCGCGTCAACCCCGCACGGCTGGCCCTGGGCGTTATAGCGGAAGGTCACCTGGCTCTTAGCATCCGGGCGCAGCCACGGCAGCAGGCCGTTTTTACGCAGCTCGGCCTGGCGCTCAACTAAACGATGAGAGTAGTGAATCGGCGCAGGCATGAACGAATCGGTTTCGTTGGTCGCGTAACCAAACATCAGACCCTGGTCGCCCGCGCCCTGATCTTCCGGCTTCACGCGGTCAACGCCTTGAGCAATCTCGACGCTCTGCTTGCCGATCAGGTTAATCACGCCACAGGTTGCGCCATCAAAGCCCACGTGGGAGGAGGTGTAACCTATCTCGGTAATTACATCGCGGACGAGGGTTTCCAGATCCACCCACGCCGAGGTAGTAATTTCACCGGCAATAATCGCCACACCGGTTTTCACCATTGTTTCACAAGCAACCCGTGCCTGTTTATCCCGGGCGATAATGGCATCTAGCACCGCATCCGAAATCTGATCGGCAATTTTATCGGGATGACCTTCGGAGACGGACTCGGAGGTAAACAGGGAATATTCGCTCATCGCGCTCTCGACCCTCTGTATGACGGCTGCACACTACTCGCAGCATCAGCAGGAAATCACGGCAGGAGGTTCCCTGCCCATAAAGGAAGCGGCATTGCCAGGTTGACCGCCGCTTCGGGAGGCAGAGTCTACACGCTGTTGGGAGTTCTTCCCAGAATGTGCCCTATAATTTGCTGCTACATTTGCCGCCGCATTTGCCGCAACAGGGGAAGTCAGCGACAATAGCGCCTTCATTATTTACGTTTTCAGGCGAGGAGCACCCCCATGCCGTCCCGTTTTGAGCTGGCCAATGCCATTCGCGCCCTTTCCATGGATGCTGTTCAGAAGGCCAAGTCTGGCCACCCTGGCGCCCCCATGGGCATGGCTGATATTGCCGAGGTGCTGTGGAATGATCACCTCAAGCACAACCCCGAAGATCCCAAGTGGGCCGATCGTGACCGGTTCGTGCTGTCCAATGGCCACGGCTCAATGTTGCTCTACTCACTGCTGCACTTAAGCGGCTATGAGTTAAGCCTGGAACAACTGCAGAATTTCCGTCAGCTACACTCGCCCACCGCGGGCCACCCGGAATTTGGCTACGCACCTGGCATCGAAACTACCACCGGCCCCTTGGGTCAGGGTTTTGCCAACGCGGTCGGCTTTGCGATTGCTGAAAAAACCTTGGCAGCGCAGTTTAACCGCCCCGGCCACACCATTGTTGATCACCATACCTGGTGCTTTTTGGGTGATGGCTGCCTGATGGAAGGCATCTCTCACGAGGCGGCGTCGCTCGCGGGTACCCAGCAGCTGGGTAAGCTGATCGCGCTTTACGACGATAACGGCATCTCAATTGATGGCGAGGTCGAAGGTTGGTTTACCGACGATACCGCCAAACGCTTTGAAGCCTACGGCTGGCACGTGGTGCCCAACGTCGATGGCCACAAGCCTGAAGAGATCCAGGCAGCCATTGAGCTTGCCAAGCAGAATGACGACAAGCCCAGCCTGATTATCTGCAAAACGATCATCGGTTTTGGTGCACCCAACAAGCAGGGCAAGGAAGAGTCCCACGGCTCGCCGCTGGGTGAAGAAGAAATCGCCCTGGCGCGTAAAGAGCTTGACTGGCCGCACGCGCCTTTCCATATTCCCGAGCCGATCTACTCCGCCTGGGATGCACGTGACGCGGGTAAAACCCGGCAGCAGGAGTGGGAAAAGCGCTTTGCCCGTTACAGTGACGCCTTCCCGACGGAAGCGCGTGAGTTCAAGCGTCGCATGAAAGGTCAGTTGCCGGCAGAGCTCGCGACCGAAGCGTTGATTCAGCAGGCCCAGGAAAAAGGCGATAGCATCGCTACCCGTAAAGCGTCGCTTGAAGCGCTTAACGTGATTGGCCCGCAGATGCCGGAACTCCTTGGCGGCAGTGCCGACCTCGCGCCGTCCAATCTGACGTTCTGGAAAGACGCCAAAGCGATCACGCCTGAAGATGCCAGCGGCAACTACCTGCACTATGGCGTGCGTGAGTTTGGCATGGGTGCAGTAATGAACGGTATCGCCCTGCACGGTGGCTTTGTGCCTTACGGCGCGACCTTCCTGATCTTCATGGAATACATGCGTAACGCGGTACGTATGGCGGCGCTGATGGGCCAACAGGCAATCTACGTATTCACCCATGACTCAATTGGTCTGGGTGAAGATGGCCCGACCCACCAGCCCATCGAGCAGCTGACCAGCCTGCGCACGACGCCAAACCTGAATACCTGGCGCCCGTGTGACGCCGTGGAAACTGCCGCCTCCTGGGATGCGGCCATCAAGCGTCACTCTGGCCCCACGGCGCTGATCCTGTCGCGTCAGAACCTGCCGCACCAGTCACGCACCAAAGCGCAGCTGGCGTCTATCCAGCGTGGCGGGTACGTGCTCAAAGACTCTGATGCCACGCCGGAGCTGATCCTGATTGCTACCGGTTCAGAAGTGGCGCTAGCCATGGACGCCGCAGCCGAGCTTGAAAAGCAGGGTAAAGCGGTACGCGTGGTTTCCATGCCGTCCACTTACCGCTTCAACGGCCAGGATGCCGAGTACCGCGAAAGCGTACTGCCCAAAGCGGTCACCAAACGTATTGCCATCGAAGCCTCCCATGCCGACTACTGGTACAAGTATGTGGGTCTGGACGGCCGCGTGATCGGCATGACCACGTTCGGTGAATCGGCGCCAGCGGGTGAGCTGTTCAAGCATTTCGGCTTTACAGTTGAAAATATCCTCAAGCACGCTGATGAATTGCTTGGCTAACAGTGCCCGCACTTAATGGCTTTTTATGGCTAATTAGCTACTGGCTGATCGGTGAAGTGATGGTTCACTTCACCGGTCTTCCGGTTTCATCCGGCGTCATCGGCATGCTGTTGCTAACCGCTACGCTTGCCGTCTGGGGCCGTGTTCCCTCAACGATCGCCGCCGCGGCGCAGCCCTTGATCGGCCTGCTTGCCATGCTGATCATGCCGGGCGTCGTGGGCGTTTTTTTTATTCTTGATGAGCTCGCTGGCCAGTGGCTGGCGATTCTCTGTGCGCTTATTATTGGGACGCTGCTCAGCGTGATTACCACGCTGTGGCTGCTCAAGCGCCTGATGGGAAAAACGCATGCCCGCTAACGCTTTGCCTGACGCCTTAACCGCAACACCGCTGTTTGCGGTTGGGCTGACCTTTACCGCGTACCTGCTTGGCAACCTGGTATTTAAAAAGCTCAAGCAGCCTACCTGGTTACCGGCTATTTTAATTGCCGCGCTGTTGCTGGCCGCGATCCTAGCGATTATTGGCCTGCCGTATGCAGCTTATCGGCAGGATGCGTCCTGGCTAACGGTTCTACTCGGGCCCGCCACCGTCGCACTGGGGATGCCGCTTTATCAACAGATGCCGCATATTCGTGCATTGTGGCGACCGCTGGCCATTTGCTTGCCTATCGCGGCAAGCCTGGCTGCCTGCTATGCCCTGCTGATTGCCTGGCTTATGGGCAGTTCCCCGCAAATTCTGGCCTCTCTTGCCGCCAAATCCGTCACCGCGCCTATTGCCATCGGCATTACCGAGCAAATTGGCGGCTCGGTGGCGTTACTATTAGGTGCGCTGCTGGTTACCGGCGTTGCCACAGCGGCGTTCGTGGGCCTCGCTGCCCGGTTTCTAAGGATCGACGATGACCGCATCATTGGCTTTGCCTTAGGGCTTAACGGCCACGCCATCGGCACGGTGCGGGCGTTTGAAATTAGCCCAGCCGCCGGTGCATTTGCTTCGCTGGGAATGAGCCTGACGGGTATTTTTACGGCTCTCATACTGCCGCTGGCCTGGCGTCTGATAGGCGTAGGTGGTTGAAATACGTTATCATCGCCAATGCATTTCATTACTCACGGTCATTGATCCACTTTTATAAGAGCCGCTTTCCTACATGGCTAATTCTGCCTCTACGCACACCACGCCAACGTATCGCATCGCCATCAATGGTTATGGGCGCATCGGTCAGTGCGTATTGCGTGCGCTGATTGAGCGTAACGACCCCACTCTTGAGGTTGTCGCCATTAATGAGCTGTCAGACTTAGCGACGATTACCTACCTGACCCGGTATGACACCACCCACGGTCGTTTTCCAGGCATTGTCGAAAATGACGGCGAAGCGCTGATCGTCAACGGGCAGCGTATTCACGTTGTGTGTGAAAAAGATCCTCGTGAGCTACCCTGGAAAGCGCTGGACATTGATCTGGTACTGGAATGCTCGGGTAGCTTTAAAGATCGCGCGACGGCCGAGCAACATCTGGCTGCAGGTGCAAAGCGCCTGCTGTTTTCGCAGCCGGCGGAAAGTGACGTTGACACGACAGTGGTATGGGGCATCAATCAGCATGAGCTGGCACCCTCTCAGCGGATTTTATCGGCGGCGTCGTGTACCACCAACTGTCTGGTTCCCTTATTGACCGTGCTGGACGAAGCGCTGGGGCTGGAGCACGGCGTCACGACCACTATTCACTCAGCCATGAATGATCAGCCAGTGATTGATGCCTATCACCAAACCGATCTGCGCCTGGCCCGCTCCGCGATGCAGTCCATCGTACCGATCGATACCGGCCTGGCACGTGGCATCAGCCGTTTGATGCCTCACCTGGCAGAGCGTTTTGAGTGTCTGCACGTACGCGTACCCACGATCAATGTGTCCGCCATGGATGCCGCGCTGACGGTGCGTCGCGATACCAGCGCTCAGGAAGTCAACGACTTGTTACATAGCGCAAGCCAGCAGCGCTTGGCGGGCGTGCTCGGCTATACCGAAGAACCCATGGCATCAATTGATTTCAATCACGACCCACGCTCGGGCATTTTAGATGCAACGCAGACCCGCGTGGCTGGCAAACGTTTGATCAAGCTCTTATGTTGGTTTGACAACGAATGGGGATTTGCCAACCGCATGCTCGATATTGCGCAACGGCTTGCGGTTATTTCCAAGGAAAACGCTGTCTAGCATTGTTTATCATGGCCTTGATTGTCATATCACCTATCTGATTCACCGCCTGGAAAACGAGGAAACCGCTCATATGAACGTGCAAAAAATGACTGACCTGCCTTTGGAAGGGCAACGCGTGCTGATTCGTGAAGACCTTAACGTGCCGATCAAGCATGGCAAGGTGTCCAGCGATGCGCGTTTGAGAGCGGCGCTTCCCACCATCCAGGCAGCCGTGAAGGCTGGTGCCAAGGTGATGCTGATGAGCCACCTTGGTCGCCCTACCGAAGGCGAGACTGCCGACGAGTTTTCTCTGGCGCCTGTTGCAGAACATTTAAGCAGCCTGTTAGGCCAGCCGGTCACTTTGGTCAGCGACTATCTTGAGACATCGCCGACGCTTGAAAATGGCGACGTCGTACTGCTTGAGAACGTGCGCTTCAACGTTGGCGAAAAGAAAGACGCTGAGCAACTCGCCAAACAGTACGCAGCACTCTGCGATGTTTTTGTAATGGACGCGTTCGGTACTGCCCACCGTGCTCAGGCATCTACCCATGGTGTTGCCCGCTTTGCACCTAGTGCCTGCGCTGGCCCTCTGCTTGCCCAGGAGCTGGATGCACTTGAAAAGGCTCTGGCAAACCCGGCCCGCCCGATGGCGGCAATCGTGGGTGGCTCTAAAGTCTCCACCAAACTCGACGTGCTCAACGCGCTTTCAGTGAAGTGTGACCAGCTGATCGTCGGCGGCGGGATTGCCAACACCTTTATCGCGGCGGCGGGCTATAATGTGGGCAAATCGCTTCATGAAGCTGATCTGGTTGCCCAGGCGAAAGCGCTCATGGAAAAGGTTTCGATTCCATTGCCTACCGATGTTGTAGTGGCGACCGAGTTTTCAGAATCTGCCGATGCAGTCGTCAAACCGGTTGACCAGGTGGCTGATAATGAAATGATTCTGGATATTGGTCCTGAGACTGCCGCGCATTTAGCCAGTATGCTCAAAGATGCGGGCACCATCTTGTGGAACGGCCCGGTCGGCGTGTTTGAAATTGATCAGTTTGGTAAAGGCACAGAAGTTATTTCCAAAGCGATTGCCGACAGCTCAGCATTTTCTATCGCGGGCGGGGGTGATACGTTAGCCGCCATCGACAAATATGCTATTGCTGATCGCGTTTCGTATATTTCAACCGGCGGCGGCGCATTTCTTGAGTACGTTGAAGGTAAGCAGTTACCTGCTGTTGTCGCGCTCGAAGCAGCCGCCAAACGCGGTTAACATTAAACGAATTGAACCTGCACATTTTCGCACTCGTTCACACTGATAACTTAAAGAAGGTGATCCCATGGCTTTGATCAGCATGCGTCAGATGCTCGACCACGCTGCCGAATATGGCTACGGCATTCCGGCATTCAACGTTAATAATCTTGAGCAGATGCGCGCCATCATGGAAGCGGCGGATGCTACCGACTCGCCAGTGATCGTTCAGGCCTCGGCAGGCGCACGCAAATATGCGGGCGCACCTTTCCTGCGCCACCTGATTTTGGCCGCGGTTGAAGAGTTCCCGCATATCCCGGTGGTCATGCACCAGGATCACGGCACTAGCCCTGCAGTGTGCCAGCGCTCCATCCAATTGGGCTTTTCCTCAGTCATGATGGATGGCTCGTTGGGTACAGATGGCAAAACGCCTACCGACTACGCCTACAACGTTGATGTGACGCGTCGTACGGTCGAAATGGCTCACGCCTGTGGTGTTTCCGTTGAGGGCGAGCTTGGCTGCCTGGGTAGTCTGGAAACCGGCATGGCCGGTGAAGAAGACGGCATTGGCGCTGAAGGCAAGCTGGATATGGAACAGCTTCTGACCGACCCGGAAGAAGCCGCCGAGTTTGTTAAAGCAACTCACGTGGATGCCTTGGCGATCGCTATCGGTACCAGCCACGGTGCTTACAAGTTCACCAAGCCGCCGACGGGCGATACGCTGTCTATCCAGCGCATCAAGGAGATCCACGCGCGTATCCCGGACACCCACCTGGTCATGCACGGCTCCTCTTCTGTACCGCAAGAGTGGCTTGAGGTGATCAACCAGTACGGCGGCGAGATTCCGGAAACCTACGGTGTGCCGGTTTCCGAGATCGTTGAAGGCATCAAGCACGGCGTGCGTAAGGTCAATATCGATACCGATCTGCGCTTGGCATCTACCGGTGCAGTGCGCCGCTTTATGGCTCAGAACCCATCTGAATTTGACCCGCGCAAATTCCTCAAGGAAACCGTAACAGCCATGCGCGATCTGTGTATCGCTCGCTACGAAGCTTTTGGCACTGCGGGCAATGCCAGCAAGATCAAGCCGATCAACCTTGAAGAAATGTTCAACCGCTACGAGCGTGGCGAGTTAGACCCTAAAGTCAGGTAATTCCGAGCGTAACCTAAATTAAAAGACAGCCATTTGGCTGTCTTTTTTGTGCCTGATGCTCGGCCAACACAAATAGTTATTGCATTGCAGCATCGACAGGCCAACACTGAGTAGACGTTCACCAGCGGAGCCTGCTTATGAAACCATCTACCCACCCTGCCTTAGTTCCCATGTCACCTGCGGCAATGTTTGATGCCTGGAAAGTCGGCCTGATGGCACTTGAGCTATGTACCACGTCCTGGTCGACCATCACCATGCGTAACCAACTGTGGCAAACGCAGCCTTTTTTCAGTCCAAAAATGATGAAAGAGAACCAGCGTATGGTGTCCGAGAAGCTCGATGCCAGTATGGAAGCAGGTCTTGTCATGCAAAAAGCGCTATTCAATATGTTAGGTGGCCAACACGCACCCTGGTGGGTAACCAGCCGCCAAGCCATGCAGCCCTATCATCGTCGCAGTAGCGCCAATTCGCGTCGATTATCACGTTAAAATTTGATTACTTCTGGGTATCGTGTTGATCAAGGCGATGCCCACCTTAGCTTTTAAGCCCTCCTCGCTTAAGTCCCTCTCTTAAATACCTTTCTTAAGTGCCCTTTTTAAGTACCCTCCTTAAGTACTTCTCATCGCCAATCGTGCATCAATGCATTATTACAGTGTTGACTACAAAAAATTACGAAACACTGTTCACAAAAGCCTAAAAATCTCGTTCAATAGACGTTTGGCAGGCTCTTCAACTAACACTGGTAGCGTTTGAGTCGCTGCAAGGAATCACAATGCCGCTTCCACTTTTGCTGTTTGACTGTGATGGCACCCTCGTCGATAGTGAACCGCTTTTAGCCGAAGAAATGGCCATCGGCCTGAACTCGGTCGGATTACCGTTTGCACCTACGGATTATCTTGGCGAATTTCGCGGCGCCCGATTCCGACGCATTGTGGCCGACTTACAGCAGCGTTACGGCGACGTAGACCCTGAGCAGCTGAACCGCATGGAAAGCACCATGCGGTCTAATCTGGCCAGCCGTCTTGCCGAAGAGCTAACGTTGATTCCCGGTGCTGGCGAGGCGCTTGATGCGCTGGCCGCTTACCCAAGTGCGGTTGTCTCCAACGGGCCTGAAACAAAGATCTACACAGCACTTCAGGCTACCGGGCTTAGCGGTTATTTTGATAATCGCCTGTTTAGCGGCTATACCGCCAATTGCTGGAAACCCGAGCCCTGTTTACATCTGCACGCAGCCAGTATCATGGGTTATAGTGCACATGATTGCATCGCTATCGATGATGCTCTGGTGGGCGTTCGCGCAGCACTTGAAGCCGGAATGACAGTCATTCATTTAAATCGCTTTCCCGACGCCGAAGAGACGCCTGAAAACGCTATCATGATCAGTAATATGTATCAGCTACCCGCCGTTATCGAACGACTTTACCGTGAAGTCTGGCGCTCGCCCGCCCCTCAACGTGCCATCGGAGGATAATCATGTCCTCTTTACGGGATCAGCTCGGTGGCCTTGTTTATTCAACTGAACATGGCAAAACCTGCCCTGAATGCCGCGAAGCGTTAGATGCCTGTTGCTGTGATGCGAGCAGCGAACAGGCGCGTCTTGCCGCGCTAGATGGTATTGTGCGCATTTGTCGCGAGACCAGTGGTCGTAAGGGTAAAGGTGTAACCACGATTAGTGGCATTCCTTTACCCGCAGCCGAGCTAAAAGATTTGGCTAAAAAGCTTAAAAAGCGCTGCGGGACGGGCGGTGCGGTGAAAGATGGCATAATAGAGATTCAAGGCGATCATCGCGATACGTTACGCGAGGCGTTAACTGCACAGGGTTATCAGGTTAAGCTTGCGGGCGGATAACCGGTCTCTCTACTATCAGGCCTACCACGAGGTAGGCCGCAAAGGGGCAAGGCACTGCAATGGTTTGGCTGGAATACCTGCTACCGCTCATCTTTTTATTCCCCATGGCCGCGATGGGCGGCATTGTAATAGCGCTACGCAGCCTACACGATGCGCGCGTTGAGTCGCCCTTTGATGCGCCGCTGCGTGAGCCTGGGCAAGCGTTGCGTTACCGTCTTGATCAAGCCTTCTCAAGCCTGTTTCTCAACGGCGCCCTAGGCCCGATTATCAGCTTGGCCCCGCTGGTATACGGCATGGGCAGGATGCTATTCGTCAATCGGCAGGAGTGGGTCGAGTGGGCACTGTACGGGCTTTTAAGTACCCTGCTCGTGCTAGCCTTTTCGCTCCTGTTAGTACGTGACTATCAACGCATCAGACGGCTGAAACTAGGCCTTGCCTGCGAACTAGCCGTGGGTCAGGAGCTTGAGCGTCTTATCCGGCCCGAGGCGCATCCTTACTACGTATTTCATGATGTACCCACAGATAGTTTTACTATCGACCATGTAGTGGTCACACCGCACGGTGTTTTCGTTCTGGAAACCCGGGCGCGGGCTCTGGCGATTGGCTCGGATGGACGAGAGCTTAACAAGGTGGTCGTCGAGCGTGAACGCTTACGCTTTCCTCACTGGAACGAACGCCGTCCTTTACATAAAACACGTCAGGCGGTCAGTTGGCTTACCCAGTGGCTTGAACGGCGCTGCGGCGTGCCTGTCCCTGTCCGCGGTGTACTTGTCCTGCCGGGCTGGGAAATCGACACGACCGAATCGACCGGCGATGTTCTGGTTGTCAGTGGGGAGCGACTTTCCAAACAGCTGACCGACTTAAAACCTGGCACTCTGAGCGACCCAATCCATGACAAGATTATTTTTCTGCTAATGGAGCGGGCCAGGCTGGTAGAGCTGCGTCATCTCCGCCAGCCATCGGTTTAATGCTTAATTGCTTAATCCCCGCGTAGTCGTCCGCCCATCTCCTGGGCAAGATCCACTGCGTAGTGGTCGGTCATCCCACCAATGAAGTCCAGCATGCGTCGGTAGCTATCGTAAAGTGACCAGGAGGGTAGCGGCGTATTTTCACCAATCAATGCCAGCACACGCTGATGCTTGAAGGATGACTGCCCGGTATGGTGCAGCTCATGTGCCGCCCCAATAAAGGCCTCCAAGAGAATACCCAGCGTCGTGTAAGCCCCAATCTCAAGCTTGGCCTTGCGCTCGTTCTGGAAAATACGTTCGCGAGCCAGCTGTTTTGCTGATTGCACCCCCCATCCTAAATCAGGGTGGCACAGCTCAAGCAGGTCTTCTGTTAACGTACCGCTCAGTAGCGCTTGCTCATGTTGCACAAACACCGCACCTACCTCGTTGACCGCGCGCTCCATGGCTGCACCGCGCAGTAAAGCAATGCGTCGGCGTTGAGATACCTGGCGGCTTTGCATTTCCTCATACTCAGGCGGAAACTCACCCGCAATTTGGCGCAGGATTTCCACGACTTCTTCGTAACGTAAAATCCCCATTTCCAAACCGTCTTCAAGGTCCAGCAAGGCATAACAGATATCGTCGGCGGCTTCGACCAACCATGCCAAGGGGTGACGACACCAGCGTTGATCACCCTGAGGCAATAGGCCTACCGCTTCAGCCACTTCTTTCAGGAGCGCCTGCTCAGATTGGTAGCAGCCAAACTTACCTGCCCGGCCGCCATAGCGTACGGTCCAGGGATATTTCAGCAGCGTACCCAATGTCGCCGCCGATAAACGCATACCGCCATTGAATTGGTTATATTCAATTTGGGTAATGACACGAAAACCTTGAGCATTACCTTCGTAAGTCAGCAAATCTTCGCGTTCAGCCTCTGACAGACCATCTAGCAGACCGCTACCCTGACCACGGCGGAACCAGTCGCGAATCGCATACTCACCGGCATGACCGAAAGGTGGGTTGCCAATATCGTGTCCCAGGCAAGCCGTTTGTACGATGACCCCTAGATCTGCGGGCGTAATCCATTCCGGTAGACGATCATGCAACAGCTCGCCCACAATCATGCCCAAAGAGCGGCCTACGCAGCCGACTTCCAACGAATGGGTTAGTCGCGTATGAATATGATCGTTTTCCGTTAACGGATGGACCTGGGTTTTACGGCCCAAACGCCGAAATGAGCCTGAAAAGACGATCCTGTCGTGATCTTTATGAAAGGGGGTACGCCCAATTTCGCGCGTGTTATCCGGACGTTGATCGTGCAGGCGTCGAGGGGAAAGTAGCTGCTCCCAGCGCATTTGAGTCATAGCAATCCTCCGTAAGGAGTGCATTTTGACATAAAACACCAGAAAACCGCACGGTAGTGTAACGAGGGAATTGATAAATCCAACCAAAAAAAATCCCCCCAGGCGCACGCCCGGGGGGATTTTTAGGATAAGTGCCTGACGATGACCTACTCTCGCATGGGGAGACCCCACACTACCATCGGCGCTAAGCGGTTTCACTACTGAGTTCGG
>NZ_JAGOBJ010000002.1 GCF_017983445.1 Halomonas sp.
CTGGAGATGGCGCCTTCGTTCTTACTACCCGATAGACGAGAAAGGTCGTACCCGCGTGTTGTTCGGGCACGCCCACAAAAATATACGGTCAGAAAAAAGCCAGTCAGGCTTAACTGACTGGCATTAGGCCATATGCCCGCTTCTTTTGGTTAACACAAGCGCTTAAAAGTTGGGTTTGCGCTTCTCGACGAAGGCCGCCATGCCCTCTTTCTGCTCTTCACCGGCGAAGCAGAACGCAAACAGGCTGGTTTCGAGCGCCAATGCGCTGTCGAGATCCTGATCCATGCCGTCGTGTACTGCCTGCTTGGCGCCGCGTACCGACTGCGGGCCGTTGCCTTTAAGCTGCTTGGTAAGTTCTTCGACATAGCTTTCAAGCTCAGCCTGGGGCATTACCCGATTGACCAGACCAATACGCAGCGCTTCCTGCGCGTCAATCTTGCGTCCGGTGGTGACCAGATCAATCGCCATGGCCGGGCCTATGCGGCGCGGCAAGCGCTGGGTGCCGCCAAAGCCAGGGATCACGCCCAGCAATACTTCCGGTTGACCAAATACGGCGTTGTCGCTCGCTACCGCCCAATCGCAGGCCAATGCCAGTTCGCAGCCGCCGCCAAGGCAAAACCCGTTCACCAGCGCGACCACCGGCACTGGCAATGTTTCCAACCGTTTGATGGTCCGTAGCGCCTGACTTGCAAATGCGCGGGCCTCCTCAGGCGTTTTATCGCGCATTTCGGTGATATCAGCCCCGGCGACAAAGGACTTTTCGCCCGCGCCGGTAATCAGCACCGCGCGCAGGTTGGGCTGGGCTTCAAGCTCAACGAGGTGGGCCTCTAACGCGGCAAGCACTTCGCTATTCAGGGCGTTCAGCGCCTTCGGGCGGTTGATGGTGAGACGTACCACGCCGTCGTTGTCGACCTTCTCAATCACTGTTTCGCTCATGTTGGCTCCTTCATTGTTATTGCGGCGTTAACTGGCCTGCCTTCCAACCCTAGCGAACGCTTGGTTGAGAGGCAATGACTTCTTCTATCGCCGTTTCTTTAATGCTGTTTTGCCTCTTCACGCAAAACAAATTTTTGTATCTTGCCCGTCGAGGTTTTAGGCAACTCGCTGAACACTACCGTTTTGGGTACCTTGAATCCGGCTAACCGCTCGCGGCAGTGCGCAATAATGTCTGCTTCGCCAACCTCGCCATAGCCGATTTTCAGTTTTACAAACGCGCAGGGCGTTTCTCCCCACTTGTCATCCGGCTTGGCGACAACGGCGGCTTCTTCTACCGCCGGATGGCTATAAATGGCGTTTTCCACCTCAATAGTGGAGATATTTTCACCGCCCGAAATAATGATGTCCTTGGAACGGTCTTTAATTTCGATATACCCATCTGCATGCCAGACGGCCAGGTCACCCGTGTGATACCAGCCGCCCTCTAACGCCTGCTGCGTGGCCTCTGGATTTTTTAAATAGCCTTTCATCACGTTGTTGCCGCGCATCATGATTTCGCCAATGGTTTCACCATCTTTCGGCACGGGCTCAAGCGTAATCGGGTCGGCAACGCACAGCGCTTCCAACATATGGTAGCGCACGCCCTGACGTGATTTGATCGTGGCGCGCTCAGCCAGGGGGAGCTCATTCCAGGCCTCACGCCAGGCACATACCGTTACCGGCCCATACACTTCGGTTAACCCATACACGTGGGTCACTTCGATGCCCAGTGTTTCTATGCCCGCAATCACCGAGGCTGGCGGCGCGGCTCCAGCAGTCGTCACTTTTACTGTGTGGTCGAATTCCCGCTTATCTTCAGCGGGCAGGTTCACCAAGCCGTTAAGAATAATCGGCGCGCCGCTGAAGTGGCTGACACGCTCATCGGCAATCAGTTGCATCACCTTTTTGGGCTCGACTTTACGCAGGCAAACATTGACCCCGGCATTGGCGGCAATCGTCCAGGGAAAGCACCAGCCGTTGCAGTGAAACATCGGCAGCGTCCACAGATAGGTGGGATGATGCGGCATCGCCCACTCCATCACGTTGCTGACAGCGTTCAGGTAGGCGCCCCGATGATGGTAAACCACGCCTTTGGGCTTACCCGTAGTGCCCGAGGTGTAGTTAAGCGAGATGGCCTTCCATTCATCATCCGGCAACCGATAGGCGTAATCGGGGTCGCCTTCGGCGAGCAGAGCTTCATACTCCACCTCGCCAATACCTTGGACATCGCCCAGAAACTCCACATCCGCAACATCAATGATCAGTGGTTTTTGTTCAAGCATGGCGACCGCTGCCTCAATCACCTCGAAAAACTCAGGGTCCACAAGAATGGCTTTGGCCTCACCGTGGGCCAGCATATAGCTGATCGCCTCAGCGTCGAGACGAATGTTTAAGGTATTGAGCACGCAGCCTGCCAGGGGCACGCCAAAGTGCGCTTCAAACATGGCAGGAGTATTGGGCAACATGGCGGCCACCGTCTGACCTGGTTGAATGCCGCGCTGTTCAAGCGCGGAAGCAAGCTTGCGACAGCGTACCCAGGTTTCAGCCCAGCTGCGCCGGGTCTGGCCATGTACGATAGCGGGATAATCGGGATAAATGGATGCCGTACGCTCCATAAAGGTTAGCGGCGAGAGCGGTACATGGTTGGCGGCGGTTTGGGGAAGGTCCTGCTCGAAAATAGAAGACATACAGCGCTCCTTGATTGGCGAAGTTTGCCCGTTGCGCCAGCTTGTTCGCCTGAATAGCGTTTGTTGTATCAAGCCGTTTTTATAGCTTGTTTTTATCGTTGGAAACAGTGCCGCCGCCTCAAGGGCGGCGGCTCTATATCAATCTACTTCAAAGTCACTCAAGCACTGGATGCCCGCTTCGATCACGGCCCGCTGGGCACGCCCAATCGGAAGCCACTGCATAATTGCAAACTCGGCGCTGCGCATCTTGGCCGTATAGAAAGGGTCATCGCTGCCGTTGTTGAGCGCAGCCTGCGCGCTAAGCGCCGCTTGGCCCATCTGCCAAGCGCACAGCACGTGACCTGCCAGGTTTAAAAACGGCGTTGCATAGCCCTGCACGGCATCCGGCCCGCTGTCAGGGTCTTTACCCTGCTCAAGTACCTGTTGCTGGGCGGCGCTTAAATCCTCAAGTCCAGCGGCTAATGCTTGCCCCAGGTGGCCAAGCGGCGGGGCGGCATTAAGCTTCTTGACGGTTTCGGCCGCATCGCTTAGCAGGCTGGCAAACGCCTCGCCGTTATCACGCTGTAACTTGCGCCCGGCTAAATCCAGCGCCTGGATACCGTTGGTACCTTCATAAATCGGTGCGATGCGCGCATCACGCAGCAGCTGCGCGGCGCCCGTTTCTTCGATATACCCCATGCCGCCATGCACCTGAAGGCCTAGCGAGGCAATGTCCACTGACTGATCGGTCGAAAAGCTTTTCACGACCGGGATGAGTATGTCTACACGCGCCTGGGCCGCTTGACGCTCGGCTTGGTTTTCAGCATGACGGGCGATATCCAGCTGGGCTGCGCAGTAAAGTGCCAAGGCACGCAGAGCATCGGTGCGAGCGCGCATGGAAAGCAGCATGCGCCGCACATCCAGATGCTCGCTGATGGTGCATTCCTTACCTCCACGAGCCACGGGCAAGCGGCCCTGTTGGCGCTCGCGGGCATAGGCAAACGCGTGCTGGCAGGCACGCTCAGCCACACCAATACCCTGAATGCCGACTTTGTGGCGCGCCTCGTTCATCATCGTGAACATATGGTTCAGGCCACGCCCTTCTTCGCCCACCAGGTACCCTACCGCGCCTCCTTGCTCGCCAAAACTTAACGAGCAGGTAGGCGAGCCGTGGATACCCAGTTTGTGTTCGATAGCAGTACAGATAACGTCGTTGCGCTCGCCCAGAGAGCCATCAGCATTGACCAGAAATTTGGGTACCAGAAACAGCGAAATGCCTTTATTACCTTCAGGGGCATCGGGTTTGCGCGCCAGCACAAAGTGAATGATATTTTCAGCGGCGTCGTGCTCGCCCCAGGTGATATAGATTTTTTGACCGCTAATACGGTAGTGATCGCCTTCGGGAACCGCTTTGGTACGCACTTTGGAAAGATCCGACCCTGCCTGGGGCTCGGTCAGGTTCATGGTGCCGGTCCAGGTACCTTCGACGAGTTTAGGGAGGTAGGCTGCCTTTAACGCGTCACTGCCGTGATGCGCCAGCGCTTCAATCGCACCCGCGGTCAGCATGGGGCAAAGGCCTAGCGCCATGTTGGCGCCATGGAGCATTTCCTGCACGGCGCTGGCCACCACTTCGGGCAGGTTTTGGCCACCTAACGCTTCGGATACGCCGATGCCGTTCCAGCCCCCTTCCACATAGGCCTGGTAGGCGGCTGCAAAGCCGTCCGGCGTTGTTACGCGGCCATCGCTCTGGCGTTTAGCACCCTGGCGGTCGCCAAGGGTATTAAGCGGCCCCCATACGTCACCGGCCAGTTTTGCCGCTTCCTCAAGCACCGCCTCGACCAGGTCAGGCGAGGCATCTTCAAAGCCCGGTAAGCTTAGTGAACGATGCGCCAAGAGCTCTTCAAGCACAAAGCGCAAATCGCGTATCGGCGCGGCATAAACATTCATGGCAAACCTCGGGCTGAAAATTAAGCAAAATTTTCTCAAACAATTGTTTGAAAGTATGCCTAGGATAGTAGTAACACTCTCTCACAGATACTATTAGCCCAAGGTATCAGCCGCTTTCCACCCCGTTTATAGCCCTGCTTATTTGCGCACTGCCGCCTGCTCAACGTCGTCATAGAAAGTGATATGGCTTTCATCTTCCGCAGGCGGCCCTACAACCGGCTCAACGGCATCTACATCCCAAACGGCATCGGATAAATCTTCCAGATACTCATGCTCGAGCGCTCCCTGCAGCAACTCTTCGGTTACCACCAGTTCAGCACCCGCAGCGGTCATGGGAGTCGTGGGTGTAAAGGGTGCGACGGGTACGGGCGCGGGGCGTAGGTGACGACGCCAGGAGAAGAATATAACCAGGAACAGGCTTAGTGAGCCGAAAGCCCAGAACAGACCTGCGTCGCCCATCGCCGTCATTACCGGTGAGATCAACAGCGGGCTGATGGTGGCACCTATCGAGTTGATCAGCAGCAGACCCTGACTCATCCGAACCAGCGCGCCCGCCGGGGCACGGTCAGCGGCGTGACTCACCGCAACTGGATACAGCGCAAATACTCCGCCACCCAGCAGGAACAGCAGCGCGCCCAGCACTAGCGTGGAGAGCGGCAGCCAAAGCATCGCCGCCGAGATCAGCACACAGAAGCCGCTGATACCAATCAACACCATCTGCCGGTCATGCCGATCCGACCAGCGGCCGATGGGGTATTGGAGCAGCATCGCGCCCATGATGACTACCGCCATCATCTGCCCCACCTGACTTACGCTCATGCCAATGCGCTGTAGATAGAGCGGTAACAGCGTATAGGCGGCGGCAACCACCATGCCTGAACCTAAACTACCCATCACGCCCGTGGGGGTGAGCGTAATCAGACGATGCGGTGGCAATGGCTCTGCATGCTCCATGATTGGCGATACGCGCGGGATCATGGCCATGGGCAGCACAGAGAGCGAGGCCAGCAGGCCAATCACCATAAAAGGCGCGGTTACTCCCATGGCATTGGTCACGCCCAGCAGCAGTTGGCCCAGCACACCGGCGGCATATAGCGAGATCATATACAGGGCCAGCAAGCGGCCGCGGACTTTCTGGTCGCCCGCCGTCAGCAGCCAGCTCTCGATAACCAGATAAACGCCTACCGTGGCCCAGCCGCCCACCAAACGCAGCGCAAACCATGCCCAGGGGTCGAAGAACAATCCTTGCAGAAGCACCGTCACGGCGACTAGCGATGCAAAACTACCGTAGGCGCGAATATGGCCAATGCGCAGCAGCAAACGGTCATTAACCATGGCGCCCAGCGCCAGACCAATAAAATAGGCCGATGAGACAACCCCGATAACCGTCGCAGACTCCCCGGCGGCATCCAGGCGTACGGTGATCAAGGTCGCTAAAAAACCGTTGCCAATACCCAGAATAAATAGGCCTAACAGGGGCGCTAGCGCCATGGCCAGTAGTTGCCGCGACATGAAAAACCTCACCTTGCCAAACAAATTGCTAAAGACGCTGCTTAAGAACCGTTATCGCCTCCCACACAACCACAGGCAAGAAACGGGCGCGCAATTATTGCTTTGGATAGCACAAAGTCAACGCTTTTTCACACCTCTTCCCCAGTAATTAGTGTTTTCTCAGAATAACCGTATCCTTAGCAGGAAATTCGACTGTCAATTGATGCTTTGCGGCCCACCATTTAAAGGTTGCTTCACTAAAAAAACATACGTGGGTAGGATCATTAATATAGTGCCAGCGTGAAAAGGCTGCTTGTGTGGTAACGCGCTTGGTCATTAGCCCCAAATAGCCGCCGGGGGCAAGCTGACCGACCAATTGCGTCAATACCTGGCCAGGCAGCGCCAGATGCTCCAGCACCTCCGTGGCGGTAATAAAGTCATAGGAGTGCTGTAATACCGATGTATCGGGTGCATAGAAAATATCGAAGATGGCCATCGGGTGGCCGACTTCCTCGAACATTACCGAAAGCGTTGGCCCCGGCCCCGCGCCAAAATCCAATCCCTTGGCCCCTTTGGGCAATTTAGCCCGTAACGGGGCAAACAATCGGCCGAGAAAATCTCGATACCCCGTATCATCGGGTGAGTTTTGGTGCTTATCGTATTCCGCTTTTTCATCCGCTGCGCTTAAATGCTGCTCTGACGGCACAAACACCAGCAAACACGTGGCACACTGGTAATAATCACGACGGTGATCCTGGTGATATACGGTGACTTTCGTTTCGCTGCATAGCGGACAGCATCGCATCGTCGTATCCTGTGGTTTTCGGTTTTGCATTTAAGGAAAGTGGCATGCTCTCAGGTCTGGACCATCTTGTAGTGACCGTGACCGATATGGGTCGCGCGGTTGATTTCTATTCACGCGTTTTGGGGCTGGATGTACGCTATCGTGATGCACAACGGGTGGATCTAATGCTGGGTGACACGGCCCTACGGCTTCATCAAACCGATACCGATATCGAGCCAATTTCTGCTACCCCAACCCCTGGCAGCTTAGATCTGTGCCTACGTTGCCAACTGCCGTTGGATGAATTTCAGCAGCACCTTGAGGCACTGGATATCGACGTTGAACTTGGCCCCGTGGCCCGTCAGGGCGCCAATGGCCCAATCGAGTCTGTTTACCTGCGTGACCCCGATGGCAATCTTTTAGAAATATGCCGACCGGCCCGTTAACAGTTTCCTTGATACCTTGTGGGCCAGCTACTGATGCTTAGCCGCGCCACGCAAGGTATCATATTGCGCTTTAAGGACATTTGTTTTATTGCCTAAACCGCGTCAAGGGTAGGAAAAACCATGCATGACAGTCGTAACGACTCGCCAATTGAAGGCGAAATAATTTCAGAACACGCAACCCATGAACCAGCCAAACAGCCCGATACTACTATGGCCTTAGTGGTTTATGCGCTTTACCTGGCAAGCTTTGTCGTAGGCTTCACCTCGGTAGTGGGTGTCATCATTGCCTATGTGTATCAAGGCAAAGGACCCGCCTGGTTAGACGAACATTACCGCTATCAGATACGCACGTTCTGGATTGGTTTATTGTACGCAAGTGTCGCTTTCCTACTCACCCTGGTGGTGATCGGCTTCCCACTTTTATTGGCGCTCGCGGTCTGGTTTATCGTTCGCTGCGTTAAAGGATTTAAAGGCCTGCAGGAAAAACGTGCCCCAACCAACGTAGGCAGCTGGTTACTGTAACGCATGACGGAACACGCAACGAAACCCCGTAAAAGCTTCTCTCAAGCCACGACAATTGCGTGGCTTTGGCGAAACCTTTCACGCTGGCCCCTGCCGCGCCTTTGGCGCTTTGCCTCAACGCTTGGCCCTCTTGTTCACCGGTTCAGCAAGCGCGAGCGAAAGGTAACGGATATCAACCTTAAAGTGGTGTATCCAGAGCTTGGCGATCCTCAGCGTAAGATGCTCGCCAAACAGAGCCTGCGTCACTCGACCGCCACCATGATGGAGCTGGGCTATGCCTGGATGGCAGAGCCTGCACGTATTGAGGCAAGTATTATTGAGGTGCATGGGCGGGAAAAGTTGGATACTGCCCGTGCGGAAGGCCGCGGTGTGATCGTCTTGGCACCGCACTTTGGTAACTGGGAAGTACTCAACTTCTGGCTTTCAAGTCACTTCCCTTTCACCGCCATGTACGAGCCGCCCAAAATAGCGGATCTTGAGCCGATTATTCGCCATGGCCGTGAACGCATGGGGGCGCAGCTGGTTCCCACAAATTCACGGGGAGTAGCGGCACTTCTCAAGGCGCTTAAACGCAGCGAAGCCATCGGTATTCTGCCCGATCAGGAACCCGACTGGGGCAGCGGTGTTTTTGCGCCTTTTTATGGGCGTAATGCCTATACCGCAACGCTTTTACCCAAGCTGGTCGCACGCACCCAAGCGCGTGTGGTCACCGGCGTTGCTCTGCGTCTTCCCGGCCGCGGCTTTGCGATCCATTTTCTGGATGCTGATGAGCGCGTGTATAGTGCTGAAGAAGCGGAATCAGCCATGGGCGTCAACGCCAGTGTCGAAGCATCGATTGCGCTTGACCCTGCTCAGTATCAGTGGGAATACAAGCGCTACCGAAAAGTCATCGAAGAACAGCAACAACACCTGCAAGCCAATGATTTTCGGCTTTATTGAGTTACCGCATAAAACCATCCAGGGAGCTGGCTTACTAACCAGCCCCTACTCATCACTCTGCCGAGCGTATACATCATCTACGCGTTCGATATCATCTTCTCCCAGATAAGCACCGGACTGAACTTCGATAAGCTCTAACGGAATCTTGCCGGGGTTTTCCAGACGATGCAGCGAGCCGATGGGAATATAGGTCGATTGATTTTCACTGACCAGAAAACAGCGCTCATCCACCGTAACCTGGGCGGTACCACTTACCACTACCCAATGTTCGGCACGATGGTGATGGCGTTGTAGCGAAAGCCGGCCGCCCGGTTTAACCGTGATGTGTTTTACCTGATAGCGTCTGCCATTATCTATCGCCTGAAAACTCCCCCACGGGCGATGAACCTGGGGTGCTGACTCGGGTTCAGTACGTCCTTGCTCCGTTAGCATTGTTACAAGCTGCTTTACTTGCTGAGCCTTATCGCGATGTGC
This sequence comes from Halomonas sp., assembly GCF_017983445.1. Lineage (GTDB taxonomy): Bacteria > Pseudomonadota > Gammaproteobacteria > Pseudomonadales > Halomonadaceae > Vreelandella. The sequence goes on from NZ_JAGOBJ010000002.1 coordinate 9,246, forward strand.
CACCAATACGCTATCAGGTGTTTCCACTACCACCAGGTCTTGAACACCCAGCGTAACGACCAGCCGATGCTCTGCCATTACCAGTGAATTCGATGTGGATGTCAGTAAAGCATCACCTTTAGTGACATTACCCGCATCATCCGTCTTGGCTATATTCCAGAGAGCATCAAAACTACCCACGTCACTCCACTCAGCATCCAGTGGAACGACGGCAGCAAAATCACAGTGCTCCATAACGGCGTAGTCGATGGAATCAGACGGACACTGGCAGAATGGCCCTTCAGCAAGTCGCAGAAAATCCAGGTCACTATGCGCTTGGCTTACGGCAGCTTGACAGGCTGCTAACATGTCGGGCTGAAGCCGTGCCAATTGCTCAAGGTAGGCAGATGCACGCAGCAGAAACATGCCACTGTTCCAAAGCGTACCGCCCTGCTCCAGCAACTGAGCGGCGCGCTCCGCACCGGGCTTTTCAATAAATGACGCTAGCTGATGGCCGTTGCCCAGCACATCGCCACAAGCGATGTAGCCGTAACCCGTTTCAGGATGAGTAGGCACGACACCAAAAGTGACTAAATAACCTTGTTCTGCCAGAGGCACGGCCCAGGAGACGCTTTGCTGAAAAGCGTTTATATCATTAATGACATGATCGGCCGGCAAGACCAATAGCAAGGGATCGGCATCCGACTCCTTGGCTAATAAAGCGGCACAGGCAATGGCAGGAGCCGTATTCCGCCCCTCGGGTTCTAAAATGATGCGCCCCGCCTGATCAGCTTCACGTAACTGTTCAGCTATAAGAAAACGATGAGCTTGGTGCCCCATAATAAAGGGGGTTGTCGTGCTTATTCCTTCCAGGCGATCCAGGGTTTGCTGAAGCAGGCTTTTGGGTGAGGTTAACCGTAAAAATTGCTTGGGCATCTGCTCGCGGGAAAGTGGCCATAACCTGGTACCGCTACCACCGCATAAAATCACCGGCTGAATCATGCTCTCATCCTTGTATACAAAGTGTTACTGGTCACCAAATCCTTCGCGCAGCCAGTGACGCAGCTGGCTCATTTTGGCGGCGTCTTGGGGGTTGTTCAAAGGCGGCAAGGTGCCGTCGATAAATCCATGCGCGCGAAAAGGTGCCAACAGCCTGGCGTCACCGCTAATAATATGTACCGGTACCGCCTTGCTGGCGCTGTCGCCGGTGATGAGCGGCGCAGGCTGATGATCACCAAGTACGATAAGCAGCGTATTGTCATCCACCACTCGTTCCGCCCAGCGTCCGGTGACATCTACAGCGTAGTCGACAGAACGGCCATAATGCTCGCGAACCCGCTCAACATCTTGCCAAAGCACTTCTGGCGGATCGCCTGCATGCTCCCAGGGGGCAAAAATAGCGCCATCGCCTATCGTCGACCAGTCTTCGATAACCGGCAGGATGGGTGTCCAGGGAGCGTGGCTTGAGATCAACGCCATCTGGGCAAACACGGGCGTATCGCCCAGCAAATGCCGCTGCGTATAGTCGAGTGTGAACTGATCCGGCATGGTGACCCAGTTCAAGGCAGGGCCTGCATAGTCGATATCTTTTGCTGCGAAAATATCGTCAAAGCCATACATTTCACCTTCCGGCCAGGCAAGCGTAATCGCGGGCATGACGCTCAGAGTGCGCTGCCCCGTTGCTTTAAAGTCATCGATCAGGGTTGCGGTTTCGCTATTGAGCATTAACCGGTACCAGAGCTGATTATCGATCCAACGCCCGCTGAGTACCGTGGCATGCGCCAACCACGACTGCCCGCCCTGAATAGGCGCTTGCAGCAACCCCGAGACAACATGAAGATTGCGCTTGGCCAACCGCTGCTCCATGGATGCAAGCGTAGGAAGCAGCAAGTCGCTATAGCGCGTATCGTTAAGTGCCGATACTCCATAAGACTCAACGAACGTGAGCAGCACGTTGTGGCCTTCAAGCCCCTGAAGCGGCTGTGCTTCAAGAGGTGCCGAGTCAAGTTGTTCGGAAAACGCCAGCCGTGCTTGATGAGTAACGCTTACCTGATGCCACTGAAAACGCGTTGCCTCGACCATGGGCAGTGACGAATGCCGCCCTAACGGTTTGCCTACGCTATCGGCTATGCCCAGGCCCAGCGCAATCATTAACACGCCGAAGGCTGTCGCGCCTTTTAAACGGTGCTCCCATAAAGGGCGTGCTGGAAGCATTAAGTAAAGCAGCCCCACCAATATTCCCACCAGCAAGACGGCACTGACGAGCATTGCGCAAACTGCCCATATTTGGCCTACATTACCTACCAGTAAATTAAAAATTGAGCGAACCAAAGGGAGATCTAAATACAGGTTGAGAGGCCGCCCAAATGCCGCGTAAGTAGCTGCATTGCCTAGGTTAGCAACGGTTGCCAAGGCAACCCAGCCAGTAAGAATCACCCCCAGTACGCGTCGGCCATAGCCAATGGGCAAGATCAGCATCAGCGGCACAATGACCCATGCTTCCCAGGCGACAAGAGGCTGCCCAATGGTGTTAAAGCGCCACCATAAAGGCGCCACAAGCAGTAAATTAAGTGCTGACGCACCTATTAATAATCGCAACATAGTATGCTCGTGACCCTTTCAAGAGGTGGGCAATCAACAGAACTGGTGATCTTGATAAGCCGTATCAAAAAACGTCGAATGAACGACCATACGCCAAATAAACTGTGTGCATAAAGCACTAAACGTATAATATCTGTATTAAAAAAATACTCTAATTAGCTTCTTTTGCTCTCTTCAAGGCAGTATTCGAAAGGAACTCGCTTATGCATTGTACGAATATGAAAAGTACAAAGTTTGGAAAATGGATGTTGTTGCTCGGCTGCTTGACGGCATTACCTGTCAATGCCGATGAGGATGAACACTTTAATAGGGTTATCGAGCGAGCCCAAGAGCTTGCCCAACAGACGTATCAAGCGCCGGAAGAGTCGCTTCCGCCGGCATTAAAAGACGTCAGTTACGATACCTACCGACAAATTCGTTTCGCGCCTGACAAAGCGTATTGGCGTGATGAAAGCCCTTTCAATCTACAGTTATTTCACAGCGGTTTCATATTTCAAACGCCAGTCACTCTTAATATCATCGAGAACGACACGGTCACCCCGCTGCCTTTTTCAAGCGATGATTTCCAGTACGATGATGATGCCCAAGCTCTTCTGGAGCAGGATCTGACCGGCAGTGGTCACGCCGGTTTTCGGCTGCATTATCCACTTAACAACGAAGATTACGCGGATGAGTTTGCGGTCTTTTTAGGTGCCAGCTACTTTCGCCTGACGGGTAAGGGGCAAACCTATGGCCTCTCCACGCGTGGGCTCGCCATTGATACGGCGTCCCCCGAGGGAGAAGAATTTCCGGCGTTTCGCGAATTCTGGCTTTACAAGCCCGGCGCGAATGACGATGAAATAACCCTTCTCGCTCTGTTGGATAGCCCTTCTTTAAGCGGCGCCTATCGGATTACGCTACACCCGGGTGAGCAAACGGATGCGGAAATAGATGCTCGGCTCTTTGCACGTAATGACGTTGCCAAACTAGGTATTGCTCCGCTGACCAGCATGTATGCTTTTGGGGAAGCAAGCGATGAGCGCCCTGATGACTTCCGCCCTCAGGTACACGATTCTGACGGTTTATTGATTCATACCGGCGCGGATGAGTGGATTTGGCGTCCCCTCAGCAATCCAAAAGACATCCACATCTCAAGCTTTTTAGACGACGCCCCCAATGGCTTTGGGTTAATGCAACGTCAGCGTAACTTTGACCGCTATCTGGATATGGAGGCTCAGTACCATCTTCGACCCAGCCAATGGGTAGCCCCTATCAAGCCGTGGGGGGCAGGCCATGTTGAGCTGGTGGAGATCCCCACGCCGGATGAGACCTTCGATAATATTGTGGCTTACTGGGTTGCCGACGAGCCGCTCAAGGCTGGAGAGTCACGCCAGCTTCACTACCATACCTACACACTCAATGATGTCCCCGAAGAACATACGCTTGGCCAGGTCATCCGCACCCGTCATGGCACGGCCAACATCCCGGGCACCGGTGAAGATAATGCACTAAAGCGCCAATTTATTGTCGACTTCCAGAGTGGAGCACTTAACGATATCGCTGTGGATCAACCTGTCGAACTTGAGATTAGTACGCAGGCAGGAGAAGTCAGCGCCTCGCATGTCATGCCACTACCCGATAATGCCTGGCGCGCCAGCTTTCGCATAGAGTCTCATAATGAACCTAGCGATATTCGCCTGCGCTTAATGCTTAACGGCCAGCCGATTAGCGAAACCTGGAACTATGTATGGTATCCCGATGCATAAAAATAACGAACGCCGACAAGAACCATTACATGAACGATCCCAAGAACGGTCACAAGAGCTTTCATCTGAACTAGCGCCCTCGATTCCATGGCTCGGATTTCGCCGCCTCCTTCTGACGGTGCTGGTAATAAGCTCCAGCATTGCCGGCTGCGTGGCGATGTATCATGTCATTTCCAACCTGGGGATAGGCTGGCAGATCACCATGCTGGTGCTATTCGCCCTCACCTTCACCTGGATCGCCCTGGCGTTCTGGGGAGCCGTCTTCGGTTTTTTGGTGTGTTTGCTGCGGCGTGACCCGTTAAGCTTAGGTCGGCAGGTGCCGCTTGAACCTAACGGCAGTTTATTGGTTAGCCGCACAGCGTTGGTGATGCCAATTTATGCAGAGCCTCCCATTCCTACCATTGCGGGGCTTGAAGCCACCTGCCGTTCGTTGATAGAGCAGGCAAAAACGCCGGATAATCATATTGAAACACCCCTCAGCGAGCACTTTGAGGTGTTTATTCTGAGCGATACACAGGATCCCGAAAAGGCCAAGGTGGAAGCCGCCCATGTGGTTGCCTTACAGCAACGCCTGGCTGGCCAGCTATCGGTTCATTATCGGCGCCGGGAGAACAACCTGGGCCGTAAAGCAGGCAATATCGCCGAATTCTGCCGTCGCTGGGGGCGGCGCTATGATTATATGGTAGTACTCGACGCCGATAGCCTCATGAGTGGTGCAACGCTATTGAAGCTTGTCCATCGCATGCAGCGTCAGCCCAGCGTTGGCTTGATTCAAACCGTACCGATTCCGGTTGGCCAGCGTACGCTGTTTGGTCTGTTTACCCAATTTGCCTCAGCACTTTACAGCCCGATGCTGGCAGCAGGTCAAAGTTTTTGGCAGGGCGACGCTGCTAACTATTGGGGGCATAATGCAATTGTGCGCACCCGAGCGTTTATGGCAAGCGCAGGGTTACCGCTGCTGTCTGGCAAACCGCCGCTAGGTGGCGAGATTTTGAGCCACGACTTTGTTGAGGCTGCGCTACTTAAAAGAAGCGGCTGGCAGGTTTTGCTGGATACATCAGCGACTACGGCTGTTTCAAGCCATAATCCTTACGCCAGCGCTTCCCACAATAGCTTTGAGGCAATGCCCAGCAATATGCTCGACTTTGCCAAGCGCGACCGTCGCTGGCTACAGGGCAACTTGCAGCATTTACGTCTACTGACAGGTGCTGGATTTCATACTCTCAGCCGGCTGCACTTCTTGTTCGGCGCGTTTGCCTACCTATCGTCGCTGGTTTGGCTTGGCTTGCTGGTCTGTACGAGCCTGTTGGTGGGCTATCATGCCATCGATGACACACCCGAACAGATGCTTCCCCAGTCACTTTCAGTCGGGCTACTGTTTATTACCTTGGGTATGCTGCTGGCGCCCAAATTTCTGGGTCTGCTACTGGCCTTTATTCAGTGCCCCCACGCGTTTGGTGGCCGGGTCCGGCTGCTGGCAAGCGCAGTGTTGGAGATACTCTTTGCCGCGCTAATCGCTCCGTTGATGATGGCCTGCCATAGCCTTTTTATCATTAACGTTTTAGTGGGTGGCTCTATCGAGTGGCAAACCCAGCCGCGGGGCGAGCGTTCGTTACGCTGGCGAGAGGTGTGGCAGCATGCTGGCTGGATGACCCTGTGTGGCCTTGCCTGGTCCGGCGGCGTGATGCTGTTTTCGCCCTCCGCCTTCGGCTGGCTAACACCTGCCTGGTTAGGTTTGGTCGCAGCGGTACCGATCATTAAATACTCAAGCAGCAGCACATGGGGTGGGGTTCTTAGTCAGCGCCTAGGACTTTTGCAAACGCCTAGCGTCAGTTTAAGCCCGCCGCTGCTGGATGAGTTTAATGCCTTGATGGCGCGCGACAGCTCAACCATGCCTTCAGCTGCAGATGGCGCTACGCTAAGCCTCAGCGCCCTGCCTTCCGAGCTATCCGGCGATATGCCGTGTCAGTCGCTTTATCAGTTTAATGCGCAAGCAATGGCATCCCCGGAGCCTCAAGCAGAAGAGCCTAATTAATGCTTAGCCATTGATGGGTTTGGTAAGCATCTAAGCGGGGCAACCCGCTTAGATGCTGATAAATTCAAGCTTACAGGCGCAGGATTTAGAATTTATGATTTACCATTGGCAGACGCTGACTACCCCTGAGTTGACCGCTCTAGCGGAGCGCGATCCAGTCGCCGTTTTGGTATTGGGAGCCATTGAGCAGCACGGCACTCATCTGCCCTTAGGCACAGACCTTATCATTGGCGAAGGGCTTCAAACCGCGATGCTTGGCCTGCTTGACCCCGCCCTGGAGGTCGTTTGCCTGCCGCCCATTGCAGTCGGCGCGAGCGATGAGCACGCCAACTTTTCAGGCACGTTAAGCCTTCCAGCATCGCTCGCCATTGCAACGCTTGAAGCGTATGGCGAAAGCGTGGCACGGGCTGGCATTCAGCGTTTAGTGCTAATCAATAGTCATGGCGGTAACAAGGCCATCATGGATTTAGCATCGCTCACGTTGCGTAAGCGCTTTTCCATGCGCGTCGTTAAAGCAACCTATACCCGCCTGCCGCCGCTTGAAGGGGCTATCAATGCCGAAGAGCTGCGCTATGGCTTACATGGCGGCCTGCTGGAAACCGCCATGATGCTACACCTTGCGCCAGCCTCCGTGCAGCTGGAGAGCTATCAAACTGCTCCGCTTGGCACTTTGAAGAATAATCAGCTTCTGGGGCCCGAGGGCGCAGCCGCGTTTGCCTGGCTCGCGGAAGATCTCAGCCAGCACGGTGTTGCAGGCGATGCCCGCCAGGCAAACGCCGCGTTGGGTGAGCGCCTGGTTCAACATTACGCTAGTCAACTGGCAACCGTGGTGGCGGAAACCGCCCGGCTGCCCGCTGTATCTCAAAAATCCTAGCGCCAGAACAACGTGGCCGCTAGCGGCTATTGCTCCCTAAAACATCGCCGAAAAGATGGCCTGCCCGGTTGGCCTTGGCGCTCAGGTAGCGGTGGTTTTGGTCGGTGACACTTCCATAAAGCGCCTGACGCGATACCACTTCAATGCCTCCCTCACGCAGAGCGGTAATCTTCAGAGGGTTATTGGTCAGTAGCTGAACCTGAGAAATACCCAACGCGTTGAGCATATCCACCGCGACCGCGTACTGACGCTCATCGTCACCAAACCCCAGCACCTGATCGGCGTCCACGGTATCCAGCCCGCCATCCTGTAGAGTATAGGCGCGTAGTTTATTGGCAAGCCCAATGCCGCGCCCCTCCTGGGCCAAATACAGCAGTACACCGCTGCCCATTGCCTGAATATCCGCCACGGCGTTACGCAGCTGTTCACCGCAATCGCAGCGCAGGCTGCCAAATAAATCACCGGTCAGGCAGGCGGAGTGCATACGTAGCGGTACAGCACCTTCTTGCGTTTCTGGCTGGCCAATAACGACCGCGACATGCTCACGCAATCCATCTGGCTCGCGGAAAAGCACGAAGCGGCTTTCAGGCGCATCTTCAAGAGGAATACTAGCTTCACTTACTCGTTTAAGCATGCCCGGCGCTCCCGCCAGACATTTTTCGGCATCTTTCGCCTCAACCTCCAATAGTTTGCCTAGGGCAATATCCTCGGCCACGACGCTCGCTGACTGCTCACTGACCTCGGCACACAGGGCCGCCGGGATGAGCAATGCACGCCGCATGATGGCAACCGCCCCGCGCTCACCGGGCCCTGCAGGTTTTAAACCGCTTAACAGCGAGTGCGAAGGGCGATGTTCGCCTTGCGTAACGGCCAACGCATTAAGATCGCTTTCGCTTACGTTTTCGACCAAAGGCAAACACGCCGCCTCAGCGGTAAGCGACATGCCCATCGCTTCAAGGCGGTGGCGTGTTAATACCAGTGATGGGCGCGTCCCTGCGAGCTTGGCCAGCATATCGACCGACTCAATGCCCTCCAATGCCTGTACCAGTAGACGCTTTTCGCCTGCGTTGATAACGACCGGCAACCCACGGCGAATATCGAAGATAGCGCGTTCAATGTGATACATATAGGCCTCCTAATTGCCTGTTGCAGCGAATAGCGTACGCTTGCGCTGGGCCATGTGGCCCCGCAAGATAAGACGGTTTTCTCAGCGCGGAGGCGTTATGCCCGACACCGATCGTCCAAGTGGCTGCACTCGTCACGAAACATTGCTGGATATTGAGGCGGCCTGGGATTGGCTTTTGGCTATGCACCATCGAAAGCCTTCCAGCACACCCCTTGAGCTCAGCCCCGAGGGGCAATGGCACACCCATACGGCGATTACGCCAGCAACCACCGAGCTGCTGGACTGTCTGACACCGCTGGTGAGTCGCGATTCCTGGGTAATCGCCCAACTCGGGCAAAGCCTGGATGGGCGGATTGCGACTGAAAGCGGTCACTCGCATTACATCAACGGTCAGGAAAGTCTGGTTCATCTGCACCGGCTGCGTGCCTTGGTGGACGCGGTGGTGATTGGTGCGGGTACGGCAAGCGCTGATAACCCCCAACTGACGGTACGCCACGTTACCGGTGCTAACCCCACGCGGGTGGTGCTTGATCCCCGTGGCAGGGTGCCTTTTGATATCAAGCTGTTTCACACCGATTCGGCGCCCACGCTGCACTTGGTGGGGCCGGATGCAAAGCTTGCGCCGCCGAGTGCCACCGTTCAACGCTGCGTGTTGCCACTCAATGACCAAGGGCAGTTCGCCCCCGGCGATGTTATTAAACTGCTTAACCAGCACGGATTGCGTCGCATCCTGGTGGAAGGCGGCGGCGTGACGGTTTCCCAATTTATCGAGGCAGGCGTGATTGATCGCCTGCATCTTCTGGTCGCTCCGCTGTTGATCGGCTCGGGCAGACCCGGGTTGCAAATGACGCCCGTCGAAACGCTTGAAAGTGCGCTGCGCCCGACGATGCGCCGGTTTTGCTGTGGCGACGACACTCTGTTTGACGTGCTGCTGTGCGCCGCCACCTTCACCTGATGGCTGCGCACGGTGATGACGCGATAATGCCACCCAGATGCCCGGCAGGCTTGAAAGCAGTACCAGCACCCCATAGGCCAGGGATACCGCCACGCCCTGAGCTGTGGGCAACCCGACCAATGCCCAGGTGGCAACCGCGGCGCCTTCGCGCACTCCCCAGCCAGCAACGGACAGCGGTACCAGCATGGCCAGGAGAAGTACGGGGGCAAGCGCCAGGATCTGCAGTGTTTCAAGTTCCACACCGATGGCACGCGCGGCGCACACCATCACGAGCCCATAGCTCACCACGATGGTCAGCGAAGAGGCCAGCTGCAAATTCCAAACACCAGGACTTAGCAGACCGCGCCTGATATCCAATCGCATGGAGTGCCACCATGCAGGCAGCTTTGGGGAAGATAAACGGATTAGCCCTTGCCATACCGCCACTGTCGCCACACAAAGCCCAATAGCAATGACCAGGCTCACCGGCCAACCCAGCACAGCATGCCAGAGCGGAGACAACAAAAACGCCGCCAAGGTTAAAATCACGACGGCGACCTGACCCGAGGTGCGCTCAATGATAACCGCCCGCCAAGCGCTGCCGCGCGATACCGATTGGCTAGCATGCCGATGAGCACGGCCGGCGTCTCCCAATACCCCGCCGGGCAACAGCTGATTCATCAGTAGGGCCAGGTAGTATTCACGCCAGGCATAGCTAAAGCGCAGCGGGGCCCCTACCCGCTCAGCCGTAAACTGCCACCGCCAGGCACTCAGCATGATTTGCAGCACGCTGATAAATAGCGCTAACGCCACCCAGCCAGGAGATAAACGCTCCACCTGAGCCATGATCTCACGCGGGTCTACAAAGAGTGCCACCGCTCCTAAAAGCCCCGCGCTAATTAAGCCACGTTGAACCCAGGGAGAACGTGCGATGCGCTTTATGCCCATAGGCTTACTCCGCCCTCAACGGTATTGCGAGCAGATCACAATGGCCAACCCATACTCCTGCCTCTCCACTGGCGACGGCCTGTGTACGCCGTTCACGCCATTCAGCAATCCGAGTGGCGGCTTCCGGCGACTGCTCTGTCGCGGCTTCGGCCCAACCATTGATCAAGGCCGTCATCAGGGGCTGATGTGAACGATTGCCTGCCTCTAGTAGCCACGGCGTTTCTACCTGTTCGACCTGATAGTTGGCCTGTTCAAGCGCGCTGACCAACGCGCCATGCGCCTGACCGCCCAACGCCTCCCCCAAACCTTTATCACGCTGCTGATGGGCAATGAACAGTATCTGCAGCCAATGATCTTCATCATCGGCTAGCGGTTCGCCATCAGCGTCGGTAAATCCCCATTCGCCAGTAACGCTCAGCGCCATCAAAAGTGCCTGTTGATGCTTGGCACAGTGCGCGACGAGCGTTTCGATCCAAGTCTGCGAGACGAGGTCAAGCAATGCTGACGCGCTCACCAAATGAGCTGATTGCAACGGCGGGTGATCCAGAGAATCGAGCGATGCGCATAATGTTTCCAGCGTTGTTGCGCTTTGATCGACAAGCGCATCAGTACTTTTCCTGGCCTCATCAAGCAACGCTGCATCGTGATCAATCAGCGTCCAGTGCTGTGGCAAGGGCATAAAAGGGGCGAGAAAACGCATATTACTGCCGCGACCTGCCCCCAAATCGACTAGACGCGGTGCTGGAGTACGCGCGCTTAGCCACTGTGCGGCTTTGCTCGGAAGCTGCTGACTTCTAAACGTAAAGTCTACCTCTTCACGCAGCGTCAGCCAGTCGGGTGCAAACTGGCTACCCGCCCTCAAAGCGGGGGCATCACTTAACGCATTTGCAAACGCTACGCCCGCGGCCTGCCAATCATTGAGCTGCTCACGCGCGGCCAAGACTCCGGCTTTCAAGGCATCACGCAGCGTCGCATCATCACAGAAACGACTTAGGGCACGTTTAAGGGCCTCGACATCACCCGGCGCAACTTTAAGCCCCGCGCCTTCCGGCAAGGTCTCATCCAGAGCGCCGCCCGTCGTCGTAATGACCGGCAGGCCATGCGCCAGCGCTTCGGTCACTACCATGCCATAGCCTTCATACCAGGAAGGCAGCACTAGCACATCGGCCTCCTGATAGGCCTTTATCAACGTGGCTTCATCGCACTCACCGTGCAGCTGAATATTCGCGTGAAGCCCATTGTCTTCGATAAGCTGCTGTACGCGCTCCGCAAACACCGCATCACGTGCAGCGCCATAACAGTCGCACTGCCAATTGGTCGATGTAATACCTGCCAAGGCACGAACCAGCAGATCCTGCCCCTTGCGCGGCACCAACGTTGCCACACATAGAAGGCGCAGCGGTTTACCTGGTTCTGCGCCTATACTTGGCGGGATTTCACCCTTGATAAGAGCCGCCTCCACGCCGGGCTCTACCACGCTAATCCTGGCGGTAATCGGCACTGAGTAGTGGTCTGCCAATGCCTGTAAACGGCGCTGGGTAAACCGGCTGGTCACAATAATGTGCGAGACAGCCGCCAGGGCCTGTAGTTCACATTGATGAAACTGCTTTTGCTGTTTATCGCTTAACCCTTGCTCATCGCCTAGCGGATGATGCACCAGCGCCGTCATCACTAATCGCTCGGCGTGCTGGACAATCACCGAGGGAAGTGCGCCCATGGCCAGGCCATCGATGACGACCGTTGCTGCATCGGGTAAATCACTTAGCGCTGCCGATAGCTGGTCGCTGGCCTGTTGGTCGGCATCGGGAAAACTCCCCGCCAGACTAACCACATCAACAGAACGCCCGGCGTCGCGCAGCGCCTCAACGATGCGTGTGTCGTAAATATATCCACCGGTGCGCTGATTGAGATCGCCAGCGACAATAAGGGTTAGTGGTTGGCTCATAGATCCCCTTCATAGCTTGCCCAGGCAATATGGGATTCGTGCAGTTTGATTTCCATACGGGTAATCCCCTGCGCGGTCTTACCCATTTTGCCTTCGCCGATGGCATCGGCCAGGCGGCTAAAAATAACGCTGGACATAAATTCGGTAGAGGTGTTTTTGCCCACGAACTCTTCCTCATCATCCAGGTTGCGATAATTCAGGTGTGACAACACTTCTTTAACCGTTTCGCTCGCCAGGCCAATATCAATCACCAAACCATCTTCGTCCAATTCAGGGCGTTGAAAGATCACATCAACGACATAGGTGGCCCCATGGGTACGCTGAGCAGGGCCAAAAATTTCACCTTTAAAGCTATGCGCAATCATAAAGTGGTCACGAACACATAGACGGTACATAAACGCTCCTGAATTTGATTAATTGCAAGTGGGATAACGAAGACGATGACATAGCACATCACTGCCTACCCCAAAGAGCTTAGGGGCAAGCTGAGGCAGCGTTTCAAAGTCACTCTCGCCGCTGATGAGTGCATCCAGGCGGCTATCGGTCAAGAGACTCAAGGCAAGGGTCAAACGGCGCTGGTAATCCCAGCGTGGACGTAGTTTGGCAGGCAGTTGGCCCACCTGGCTGGCGCGCAGGCTAAGGCGTTGAGAATGAAAAGTTCCCCCCAGAGGAATGCTCACATCGCCCTCGCCAAACCAGCTCATTTCTATAATGCGGCCTTCATTGCCCACTTGGCCGAGCGCTTGGCGCAAGCCTTCAGGATGGCCGCTGGCGTGAACAACGCAATCCTGATTAATGGGGGCGTGCTCAGGTAAACAGAAAGTAAGGCCCAAGCGTTCAGCAAGCACTTGGCGCTCAGGGTTAATGTCAATGAGCGTCGCCGTTACGCCGGGTATTTGCGCGCATAGGTAAGCTACCAATGTGCCAACCACCCCGGCACCAATAATGCTGATCTGCTCGCCAAGCATAGGCTCGGCATCCCACACGCCGTTAATGGCGGTTTCCATATTGGCGGCGAGTACGGCTCGCGCAGCCGGTACGTCTTCAGGAATCGGCAACACCATCTCGGCAGGCACCACATAGCGGTCCTGATGAGGATAGAGGCAAAATACCGTTTTACTGCGCAGATGCTCAGGCCCCTGCTCGACCACGCCGACGTTACAGTAGCCATATTTGACGGGCCCCGGAAAACGCCCCGCCTGGAAAGGCGCCTGCATGCGCTCCACTTCGCTTTCTGGAACACGGCCATTAAATACCAATGACTCGGTGCCCCGGCTAACGCCGCTATACAAGGCACGCACCAAAACATCGTTACTTCCAACGTGGGCTAGCTGTTCGCTTTTAAGCTCGCCCTTCCCTGGGTGAGTGACCCAAAAGGCGGTGGATGTTTCTGTCGCCGACATGACGTTTCCCTATTATTAGCGTTTTCATCCGATGAGTGTGGTGTCTCAGATGGGCAACCCAACGTTACCAATTCATGAACTTATGGTGGCATTTCCTAAAGCTTAGCGTAGAAAAACGATTGGTCGATGAATGCAGGAAGCCAATTTCGTTTAATAACGTTTAAAAAATAAGGTACGCAGTTTTCAGGAACATCAATACGCTATGATGGATGAGATAGACAGTCCTTTACCTATGTACAAGAATGGTACATATAAAAATATTTGCATCAATTAATTAGCTGCGGACAGACGGTTCGCTTTGTGAGACGCCATGCTTCGATTCTTTCCCCCTACCGCTACCCCGCTGCTATCCAGCAGGCTATATACCGCTGGCGAACTGATTGTGGGCAGCTTGGTACTTCTGGGAATGGGGAGTGTGTTACCGATGCTAATGGCTAATACCTTGAATTGGGGACTGGCATTTGGGGTATATGCACTGATTAGCCTATTGATGATGGTTTTTTGGTCTGGTGGCGCATTGGGGTGGGCGAACCGCATTACGTTACTACGCGCAATACTGATTGCCTTGGCAGCCGGGGCGCTTGCCAATAACGTTTTTACCCAAGCCATTTGGCTATGGCTAGTGATCGCGACCGTGGCGCTTATGCTCGACGGTGTTGATGGTTGGATTGCCAGGCTTACCAAAAGCTATAGCGCGTTTGGCGCACGCTTTGATATGGAGCTGGATGCCCTACTGATTCTTCTACTGTGTATCGGGCTGATCCAACTTGAATCGCTGGGCCTGTGGATACTGCTGATTGGCTTGATGCGCTATTTTTTCGTGGCCGCCAGCTGGCATTTTACCTGGCTCTGCGCGCCTTTATTTGCCAGCTTTCGCCGCAAGCTGGTGTGCGTTTGGCAGGTGTCCGCCCTGTTGCTGGCATTAACGCCGCTTACCCATCCGTTTTTGGCAAGCCTGTTAGCGTTTAGCGCACTAGTCTCGCTAGCCTATTCATTCGGGGTGGATATTAGGTGGCTCTACAGACAGTCTGGACATAAACACACCCGAACGTGATCGGACTGGATGGGGGCGCTAACGAGCGCACAGCGCCCCGCCCACTTAGTTACTGATCTGGCTCTGTAGCGCATTCAGCTCCTGGGTATGCATTTCCAACTCCTGGGTTGCTTCTTCGAGCTTGACACGTCTTTTCTGAATATCCCCTTCATCGCCATCGCTTAACGCTTCTTCAAAATCTGCCTGACGCTCCTGCACTTCGGCAAGGCTTTCTTTCACGTCATCGGTCGCATCGTTTAACACGCTTGCATTGGTGCAATCGCTGTCGATAGCCTCCAGGGCACGCTGCAAACCATCTACCCGCTGTTGATTGCCTTGAGATTTTGCATGCTCCAACTGTTGGCGAACATCGCTCGCTTTGCTTTCGCACAAGGCTTCTGCAGCGCTTGCCATGGATGGCAGTGAAAGTCCCGCCAGCAAGGCTACAAAAGCTACGTTAACTACACGTTTTTTCATTGATTTTATCCCTTTTGAACGACTTATTGCTTACGTTGGTGTGACCACGTTGTCGGGCGTTAGATAGCTAAATGGGGTAACGGTTCTGACTTATTTTTGCCTTAGGTCTAAAAAACGATATAGATAGCAGAAAATACAATTTATTGTATAAGAATAGTTTTTAATATTCTTTTTTAGAATATTAAATCTGATTTCACTGGATCATACCCATCATGAATATTCAGCAACTGCGCATCGTTCGGGAAACTGTACGGCAGCACTTCAACCTGACTGAAGCTTCTAACGCGCTTTACACCTCTCAGTCAGGTGCCAGCAAGCATATTCGTGACTTGGAGGACGAGCTGGGTGTTGAATTATTCGAGCGCCGCGGCAAGCGTATTCTTGGTCTAACCGATGCAGGCCGCACGTTGATCGACTGCATTGAGCGCATCTTGCTCGATGTTGAAAATCTCAAGCGTTCGGCTCACCAGTTAACCCATGAAGACCAGGGAAGTCTTGCCATTGCAACAACGCATACCCAGGCACGCTATGCACTCCCCCCGATCATTGCCCAGTTCAAGAAGGCCTTTCCCAAGGTACATCTGGAACTCCACCAATGCGGGCCAGAAGAGATCGTTTCACTACTCAAGGCAGGCAGAGTGGATATAGGCATCGCCACCGAAGCGCTGCACGAAGAGAGCCAGCTTTTTGCCTGCTTTCCTTTTTATCACTGGTATCACGGGGTTATCGTGCCTGAACACCACCCCTTGAACGACGGCTTACCACTAACGCTTGAGCGAATTGCCGAGCACCCCATTGTTACCTACCACGACGGTTTTACGGGCCGAGCACGCATCGACACGGCGTTTACATCGGTTGGCGTGTATCCCGATATCGTGCTGACCGCCCTGGATGCAGACGTTATCAAAACCTACGTTGAGCTGGGCATGGGTGTGGGGTTGATTGCCTCCATGGCGTATCACGAAGCGCGTGATCAAGGACTCGAACTACTGGATGCCAGCGCGCTGTTCCCGCGCAATACTACTTATCTGGCGCTACGGCGTGGTCATTTTCTGCGCGGGTACGTCTATCAATTTCTAAAGCTGTGCCGCGATAACCTGGATGAAGACACCGTTCAGCGCGTTCTGGCAGGCCGTCAGGATTAACCACAGTTTCGCGCCCTACTCGTTAAGCTTAAAAAGTAATAAGTAATCCATTTTATATTCGTTATTAGAAGTAATAAATTTGCTTAGGCTGTCCTCCTACTTACCTAAAAGCATCGGAGCAGCCAATGAACGCCTTTCATCCTTCTACTCAATGGCCCCTTTCCAAGCTAGTGGCAGCCGTCTTATTGGGTGGCGCCGTATTCGCCACCACGCTTGGCCTACCAGCTACCGCTCACGCAGAAAGCGAGCACGTAGAACTTCTCAATGTCTCCTACGACCCGACACGTGAGTTCTATCGGGAATATAACGAGCTGTTTGCCGATCATTGGCAGCAAGCACAAGGCCAAACGGTTTCAGTCCGCCAATCTCATGGTGGTTCCGGGTCACAGGGTCGCGCGGTGGTCGATGGGATTGATGCGGATGTGGTCACGCTGGCCCTCGCCTACGACATTGATGCTCTGCATGACCGCGCCGACCTTATCCCTGCCGATTGGCAGTCGCGTCTGCCCTACAACAGCTCGCCCTACACCTCCACTATCGTGTTACTGGTTCGCGATGGTAACCCCAAGAACATTCAGGGCTGGGAAGATTTGACGCGTGACGATGTGGAAGTCATCACGCCGAATCCTAAAACCTCAGGCGGAGCGCGCTGGAATTTTCTGGCGCTGTGGGGTTATGGGCTCGAGCAGTTCGATGGCGATGAGCAGCAGACGTTCGACTTTGTTCAGCAAGTGTTCGAGAACGTACCGGTACTCGATTCCGGCGCGCGGGGCGCTACCAACACTTTCGTACAGCGCCGGTTAGGCGATGTGCTGCTCGCCTGGGAAAACGAAGCCATTCTTTCGGTAGAACAGCTGGGGAAAGGCGATTTTGAAATCGTGGTGCCAGAGCAGAGCATTCTGGCCGAACCGCCTGTCGCAGTGGTTGATGCCAACGTCGATCGCAAGGGAACCCGCGAAGCCGCCGAAGCGTACCTTGAATACCTCTACTCCGAAGAAGCCCAGCGGCTAGCCGCTAAACACTATTACCGCCCGCGTAGTGAAGACGTGCTGGCAGAGCACATTGATGCGTTCCCCTCGCTTGAGCTTTTCACTATCGATGACGTTTTTGGGGGCTGGCAAAGCGCCCAGGCGCGCTTCTTCAATGATGGCGGCGTTTTCGACGAGATTCTTGAAGCGATCAACGCTCAGTAGCCCTGTTTATTTACCTCGCCGGGAGTGCCTGCGCCCCGGCCTTTGCTTCTGGAAAACGGTATGTCGATAACGCTTGCCAAACGCCGGGTCATACCAGGTTTTGGTCTGACCATGGGTTTCACCCTGCTGTATATGGGCCTTGTGTTTCTTATCCCGGTGGGCGCCTTTTTGCTCTATACCACCACCATGAGCTGGGAGACGTTCTGGAGCGCGATTACTCAGCGCCAGGTAGTCGCGTCTTACAAGCTCTCTTTTGGCGGATCGTTGATTGCGGCCACGATCAATCTGATATTTGGCGCGCTGGTAGCCTGGGTGCTGGTGCGTTACCGCTTTCCGGGCAGGCGGGTGGTCGATGCACTGGTCGACCTGCCGTTTGCGCTTCCTACCGCCGTGGCCGGTATCGCGCTGGTGACACTCTACGCCAGCACCGGCTGGGTGGGGCAGTACCTGGAGGTTTTTGGCATTCGTGTCGCCTATACCCAGCTGGGCGTCATTGTGGCGCTGACCTATATCGGGCTGCCTTTTGTCGTTCGTACAGTGCAACCCGTTCTTGAAGACCTGGAAGCCGAATGGGAAGAGGCCTCGGCCAGTTTGGGCGCTGGTCGCCTGACAACCCTGCGGCGCGTGATATTTCCAGCGTTGCTCCCGGCCCTGTTGACCGGCTATGCCCTGGCCTTTGCCAGAGCACTGGGAGAATACGGCTCAGTGGTCTTCATCTCGGGAAACCTGCCGTTTCGTACCGAAATCACCCCACTGCTCATCGTCTCCAAGGCTGAGCAGTACGACTATCACGGCGCCGCCGCTATTGGCACTGTCATGCTGATAGCGGCGTTTTCCATGCTGCTGGTCATCAATGGCCTGCAGTGGTGGGCCAGTCGGCGGTATGCATAAAAGGAGTTCACTGTGAGTACATCCCTAACCGCTATTCCCCCGCAGGATATTGCCCCCGCACGCTGGCGACGCGCCACCGAAGAACCTGCATGGATAAGGCTAACGCTCATCACACTCGCCTTGACGTTTATAACGCTGTTTCTGGTGCTACCGTTAACCGTGGTGCTGTATGGCGCGTTTGAACGTGGGATTGGCGTATGGTGGGCAGCCGTACAAGACCCCGATGCTTTGTCGGCCATTCGCTTAACGCTGCTGATCGTCGCTATCGTGGTACCGCTGAATACCCTGTTTGGTATCGCCGCGGCCTGGGCCATCGCCAAATTCGAATTTCGCGGCAAGCCCATTCTTATCTCCCTGATCGATATGCCCTTCGCAATATCACCCGTGGTGGTGGGTCTGATTTTCGTCATTCTGTTTGGCTCGCAGGGCTGGTTAGGGCCTTGGCTCGCCGCCCATGATCTACGCATCATCTTCGCCGTTCCCGGTATCGTTATCGTGATTGCTTTCGGCACGCTGCCGTTCATTGCCCGCGAGCTGATACCGCTCATGCAGCAGCAGGGTAAGGAGGAGGAGGAAGCCTCATTAACACTGGGTGCCAACGGCTGGAAAACCTTCTGGTACGTGACGCTTCCCAATATCAAATGGGGCCTGATCTATGGCGTGATCTTGTGTAATGCCAGAGCCATGGGCGAGTTTGGCGCGGTTGCCGTGGTCTCGGGCCGGATTCGTGGGGAAACCAACACCATGCCGCTGCATATCGAAGTGCTCTACAACGAGTACATGTTTACTGCCGCCTTTGCTGTGTCATCGCTGCTGACGGGTCTTGCGCTGGTCACGATCATTATCAAAAGCATGGTTGAGTGGCAGGAAGAGCGCCGTCAACGCATTGCCGCCACTTAACGCTGCATTACGCAAACACAAGAGAGCTTTCATGAGTATCGAAATCGATCACGTCAACAAACACTTCCGCGATTTTGTGGCTGTCGATAACGTCAGCCTTACGTTCAACGAAGGTGAGCTAACCGCGCTGCTTGGCCCGTCAGGGTCGGGCAAGACCACGCTGTTGCGTATTATTGCAGGCCTTGAGCAGCCAGATACCGGACGCATTCGTTTTCATGGTGAAGACACCACGGACAAGCATGTCAGTCAGCGCGGCGTCGGCTTCGTGTTTCAGCATTACGCCCTGTTCAAGCACATGACGGTTTTCCAGAATGTCGCCTATGGCCTGACGGTACGCCCCCGCCAAAGCCGCCCCAGCAAGGCCGACATTAACGCCAAAGTCATGCGCCTTCTCGAGCTGGTCCAACTGGGCTGGACCGCGCACCGTTACCCGCATCAGCTTTCCGGCGGCCAGCGCCAGCGCATTGCCTTGGCCCGCGCACTGGCGGTCGAGCCCAAGGTTCTGCTGTTGGATGAACCCTTTGGTGCGCTGGACGCCAAGGTACGTGCTGAACTGCGCCGCTGGCTGCGACGCCTTCACGATGACATTCATGTTACCAGCGTCTTTGTTACCCATGATCAGGAAGAAGCGCTGGAGGTTTCCGACCGCGTGGTGGTCATGAACAAGGGCCGCGTGGAGCAGGATGGCTCGCCCGAGCAGGTTTACGACACGCCGGCCAATCCCTTTGTTTACCATTTTCTGGGCAACGTTAATCTTTTTCACGCGCGGATTCATGATGGCGTGGCGCGGATTGGCGATATTCAGCTGCCTGCGCCAGAATTTCATGGCTACCATAACGAGCGCGGTGAAGCCTACGTGCGCCCCCATGAAATCGAAGTGCTGGCCAGCCGGCAGCATGACGATGCCTTGCACAGCCAAATCGAGCTCGTTTCGGTTATTGGCCCGACGGTGCGTTTGGAGCTAAGAACCGACAACACCGAAACGCTGGTGCATGCCGAGCTTTCCAAGCACCACTTTCATTCGCTAGGCCTAAAGCAAGGCAGCGACGCCTGGATTCGGCCAACCCACAGCCGTATTTTCCTGCCTGATGAACGGGTAGCAAACGGTTAAACGCCTTGTGAGTAAATGCCCTTGCGATACTCTCAATTGGATTGATGAGCCGTGCGTAATCAGTCACTGCTAAACTACAGGACCTAATACCCTGGTGCAGGAAAAGCGATATGACTCGAACCCATCATCTTAAACCAACGTTTCAATTACGCTTGGCGCTGCATAATGATGTGGTGATTGGGCCGGGTAAAGCAGACCTGTTAGAGATGATCGACCAGACAGGCTCAATATCAGCGGCTGGCCGGGCGCTTAAAATGAGCTATAAAAAAGCCTGGCAGCTGATTGAAACCATGAACGGCTACTTTCCCTCACCACTGGTTGCCACCCACTCAGGCGGCAACCAGCGCGGCGGCGCCCAACTCACAGAGCTTGGCAAGCAGGTGCTTACTCACTACCGAGCCTTGGAAAGCCAGTTAACCATTGAGCAGTCCGATGATGCTCAGGCCTTGCTGTCACTGCTTTCGCCTATTGATCATTACGAAGGTCAAGCCTGAGCGTGCTGATTAATATCTTGAGCTGTTCAGCAGTTATGTATAACCTCCGCTATATCCATATGGAAATAACGGAGGCCATTCGATGAGCAACGCTACATTTAATCGCCGCTTATTAGCCGTTTCGCTGCTGCTGGCAATGACCGTGTCGGCCTCTGCGGCGGGTAAAGTACAAGTAGCGGCCGCCGCCTCACTTACCGATGCACTCAATGACGCCATCGCGGTATACGAGTCTCAGCATGATGTTGTGGTCACGCCCATTTATGCCTCGTCTTCCACCCTGGCCCGGCAAATCGCCAGCGGCAGCCCCACCGATGTGTTTTTATCCGCCAATGGTCAGTGGATGGACTGGCTGGAAGAGCAAGGCGTTAATGTGCATGAGCGTAGCGATCTTTTGCAAAACCGCTTAGCGCTCATCACCGCTAGCATGGACCTTCCAGAGCACTTTACGCCAGGTGAAGGTAACCCTATTGCCACGCTTCTGAGTGGCGAGGATCGCCTTTCGGTTGGCGATCCGGATCATGTGCCTGCCGGTATCTATACACACCAGGCGCTGGAAGCGCTGGGCGAATGGGAAGTGTTAGAACCAAGGCTTGCGCGAGGTAACGATGTACGGGCGGCACTCACACTGGTAGAACGACAGGAAACACCGGTTGGCGTTGTGTATCAAACCGATGCATTCGTCAGCAAGCGCGTAAGAACGCTGGGGCTCTTCCCGATCGATAGCCACGATCCTATTACTTACCCTATCGCGCTGATTGATGCACAAGATAATGAGCACGCTATGGCGCTACGTGAGTGGCTAGCCAGTGAGGAAGCGCTAAGCATTTTTGCAGCGTATGGTTTCGATACGGATATCACAGCTCAGTGACGTTATCACCGTCCGAGTGGGAGGCCATAAGGCTAAGTCTGCTAATTGGCTTAGCCGCCGTGGCCTGGATACTACCCCCGGGTATTGCCGTCGCTTGGTGGCTGGCTCGACATGAATTTCGTGGCAAGGCACTGGTCGACGGCCTGATCCACCTTCCTCTGGTATTGCCACCCGTGGTGGTGGGGTATTTATTGCTGGTGATGCTAGGCAGGCAAGGCGTTATTGGCCAGTGGCTATATAACACGCTGGGCATATCACTCCCCTTTACCTGGCAAGGCGCTGCGGTTGCCAGCGGTGTGATGGCCTTTCCTCTACTGGTACGCGCCCTCAGGCTATCCCTTGAAGCGGTGGACCCCAAACTTGAAGCCGCTGCCAGCACGCTAGGCGCCAGCCGCTGGCGAATATTTATCACCATCACTTTGCCGCTTGCAGTGCCTGGCCTGTTAACCGGCACAGTGCTTGCGTTTGCCCGGGCGCTTTCCGAGTTCGGCGCGACCATCACGTTTGCCTCCAATATCCCGGGTGAGACCCGCACCTTGCCATTGGCTCTTTACACGCTAATTCAAACCCCAGGCCAGGAAGCGACGGCCGCCCGCCTGTGCATTATCGCCATTGTGATCGCACTGCTTTCGCTGGTCGCCTCTGAGTGGCTTGCCAGGCGCACCCGGCAACGTTTACAGGAACGCGATGGCTAATCTACCCAGCGAACCCGAAAAACCTACGTCTGGTTCATTAACGCTGTCAGTGAAACAGCAATTAGGCGAATTTCAGTTGGCAGCTACGCTGGACCTACCCGGTAGCGGTGTAACCGGCCTATTCGGTGCATCAGGTAGCGGCAAAACCAGCTTGCTAAGACTCATTGCGGGCCTGGATAGGTCTGCTGAAGGCAGTATCCATCTTGGCGACCGTGCCCTTCTCGACACTCAACGAGGTATTTTCATCCCTCCTCACCGCCGGCGTATTGGGGTGGTTTTCCAAGAAGCACGCCTTTTTCCACACTATCGGGTGCGCGGCAACCTGACCTATGGAATGCCACGCCACGCTGAAAATCGTTTTGATGAAATCATCGAGCTGCTGGGTATTGAAGCGCTTTTAGAGCGCATGCCCGGTACGCTATCCGGCGGCGAAGCCCGGCGTGTAGCGATTGGCCGCGCCCTGCTCAGTAGCCCACAGCTACTGCTCATGGATGAACCGTTAACGGGGCTGGACGGCGCGCGTAAAGAGGAGTTACTGCGCTACATCACACGCCTCACCCAACAGGTGGACATTCCCGTCGTTTATGTAAGCCACGACCCGGAAGAAATTTCCGCCATCGCGGATCATCTGGTACTCATGCATAAAGGGCAGGTTCAAGCCAGCGGCAGCCTGGACACGCTGCTTCAGCGCTTCGATTTGATGCATCAGCTAGGGGGATTTGATGCCGCCTCGCTACTGGAAGGCGAAGTAGTCGCCCATGAAGAAGCCTACGGCCTTACCCACTTAGCGTTAGATGGCGACCACCAGTTAGTCCTACCCGGTACATTAGCGCCATTAGGCAGCCGTTTACGCGTGCGTATTCTGGTCCGGGATATTGCCCTGGCACTCACCCCGCCCGCCCACACCAGTTACCGTAACCAACTCAACGCCACTATCAGTGACTTCGCCATACTTCCCGAGGCCCCTTATACCGTCGAACTGCGTTTAACTATCGGCACGTTTGCCTTACGAGCGCGGCTAACGCGCAAATCCTGGGATGAAATGGGTTTAAGGCGGGGCATGCAGGTAACCGCGTTAATTCGCAGCGTATCGTTTAATGCACTTTAAATTTCAATCATCTGCCTTTTTAAAATTAATTTAGCCTAGCATTTAAACGTTGATTTATAAGCGCTGCTTATATAAGTAACCCAACGCTGAGATAGTTAGCCAAGGCTATGTAAGTTGGCAGGAATAAACTTTATTTTTTAAGCACTTAGGCATTATGTGCTATCAATCATGCTAGGATTCACTCCTATCAAGTACCCGGCTTTTCTTTCTATATTGTGTATTAAACCATGCTAATAGAACGTCATCGACGGTACACTTTTAGCGAGAGAATTTACTTATCATGACACCCGTCACCCTGATATTTCTGGCTATTTCCATGTCAGCCGATGCCTTTGCCGCCTCTATCAGCAAAGGCGCTGAATTAAAAAAACCAACGTTTCATCATGCGTTCGGCATTGGTCTGATATTCGGCATCATCGAAGCGATTACTCCTGTACTTGGTTGGGTGGCCGGTAAGGCATCGCAACAGTATGTCCAGGCCTGGGATCACTGGGTCGCGTTTACGCTGCTTTCCGCTATCGGCCTGCATATGATGTACGCGGGGCTTAAAAAAGAGAACAAGATAGAGCACCGCAAGCAAACGCTTTGGCTGCTTATTTTAACCGCCACTGCCACCAGCATTGATGCCATGGCCGTAGGTGCAAGCCTTGCCTTTATCGATGCCGATATTATTGTCACAAGCCTGGCCATTGGCCTGGCGACCACTGTCATGGCCTCAATTGGCACTGTGCTTGGTCACAAATTTGGCCAGTTCGTCGGCCACTGGGCCGAATTAATCGGCGGTGTTGTGCTGATAGGCATTGGCGTTATGGTCCTTATTCAGCATACCGGGATACTATAAAAACGAGGGAAAGCCTTACCCCCGGTCGGCAACAGCGCTAACGCTCTAATCCTAGACGCTGATGCCACTCGGCAAGGCTCTCATCTGGATACTCGTCGAAACACTTATCTTGTGGCTGTGCGTTCACCTCGACCCAATTGGCCCGGCTTCCCAACATCATATGCGTCCGCTCAGGCGGTATCGGCAAATCCGTATCAATTGCCGAGGCAAAAGGATGCACAAGCTCGGGCCAATCGGGATCATAAACCCATAGCGCTGTCGCACAGTGCTTGCAGAAATGTCGCTCTCCAGTGCTTTGCACGCCATTGATGACCGCTCTATAAATCGAAAGGTGCTCGTGACCCTTTACATTGAGCGTTTTACTTTTTCCACTTAGATTGACTGCGTAACCGCCTCCGCCTGCCGTTTTGCGGCACACAGAACAGTAGCAGACATTAAAGGGATAGGGATGGTGTGACTTCACGCTGAACGTCACGGCTTGGCAATGGCATGATCCTTCAAGCAGCATAGTTATCTCCTTTGCGGCGGATACCAGTAGCGAGCACCCAAGACACCATATATTAAGTACTCTATTACTATAGACAAAAGCTCAGGCTCATGGCTCTTTAGAAACCGTGCTCATCCCCGGTTTGGTTTTGGTAACAATAAACCGCATTAACATATGAACTCTTAGAGGTCGCACATCAATACGGTGCGTAACTACTTAGGCGCAGCGTCATATCACGAAATCAGCGCTTTATATCAGCAACTCTCTTTATGACACCATTTAAGGCGTTACTAATAATTAATTTAATAACAAAACAATAACTTTGCTTTTAGCCATCATACTTTAACTAGCTTTATTGAATCCTCTGCCTTACTTTTAAGGTCACGGTGACATTGCCTTCAGCATTCTTAATCGCTGACTCTCAATACTCGAAATTATTACCTTAATCGTTCCTGGTTACTCGCTCTACCAATCAAGGAGAGGGATACATGGATTTCGTGCAAGCCATTTTTCAGCAATCTCCCGAGATAGCGCTTTTTATGGCACTCGCGGGTGGGTATTGGATAGGTAAATTCCAGTTCGGTAAATTTCAACTTGGGGGCGTGGCAGGGTCGCTGCTGGTGGCTGTTCTGATCAGCCAGGTGGGTGTTCCCATCGATAACGGCATTCGTACGGTGCTGTTTGCCCTGTTCATTTATGCGGTCGGGTTTGAGAGCGGCCCTCAGTTCTTTCGCTCCTTGGGACGTCGCTCACTACGTGAAATTGTAATGGCCGCGGTCTTGTCCATCAGTGGCTTGGTTACCGTCGTTCTGCTTGCCAAAATTTTCTCTCTTGATAAAGGGCTAGCCGCTGGAATCGCCGCAGGCGGTCTTACCCAGTCAGCCATTATCGGTACGGCCAGTTCGGCCATTGCTCAACTAGGCCTTTCTCCAGAGCAAACCCAGCAACTGCAGGCTAACGTGGCAGTAGGTTATGCCGTCACGTATATCTTTGGCTCTCTCGGAGCCATCCTTATCTGCGTTAACCTATTGCCGTGGTTCATGCGCCGGGGTATCCGCGATGACGCCGTCAAAGCAGAGGCCGAGTTATTGGCAGGCGCCAGAGTATTTGGTCCTGGCGAGAGTAGCGCTCTGCCCGAACTCGTCAGTCGACTTTTCGAAGTACAGGCAGCCTCTGGAAAGCGTATTGCTGATATTGAGGCGATGGCAATGGCCTCTCCGATTGCCGTAGAACGGCTCAAGCGCAAGGGTGAAATTATTGGTAGCGAACCTGACATGGCACTTCAGCAGGGCGATATTCTACTGCTGGTTGGCCGTCGTCAGGGCATGGTGGGATTAGGCCCCCAGATTGGCCCGGAACTTCAGTCCTCGAAAGGCATGGAAATGGTTATTTCCACCCTGGATGTGGTGGTTTCCAACAAAGAGTTCGCGGGGCATAGAGTAGGCGAAATCATCGCTTCAACCAGAGAACTGCGTCACGGTGTCTTCGTGCTAGGCGTCAAGCGTGGTGGCATACCCGTTGAGATCAAAGCAGATACCAGCATACGAGCAGGTGATGTGGTCACGGTTTATGGGCTTCAAGAAGACCTGCAGCGTATCGCTAAACGCGTCGGCCCGGTCATTGTACCAAGCGACAAGACCGACTTTGTGTTTCATGGGCTCGGTGTGGTTGTTGGCCTGTTAATTGGCCTGCTGGTACTACGTATCGGCGCTATCCCCCTTACGTTGGGTAGCGGCGGCGGAGCGTTATTGGCTGGCCTATTGTTCGGTTGGTACCGAAGCCGCAACATGACTATTGGCAATATGCCAACGGGTGCTTCCACCCTGCTGCGTGACCTCGGCCTTGCAGGTTTCGTGGCGGTGGTGGGTTTGCAGTCCGGTCAACAAGCTGTATTGACCGTCATGGAGAGCGGTATATCCATCTTTCTGATCGGTGTGGCCGTTACCGTTTTCCCCTTGATTATCACCATGCTGGTAGGGCGTTATCTGCTTCGCTACGACAACGTGGCGATTTTTGCTGGTGCCCTATCTGGGTCTCGTAGCGCCAATCCCGCGTTTGGTGAAGTGCTCGATAAAGCGGGCAACTCGGTGCCCACAGCTTCCTTTGCTATTACCTATGCCCTGGCCAACGTTTTTCTGACGCTGCTGGGTCCTCTCATCGTTGCACTGGTCTAGCAGTCTGCCTACTTAAATCCGCCTACTTATTGCAGGGAGAGCAACATGAATGATTACCGCCAGTATGCGAAACTCAGCCCGTTTGAGCTCAAGGATGAGTTGATAAAACTAGCCTCAGATAAAAAAAACCGCACCATGCTGAACGCAGGGCGTGGCAATCCCAACTTCATGGCCACCTTGCCACGCCGAGCATTTTTTCAGTTAGGCCTGTTTGCGGCAACAGAGTCGGAACTCTCCTTCTCCTATATGCAGCAGGGGGTTGGCGGGTTGCCCAACATTGAGGGCATTGAAGGACGCTTTGAACGTTTCACCAGCGAGCATCGTGATTTGGAAGGAGTGCGCTTTCTTAGCCGAAGCCTCTCCTATGTACGTGACCAGTTGGGGCTTTCAGCCTCGCAATTTCTGCATGAGATGGTCGAAGGCATTCTGGGATGTAACTACCCTGTGCCTCCGCGCATGCTGCGCATCAGTGAAAAAATTGTTTGTCAGTATCTGGTAAAAGAGATGATAGGTGGTTTCCTACCGGCCAGTCAGGTCGATATCTTTGCCGTTGAGGGCGGCACGGCGGCAATGACCTATATATTCGACACGCTTAAACAGAATGGCTTGGTGAAACGCGGCGATAAGGTGGCCATAGGCATGCCCGTATTCACCCCTTATATCGAAATTCCACAACTTGATGAGTACGGCTTAGTAGAGGTTGCCATTAATGCCGACCCAGCCAACGCCTGGCAATACCCGGACGAGGAACTTGAAAAGCTGAAAGACCCAGACATCAAGGTTTTCTTCTGTATCAACCCGAGTAACCCGCCCTCTGTTAAAGTGGATGAGCGAAGCCTTGCCAAGATCTCGGACATTGTCACTAACGACCGACCCGATCTGATTATTCTGACGGATGACGTTTATGGCACCTTTGCCGACGACTTCCGCTCACTGTTTGCCGTCTGCCCCCGCAATACCATCCTGGTTTACTCTTTTTCCAAATACTTTGGTGCAACCGGTTGGCGGCTGGGGGTGGTGGCTACACATCAAGGCAATGTGCTGGATGACATGCTGGCCAGTATGCCTGCGGACATGCAGGAACGGCTTGAGCGTCGCTACAATTCCATTATTCCCGATGTGAGCGCATTGAAGTTCATTGATCGACTAGTTGCAGATAGCCGTACGGTGGCGCTAAACCATACTGCGGGCCTCTCCACGCCCCAGCAAGTGCAGATGGTGCTGTTCTCCTTGTTTGCGCTTATGGATGAGCATGACATATACAAGGCCGCGCTGAAGAAAGTTATCCGCCAGCGTGAATTGGCGCTGTACCGTGAGCTTGGTATTGAGCTTGAAAAGAACTCCAACGAGGTCGACTACTATACCCTGCTGGACCTGGAAGAGATTGCCGATAAGCTTTACGGTGGTGACTTTGCCAACTGGGTGAAAATCAAATTCACCACTAATGAACTGCTATTTCGTATCGCCGATGAAACAGGCATTGTGCTATTGCCTGGCCGGGGTTTCGGCACTCAACACCCATCGGGTCGTGCTTCGCTTGCTAACCTTAACGAGTACGAATACACCGCTATCGGCCATGCTCTTCGCGCCCTCGCTGACGAGTATTACCAGGCCTTCAAGAAAGAAACTGACCACTAATACGAGTACCGCTGCAAGCTCAGCTCAGAGCGGGCAGCGGTACTACCACTAACCTGTTCAAAGCTCGTCGAGGCTTTTTATACGTCCAAGAACCAGGAATGGTCGGCTTTGGGTACTTGCTCATCCAAACGATCGCTGGCTCACCTCAATAAACCACGCTGGGTGCATCTCATCGAAATCGGTGCGGATATTGGTAGGCAGGTAGCTCGCAGAGTCCAGCACCGCAGACCCGCCATTTTCGCGCTTGAATACTACCCAATGCCAAAAATGCTTACCGTCCCGTTGATGTGGCTTGATCGCCAACAGCGCCAGATCCGGCAGTGTGTGCCAAGAGATAAAGGCCATCTCATTGGGCGATGTTGCCACACCCGCCTGCGCCAGCATCTTTCGAACGTACTGGGTATCAGACCACAGCGATTCATCTTCGGCGTATATCCCCATGGCATTGGCGATGGCTTTCATCTCAAGGTACGTCTTGCCCAAAATATTAGCGACCGAGGCAATACCGCAGCCGGTGGCTTCTGCCTGTATGACGGGGTTTAGCACGTTATTTATTGCCCTTTATCAAGAGAGTGACCATCAATATGCCTTTTCGATAATCTTTAGATACACGTATCGATATAAAGCGCTTCTACTTTATCTCGTGCCCACGGCGTTTTACGTAAGAACTTCAATGACGACTTGATGGAAGGATCATTATAAAAACAGTTGATTTTGATTTCTTCGTACAGGCCATCCCAGCCGTAACGCTCGACCAAACGGGTTAGAATCTTTTCAAGACTTAAGCCATGTAAAGGGTTATTAGGTTGCGGATGGTTCATAAGTGATCCCTAGTATCATTTTCAAACACCCTATCCACATGACAGGCTGCAAACCATGAATGTTAACAGAGGAAACTGAGAAAGCGCGGCGGGAATGGCTTCCCGCCGCGCTTATTTAGGTTAATTATCGAAAAGCCTTTTAATCAAAGGCCTGAACCTCAGCGGTGCAGATCGAACCGATCGTTCTCCATGACCTTGACCCACCCGGACACGAACTTGTGGAGCATGTGACGCTCGCCGCCATCGGCCGCATACTCCTCCGCAATGGCGCGCAGCTGTGAGTTCGAGCCGTAGACCAGATCGACCCGTGTGGCGGTCCATTTGGTTTCTCCGCTCTTGCGATCCCGACCTATGAAGCGCTCTTCGTTCTCATCAACCGGCTCCCAAACGGTGCCCATATCAATGAGATTGACGAAGAAGTCATTGGTTAGCTGACCCGGGCGATGAGTAAAGATACCGGCGCTACTGTCGTCACCAGCATTAATGCCGATCGCCCGCATGCCTCCCAAAAGCGCGGCCATCTGGGGAGCGCTCAGGTTCAGCATAAATGCTCGGTCGATCATCAAGTGCTCGGCCGGAATGGGCGTCGACTGTGCCTGCATATAATTGCGAAACGCATCATGCCTTGGTTCGAGATAGGCATGGGCGTCGACCTCGGTCATCTCCTGGGTCGCGTCGGTGCGCCCCGGCGTGAACGGTACAGTGATGTCGCTGCCCGCCGCCTTCGCGGCCATTTCGACCCCTACACTTCCTCCCAGAACGATCATGTCCGCCAGCGAAATATTGGCATCGGAAGCGCCTTTGATCTTATTTAACTGGTCGATCACCTCTGCCACGCCGCCGCGCGCGTTGATATCCCAGCCGGTTTGCGGTTCAAGACGAATGCGTGCGCCGTTGGCACCGCCGCGGTGGTCAGTCTGGCGGTAGGTACATGCCGAGGCCCAGGCGGTTTCTGTCAACTGCTTGGCCGTCAGCCCAGTATCGGCAATTGCCTGTTTCAACGTGGCTATCTGCTCATCAGAAACCAGCGGCCCCTCATGCTTGGGCACCGGGTCCTGCCAGACGAGCACTTCCTCAGGCACCTGCGGGCCAAGATAGCGAGCACTCGGTCCCATATCGCGGTGGAGTAGCTTGTACCAGGCGCGGGCAAACTCGTCGGCCAGCACATCTGGATTCTCGCGGTACTCCTTGGATATCTTCAGATAATCCGGGTCGACAATCATGGCCATATCGGCGGCATTCATTACGGGCGGATTCTTTCTACCTTCAACATGCGCATCGGGCACCCAGAATCCGTCTTTGACCTCTACCGGCTCCCACTGGTTAGCGCCCGCCGGGGATTTTTTGACCTGCCACTCGTGGGAGAAAATCGTTTCTAGATATGTGTTGTCCCATTTGGTGGGCGTGGGCGTCCAGGCACCTTCGAGCCCTGAGGTAATGGTGTACTCGCCCAGGCCCGTCTCGTGCTTATTGGCCCAGCCAACGCCCATTTCATGGAGCCTAGATTCCTCTGGCGCCTTACCAACGGCATCCGCGGGCCCGTTACCGTGCATCTTGCCGAAGGTGTGACCACCTACGGTCAGCGCCACGGTTTCACGATCGTTCATTCCCATACGGGCGAAGGTTTCGCGCACGTCCATTGCGGATTTTGCCGCGTCCGGCACGCCGTTGGGGCCTTCGGGGTTAACGTAGATCAACCCCATCTGCACCGCGGCAAGCGGGTTATCGAGCACCCGGCTGCCGTCTTCGAAGCTGCCGGTATAGCGCTCATCTTTGTTACCCAACCACTCATTTTCTGGGCCCCAATAGATATCGTCCTCAGGTGCCCAGATATCCGCGCGGCCAAAGCCGAAACCAAAGGTTTTAAAGCCCATGGTTTCAAGCGCTCGGTTGCCTGCGAATACCAGCAGATCAGCCCAGGAGAGCTTCTCGCCATATTTCTTTTTGATGGGCCATAGCAGGCGGCGTGCCTTGTCCAGGTTGCCGTTGTCCGGCCAGCTGTTGAGCGGAGCGAAGCGCTGCGCACCGGTGCCGCCACCACCGCGTCCATCAAGCGCCCGATAGGTGCCTGCCGCGTGCCATGACATGCGAATAAAGAATGGGCCGTAATGCCCCCAGTCGGCAGGCCACCAATCCTGAGAATCGGTCATCAGCGCATCAACATCGGCACTCAGCTCATCGACATTGAGCTGCGCAAATGCCTTACCGTAGCGAAAGCTCTCACTGAAGGGATTGGCATCCGGGTGTTTCTGGTGCAGCACATTGAGGTTGAGCTGGTCAGGCCACCAGTGCTCATTCCCTTGCAGGCTCGGCGTGGTACGTGCACCCCATTCACGGCGTTTAGGCTTTTGATCAGACACGTTATTCTCCTCGACTAAATGCTGGGCTCATTGGGCATTCAAGTGATATTTCTGATCACGCCAAGCGCTAACCACACCGCCCGACCTGCGATAGAAAGCTCTGAGTGATTCCATAAGCCGTCACGTTAATGAAGGATTCAACTTCGAAACCATCAAGATACAGTGAAGGATTCAATAGTGAGGTCGTCAAGGCGAAGAATGTTAAGTAAACAGCTAAGGGGTTGTTTATGGGCAGGATGGGTTGATCGTTGCAAGGCCAAAAGAATTTCATTTTCAACGTCGCTGTTAGGCTCACCATTGTCAGCTCTATTCAAAATGAGTGTTATCAATGCCTTCTTTGCAGACTATGATGGTGACTCACGGCCTGACCACATGGCCTCACGCTGACTCAACTTGCGAAGAGCTGCCATGGATGACAATCGACCGAATACGCTGGACAAAGCTACTAGTGCTGGCTTGATCGTACTTGCCGTCATGCAGGGCGTTGCGCTGTTGGCGCTTCATCTGGCGATTGACCACGAGCACTGGGTGACCGCTGATCTGCGCTGGCTCAAGGCCCTTTATACGGTAGCGCTCGCCCTGCCCGCGTTTTACCTGATCAGCATGAACCGGCTACGCGATCGCCTCAATTTCCTGCCGTTACTACTGGCCCCACTGCTCTTTTGGCTGGGCTGGCACCTTGGCTGGGTAGAGCAAGCGCCCGAGCAGCAGTGGGCGCGGCATCAGTTCACGTTTAGTTTTTGCGTAGCGCTTGGCGTGGCGCTATTCATCCTGGCGCTGTTTTTTCGCAGCAGCGCCGTGAGCAGATCATGGCCGACCGCTTATTCACCGCTGCTGAACTACTCCTGGGAATTCGCCCTGACGCTTGCCCAGCTGGGGCTGTTTATTGGCGTATTCTGGGGCCTGCTGTGGCTGGGCGGGGCGCTATTTGACGCGATTGGCCTGGGCTTTTTCGAGACGCTCTTCAGCGAGCCTGCATTCGTTTACCCCGTCACCTGGCTGGTAATCGGTTTGACGCTGGTGATGATTCGTAACCGCTTTCGCTTGATCACAAGCGTGCGATTGATGGGTGAGGCACTTATCAAGGCGTTACTGCCGTTGGTGGCCCTGATCATTCTACTCTTCTTTGCCGTGCTGCCCGTAACCGGCGTGCAGCCCGTGTGGGATACGGGCAGAGCTTCCTCCATATTGATGGCGCTGATGTTGACCCTGCTGCTGTTCTTTAACGTCGTCTTTCATCAGGCACATGACCCTCGCCCTTACCCAATCTGGCTACGCCGGCTCCTCCTGTTGGCCATTGTATTGCTGCCGGTAGGTAGCGTATTGGCCGCCTGGGCGCTCTGGCTGCGCATCGATCAATATGGCCTTAGCCTGGACAGACTTTGGGCCGCCCTGCTGCAAGCGCTAACCGCGGCGTTTACTCTAAGCTACAGCGTGCTTCTGCTCTGGCGCCGCCGAGCAGCGCTTCCCGCTCTGCAGCGCGCCAACGTCGGCCTGGCCCTGCTGGTGGCCGGTGTGTTGATTGTGGTTAACACGCCGCTGGCGGATATGCGCCAGTGGGTTGCCAAGCATCAGGTCACGCGGCTGCTGGATGGGCGTACAACGGTGGATGCTTTTGATGTCGACTATCTGCGCTTTCAGCTCGGCCAGCCGGGCAGCTTAGCCTTGCAAGCCTTGGCGGAGAGCGAATTTGCCCAATCACAGCCTGAGCTGGCGCGACGCATCGAGCTTTCGCTCAAGCAAACCGAGCGCTGGAGTCAGGACCCGCTGGTGGATACTCAGGACTTGGGTGACGTCGCCCGACAGTTTAGCGTAAGCCCTGAAAGCGCAGTGCTTCCCGAGCCCTTGCTGGCCCTATTGGTGGAACAGAACTCCACCTGCCTAAGCCAGACGGAACCCTGCCAAGCCATGCAGATAAGCAGCGACATTCCATTCCAGTGGCTGGTTTTTGAACCCTATAGCGCGGGCAATGCGTATGGCGAACGGGATGGCGACTGGCTGTTGTTCGGCCATTTGATGCTACTCGGCGCGACTCAACCGCAGGATGATCAGATGTGCCAAACGATCCCGGCGACGGATGATATGGAACGTATTGCGGGTCCAGCCGATGTTTACCGAAATGGCAACTGCCTTTATAGCCTGCAGCCCACGCTTGAAAGTGCCAGGCAGCAGCTATCCCTAGAAGGTGAGGAAATATCAGGGGAGTGAAAGATTGGCAGGCGCAAGCGGTTTAACAGCACTCGCACCTGCCCATTTCAGATAACGCAAACGGTAAGCCGTTTTCAAACAAGCGGCTAATCGTTACAGGTTTTCCAGACCTTTAAGCAGCTCTTCATGGAAACGCTCGGGTTCCTGGATTTGCGGCGAGTGACCAAGCTCGGAGAATTCGATCAGCGTTGCCTGTGGAATGGCATCACGTGCCTGCTCGCCCAGCACATCGTAATGGCCCAGGGTTTCCTGCACGTCTTCCGGCGCCTGCGCCTTGCCGATGGCGGTGTTGTCCTTTTCGCCAATCAGTAACAGTGTGGGCATCGTGAGCTCGCTAAATTCATGAACCACCGGCTGAGTAAAGACCATGTCTGAAGTCAGCGCTTGGTTCCAGGCAACCAGCTCCCC
Source organism: Halomonas sp. (assembly GCF_017983445.1). GTDB lineage: Bacteria > Pseudomonadota > Gammaproteobacteria > Pseudomonadales > Halomonadaceae > Vreelandella. Next base: position 43,688 of record NZ_JAGOBJ010000002.1, read on the forward strand.
GTCTTCGCCTGCATACATACCCGCCAGCATTTCTACCCAGCGGTCGTACTCCCGCTCCCAGGTATCCACGTAGTAAGTACTTTCCTGATAGGCGCGGATGCCCTCAGCGGATTTTTCAAGCTCGGCTTGATAACCGTCATCGATGCTCTGGTAAGGCACGCCAAGCGCTTTCCAGTCCTCAAGGCCAATCGGGTTAACCATCACGAGTTGCTCGGTCTGCTCCGGATACATCAGCGCAAAGCGTGTAGCCAGCATACCGCCCATGGAATGCCCCATCACGGTCACGTTATCCACATCCAGCTCTTCCAGCAGTGCCTGGGTATTGGTCGACAACTGGTGGAAGCTGAATTGATAGTGCTCAGGCTTAGTGGATTTGCAGAAGCCCACCTGGTCTGGTGCGATAACGCGATAACCCGCACCATGCAGCGCTTCAATGGTATCTTCCCAGGTACCCGCGCAGAAGTTCTTGCCATGCATCAGCACCACGGTGCGACCATTGGCACTGCCCTCTTCCGGCTGAACGTCCAGATAGGCCATCTGCAGCTCCTGGCCTTGGGAAGTGAAATTAAACCTCTCGACCGGGTAAGCGTATTCGAAGCCGGACAGTTCGCCATCGTATTCAGGTGCGTCTTCAGCCGAGGCGCTGCCGATGTAGCCAGCCGCGAGTGCGGCGCCCATACAGTTCACCAGTAACGTACGTGCAAAAACCGGACGTGCCATTGTGTCGCTCCTCTCTTCCATGGATTTAGTGACATGAAGAGTATGGCAGCAATTGTCAGTCATGCCGCTTCAAGCGACTAGCGAAGCCTCAACGCAAGCACACACTTGACCACTGCATCACAAGCTCTGGCTCTCCCGTATGCTCATCCAACTGCTCACCGGCTGTTACGAAGCCGTGCTGGCAATAGAAATGAATGCTGGGCGCATTTCTGGCGTATACCGTGAGCTGTAAATTCAACCTCCGGTTTTTCGCATCATCAAGCAGCGCCGTGCCAAGCCCCTGGCCTTGAAAGTCCGGCTGTACGAAAATCGCCGCCAGCGTATTTTCATACAGGCTGTAGAATCCCACTACCCGCCCTGATACCTGCACCACACGAGTGTCGGAGGCGGGAAGATAAAGATGGCGCATATCGTCCAGCTTCGATTCCCAAAAGCCAGGTTCGATAAAGTCATGCGCTTGAATGGAAGCGGCAAGCCAGATGGAGAGGACCGGCTCGATATCGGATGTTAGGCATGTACGTATCATGGAAACACTCCTTGTCAGTCAGGCTCGCTCATTTATCTACTGCAAGGCCTCGTTGAGTGCCGCCAGACTTTCGGGAGCGTCATCGAAGCGTTGGCAGTGAAGTGCTTCTTTTGTCCAGGTTGGCGCAGAGTCGATGTGAAGATGAACTGCCACGCGGGAGGTGGTCTCTTCATTCAGCAAGCCCGCCGGTACCCACATCAACGCCGTATCGCGCAGCTTATTGGGAACCGAACTGCCACATACCGAGCAGAAATCATTGCGATAGCCCGTTGGCCTTTGAAAAGAGCGAATACCGGCCTGACCGGCTACCCATCGAAAATCCACTTCCCTGACAAAGGTTGCCGCATTGGCGGTAGAGCCGGTCGTTTTGCGGCATAAAGAGCAATGGCACTGGTAAAGGTTGGGAATCGTCCCTTCGATTTCGAACTTCACCTCGCCGCAGAGGCATTCACCGGTAATCATCAGCTACCTCGAACGTACTGGGTAACGCCTGACCAGCGGGATTTAATTTTTCAAACCGCGTCCTTTTGATGCATCCCGTCAGCAACAGCGGTATACCCGCGATCAGACACCCGAGCGCCGCCCCCCATGGTGCCCCGCCCGGCGTGGAAAGTGTGATCAGTAGAAACACGAAGCCATTCATCAGTAGAACGGCTCCCACGATACCTAAGGGCTTCCAATCAGAGTTGGAGCGCATGTGATTTCCTTTTTCGTCATGATGACCACAGTATCTTTCATTCATGCATCGCCACCATGGCCGAGCCCGCTGCGCTGCACTACGCTTGAACTAATTTTCATATTTTACAGCAGGAACTTACATGCGCACACTCTCAAGCAAACAGCAGATTCTGGGCTTGGTCGGCTGGCTGGTGCTGGCCTATATCGCCGCTGGCATCGGCACAGTGGCCTCCATCAACGCGGCAGAATTTTACGCATCGCTCCAGCAACCGCTTTGGGCGCCGCCAGCCTGGCTGTTCGGGCCGATGTGGACAACACTTTATGGCCTAATGGGTATCGCCGCCTGGCTTGTCTGGCGTGAACCCGGCGCCCGGACCGCGCTGACCGTATTCGTAATACAGTTGGCGCTTAACGCGCTGTGGAGCTGGCTTTTCTTCGTTTGGCAGTTGGGCGCCATCGCGTTTATCGCCACGCTGGCGCTGTGGGTCATGATTGCCATTACTCTGGTAATGTTCTGGCGTCTCAAGACGCTGGCGGGCGTGCTCTTGGTCCCCTATCTCGCCTGGGTGAGCTTGGCATGTGCGCTGACCTGGAGCGTGTGGCAGTTAAATCCACAAGTGTTGGGATAAGAAATCTTTGCCAAACGAGTACGGCCATCAGTGGCGGAACCTGACATCAATATAGCCTGCGGTGGCCGTGGCCAGCGGTTCTGCCGCTACACTTAACGTCGAATCTTGAGCCGTTTCACTCAACTTGGGTATGCGTCAGAAAACGCCACTGGCCCGAGCGCCTAATATTAAAAAATGCTTTGCCAGCTTCTTGGGTCAAACGCACTAACTTTTATGTACTCTCCAGACCAGGCATCGAACTTGAGGGTACCTTTAAAATTAGGGCTGACCGATCGCTGCTCGTTCAATAGCCATAACTCCAGGTTGTCGATCGGCCGGGAGGTAACCGTCAAATCGCCCACGTTAGGTGCCATATGGGGAAGCGTATAGTCCGCGCGCCTCAGCTCCCCCTTGTAGCGGTAGATCATCGGGCTGCGTGAGGCATCATGATTGAGGCGATAGTATTGGTTGTAACCAATTATATTGATCTCATTACCGTTGAACATGACGAAAGCAAAGTTAGGTGTGTTCGGAGTAATCAAGTGAGAATTCGAAAGCAGGTGAGCCGCCTCTTCACTGCTCACTTGGTCCTGATCTTCACTGCCCGCCAGGGGATAGACGTGAAAACCGTACAAATCTCGGTAGGCTTGCTGCAACAGCGCCTCCGACGGTTTGGGATGCATCCAGCGTACTTCGCGGGATGCGCATCCGCTTAGTACCGATATCAACAACAAATACACTAACCACGGCTTCAATAAAAGAGCGTTCAAATCAGTCGTCCTTGAAAATTCGCATCATCTATATCGTTCATAGATAGCGGTAATGGAAGGTTTTGAGCATGGGGATCATACATCTTTCAGACGGCATATAATCGCGCTTACCTTGAACGACGAGCCAGGCTAAACGTTTTGCAAATTCAGGCGTGCTTAATACGTAAAACTGCTACCACCGGGCTTGAAGATCCAAGCAACTTTCGCTAGGCGCCAATGACGACCGTGTGAGTTCAATCACCACCGGTGTGTGGGTTTTGCTTGAGCCAAAATCAGCGTTCCAGCCACCCATTGAGCCAGCTAGATAAGGCATATACCCTTCCTTGCAAACCCATAAATGCTTGAACACCTTTGCCTCGCCCAACAGGCTACTTAAAACGAACTCTTTTTTGGGATTGAGGAGGATTTCGCCCTTTTCATCACTGAGTGCCAAGATATGAGGCGCCTGGCCGTCGAGGCGATCATAAACGAAAGCGCCCTCCAGTGGCTCTTTGCTCATGAAATCAATGACCGTTGTCTTCAGTCCATCGTGCACGATAACCGTTCTTGGAATACACCCCTGCAGCAGCAGACATGCAAGCAGCCAGAGTAAAGAGAACTTCATGGGTACCCTAACAGTGAAAATAAAAGTCGGTTTTAGACAGTTCCAGCGAACAAAGCAAGCGGGTTAAGCATGTTGTCAGGTTGTACATGAAAAGCCGTATGTAGATAACATTCCATTGTCCCCCTGAAATCGGTGCATGCGTGATTAGAGTTCTCCTGTAGTGGTTCAATAAAACCGGACACCAACGTAGGTGGTAATATTGCCACCATAAGCGAGGTGTCTGATGACCAAGAAACGACGTACTTTTTCGCCTGAATTTAAGCAGGAAGCTGCCAGCCTAGTACTAGATCAAGGGTACCGCTATCCCCAAGCTTGTACCTCGTTGGGTGTCGGTGAAAGCGCCCTCCGACGCTGGGTTCACCAGCTTGCGAACGAGCGTCAGGGAATAACGCCTAAGGGCAAAGCGTTAACCCCAGAACAGCAGCGTATTCAGGAGCTTGAGGCTCGCTGCAAACGCCTTGAGATGGAAAAAACATCCTAAAAAAGGCTACTGCTCTCTTGATGTCGGACGACATGAGTCGTACGCGCTGATAGACCAGTTGAGTGAGCAAATGCCTGTTGAAATGGTCTGTAACGCGTTTGATATTAGCCGCTCCAGTTACTACGAGTACCGCCAGCGGCGGCACCGCGTGGATGTTGAGCGTCTGGCCTTAAAAGCTCAGGTAAACCGCCTTTTCAAAAAGAGTCGCAGCTCAGCTGGCAGCCGTTCGATCAAGGGTTTGCTCAGCGAAGAAGGCGTCACCATTGGTCGTTTCAAGGTTCGGCGTTTGATGAGCGAAATGGGGTTAATCTGTAAGCAGCCGGGCCCTCATGCTTACAAGCAGGCGACTGTTGAGCGACCTGATATTGCGAACCATCTTGACCGAAAATTTACACCACACCAGCCCAATCAGGTCTGGTGTGGTGACATCACTTATATCTGGAGTGGCCGGCGTTGGAGCTATCTGGCCGTTGTGTTGGATCTTTATGCTCGTCGTGTTGTTGGCTGGGCCATGTCGTCCAGCCCGGATGCAGATCTTGTTGTGAAAGCGCTAGATCATGCCTGGGAACAACGTGGTCAGCCAAAGAGCGTCATGTTCCATTCCGATCAGGGTAGTCAGTATGCAAGCCGCAAGTTCCGCCAAAGACTTTGGCGCTATCGCATGAAACAAAGCATGAGCAGACGTGGCAACTGCTGGGACAATTCGCCTATGGAAAGGCTGTTCCGGAGCCTGAAATCGGAGTGGATGCCGGCTTTGGGATATCGAAATCTACCTGAGGCCAAGAAAGACGTTAGTGACTATCTAATGGGTTACTACAACCAGCAGCGACCTCATTCATTTAACGGTGGCATTTCTCCTGTTGGGGCTGAGGAAAATCTTAAATTACTGTCCGGGATTAGTTGACCACTACAGGGCGCACTCAACCGGTCAGCGCAACACCTCTGCCAGCTTATCGGGGGGATTACCTTCTCAAGATAAGATCAAACCGATGCCAGTGGTGCTTTACTAGCCCGCCTTCTCCCTCACTTTCGCGAAAAAGCTCGACTTCTAAACCGCCGCACAGCGCTTCTACTGCTTCCTTCGAATGAAAGCTCATTGCTGAATGTTTTACCCAATCGTGCCGGTTACCGAAGAGGTGCCCGACAAATAAGCCTCCCGGTTCAAGCGCTGAAAGGATCATGCTCCATAGAATGGGAAAGTGCGTTGGCTCGCAAAACGGCAGGCTTAGCCCGGCGTGGATCAGGGCAGACGATGGCAGGCCTTTCAATTCCTCGAAACTCGAAGTCAAAATTGTCAGATCAGCGCTGGATAATTCAGCTTTTAGTGTTTCAACTCGTGCAATGGCATTGGGCTCTTTGTCGATAGCCAAGACTTTCCACCCCGACTTCAGTAGTAGCGCGGTTTCGATGCCGCCTCCACATCCTAAATCGATAGCATAGCCGTTACCTTTTGGTAAACACTCATCGCCCAGAGCACGCCGCAACAGTGGCGAGGCGGCTCGCGTTTGATTGGCGCAATAGAAGGTTTCCCAGTTCGTCTTGTTATCAGTGGTCACTGCCGGTACTTCCTGATTGCATCACGCTGTAATGATGAGTGTTGATAGACATAATCGATTCAAATTAACACGTAGCATCGTCGTTCGCCCCCTTGCATCTCCCCTCATCGCCGCCTAGACTCGCTGAGTTGAATGCTTGACGGGGTGCCGGTGATATCCGGCTGAGATGGTGCAGGGCGTGTCCTTTAGGATGCCAAGCGCTGGTCCCGCTGAACCTGATCCGGCTAATGCGCTGCTTTTGAAACAGCGCGGGTACCGGCGTAGGGATCAAGCGATGGCCGGTTATCTGTTTCACGCCTTTCTGCCGTGCCTTTCTCTCGATCTTTTTCGCCTGCCCTTCGGATCACTACTCCCGGAGGATGTATGGGCTACCGCTTTACTGATTTAACCACTGCCTGCCACGACGATTGGCGCGCCTACATCGAGCACGACTTTGTGCGCCAGCTGGGCGATGCTCGGCTTCCTGAAGCGTCGTTTCGCCACTACCTGAAGCAGGATTACCTGTTTCTGATTCACTTTGCCCGCGCCTATGCGCTGGCGGCCTATAAAAGCCCCACGCTTGCTGATTTGCGCCAGGCCCATGAAGGGTTGAAAACCATCGTGGATGTGGAACTGGGCCTGCATGTGGGCTTTTGCCGCGAATGGGGTATTTCCGAGGCGGCGCTTGCCGAGCTGCAGGAAGCCCGAGCGACCATGGCCTATACCCGCTACGTGCTGGATACCGGCAACCGTGGCGATCTGCTGGATTTACACGTGGCACTCGCCCCTTGCCTGGTCGGCTACGGCGAGATCGCCAACTGGCTGAACGCGCAAGACTCCACGGTGCGTGGTGCGCAAAACCCGTTCGATGCCTGGATCGCCATGTACGAAAGCGAAGAGTTTCAGGCCGCCATGCAGGCGGAGCTTGAATGGCTCGATGCTCGCCTTGCCGATGTTACCCCCTCCCGCTTTGCCGAACTCAGCAAGATATTCCGTGATGCCACGCGGCTGGAAATCGACTTCTGGCAAATGGGTCTGGATCTTTCCAACTAACCCTAATAACGACAAGGAAACAGCCATGACCAAGACCGCAACTAAAACCGCCCACTTTTTAGCAGAAACCGCTCAGGTCGATGCCGCCGCGATCGCCCCGCTGTCCGGCTCGCGCAAGGTGTATCTTGAAGGCTCGCGCCCCGACATCCGCGTGCCGTTTCGGGAAATAAACCTATCGCCGACCAAAACCACCGGCATTGATGAACAGAATCCGCCGCTGCTGGTTTACGACACTTCCGGCCCCTACACCGATCCCAACGTTCAGATCGATTTGCGCCGCGGCCTGCCTGCCCTTCGTCGGGCTTGGATTGAAGAGCGCAACGATACCGAATTTTTAGAAGGTCACTCCTCGGAGTACGGCAAGCGCCGGGCCAACGACCCCACGCTCGCCCAGCTGCGTTTCGATCTGAAGCGTACCCCGCGCCGAGCAAAGGAAGGCAAAAACGTTACCCAGCTGCACTATGCCCGCCAAGGGATTATCACGCCTGAAATGGAGTTCATTGCCCTTCGCGAGAACCAGCGCCGCCAAACGCTGGGCACGGCAGAAGTAGAACGCATTCTCGGCCACCAGCATGCGGGCCAGAGCTTTGGCGTCAGCCTGCCGCAAGAGATAACCCCGGAGTTCGTGCGCGATGAAGTCGCCCGAGGCCGGGCGATTATCCCCAATAACATCAACCACCCGGAAAGCGAGCCGATGATCATCGGGCGCAACTTTCTAGTCAAGATCAACGGCAACCTGGGCAATTCAGCGGTCACCTCGTCGATTGAAGAAGAAGTCGACAAGATGACCTGGGGCATTCGCTGGGGGGCAGATACCATCATGGATCTTTCCACCGGCCAGAACATTCATGAAACCCGCGAGTGGATCATCCGCAACTCACCGGTGCCCATCGGCACGGTGCCGATCTATCAGGCGCTGGAGAAGGTCAACGGCGTGGCGGAAAATCTCACCTGGGAGGTGTTTCGCGACACGTTGATCGAGCAGGCTGAACAGGGGGTGGATTACTTCACCATCCATGCGGGCGTGTTGCTGCGCTATGTGCCGTTCACCGCCAACCGCCTGACCGGTATTGTCTCTCGCGGCGGCTCCATCATGGCGAAGTGGTGCCTGTTCCACCATCAGGAGAGCTTCCTGTATACCCACTTCGAGGAAATCTGCGAGATCTGCAAGCAGTACGATGTGGCGTTTTCGCTGGGTGACGGCCTGCGCCCCGGCTCCATTGCCGATGCCAACGACGAAGCGCAGATGGCCGAACTTAAAACCCTGGGCGAGCTGACGCATATTGCCTGGAAGCATGATGTGCAGGTGATGATTGAAGGCCCGGGCCACGTGCCCATGCATCTTGTAAAAGAGAACATGGATAAGCAGTTGGAGTACTGCGATGAAGCGCCTTTCTACACGCTCGGCCCGCTGGTCACGGATATCGCGCCGGGCTACGATCATATTACCTCGGGCATTGGAGCCGCCATGATCGGTTGGTTTGGCTGTGCGATGCTCTGCTACGTCACGCCGAAAGAACACTTGGGCCTGCCCAATAAAGCCGACGTAAAGACCGGCATTATTACCTACAAGATTGCCGCCCACGCGGCGGATCTCGCCAAGGGCCATCCGGCAGCGCAGCGCCGTGACAACGCGCTGTCGAAAGCGCGCTTCGAGTTCCGCTGGGAAGATCAGTTCAACCTGGGGCTGGACCCGGACACCGCGCGCGAATTCCACGATGAAACCCTGCCCAAGGATTCGGCCAAGGTGGCCCATTTTTGCTCCATGTGCGGGCCCAAGTTCTGCTCGATGAAGATTAGCCAGGAGGTACGCGATACCTACCGCGACCACGTGCCGGAAGGCACTAGAGATGCGGAATCCGTAAAGCGCGGCATGGAGGAGCAGGCGGAGAAGTTTCGCCAAACGGGTAGTCAGCTATATCAGAAGGTGTAGTAAACAGGAAAGCCATAAACGCAAACAGGGGCCAATGGCCCCTGTTGTCGACGTGTTACGCTACGGCAGTTGGATTACTTCTTCTTCAGGTTTTCTTTAACATCACCTTTAGCTTTTTGTCCTTCGCCTTTGACTTGCTGGGCTTTGCCCTTGGCTTCAGTTTTTTCGCTACCGGTCACTTTACCAGCGGCTTCTTTAACTTTACCAGCGGCCTTGTTAGCTGCGCCTTTTGCTTTATCGTCTTTTCCACTCATGACATAAACCTCTAATCCGTTAGTAGGGAAGTACACTGCGTGCGGCGAGACATTCATTTGCCCTTAACATCACAGCTGCATTATCAGAGTAGCCTTTTTAAAAAAAGTTGCCTCAATTTGTTATAGATATTTTTGTGGGTGCCCATTTATTTAGCAGCGCATTTAAACACGCCATTACCAAAAGCGTTGCTACCAGGGCCACGCTCATGGAAGAGAAACGGTATAGCGCGCTATACACCAGATCCTGGTTAGGCCCGAGCGACTGCCCAAACAGAATGCCAAGCGTGGTAAGCCCACCAAACCCGATGCCCGAACCGCCGCCTTCCTTTATATGCTCACGACCAAACAGCAAGAGGCCCAGCCAATAAAGCATGATGACCAGCAGGAAATGGTTGCTCTGCGTATACAGTAAAAGCTGCATAAGTAGCGCCAGATTGCAGCCCAGCAGTGTGCCAATGGCGCGCTTGCGTGCTGACACACGTGCCCCCGCATAGCCCATGGCAAACAGCACTAGTATGGTCGCCATCTGCGCCGAGAGTGATCCCTGCAGGTCAAACACCTGAAACACGATAAACGAGAGCGTTGCGGTCATCCCACCGATCAGGGTCTCGTGGCGTATCTGCGCCTGGGGCTTGCTTGCCTTGGGCGGCGGCTGGCGGGGTTCAACATCTGGAAACAGCGTATGCATCAGCATGGCGATGAACAGAGCAAGTACGCTTGCCACAACGTTAGAGGCGAGCAGATCGCTTAAATCGACGCTTGGATAGCTTGCGAAATGCAGCAGGATACTCAAGGTGAGTACGCCATTGGCGCCAAACAAGAACAGCGGGCCCTTGGCCATCAGGTTGAAGCGAAACAGAAACATGCACAGCACTACCAGCGTCATGATCACCGGCATGTGTTTGAGAAGACCCACCACAATGCTGACTTCCAGCGCATTAAGGGAAACATTGGCCAGAAACTGGCGAATGATACTGGCGTTCAAGATGGGCACCATGCCCAGTAGAAACATTGGAAATACGGTAAAGAAGACTCCATAGTTCCAGCCCATGACCTGGCTTACGACAAACCCGAGCGCGCCGCCGCCCGCTACGCGCAGGCACTGGCGCAGGCCGTTTTCGCTTAGCGCAGGATGGGTATGCGTTTTAGAGCCAGCCCCACCGTTAGGCGGCGTCTTTTTCGAAAACCAGCCCCCTACCCGGCTGAGCGACCATGCTCTAATAGATCTCGCTTTAGTAGACCCCGTTTTAATAGACCCAGCTTTAATAGACCCAGCTTTAATAGACATAATGCAGCCAGCTGATCAGATGCGTCTGTAGCCAGGCAAACGGATGGGCCAGTAGATGCTCGCCGGGCAGCAGTTGAACCGTGGCTCGTGCACCGCTGGGTGGTGGCTCCAATAATGGCTTGTTCAGGGCGATATGAATACGCAGACGCTGGGCGTCGCGCACCCAGCGATCAGACGTCGGAATATCTGCCAGCTGCCCGTCGGCGGCCAGTTGGCCTTCGCGTACTCCAGCATCGAAGGCGCTTACCCGCCCTTCAAAGATATGCCCAGGCCAAGCATCAAACACCACGGCAGCCTCGTCGCCAGGATGCACATGACGCAGGCTCTTTTCGCGGAAGTCAGCGATGATATCCACGCGCTGGCTTACCAGTGCAATCACCGGCTGGCCCGCCTGCACGTAGTCACCCGCCTGTAGCTGCAAGTTGGTAACCTGGCCGGCTTCTAACGCGCGTATTTCGGTGCGGGCAACGTCAAGCCGGGCTCTGTCCAACGCGATATCCGCCTGGCGCAGTCGCAGGTTGGTGTCGCCCTCTTCGCCCAGCTGTACTTCCAGGCTTTCGATCTTGGCCTGGGCGGACGCCACTTCCGCCTGAGCGGTATGTTCGGCGGCTACCTGCTGATCATACTGCTGGCGAGAAATACTTTGCCGCCCGATCAACGCTTCCCCACGGCGCCGCTCGCCGGCGCGCTCTTCCGCGGTTGCCTGAGCAGACGCCAGCATGGCGCGCGCAGCGGCAAGCTCCGCTTCAAGCTGGGTGTTTTCGCGCTGGGCCTGCTCCCGCTCAAGCCTTGCTTGCTCCAGCGCAATCTCAAAAGGCTCAGGGTCGAGGCGAAACAGCACATCGCCCTTGGCGACCTGCTGATGATCGAGAACCACTACTTCGCTGACCGGCGCACTTAGCTCAGGGGCAATGCGCGTGACCGGACGCATGACCCGCGCTTCAGGCGTCATGGGCATGAAGCTGTCGGCCACCAGAAAGTAGACAAATAAAAGGGCAAAAGCAGCCAGCGCTACTTTTACCCAGACGGCAAAGCGTTGATCAGGGGACATGGGGTATTCACTCGTTATCTCTTGCCGCCTTTAAAAAGCAGCAGGCGCGTTTACCCGCGCAGGGTATCGTTGAATACTTTAGTCTAACAAACAATTAGCAAGCTAACAATAAAGCTACATTTTTCCCTTTTAAAAGGTTAGCCGCCCAACGCTATCGATATAAAAAAGCCCCAAGTTCTAAAGGCCTTGGGGCTTGAGTAAATCAACGCTTTAAAGCGCTATTAGAACCGGTAGCGTAAACCAATGCTGGCAGCATCGAAATCGTAGTTGGACTTATCCAGATAGCGCATGTAATCAGCGTTGATCGATAAGTTGTTGGCCACATCAATCTCGCCGCCCGCACCATAAGAGAAGCCACTTTCGCGATCGAGGTCAAAATCCACCTCGGTCATACCCACCAAACCATACAGCCGTGCGGTAGGTGCAATAGGAGCGATACCTTTTGCGTAGGCACCTACTAGGTAATCGAGCTCGGCACCGCCATCAGAGCCGCCCGTACCCAAGTGGCCCTCTAAGGCAAAATAGTCGTTAAACTGAGCACCACCGCGTAAGCGAAGACCTACGCTGTCGCGCGAGGAACCGCGATCAGGATCCAGACTCCAAGCCATGGCGTCACCGCCAATATAACCTTCTGGATAACCAAACGCCTGCTGTGCCTGTGCCGATGCCGCGAATGCACTCGTGCCAATCAGGAGTGCAGCAGAGGTGAGTGATAATACGGTCATCTTCATAGTCATTGAACCTCAATTAAAAAACACTGTTTCCTTACTCAAGGTTATTGTGGTCGATACTTAAAAAAACGCAACTTCTAGCGCTGCCTGGATAAGCTAAGTGCGACAATACCACTCACCACCATGGCACCACCCACCATCTGACCAGGACTTAACATCTGCCCCAGTACGAAGTAGCCAATTACCAGTGAGGCTACGGGTTCGATATTCATCACAGGGGCATTACGTGCCATATCCAGGCGCGGTACAAAGATAAACAGTATTGAAAACGCGGTAGCATAAAGTAACGCCAACAGCCCCAAACCTGCCCAACCCTGGCTATTTTCAGGCAGACTCATACCGCCCGGCATCACGCCTAAAATACCGCCCATTACCATGGCGAAAAACACCGTTTGCATGGTCAACAGGCTGCGTAGCGTACTGCCCACCTGAGCTAAGCGGTGCTCGGTAATCCACAGCGCGCAGGCAAACACAAACGCTGCTGTTAGCCCAAACATGATCCCGGCTATCCATTCAGGGCCTATATCATCAGCGCTAGCAAGCCAGCTGGGTATATCCAGCACGATCAGTAGCCCGATCAAAATCGTGCCCATGATAAGGCAGCTACGCAGCGTCGGCCGTGGCCCGCCCAGTGCCCAGCTTAATAGTGCCAGCTGAATGGGAAAGGTATTGACCAGCAGCAGCGCAATCACGACCGGCAACCGCGCCACCGCAGAGTAAAGGCAGAGGCTTTGAATGGTGATCAGCACCCCTACCACCAGCTGCCAGGGCCAGGTGCCTCGTGGAAGCCATAGGCTTTTTTTCTGCACCAGTACCAAGGTGAATAAAATCACGCAGGCAAGCCCCGAGCGGGTTAGCACGGCAAGCAATAAGCCTGTACCGTTATCAAAGGCAAGCCTTGCCGACACATGGTTAGCGGCAAACATGGTGCCAACCGTTGCCAATAACAGAATGGCCAAATGGCGGGGTAATGTGCGAGGTAACGACGAAGCAGGCGATAAAGCAGGCATAAGCACTATAAGTCTCGTGAAAGGCGTCAATTAGCCCAGAATGCCTGCATTCTGTGTAGAAGGCTAAACAAATACTGATGGGTATTAATGTCCCTTGTGGCTTATTAAACTAAAGTACAAACTTCACACTTACTTCCTTGGCAGACACTTTTTATGAATGTACCGGTGCTGGTAATTAACTGTGGTTCTTCCTCTATTAAATACGCGTTGATCGACTCCGATCCTGATGCGCCGAGACTGGCAGGTCTGGCGGAACGTTTGGGCAGTGTCGATGCCTGTTTAAAGGGCAAGAACAGCGCCGGTGAGCGGTTTCACCAGCCGCTGCCCAATGCCGATCATACCCAGGCGCTTAGTGCCATTTTAGAGCGTCTGGAAGGACGTATCCCAGCGGCCATCGGGCATCGAATCGTTCACGGCGGTGAGCAGTTCACTCAGGCCGCGTTGATTGATGAGAGCGTGGTCAGCGCTATTCAAAGTACCGCGGCCCTCGCCCCATTGCATAACCCTGCCAACCTGGCCGGGATCGCTGCGACTCAAAAGGTGTTTCCCGAGCTGCCCCAGGTGGCGGTATTCGATACCGCATTTCATCAGAGCTTGCCGCCTACGGCTTACCGCTACGCCCTGCCGGAAAGCCTGTACGCCGAGCACGGTATTCGCCGCTACGGTTTTCATGGCACCAGCCACGCGTTTGTCAGCCAGCGTGCGGCCACGCTTAGCGAGCGTGGCGCCGGTGGCTGGCTAACCGCTCATCTGGGCAACGGCTGCTCGACCTGCGCGGTGTGGAATAATCAGAGTAAAGACACCAGTATGGGGCTCACCCCGCTGGAAGGCCTGGTGATGGGCACTCGCAGCGGCGATGTTGATCCTGGTCTGCACGCACATTTGCACCGCCAGCTGGGCTGGACGTTGGATCAAATCGATGACGTATTGAACAAGCAAAGCGGCCTGCTGGGTCTCTCTGGCCTGACCAATGATATGCGCGAAGTTGAAGAGGCAGCAGAAAAAGGCCATGAAGGCGCGCTGCTGGCACTGAACGTTTTCTGTTATCGCATTGCCAAGTCCCTTGCTGCACTTTCCTGTGCGCTACCTAGGCTGGACGGCGTTATTTTTACCGGGGGTATCGGTGAGAACTCCCCCATTGTGCGCCGCCAGGTCATCGGTCTCTTGCCTCATTTTTGCTTTGCTCTGGATGAGGAGCGCAACGAAGCGATGATACGTGGCCAGGAAGGTAAGCTGGATATTGAAAACCACGGCGGGCCTGAAGCGTGGGTAATTCCTACCGATGAAGAAGGCCGTATCGCGATGGAAACGCGTCAGTGCGTGGAGGCCTTACTATGACGCCCACTGCTCAGCCTCAAGCCATTTTGCTCGTACCCACCAGCGTAGGTGCCGGGTTAACGTCTGCCTGTTTAGGGTTGATTCAGGCACTCGACACCATCGGCCTTAAAGCCGGTTTTTTAAAGCCGTTTATGCAAAACGAGCTAAATGGCCCAGGCCTTGACCGCTCCACCGCGCTCGTTTCACGCACGCTAAACCAGCGCCCGCCCTTGCCTATTTCTCAAGCCCGGCTGGAGCGTCTGCTGCGCGATGACCAGCTTGATGAGCTAATGGAAAACGTGGTAGAGCTTTTTGACCAAGTGACCCAACAGGCGCATCGCGACGGCGGCGCGCTGGACCTGGTCGTGGTGGAAGGCGTAGTTCCTACACAGCACACCACCTACGCCACCCAAACCAATGCCCAGTTAGCCCACGCCCTTAACGCGCGCATCATTCTGGTCGGCACCGGAGACCTGAATGAGCCTCAAGCGCTTGCCGAAGAGCTGGATATGCACGCGCGAAGCTTTGGCGGGGTGAGTTCTAGCCGTACGCTGGGCGGTATTTTAATGCGTATGAAAAATCTGCCCTACGGCCAGGAGGACGATCTTTCTGCAGCGCCGGGCACGATTAAACCCCAGCTTGAAGAGCCGGTTCTGGCTGAGCTTCGTCGCTACTCGCCGTCGCTTGCCACCGAGAGCTTTCATCTCATTGGCATAGTGCCGCAAAGCAAAACGCTGACCGCGCCGCGTACGTTGGATGTGGCGCGGGCGCTTAATGCCACGCTATTGAATGAAGGCGACGCCGCCAGCCGACGTGTGTTGTCGACCAGCCTGTGCGCCCGCAGCGCGGCCAATGCACTACATATCTTTACGCCGGGCAGCCTGGTGGTGGCCTCAGGTGATCGTGATGATGTTATCCTGGCCTCGGCACTTGCCACCATGAACGGCACCCAACTGGCGGGCGTATTGCTTACCAATGGCTTTCTGCCCAACGACAATATGATTGAGATGTGCAGGCCAGCGCTGAGAACCGGGCTGCCGGTTCTGGCTGTGGAAACTGATAGCCTGACTACCGCCCAGCACCTGAGCCAGTTGAGTAGCGAGATTCCTATCGATGACTTCGGACGGGCCGAGCAGGTAGCACGCTATGTGGCAGCGCATATGGATCTGGAGTGGCTAAAGACCACCTTGAGCAACAGCTATATGCAGCGTTTATCGCCTTCGGCGTTTCGCCATCAACTGGTCAAACAGGCGCTAAAGGCCCAAAAGCGCATCGTACTGCCGGAAGGCGATGAGCCGCGCACGGTGGAAGCGGCTATCATCTGCCAACGGCGTGGCATTGCCAACTGCGTGCTGCTGGGCAGCCGCGAGAATATCGAGAACGTCGCCCGTAACCGTGGCCTAACGCTGCCCGATGAGCTCACCATCATCGACCCGGAAAGCAGTCGGGCAAACTATATTGGGCCGATGGTAGAGCGCCGGCGCGGCAAGCTTAACGAGCTGACCGCTGAGGCCCAGCTGCAGGATAACGTGGTGCTTGGCACCATGATGCTGCAGCTGGATGAAGTGGATGGCTTGGTGTCTGGGGCCATACATACTACCGCTAATACCGTGCGCCCGGCGTTTCAGCTGATCAAGACCGCGCCTGAATATAACCAGGTGTCGTCGATCTTCTTTATGCTGCTGCCCGAACAGGTAGTGGTGTATGGCGACTGCGCGGTCAACCCGGACCCCGATGCTGAAACGCTTGCCGAAATTGCCTTGCAAAGCGCCCGCTCCGCCGAAGCGTTTGGCATCGAGCCGCGCGTAGCCATGATCAGCTACTCAACTGGCGATTCGGGCACGGGTGCGGATGTGGACAAAGTGCGGGAAGCCACGCGCATTGCCAAAGAGCGAGCTCCGCACCTGTTAATTGACGGCCCGCTCCAATACGATGCGGCGGCGATTGAAAGCGTGGGCAAACAGAAAGCGCCGGATTCGCCTGTAGCAGGCCGTGCGACCGTATTTGTATTCCCAGACCTGAATACCGGCAATACGACCTATAAAGCGGTACAGCGTAGCGCCCGCGTCGTCAGCGTTGGCCCCATGCTGCAGGGCTTGAACAAGCCGGTGAATGACCTTTCCCGCGGCGCGTTGGTCGATGATATCGTTTATACCATCGCCCTTACCGCCATTCAGGCAAGCCAGCGGGAAGCGATGGCCAGCCAATAAGGTTCGGAAAAAAAAGATTCAAGGCAAGAAAAAGCCCCGAACAGCTTAGCTGTTCGGGGCTTTTTTCAATTCAGCCGCCTAGCGGTATGAATCGATCAGGTCCACATCGGCACCATGGATTCCAACACGATTACCAGGCTCATCGCGGTAATGGTCAGAATCGAAACACCAAACACGCGCTTGGCCCAGCGTACATCGTCATCAAGCCGGTAGCCGCAGATGGCAAGATACAGCCAGTAGCCACCCATGGTCAGTGCGACACACAGATAGCCAGTACCTGCCTGGCTTGCCAGTACCAACGCTAATGAGGCGGGAATAAACGCCACGATGTAGCCAAGAATATGGTGCTTTGCGCGCTTGATCCCGTGAACAACAGGCAGAACGGGAATCGAAGCGCGCTGGTAATCGGCATAGCGGAAAATCGCAATGGCGTAGGAGTGCGGCATCTGCCAAAGGCAGAAGATCAACAGCAGAACAATCGCGCCGCTGTCAAAATAACCCGTCACAGCGCAGTACCCGACCACCGGCGGCATAGCGCCTGAAAGGCTGCCTACAACGGTGCCGTATTCGGAATTGCGCTTCATATAGAGGCTATACACCCCTACATACACGCCCCACCCAATAACAGCCAATGCCACCGTCAATCCATTGGTACCCAATGCCAGACATACCACACCACTGATACCCAGCAGCGCCGATAAACCAAGTGCTTGGGTGATAGAAACGCTCCCTCTGACCAGAGGACGATGGCGCGTGCGCGCCATCAGAGCATCAATATCCCGATCAATCACGTTGTTACAGGCACAGCCTGAAGCGATCACTAATGCGATCCCCAACATGACCGAAGCAAACGTCACCAGATCGAATTCACCGTGCGCGGCTAAAAAGTAGCCGCCAAGGGCGGCAATCAGATTGCCGCCGATGATTCCTGGCTTGGTTAGCTCAAGCAGATCGTGCCACCGATTGGGCATGCTGGTTAGCCGATCATCATGTTGAGATGTAGATGCTGCATGATCCACAGCGAACCTCCTACCACTAGGCCGAGAATCAGCACCGTGAAGACGAAGGACAGCATGTTCCAGCCATCTTCGGTCTTGAAGTCCAAGTGCATGAACATCACAAGCTGAACCAGAACCTGCAAAACGGCCGTCACGACGATGATTCCCACGTTCACAGGCAAGCTGAACGAACCCAGCATAACCGCGCCAAATGGAATGACAGTCAAGACCAACGACAGTACAAGACCCGTTACATAGGACTTTACGGTGCCGTGACCGGACGATTGGCTAGAAGAACTCATACCAGCACTCCCATCAAGTAGACGAAGGAGAATACACAGATCCAGACGATATCCAGGAAGTGCCAGAACAAGCTCAAGCACAGGATACGCGGACGCGTTTTATCATTCAGACCCTTGGTCGACAGCTGAACCAGCATGACCAGAATCCAGATCATACCGAAGGTCACGTGCAGGCCGTGGGTACCTACCAGGGTAAAGAACGCTGACAGGAAGGCGCTACGATCCGGGCCGAAACCTTCATGGATCAGGTGATGGAATTCATAGATTTCCATCCCCAGGAACATCAGGCCCAGCACGAACGTAATGCCCAGCCACATCTTCACCTGACCGACACGGTTGGCGTTCATCGCCAGAACGCCCATGCCGAAGGTGAAACTACTGATCAGCAGTGCAAAGGTGCCGAAGAGAATCAAAGGTAGTTCAAAAATATCCGCGCCGGTCGGCCCACCTGCCGTGCCCTTCATGAGCACGGCGTAGGTGGCGAATAGTGTTCCGAAGATCACTAAGTCGCTCATTAGGTAGACCCAGAAACCAAATACCTTGGTAGGACCGGCATCGTGGTGCTCATGCTCTTCAGCATGGGCATCGTGATGTAAGGATTCAGTAGCCATTACGCCTGGGCCTCCACACGTTGTTGATGAGCACGTTCGATTCGCTCGACCTCTGCAGCAGGCACGTAGTAATCGATATCGTCGTTAGATACCCGCATCAGGAAGCTCACCAGCATGCCGATTGCACTGAACCCAGCCAGCCACCAGATGTGCCATACCATGGCGAAACCAAAGATCATCGCAAAGACACTGATGATAGGTCCGGCCACCGTATTTCTCGGCATATGGATATCCGTGTATGGCGCATCTTCCAACTGCTCGTTGCCACGCTGCTTTTGCGACCAGAAGCTGTCGATATCACCAACGACGGGCAGGCGCGCAAAGTTGTAGAACGCGGGTGGGGAAGAGGCTGCCCATTCGAGCGTACGGCCATCCCATGGGTCGCCGGTCACATCAGCATACTTATCGCGGTTACGCACGCTTACGTAGAACTGAATGAGCGTACAAGCAATACCCGCAGCGATCAGCAGTGCACCGATCAAAGCAACGATAAACCAGGGCTGCCATTCAGCGTTCGGGTATGAGTTCATGCGGCGCGCAGCACCGTAGAAGCTCAGTACGTACAGCGGCATGAACGCGACGTAGAAACCGATTATCCAGCACCAGAAGGAACGCTTGCCCCACTTCTCATCAAGCGTGAAGCCGAAGGCTTTCGGGAACCAGTAGGTCAGACCCGCCATCATGCCGAAGACCACACCACCAACGATAACGTTATGGAAGTGAGCAATAACGAACAGACTGTTGTGCAGTACAAAGTTAGCCGCCGGCAGTGCCAGCATAACGCCTGTCATACCACCAATCGTAAAGGTAATGATGAAGCCCAGCGTCCACAGTACCGGTGAGGTCAGTTCCAGACGACCACGGAAGATAGTGAATAGCCAGTTAAACACCTTCACACCTGTCGGGATCGCAATGATCATCGTCATGATGCCGAAGAAGGCATTGACGTTGGCGCCTGCGCCCATGGTGAAGAAGTGGTGCAACCAAACGATGAACGACAGTACGGTAATGGCAATCGTTGCCCATACCATGGTGTGGTAACCGAACAAGCGCTTGCGGGCAAAGGTCGCAATAACTTCAGAGAACACACCGAAGGCCGGCAGAATCAGGATGTAAACTTCGGGGTGACCCCACGCCCAGATAAGGTTGACATACATCATTACGTTGCCGCCCATATCGTTCGTGAAGAAATTCATCCCCAGGTAACGATCCAGCGTCAGCATCGCAATAGTAGCGGTCAAAATCGGGAAAGAGGCAATGATCAGTACGTTGGCGCACAGCGACGTCCAGGTAAAGATCGGCATGCGGAACAGGGTCATACCCTTGGTGCGCATTTTCAGAATAGTAACGAAGAAGTTGATACCGGTTAACGTGGTACCTATCCCGGATATCTGCAACGCCCATATCCAGTAATCGACCCCGACCCCGGGACTGTACTCTATCCCCGAAAGTGGCGCGTAAGCCAACCACCCTGTGGTCGCGAACTCACCCACGAACAGAGAGATATTGATCAGCAGAGCAGAAACTGCAAACAGCCAGAAGCTCAGGTTGTTAAGGAACGGGAACGCAACGTCGCGCGCACCGATCTGTAACGGAACAACCAGGTTCATCAGGCCGATAACCATGGGCATCGCCACGAAGAAGATCATGATAACGCCATGGGCGGTAAAGATCTGGTCGTAGTGATCAGGCGGCAGAATCCCTGCCGAGCCACCCGCCGCTATCGCCTGCTGTACACGCATCATCAGGGCATCAGCAAAGCCACGCAGCAGCATGATAAGCGCCACGATGAAGTACATGATACCGAGCTTTTTATGGTCGACTGACGTGAACCACTCGTTCCACAGCCAGCCCCACTTACGGAAATAGGTCAACGCGCCCAACAATGCCGCGCCGCCTAGAATTCCCACGAGACCCGCTATTACCAGAATGGGTTCGTGATAGGGAATTGCTTCTAAGCTTAATTTACCGAACACGGTTACTCTCCCGCCTCATTGCTCATGGTTTGGCCATCCTCAGCCTCGCCATCCGCTTGGTTGTCGGTCGTTTGATAGGCTTCATTGCTATCGACTGCTGGTGCGCGGGGCGCATCCTGAGTCTCGGTGTCAGGGTCGCTGCCGGTATGGAAGCTGGACACTAAGCGCTCATAGAATTCAGGCGTAACGTCTGAGAAGTACTCAACGGGGTGGAACGTAGAGCGCTCAGCAAGCTCGGAGTATCCTTCCGGATAGTTCAGTGTTTGTGGCGACTGCTCAACTTCAGCAACCCAGGCATCAAAGTCTTCGTCTGACGTCACGTGGGCGTCGAAGATCATGCCGGAGAAACCAGCACCGCTATAGTTGGTCGAACGACCACCATAAGTACCGATTTCGTTGGCCTGCAGATAAACATCGTTATCCATTCCCGCCATGGCGTAGATCTGGCTACCCAACTGAGGAATGAAGAAAGAGTTCATCACTGAACCGGAGCTCACGCGAAACCGAACGGGCGTATCTACCGGGAAGGCAACTTCATTGACCGTTGCAATGCCTTGCTCGGGATAGATGAACAGCCATTTCCAGTCGAGCGCTACAGCCTGAATTTCAAGCTCGGCCACGTCGCTTTCAAGCGCGCGGTGCGGATCAAGGTCGTGCGAGCTTTTCCAGGTAATTACGCCCAAAATAGCGACGATAACTACCGGAACCAGCCATACGATAGCTTCAATCCAATTGGAGTGTGCCCAGTCAGGCAGGTATTCAGCCATTGTATTGCTACGGCGATAGTACCAGCCAAACACTATCGTCATGACAATAACGGGGATGACCACGATCAGCATCAGGCCAAAAGAACTTAGAATCAGTGAACGCTGGGTTTCACCAATCACGCCTTTCGGGTCCATTAAGGCCGAGCTACAGCCTGCAAGCAGCAAGCATAGCGCCAGGAGCACCAAGGTGCCTGCCCTGCGCCAGTAGAAAGGTTGTTGCATGGTGCGATCTCGTCAGAGTTGCGTTACAAAACTAGCCGCCACACAGCAAGCCAAACGATATGCCGTATGCCAGCTAACTAGCACCCCATACCTTTCCCAAAACACTCTGCCAGCAGTTACTGCTCTTGCTCCGGGAAAAATATGCGCTACCAGGGTGGGAAGCAGGTAGCGGATTGAGCCACCCCTCATACTAAATAAGGATCAGCTCTAACGAGGGGTATTTTCCTTTGATCTAAACAACGAATCAAAGCGACGATTTGACGCACCCAACTGCGACAGATTAATGCGCATGTTCGCGGGTAGGTAATACAGGTGGGTGTGTAAAAATTGTGCGTCCGTGGAAATCGACAAGCAACTCAGACGCGCACTCATCGTTAGTCACAATAATGTCGAAATCGTTCAATGAGGCAAAGTAAGCGGGACGAATAACGCCGAATTTACTCGCATCCACCACCAGAAAACGC
The DNA here is from genome assembly GCF_017983445.1 of Halomonas sp. Taxonomy (GTDB): domain Bacteria; phylum Pseudomonadota; class Gammaproteobacteria; order Pseudomonadales; family Halomonadaceae; genus Vreelandella. The sequence continues at coordinate 65,797 of NZ_JAGOBJ010000002.1, forward strand.
TGTGACGCTGAGGCAATCGCCGCCTGTTTGGGCGCAACCTCATGAAAGTGGAAGCAGCTAACGCCTCGCCCACAATCAACGCCCGCCGCCGAGATAAACGCTTTATTGATCCCGATGCGCTCAATCGTCGCGCGCATCTCGTCGCTACCAAACGATTGCGACGCTGGATAGAATAGCCCTCCTAATAATACCAAACGTACATTGGGCAGGGATGACACCACCGTGGCCACATTGAGCGCATAGGTAACCACGGTTAACTCGTCAAAACTCTTGAGCTGGCTTAAAAGTGGTATCAAGGTCGAGCCACAGTCGATAAATAGCGTATCACCCTCTTCAATAAAACCAGCGGCCTGCTGGCATAACGCGTGCTTTACCGGGTAGTAATTGGCCTGTTGCTCGGTTAAATCATATACCTGCGTTGCGCCAGAATAGCTGGTCATCACTAACCGCCCACCGAGAAGCGCCATGGCACCAGGTTGCGTTGTAAGGTCGCGGCGTATGGTCATTTCCGAGACACCGCATAAAATAGCGGCATCGCGTAAATGCAATGTGCCACCACTGGCCAGCGCTTCTTGAAGCATGGTCAATCGTTGAGCACTGCGACCGTTCATACAAGGCATCTCCTTTGTCAGTTTTTATTGCCAATCTTGTTTATGCTGCGCGAGCGGCCGTCCGCTGGCTACTCCCCTTTAGCCTCAAAGCCATGCCAACCACCTTTCTGCTACGGCCCTCCCCCACCACGCTTTAGTGCGTTTGGGCACTTTAGATGTTGCAACAAAGCCATGAAATTTAAATAGCGTTGGTCAGGCTTTGTTGCAATTCTACGTTAAAAAAATAACATGCAATGTTATAATTCTAACATTCGCGCCAGACCACATAATTCCAAACCCGATTTAAAACCGTGGCAACTTTCTTGAGGCTTACATGACCGCTTTGACCCTTATGCGTACTTCTTATCTCGCCACTCTTAGCGCTGGCGTATTTCTGTCGGGTATTACCCCGGCGTTGGCAAACGACTCTCAGTCTCCGCTATGGTCATTTGCCAACGTCTCGGTTAACTATCTGGACTGGTCTAATGGTACCGAGCGTCGCACTGCTTCTAACGCAGCTAAAAGCGATTTCACCTTCGTCGAAATCGAAGGCGGCGCGGGCTTTAGCTGGGGTGAGTTCTACGGCTTCTTCGATTTCGAGAACCCGACCAACGATCAGTTCGATGAATCGAGCGGCGGTAAGGATAATTTCCGTACCGCTGGCAAGGTAACGTCGCATATTTATCTGGGCGATAGCCCACTGTCACTTTATGTCCACGTCTACGATTTCCGTGACTACGGCTATGAAAGCCGCGAACAGGACCAAATTCTGGGTCTGGGCTATCGCACTACCTTCGCAAACGGTCTATGGTTCAAACCATTCATCGGCGCGGCACGGGTACAAAGCGATAGCTACACGGGCATGAACGGTTACATGGCTGGCTGGGTGGCGGGCTACGATTTTGCCGCACTTGATCAGAACTTCAGCGTGACCAATTGGCACGAGCAGACGTTTGGCCGCGACGATGATTACCTGGAGCAGAATTACGTGGGCGAAGCCGCGGGTAGCGTAGGCACCAACGGTGCGTTGAGTCTTTGGTGGCACCCCAATGATTTGGTCACTACCGGCGTTCAGTACCGCTACTCGGATAACAAGCTGGGCACGCCCAACGAATATCAGAATGCGATGATCTACTCCGTCAAGCTCAATTTACTTTAACCCGCCCCCCCTCGCGGACTCAAAGGATCCCCATATGACACTCCTTATGAGCTTGGTAGGTATGGTCACGCTTGTGATCATCGCCCTGATCTTCTCTTATGATCGCAAATCGATTCGCCTGCGTACCGTACTGGGCGCCTTTGCCATTCAGGCAGGTATCGGTGCCTTTGTACTGTATGTGCCGTTTGGTCAGGCTGTCTTACAAGCTATTTCTGCGGGGGTAAGCCAGATACTGGTTTACGCCAATGATGGGATCGGCTTTCTATTTGGTGGCCTGGCAGATGTCGATAACGTCGGCTTTGTGTTTGCCATCAAGGTGCTGCCGGTCATCATCTTCTTCTCCTCCTTGATTGCCGTGCTTTATTACCTAGGCATCATGCAGTGGGTCATCCGCATCTTGGGTGGTGCATTGCAAAAGGCGCTGGGTACTTCGCGTACTGAGTCGCTTTCTGCGACGGCCAACATCTTCGTCGGCCAAACCGAAGCTCCGCTTGTGGTACGCCCCTTCATTGCCCGCATGACGCCTTCCCAGCTGTTTGCGGTAATGTGCGGCGGCCTTGCGTCAGTCGCGGGTTCCGTACTGGCAGGCTATGCCGCGCTGGGTATCCCCATGGAATACCTAGTAGCCGCTTCCTTTATGGCAGCGCCTGGCGGCTTGCTGTTTGCCAAGCTGATCATGCCGGAAACCCAGGATGCCACCGACAGCGACAGCATCACCAAGGTTGAAGAAGAGCTTCAAGAGCTTGACGACAAACCCGCTAACGTACTGGATGCCGCCGCCTCGGGCGCCACATCCGGCCTGATGCTAGCGGCCAACGTTGGCGCCATGCTGCTGGCCTTCATTGCCTTGATCGCGCTGGTCAACGGTATTCTGGGCGGCGTTGGCGGCTGGTTTGGGTTTGAGTCACTGAGCCTTGAGATGATTCTGGGCTGGCTGTTTGCCCCGCTGGCGTTTCTGCTTGGCGTGCCATGGTCTGAAGCAACGCTTGCCGGCTCGTTTATCGGTCAGAAGCTGGTCGTCAATGAGTTCGTTGCCTTTATCAACCTTGCGCCCTACATCGATGGGGAACAAGTAGTGGCTGCGACAGGTCAGTTGATGACGCCGCACACCATGGCAATCTTATCGTTTGCCCTGTGCGGTTTTGCCAACTTGTCGTCTATCGCTATTTTGTTGGGTGGCCTGGGCAGCATTGCACCAACGCGTCGTGCTGAGATTGCCCGCTTTGGGGTAAAAGCTGTCCTGGCCGGTACTTTATCCAATTTAATGTCCGCCACCATTGCTGGTTTCTTTATCTCGTTAAGTAACCTAACCAGCTAACCGTTAAGAGCTTAATCGCGAATTTGAGCGCTTGAGCTCAAGCGTACCGGGCACTGCGATTTATACTTGCAGTACCCGTTTATCTTTTTCTGATTTGAGAGAACGTCATGACCGCTTCCACTTCGACTGGCCCTAACCATGCTGACCAACAGGCTGCCCGCCACGCGTTAGCCCTGATGGATTTAACCAGCTTAAACGACAGCGACACCGACGCGACCATTGAAGCTCTTTGTCAGCAGCTTAAAACGCCTTATGGCAACCCGGCAGCCGTATGCGTCTATCCGCAATTCATCGTTACCGCCCAGCGTGCGCTTACTGCTCACAAATTAAATGAGCTGGTGAAAATCGCGACCGTGACCAACTTCCCGAACGGCGGTGACGATATCATGTCTGCCGCCCGTGAAACCCGCGATGCGGTTGCCTCGGGCGCCCATGAGGTTGACGTGGTTTTCCCTTACCGCGCACTCATCGCGGGCGACGAAGAAACCGGTCTTGAGCTGGTCGAAATGTGCAAAGCCGCCTGCGCGGGTCAGGCCCTGCTGAAAGTCATCATTGAGTCAGGCGAACTCAAGGACCCGGCACTTATCAAACGCGCCAGCGAGCTTGCCATTGAAGGTGGCGCTGACTTTATTAAAACCTCTACCGGCAAAGTGGCTACCAACGCCACACTTGAAGCCGCGGAGATTATGCTGAACGTGATTAAGGCAAGCGGCAAGGACGTGGGCTTTAAAGCCGCAGGCGGCGTACGTACCACAGAAGAAGCTGCTGAATATCTGGCCCTGGCGAGCAAAATCATGGGCAGCGCCTGGGTAACACCGGCGCACTTCCGCTTTGGCGCCTCAAGCCTTTTAGGCAATTTACTGAACACACTGGGCGGCGTTGAAAGCGCGGCACCACAAGGAGGCTATTAATATGCTCCCGCAGGAACTGATTCGTTTAAAGCGCGATGGCAACCCGTTGGCAGCCGCGGATATCAAAACGTTTATCCAGGGCATTGCCGACGACCGCATCAGCGACGCTCAGATTGGCGCTTTCACCATGGCCATCTTTCTTAACGGCATGAGCCGAGAGGAAGTCGTGGCCCTGACTACCGCTACGCGTGACTCCGGCTACGTCATGCAGTGGGATTCGCTCAACCTGCCTGGCCCAGTGGTAGACAAGCACTCCACCGGCGGCGTGGGTGATCTGGTGTCGCTGGTGCTCGGCCCATGGGTTGCGGCCTGCGGCGCCTTTGTACCCATGATTTCAGGCCGTGGCCTTGGCCATACCGGCGGTACGCTGGATAAGCTTGAGTCGATTCCCGGCTACGACCCCTACCCGGCGCCCGAACGCTTTGGCGATGTCGTGAAATCCACTGGTGTTGCGATCATCGGCCAGACCGGCAACCTCGCCCCGGCGGACAAACGCATTTACGGCGTGCGCGACGTTACCGCCACCGTTGAGTCCATTCCGCTGATTACCGCGTCCATTCTGGGTAAGAAGCTTGCCTCCGGCCTTAATGCACTGGTCATGGATGTCAAGGTTGGCAGTGGCGCATTTATGCCCACCACCGAAAAATCCCATGAGCTTGCTAAAAGTATTGCCTCGGTGGCGACCCAAGCCGGCACACCGACGACAGCACTACTCACCGACATGAGCCAGCCGCTGGCGCCGTGCGCGGGCAACGCGGTTGAAATCGTCGAGACGCTGGAGCTGCTGCGCGGCGAACGCTCCAACAGTCGCGTGATGCAGGTCACGCGCGAGCTGGCGGTAGAAATGCTCATGGCGGGCAAACTGGTCAAGAGCCGTGAAGACGCCCTGAGCCAGCTTGAAAAAGCCCTGACCTCGGGTGCCGCAGCCGAAGTATTCGCGCGCATGGTGCGTGAACTGGGCGGCCCGAGTGATTTTATGGAGCGCTCGGCAAGCTACCTTGCCAAAGCCAACGTGGTGAAACCCGTGTATGCCGAGCAGTCGGGCAATATGCTGCGCATCGATACCCGCGCAGTAGGCATGAGCGTAGTGGAACTGGGCGGTGGCCGCCTGCGTAACGATGCCAGTATCGATCATAGCGTGGGCTTTAGTGCCATTGCTGAGCTGGGCACCCAGGTGGATAGCCAGCAGCCGCTAGCCTTCGTTCACGCGCGTAGCGATGAAGAAGCTGACCGCGCCGCTGTCCAGCTGCGTGCTGCCATCACCATTGGCACGGGTGAAGCGACGATTGATTCGCTGCTTCAAGAAACCTATCGCGGTGAAGAGCTTTAATTAGCACCGTCTGACGAGGAAAACGCCATGAAACGTGCCATTGTGCTGGTACTAGACTCCTTCGGCATTGGCAGCGCCGCCGATGCCGCCGCCTTTGGCGATGAAGGCTCGGACACCCTGGGCCATATCGCCGCCGCCTGTGCGCGTGGCGAAGCCGATACGGCTGAGCGCTCAGGCACTCTGAAGCTGCCTAACATGGCCAAACTTGGCCTGTTTCACGCCCACCGGGATAGCACCGGTGCGGTTGCCGAAGGCGTTGACCTCCCCGAGGTGCTTGAAGGCGCCTACGCCCATGCCCAGGAAATTTCCAGCGGTAAGGACACCCCGTCCGGCCATTGGGAGATTGCCGGTGTACCGGTACGTTTTGATTGGGGTTATTTCAGCGACAAGACCCAAAGCTTTCCTGCTGATCTGCTGGACAAGATCGTCAAGGCCGCCCAACTGCCCGGCGTGATCGGTAACTGCCACGCCTCGGGTACCGAGATCATCGCCCGTCTTGGTGACGAGCATGTGCAAACCGGCAAGCCGATTGTGTATACCTCGGCGGATTCGGTCTTCCAGATTGCCGCTCACGAAGAGCACTTTGGCCTGGATCGCCTTTACGCCCTGTGCGAAACCGTGCGCGAGCTGCTTGAGCCTTACAATATCGGCCGGGTGATTGCCCGTCCGTTTATGGGTGAAGACAGCGCAAGCTTTGCACGTACCGGTAACCGTCGCGACTACAGCGTTGAGCCGCCGTCCCCCACCGTACTGCAAAAGCTCGCTGACGCCGGTGGTGAAATGGTATCGATTGGCAAGATTGCCGATATCTACGCCCACTGCGGTATTACCCACAAGGTTAAAGCCAGCGGCCACGACGCTCTAATGGACGCGACGCTGGGTGAAGTGGCGCGCACCGCCATGGAAACCAGCGACCGCCCAACCATGATCATGACCAACTTTGTCGATTTTGACTCGGTCTACGGTCATCGTCGTGACGTGCCGGGCTATGCGGCAGCACTTGAGCACTTTGACGCTCGCCTGCCGGAGCTGCTGGCTGCGCTGAATAACGATGATCTACTGATTCTTACCGCGGATCACGGCTGCGACCCGAGCTGGGAAGGCACCGAGCACACGCGTGAATACATTCCTGTGATGGTCAGCGGCGCAGGGTTTGCGCCAGGGCCGATGGGCGCCCGCGATACCTTTGCCGATATTGGTCAGACGCTGGCGGATTACTTCGCCCTTCCCGCGATGGACGATGGCAAAAGCTTTCTTTCTTACGCTGCCTGATGGCGTCGTTTAACAAGACATAAGGAAACCACATGGCTACTCCGCATATTAATGCTGAACAGGGCGATTTCGCAGATACGGTACTGATGCCCGGCGACCCGCTGCGCGCCAAGTACATTGCCGAGACTTACCTTGACGATGTACGTCAGGTGAACGACGTGCGTGGCATGCTGGGTTACACCGGCACCTATAAAGGCCGCAAAATTTCCGTTATGGGCCACGGCATGGGTATTCCGTCGGTCTCGATTTACGCCAAAGAACTGATTACCGATTACGGCGTGAAGTCGATCATTCGTGTGGGCTCCTGCGGCGCGGTGCGTGATGACGTCAACGTGCGTGACGTGGTGATCGGCATGGGCGCGTGCACCGATTCCAAAGTGAATCGCATGCGCTTTAACGATCACGACTTTGCCGCGATTGCGGATTTTGAGCTGACAAGCCACGCCGTTGCTGCCGCCAAAGCGCAAAACGTGCCGGTGAAAGTAGGCAATATCTTCTCGGCTGACCTGTTCTACAACCCGCAAACCGATATGGCCGAGCTGATGAAGCGCTACGGCATTGTAGGCGTTGAGATGGAAGCCGCGGGCCTTTACGGCGTCGCTGCCGAGTTCGGTGCTCGCGCGCTGACCATCTGCACCGTGTCGGATCATATTTTGAAAGGTGAAGCGCTCTCCAGCGCTGATCGTCAGACCACCTTCAACGATATGATGGTGATCGCGCTGGACACTGTTCTGCGTGACGATGCTGCCAACGCCTAAGTGGGTTAAACCGAGGAATCATCTATGAGCCAAGCAGACTCTGCTCTGGTCAACACGCTGCTCAATGCGCTGAATAATGCCTACGTTCCGTACTCCGACCACCCGGTGGCGTCCATCATGGAGTGCCCGGACGGGCAGCAGTTTGTAGGCGCTAACGTCGAAGTCGCCCACTATAAGGGGCTTTGTGCGGAAGCATCGGCGATTAGTGCGATGATCACCGCTGGCCAGCGAGAGCTTGCCAAGGTATATGTGATGGGTCCGGGCGAGCATCTTTGCACACCCTGTGGGGATTGCCGTCAGCGCATTCGTGAGTTCGCCACCCCGAATACGCAAATCATGGTTATCTCCCGTCAAGGCGAGGTGCTCAAGACGTATACCATGGAAACACTGCTACCGGATGCCTTTGGCCCGGAACAGTTGCCTCAGCGCTAAGGCGGGTTGTCATACCGGTTTTGTGGTAATGCCTGTTAGCTGTAAAAGCGATTAGTGATGACCTCAAGCCGCCGTTTTTATAAACGGCGGCTTTTGCGTGTTGGCGACCCATACCGGGCGTAGCTAGCCTCTCCTCACAATTCCTCGTATTCTGTGTAGCACTAAAAGCGCACCTATCCTGCGCCTCCCCTGCGCCTATTGAAAGGAGAACGCCATGGCGGCCCTATTGCCCAATGTCGACCCCACTGGACTGCTCGAATACTCAGTGGTTTATACCGACCGTTCGCTCAACCATATGTCGCAACAGTTCCAAGGCGTTATGCGCGATATTTCGGCTACGCTGAAAGAAGTCTATAACGCGCACTCGACGGCCATTGTTCCCGGCAGCGGGACGTTTGGCATGGAAGCCGTAGCGCGCCAGTTTGCCCAGGACCAGAAAACCCTGGTGATCCGTAACGGCTGGTTCAGCTACCGTTGGACGCAGATTATCGAAATGGGGCGTTTAACCGACCAGCACACGGTACTCAAAGCGCGCCGCGTGACTGGTGATGATCCGCAGTCGCCTTTTATGCCCGTACCTGCTGAAGAAGCCGCCGAGCGCATCCGCCAGGAAAAACCCGCCGTGGTATTCGCCCCACAGGTCGAAACTTCTGCGGGTTTACTGCTGCCGGATGACTACATCCGCACCGTGGCGCAAGCGACACGTGAGGTTGGCGGTCTTTTTGTGCTGGACGCCATTGCCGCAGGCACCCTGTGGGTAGATATGCAGGATTTGGGTATTGATGTGGTGGTCAGCGCCCCGCAAAAAGGCTGGAGCGGCTCGCCCTGCTGCGCCATGGTCATGCTTTCCGAGCGCGCCACACAGCGCTTAAACGAGACGCAAAGCAATAGCTTTGCGTGCGATCTGGCCAAATGGCACACGATCATGCAGGCCTACGAAAACGGCGGGCACGCCTACCACGCCACCATGCCGACGGATGCCTTGCGCCAGCTGCGCGATATCATGCAGGAAACTCGCGAATACGGCTTTGCCAAGGTGAAGCAAGAGCAGCAGGCTATTGGCCAGGGCGTTCGGGAGTTGCTCACACGCCACGGGTTTATCAGCGTTGCCGCCGAAGGTTATGAAGCCCCAGGAGTCGTGGTCAGTTACACCAGCGATGCCGGGCTTGTAGGCAAGTTTGCCCAGGCGGGTATTCAGGTAGCAGGCGGCGTGCCGCTTATGGTGGATGAAGGCGATAACTTCCAAACCTTCCGCATCGGCCTTTTCGGCCTGGATAAGCTGCACCACACGCAACGCAGTGTGGATAACCTGGAACAGGCGATCAATTCGCTAAGCTAACCATACGTTTGATCGGCCTATGAGCCACCCTGAAACCGCCGCTTGCAGGCGGTTTTTTTGTTACCCCGCTCACTCAATGGGCGGGGTCTATTGCGCTGCTGCTCTCCGCCACCTTTTCAACGTCGACTATGCCCGAGCGGCCTACAACGACTTTCCAGCGTGCTAAGTACGGCGCGTCTTCGCTTCCTGTTTCACGCACCACCAGATTGAACAAATGGCGCCGCTCGACGCTTTCGCGCACCGATTGCCCATCTTTTAGGCGATAGATATGGTGCTTTTCTTTGCTCATCAAGCGAGTCAGCATCAAAAGATCAATATGCAGGGTTTCGCGGGTGTGCTCGTAACCGCTTAAAAACCGGGTGGGCGACATCCGCGAGCTTGAGCGATAGTGCATCACGACTTCTTCACGCTGAGCGACCGTGCGCCGACGCATTTGCTGAATATCTTCATCCAGCGCGGCATAGCGTTTGTAGTCAAACCACTCAAGCTGACGCCCAACTACCGAATTACGCGTAGGATCTTCGTATTGACGACGCCACTTTGGCCGACCACGCCGCAATAAGCGCCAAAGCGTATTGCGCAAGTCGTCTTTGAATACCTCGCGCATGGCATACAGTAACGCCATGGCCAGCACGAACAGCGCTGTGATATCGCCCACTACTTCACGCACCCGCAAGACGCCAAGCGTTACACAGGCCATCACGACGGCGGTAGCAATAGCTTTGACCGCCTTTTGCTCACCGCTGCCCAGCTCAAGAGATGTCTGTTTCAGCGTAATCGGGTATTCAATCAGCCGACGCAGCAGACGCATCTTGTTTGACATGCGGGTGGGGTCCGCCATAACGCGCTCGGCGTTGTACTGCTGTTCACGCCGGTACTCGCTTTCGCCTTCGCATACGCTGATATAGCGCCGCTTGATCTCACTGAATTCACCCCCACGGGGCATGTGCGCCACCAGCGCAAGCAGCTGCTGCTCGGTAAACCAGGAGAGATAATTGTCGATATTGGCAAAATACTTATAAAGGCTCTCATCAGAAGGCTGATTACGCCGCATCCGCTTTAGAATGCCTTCACTCAAATCCTGCATTTCGTATAGCTGTGCGCACAGCTCGTCGCTAAGCTCTGGAACGTCGCTGGACTCCTTTTGTCTTTCATCACGCAGCTTGCGTTCACTTACCAGCATTTTCTGCGTCGTGCGCTCCATCGCCACCACATACTGGTAGGCGTACAGGCTCAAGTTCAATCGATAGGGTTCACTGCCCAGTTGGTTACGGCTGACAAGCCGGCTTTGCACCAGCGGCAAATGGTGGGCATCACTGTAGTAAGTCCGCGAGACGCTAATGGAAGCGTGATAAAATGCCTCCTCAGAGATAACATGCGTGTTTAGACCCAGCTCACCAGGTACGAAAAGATAGACATCAAGCCTATGCGATGTTTCTTCCTTGAGCCGCCGGGTGAGGCGCAGCTGGTAGCTATTTTTACGCTCAACGCTGATCACCTGAACAATCTCCTACGTCATTGCCTATCGCGATGATATACCATGACATCCATCATCATGGTGATCCGCTCTATGCGGTTATGATTCACCTCTTCGCCTTTGGAGCCTGGGAATGTCCATTGCCCGTTTCTCTCCCTTTGAGCTGATGCTTTTAAAAAGCCGCAGCCAAGTGGATACGGCAAAGCTACTGGTATTAGCTTGGGTATTGGTACACCGCCAGCACGTGTCGGAGGGCCAGCGGCGGCGCCGTTTAGCCCAGGTATCCGCGCAGTTTCGCCATGGGCATGAACTGGGGCCTGTAATGCATATTGCTCAGCAGCAGGATCTGCTAGCGATTCAACTGGCTGCTGAAGTCATTCGTAAAGAGTGTTCGCAAGAGCATAGCCTGAGTGTGATGCATCAGGCTATTACGGTCGCTACAGACAATGGCGAGCTTTCGCTGGCCAACCACTACATCTTGCGTTTCCTGGCAGATTTACTCAACGTTGCCCCCTCAACGTTGAGCATGCTGTTTCAGGAACTGACAGGCCAGCCGTTAACCACGCCAGAAGATCCTAGCCGCGATGCCTACTGGCGAGTACACGACGCCGAATACTATGCCCATAAGGCCCGCGAAGCCGATGCTGCGCGACAGCAGGCCCGCGATGCCCAGGCCAACGCCGAACAGCAGGAAAAAAAGCGCCAGCAGGAAGAGGCCCAACGGGCACATGCGCAAGCCCAAGAAAAAGCCGAACGCGAAAAAGTCCGACAGCAACAAGAATCCGCCCAGCGCCAAAAGCAGTATGAGCGGACAAGACAGCAGCGCGGTTCGCAGCAAGGCCAACCCAGAACAGCACCGCCACCGGATCGTACCACCCGAGCGCTGGCCGTCTTGGGATTAACGCCTGGGGTTAGCCAAACAGAGGTACGCCGCGCCTACCGGCGTATGGCACAGCTCAATCACCCTGACCGCTTTTATACCGGAAGCGAGCATCAAATTGCGCTCGCCTCGGCGCGTTTTCAACGGATCAAAAGCGCCTATGATTACTTAATGCAGAACTATTCATAAGAACCGATCTCTCTATGCGTGATTTGTACCAACGCCTTAGCGTTTCGCCGCAGGCAAGTGATGAAGAGCTTCAGCAAGCTGTGACCCGCTGCTCCAATAGCGCCTTACGCCAGGATGCAGAGGCCGTCTTCGCGATGGACAAACGGCGTGGAGATTACAATCGGGCCCACGCGACGCTTAACGATATCGGCCAGCTGCGCGCCAGGCTGGGGTTAACCCATGGAGCACACTGGCAAGGCGATGTCGCCAATGACTTTTCGCGCCCACCGGATCAGACGACTTCTCGCCACGATGAACTGGTCGATCGTGTCAGCCACGCCGTAGGGCTTCATAATCGTTGGCGTGGCCTGCGTGGCATTGGGTTACTCGTCGTCACTTTCTGCATTGGTGCGGGCGTAGGTATTGCTGCGGGGTTCGCTCTGAGTCAAATGCTCGGTACGTGAGGTAGACACATTACGCTCGCGCTCATCACGCTTCACTTCTGCCTGGGTAGGCCGCGGAGCCGGTTTGGGCGGCGCGGGCTTCTTCTTGGATTGATCCTCGGCATCTGACGTTTGCGCATCGCCAAACGAAAGGTCAGTGCCTTCGGTCGGCTCCATGCGATCTTCTGAGCGCGCTTCCATGCTGACACTAAGACGCGGCACGCCCAGATCAATTGACTGCTCTTCCATGCGCTGTTTTAACAGCAGGTTAAAGGCCCGGGAAACATCCCACTGCATCTCTGGGGCGGTGCGAAAGCGCATCCGTAATACCGGGCAACCTTCTTCAAAGCTTTGCACACCCTGCATTTCCAGCGGCGACCATATGTAGTGGCGCATCATCGGGTCTTTACGCAGTTCCTGCGCGGTTTCCTGCATCAGCGTAATCGCATCATCAATTTTCATATCATACGGAATGCGGATCCGCATTAGCGCGATACCGAACTGACGCGACATGTTGTGGATAGATTCAATACGGCTGAAGGTAATGATATGCACGACGCCATCCAAGTCGCGTAGCCGCACGGTGCGCAGCGTAAGGCCTTCTACCGTACCCATATGGTTGTTGATGCGCACAAAATCATCCACCGCCAGCGAGTCTTCAATCAGGATAAAGATACCGGTAATCAAATCCTGAACCAGCGTCTGGGCGCCGAAACCAATCGCCAGACCGATCACACCGGCACCCGCCAGCAGCGGCGTGACGTTAACCCCTAAATTGGCAAGCCCGGCAATGAACGCGATGATCAATATGGTCACGAAGATCACGTTGCGAATCATCGGCGTGATGGTCTGGGCGCGCGCCTGATTCACCCGACGTCCGCGCGCACGAACGGAAGAGGTAAGTGCCCGCTGAATCGCCGTATCGGCAAATATCCATACCAGCCACGCCAGCAGAACGGTCGCGCCAAGGCTAACCAGTGCCTGGCCAATACGCGAGCTGGCAACGGCCTGCTGACCAATGCCAAATAGCGATCCCCCCCATACCTGCATGGAAAGCTCGGCAAATATCATCCATGAGCAGATATGCGCCAACACAAAACCAAAGCGCTCCAGACGCTTGCGGTATTGGCTATAGCGGTGACGATGGCGACGCTTTTCCATACGCACCGCCTGACGTCTTAGAAGCCCCGTTATCACTAAGGTCAGCACCAGCAGACTGGCAGAAATAATCGAACGGGCAAGGGCTGTACCCACATCACCAACGGTTATAAAGATAGCCAGCAACGAACCACCGACTAACAGCAACGCGGGGATATGCCAAAGCCCACCCAGGGCGCGGATCATTTCCACGGCCCCATTGGCATCGCGACGCTGCTTATAAGGGCGGTTACAGATGAGATGGCGCACAGGGCGCTTGAACTTGATGATAAAGCGCGCCGACATCAGCGCGGCCAGCATGTTGGCGATTACCGATACCAGGCCTGCAAGCTCGCCACCCAATAGCTCGACCAGGCGGGTAGAGTTAACCGCATCGCCGAGGGCAATTAACGCACCAATCACAAACAACCCGCGCAAGGCACGCTGTTGCAGCAGTTGCACGGCCATAAAGCGATGGCCCCGGCTAAAGAAGGCGATCACGGTTTCAAACACTACCGAAAGCGCGCGCCCACACAGGCAGATATAGGCAACCACTAGAACCAGCGTCCTACCAGGGCTAAAGGGCAGTAGCTGGCCGATGCCGAGCGTAATCGCAAAGGCTAGCGCCCAAGGCAGCATACGGCGTAAAAAATGTGCCGCGAGTAGCCATGCCTTGGGATCACGGGGTAAATCCAGCGGCCAGCTTCGGCGCCTTGCCACTAGCCGCCCGAAAGCAATCATCACGACCAGCAACGTAATCCAGATGACGGCCATGACAGTGCCGTCGGCCACCGCACGCAATGCCGCGCCCTGGCCTGCGCCGTCGTTAAGAGCGCGTAGATCGGCCGCCCCCTGCACCAACTGCCGCGACCATTCATCGATAGGCGAGTCGCCGGCCTGCGCCTGCTCCCCGATATCGGTCAGCGTATCGGCAAGCGCTCCTAAAAGGCCTTGGCGTGTCACGGTATCTTCTTCGGCGGCGTCCGCCGTTACCTGTAACTCACGCAGAGACCCCAGCAGCTCCGTGCGCCGCTCTTCATTCTCGAGCATGGAAATGACGTCATTGAGTGAGCTTTGAAACTCCTCGCTACTGACATTCACTTCATCACTGGGCTCTCCCGCCAAACTGGGTAGTGAGACGCTCTGCGCCTGAACCTGGGTCGCCGTCACGCTGACCAGTACCGTCAAAAAGACGCTGATGACAGTATTGATTATCCAGTGCTGTCGCACGCATTGCTCCCGAAATGGATGGGTAAATGACACCATGTTTGCTGATACTTGCCTCACGGAATACGCCCAGTCTTGATGCGTGGCCATGTTCATACGTGGCTGTATTCAAGAGTGGCTGTGTTCATGAACGACTATGATAGGCTGGTAGTTTAAACGTTCACCTCACAGGATGCCGAGATGACGCTACAAGCTCCCCCGAACCGGCTAAATAGTGACGGCAAGATACGCCACGTAGGCGTTGAAATTGAATTTGCCGGCCTGCCGCCGCGCGACACGGCACTTGTCGTTCGCGATCTGTTTGGGGGTGAGCTTAACGTGGTCAGCCCTCACCGGCTACTGGTTGAGAATACCCGTTGGGGCGTATTCGGCATAGAGCTTGATACTCAGTATGCTCACCCCGACCAGGCAGTGCTCGATGAACATCGCGATTCAGATAGCGAATGGCAACGCCATCAGCAGCAACGCCGTGTCGAGTTTCATCAGAAAACCCGCGAGCTGATTGGCGATATGGTATCAGGCTTTGTGCCTACGGAGCTTGTCTGCCCGCCGATTCCCTGGAACGAGCTTGATGATCTGGATGCTATTTTCCAAGCGTTGCGCGACCAGGGCGCCAAAGGCACCGATGCCAGCCTGCTGTATGGGTTTGGCTTGCACCTTAATATTGAGGTGGAATGTACAAGCGTTAGCTACCTGCTTGCGATGATGCGCGCCTATCTGCTACTGGCGCACTGGCTGCGTGATGAAATCAAAGTGGATATCACGCGGGAAATGCTGCCTCACGCGAACCCGTTTCCCAAGGAGTACGCTTTAAAACTGCTCGATAGCCGCTATGCACCGGATCTGGATACCTTTATCGACGATTATCTGGTGCATAACGCCACGCGCAACCGCGAGCTTGATCTACTCCCTTTATTTGCTTACCTGCGCCCCGACCACCCCCACGAACTGCTGCATACCAAGCTGATAAAGCCCCGGCCTACCTTTCATTACCGGCTGCCCAATGCGCAGCTTTCGCAACCAGGCTGGGGCGCTGTGGTTGAATGGAACCGTTGGGCTGAAGTGGAAAAGCTTGCCGCCAATGGCGTAGCACTTCG
Source organism: Halomonas sp. (assembly GCF_017983445.1). Taxonomy (GTDB): domain Bacteria; phylum Pseudomonadota; class Gammaproteobacteria; order Pseudomonadales; family Halomonadaceae; genus Vreelandella. Next base: position 81,335 of record NZ_JAGOBJ010000002.1, read on the forward strand.
TGCACGCTGTGATGAATATATCGCTGAGCACAACCAGCCGTTGCTAACGCGCTTGAAAAATAAACTGATGAAGCTGGTGCGCAGGCGCTAGGGTATTTTTATGTACAGCTCGCTTCTTTTTGACGACTCAAGAGAACTTATCTGAATGTCTCGGCCGCTTATTGGAATTACCACCTCGGATTATAAAAGCCTGCTTGCCTGGTGTTTTGACTGGTTCGCGGTATGGCGTCATGGTGGCAAACCCTTACGCCTCTCACCCTCGCGCCCTCTACCTGAGTATCTGGATGGTTTGATCATTGGGGGTGGCGATGATATTCAGGCATCACTGTATGGTGGCGAGCTTCAGCTTGATGTGCGCCTGGACCCTGCCCGTGATGAATTAGAGCTTGCCCTGCTTGAGCGTTTTATCCCGTTGAACACCCCTGTGCTGGGGATCTGCCGGGGCGCTCAGTTAATCAACGTGCATTTAGGCGGAACGCTGGATCCTGATATCTACACGACCCACGAAGGTCTAAAGCGCAGGCGCACGGTCCTGCCCCGTAAAACGGTCGATATTGTCGGGGCAAGCCAGCTTTACCAACTGCTGGGCGTGACTTGGTGCCGGGTGAATAGCCTCCACCACCAGGCGGTTAATGAGGCAGGCCAAGGGATTGCGATTGTCGCTCGCGACAGGGATGGACTGGTTCAGGGGATTGAATCGCGTGAGCATGACTTTTTGATTGGTGTTCAGTGGCACCCGGAATGGCTGATTTTTAATCGCCCCCAGCAGCGTCTGATTCGCGCGCTGCTGGAGGCCGCCAGAAAGTGTCAAAAAGACGCTACGCCTTGAGTACCGCTAATGCCGCTTCATAGTCAGGCTCGTTTTTAATTTCACTGACCAGCTCGCTATGCAGCACGCGATTATCGGCATCCAGCACCACGACGGCTCGTGCACACAGGCCTTCCATGGGGCTATTGCGCAGGGCAACGCCCCAGTCTTCTAAAAACTCCGGATGGCGGAAAGTGGAGAGCGTTTTGACATTATCCAGCCCTTCCGCGCCGCAAAACCGCTTGGCGGCAAACGGCAAGTCTGCCGACACGACCAACACTACCGTATCGGTAAGATTAGAGGCCAGCTCATTAAAGCGCCGTGTAGACATGGCGCACGTCGGCGTATCGACACTGGGAATAATATTGAGAACCTTGCGCTTACCCGCATAGGTATCCAGCGTTACGTCTTGAAGGTCGCTGTTGGTAAGCACCATGGCTGGCGCGGTTTGCTCGGCAGCAGGAATTACCCCGGCTACATCCATCGGTTCACCGGCACGCATAATCTGTTGCATTGCACTTCCTCTATCGGACTGATTCGAGCAGTGTTTTCCTGCTCATGTTGGCACTCGCATCATGCCATGTTTTACCCTATTAGTACCCGCCATGCAGCATGCTCGTGGTAGGCTGATCGGCACTTTATAATGCGACCTTATAATGCGTAAAAGGGTTTGTTCGTCCATTTATCTGGCTAACCGAGAATCAACATGGCTTGTGTCGTAATCGTTAAAACCGGCGATGCGTTTCCTGACGTCGTCGAGCAGCACGGTGATTTTGAAACGCTCTTTGAAAAACAGCTACGCGATACGCTGCCCGAACCGCTGACACTTCACGTATGGGATGCCAAACGCGATCCCACACCCATGGCGCTGGAACAGCTGGCAGGCATCATGATTACCGGCTCACACAGTATGGTTAGCGATAAAGAGCCTTGGAGTGAACGGCTAAAACCCTGGCTGCAGGATGCCCTTGAAGCGGATATACCCATGCTAGGAGTGTGTTATGGACATCAGCTGATGGCAGCTGCCTTTGGGGGTAACAGCGACTACCACCCCAACGGGCGCGAGCTGGGCACTTATAGCATTGCTCTAACGAATGCTGGACTTAACGACCCGCTGTTTGGTCAGCTACCCGAGCGTTTCAAGGCCCATCTGACTCATGCCCAGTCCGTGCTGACGCCGCCCCAAGCTGCAGAAGTACTAGCCTGCAATTCACATGACGCGCATCAGGCGTTGCGCTACGGCCCACGCCAGTGGAGCGTTCAGTTTCACCCAGAGTTCACGATGCCCGTGATGCGCGCTTATATAGACGCCCAGCGTGGAATATTAATCGACCAAGAAAAGGACCCTGAGGCAATTGCCGCTCAGGTGGTCGAAACGCCGGATGCTACGAGCTTGTTAAAACGTTTTGTAGCGCTTCTAGCATCATAACGTCTTACCATTTTAGATGGTTTAGATTCAGCGGATTACATATCAACAGTCTAATGTAGACAGCTTAAAACAAGGAATTCTGAAGCTGCTTTGCACGCTGACCGCGCCGCGAGGCGAGCCTATCTGCCAGGCGGGTAGGCTCGGGCAGTTTAGTACGCCCCAGGCAACGCATCACCCAATCGAGTGACGTTTCAAGGCTGATACGATGCCCAGGCGACACAAATATGGGCTTTACCTTGGCCCGCGAGCGCAGCACGGTGCCGATCGTATCGTTACCTGCCCGCAGCGGCACCCAGTCCCCTCGCGCCTCCCCGACCTCGCCGTATTTTCCATACAGGCGCGATTTAGCGATTCCAATGGTAGGTAAATCCAGCCACAGACCTAGATGCGCGGCAATACCCAGTCTGCGCGGATGAGCGATGCCCTGCCCGTCCACCATGATTAATTCAGGCATGACGCTGAGCCTTTTAAATGCCTCAAGCGCAGCCGGAATTTCGCGAAAGGAAAGTAATCCAGGCACATAGGGCATCCGCGTTGGTTCACGATGAACGATCTGTTCAACGACGGTTAAGTCAGGTGCGGTTGTCGAATCCCACTTCAATAACACGACGGCCGCCCGCGTGGTCGCGCCATCATCTTCAAAGCCGATATCCATTCCGGCAATATGTTCAACCGGATCAATACGGTCGGTAAGCTCCAACTGTTTAGCAAGCTGCTTTTGCAGCGCGATGGCGTCCTTGGGTAACAAGTTCCACTCATGTAGCGGCGCGTTCATTGTCGGCTCCATGCTGCGTGTATCCTTGATGTATTTCTATCATCAATTTCTTTTAGCGTAGCAAAAAAATGCCCCCGCACCGTTTCCGGGCGAGGGCATTTTAGACGCGGCGTTTACCGCAAGCGAGCTTAAGCGATTACGCTTCGCGACGACGGATCGGCGCATCACCATCGTCACGACGACGGCGCGGAGCGCGATCCGGGGCGCTATCTTCACTGATCTCAAGCGGACGACCGGCGACACGCGCACGGGCCATCTTGGTCAGGATGGTAGCGGGCAGGCCGCTAGGTAGCTCAACGACAGAGAAAGCGTTACGAATATCGATACGACCGATACGTGCACCTTCAATACCGCCTTCATTGGCCAGCGCGCCTACCAGTTGGCCTGGCTTGACACCATCTTTATGGCCAACGGATACACGGTAGCGGGTCATGCCTTCGCTGGGGGTGCGAGAACGCTCACCACCACGCTCACGACGAGCACCCGGCTTGGCACTGCTGCTGCCTTCACGCGGTGCACGCTCTTTACGCGGAGCCTGCAGGCGACCGATCGGCGCTTCATCAGCACGTGCCATTGCACCAAATGCACAGGCCAACACTATCGGGTCATGACCTTCTGCAACCAGGCGCTCAACCAGTGCAAGCTGCTCTTCGGCACCTTTGGTCAACGCGGCAACTACACGATGATGGAAGACTTCGTCACGGTGAGCGCGAATAGCAGCTTCGTCAGGAAGCGGCATTTCGGTCATTTTCTGACCAGTTGCCTGCTCCATCCAGCCTACTTTACGGCCTTCACGGAAACCGGCAAACGTAATCGCGATACCGCTACGACCAGCACGGCCGGTACGGCCGATACGGTGCGTGTAGGCTTCTGCGTCTTGCGGCAGGTCGTAGTTGATAACGTGCGTAATACGCGGCACGTCAAGACCACGGGCAGCAACGTCAGTCGCAATCAGCACATCAACCTTGCTACGCTTAAGGCGAGTAATCGTACGCTCACGCAGGCTTTGGTCCAGGTCGCCGGACAGGCCAGCGGCGTTGACACCACGAGCCGTCAACTGCTCGACCAGAGTGGTACAAGCGGCACGAGTACGTACGAAGACGATAGCGGCATCGACCGGCTCGACTTCAAGAATGCGTGCCAGCGCTTCAAGCTTGGCACCGCCGTCAACGCGTACAATGCGCTGTTCAATGTTTTCGCCAGTGGTCGTGCGCGACTCAATCGCCACTTTTACCGGGTCAACCAGGTAGCGGTTAACAATGCGCTCGATTTCGGTCGGCAGAGTTGCCGAGAAGAACACACGCTGCGCATCTTTCGGGGTATCGGCGACCACACGTTTAACGTCGTCGATGAAGCCCATACGCAGCATTTCATCAGCTTCGTCTAACACGAGTGCTGACAGGCCGTCCAACTTCAAGCTGCCGCGATCCAGGTGATCAATAATACGGCCAGGGGTGCCAACGACAACTTGGGCACCGCGCTTCAGCGCGCCTAACTGTTCACGGTACTCTTGACCACCACACAGGGTCGCAACTTCTAGACCCTGCAGGTTTTGACCATACTTACTAAATGAGGCTGCAACCTGTTGAGCAAGCTCACGGGTTGGGGCCATGACTAATACTTGGGGTACACGACGCTGAAGTTCCAGTCGTGACAATAACGGTAAAGCAAATGCAGCGGTTTTACCGGTACCCGTTTGTGCCTGGCCCAGCATATCGCGACCTTCCAGCAACGCAGGAATAGTTTGCGCCTGAATAGGTGAAGGGGTTACATAGCCCTGTGCTTCAACAGCAGACAGAACGGCAGGCAATAGAGCCAGATCGCCGAAGCTCGGCGAGGCGACAGAAGTCGAGGTCATTAATCACACCTTGGTAGGCCGGTCGTACCGGCAAAAAACATCATAAGCGTCTCTGACTCTGACATCGATGCGCGCTAAAAGGCAGCATCGAAAAAACAGGTTCCGTTAAACGGATAATGTCATCAGTGGAGTCGGAGACGCCGGTCGCACCTAGCATTCGGTTGGCAATACCGTCATTACGGGCCAACCGATGTGGCGACCTTCTGCGCCGATTTCACCCGTTTGGTGAAATGCTGGAGGCGCGCCATCTTCACAGCAATGAACATCTGCAATTATCGAGATGTTCCCGCAAGCCTTACTACGTATTCAAATATAAAAACTACCATATATGAAAACTACGTAGGCAAACGCTTATCGTCGTGATGGAGGGGTCAACACATGCGAGGAGCGCGCATCCTAACACCGCAATAGACGAATGGCTAGTCTTTTTACTTCACCCACATTAAACAACATTACTTGCGCTTGTTTAAATATCGTCTAACTTAATAGATGCCTTAACATGTTCAGTAATTCAAGGAGTGATATATGAACTGGGATCAAATCGAAGGCAAATGGACGGAAATGAAAGGTAAAGCCCGGGCCAGCTGGGGAGAATTTACCGATGACGATCTTGATCAAATTGGCGGTAAAAAGGATCAATTGGTTGGCAAGCTTCAGCAAAAGTACGGTCTTGAACGCGAGCAGGCTGAAAAGCGTGCCGATGACTGGGCCAACGGTCTGTAGTTACCAAACCTGTAACCGTTGCTATCGTCATTAATGTTTGGCCAATCAATTTGCTAAGTGCTGATGATTAATGGGAAGCCCCCAATCAGTACTTACTGATACTACTAGCTACATGGAGAGATGCTATGCGTAAATCAATGCTAACGACCGCTATTGGAACTGCACTATTAGGCAGCTTGGCGTTTGGTGCACAAGCGTCGCAAGAGCCACAGGGCATGTATTCCGCACAAGACATTCTTGATGCCGAGGTATATTTTGCCAACGGTTCGGGTGATGAGATCGGCGAAGTTGAAAACATCCTGTTTGATGAAGAAATGCGTATTAACGCGTTAGTTATTGAAAGCGGCGCGGTATTGGGCCTTGGCGGCCGTGAGATTGTAGTAGGCACCGATTACTTCTCGCTTGAAACGCATACCGAAAGTGATGGCGATACTGAGCATCGTATCATTCTTGATGCGACTGCTGAGGAAGTAGAAGCTTTCCCAGCCTACGACCGTGATTGGTGGGAACAAACCAAGACAAATGCGCGCGATGCCTGGGAAACTACGCGTGATGGCGCGCAAAGCGCTTGGCAGTCAACGCGCGATGCCGTCTCCAATAACGAGTAGCATCCGAAAACGAATAGTACTCGAAACTTAACATTAAAAGGGCTGCCTATCGGCAGCCCTTTTTCGTGCAGCATCATTTAGTAAATTCACTGCTTGCTGTATCTCTATCAACTGAAACGAACGCCCTGCCCCGGCAGCCGGCCACGATCATGAGAGCGCTCAAAATCCAGCAGCGGTCCTGCAGGTACGATACGGGTTGGATTGATCGTATCGTGACTGTAATAGTAGTGACGCTTTATATGATCCATATCGACCGTTTCAGCAACCCCCGGCCACTGGTAGATCTCACGCAGGTAATTAGCTAGATTGGGAAAGTCTTCAATACGTTTGAAATTGCATTTGAAGTGGCCGTAATACACCGCGTCAAAACGAATCAGCGTAGTGAACAGACGAATATCGGCTTCCGTTAGCCATTCACCCGCCAGATAGCGCTGGGTATCCAGACGCTTTTCCATACGCTCCAACGCGTCAAACAGCGCTTTTACGTGCTTTTCATAAACATCTTGCTCAGTGGCGAAGCCCGTCTTATACACGCCGTTATTGATATGGTCGTAAACATCGGCGTTTACCGCATCGATGTCTTGGCGTAAATCTTCTGGGTAAAAATCCAGATGATTATTAGTGAGCTTATTAAAGGCGCGATTAAAAATACGTAACAGGTCCGCAGACTCATTATTGATGATCGTACTGCGCTTTTTATCCCACAGCACCGGCACCGTGACCCGACCGGTATAGTTAGGGTTAGTCATGGTATATAGCTGGTAGTGGTAATCAACGCCGTTAACCGCATCGCCACTTGAGCCTTCATCCTGATGGTAGGTCCAGCCTTTATCAAGCATCAGAGGACTTACGTGCGATACACCTACCAGAGGCTCAAGACCTTTCAGCTTGCGCATGATCAATACGCGATGCGCCCAGGGACAGGCTAACGAAACGTATAGATGGTAGCGATCCTTTTCAGCGGGATAGCAGTTACCGCCTGTTTCTGGCCCAACACCGACCCAATCGCGCAGTTGAGCGGACTCACGGACAAACTCGCCGCCACTCTTTTTGGTGTCATACCATTGATCGTGCCATTCGCCATTAACGAGCAGGCCCATAAAGCATCTCCTGACAGAGTGATGAGTAGCCAGCTATCGGCCAGTGTGCCTTTAGCATAACCCTGTCGAGCAGATGCTCAAGCGGATGTTTTAGGGCGCTTCATTCGAGAGAATCGAACCTTTCAGGACACAGCTCATTAACGGCCTGCTTTAACGCGGCAGCCATCGCATGAGCCGCAGGCCCCGCACGATCACGGTCACGAAAAATTATTTGAATAGGTACTTGACGGATACTACCCGCGGTTAATGGCAGCGGCTTTAACTCGCCACGTCGAATATCATCTGCAATACGTGTTTCGGGCATCCAGGCAAACCCCAGGCCTCGCTTCAACATATCAAGCGATGTGTTTAGGTGCCCCACCGTCCAGCGCTGCTCGGCTTTTAACCACCCAGCGTCGGTCGATTGGCGCAGTGCTGAATCGCGCACGACAAGCTGGCGATACTGAGCCAGATCGCGTAAATCAAGCGCTCTGCCTAGCTGGTGTAACGCATGTTCAGGATGGGCAACTGCAATAAAACGCACGCTAACCAGCGGTTCGCCTAAAAAGCCTTGCGCCTCCATGCCTGATATCACTAGATCGGCGCGCCCATCGTAAAGCATTTCCGTACCACCATTGAGTACACTCTCGTGCAGCTGAACGCGTACCTGGGGGTACATCTCGGAAAAGCGCTCCATGGCCTTGGCCTGTGCTGCAGCGGGAAAAACCTGGTCAATCGCCAATACGATTTCAGCTTCCAAGCCCTCCGCCAGCCGTGAGGCAACATCTTCAAGTGAAGCCGCACTTTCGATGAGCTGACGTGCACGGCGAAGCAATAGCTCACCCGCTTCAGTCAAGCGAACCTGGCGTCCAATGGGTTCAAGCACCTGAACACCCAACTGCTCCTCAAGCTTATGAACCGCATGATTAAGAGTGGAGGGACTTTTATGTACAACCTCCGCCGCACGCGCAAACCCGCCATGGTCAACGACGGCTGCCAACATTTGCCATTGTGCAAGTGTTACCCGGGACATTTCGATTCCCTCGATGCTAAATCGCGAAACAATCCGCTGAATATTCGAAAAACCGCACCTAGCATGCCAGTAATCATAAATAAGTACTGCTAATTTAGAATTGATTCAGCAAAAATAATGCTTAATAAGACTTAAGCATATTGTTACAAGTAATCTCTCGTTTTTGAGGGTATGGGATGACCTTAACGTGCCTTGTTTGCCTGCTTTGCGTGCTCCCCCTCTCATTTCAATTACCTTGAGCACTTGATTAACCGTCGCAATGACCTTATTAATAATCTTCAGGCTGAGTGTTTCAGAGAGTAAATTGCCTCAAAAACCTCTCGGTTAACTTTTTGTTACAAAAAAAGTGCTTTCAAGATGTGCGTTTTACACCCGATAGGACACTAGCTAGCTTCAGATTAATTTTTTCACAGATCACAAAATTAGCTAACTTTTTTTAGTTTAAAATTAAATAACTGATTTTATTGAATAAAAAATTAGAAATCGGGTTAGGCCACATATTCTCAGGATAACCAAACGTTATGCAACCTTTACATCGACATGTATTTGTCTATGATTAGGTCATTAATTAGCATTTGTTTAAGCTTGGCAAAGGCAACAGGATGAGCACTTTAAAACGAATATTGCGCTTAGTCGTTTACCTTTGTTAGCAAACAGTGTTCAAAAATAGCAATGTTAGTTAACTATTTCTGCTTTTTTAGCAGAAGCACCCTTTATGTATAGATATACAGTCTATGAACCCCCTCACTCATGGGGTATGGTTCCGTCTACTTTCATGTTACTTTTTTGATCACGAACTTGGCGGCCTATTTACCCATGTTGCGAATCCTCCATTCGCTGCCCCGCACGCATAAATTGTTACTGTTACCTGTGGCGACTATGGTCACAGTGCTGGGCGCACAAAAGTTAATCACCACTTATCAAGATTTGAGTCAACCTCACACTCCACTGGAAAGCGTTTTAGTGCCGCTTCCCAGTAATTCTGCGCCGGGCATTCCCTCCCTTCATCAAGAGCGAACGCCTGTCGCGGATGCCATCAATCGGGCCACTCGCGCGATTGACGCTACCCGCGAGCATATTCCATTAAGCGATCTCGCCGTTAAAGAGATTGTTGATCTCGACGTTATTTCAAGTGCAGAAGCCTCTCTAGCAGATCATCGCACAACCGGCACTCCCACTTTGTACAACAGCCCAATCGATCATGGCGCACTGCACATGGCCATCGTTGTAGGTACGCTGACAAGCGGCATGCTCGATATCGACCCCAGCTCTTCTGTCGAAATCGCCGATGCTACTTCGTATGAAGACTATGGTATCGATCTGTTTGGCGATGTCTCGTTTCTGGAGCTTGAGCTTGCTGCTGAAGAGCCGTTTGTACCGGAATGGAAAACCCATATTGTCGAATCCGGTGAGACCTTTGCAGTACTGGCGCAAAATGAGCTAGGCCTAGGTTATAGCGAAGTATTAGCCCTGCTTGATGATTTGCCAGAACCGCGAATGCTGACTAATTGGCGGGCAGGCCATAGCTTCGACTATATGCTCGACGAGGACGGCCGCCTGTTATCGCTTCGCATGATGAAAAACACCCGCGATGGAGTGTTGGTCGAAAGCGAGGACAACCAGTTTGCCGTTACTGCCATCGAGCGTCAGGGAGAACCGGTTCAGCGCCTATATGCAGGTAGCGTTAGCGGTAGTTTTGCCCGCTCCGCTCAAGCCACCGGTTTAAGCAGCGGCTCAGTAACCGAGCTGACCAAGCTGCTGGAGAAGAAACTGGATTTCCGTCGCGACAGCCGCCGGGGTGATCAATTCCAGGTGCTGGTCGAGTCCGACATGATCGAAGGTGAAGCCCTCGACTCACGCGTTCTGGCGGTGAAATACAACGGCGAGCGCATGGACCTTACCGTAGTGCGCAATGCCACCGACGATAACTTCTATACACCTGATGGCAATAGCCTCGACCCCTCGTTTGCGCGTTACCCATTTGAGGGCAGCTACCGCTTGAGCTCGAACTTCAATCCTCAGCGTAAACATCCGGTCACCGGCCGCATCAGCCCACATAACGGTACTGACTTTGCCATGCCGATCGGCACCTCCGTTATTGCTCCGGCCAACGGTCGCGTCGAGCGGGTAGCCAATCACCCGGCTGCCGGGCGCTACATCGTTGTACGCCACGATAACGGCTACCGCACACGCTACCTGCACCTTTCCCAGCCGCTGGTTAGCCAGGGTGATCGGGTAACCATGGGCGAGCGCATCGCGCTTTCGGGTAACACAGGCCGCAGCACGGGTCCTCATCTGCATTATGAAGTCATCGTTAATAACTCTCCGGTGAATGCGATGTCTGTAGAGCTGCCTGAAAACATGGGGCTAAGTGGTGATACGCTGATTGCCTTCCAGAACCAGGCTGAACCAATGCTTGCCGCGTTGGAAAGCGGCCAACCTGGCACCATCAGCGTTGCAAACTATCAGCCAGAGCAAGACGCTGAGTAGCCAGCCAGCTTAAGCCACACGCATAAACGCCGCCCAAATGGGCGGCGTTTATGTTTCTACTGCAAGTGAAACCCAAGCAACGTCTATATGCTGGCTAATGGGATAACCTTATACAGCGCGTTGTAGTGCAGCCAATAGCGATGCATCGCGCCGGTAGATATCAGAGCGAAACTCCACTTCTCCCTGGGCATTGGGCCATGCGGTCAAGTAGTGCAGCGCGACAGGAATGCGCTGGGGCAGGTTCACGTTACGGTCACTGCCACCGCTATTTAATAGCGTGCTGAGCTGGTAGCGGCTGCCGCTATCCTGAAGCAGCATCTGGGCGAATTCGCGCACCCCTTCCACACGGACGCAACCCGAGCTCAATGCCCGCTGATCACGCTGAAAGAGCCCTTGTGCCGGGGTATCGTGCAGATAGATCATGTCATTATTGGGAAAGCGCACCACAACCCGACCTAAAGGATTGCTGCTACCCGCTACCTGGCGCAACATAACGCCACCGGGGCGCTGCCAGTCGATCTCAGCGGGGTCTAGCTGCGCGCCAGCCATATTAATCACCTGCATATTATGCTGGGCTAGATAGTCGGCGTTCTGACGTACCCGGGGCAAAACATCTTCACGCATGATGGTGGGTGGAATCGTCCAGCTGGGATTGATCGTCAGATGACTGATAGACGAGTGGATGATAGGCGTTTCACGGCGCGGCGACCCCACGACTACCCGAGTATTCCACTGCTGACCGTTTGGCCGGATATAGTGCAGCTGATAGCCTGCTATATCCACCCAGACCCGGGGCTCACTAGACTGCATGGGGCCTATCCAGCGGGCTCGCTCCAGATTGACCCGCAATTGATCCACACGGGAAGTGGCGGGTGCATTAAGCGCCAGGCGCGTTTGCTCGCCAACCACACCGTCTTCTTTAAGCTGGTGGCGGCGCTGAAAACGCTTTACCGCCGCTTCAAGCTCAGTATCAAAAGCGCGCTTATCGCCCCCGGCCACCTGCACACCGATCATCGGGTAGGCATTGCTATCCGCTGCGAGCAGGCCGGTTTCTCCCCAGAGTGTCAGGCGCTGGCGCAGTGTGGTCACGTCATCGTCGACATCACCGGGGCGCAGCGACTCCTCCCGCGCGCCAAGGTAGGGGGCGCTGCCTTGGGTGGCGATATGTCGATACTGGCTTAATGCATCACGTAGCTGCTGATACTCGCTGGAGGCTGGTCGCGCCAGACTAAACGCACGCTCCATATCCTGATCATCAACCGCGTGCGTGACTCTCAAAAGTGAATAGCGCCGCTCAGGACGCGCAACGTCCCAGTTGGGTTCAACGTCTCGGGGATTAACCTTGCCACGCTCCAGATGATCAAGCGCCAGCAGCAGCGCCTGGGTTGCCTGAATGTCGAAAGCTGCCTGGGCAGGCTCCCCGCCATTCTGGCTACTCTGAAAAGCGCTCATCAACCTGTCTGCACGGTAGTCTGCAGGGTTCAAACCGTCGTTTTCCAGGGTATTAAGTGCCGCAACCAATGCTTCTACTGCCGATTCACTCTGCCAGGCCAACGTTTCGTTGCGTAATTGATAAAATTCTTCAACCGGCAACTGCCCTTGGCTGCCGACCTGACCCTGCTGCGTAAGTGCTTGTTGAAGCGGCTCATTGGCCGCGTACGCCGGCGTTATTCCGAAGGGGATTTGGGACAGCGTCAGACCTAGAGCGGCCCCTATCGCCCATTGTCTTAATGACTGCATCTCGTTCATCGCCCTCTCCTTGCGTTACTATAAGTTCCCATTCGCGGCATGCTTACTTTTATCATAGCCGTTTACTTGTTTTCGTCATCGATATCGTCTGCAGGACTGCTTCGTATGGTAACCCGTTTACGCTCTCTTTCTTTGTTATGTTGCTTACCTTTCACGTTAATCAGCCTACCTCTTCAAGCCAACAGTTTCTTTGCAAGCGTCGCCTCTACCCCACCTCCCGGCGTTTCATTGCTTCAGCATCAGCTTCTGCAGCTCGCCCCTTCGGCCACGCCGGAAGCCCTGCGCCTTGCCGCCCAGGCGCTTAACTGCGCGAACCCCGATGCCGAGCGGTTCGCGGTTATCGACTACTCTCTTCCATCAACCGAGCCGCGCATGTGGGTGTTTGATCTGCATCAGCACAAACTGCTGTTTGAAGAACTGGTCTCTCACGGCCAAGGATCGGGTGATGCCTACGCCGAAGCGTTCTCCAATACGCCTGAGAGTCATCAGTCCAGCCTGGGTCTGTTTCGCACCATGAACAGCTATTATGGGCGTAACGGCTATTCGCTAAGGCTTAATGGGCTTGAGCCAGATGTAAATGACCTGGCCTATGAGCGCGCTATCGTGATTCATGGGGCGGATTACGTCAGCGATGACTTTATTGCTCAGACCGGCCGCCTTGGCCGCAGCCACGGCTGCCCGGCGGTGCGCCAGGATATTACCTATCCGCTCATCGATAGCTTGCGTGAAGATCAGTATGTGTTTGCCTATTACCCGGATAAGGAGTGGCTCGCTACCTCAAACTTCCTGCGCTGCAACACGATGAATTCAACTCATCTAGCGCAGCGTTGACAGGTTCTTACGCCAAGCAGGCGTTGTTATGCCATGCTAAGTGGCGATGCAGCATGGCATAAGCTTACTAACGCATGAGGCCTTATGACTCAAGTAAAGAAGCTAGACCTGGCTCTACAGGGCGGTGGCGCTCACGGCGCTTATTCATGGGGCGTGATTGACCGATTGCTTGAAGATGATCGTATCGAAATAGAAGGTATTAGCGGCACCAGTGCTGGCGCCATGAACGGGGTGGTCATGGCAGATGCCCTCACCCGGGGTGACAAGCCATTAGCCAGACAAGCACTCAAGGATTTTTGGCAGGCCGTCAGTCGTGCTGGCATGGCAAGCCCAGTACGCAGATCTCCCATGGATATGTGGACCGGCAATTGGAGTCTTGACCATTCGCCGGGCTATATCGCGATGGATATCATGACGCGCCTGGTATCGCCTTATCAATTCAATCCGCTTAACGTTAACCCGCTGCGTGAGATCATCGCTGAACACATCGATTTTGAGCGCGTGCGTCAGTGCGATCAGCTCAAGCTGTTTGTGGCGGCCACCAACGTACGCACCGGCAAGCAGCGCGTCTTTCGACGCGAAGAGATGAGCCTGGATGCAGTAATGGCTTCCGCCTGTTTACCGCTAATGTTTCAAGCCGTGGAAATTGACGGTGAGGCTTACTGGGACGGTGGCTATATGGGCAACCCGGCGCTCTTCCCACTGATGGAGGAGTGCAGCTCGCGGGATATTCTGCTGGTACAGATCAATCCTATCAGCCGGGATACGGTGCCTACCTCTGCTTCGGCGATTCTGAACCGCTTAAACGAAATTACCTTTAACGCAGCGTTGATTAAAGAAATACGCATGATTGCGCTGTTACAACACGCTTTGGAAGAGCAGGGCATTAAAAACTGTTATCAGCAGGCCCTGTTTCATCGTATTAGCGGTGAGCAGGCGCTGGAAGATCTTTCTGTCTCCAGCAAGCTTAATTCCGAATGGGCGTTTCTTTCCCATCTTTTCGAACAAGGGCGGGCAGCCGCTCAGCGCTGGCTGGATGAGCACTTTAAAGCAATCGGCAATCACTCCACGCTGGATATCGACTCGGTTTACCTGAACGAATAAACGGCACTATTGTGACGCATGCCGGCCCTGGCATGCTCGCCAATAGCGCATCCTCTTTTATTTTTTCTTAGGCACCCTCCCGCTTAACATAATAACCAACTGATAAATTTAACAAAAAACCCATATGGCGAACTAATTGCTTAACAAGGCTTTGTGGTGGTAGGCGTAGACCAGGCCCAGCAGGGTACGAGTGCGTCGAGCCTGACCTTCAATGGTGAAGGCATGTTCTCGTAAATACGCGACGCAATAGAGCGACTCGGCGTTGCGTGATGCTCAACTGGTTCAAGACCCCGTGAGGCCATCCCATGGACATACGCAATAAAGCCAACCGTATTCGCCTGCTCAATTTCTCAACCCCTCAGATGCGTGCCTTTCATCTGTCGTGGTTTGCCTTTCATATCTGCTTTTTTGGCTGGTTCGGCATCGCGCCGCTGATGGCGGTCGTGCGTGAAGACCTTTCGCTGACCCAGACTCAAATCGGTAATACGATTATCGCTTCCGTCGCGATTACCGTGATCGTACGGCTATTGATCGGGCTGCTATGTGACCGACTGGGGCCGCGTAAAACCTACACTGGCCTGCTGGTTTTAGGTTCTATTCCCGTCATGAGCATCGGCTTTGCCGACAGTTTTGAAAGCTTTTTTCTGGCGCGCCTGGCGATTGGCGCAATTGGCGCTTCGTTCGTCATCACTCAGTACCACACCACCATGATGTTTGCGCCTAATGTGGTGGGCACGGCCAATGCGACCAGCGCGGGCTGGGGCAATTTAGGCGGCGGCACCACGCAAATCCTGATGCCGCTTATATTCTCTGGAATGTTGATGCTGGGCGTTAATGAGGCACTCGGCTGGCGCCTTGCCATGGTAGTGCCGGGCGTGGTGCTGTTCATCACCGGCATTGGTTATTGGTTTCTGACCCAGGATGCGCCGGACGGTAATTTTAGCGACCTGCGTGCACGGGGTGAGCTTCCGGAAGCCACCAAAGAGTACGGCGCGCTGAATAGTTTTCTCACCGCGGCGAAAGACGTTCGCGTGTGGGCGCTGTTTGTTGTCTACGGGCTGTGCTTTGGCGTTGAACTTACGATCAACAATATTGCAGCTATCTACTTTTTTGATCATTTCAACTTAAGCTTGGCAACTGCTGGGTTAATCGCCGGGCTGTTTGGATTGATGAATATATTTGCCCGCACGCTGGGCGGTGTTTTCTCGGACCTGTTCGCCAAGCAAAGTGGCCTGAAGGGCCGCGTGCGCTGGCTGTTTATTGCCCTGATCTGCGAAGGCATTGCGCTGATCGCATTTTCACAAATGCATATTTTGAGCCTTGCCATCGGCATCATGCTGGTCTTTAGCCTGTTCGTTCAAATGGCCGAAGGGGCAACGTTTGGCGTGGTGCCGTTTATCAACAAAAAAGCCTTGGGCGCCGTGGCGGGCATTGTGGGTGCCGGCGGTAATGTCGGCGCCGTCTCGGCGGCATTTTTGTTTCGAAGCGAAAGCTTAAGCTACCAACAGGGGCTTTTTTATCTGGGGCTGACCGTACTGGTGCTCGCCTCATGCGTACTGGCCGTTCGCTTTAGTGACGCAACAGAAGCGCAGGAAGCCAGCGCCTACCGTGATGCCGTGGGCGACGATACCGGTGCGGGGGCTCTTTCATTACGTTAAACCGGCATTACGCTAAACCAATCTTTTTACATCCCCGGCGGCGACTGCCCCGGGGAGTATTGATTAAGGCGGCGAGTAAAAGGAAATCATTATGTCATCTGCCCAGCAGCTACTCTTAACCGCCATTCGTTGTGATATCGACAACCTGACCCATTTAGCGACGACCTCGGAAATCGTCGCGGATATTAGCCGCTTTATACACGTGCTCCAGCGTGAACGCGGCGCCTCGACGATCTACCTCGCCTCTCAAGGCAAACGCTTTAAAACTCAGCGCCGCGACTATCTCAAACATAGCCAGGAAGCTGAAATACTTATGCGCCAGCGTCTGGAAGCGCTGACTCAGGAAGTGCGCCCTCAGGGTGCCGCGCGTTTATTACGTCGTATCGCCGCCGTCTGGAACGCCTTGGACGATTTGGCCGCCTTGCGTAATGCCATTGATGTCTTGGCGATCTCCCCCGATGCCGCAACCCAAGCCTTTAACCATTTAATCGGCGGCTTACTGGCGATTGTGTTCGAAGCCGCCGACACCTCTGATGACCCGGACATTACCCGCGCGCTTGTAGCTATCTTTCATCTAATGCAGGGCAAGGAACTTGCGGGCCAAGAACGAGCCTGCGGTGCGTTTGGTTTTACCCAGGGTCACTTTGACGATATTCATCGCCAGTTACTCAGCCAGCTGGTTGAGGATCAACAGCGCTGCTTTGACACCTTCGTTGAATTTGCAACACCCGAAGCCGAGCTTGCCTGGCAGCAGGCGGTTTCCGCCAGCACATTGACCGGCATTGATCAGCTGCGTGAGGCTGCCTGCCAACCCACATCTAAATACGTCACCTCCAACGCCTTGGGTGAAACGTGGTACGAATTAACCACGCTGCGCATTGATGCACTTAAAACCGTCGAAGACGCTTTAAATACCCAGCTAGCGGCGCTTTGCTATCGTAAAATCACACAAGCTAAAGCCGCGCTTGAACATGCCAAAGCCAAGCCCAGACCCCATGCACCCGCCCCTTGTGAGCAATTACTCGCTCTCAGCCCTACACAGCCGCTTGGAGAGTTGACCGCCAACGCGTTGTCTTCCCCCCTTGGCCGATCATTGATTGAACTCACTCAGGCCCAGTCCAGCCGTTTACAGGGATTGAGCGATGAATTGGAAAATACCCGCAAGGCACTGCGCGAACGCAAGCTGATTGAGCGCGCCAAAGGCTTGATCATGGCGCATCAGTCCATGACAGAAGAGGAGGCCTATCGCTTTCTGCGCAAGACCTCCATGGATCAAAGCAAAAGCATGGCGGATATGGCGCAGGCTATTCTTGACCTCTCTTCTATACTAAAAAAAGCCTAGTTGCGCCCCTAAGCTTCATCACCAACCATGGCGGCAGTTTGCAAGATAGCGTCGTATTAGCCATTCTGAAAACTCCTGTTTATGGCTTAGCAAGGAGTGCCAACCATGCAACAAGGCGTATTATTGATTACCGGTGCCTCAAGCGGTATTGGTGCTGCCACCGCAAGGGCCGCCGCACGCGAAGGCTACCAGCTGGTACTCGCCGCCCGTTCAGCCGACAAACTCGCCGCACTTGCCCATGAGTTCGGGCCTGAAAACGTACTCACCTGCGAAGTTGATGTTACCGATATGGATCAGCAGCAGGCGATGATCGATCAGACGCTGGAAACCTTTGGTCGCCTGGATGCGGTATTTGCCAACGCCGGGCAAGGCGGCTCGCCGGGTGGATTTAGTGGCGCTGATCACGCCACTTGGCGCGAGATGATTCTGACCAATATTTATGGTGTGGGCCTTACCCTTCAGGCAAGCCTCCCTGCACTTAAACGTAGCAAAGGCCATGTCCTGATGACGGGCTCTGCCGCTGGCCGAACCACCATTCCAGGCTCCATGTACAGTGCCACCAAATGGGCGGTTACAGGGATGGGCTATAACCTTCGTGAAGAGTTACGGGGGAGCGGAATGCGCGTCACACTCATTGAGCCCGGCATGGTCGATACACCGTTTTTTGATGAATCGCCCGAATACTCACTGCAAGACCGCGACATCGCCAATGCCGTTATCTATGCCCTGGCGCAACCCGCCCATGTCGATGTGAATGAAATTCTAATTCGCCCTACCCCGCCAGTTGAGTAGTCGAGCAAGCACATTCAGCAGCCCAGCGTGGCTGCTCCTTGTTTTTTGTCAGCGTAGCCCGCATAACAACACTACTACCAAGCGTGCTAATGAATGTAAGCCGCGTACTTTCCACTGCGTACGCGCCCTGGTCTTTCAAACACGCCCCACGTTTTCAATAGTAGGTGAATTATGAGCAAGCTTTCTTCGACGGCCCTTTCCGTTCTCGACCTTGCCCCGATACGCCAAGGCGGAAGCGCCGCTGAAACGTTTCGTGACAGCGTTTCTCTCGCTCAGCGAACCGAACAGTTGGGTTATACCCGCTACTGGCTTGCCGAACATCACAATATTGCCGGGATCGCCAGTGCGGCAACCTCGGTTCTGATTGGCCATGTAGCGGGCCAGACCTCCACTATTCGGGTGGGTAGTGGTGGCATTATGCTACCCAACCACCCGCCGCTGGTCATCGCCGAGCAATTTGGCACGCTGGAAACCCTTTACCCTGGCCGAATTGATCTGGGTTTAGGCCGTGCGCCCGGTTCTGACGGCGCTACCATGCGCGCAATGCGCCGCAGCATGCACGCAGGTGTAGATGACTTTCCCGAGCAGTTAAGCGAGCTGCGCCGCTACCTGTCAGACGCCGAGCCCGGCCAGCAGGTTAAAGCGGTGCCCGGCCAGGGAACTAACGTGCCTATCTGGCTTCTGGGTTCAAGCGGCTATAGCGCTCAACTGGCGGCCAAGCTAGGCCTTCCCTTCGCCTTTGCCGCTCAGTTTGCCCCTGGCTATCTGTTTGAAGCCCTGCGCCTATACCGCGATAACTTCCGCCCGTCTGAATATCTGGACAAACCCCATGCCATGGTAGGCTTACCGGTTATCGCTGCTGAAAACGATGCGATGGCACACTACCTTGCAACCACGGCCCAGCAGAAGTTTCTAAATCTCATTCGTGGCAAACCGACCCAGTCGCTGCCCCCCGTAGAACAGTTGGACTGGTCGCCCATGGAGCAGGCGCAGGTAAGCCAGTTTTTAGGCGCCGCGATTATCGGCGGCCCTGAAACGGTCAAAGCAGAATTGACGGCTTTCCAGGAGCGTACCGGCGCAGATGAACTGATGATCAATAGCGACTTTTATAATCATGCTGATCGTTTGCGCAGTTATGAAATTGTTGCAGAGGCTGCGCGGTGAGCGCAACGCTAGACGCAAAAGGTACGATATGGGGCTTCAAGCGAATGGCCCCACTTTCCCTGTTTGTGATTGCGTTTGGCTTAGCGTTTGGCGTTGCCGCTATCCAACATGGCTTAAGCGGTTGGGAAACACTGCTGATGAGCAGCCTGGTGTTTGCGGGTACCGCTCAGTTTGCGGCACTGGAACTGTGGGGCCCTACCCTTCCACTCACAGCACTTATTGCCACCACGTTTGCCATTAATGCTCGTCATTTATTGATGGGCGCGTCGCTTTACCCTTGGCTGCGCCATCTTCCTAAAGGCCAGCGTTATGCCTGCCTTGGGGTGATGAGTGACTCCAACTGGGCCATGGCAGCAGCCGACCATCAGCAGGGAGAAACTAATGTTGGCGTCCTTTTCGGCGGAGGTATTGCCCTATGGCTATCCTGGGTGCTTGGCACGCTGCTGGGGGTCGCGTTTGGTAGCGGGATCAGCCAGCCCGAACGATTTGGGCTGGATGTCATCATGGGCTGTTTCTTACTGTCCATGCTGGTAGGCGGTAAAAACAAACCGTCGCTTGCAATGTTACTCCCCTGGAGCGTAGCTGGCGTGGTCGCGCTGCTTGCGCTTTATTACTTGCCGCCCAACGCTCACGTTATTGTGGGTGCGCTGGCGGGTGGCGTAGCAGGCATGATGATGCCCCAGGCGAATCAGCGAAAAGGACAATAGGCGTGCCGCTAACCCCAGCCACTGCGCTACTTGCTATCATTATTATGGCGCTGGTGACGTTTACCACCCGTATTGGTGGCTCGATCATCATGTCACGCATCCCTATTGGTCCTAAGGTATAGCGATTCATCAACGCTATGGCCGGGTCCGTTCTGGTCGCGGTTATTGTACCGTTGGCAGCCCAGGGGGATTGGGGTGCTCGGTTTGGTCTGCTCGCCACATTAAGCGCCATGCTGATACTGCGAAAGCCGCTCATTGCGATTGGTACAGGAATGGCCACCGCCGCGCTATGGCGTTTACTAGCATAGCGGATTAACCCTGCCCTACTTATTTTCATCAGGTACTGGCTATGTCTTCAAATACAGTGTCTCCAAATAACACGCCTTCCCTTACGTTCACGCCGATGATTCAAGATGACTTCGTTATCTTCTGGCCGACCTTTCAGGCCATTGTGGCGGATCAGCAGACCTACGCGATTGACCCTGACATCAGCTACGATGCGGCCTATAAGCTTTGGTGCCAATCGCCCAAAGCTACCTATGCGATCAAGGATTCAGCAGGCGAATTAGTCGGTAGCTACTACTTAAAAGCCAATGCAGCCGGCCCCGGCGATCATATCTGTAACTGCGGCTATATGGTGACCGCTGCCGCTCGCGGTAAAGGCGTTGCCCGGGCGATGTGCGAGCATTCACAGCAATTAGCGCGTGCATTCAACTTTAAAGCCATGCAGTTTAACGCCGTCGTTGCCACTAACGATGTCGCGGTGACGCTCTGGAAGCGGTTAGGATTCAGCATTGTGGGTACGGTTCCCAATGGCTACCGCCATGCGACGCATGGGTTAGTGGATATCTACGTAATGTATAAATCTTTATAGGTTTTTTCGTTTTACTGACTTAATTTTTCTCACTTCCTGCCGATATGGTAGCCACTGCGATGCTTTTACCTCCCCTGTCGTAGTGGCTATGCGGTTTTCCCCTACCCGATGCTCCCTCTAAGTGAGAAATTAACATAATGAAGAATTGGCCTGTGAAATATGCCTTGGCAGGTGCCTTGGGCTTACTCGTCGTCATGCTTATTATTGTGACGGCACTCGGCATAAAAGCAGAGCGTGAAGCGATTCAGAGTCTGAATGAGCTGGATGAAGTGGCTGCCCGCCAGGTGGCTTATATCAACCGTACCGAAGTCAACCTGATGGAAATCCGGCTACGCCTTGCTCGCTTCCAAGACTATACCGTTCAGGGCAATACGGTACTTGCACAAAGGTCACTTGAGCTTGCCAAGGCAGGCCTGGAGCGCGCCGATAATCGCTTCAAGGAATTCCAGTCCATCCACATACCGGATAACTCGCCACGCGCGCCACTGGTGGCAAGGCTGATTAGCGAATATGAACGTTTGATCAATACCTCTTTGCACCAGGATATGGAGCGTGGCGACTTTACGGCCCTGATGGCACATCGTGAACGACTCAATGAGCAGTTCGATACATTTACCGAGAACGTACGTCAGTTCAACGCCTATGCTCAGTCATTTGCTCAAGCGACTGTTTCACAAGCCCAGGCGACCAGCGACCGGGACACCATCATAGGCATTGCGTTAATTGCACTTGCACTGCTTATTTACCTATTTGTACAGATGGGCATAAACCGCCTGATCGTATCTCCATTACAGCATGCAGTAACACTTTGCGAGCGCATTGCTCAAGGCGATCTAACCAATACTATCGAATCGCGTGGCCGCAATGAAATTGGCCGTCTTTATGGCGCCATGAGCAGCATGCAGTCACAGCTTCAGCAAATGATCGAAACGCTTAGCCAAAGCAGTCGTGCCGTAGCCTCAAGCTCAAAGGAAATTGCCAGCGGCAGCCAGGATTTGGCTTCGCGCACCGAACAGCAGGCAGCGGCGCTTCAACAAACCGCGGCAAGCATGGATGAGATCTCCTCCATTGTGCGTCAAAATGCTGACACGGCCACGCAGGCCGAAAAAATGACCGTCAATGCCGCCCAAAAAGCCGAACATGGCCAAAGCGAAGCCCAACGTGCCGGTCAGTGGATGCAAGCACTCGAAAAAGACTCGCATAAGGTTCATGACATTGTGCAGGTGATTGACTCTATCGCCTTTCAGACCAATATTCTGGCGCTGAACGCCTCGGTTGAGGCAGCACGTGCTGGCGAGCACGGCCGTGGCTTTGCCGTCGTCGCCAGCGAAGTTCGCTCATTGGCAACCAAGACCTCCAACTCGTCGAAAGAAATACGTACGATGATTGAGGATATTGCCCAGCGTATTGCCGAAGGTGCTAATCAGGCGATACATAACGGGGAAAGTATGGGCGAGGTCAATACGGCTATCCGTCAAGTGACCGATATGATGCAGGAGCTATCGCTGGCTGCCAAAGAACAGGACTCGGGCATTACGCAAATTAGCACCGCCATTGCGCAAATGGACTCCGCGACTCAGGAAAACGTGTCGTTAGTAGAAGAGACCAGCACGGCATCGGCGTCACTTGAAGATGAAGCTACCCGCTTGGCGGAGCTGGTGGGCGCGTTTAAATTACCCCATGCAAGCCAGACACAATCAGCGCCGTTAGGATCCTCCCGCTCGTTGTCAGTCTCTAAGCCTGCACTGCCTAGCAAGCGCAACGCTGACGAACCTGAATGGGAAGCCTTTTAATACACGGCTATTTCACGTTATCGGGCAGCGAACGCTGCCCGATACGTTGCCAAACGCGTACCATAACTCGCCCTGGCCATCGGTAAATTCAAACGATGGCAGTTAAACCTGCACACAAAGCCCACTATAAAATCTGTTTTCTTGAACCGCTACTTAGACTCTTTTCTTACATGCCAAGAACGTTTCTTGGCATGTAAGAACATGTAAGCGCTCCCGGCTCGGCCTATATGTGTGAGCGCAAGTATTGAATACGCGACGAGCGAAGCGCCCCCCAGATTAGGGGATTTTAGAAGAAGCGCGTTGCGTTAACGCGTTCTGAAGGTAGCGCTCCGCCTCACTACTTCCCATAGCCGTTAAATGCGCGACGTTACGTTCAGGAATTACCGACGTGTCGCCATAGAACTCAATGGCCTTTTCGACACTCGCTTCACGCAGTAGATGCACCATCGCGTAAGGCGAGCGGTTGGTATAGTTCGAGGCATCGTCAGGCTCGGCGTCTTCAAAGCAATAATCGGGATGGAAGGTAGCTAGCTGATAAACACCTTCGTAGCCCTGCTCGGCCAAGATACTTTCGGCCAGCTCCACATAATCCAGATAGTGATCAAAATGTTTGAACAGTGTCGGGAACACCAGCAGCGTGGTTTCCGTTTCCGGGTGTTCATCGAGCCACTGCACTTCAACCATGAGTTCTTCTAACGCAACTTCAAGTTTTTTGGAGCGCACCACTTCCACACGGATAGAGGCGCGTTCCACTTCACGCTGAGCAAAAGGACACACGTTTTGCGCCACAATAAAATTGCGCACCCAGCTCATTGTTTGCTCGATTACGTCGTTATCTGAATATTGCATTACTCTTTTTTACACCCGCTCGATCACATGTTTGATGGGCGTCAGTGTACACCTATCGTTATCATTAAAATCAAGCGCTGCTCAGCGCTTGTTGGACGGCCCTTCACCATGCTGGGTAAACCGCTGCAGCGCCACATCATAGGATTTGCGAATATGTTCATCTAGAAGCTTGCGCGCCGCTTTCACATCGCGCTTCAAGGCAAGCTCCACCAGCTCATGGTGCTGCTGGTCCAGTTCCTGGCGGATCACCGGCATTTTAGGGCCCAGCCGGCGGTAACGATCAAATTGATCATGCAGCTGCTCAATAAAGCGGAGTAGCCATACGGAGCCACATGGCGCTACCAACGTGCGATGAAACTGGGTATGCAACCGCTCCCATTCATCGTCCTTATCCAGCGTCATATCGGCACATTTCAGGCGGTGTTCCGCCGCCAGCAGCTCTGCTTCCCAAGCGGCATCCCCATGGGCGATGGCCTGTTCAAAGGCCATGCCTTCAAGTGCCAAACGCGTTTGCGCTATATCATCCAACTCGCGGTGTGAAAGTGTTGGTACTCGAAAGCCACGCTGATTTTCCTGAAGGAGCAATCCATAGGCCGCCAGCTTGTTCAATGCTTCCCGCAAAGGGCTCAGACCCACCTTGTACTGCTCTTTGAGCGCATTGATAGCAAGCTTCTCACCCGCCGCGAAGCGTCCGTTCACTAGATCCTTGCGTAAGGTATCGTAAATACGACTTGATGCCGTACTTGCTGAAGGCTGAATATACTGATTCATGGTAGGGTCCTTTCATCCACCGTTACATACGCGTTACTTATTCAGTGTTGACGCCTCTGAGTACTCTCGCCTATATTCTACGCCAGATAAATAATCGATTTTTTAAATATAAACGATAAAAAGTGAAAAAATATGTTTTACCAAATAATTTCCTATAGCGTATTTTGCCAATGAAACAGACAGCGCTGTTCTGGGCTTTCTTTCGGGTCGGCATTTTCGGTTTTGGTGGCGGCCCATCAATGATACCGCTGGTTCATGCTGAAGTCGTTGCTCGCCACCAGTGGCTTAGCGATGAAGAGTTTGCTGACATACTCGCCATCGGCAATACCTTGCCTGGCCCTATTGCCACCAAGATGCCCGGCTATATCGGCTATCGTGTGGGCGGTATCATTGGCTGTGTGGTGGCGGTTCTTGCAGTTATTTTACCCATGATTATCGCCATGATCGTCATGCTGGGCATTTTCAGCCGCTACCGTGATGTTGCTTGGATTCGCGGAATGGGGCAAGCCGTTATTCCTGTGGTGATGGTAATGATGGGCCAACTGGCCTGGGACTTCTTTGATAAATCGCAAAAAGCGCTGGGCTGGCTTATCAGTAGCCTTATGGCAATCGTCGCTGGCGCGCTGATTTATGGATTAGGGGTTCACCCCGGGTTTATTATCGGCGCGATTTTATTAGCCGCGCTGTTACCCCTCTCGCGGTCGAAAAAAACGGAGCACTCGGCATGATTTACTGGGAGCTTTTTTTAGCCTTTTTCATTCCCAATATTGTTGGCTACGGCGGTGGCCCGGCCATCATTCCTTTGATCGAGTCCGAAGTGGTCGGCCGCTATGGCTGGATGACATCGCAAGCCTTTGCTGAAACGTTGGCCCTCGGTAATGCGCTGCCCAGCCCAATTGCCACTAAAATGGCAGGCTATGTCGGTTACGAGGTTGCTGGCATTGGCGGGGCAGCGGTTGCCGTGGCTGCAACGGTAGTTCCTTCGTTGCTTTTGATGATTGCCGCGCTCGGGCTTTTATACCGCCACCGAGAGTCCCCCCAAGTAAAACGCATGAGCCAGTGGGTACGCCCAGTGATCGCCATCATGATGGCCTGGTTAACGCTCGGCTTTCTGCTGGAAGGTATTAACAGCACAGGCTGGATACATACACTGATTATCGGTGTGGTTGCTGCCATTGCGTTGGTACGTTTCAAAACGCACCCCGCATTTGTCGTCATGGCAGCTCTTGTCTACGGCGCTTTTATTATTCCTTGACCCCTTGCGTTACCCCTCACCTCAACCGCCGTGGTGCTTTATCGCTGCCCGGCGGCCAAGCTGGCTATCCACGCTCAACCACCGCATCATGTCACTCCATTTTGCTACGTGTTTATCTGCCGCCTTATGCCACCTTTCTCCTCAAAGTCCTCTTCCGTCTCACCGCTGAGCGGATTTTTAGGCGTCTTTCGCTATAGCAAGCGGGCCTTGGGCCTTGTATGGGAAACATCTCGCTGGATGATGTTCGGCCTGGCGCTATGCACCCTGGTTGCCGGCATACTGCCAGCCGTTGCCGCATGGGTAGGTCAACTGATTGTCGATGGCGTGGTCAGTGCGATGGACGCCTATAGCGAGAATAACGCCACCAGCCTGTTGGTGACGATCACGCCGGTACTCAAGCTTGTTGCCCTGGAAGCGTTGGTCATTACGCTGATAGCACTCGCCCAACGCGGCCTTTCCGCGCAGCAGTCTTTGCTGCGTGCGCTGCTTGGGCAAAAAGTAAACATGATGATTCTGGAGAAAGCGGGCACGCTGTCGTTAAGTCAGTTTGAAGATTCAGAGCTTTACGATCAGTTAACGCGCGCTCGCCGTGAAGCGTCTACGCGGCCGTTAGCCTTGGTGAACAAAACCTTCGGGCTGCTCCAAAACGCCATCTCGCTGGGCAGCTTCAGCATACTGCTTGTGCAGTTTTCACCTTGGGCGTTACTCATCTTGGTAGTAGGCGCCCTGCCCGTGTTTATCTCTGAAGCCAAATTCTCTGGCGATGCTTTTCGGCTGTTTCGCAGGCGCTCGCCCGAGACGCGTATGCAGGGTTATCTGGAAACGGTACTGGCCCGTGAAGACAGTATCAAAGAGGTCAAGCTGTTTGGCCTTGAGCCGCTTTTTTTACAACGTTACCGGGATATTTTTACCCGCCTGTTTGCAGAGGACCGCGGCCTGACGCTACGCCGTGAGAGTTGGGGCTTTTTACTGGGTCTGCTTGGCACGCTGACGTTTTATGCCGCCTACGGCTGGGTGGTGATCGAAACCATTGCAGGCACTATCACTCTGGGTCAGATGACCATGTACTTGATGGTGTTCAAACAAGGGCAATCCGCACTTTCTGCAAGCCTCACGGCGATCAGCGGCATGTACGAGGACAACCTGTATCTTTCCAATCTCTATGAATACCTGGAACAGCCTACCGAGCTGGAAGGCGGCACACTCAAACAAGGAACTCTGCCCAGCGATGGGCTGCGCTTTGAAGACGTAAGCTTTGCATATCCAGGCGGTAAGCAGGTATTACAGCATATCTCGCTGCACCTGCCTCCTGGCCAAAGCCTTGCATTGGTGGGCGAAAACGGCTCGGGGAAAACCACGCTCATAAAGCTTTTAACGCGGCTTTATAATCCCACCCAGGGACGGATTCTGCTGGACGGGAGCGATCTGCGCGACTGGGAAACCGGCGCGCTACGTAAACGTATTGGGGTCATTTTTCAAGACTTTGTCCGCTATCAGTTGCCAGTTGGCGAAAATCTGGGCGTTGGCGACATACAGGCATTTGATGATCAAACGCGCTGGCAGCAAGCAGCCCACAACGGCATGGCCGACAGCTTTATCACGCGCATGCCCCAGGGCTATAACACTCAGCTAGGCCGCTGGTTCAAGGATGGTCAGGAACTCTCTGGCGGGCAGTGGCAAAAGATAGCGCTCTCCCGCGCCTACATGCGCGAAGAAGCCGACATCCTGGTACTGGATGAGCCCACCGCCGCGATGGACGCCGCCGCTGAAGCCGATGTATTTACTCGTTTTCGTGAGCATAGCCGCGATAAAATGACGATTCTTATCTCGCACCGTTTTTCGACGGTGCGCAGTGCGGATCTGATTCTGGTCATTGACCAAGGAGAGATTATTGAACGCGGCACCCATGAAGCGTTACTGGCGCTCGATGGTCGCTATGCCCATTTATTTCATTTACAGGCGAAAGGCTATCGCTAAGCCAACAACGCCCCGCTCACAGAAAGTGGCCAGGGCGTTTTGATAGAGAAATGCAGAAGTATTGCCAAAACGCCGAGTTAAAAAAACTTAGCTCAAGCGGCTTGGCGATACCCCCGCAGGGCCTTGCGCCCTTTACGCGAGTAGCTGCCTTTACCTTTTTTGGGCATTTGCTGCTGCATCTTGAACATGGGGGTTCGTAGCTGTGCTTTAAGCGCGTTGTCGCGAATCTTTTGCTTCATGGAATTTCCCTTGTAAAGCCGATTCATTTAAAAGCTATATAAAAACGGTGCCTGCTAAAGGCACCGTTAAGACACTATGAGGAGCTTAATGTTCCTCAGCACTCATTTGAGATCACTCGTCCCAGGCAGGCGCAAAGTCAGGGTTGGCAATGCGCTCCTTGCGATTAAGCTTGGCAATATCGGCCATTTCACTCTCGCTTAGTGCGAGGTCAAAAGCGGCGATATTGCTTTGGATATTACGCGCTTTGGTGGAAGAGGGAATCGTGATCATGTTGCGCTGATTGACCCAGGCCAGGGCAATTTGCGCGGGCGTTACGCTATGTGTATCAGCGATCTGCTTGAGGGTGGCATCGTCCATTACCTTGCCCACCGCCAGCGGCATAAAGGCCGTTACCTGAATACCGTGATGCTCGCAGCGTTCAACCAGCTTGCGGTTTTGTAGAAAGGGATGCACTTCAATCTGGTTGGTAAGGATTTCACCTTTACCCAGAATCTCCACCGCTTTATCGAGCTGCTCAATGGTAAAGTTGGATACGCCGATATGGCGCGCCTTACCCAGTGCCTTCACTTCTTTAAGGGCGGCCAGATAATCTTCCATCAACACTTCGTTATCCGGCGATGGCCAATGGATCAGCAGTAGATCAACGTAGTCGGTACCGAGCTTTTCGAGGCTTTCATCAACGCTCTCTTTCAGGCGCTGCGGCTTCAAGTTGTCGTGCCACACTTTGGTAGTCAGAAAGATATCACTACGCGGCACGCTGCTGTCACGAATCGCTTCGCCAACGCCCTTCTCATTCCCGTAAAACTGGGCGGTGTCGATATGGCGATAGCCCGCTTCAAGCGCCGCATGGATGCTCTCTTTAAGCGTATCGCCTTCCAGGCGAAAGGTACCGAAACCCGGGTTAGGCATGACATTTTGCATCATTAACATCCTTTTCTATTGATAGCGTGTTAATTAACATGGGGCAGCCTACGTCTGACTTCAACCGCCTATTCAAAAAAGCCTTTGATCGGTTTGGCGTTAACCAAGCAGAATTTGCGGGGTTTTTGATCCACGTTTGGCGCCATAAGCGATAGAATCATAAAAATTCGCTTGCTAAGATTCTCTTGCCAACCAAGATGCCGCCCATGCCACCAGATAACGACACGCTTGCCGCTACCGATGCTCCGTTGCTTCCCATTCATCGCCAACCGGGCTTTCTAAGCTTTCTTCTTTCTCGATTAGCGGCTGTATTTGCCATGCAGATTCAAGCCATTGTGGTGGCATGGCAGGTATATGACATTACGCGAGATGCCATGTCGCTGGCCTACGTGGGGCTTGCGCAGTTTCTTCCCATGGTAATTTTACTGCTTCCCGCAGGCGATGTGGTCGACCGTTTTCCGCGTAAGCGCATCCTGCAACTAAGCTGGGCGGTACAGGCTATCTGTAGCGCCCTGCTGCTTTTATTGGCCCAGGCCAACCACGGTAGCGTTATTGAGTTTTATGTCGTGCTGGCTCTGTTTGGCTGCGCTCGGGCGTTTACCGGCCCTACATTGCAAAGCATGTTGCCTAATATTGTGCCCCGCGCGCAGTTGGCCCAGGCCATTGCGCTGAATAGCTCGATCATGAAAGTCGCGGTGATCAGCGGGCCGTTGCTGGGCGGCGTGCTTTACAGCGTGGGTGGCGGCAGCCTGGCCTATGCCGTGTGCTTGGGGTGCTTTATCGTCGCGCTGGCCTTACTGGTGCTGGTACCGCTGCGCTATGTCGAGAAAGCCAAGATGCTGGAAAGCACCGCCTGGAAGCGTTTTTCTGCAGGCATTCGCTATATCCGCTACCAGCCGATTATCCTGGGCGCTATTTCGCTGGATCTGTTTGCCGTGCTGCTGGGGGGCGTGGTGGCGCTACTGCCCATTTACGCTCAGGAAGTCCTGCACGTGGGCCCCGAAGGGCTGGGGGCAATGCGCAGCGCGATTGCGGTGGGCGCGTTATTGATGGGACTTTATCTTGGCATTCGCGGCATCAAGCGCCGCGCCGGGCACGTAATGTTTGCCGCCGTAGCCGTGTTTGGCCTGGCGAACCTGGTGTTCGCGTTCTCAACCCTGTTCTGGGTATCGATGATCGCCATGCTGGTGGCAGGTGCAGCCGATATGATTAGCGTTTATGTGCGCACCACCGTGATCCAGCTGGCAACGCCCGATGAAATGCGCGGCCGGGTAAATGCCGTCAATATGCTGTTTATTGGCTCAAGCAATGAGCTGGGCGAGTTCCGCGCGGGCAGTATGGCAGCCGGGTTTGGCGTAGTGCCCGCCGCGGTGATCGGCGGCGTGGGCACGCTGGCGGTGGTCGGCCTGTGGATGCGCCTGTTCCCGACGCTACGCCAGGTCGACCGCTTCGATGATGCCCGCTGAGGCAAGCACATTTGCAGGGCTGCTCGCGACCATACTCACTACGCTGCCCACCAGAATCACGCAGGGTGATGGCAGCGGATGATGTGCCAGACGTTGGGGCATGTCCGCAAGCGTGCCCACCAGTGCCTGCTGTTCGGGCAAGCTGGCATTGGCTACCAGCATGATCGGCCATTCGTCGGGCAAGCCCGCCTGGCGTAGCCCTGCACAGATGGCCTCTACCTTGGAAAGCCCCATATAGAACACCAGGGTTTCATCACGGCGAGCCAGGGTTTGCCAGTCGGGTGCGCCGCCCTCACGGCATAGCTGTGCAGTAATAAAGCGCAGCTGCTGAGAGTGGCCCCGGTCGGTGAGCGGAATCCCGAGGCTCGCGGCAGCGGCAGATGCCGCCGTAATGCCGGGTACGATGTGCGCGGGCACATTGGCATCCGCCAGGGCAGCAAGCTCTTCGCCCATACGCGCAAATATGCCGGGGTCGCCGCCTTTCAAGCGCACCACCGATTTACCGGCGATCGCCAGCTTGACCATCAAGGCGCCAATTTCCGCTTGAGGCATGCTGTGATGGCCGCTGGCCTTGCCAACGTAGTAGCGCTCGGCGGAAACCGGAATCAGCCCCAGCACATCGTCGCCTACCAAGCGGTCATACACGATAGCATCGGCCTGCATTAACAGCCGGGCGGCTTTCAGGGTTAACAGCTCCATATCCCCACTGCCCGCGCCAACCAGATACACATGCCCGGCCGCGCATTCACCGCGCAGCTTGAGCGAAGGCACACTGCGAGCGCTACTCGTAGAGCGCTGGAAAGGCGACAGCACACGCTGCATAAAGCGCATCAAAGCCTCAGGCCACTTCTGTATAAGATGCTTGCTTAGCACGCGCATGTGAACGCTCCTCTTCAATCAGGGACTTCAATTCAGGCAAACAACTACCGCACTGTGTTCCGCAGGCAAGCCGTGCGCCCAGCGCTTCAACGCTGGTATCGCCAGCGCGAATGGCATTAACAATCGCCGTTTGGCCCACCTGGTGGCAGCTGCATACTACGGGGCCAGTATCGGCGGCGCCATCTTCACATCCCGCCAGTAGCCGACGCCGGTGCTTGTCGCTTATGGTCGTTTCATTAAAACGCGCCTCAAGCCAGGCAAGGCCGGGCAATTCGCGCGGCGGGCCGACCATCAGCCACCAACGCAGCTTGCCGTTCACCACGGCCGCAGCGCGCAAACGGCTATTGCCGCGGTCTTCACACCACACACTAGCCCCATCGGGTAGCCACGTAGCCAGTAGCGCCAGCCAGTCATGAACCGGCCTTGCATCTGCCAGCTGCCAGCGCTGACAGCCCTGCATGGGCACGCGCGCCCAGTAATCGCTTGTGCACCAAGGAGGCGCTTCCTGCGGGCTATTATCGCCTAATGATTGGGCAATCAACAGCGTTGCCTCCCAAACCGTGTTCAGCGGTGCTAGCGCTACGGCACCATGTTTGGCTTCCGGCTGGCCTGAAACGGGGTCGGTGATGGCCTTCAGCATGGTGCCGCTACGCGCCGATTTACTGAACGCATCGCTCCAGTGCATGGGAATAAATACCTCGCCACGCCGCTGGGCATTCGAGGTTCGCACTCGTCCCCGGTACTCGCCCCTGACGGCGGACAATACTGCCAACTGCTGGTCGCCAATACCATAGTGAGCAGCATCGCTTGGGTGGAGTTCAATAAACGGCTCATAGCGATGATTCATCAGCCGGGGCGCACGGGCTGTGCGCGTCATGGTGTGCCACTGATCACGAATTCGACCAGTATTCAGGCGCAGCGGGTAGGCGTCACTCAAGCGTTGCTCCGGCAAGCGCGGCGTTATGGCGATGAAGTTGGCGCGCCCATCAGGCGTGGCGAATTCGCCGTCTTCAAATAACCGCGCCGTTCCGTGAGGCGCTGAAGATGTCACCGGCCACTGAATCGGCGCCAGCGCATCGTAGCCCTCTCGCCCAAGCCCTACCAGGCCAGAGATATCGAACAGCCGCTTGCTCTCCCCTTCATTTTCGTAGCCGGAAAGTCTGGCGTGCTCGTCGAAGATTTCGTGGGGATGGGCGTAGGCGAATGCTTCCCCAAAGCCCAGCCGCTTGGCGGCTTCGCAGATGATCCACCAGTCATGGCGCGCCTGACCGGGTGCGGGTAATAAACCGCGCTGGCGAGAAATACGCCGTTCGGAATTAGTGACCGTGCCGTCTTTCTCCGACCATCCGGAGGCAGGCAGAATGATATCGGCGTAAGCCAACAGGTCGGTATGACTTGCGCACTCGGACACAATCACCAATGGGCATTTTTCAAGCGCACGCCGTACGCGGGCGGCATCCGGCAGGCTGACCGCCGGATTGGTGGCCATTATCCAGAGCGCCTTGATTTCCCCGCGTTCCACCGCTTCAAAAAGCTCAATTGCCTTATAACCGGGCGCCCGGGGCAATTCGGGCATTAACGTTTCAGTCGCCCAAAAGCGGGTCATCCGATCCAAGGCGCCTGGCGTATGGTAGTCCATATGCGCGGCCAACTGGTTGGCAAGCCCACCCACTTCGCGTCCGCCCATGGCATTGGGCTGGCCAGTGATCGAGAAAGGCCCCGCGCCGGGCAAGCCAATTTTGCCGCCCGCCAGGTGGCAGTTAATAATCGCATTGCACTTATCGGTACCGCTTGAGGATTGATTGACCCCCTGGGAGTAAAGCGTCACTACATGAAGCTGGCTGGCAAACCAATAATAAAAGGTCTCCAGCCGCTCCGGGTCGATATCACACATGGCCGCCACGTCATGAATGTTGTAGTTGCTCGCGGCCAGCAACGCTTCGTCGAAACCTTGTGTATGGCGGTCCAGGTAGAGCTGATCCAGCTTGTTATTCTCCGCCATCCAGGCCAGCAGGCCGCTGAACAGTACCGCATCGCTTCCTGGCGCAATGCCCAGGTAAAGATCGGCAATTTCGCAGCTGTCGGTCACACGCGGGTCGATCACCACCACCCTCATCAGCGGGTTGCGCGTTTTGGCGACCTTCAAGCGCTGATAAAGCACTGGATGATTCCAGGCCAGGTTCGAGCCCACCAGCACCACCAGTTCAGCCTCTTCAATATCTTCATAGTTGCAGGGAACGGCATCGGCACCCAGCGAGCGCTTATAAGCCGCCACGGCGGAGGCCATGCAAAGCCGCGAGTTGGTATCCAGGTGCGGCGTGCCCAAAAAGCCTTTAAACAGCTTATTGGCCACATAGTAATCTTCAGTTAATAGCTGTCCCGAAAGATACGCACCGACTGACTCAGCGCCATAGGTCGTGCGAGTCGCCTGTAATCGCTCAGCCAGGGTGGCTAACGCCACATTCCAGTCAACCGCGTGCCCGTCGACCATAGGCGTAGTGAGACGGTCATGGAGGCCAAGGGTTTCATGAAGTGCAGAGCCTTTGACGCAGAGTCGTCCAAAGTTGGCGGGGTGGTCGCGGTCGCCGTCAACGGCGCAGATAGTGTCGTCAGCCACGGTAGCGGTTACACCGCAGCCGACACCGCAATAAGGGCACGTCGTGTTTACTTTACAAGCCGAGCGTGTGGCCTGGGACATACTGATTTCCTCCCGCTTAAAAAGCAAAAGGCGCCCAAGCGAGCCTCAAAAGAAGCCTGCCTGGACGCCGTTGTCTCAGGGACACCTGCACCGGTGCCAAATGTCGCACTGCTGGGACTGGGCACCTTTGTTAATGGCCTGTCGTCTGATGGCGTTAGTGTTGTTAGTTGCCCGTCAAACGCGATGGCTGCATTTTATTGTGCCGATAAACCCGTCTATGCTTTGTTGCTTGTTGACAAGGTAATAGCAAGGCCTACGCCAACCTGCCTAATAAAATAAAAAATCTTTTTTTAAACAGAATTTTAAGAAATACAAAAAAGCCTACTGCCTTGCTAGATGGGCATGTTCTGTTCTGCCGCTGGATACTCACGGTGCATGCTTAGCACCTTGCGCACCAATAGCGTGCGTAGGCTGCTCTCAGACAACTGAAGTAGCGCTGTCTTTAATCCGAATATCTAAATCAAGCTATTGATAAGAAAATAAAAAACAGGAAATCAACAATATTTGGCTGATAAATTGCCCTGTTGTAATGGTTAAATAAATTCAAGCTCAGCTGGCAGCCAACGGTGGCTGCTCTGCACTAAACCCAATGACGGTTTTAGTTTCAGCTACCGGGCAACGAAGCCCCTGATACTGCGTTCCTGGCAATCCATTTGCCCGGGGCGCTGTATCAGGGGCTTTTTTTGTTGGGTATTTTCTCAAGCGCTGCGCCACTACAGCGTTTATCGCGGCAAGGTACTTGCAGCCAACGCGCTAAACAGTAAGGAGCAACCCATGATCGCTATCTCTCGGTGCTCGCCTGATGATCACTTAGTCATTATTGGCAACGGCATGGCGAGCCATCGACTGCTCGAGGCCGTCGTTAAACTGCCTCATCGACCCAAGCAGATAACGGTGATTGGCGCAGAAGCATCTCCTGCCTATAACCGGATACTGCTATCACCACTGCTCGCCGATGAAATGCCGTCTAGCGCCCTCTCACTGCGGGATGCTCAGTGGTACGCCACACAGAAGATTACCCTGCACCTTAATGAGCGTGTGCTGAAAATCGACCGCAAAGAGCAGCGCGTGGTAACCCCCAACCGAACGTTGGCTTATGACCGCCTGGTGATTGCCACTGGCTCGCGCCCAACGCTACCCGAGGTACCCGGCATTGGCCTTGACGGCGTGCATGGGTTTCGTACCCTGCAAGATGCCGACACGCTCGCCAAGCTTGCCTTACAGGGCGGTAAGTGTGTCGTGGTAGGTGGCGGCCTGTTAGGGCTAGAAGCTGCCGAAGGGCTTCGCAAACGGGGCGCCAGCGTCAGTGTTTTACAGCGCAGTGAACGGTTAATGAATCGTCAGCTGGATAGCAGGGCCGCCCGGCTACTTGAAACGACACTTACCCAGCGTGGCTTGACCATCTTAACCAACGCACGCATCCGTCACTTTGAAGACGATGGCGCTGGCAGCTTAGCCGCTGTTGTACTGGAGGATGGTCAGCGCCTGCCTGCCCAGAGTGTCATCGTGGCGACCGGCGTTACGCCTAATTCAGAGCTGGGCTATCAGGCAGGCCTTGCTACCCAACGCGCCATCATGGTCGATGGCACGCTCACCACTTCAGATCCGCATATTCATGCCTTGGGCGAGTGCTGTCA
The DNA here is from genome assembly GCF_017983445.1 of Halomonas sp. GTDB lineage: Bacteria > Pseudomonadota > Gammaproteobacteria > Pseudomonadales > Halomonadaceae > Vreelandella. Next base: position 116,845 of record NZ_JAGOBJ010000002.1, read on the forward strand.
GTTCGAGCAGCACACCTACGGCCTGGTCGAGCCGATCTGGCGCCAGGTGGATGTTCTGGTCAACACGCTATGCGGTGATGGCAGCGCCCGCTATCTAGAGGCACCGACCGCCACCAAGCTCAAGATCAGCGGCGTGGCTCTCTACGCATTCGGCCCGACAGAGGCGGCGCCAGAGCATGAGGTGTTGCACTACAACGATCCGGAAAATGGCGACTACCGCCGCCTATTGCTACGCGACGGAAGGCTTGAAGGCGCCGTGCTGTATGGCGATACCCACTCTGGCCCCTGGTATTTCGCTCAGGCGCTAGCCAAAACCGATCTTGGCGCGTGCCGCCAGGCGTTGCTGTTTGGTGAAGCCGACGCCAACGCCCTGCTGTTTGATCACCAACCCACTCCCTTATCGACACTGGAGGCAGCTTAGCCATGTCCACCACCTCTAAACGCAACGTGATTATTATTGGTAACGGTATGGTCGGCCACCACCTGGTCGAGCAGCTGGTTGAAAACGGCGCGATGGCGCAGATGAACGTCACCGTGTTTGGCGAAGAGAGTTATCGTGCCTACGACCGCGTGCATCTTTCCGAATACTTCAAAGGCCGCGACGCCGAAGCGCTGGCGCTATGCGATGGTGATTACTACGCAAGCCATGGCGTGACGTTCAACAGCAGCGAAGCGGTGATGTCCATCGACCGCGCTGAAAAAACGGTCACGACCGAACACGGCCAATACGCCTACGATCACCTGGTGCTGGCCACCGGCTCCTACCCTTTCGTGCCGCCCATTCCCGGTAACGACCGCGAAGGCTGCCTGGTATATCGCACGCTGGACGACCTGGACGCCATTCGCGATGCGGCGCAAAGCGCGGCCACCGGCGTGGTAGTAGGCGGCGGCCTGTTGGGCCTGGAAGCGGCCAATGCGCTGCGCGGATTGAACCTGGAAACTGCGGTGATCGAGTTCACCCCACGCCTGATGCCCATGCAGGTGGATGCCGAGGGCGGCGAACTGCTGCGCGAAAAAATCGAAGCCCTGGGTGTTCAGGTACTCACCGAGCGGGCCACTCAGCGCATTGAAGACGGTGAGGCAAGCCGCCATCGCATGGTCTTTCAGGATGACAAGATACTGGAAACCGATCTGATCGTGTTCTCGGCGGGTATTCGCCCGCGTGATCAGTTGGCCCGCGAGTGTGGCCTAGAAATAGGCGAGCGCGGCGGCGTGGTGATCAACGATCAATGCCAAACCAGCGACCCCTCGATTTTAGCCATCGGCGAAGTGGCGCTGTGGAATCAGAGTATTTTCGGCCTGGTGGCGCCTGGCTATCAGATGGCAAAGACAGCGCTTTCGACGCTCACCGGTGGCGATGCTTCTTTTATCGGTGCTGACATGAGCACCAAGCTTAAGCTATTGGGGGTAGACGTCGGCTCGATTGGCGATGCCCACGGCAATCAGAACCCCGGCGCGCGGATGTTTCGCTACCTTGACCCCCTCACCCAGATTTACCGCAAGATGGTGGTCTCAAGCGACGGCAAGAAGCTTTTGGGCGCCATGCTGGTGGGCGATAACAGCATCTATGATACCTTGCTCCAGTACTACGCCAACGGTATCGAGCTACCCAAAGAGCCCGCCTCGCTGATGTTGCCGCAAAGCGGCGCTGCCCCGGTACTTGGCCCGGATGCACTGCCGGAAACGGCGATGATCTGCTCGTGTCATAACGTTACCAAGGCCAGCATTTGCGCGGCCATTGATGCAGGTGCTGGCGACCTAGGCGCCGTTAAAGGTGACACCCGCGCCAGCACCGGCTGCGGTGGCTGCGCGTCACTTTTAAAAAGCGTAGTGGACCATGAGCTGGCCGCACGTGGTGTCGAGGTGGACACGTCAATTTGTGAGCACTTTGCCTACACCCGCCAAGCGCTTTACGACATTGTACGCGTAGAAGGCATCAAGACCTTTAGTGAGCTGATGGAAAAACATGGCGCGCCCGGCACCCATCACCTGGGCTGTGATATCTGCAAGCCCGCCGTGGGCTCCATCCTTGCCTCCTGCTTTAACGAGCCGATTACCGACGCCGCGCATATCCCGTTGCAGGATACCAACGACACCTTCATGGCCAACATGCAGAAGAACGGCACCTACTCGGTGGTACCGCGCATTGCCGGGGGCGAAATTACCCCGGAGAAGCTCGTGGTACTGGGACAGGTAGCGCAGAAGTACGGCCTGTACACCAAAATCACCGGCGGCCAGCGGATTGATCTGTTCGGCGCCCGTCTGGAAGATCTGCCCGATATCTGGGGCGAGCTGATTGAGGCCGGCTTTGAAACCGGCCACGCTTACGGCAAGTCACTTCGCACGGTGAAATCCTGCGTGGGCAGCACTTGGTGTCGCTACGGCGTGCAGGACAGCGTAGGCATGGCGATCAAGCTTGAGAACCGCTACAAGGGTCTTCGCGCACCGCACAAGATCAAGTTCGGTGTTTCCGGTTGTACCCGTGAGTGTGCCGAAGCGCAAAGCAAGGATATCGGGATTATCGCCACTGAAAACGGCTGGAACCTTTATGTGTGTGGCAACGGCGGCATGCGCCCCCGCCATGCCGAGCTGTTTGCCACCGATCTTGACGATGAAACACTCTACCGCACCATTGATCGTTTTCTGATGTTCTACGTGCGCACGGCGGATCGCTTGCAGCGCACCTCGGTATGGCGGGAAAACCTGGAAGGCGGGCTGGATTACCTTAAAGAGGTGATTCTTTACGACAGCCTGGGCATGGGCGAGGAACTGGAGCGCCAGATGCAAACCGTGGTGGATAACTACCAGTGCGAATGGGCAGGCGCCATCAGCGACCCGGACAAGCTCAAGCGCTTTAGAAGCTATGTCAACGACAACCGCCCCGACCCATCGATCATCATGACCAGCGAGCGCGGCCAGCTACGGCCTGCCTAGGGTTTGTTACGAAAAGTCGCTGAGCGAAGACCAGACAAGGCAAAAATTAGCGAAAAAACGGAGTTTACGAGTGTAAATGAGTATTTTGATCGGACTCGCGCACGAGCTGATTTTTAACGCCGTATGGTCGAGCGCAAGCAGTTTTCGTACAAAGACTAATCGACATCACTTTAAAGGGGTTACTCCATGACCGCTACTGCAATGAAATCCGCACCTGATATGCAACACAGGCACGGTCAGAAACTGTGCAGCAAAGCTGATCTGGTCGCGTTTTCCGGCGTTGCTGCTTGGCTTGAAACGCCACAGGGGCCGAAGCAAATCGCACTATTCTACTTGCCGGGCCATGAGCGCGAGCTTTACGCCATTGACCACCACGACCCGTTCTCCAACGCCAATGTGATCGCCCACGGCATTGTGGGCGATATAAAGGGCGCCGCAGTGGTGGCATCCCCCCTCTACAAGCAGCATTTTCGTTTGAAGGATGGCCAGTGCGTGGAAGATGAAGGCGTTAAGCTACGTATTTGGAATGTGAGTTTTAAAGGGGCTGATGTGTGGCTTGAGGGGTAAGACTTGCGTACCAGGCCGCTGATATAGGCGGCCTGGTACATACCTATTAAGCGCTGGGCGCGACAGAAGCACCTTTAATGCCGTGCTTTTCCAGCAAGCGGGCAACCTCACCGCTCGCTTTTACTTCTTCAATGAATGCCGAAAGAAACGCAGCGGCTTCGGGCGCACGCGCTTTGGGCACACCCATAGCCTGCTGAATCATCATGAAGTGGCCGGGTAGCAGCCGCATGCCAGCAAACTCTTCGATACCGACTTCCAGCTGCTGCTTGACGCCTGCAGCGATATCCAGCTGATGCTCACGAAAGAATTCCACTACTTTTGGCGAGGTAGGCGCTCGGACTAACTCTGCCTGTTCAATCGTGCGGCTAAGGTACAGGTCGTAGGCGCTGCCTTTACCCACCACGATACGCTGCCCGGAGCGGTCTACCTCCTCCTGAGTCGTGATCGGTGAGTCGTCACGCACCAGATAGCAGCCTTCGATCAGCACATAGGGCGCGGTAAACTGGATATGCTCACCCCGCTTGGGATCTACGGCAAAAAATCCCATATCGGCTTTTTCATCACTGACGACCGCCACCGCCTCACCGGCCGTTGGGTAGACCTGAAGCTCAAGCTCCACCTCTAGCCGCTTGGCAATCAGCTTGGCGAGATCCACCGAAACACCGTAAGGCTGATCCTGACTTGCCTCGATACCCGCAAGAATCGGGTTACCAACGTTGATAGTGGTTCGAAGGACACCGGTGGGTGCCATGATGGCGCGTAGTTTAGCGATCTCGCTCACGTAACCACTCCCTTATAAATATTTTGATGAGCACAACTGAGTAAATGCTTGCCGAGTATAAAGGAAATATCACTGCGTCTTTTTTGGCAGGATGCAGCGCCAAGGCTTGGGTGTCATATCCACCATCAAAAGCGCCGCCTGGGTAGGCGGCGTTAAATCGTGCACCACAAATTAGCTTTTCAGAAAATCGATCAATGCCTGATTAAACTCATCAGCATGTGTTGTGTTAATGGCATGCGGGCCACCTTTAATGACATGCGTTTGCGCTTCAGGTAAAAGCTCGGCAGCGAGTTTTCCGCTGACCTCGAACGGCACAATCTGATCACCGTCGCCGTGAAGTATTAGCGTAGGCACATCGATCTTGGGCAGGTCTTTGCGAAAGTCTGTATAGCTAAACGCTTTGACGCACTCATAGGTGGCCAAGGGCGAAGCAAAGGCAGCAATATCGCGGTGATACAACCGGTTAGGCTCGCTGATCAAGTCACTGTTTTCAGCAGTTGAGAAAAAGTCTTTGGTGAAGCCTTCCAGAAAGGCCAAGCGATCACCGCTTACGCCGTCAAGAAATCCATTAATGGTAGCGTCATCCAACCCGCCATCCGGGTTATCATCTGCTTTATAAAGATACGGCGGAACGGCGGCGGCAAATACGCCTTTTGTCACGCGACCAGTGCCGTAGCTTCCAAGATAACGAGCTACTTCACCGCCGCCCATGGAGAAGCCCACCAAGGTGGCATCATGCAGATCAAGCGTATCAATCAGCTTTTTCAGATCAGCAGCGAGAGTGTCATAATCGTAGCCACCGTCTGCCTGGGTAGACCAGCCAAACCCGCGCCGATCGTAGGTGATGACCTTGTAACCCGCTTTCACTAACGCAGGCACCTGTTTTTCCCAGGAACGGCCGCTTAACGGCCAACCGTGGATAAGTACGACGGGCTTACCTGCACCGTATACTTCGTAATAAAGCTCTACCGGAGTACCTTGCTCCGTGCCGACACTCAGCATAGGCATCGTTAGATCCTCCCGTTGGCATAATGTTTATCACTCAATGTGCTTAAAGAAAGGTTAGTACACCTTGTTAGCACTTACCAAAAAGCGCATCAGCCCACCCTGGTACGACCTGAGCTTATGGGCATTCGACTTTTTCCCTCAATGCACACTGATAAACCACGCAATCCAGGCACTGATCGGCCACTGGGGAATAATCCAGCCGTTTATCAACTACCGTGAATTTGGCTTTTTCGAGCACATGTTGAGACGCCGTGTTTTCAATTGACACGGTCGCTTGCAGCGTATCCAGGCCATAAATACAGCGGGCTTCTTTCATCAGGTGGTGAAGGGCTTTTTGGGCGATTCCCTGCCCGCAGGCGTTTTCAGCAATGCGATAGCCAACCTGCGCGCGGCCCTGATCAATATCACGCAGGTTGGCGCGCCCGATAATAATGCCTTTATGGCGAATAAGCTGAGGGCTCATACGCCCTTGGGCATTAAGCGCCAGACACTCAACGATATGCTGTGAAACACCATGCGGGGTATAAAATTGCTCCCTGCGCGCTTCGATATGTTGCTCAAACCATGCCCGCTCTGCGGTTTCGAATGCCAAGAGTTCAAAGGCATCTTCAGGCGTTAACAGTCTGAAGGTTAAATCCTTGGCATGGCGGATACGTACATCTCTTTGTGGAGTCATCGCCGTTCGTCCTTGTGGGCGCAGCTATCGTTAGTGAATAAGCCACCAATATTGCTATGCTAGCGGGTTATTTGACTGGCATTGGAGCCACGACTCTCATGAAAACAGAAGCACGCACGCTGGCATTTTCCGCCTTTATGGCGCTTTTGATCGGCTGTGCCGGTATTACCGCTACACTCGCCTCGAATTCACAGGCTATTTTGCTCGATGGGTTATTTAACCTTATCTACTTTAGCGTAGCTTTGGTGACGATCAAGGTCAGTAAGCTCGCCAGCCGCCCTGATAGCGAATCCTACCCATTTGGTTACAGTTACTTCGAGTCGCTGGTTAACCTGTGTAAAGGGTTGCTGATTCTAGGGGTATCCGTCTTTGCGCTGGTAGATGCCATTGCCGCTTTACTGACAGGGGGGCGGGAAATTGCCGCGGGGCTCGCCGTTATTTATGCCCTGTTTGCCACGATTGCCTGCTCAATCACCGCGTGGGTCATGCATCGCAGTCAGCGTTATACCCATAGCCCACTGATCGCGGCCGACAAACTCAACTGGATAGTCAATAGCATCATTTCTGCAGCGGTTCTCGCGGCGTTTTGTATGGTAATGGTGTTTGAATGGTTGAACTGGAATAACGTGGTGGCATATGTCGATTCTGTGCTGGTCATGGCGGTGGTGTTGCTTTGCCTGGGCGTTCCCGTGCGCATGGCGTCTCAAGCACTCAAAGAGCTGCTCAATAAAACGCCTGATGAAACGATCGCCGCTCCCGTGCGCCAAGCTATATCCATAGCGCTTGCAGGTACGCATACCCAAGAGGTACGGGTGCGCATGGTACGGCCCGGCCGTTTACTCTACGTCATGGTACACATTGTTCTGCCTGAAGAAGGCACCAGCACTTCATTAAAAAACCAGGATGCCCTGCGTACACGTATCGATGATGAGATACGTCGCTGCTATTCGCCGGTGGTGTGCGATGTGGTGTTTACCGCGGATAAACGCTGGGCAGCGCCTTCTTGTGGATTGCTGATTGATAGGACGCCTTAGGGGCTAACGCCTGACTGATGCTGCGAATATCTAGCCTGACTGATTAGCAGCAGGCCCATGGTAATGATGGCACCAATTGATAGCGCCAGCCCAAAGATGGTTAAAGCGGCCGTATGGCCTACAGCATCAATTAAAGCGCCGGTGGTAATTACCGGTAGACTAAATCCTATGTAGGCCATCAAAAAATAGCCTGCGCTTGCCTGAGTGGACGCCGCTTTGGCTATTTCCAGCACCCCACTTAATCCACCCAGGTAGATAAATCCGTAACACGCACTGCTAGCGGCAACGGCTCCCACCAGTACGACCGCGAGCATTCCCTGTACCGCTCCCCAGGCGATCAGCGCGTAAGCTGGCGGTAAAATGACAAGCCCCAGCACCGTGGCATGAGTTGGCGCCAATGCTCTTGCCCAAGGTTGAAATAACACGCCGCAACTACAAATACCGAACGTGGCAAAGCCGCTCCAGGCCGTTAAACCGTGCGAGTGTAACGCAGAAGGCAAAATAGCAATTACCAGCCCCACCGTTGCCCAGGCAAGCAAAATGGCCAACCCGTAACCAAGCGTGCCGGGCGGGTAGCTGGGCAGTCGCAGCAGCGCACTCTTGCTAGGGATGGGGGCCGTATTTTTTAAGGAACTAACGACTACTATTGCGATAATTCCAGCGCCCAGATATAGCCATAAACTGGGGGGCGTGACGCTCGGTGAATGAAAGATAAACAAGCTGGTAACCGCTGCCCCCAAGCCAAAACCAAGTGCCGTGCTGGTTGTTACATACTTGGTTGCCATGCTGCTATCCCGGTTAGTGAGTAGCCTGTGCATATAGGTGGGTGCGACCGCCGATGTCAGGGCAATGCCTATTCCGAGTAAAATTCGAGCCGCTCCCAGCGCCACCAAGCCTGGGGTGATCAAGGTTAGGGTAGTAGCAACCAGACACAACAGCAGCGCGACAATAATCAGCGGCTTGCACCCTACCCGATCAGCCAGACCATTAAGCCCCAGCAATACTGGCATGATACCTGCAACATAACAGGCAAATGCGAGCGTTGTTGCGCCAACGCCGAAACCATCACTCGCCGCGAGTGCTTCATAAAGCGGTGCTTGTAAATTGACCGCCGTGGTAATCATGCACAGCGCAAAAGCCAGCTTGAGGGCGTTTGATCGTCTCGTCACTTTGTACCTGCCTCAGTTTTCATGTGAGACGTTACGTTCGCACTCTTAAGGAACCGGGATAAGGTACACTCAGCCATTATTACCCAGGCACTGTTCTGCCATTTTGAAGAACAGTTGAGGGCAACAAGAGCGCTTATGAAACTACAGGTTGACCGACACGCGGCCACCCCCATGGCTCAACAGCTGGAAGAAAGCCTTCGTCAGTGGATTCAACACAACGGCGCGGGCGGCGGTCGTCGTTTACCTTCAATACGCCGCTTGGCAGCGACACATAACATCAGCCGTAATGCGGTCATCGATGCCTATGAACGACTAGTGTCGTCAGGTTTAATTCGCTCAAAACCCGGCTCGGGCTTTTATGTTGCGGATAGCGTCGCCGTACAGATCAACCAACAGCGCGCTTCTAGCCCGTTACAGGAAGTCACCAACGGACTATGGGGGCTTTTCAGCGCCGAAGAACACACCCTCAAGCTAGGCTGTGGATGGTTGCCAAGCGATTGGCGCGAGAGCGACGACCTTACGTATGCGATTCGTCAGGTTGCCCGGCACAGCCGCTCAGGAATTTTTGAATACGGTACACCACACGGCCTTTTAACCTTACGCCGTCTGATACAAGAGCGCCTGCGCCCGCTTGCGATTACAGCAGATGCCCAACAGATCGTGACAACCAGCAGCGGTAGCCATTCTCTAGACTTGTTAGTACGTTTGCTGCTTGAGCCCGGCGACGTTGTGTTTGTGGAAACACCCGGTTATTACAATCTGTTTGGGCTACTGCATTTGCAGCGTATTCGCGTGATTGGCGTACCCCGCTTAGCCGATGGGCCCGATATCGAACGCCTGGCAGTCTTGTTAGCCCACCATCGGCCCAAACTTTTCTACATTAATAGCGTTTTTCACAATCCCACCGGCAGCACCTTAACACCGGCCATTGCACACCGCGTTTTACAGCTTGCCGAGCAGTATGATTTTAATATCCTTGAAGACGATATTTATGCTGATTTTCAGCATACTCCAACCACACGATTAGCCGCACTTGATGGGCTTAAGCGTGTTATCTATTTGGCCAGCTTTTCAAAAACCCTTTCCTCATCACTTCGCGTGGGATTTATCGCTGCTCCTCCGGATCTAGTACAACGCCTGGTAGATATCAAAATGCTGACCAGCATTTCCGCATCCCTGTTTTCAGAACAGGTACTGGTTACTTTGCTGCAAAACGGTAGTTATCGAAAACTCACTGAGCGATTAAGAACCCGGCTTTCCAACCAGATGGCACTAGCGCTAACTCAACTCAAGCACGCCGGATGGAAGATATTCACTGAACCGGCAGGCGGTATGTTTGTATGGGCAAAGCCACCTACGGATGAGAAAGCGCTAATACAGGCGGCACGTCGTTTTGACATCACGCTATCGCCCAGCCACTTGTTTTACCCTGATAACCAGACAACGCCTTGGCTGCGTCTTAATGTTGCTTACATGCAAGACCCCAGAGCCAAAGCATTCATTGAATGCTAATCGCGGTTAAGCCAACACGCCGAAATAGGTCATCAAACCCACAATAATGCTGATGGTGACAAAGGACATAAGCGTACCAGCCATGAGGGCACCTGCCGCCACGTTGCCCATGCCATAACGTTGGCCAAGCAACGGGTAGATACTCGCCATGGGTGCGCTAGCAAACAGCAAGCCACCAGCGATCAGTAACACGTCGTTGCCTGCGATCAGCCACATGCAGATCAATACGCCCAGCGGATGAATAATTAACTTACCGGTAACTATCTGATTCACTTCCCCCATTACACCGCGGATTTGCAGTCCATAGAGCGCGCCGCCAATCGCAAATAACGCGGCAGGACCCGCCGCTTTTGCCAACATATCGACCGCCTGGGTAACCGGAGTGGGCAGATGTATATCGGTAACGGCGATCAACACCCCGATAAACAGGCCAATAAGAATGGGATTCTTAACCAGTTGCTTGAGCGTTTTCTGAAGTGACTTCATAACGCCCCGCCCGGCCTGCTGACCCGCTTCGGCCAGAATAAGCGCCAGCGGTATGATCAACAGATTCTCGATGATCATATTCAAAGCTAAAAAGTTAGCCGCAGGCGGTCCGATAATCATTACTGCGACCGGGTAGCCACTAAACGCGCTATTGGACACGGACATTCCCAGCGCGCTGATACTTCCGATGGTCAGCGGCTGTTTTTTCAGCATGACGGTGTATCCGAGCGCCAATCCGAAAACACCCAGGGACCCTAGCCCGTAGGCCAGTAGATAGTTGATATTGAAAACTTCTTCTAAAGGGTTTTGGGTAATGGCGCGGATTAAAAGTGCAGGGAGAGCGATATAAAGTACAAACTTACCTACTCCCTGCATTTGCTCGCGGTTAAGAATGCGGATCCGCATAGAACAATAGCCGACGCCAATCAATAAAAAAATAGGGGCAATGATGGCGGCAACTTCAAGCATGCGGCGTATCCATACGAGCGTTGATCCTCATGAGACATCTGTTCTCAACAATATACGGCAGACCACAAAAGCACTGCTGTATAACGGCTTCGTTATTCACTTTCGATAAATCAATGGGTCAGTGCAGTGAGTTCATCATAAAGTGCCTTGGGTAGGGTGATACCATTACGCAGGCTATTTTCTCGGGCCTCGAAGCGACGCTGTGAGGGCAGACGAGCGCCCTGGCCTAAAATGTTTTCAAACAGCACTTCAGCATGCTGAAGGTGACGAGCGGCGTCTTGGCCCAGAAAAACATCCGGCGATATGGCAATAATCAGCTCGCCATGGAACGGCTTGCCGGTTTTCTGTTCGTTGGCAGGCTGGGTTTCATGGCCCAATACATCACCAATCAGCGGCCCGGCCAATAGCTCAATCATGGTCGAAAGTGCTGAGCCCTTGTATCCACCAAACGTGAGCATGGCCCCCGCCAGCGCATCTACAGGGCTTGTGGTTGCTTCACCTTGAGCATCAATCGCCCAGCCGGTGGGAATCTGCTTACCCGCGCGCTTATGCAGCTCAATCTCACCGCGTGCGACAACGCTGGTCGCAAAATCAAACGTATACGGCGTGCTACCCGGGCGTGGCCAGGAAAACGCGATAGGGTTGGTGCCAAGCAAAGGCTTTGTGCCACCCGCTGGCGCTACAAATGCGTGGCTGGGCGTCATGGCAATGCCAATGAGCCCTTCACTCGAAAGAGCCTCTACCTCAGGCCACAGCGCTGAAAAGTGGAAGGCGTTATTGATCGCCAGCGCGGCCAATCCTGTCTGCCTGGCCTTTTCGACAAGCCGTTCTTTACCCATTTCAAACGCTAACAAGGAGTTACCCTGGCGGGCATTGACCTTAACCACGCTGGGCGCCTGATCAATCATTTCCGGTACGGCGTGCGTATCAACGCCGCCATTGAGTGCCGTTTGAACACAACCGATCAGGCGATATAAGCCATGGGAGTGGCATTCATCGCGCTGAACCGTAAGCACATTGCGTGTAATGGCTTGCGCATGGGCCTGGTTATATCCGTTATGCTGAAGCACGTTAAGGCTCAGGGATTCAGCATCCTGCAGAGAAATAGTAATTGTTTCACTCATCATCGGCTCTCATGAACTTTATTTATTAGCTATACGTTCATTAAAAAAGCAGGTAATCGCTTACCTGCTTTATGTCTTATGGGTTAGCTCGTTATTTACGAGCCACCGTTAATAACGCTGGACTACGCTTCCCGCTTGCCATCAACCAGTCGGCTAACCTTCAAAGGATTGCCTTCCCGCAAGGCTTCCGGCAGCAGTGCTTCGGTCAGTGACTGATAGCAGACCGGGCGCAGGAAGCGCTTGATGGCAGCAGTACCCACTGATGTAGTGCGGCTATCCGAGGTAGAGGGATAAGGTCCGCCATGAACCATGGCATGGCAAACCTCTACGCCCGTTGGCCAGCCGTTGGCAAGAATCCGCCCGGCTTTACGCTCAAGCGTGGGCAGCAACGTTTTCGCCGCGTCAATATCGGCATCGTTCATATGCAGCGTGGCCGTTAGCTGGCCTTCCAGCTGCTCGGCCACATGCTTCACTTCGGCCATATCCTGACATTCAATGATCAGTGAGCTTGCGCCAAACACCTCTTCCTGGAGCACTTCAGAGGCCAGGAAGTTGCTTGCCGAAGTGGCGAATAGGCCGGTTTGGCACTGGTAGCTACCGCTGCCGGTTTGGCCACGGGCGATTTCACTCACATTGGCCTCACCGCTCAGCGCGGAAACGCCTTTCTGATAGGCCTCATGGATGCCCGGTGTCAGCATGGTTTGCGCGCCGCTGGCTTGTACCGCTTTTTGCGCCGACTGAATAAAGGTGTCCAGATCCGAACCTTTGACGGCAATCACCAAGCCGGGGCTGGTGCAGAACTGGCCAGCGCCCATGTTGAGTGAGCCAACAAATGCCTCGCCCAGCGTCTGGCTATTAGCTTTCAGAACTTCGGGCAGCAAAAAGACCGGGTTGATACTGCTCATCTCAGCGTAAACCGGGATAGGCTGAGGGCGATTTTGCGCCGCCTGCATCAGCGCCGTACCGCCACTGCGCGATCCGGTGAAACCTACCGCCTGAATACGCGGGTCGGTGACCAGCGCCTGACCAATTTCATTACCCGAACCAAACAGCAGCGAGAACACACCTTCCGGCAGGTTGCAGGCTTTCACTGCTTTTTGGATCGCCCGCCCCACCAGCTCGGACGTACCGGGGTGAGCGGAATGTCCTTTCACGATTACCGGGCAGCCCGCTGCCAGCGCAGAGGCGGTATCACCACCCGCGACAGAGAATGCCAGCGGGAAGTTGCTGGCACCGAACACAGCCACAGGCCCTAATGCAATATGACGCTGGCGTAAATCAGCACGCGGTAACGGCTGACGATCCGGCATGGCGGGATCGATACGCACATCCAACCATTCACCGGCGCGCACTACCGATGCAAATAAGCGTAGCTGACCACAGGTTCTACCCCGCTCGCCGGCAAGACGTGCTTGCGGCAAACCAGATTCCGCCATGGCACGCTCAATCAGCTCATCACCGATCGCTTCAATCTCATTAGCGATGGTTTCAAGAAAAGTGGCGCGTGCTTCCAGTGAAGTTTCACGATAGGTATCGAATGCATCCCAGGCAAGCTGCGTTGCCTGTTCAACATGGCTTCGATCGCCGCCTACGTAGACCGGTTCAAGCAACTCGCCCGTTGACGGGTTGGTGGCTTGGATATTCTTGCGTGTGCCGGTGACAGCCTGCTGACCGATTAAGAGTTTGCCTTCCAGTGCCATGGTCGATCTCTCCTAGTAGATTCATGTAGGGCGCCACCATCAAACGCACCTACTTATACGAATAATACGTTTTGTATGCACGGTTCAGATGTTGATACATGGCAGCATTCGCTGCCTTTGAATCGCGTGCCAGAATCGCCTCGAGAATGTCTGCGTGCTCTTGGCTCACTTTTTCAAGGTACTGATAAGTCGTTTGCGAGCCCGACTCTACTGACATCAACTTTGCGCGGGGTATAGCACCGACATCCCACTGTTCATAAATAGTCACGAATGCCGGATTATGCGTTGCTTGAGCAATGGCGGCATGAAAGGCCAGATCTTCATCACGCGCCTGCGTAGTGTGCTTGCAGGCTTGAAGAAACTTTTGGTGAAGATCTACCAAACGCTGCTTATCCTGCTCATCGTGTCTGCTGGCCGCTAATGCCGCTACTTCCGGCTCAATAGTGAGACGTAGCTCAAGAATATTTAAGATATCCTCGATCGTGCTTAGGCGAATCTTCTTTTCAGGATTCTTATGCTCAGGAACTGAACGTAGTACACGCGTCCCGATCCCGCGGCGGGTTTCCACAAGCCCTTGAGACTTTAGGTGAGTGATGGCTTCACGTATGACCGTACGGCTAACACCGAACATGTCGCACAACGCTCCCTCTGGAGGGAGCTTGTCACCTACCGGAATTTCCTGGCCTGCAATAATGCTTTCCAACTGCTGGGAGACCTGCCGCGACAAGCTGCCACCATGCACTAAAGGTTTTATGCCAAGACTATTCATGCTTAACCAACTCTCACTGATATCAAAGTTTCAGGCTTGTTTAATGCCCTCCGTAGTGCCTAGTACTATATAGCATCTACTGCTTTTTTTAATCATACATATGACTATCAGTCATCCGGGTGGCCGGTAGCGGCGAACTTACCGCCCTGATAGATCACTTCCGGCGAATTGGGATCAACTAAGTTACCCCGTGATTCAATTTCTTCACGCCACTGCTCAGAACTATGGCGTGGCTTCCAGCCCAAAAACGAAACCAGCTGATTATCCCACCACTGTTCGGCATTGTCGGACACGCCATAGATAACAGTGTTACCCAGTTTGGGGGCATGAAACGCGCGCTCGAACAGATCCATCAAGTCTTCGAGATGTAGCCAAGTTGCCAACATCCGAGCATCAGCCGGCTTGGGGAAACAGGAGCCGATCCGAACACTTAATGTTTCAATACCAAACTTATCGAAGTAGAGGCTCGCCAGGTCTTCGCCAAAACACTTTGAAAGACCGTAAATCGAATCAGGACGGCGCGGTACCCGGGTATCGATTTTCTGAGTGCGCTCGTAAAAACCAATGGTATGGTTTGAGCTTGCAAAAATGATGCGGGGCTTGTTCAAATGACGCGCCGCTTCATAGAGATTGTAAGTACCAATGATATTTGACTGTAAAATACCTTCCCAAGGCTTTTCAACAGAGACGCCGCCCAGGTGAATAATACCGTCACAGCCGTCTACCAGTGCTTTGACACCTTCGTAGTCGGCCAGATCGCAGACCATCACTTCTTCATGAGAAGCCGGATCTGCGATATCTGAAATATCGGAAAGGCGAACATTTTTGGCAAGTTTGGTTAAGTAAGGACGAATCGCTTTCCCCACACCACCTGCAGCACCGGTCACTAATAATCTGTTTAACATACCCATCTCCTGCTCATCTTATAGTTGCTAGATATCAAATAGTTAACAACAACCTGCTTATAATTAGAAGTCGTAGAGAAGCGCCGGGTTGTCTACCAATATTTTCTTCTGTGTTGCTGCGTCAGCCCAGTCCAATAGGATATCAAGCTGTTCAGCATCGCTTGGGTACTGCGCCCGATTAACGCCAACGTGGGGCCAGTTCGATCCCCAAATAATCCGGTCGGGTGCATGCTGGATAACGCGTTTGGCAATCGGCGATACGTCTGAGTAATCCGGACCGCCCGTCAAGCTGGTTTCATAAGCGCCACAGATTTTGAACCATGCATTACCCTTATCGATCAAACGCAGGATGTCATCAACACGCTGGTCATCAGCAGGTACTGGGGCAATGAACTTGCCGATATGATCGATAATGTAGCGTCCTTTAATCTTTTGCAGCTCATCATGGTAGTCAGGCAGGTCACGGCCGTTGAACTGGACCATCAGATGCCACCCCATATTCTGGATAACCTCTTCCACAGCCAGCATGCGATCAATACCTACCGCACCGCCTGGTAACTGCATGATACGAGCACCGCGTACGCCCTTCTCATGTAACCGCTCAAGCTCACTCTGTGTAGTGTCAGGCGTAATGACCGCAATGGCACGAGCAACGTTGGGGCCAAACTGCTCTAACGCTTCTACTAAGGCAGCGTTGTTGGTTTGATAGGCATTCGGCTGTGTAATAACCACACGCTCCAACCCTAGCCACTGCTGTAGCTGACGATAGTTGTCTACCGTGGCTAACTCAGCAATTTGCGGCCCGCCTTCTTGAGCCTCGAAACCGGGTAAAAAAACGTGAACATGACAATCTGTTGCTCCCGCGGGTGCTTTAAAACGCGGGGCTGGCCCAGTTAACGGACGGGTGTTTTCCGGAATCGACATCATGTCTCCTAATGGCTTGTATAAAGGTTTCTGCTGTAGCGGCTTTTAATATTGTTTGGCCACATTGATCAGGTCGATCAATTGCTTGCGCTCTGACTCTGAAGGCATCACCAGCGGCGCACGCACCTTACCTGCTGGCTTGCCGATAATGTCAGCGCCAAGCTTGATCAAACTAACGGCATAGCCTTTCTTCTGATCGCGTAGATCGACAAACGGAATAAAGAAATCCCGGGTAATCGCCTTTACGGTCTTATGCTCGCCTGCCCGTAACGCTTTATAAAACGTTGACGCCATATCCGGTACAAAATTAAACACTGCCGAAGAGTACGTATTAACACCGATCGACAAGTAGGCTTCAGCGAAAATCTCAGCGGTAGGTACACCTCCAATGTACGCTAGGCGGTCACCGACTGTTTTAACAATCTTGTTCAGCGCCTGAATATCACCTTTACCATCTTTAAGACCAATCAGGTTTGGACACGCATCAGCTAACTGCTGAACCGCATCGGCATTCATAATGCCATTACCACGGTTGTAGTAGATAACGTTGATGGACGTGCTGTTACACACTTCACGTGCATAGTCGACCAAACCGTCCTGAGGACATTCCGTCAGATAAGGAGGCATCAAGAGAATGCCGTCAGCTCCGGCTTCTTCAGCAATTTTGGCCTGTGCCTTGGCCATCTCAACGCTTTGCCCTGCACTGGCGATAATGGGCAACTGACCACCAATGGTTTCAACAGCAGTTGTCACCACGTCGCGAAAATCTTCCAGCGACAGGTTGAAGAACTCACCTGTTCCACCGGCCACGAAGACAGCAGAAATCTCATGGCTCACAAACCACTTTAGACGATCCTTATAGCTCTCGCGGTCAAAGCGACCCTGACTGTCAAAATCCGTAATTGGAAAAGACAGCAAGCCGTTTGAAATAGAAGCCAAGGTATTTTCGCGTGAAAAATTCATAATTTCATTCCTGTATCATGTCTTGTTGTAATACATCACACAACTATAAGGGGAAGCAGAGGCTGGTTCAATATCAATTTGATGAATCTTCAATCACTATCAATATTTAGTCCTGCAGATGCTTCAATATATGGCTACAACTTAAATTACTACTGCTTAAGCAATCAGCCTCGGAGCACACATCTTCAAGCCTAACCAGTGAGAGGCCTGAAAGAATATAGTGCTCCGAGACGTCTATTGGCTGTTATCACATGCCTATTTGCGACCCCGTAGCCACCTTGTCAAATGGCGATGGGATCAGCAAAAACTATCGTTTACCGTTGGGCTTAAGCTCTTCGCCCGGCTTCAGCGAGAACAGCTCATTATCAGTGGTCGAGTAGCGAACATCGCCATTCGCCATTCGATAAGCGCCCTCGGTAAAGCCGCCACCGTTAAGAAACGGTGCTACGGCCTCCGTTTCGCCTCGCTGAGCCGCTTCCAATGCCAGTATTGCATAGGGGTCGATACTATCGATTTCAGCGTATTCCACTTCCTGGTTTCGTACGAAGTAATCGTTAATACGCTTATTTTCAAGGATGTTTTCAGCGACTTTCTCGGCAAGATCCAGATAGGCCTGCTGTTGGGTCGCCTGCCATAAATCGATCAGGGCAAAAACCGTATACGGATCGCTGTTGCTGGTATCCAGATTGACCTGCGGATTCTGTCCACCCATGTCGCCAATATCGCCAAGCTCCCGGCCTTTCGCTATCCCGCGGGCAACTCGCCACAGGTCAGCATCCTGCTCCAGCGTGTAGGCACGTGCGTAAGAGAGCATAAAGTTGCTGCCTGCCGTGTAGGGCTCCAATACCGTCCCTTGTTTACCGTAGTAGCCATCGCGCGGCAGCGTATAGTTGGAAAGGTCCGTACCGTCAGCGATCATAGGCCGGAAGGTGTTGGCCTCCTCGTCGTAGGCATATTGAGCAAAGGCTTTCAGGCCGTCTAGCGTCCATTGCTTGAGTTCCTCACCATCGTCGCCCAGTGATTCGGCTAACGCCAGCTGCATCAATGGATTCTCTGAGTAGATGGTTCCGGTGCGCCCACGCAGCAGCATGTTGCCTTCCAGAGCATCGGGGCCAAACTCAGGGCCAAACTGGCGCTGGGCACGGTCACCGTACTTGGAGAGAGTATCGCTATCGTCGTCCGTTTCATCACGTTTGAGTGGCTGAGTGAACTGATATACGCCAAGCCCTGTTTCAGGGTTACGTGGCAACACGTACTGCTCGGCAAGGCGCTTGGCCCAAGTTAATGCACCGGGTTCGTCGTTATAGTGGTAGAGCAAACCCGCCGAATAGATCAGATCATTGCCTGTGTTTAGAAAACTCAAGCCCCGGGTTGCAAAGAACGGCGGCTGCTGGGTGAAATCGCTATCCCATAGCGCTCCCATTTCCAGCCCGTACTCACCGTGACGGCTGGTTTCCAGGGCTTCCCAATCGTAGACATGGGCGTTCCAGAAACCGCGGATAAATGCCATCGTCGCGTCTGGGTCAACCTCAAACATCAGCTCATAGTAGGGGTAAGCGTTTTTAAGCTCGTGAACCATCTCCTTTTCGCTGGGCCCTGCTGGCTCAAGCGTTTTCATATCGACGAAGCGGTGGCCGCCCCAGTACAGCAGCCCGCCATCATTCTGGTAGTTATCGAAGTAATAACGCACGTTGGCTTTGGCTTGATCACGGTAACGCTCATCACCGGTCAAGTTACTTAACCCTACCAACACGCGCATTAGATTCTGCTGTGCAGAGAAGTTGGACAGTACTGCCGTACTTCCGTCGGGGAACACCCACTCCAACTGCTCGCCGTTACGCGGATTGACACCGCTCGCCAGCAGCGGAGAAGGATTGTCACCATGGTAGTGATCACTCGCCTGATCCAACACGGTGTCGGCAAAGGCCTGCACCGCCTGCAAGCGCTCACTGTCAGCGTAAACGTTATAACTGGCCGCCAGAGTCAGTACACAGCATGTTCTAAAGGCTAAACGAAGATTCATTTTAGTTGCTCCGGATTAATTGAGTAGCTCTGGCTCCCAGCCAGCGAAGAAAGCATCAAGGGTGTAGCGTTCGGCATCCGAAGCACTGAGCTGATAATGCTCCCCCCCCTGCCCGGCACCTGCTCCACGATTACCAAACTCATAAAAACGACTGTCTTCGGGGTAGAACCAGACCTTGTCGCCGGACCTGGCAGTGCCCGACATACGATCCCAGCCGTAAATATGGTCATCGATCTCGCTGTTGATGAAGGCAGCTAGGCCAATCGCCTCAGGATCGGCGTAACGACCATCCTCGAATTGAGTAGTCGGATGCCAGGGGCGGCCCAGAGCAAAGCTTCCGGCGGGTACGCCCTCTTCTTTGATGATCCGGCTATTGAGGAAAATCAGTCCAAACTCTTGCGCAGAATTCGTAGAAGGAGCGGTGATATACCCAAGCGGCGGAGCTATATCATCGCGATTACGCGCAATGATGTCGCAGTTATCGAAAACCGCTACACCAGACCCGAAGATAAAGTCGACATGCCCACTTATTTCACAATCGGTAAAGTAGCTGCGACTCCCTGTCTTGCTATAGAAAGTATCCTGATAACCTTCCAGCCGAACATTGCGAAACCGGGCTTGATCGGCATCGTTGGAAAGCATCAGTGCAACGGCCTGGGTATCACGAAGTTTATTAGGATCCCCTTCGGGTAGCGCTTTGTTGGCTGGGTAATCAAAACTGTTACGAATCGTCAGATTTTCCATGGTCACGCCCGTCGCTTTAACGTCGACCGTGCTTGTGCGTGAGGTGCCAAGCTTTGCGCCGTTGGCATCCAACGCCCCGGCAGGCGTATCCGCTTCAATGATGGTGTCCTCGCGCGACTCACCTATCAACGTCACAGGCTTGGAAATGATCAGACGCTCGTTCCAGCGGCCATCTTCGATGAAAATGCGCCACGCATTATTGCTTTCAGGGGCTGCCGCAAGCGCTTCAGTAATAGTGGCGTACTGTCCGGGCTGAGGGGTTAGAGAAACGATGGCATTCCATTCGTCGCCATTCGCATAAACCGCCCCTGACAAAGTACCGGTAATTAATGTCGCTAGTAGAGGATAAGAAAATAGGCGTGAGTTCATGATAAACCCTCATTTTTATGCTTATAGTTGTATGCTTTCAAGGCTTCAGTCGCGCTGCCAGCGCGCTCAACTCGGGCGTTTGCTGGATTTGCTCAGCCACTATGCTGGCAACCGCTTCGGCTCCTCGCCGCTGGAAGTGGGTAGTATCAGGATTAGTGCGAATGCCCGCGGTCTGGGTGTGGTACCAAGGGTAGCGGGGGTCTTCGGCATCAACCGCCAGCCAATAATCCATCCAGTCATCGGCATGCGCATTGGCAAATGCAATGGTTTCATCTTCCAGGTCGATCAGCGGCACCTGATTATCGCTGGCAGTCTGCTTGATGGTGGCGACGTAATCGCCGCTGAAAAGGTAGCCCTCACGATCACGTGTAAAGTGGCTGCTTACGACCCTATCATCTGGCCCGTTTACGAAAGCCGTCTTGCCTGCTTCATTTTTAACGCGAGTGGTAGGTGTCAACAGTACGGGCATCGCATCGTTGTCACGCGCCAGAGTGATATAGCGCTCTAGCGAGTGCTGAAACGACATTTCCGGCCGACCTTCCGGATACTGGGGGTTACCCTCTGCATCGTTGGGATAAGTACACAGATTGCGAACATCCGCAGCACCGCGAACCGGTTTTTCACTATTGCAGTTCTGGTCATTATGGCCATGCGCTATCAGCACATAATCGCCCGGCTCCAGGTACTGAGCCATTTGCTGGTACCAGCCCTCGTTGTAGAAATCTCGGCTGGAACGCCCTGCTCGCGCGCCGTTGAGTATCACGACTCCGCTCTCTGGCTGGAACTGCTCATGAAATACCTGCCCCCAGCCCATTCGGGGCAAGCGGCTAACTTCGTAGGTCGCGGCTGTTGAATCACTAACGATCAGAATGCGCGTTTGTGCTTCGGTAATTGCCTCTTTATCGCGTAGAGCGCGCTGTAGATCGAAGGGCTCCCACGGCCCGTGGTTCTGTAGACCTACTATCGGGCGAAACGCACTATCGGTCAGAATCGTACTGCCCGCTTCACCACTGTCGTTGTGATAGCCCCGGTTATGGTTAACGACCGATAACAGCTGGGTCATGCCATCCCCCGCCTGAATAGGCGTACGCACAGGGTCGATGTCTACCGGCATGGACAATTCATTGAGTGCTTCTGCCATGCCCTGCTGGAAATTAGCCAGGGGCTCGTCCAGCAGTTGTGCATTCAGCTCACGAGGGTCCCCGCGTTCTACCCATTGCTGGGGACCTACATAGCCCAGCTCTCCTGCCACTTCGGCTACGATGCGGTCACTAAAGGGAGTAATGTTGGCGGTATTGATGGCATCGTCCTGGACATCAACCAGCAATGAAGCCATACAGCGGGCGCGGCGGATATCGCTGTTAAGGCAGTCAGCTGATTCGCCATTGTCCATGACAGAAAGCGTCAAGGGCGGGCTTAAGCTATCAATATTAATACGATAATGGCCCGTGCTATCCGTCATCGTGTCTAACTGTTTACCCGTACTATCGATGATGGTTACCTTTGCATCAGCAAAGGGCTTTTCAGCAATTGCGCTACCTTCCAGAACGGTAGCGGCCTGGGCAGCTACCGGCAGCGTGCATAATAAAACGGCTAATTTTACGGGGTTACGCATTATTATTCTCCCGAGCTTCTAAACCCTGAACATGCCCAACCCTGGCAACCAGCGTTGAGGGAACAGTCATTAAAAAAGGTAAGTGAAGCCTGCTTTTATACGCGCTTCTCGACCACTCTCGATGGCACTGCGTGCTACGTCTTCTGCGCCCAGATTGAGCTGCCATTGAGGAGTAACATCCAAAGCAATATCGAAATCCTGGCGGTAGTCATGCTCTTTACTGTCGGCCAGCCAATAATTGCCGTCGTAGTAGTAGGCGGTATAAGAAAGCGTAAGGTTATCCAGCACTGCGTAATCAGCCCCCACTTCGATGCGGTGGCGGCGGTGATTCTGCTCGCCTTCATCGGCAATAGAGCGCGTTACCTTGCGGTAATCGAAACGGTATTGGGTATAAAGGTTGAGTGGTTCGGCGGCTTGCCAGCTCAACTTCAAGCCTGGGGTGTAGCGGGCGCCTGCCTTTTGAGAATCACCCGGATCCTCACCAAACCTCTGATCTGTACTACCACCGCTGTAAAACCGTGTTTCTAGATTAGGAGTAAGCGTCAGTTCAGGGCTAAGCGCATAGTCGTAACCGGTTTTCAGCGAATAGGAGTTGGAAACCACATCTTCCAATACAGCATCGCTCTCTTGGTTATAAAGACGAATGGCGACACCGACCCACGCCCCTATATCCGTTTGGTGAAATATCCCAAATTCGTCGCCATGGTAGCGATTCTCGGTCGCGTAACTATGCTCGTAGTGAAAATAGGTATCCGAGGCTGAAACTGTATTGCCAACCAGAATCGCGCCCAGCGTTATACCTGTTAAAGAAAGAAACTTTTTCATGCTTTAACTCCTTATTTGTAATTATTAAATCAATCGAACTGATACTTAATACCGAACTTAACCTGCGCTTGGCGCGAACTTGAGTCTCCAGAAACAGAAACATCATGCACTTCAAAATAGGGGCTTAATTGGCCCATTCGATACTGCAATTTAAATTCGTTGGCGTAATCCCAGCGGTTACCGTTAAAAGCGGCATACCCTCTAGGCACAAATTCGTTATCGGTGTAATTCCAGGAACTATTCAGGTTTTCGCCAAGGTAAACGTTAAGGGTATAGCCTAACTGCAAATTGGAGGTTGCCCGCCAGCTAAAGCCAGTATCAAATCGGTGACGCCCAGTATCAGACTGAGAGCGATAAACGGTATCAATATCGCTATCGTTATGCCTCACTGAACGATAGCTATCGTTATTTGAACGGCTGCGATACTCGTAGCGGTAGCGCCCATAGACGGACCAATCACTGTTAACCCGATGAGACAACCTGGCCCCGCCCTGATAAGTAACTGACGAATTACCAAACGACACTTCGGCTTGCGGTGTAAGCGTATTGACGTCATCAAGCTTGAAGTTACGCTGAACAACCAACCCTCCTGAACCACCTTGCATATCGTCAAAGGCCACATCATAGTTACGTCCACCGCCACCTGACGCGCCAAACTTAACCTCGAACTGCCACTGGCTTGGCATTCGATGAATAAGTTTGACAGAGTCATTATGTCGACGGTCTGTGGTCTTGAAATTGTGCTCAAGCTGAAGCGTTGTCCTTCCTTCAGAGGCAAGTAGTGCTGGCGACGCAGTTACCAGCAAGAGCCCAACCATTATTTTTTTGTTTAAGGCACGAAACATCATGACTTCCCCATTATTGTTAGAAAGCAAATATCACTCCCAAGGATTGAGATAAGATATCTATTTAACTCGTTTGATATGCACAAAAGTGCATCCTGATAGCGGGACATGGCACATCAACACTGCCAATTACCCAATAATGCCATATTCACTTATTAATCTTCGGACAGCCCTTTACTGTTATCGAGCGTGATGCGATAAAAGACATTCTTTTCAAGCTGCACTCATTCAGGCTATTAACTTAATATTGATGAGCAGATAGTAATAAACATCACAGTAGTAACAAGCATTACGTGCAATACATATTATCTTCAGTGAATCGTGATATTACTTAAACCTGCCCACCATCTATTAATTTTTCTTGAGCCTATTATTTATATGCAGGCTGCTCTGTTAACTGCTGATGCCTGTCTATGGCTCGCTTGCTGGAGCGTGCAGAAAGAAGCATTAGAACTGCGGGAATCATTATCAAAGCGCCGCAAAGCAGCATAATGAGGCGACCACTCGTCGGGTTAGGGAGTAATGACAACCCCATTACCATAACGCTGCCAATCAGAATCAGACGCCCTAGAATAATCTTCTGGCCATAGTCCATCGCATCTGCAGCGGGATCTTCTTCAGTGCTTTCTACCGGCGTTTCCCAACGCTGCCACATTTCCTGACGCTCAGCCTCACGCTCAGTAGATTGCGATTCGGGCTTATAGAAAAGGGTACTGATCAAGAAGAAACCGCCTGTTATTACCACATGTGCGCCGATGGCAAGTGAGACACGGAAATCGGACCACTCACGAGCCGTAATATCCATTCCCATTACATTATTGACAAACTCTGGGCTCAGCCCGGCGCCAACCGTATAGGAAACCATGCAGCCTACAACGAGCGTTCCCCAACCTGACCAGTCTGGCGTCTTGCGGATAATCATACCCAGCATGGCAGGAATGGTAATCGGGAAGGTGATCAACGCACTTGCAGTTAACAGAATCTCAAACAGGCTCATGCTTTTCAGCGAGTTGATGAACAGGCTGATCCCAATAATGATGACGCCGAAGCTGAGAGTGACAAACCGCGAAACACGCAGCATCTCCCGCTCGGTAGCATGAGGCTTAATGATCGGCAGATAGAAGTTGCGTACAAAGAAGCCTGCATTGCGGTTCAGGCCTGAGTCCATTGAAGACATACTGGCAGCAAACATCGCAGCCATCAGAAGCCCCAGCATGCCCGCAGGCATGTATTCACTAACGAAGGCAACAAATACCGCTTCGTTAGCCTTGGCACCTAGTGAAGCGAAGTTTTCCATGAAGCCCGGGCTGTAAGCGTGCATGAACCATGCTGGGAAGAACCATACAATGGGGCCAATCAAGGCAAGACACAGTGTAAAAAGCGCACCATAGCGAGCATTTTTACTGTTTTTAGCGCACATGTATCGGTAACCATTAAGCGTATTATTCATCATGAATATTTGCTTAATGATCAGCATGAATACCCAAAAACCAAATAGCCATGCATAACCATAGCCACTGCCGGTTAAAAACTCGCCGTCATAGCTTGATACAATATGGCTGACGCTTTCTGTGTTTCCCCAGGCAACAATAAAGCACACGAAGGTGACCGACATTATTATCAGCATCTGCACATAGTCAGAGGCAATAACAGCCCAAGCTCCACCTGTTACAGACATTGCCACCACAGCTATACCGGTAAGCAAAATGACCATTTCAAGAGGAACGTTGAATACCGCGGAGGTAATAATCGCCAGGGCACTTAGCCATGTAGCGGCGGAAACCAGGCCGTCGAACATGCTAAACCAGATAAACGTTTGCTCACTAGGCTTGCCAAAGCGCATCTTCAAGGCTTCTGCTGCAGTAACCACGCGCAGCTGGCGAAACCGGGGAGCAAAGTAAACATAGTTCAGAAAATAGCCAGCGGCATTGGCCATAAAAAGAAAAATGATCGCAAAACCGCTGACATAGGCCTGTGATGCTGCTCCGGTAAAGGTCCAGGCCGAGAACTGGGTCATGAAAGCGGTGGATCCTACTAACCACCACAACATATTACCGCCCCCCCGGAAGTAATCGCTGGTATTGGCATTAAAGCTCTTGAAGACCCAGCCGATCACTACTAGAAAAACCAGGTAAATCAATATTACCCAAACATCAATACTCATAAGAATCCCGTTTTACTTTATTATTGGAACATCGGCGTTGCCGAATAGTTATAAAAGCTGGCGCTTCAGCACATGCTTTAAAGTAAAGTTTCTATACGCGTAGTTAATAGCTCTCTAGCGTATTGTTTTTGATGTATTCAAAATTGATGCTTTCGCCCAAACCTGGTCGATTGGGCAGATGAACGAAGCCTTGGGCATCCATTTCATCGACAATAACGTTCAAATAAGCAGGCGCCTCGTCATAATCCATATGCGGGTGTAACAGGCCGCGTTCGTACCACTGGCAATTGGTAATAGCACCCACGACCGCCAGGTTCGGTGCGCCGTTTCCATGAATTTCGCAGTCCATGCCGAACGCTTCGGCCAGGTGTGCCGCCTTAATACAAGGAGTGATGCCTCCACCGTTGGCGACGCCTGCTCGTAGAATGTCGCAGGCATTATGCTGAACCCAACTGGCACGACTCTGATGCTTGCCACCGACGGTTTCCGGCCCGATGACGGGCACGTCCACCTGCTGGGTCAGCCAGCGGTAAGACTCCATGGAATCCTCGGGCATTGGCTCTTCAAACCAGGCGAAGTCAAGACGCGAAAGCGCTCGGCCGATTTTCAAGGCATCCAGTCGGTTATACCAGTGGTAACCATCCAGCATGAGCGCCACATTGGGGCCTACCGCTTCCCGAACGGCTTCACAGGCGCGGATATCCATCTCAACGCTGGGCGCAAAGCTAACCGGCGGCATCCAGGTATGCAGTTTGATGCCTTGATAACCGCGCGCGACCAAGGTTTCTGCAAACTGGGCGTACTCTTCAGGAGTGGAGAGCCCACCTTGTGTTTCGTCGCCACACATAGTGCTGGCATAGGCTTTCACCTTATTCCGCGCGCCGCCCAGCAACTGATAAACAGGCACGTTCAACTGTCGACCTGCCAGATCCCAAAGCGCCTGATCAAGAATAGCCATGGCACGGTCTGTGAGCTGTGCCCCACTACCTCGCTGGCGTAACCAGAGATCCTGCCAGATAAGCTCCCGCGCATGCACAGGCTTACCGATGGCTGCCTTTTTGAAGTAGTTTTCTACGATATAAGGACGGATCAATTCCTGAGGTGCGAAAGCGTAGCCCTTGGCGCCGTCTTCGGCGGTGACAGAAAGCATGGCAATGTATGCATCGCTGGGTTTACCGGCATGGGCATGGCCTGCGCTGTCTCGTCCTATCTTGGTCTCATAGCGGATCACGTCTACAGATATGGATTCGATTTTCATGGTGCTTTGGGCCCTCGCAAATAGCATGCGTGTACATTTGTAATGAATACTTAAGGTAATACATAATATGTTTGATACTAGAGATATCATAAGCTGACAACAATATAGACAATGGTATGAATATACTAAGACAAACACTAGCAATACCGGCATAAGCCATATAAATATGGATTTAAGCTATATACCGATTACCAATCCCATGATATGAGGAACACAAATGGACGAGAATATGCAAGCGTTATATGTGGGGTGTGCATTAAGCGGTGAGCTTTACACCATCCAATTATCAATATCGACGGGTGAACTCACATATTATGCCCACGAGCAACTACCAGACTTGCAGAAACCTGGTGGCGCAATGCCGCTGACTATATCCCGCGACAGAAAAAGACTGTATGCCGTTTCCAGAGGAAATCCTTTTTTCATTGCCACTTATAATATCGATGCGCAAGGCCGCTTACAGCATATAGGCAATACGCCTATTGAAACCAATCTGGCCTATATTCAGACAAACATCGATGATAACTACCTATTAGCTGCCTCTTTTATTGACCACCATGTTTCTATTTATCCAGTGCAGGAAGATCACTGCATAGGTAAGACAGCCCAACATATCCATGCTATTGCCAATGCCCATATGCTTTCCATGGGCCCTGACAACTCGACCGTACTGGCCACAGGGCTTGGTAAAGACGTTATATATCAATGGAAATGGACGCTTTCTCAAACCAATGGAAAAAGCTCTCTTCCCCTGCAGAGAATTGATCAGCTACCGCTCTCCAAGGGAACTGGGCCCAGGCACATTGCTTACCATCCAACTTATCCTCTTGCTTATATTATCGGCGAAAGAAACGGCACCATCAACGTTATACGCTATAACGCTTCAGGATTAACCCATATTCAAACAGCTCGTTTACCTGATCAGCAAGAAGCATTTCAGGCAGCTGATATCCATACCACACCTGATGGTCGCTTCCTTTATGCATCAGAAAAAGCGACCTCGACCCTGCACTTATTCAAGATTGAGCTGGATGGAACCATTCAGTTTGAGAAACAGTTTTCGACAGAAAATCGCCCCCGAGGATTTGCTATTACGCCCGATGG
Organism: Halomonas sp.; assembly: GCF_017983445.1. Classification (GTDB taxonomy): domain Bacteria; phylum Pseudomonadota; class Gammaproteobacteria; order Pseudomonadales; family Halomonadaceae; genus Vreelandella. Next base: position 144,812 of record NZ_JAGOBJ010000002.1, read on the forward strand.
TAATTACCTCGTAGCAGCAGGCCAATTTTCACATCATATTGCAAGTTATCGGATTAATACTGACACCGGCTACTTAAAGTTAATCAACCGTCTGCCGGTCGGCCAGAGCCCCGATTGGATTGAAATGCTATAAGACGGTTTCCTAAATTGGCCCTGTATTGTTTAAACAGGCCATAATACTTTTAGCCAATTTTTGATAGTAAACATACTATGTATTATCTTTAAAGCCATTATACCTCTACCTGATTTTTTCTGCTCCGCCTTATCAGCTGGCAGACTCGCTTGAATAATCATAATGAAAATAAGGTTTATCCATGAAAAAAATAGCGACGCTTGCATTATCGGTCATCGCACCTGCCTTCGGTACTTCGCTGGTGCTTGCCGATGAGGCGCACGATCTTACCTGGCAGAGTATTACTTTTGGACAGTCAACGGATCTGAATTTTGGCTCCACTATTCTTCCTGAGAAAGTCGGTACCAATGCGGTGACGCACAATGGCGAACCAGTCTCCTCAGGCGCCCTGCTCGATCATGTGACGATCGAGAGTCGAGGCGGGAAGCTCGCCAACTCTCATGAAGGCGGCACCTTCTATTACACGACGCTGCCCACCGATAAGAACTTCGTGCTCACGGCAACGCTTACCTTAGAGCAGTTAGGCCCGGAAACAGGGGCAACGCCCAACCGTCAGGAGGGTGCTGGCATCATCGTTCGCGATATTGTGGGAGCGCCGCGCGCCAATCCTCAGCCTTTTGGCCATGAAGAATTCCCAGCCGCCTCTAATATGGTCATGAATCTGTTGCGTTCGCATACGCGGGAGAATGATGGGCTGGCAAATGCAACGGCGGTATATCGCGAGGGCATTCAGGAACCGTGGGGAAACCCGGGCAATCTGTTGAGCAAGGAGGACTATGCCGAAGGTATACCTCACGGCAGCGAACATACTTACCGCATGAGCCTTGCGCGCAGCGACGAGCACTTCAGCGTTACCCTGGAGGATGGCGATGAGATTTACCGCCATGAGCTGAGCGAGGCGCCCGCCAATTTGGTCGAGATACAAGACCCAGAACACCAGTACGTAGGTTTTTTTGCCTCGCGCAATGCTCGTCTTAACGTTTCCGATATCACCATTGAATTGTCTGATGCCGACACCCAGCAAGCTGCTGAGTATCAGGCGTCAGAAACGCCGCTCGTATGGTCAATCGCCTCACCCAGCGTTGTGACAACATCGGATTATACGTTGCAGGCACTGGCCAACTATGCAGGTGCTTTCAGCATCAACCGGGATGGCGAGACGCTAGGCGAAGCACAAAAGATAGATGCCGGCCAACTGCTTCGTTTACCGCTAGAAATTAACGAACCCACCGAGCTAAACGTTACCTTCGTGCCTTCCGAAGGGCCGGATACCCAAGCCCAGAACACTACCCTGACGCTTGAACCGGTAAGCGTTGCAGACCCTTATAACCTTCACGTATCGCCGAACGGGCGTGCGGGGCAGCCAGGCGATCAGGACAATCCGCTGGATCTGGAATCGGCTATCTCGCTGGTCGCCCCAGGGGGCACCATTCATCTAGCTGACGGAGAGTATGGTGCGATTGAAATTCCGCTGACTGCCAGCGGTACGCCAGACGCGTTAAAGCGGCTTTCTGGCGAAGATGCCGAGGTACGCTTTACCGGCATGGTGTCGCATAACGCTCATTACTGGCAGCTCGATCACCTGGAAGTCGCCGGCGAGCGCTTGATCATTCATGGCAGCCATAACGTGTTCGAGCATATCGTGACCCACAGCGCCCCGGACACAGGCTTTCAGATCACCTCGCCCGCTGATATTGGACGTGCCCTGTGGGCCAGTCATAACACGGTGCGCTATAGCGAAAGCTATAACAACGAGGATGCATCCGGTATCAACGCCGACGGCTTTGCCGCCAAGATGCGTATCGGCGAGGGCAACTCGTTCGATCACTGCATCTCGCACCACAATATCGACGATGGCTGGGATTTGTTCAACAAGGTAGAGGATGGCCCCAACGGCGCCGTAACCATTACCAACTCCATTGCTTTCAACAATGGCCAGACCTTTAACACCCAGCAGACAGGTGGCAATCTGGGTAATGGCTTCAAACTGGGCGGCGAAGGCCTGCCTGTCGCCCACACCGTGAAGGGCAATCTTTCGTTCAATAACGGTATGGATGGTTTCACCGATAACTTCAACTCGGGCGCTTTATCCATCATCGATAATGTGGCCATCGACAACAAGCGTTTCAACTTTATTGTTCGTCAAAGCCCTTACGGTGATCAGCTGGAATCCGCCAGCCTAGCGGGCAACATATCACTGCGCCTGGAGAGCGAAAGCGATTACCTGGATAGTGTTCATGGCAATATCAGCGATGACAACTGGTTTATCCAGGATGAAACCTCCCAGGCTGGCTCATCGCCCTACGACGAAGAAAAAAATAACGAAATCAGAACCCTTCTTCAACAACAAGCCAATACGGAAAGCGAGCGCCGGGAACGGGCATTGACCCTTCAAAAGCTAGTATTCGATTGAGCATGGGTGGGGTTGAGTGCTTGAGGTGATCGTTGGCCTCAAGCACTCTTTTTTATGCGCCAGATGCTTAAGGGCTGCGTGCTTAAGCAACTTTCACACAGCTGACGATGCCAGCCGTTAACAATGCACAAGCGAACAATAATGACATCCGTCGGGCTAGCGTTGGCCCTGTACGGCTTGATGAATACAGGATTCGCCATGGCCAAGACACTACAGCATGAAGCGGTGCTGCCTCTGTGGGGCGAGCGCCCTGAAGGCACACCAACCAATCTGGCAGCCGTGGTGGAAGAGCGCTCGAGCAACCTGTTCCGCGCGGATCGTGCCCTTACCGGTATTGCCGACCCCAGTATCACCGCCTGGATCCCAGAACATCCCAATGGTACATCCATCATTATCGCCCCAGGTGGCTCTTATCGGCGGGTAGTGCTGGACAAGGAAGGTATTGAAATTGCCAAGGCGCTGGCACCGTTAGGCGTTACCAGCTTTCTTCTGACCTATCGCCTACCCGGCGAAGGACACGACAATCGCGCTGAGGCACCGCTGGCCGATGCACAACGTGCGATGCGTCTGGTACGCGGGCACGCTGATGATTGGGGCCTGGATCCTGCGCGGATCGGCTTTCTAGGCTTTTCAGCCGCGGGACATTTAGGAGCCTCGCTTGCCACGGGATACGCAAGAGACGTGTATCCGGTCAATAACGCTGAGAAGGATATCTCGGCGCGGCCAGATTTCGTCGCGCTGGTTTACCCGGTGGTCACCATGCAGGATGAAGGCGTCCACGCAGGCTCACGCGCCGCCCTTCTAGGCGATAGCCCTACGCCGCAACAAAAGCGCGACTATTCTCCTGAAGAGTACGTAGACGCTGATGTGCCTGAAACGTTTTTGGTACTGGCCGACGACGACCCTTCCGTGCCGCCTGCAAACGCCGTGGCGTTTTACAGCGCGCTTCACGCAGCGGGAGTGAAGGCCGAGCTGCACATCTTCCGTGACGGTGGGCACGGCTTTGGCATAGTGGGTGCCCAGAACAAGCCGGTGGCTGGCTGGCCGCGCCTGTTAACCCAGTGGATGACGCAGATAGGCGTCATGCCAGAGGAAGAGCAATGAAAAGAGTACTGTTAGCGGCACTACTGCTTGCCGCAGGCCAAGCTGGCGCGGTAGAGAATAGAGGCGTAACGGAAGATAATCTGCCAAATTTCTTTGAAGCATTAAAAGATCGAATGACGTTTCCGCTGGCTTATGACGGCGGCGATCCAGCCCCGTGGCGCGAGCGGGTGCTTCCACAGGTGAGTTCGCTAATACTCCCCTATGACGCCATGCGCCCCTACCAGGCGGAGGTCATTGACGCAGTCGACCGTGGCACTTATACCGCTCAACGCATTGCTTTCAACATCACCGATGAAAGCCGCATAACAGCGTTGCTATTGACCCCAAAAGGAGAAGGCCCTTTTCCCTCGGCGCTGATGCTGCATGACCATGGCTCACGCTTCGATATTGGCAAAGAGAAATGGATCAGCCCCTGGTACGATGCAGACCGGCTGGCCTCGGCCACCGAATGGTCAGATAAGTACTTCTCCGGCCGGTTTCCAGGTAATGAGCTGGCCGAACGCGGCTATGTCGTACTGGCTACCGATGCACTTGGCTGGGGAGATAGGCAAGGCAACGGTTATGAAGCGCAGCAGGCGCTGGCTGCCAACCTCTTTAATCTGGGGTCGTCCATGGCTGGGCTGATGGCACTCGAGGACGTACGGGCATCGGAGTTTCTCGCCAGCCTGCCGGAAACCGACCCGGAGAAAGTGACGGCAGTTGGCTTTTCCATGGGCGCGTTCAGAGCCTGGCAAGTGGCAGCGCTTTCGCCGGTTATCAGCGCTACCGTAGCCAACGGGTGGATGGCGGAAAGCAAGAGTCTGATGGCGCCGGGCAATAATCAATTGCGTGGCCAGTAGTCGGCATTTACCATGCTTCACCCAGGGCTGCTCAGCTTACTTGATTTTCCTGATGTAGCGGCCCTGGCAGCACCCAACCCCATGCTGGTTTACGTTGGTGAAGAGGATCCGCTTTTCCCGGCAAGCGGCGTACAGGCGGCGATGACCAAAATGCAGGCGGTTTGGGATGCCTATGGATCAGATACCCCGCTGACTACCCGGCTCTGGGAAGGCAAGGCGCATACCTTTACGGCCGATATGCAGGACGCTGCTTTTGATTGGCTGGACGAGCAGATTAGATAACGCGCCCTCTTATCTGTATCTCAACGCCTGACTGTTTAAAACTCAAGAAATAATACGCTACCAGTGAAGGCGGAATCTCCGCCTTCACTCTTTATTGAACCGGTTTTTTATTCCCGACCCAAAGCATGCTGCAACAGACTTTGCGTATAGGGATGGGCTATATTCCCTTCCGTGAGCTCTTCTCTGGAAATCACCTCGACTACCTCTCCTGCCTTCATTACCGCAACCCGATCACAAAGGTGAGCGATAACCCCAAGGTCATGTGACACCATGAGATAAGTCAAATTGTGACGGGCACGCAACTTTACTAAAAGATTAAGTATCTCGGCCTGAACAGAAACGTCCAGCGCTGAGGTAGGCTCATCCAAAAGAATAATATCAGGGTCTAGTATGATGGCCCTGGCTATCGCCACGCGCTGCCGCTGGCCGCCAGATATCTGATGGGGGTAGCGGGATAGAAACGTTTCATCAAGCCCCACCTGCTCCAATGCCTCAACGATCCTTTTCTCTTTATTGGGCAGGCCCTTGATTACCAGCGGCTCATTTAGAATCTTTCTAATAGTATGTCGTGGATGCAAAGCACCATAGGGGTCCTGAAACACCATTTGCATGGTATTGCTTCGTTCTTTCAAGGATGCCTTGGCAATCGATTTACCCTGAACATGAATGGTCCCTTCCCACCCTTGAAACTGACCCGCCAGACATTTAAGAATACTGGTTTTACCCGACCCCGACTCCCCAACCAAACCAAACGCTTCGCCGCGCTCAATATTGAGATTGATATTACTCAAAATACGCTTTGATTTTGTCAAACTCGAAATTTTGAATGATAGCGAATCAATAGAAATCATAGCGTTTCTCCTAAGCAAGCCATTGTTGGTCTCGAGACAGCACCGGCAGCACGTCACGCCTGTGCTTGAGGCTGGGAAGTGATTCCATCAGCCCACGGGTATACGGGTGGGTTGCATTAGAAAGAGCATTGGCTTTTATGGATTCAACCACTTTTCCTCCATACATCACCAAAACGCGGTCACAAAACTTTTTCACCAGATTCAGGTCATGGCTGACAAATATGAGGCTGATATTTTTTCTTTCCACGAGCTCATTTAATATATTCAGCACATCCTGTTGCACTGAGACATCCAACGCTGACGTCGGCTCATCGGCGATAATGATGTCAGGCTCGGGTATTACCATCATGGCAATCATTACCCGCTGCCCCATGCCTCCAGATATTTCATGAGGATACTGACCATATACGTGCTCAGGGTCTGAAATACTCACTTCATGAAGCATTTTTATGGCAGCTTTCTTAGCTTCGTGCCGGGTTATCTTCTGATGAACTCTGAGCGCTTCGGAGATCTGATCACCTACCGTCATGACCGGATTCAACGAGAATTTAGGATCCTGCATGATCATCGAGATATGCTGACCACGTATTGAACGTATCTGCTTATCATTGCAGGTTAAAATATTGCAGTCTTTAAACTGCAGCTTGTCAGCCGTGACGATCGAAGACGACGGGTTCAGCTTCAGGATGGCTTTTCCGACTGTCGATTTTCCTGAGCCCGACTCTCCAACAATTGCCAACTTTTCGTTTTTCAGCTTGAAAGAGACATCGCGAACCGCATGTTTTAAACCTTCATCGGTACGGAAAGAGACATTCAGTTTTTCAACCGTTAATACATCCATAACTTATCTCACTCTGTCCGAGGGTCTAGAAGGTCACGCAGGCCGTCACCTAACAAATTAAAAGCCAGACTGACAAGCATGATGGCGGCCCCTGGGAAAGCAACTAACCACCAGCTCTCAAGCATGTAACTACGCCCTGTTGATATCATCGACCCCCACTCCGGAAGCGGCGGCTGAGCACCTAACCCTAAAAAGCCAAGTGCTGCGGCGGTTAGAATTACCGTTGCCATGTTCATGGTTAAGCGAACGATCAGGGAAGGCAGGCACATCAATGAGATGTAATGGAAGAGTATGCGAAACGAGGAAGCCCCCTGTAACTGGGCCGCCACAACATAGTCTGAATTTCTCAACGTAAGCGTTTCTGCACGGGCAAGGCGTGCTACCGGTGGCCACGCGGTAAGTGCTATAGCAATAACCGCATGCTCAAGCCCTGGCCCAAGGGCCGCGACGAATGCCAGCGCCAATACCAGGCTTGGGAAAGAGATAAAAATATCCGTTACGCGCATAAAAGCACTATCAATCCAGCCACCAAAATAGCCGGACATGGTGCCTATCAGTAAGCCGATAGGCCCAACAATGATGGTCACCAGAAATATGATGTACAGCGTTACTCGAGAGCCATACACAATCCGGCTAAAAATATCTCTTCCATACTCATCCGTACCAAACCAATGTGCGATGGAAGGTGCTGATAGCGTGCGGGCCAGATCCTGCTGCAGAGGATCATGGGTGGCAATCAGCGGTGCTGCCATGGCCAGAATAAGCAGCAAGGCGACAATGACAACCCCAGAAGCGCTCAGGGGGTTTTTACAAAGCTTTTTGAACGACTTAACGAACAGCGCTTTTCGAGTAGGTTCAACGTTGACCCGAAGCCCCATCGCATAATCAGGATTTTTTATTGTTTCGACATTTCTCATTATTTAGTCCTCGGATCAAACAGCTTGTATAGGACGTCTGATAATAGATTCAGGAAAACAAACACAAGGCCAATGAAAAGAACGGAGGCCATGACGGCATTCATATCTCCCATCAAGAGGCTATCAGTTAGATATTGCCCAAAGCCGGGCCAGGCAAATACAGTTTCAATAAGCACAGCCCCTTCCAGCAGACCGCCATAAGCAAGCGCCACGATAGTCAGCAACTGCACTAGAATGTTTTTAAACGCGTGCTTCCAGATAACGCTGCGCTCGGAAAGGCCTTTCACGCGCGCCGTTTTCACATACTCCTGAGAAAGCTGCTCAAGCATGAAGCTGCGCGTCATTCGTCCAAGGAAAGAGACTGAGTTCAAGCCCAGAATTAGGGCGGGCAAGGCAATATGGCGCAGGGCGCTAACAAAGGCGTCGATATTTCCGGAAAGCAGCGTGTCTATCAGATAGAAACCGGTATAGCTTACGAACATTCCATCATAGGCAAACCCGATTCTTCCTGCGGCTCCAGCCCAGTTAAGCCAGGCATAAAAGATTATCAACCCGACCATCCCCACCCAGAACACAGGGGTTGAATACCCGAATAGCGTAATAATGCGAGTCAGGTGATCGCCTAATCGGCCTCGATGAGTTGCCGCATATACACCTAAAGGAACCCCTAACCCCACGCCAAATATGATGGCAACGGAGGCCAGCTCTATAGTGGCGGGCAGCACACGAATAATATCGTTAACGACAGGGCTTCCGGTTAAAATGGCATACCCGAAGTCACCTGAAAGCATATCCTGAAGATAATAGAAGTATTGAATCCAGATAGGACGATCAAGTCCCATTTGTAAAAAGACCTGCTCATATGTCGATGAGTCGGCATCGGGGCCAACGACGGCCAGGACAGGGTCAATTGGCATTAACCGGCCAATAACAAACGTCATCGTTAAAAGGCCAAACAGGGTTATAAAGATAACGCCTAGCTTTTTAGCCGCGCCTAACCAGCGTGATCTTATCATTATTATATGCTCCGTTTTTTAGTAGAAATAAAATTGGTTACTCACCTCTTTTAGTAACTGATCTCAAGCGAGTCATGGCGGCGGGATCATCCAGATATCCCTCAACTTCACTTCTAACGGCTACCGTATTTACCATTTGAGAAAAAGGAAACAGAGCACCAACATCTTGGTCATAAATAGTTTGGACTTCTTCATAAAGGCTATTTTGTATAGCACTATCAGATTCAGAAACTGCGCTTGTAATGAGCTCATTGATACGATCATTCTGATAGCCGGTGCGCCAGCCCTGAAAGTTTGTAAGCTTTGCAGCATCTGAATTATCTGGATTAAGTAACAGTGGGGTAAGATTAGAGTCGGGATGTGGTGCAAAGCCGCCACCTCCCCGCCCTACGATAATATCAAAGCGCCGATCACGCATGGCTCCATATACCTGATTACCGGTTCCACTAATGATCTCTGCATTAATACCTATACGTTCAAGATTGTTTTGTAGATTGATAGCAACATTAATGAAAGGAGACTCATTAAGCGCTCTTATAGTAGTGGTAAACCCATTTTCGTAACCGGCATTTCGCAACAGCTCACGCGCTTGCTCTGTTGATAACGAATACATGGGTTCAGGCAGGGTAGCCGGCAAGCCAAGCTTTATTGGCCGCTGATGAAAAACGCCATAGTAAGGCATGATACTGTTGTTGATACCTTCATAATTGATGGTACCCCTAATAGCTTTTCTGATCTCTTTATTGGCTAAAATATAATTGTGCATACTGACCGCTACATAATAGAGCGTGCCACGCGGGGTTGTTTGAATATCTACATTCTCGGCACCTTCCAGTGAGCGGATATCAGGAACCGACATGCCGATGGCCACGTCGATGTCGCCACGCTCAATCATCAGACGCATCGTTTGGGACTCTTTTAAATTACGCATGACCACGCGCTCCAGACTGGGTGGCTCGCCCCAGTACTGGTTATTTCTGGTCATGATGATTCGGTCATGGGGAATCCACTGTTCCAGAGTGAAAGCACCACTTCCTGCAGAGTTGGTGGTTAGCCAGCGGTGGCCGAGGTCACCATATTGCTCATGCTCTAGAACGCGTTGCTTATCAAGGATAAAGGCGCTGGGACTGGTTGCCAGAGTATATATCACCAGCTTCGGATCAAGCTCACGCGGAAACTTGATCTCCACTGCGGATTCTCCAACCGGGCTAACCAGATCAGAAATATTTTCGTGGGTATAGCCCAAGGCCTTCCATGTTGTCGCAAGCGCTAGATTGAGTTTTAGAACACGCTCCAGTGTCCAAACTACGTCATCTGAAGTGAGCGGATTACCTGAATGGAAATTGATATTGTCATTAAGAATAAACGTTATAGACATGCCATCATCAGCTACTTCCCAATCGCTTGCGATTGCGGGCAGGATGATGGTTGGGTCTTTCGGATCCAGTTCGATAAGCGTGTCATAAAGATTGGCATTAACGAAGGCAATATCATTACCTGTAGCCGCGGCAGGATCCAGTGACAATATATTATTCATCTTTAATGCAATAATAAGCTGATCACTGGGCGTATTGGAGTATGCCACGGTGGTCATCAATAGCATCATTATGCTGACCAGACATTTAATATAAGTACACATACTACACTCCAGTACGCTTGCTAAAGTTCAGAAAAACCTTTACAGGCACGCTGGCATCGCTATTTTTAGTTATCCTGAAACCTCCGATATCATTGCAAGATCTTTTTATATTAATTAATGCATTAATTGCGGCAATATTCATAAGCAGCCTTATTATTAGTAATACATATTATGTTTAAAATAGCTTATTACTAATAAAAAGCGCTTGCACCTCTCCATTAGTCTAAATTATGGTTAACAACCATCATTCAAGCCGCCTTGATATATAACAAAGCGCTATTAATCTTTCGACTAATAGCGCTCGTGATTAGCTAGAGACAAAGCCAGAACTGGCTTTACTGTTAATGGCTTGTTGGCTGAAAAAGCACGCTATATTTCCTTTAGCGCATAGGCCACAAGCGCTTCTCGGTTAATCTCGATGCCTAGCCCTGGGCCGTCGGGAATAGTCATTACACCGTTTTGATGCTCAATGGGCGTTTGTACTACCGCTTGCCGAAATGGGTTTTCCGTTCGATCAAATTCCATAATCGGCTCAAGCGGTTTCCGGCGCGGCGGGTTAGGCGCGAGTGCGGCCATGAACTGAAGACTGGCCGCCAAGCACACCGCTGTACCCCAGACGTGGGGCACTAGCCTTACGCCGTGCATGGCAGCCATGTCTGCTACTCGGCGAATTTCGCTAAAGCCACCCACGCCGCAGATATCCGGCTGCACAATGTCGACGACTCTACGCGCCAACGGCTCATGCATGGCGTAGCGCCCGTGCCAGTTCTCGCCGCTGGCCACGGGGATAGGCTGCCCTGCCCTGACGGCTGCATAGGTATCGATCTGTTCCGGGAGTACCGGCTCCTCAAACCAGTCGATACTAAACGCTGCCGCACGCTTACCTACTTCGATGGCTTCCAGATAGTCGTAGCCGTGGTTGGCATCAATCATCAGCCGCACATCCGGTCCGATTGACTCACGAACGGCCTCAATCACTTTCAGGTCTTCTTCAACATCAAAACCGATCTTGATCTTGACGGCGTGAAAGCCTTCGTGGCGATAGCGAGCCACTTCCGCCGCCACGTCGCTGACACGTTCAACGCCCGTCCGGCAAAACGAACCGGTGGCGTATGCGCGAACCGTTTCGCGAAACCGTCCGCCAAGCAGCGTGGAAGCAGGTACGCCAAAGTGCTTGCCCTTGATATCCCACAGCGCGATATCAATGCCGCTCAGGGCAGTCATGGTCAAGCCACGCTGGCCCTGATCACGCAGCCGGTTATACAAGTGAAGCCACACTTTCTCGGTTTGTAGCGGGTCTTCGCCGATCAGCGCTTGGGCGTATACCTGAACGATGGCAGCGTTGGGCTTGGCGGGCCCTAAGCACTCGCCCCACCCTACGGTTCCGTCTTCACAAATAATTTCGACCAAGCAGTGCTGGCGCCGCGTGAATGACATCGAAGCACTTTCAAACGCTGTTTCAAGCTTATGATCCAGAATATGAGTCTTGACCGCTTCTATTCTCATGGCTGATCTTCCTGTCATGGCGTTATTTAAAAAAGCCAGGTAGCGTTAATGAAACTGCCGGGATGTAAGTCACCAGCATTAGCGCGACAAACAGCGCCAGGAAGAACGGCCAGATAGTACGGACTGCATGCTCAATTTTGATTTTCCCGATCACGCAGCCTACAAACAGGCATGCACCTACCGGCGGGGTACATAATCCCAGCCCCAGGTTCATCATCATGATGATGCCGAACTGGATGGGGTCCATGCCAAACTGCATGGCAACTGGCAGGAAGATGGGCGTGCAGATCAGAATTAACGCCGCCATATCCATGATCATACCCAATACCAGTAGAATCAGGTTAAGCATCAAAAAGATAACCACAGGCTTATCTGAAATCGTCATCAGCCCGGTGGTCAGCATTTCAGGCACGTTATAGAGCGCCAGCATATAAGAGAAAGCCGACGCACAGCCCACCAGAATCATGACCAGCGATGTGGTTTTAACCGACTGAATAACGGCGGCCTTGAAGGACGACCATTTAAGCTCACGGTAGACAAGCCCGGTCACGATAATGGCGTAGATGGCGCCAAAAGCCCCTGACTCCGTTACTGTCAAGATGCCTGAAAGCACGCCACCGACAATAATGACGGCGGTCATCAAGCCAGGCAGCGAGGCGATCAGGCTAAGAAACAGGGCTTGCCAGCCAGGAAATGCCTCACCTTTATAGCCACGTTTGACGGCCACGATATAAGCGGCCACAGCCAGGCTTAAGCACATCAGGATGCCGGGCACGATACCGGCAATAAACAGCTGAGTAACGGAAATACCGCCGCCCGCCGCTACTGCATAGAGAATCATGTTATGGCTAGGCGGAATGACTACACCGGCGACCGACGAGGTCACCGTAACGTTGACGGCATAGTCAGCGTCATAGCCCTTCTCTTTCATCACCGGGATGAGAATCGACCCCAGGGCAGACGTATCGGCAACCGCTGAGCCTGAGATGCCTCCAAACAGCATTGAAGAGCTTATATTGACCATCCCCAGACCGCCGCGCATTCTCCCCACCATGGCAGAGGCCAAGCGAACAAGACGGGTTGAAATGCCGCCATGAAGCATCAGCTCGCCAGCAAAAATGAAAAAGGGAATCGCCAGTAGCGAAAAAACCGAAATGCCGGACAAGATACGTTGAAAGGCGACAAACAGCGGTAGTCCTTCATACATAAATCCAGCGACAGCGGCCAGCCCAACGGCAAAAGCGACCGGCGCACCTGCGACAAGGCCGAGAAAGAAAATTCCAAACAGTATCATCAGCCCCATGACTTATGCCCTCTCAGCGTTTCGAGACAGTAATCGTTGCACTATATCCGCCCCTGCAAACAGCATGATCAGCACGCCACATATCACCAGTGGGGCTGCACGCCAGCTTTCAGAGAGACCAATCATCGGAATGGCCCTTTCCAGGTTTGTCATGACCAGTTTCCAGCCTTGTGCCACCATAAAACCACCAAACACAAGGATGAAAAGATCCGAGATGTGGTGCATTAATCCGCGCAAAAAAGGAGGAAAGCTTTCACGAACAAAATCGATATTCAGATGGCTGTGATATCTGACGCCAGCAGCAGCGCCCAAACAGGTGATATATACCACTAATATCAGGGAGGTTTGCTCTACCCAGGTTGGCGTGTTGTTAAGCACATAACGCCCAAATACCAACCAACCGAAAGTAGCAATAAGAACGACCAGCATGATGCCAGCCACAAGCACGCATAGCTCAGCCATGCCATCCAAAACGCGGTCTACAGTGCCTTCTCTTGTCGTGCTTTTTCTACTGCTGGGTGTTTCAAGTTCTATACTCACGACACATTTCCTTTTAATCTTTCGGCGGCTTCAAGCCGCCGAAAGGAACACATAAGAAAATTATTGAGCAGCTCTGATTTCCTCGATCAGCTCACCCGTGCCCGGGTTATTGGAGATGAAGTTTTCATACATCGGCTCCATCAATGCCTGGAAAGCCGCTTTATCTTCTACTTCATTAATTTCAACGCCATGATCCAGGATAATCTGGCGGCTCTCTTCAGAACTCTCGACCCACAGCTCACGCTGCATGGCAGAAGCATTCATGGCTTCTTCACGCACGATTTCCTGGTCTTCTTCGGATAACTTCTCCCAGCTGGCTTTGGCAACACACAGGCACTCGGGAATGATCAAATGCTCGGTCAACGAGTAGTATTCCGCCGCTTCGTAGTGATTGCTGGATTCAAAGGAGGGGTAGTTGTTTTCAGCGCCGTCCAGAACACCGGTCGTTAAACTCTGATAAACCTCACCATACGACATTGGCGTCGCATTGCCGCCCAACGCTTCCATCATCTCGACGTAAAGATCGTTGTTCATGACACGAATCTTCAAGCCTTGAACATCTTCAGGGGTATTGATCGGATGCTTGGTGTTGTAAATGCTTCTGGCACCTGAATCGAACCAGGAAAGCACTACCAAACCTTTCTCTTCCAATGCATCAGCAAAGCGCTGGCCAATCTCGCCATCCATCACCGTGTGCATATGGTCTACATCGGTAAACAGGAAAGGCAGCGAGAAAACGTTTGTTTCCTTAACGATGGGCCCCATGGGTCCCATATTAAAGTTGGCAAAATCGAGCGCCCCATTGCGGGTTTGCTCAATCGCGTCAGACTGATCACCCAGCACGGCATTGTTATAAACGCGCGGGTTAACGCGCCCTTCCGTTTGCTCTTTGACTGCCTCAGCAAAGGCTTCAAGCGCTACCGTATTGGGGTAACCATCGGGATGGATATTCCAGCCCCGCCAGTTATCGGCCTGAGCAGAGACGGCAGCGGCTAACAGCGATACACCCGTTAGGGCAAACAGTGCTTGGCGGCGGATAGTTTTTGTTTTCATCACTTAAAACCTCTTATTATTACGTGTGGTTTTTTCAGCTTTTAGAAAGAACGCGCTACACCCACCAGGCGCTCTAACTGCTGGCGTTGCTCTTGGGTTGGCATGGTTAACGGTGCACGAACGCTTCCAGCCGAACGGCCGATAATATCCGCGCCTTCTTTAATCAAACTAACCGCGTAACCGGCTTTCTGATCACGCAGATCAATAAAGGGAATAAAGAAATCGTTGGTGATTTTTTTAACGACGTCTTTATCGCCTTTGCGAAGCGCTTTATAAAACGTAACCGCCATATCGGGTACAAAATTGAATACTGCAGACGAATAGGTGTTAACGCCAATTGACAGGTACGCTTCTGCGAAAATCTCTGCGGTAGGCACACCACCCACATACACTAAGCGATCACCGACCGTTTTAATAATTGTGTTGAGCGCCTGAATATCACCTTTACCATCTTTCAGACCGATAAGGTTCGGGCAGGCATCAGCAAGGGTTTGCACCGATTCGGCATTCAGAATCCCGTTACCACGGTTGTAGTAAATGACGTTGATATCAGTGGCATCACAAATTTGTCGTGCATACTCGACCAATCCATCCTGCGGGCACTCCGTCAGGTAAGGAGGCATCAACAAAATGCCATCGGCACCGGCTTCAGCGGCAGCATTGGCAAAGGCTTTACCAGCTTCAATACTTAGCCCTGCGCTTGCGATTACCGGCAGCTTACCATCGACTACTTCCACCGCTACACGAACAATCTGGCGATACTCATCAAGCGTCAAATTGAAAAATTCACCCGTACCACCTGCGACAAACACGGCAGAAATATCGTGGCTGATAAACCACGCTAAGCGCTCGCGGTAGCTTTTTTCGTCAAATTTTCCGTTCTCATCAAAATCGGTAATAGGAAATGACAGCAGTCCATCTCCAACTGCTTGTATTACTTCTTGTTTGGAAAATTTCACAGAAACACCCTCATGCTTTCTCAGCCATGTTCGGTTACATGGTCATAGGTACAATCGTAATAAACCAATAATTTGTCATACATCATACAAATTAGAAAATAATCAACACGCGCAATGCCTGCAAGTAAAAAGCTTTATGCTTCGACCAAAGTGCTAGCCCCTGAAACATCATTTCAAAAAACCAGCAATTTTTTAAGCATTAAAAACAATATCTTGCCCTATAAAGTGCATTTTCATTAAAGAAAAAAGCTTCTAAGCAATAGGGCTGCTCCTAGAGGTTTGCAATACACCTCAGTGAAAACTCAGATATTGCGTTCCGCTCCCTCAATAAGAAGTACGTAAAAAACCCTCAAACTACTAACAAACAAGACGTTACAGTTTTATCAACGAGCCAATGCCGGGCGTTTAGGATCAAACTCCCAACCAGAAATCAGAAACTGCATCGCCATGGCATCATTTCGCTGCGTTACATCTAAGGTTTTATAAAGGCAATGTGCTTCCATTAACTTATCTTCATCCAGCTCAACGCCTAAACCAGGTATGGTCGGAACCTTAATTTTCCCCTCTCGAATTAGGAATGGCTCTTTGGTAATACGCTGGCCATCCTGCCAAATCCAGTGGGTATCAATCGCCGTAATCTCTCCTGGGCAGGCAGCTGCCACATGCGTCATCATCGCAAGTGAAATATCAAAGTGGTTATTACTGTGCGAGCCCCAGGTCATCCCCCACTCGTTACAAAGTTCGCCAACCATGACCGCGCCTTGCATGGTCCAGAAGTGGCAGTCAGCCAACGGAATATCCACCGCATTGAGCTGAACGGCGTACTGCAATTGCTTGAAGTCGGTGGCAATCATGTTCGTGGCGGTGGGAAGACCCGTGCGTTTCTTGAACTCGGCCATTGTTTCGCGGCCCGAGTAGCTTTCTTCTTGACCGCAGGGATCTTCTGCATAGCTAAGCAGGTGCTTGATTGGTTCCAGAACACGCACCGCTTCGTCAAGTTTCCATGCGCCGTTGGGATCCAACGTCAAGCGCGCCTCAGGAAAGGCCTCGTGAAGTGCCCGAATACAGTCAGCCTCTTCTTCGCCCCGCAGTACGCCGCCTTTCAACTTGAAGTCCTTGAATCCGTAACGCTCACAGGCCGCCTTGGCCAGATTCGCGACGGCATCAGGCGTTAGCGCCTCTTGATAGCGCACCTCATCCCACGCATCTTCAGGGTCAGATGCTCGCGGATAAGGAAGATCGGTTTTGCCAGGATCGCCGAGTAAAAACAAATAGCCTAACGCCTCTACTTCATCGCGCTGACGACCATATTGTCCTAATAAATCGGCTACAGGCAGCTGCAGCGCTTGGCCATAGAGATCTAGCAGTGCAGACTCGATACCCGTAATAACGTGAACGGCAACACGTAGATCAAACGTCTGGCGGCCGCGCTCTTCGCGGCCATTTTTGGCCAATGCCATGCGCGCGTTATTGAGGGTTTGCTTGATATCATTGATGGGGGATCCTTCAACGATATCCCGACACTGTTCCAAACCTTTAAGAATACCGGCACTAGAAGGAATTTCACCGACTCCCTGATTACCGTCATTATCTTCAAGGATGACAATACAACGGATAAACCAGGGCGCATGGCCGCCGCTCAGGTTGAGCAAAAAGCCATCATAACCAGCTACAGGAACGACTTTCATGGACTTAATTTTCGGGAACATAGGTCACTAACCTCTCGCGCTATCAGTTCAGCCAGGGGGTATTTTCCAAACTCAGGTCACAGGTGCAGGGTTAAATAACACCAGATCATTGTGGATACCCAATCGATCCGCAGCAGCTCGCTTGCGGCCACTCGCCACATCGAGAATCAGGTGGAAAAGCTCCCAGCCGACATCCTCGATGCTGACCTCGCCGGTGGCGATGCGTCCGGCATCCAGGTCGATGATGTCGTGCCAGCGCCGCGCCAGGTGCGAATTGGTCGCCACTTTGAGCACGGGCACCATGGCAAGACCGTAGGGGGTACCCCGCCCGGTGGTGAACACCTGAAGGTTCATGCCCGCGGCCAGTTGAAGCGTGCCGCAGATGAAATCGCTGGCGGGCGTTGCCGCGAAGGTCAGCCCTTTTCGCCGCAGCCGCTCGCCCGGGCCAATCACGTCGACAATTGGCGAGTTACCGGACTTGATCACCGAGCCCAGTGCCTTTTCGACCACATTGCTCAAGCCACCTTTTTTATTACCGGGCGACGGATTGGCGCTGCGGTCGGCCTGTCCCTGAGACAAATAGTTGTCGTACCAGGCCATCTGGTCGATCAGCGCCTGTCCTACCGTTTTATCGATTGCTCGTGGCGTTAAAAGGTGGATGGCATCGCGCACCTCGGTAACTTCAGAAAACATCACGCTGCCACCGGCACGCACGATCAGATCCGTGGCAAAGCCAACGGCCGGGTTGGCCGTCACACCGGAGAAGGCGTCGCTGCCGCCACACTGCATGCCCACCACCAGATCTGAGGCCGGGCAGGTTTCGCGGCGGCGCTTGTTCAAGCGCTCGAGGTGGTGCTTGGCCATGGCGAGAATGCCATCGACCATCTCGCCAAACCCCTCAAAGCTTTCATCCTGAAGGCTCAAGACGTTGGCCTCGGGATCGGCGGCCTCAGTATTTTCGTAAATCCGAACCGGCCGATCTTCAAGCAGCGTCGAGGGCTGAAGCTTTTCGCAGCCCAGGCCGATCACCATGATCTCGTTGCCAAAGTTGGGGTTCAGCGCGATATTCTTAAGCGTACGGATTGGCACGATCGCCGCCGGCGCGTTGATCGCCACTCCGCAGCCGTAGCTGTGATTGAGCCCGACCACGTCGTCGACGTTGGAAAAGCGCGGTAAAAGCTCGCGTTTGATACGCTCGACCACGTACTCCACGGTGCCCGCTACACACTGAACGCTGGTGGTGATGCCCAGCACGTTCTTGGTGCCCACGCTGCCATCCGGATTACGAAACCCTTCGAAGGTATAGCCTTCGAGCGGTTCGGACGCCGGCGCCTGTCGCGTGGCTAAAGAGAGCTCATCCAGGCCCGGGGCCGTTGGCAGGCGCACGTTGGTTTCATTGACGTGGCCGCCGCGCTCGATAGCGACCACCGCCGTGCCAATCACCTCGTTGTAGCGAATCACCGGGCTATCCTGGGCAATCGCTTTCAGCGCTACCTTGTGGCCCTGAGGGATAGGCATCATCGTCGTACACTCGTCGTTAATGATGACCCCTTCGGCAAGCCCGCCATGCTCGATCACGATAGCGACATTGTCGTTCGGGTGTACCTGAATAACGGGCGAATTAGTCGTTGTTTGGGTCATGGGACTTTCCTGGGGCGATGTGCGAACGATCGTGCATTTGACTCAGCTCCATTTTCTGCCGGGCGCGCGACTTGAACCCCATGGCGATGGCGAATACCACGGATGCGGCAATCAGCGCCCAAAGCACCATTGCAATCGGGCTTTTGGTGAAAAAGATGCTGTAGGTACCGAAAGATTCGAGGCTTTTGACGAAATAGACTTCCGCCTGGCTGCCCAGAATGAACCCGATGATCAACGGCGCCACTTCGAGGCCAATTTTCTGAATCAGATAGCCTAAAACGCCAAAGATGAGCAGTGTCCAGACATCGAACATGATGCCGTAGTTGATGGCATAAGCCCCGACCACGCACATCATCACGATGAGCGGATAAAGAACATGCTTGGGTACCATGACCACTTTGGCGATGTGCTTGATGGCAAAGAACATCAGGAAAAACATCACGAAGTTGGCCAGCACCAGGGCGACCATCATGACATACCAGGTGTCGTGGTTTTCCGGAATGAAAAGCGGCCCTACCTGTATTCCCTGTAGCGTAAAAGCACCGATCAAAACGGCAGTGGTCGAGTCGCCCGGAATACCCAACGATAGGAGCGGGATGAGCGCACCGCCGGTTAACGCATTGTTCGCCGATTCCGACGAGATCAATCCCTGAGGTGCTCCTTTACCCATTTGCGAGGAATCACGCGCAAGGTTTTTTTCCTGGGTATAGGCCAGTACCGAAGCCGCACTGCCGCCAACGCCTGGCAGCATGCCCACGAAAGTGCCGATAAACGAAGAACGTGTGAGGTTTGTCAGGCTACCCTTGAACACCGACAGCGAAAAAGCGCTCTCCTTGCCAATCTTGACGCGTTCCCCGGCGACATCGCGTTTAACGCCTTTTTCAGCTTCGAGCAGAATGGTTGATATCCCGAAGATGCCGATGAGCACCGGCAGTAGTGAAAAGCCCTCGAACAGGTACGGCTCCATAAAATCGAACATCAAACGAGTATGACCGTTGCCGCCATCAGAGATGCTGTAATCGCCGACCAGACTCAGCCAGACGCCGATCACGCCGCTGAAAATGCCGATCAACATGCTGTTGGAAAGCGAGGCAATTACGGAGAGCGCCAGCAGGATGATCAAGAATTTCTCCACATAGGAGAACTTGATCGAGAAATCTGCAAGCAAAGGCGCAAACAAAAAGAGCACCGCGGCACTGACCAGCCCGCCAATCAGCGAGGCAATCACGCAGATACGCAGTGCTTTTTCGCCTTCGCCTTTTTGGGCCATGGGGTAGCCGTCAAAGGTGGTGGTAATCGAGGAAGGTGTACCGGGTATATTCAAAAGCACGGCAGGAACCATACCGCCGGAGATACCGCCCACGTATAGTCCAAGCAGCAGCGCTAGGCCATGGTTCAAGCCCAACGCGTAGGTCAGCGGCAAACAAACGGCCACCGCCATGGTCGCCGTCATGCCAGGAATGGCGCCAAAAATGATACCTATCAGGGTACCAAATCCAACCAGCAGGAAAAAAGACAGATCGAGGAATGAGAGAAATTCCATTGCGCTACCCTCGGGTCACGGCAAGGTGATAGTAAACAGCTTGGCGAGCACGAACCAAACTAGCGTAGGCGCGACAACGGCATTGACAGCGACAATGATGAGGGTTTTTTTCGTCCATTCATGTAGATAAAGCAGCGACATGAACAGCACAAAAGCCATTGAGACAAACAGGAAGCCGTAGCCCGTATAGGGAAATAGGTTGCCAACCACGTCCATCAGATAGAAATAGGCGATGATCAACGCGAAGGTACCCAAAAAGCGCCTGCTATCCCGCGACTCACCGATGATCGGCAGCGTGCGCTCTCCCCGTTTGACGGCCGCCATAAAGGGCACCATCCTGGTGACTAGAATTACGGCAAACAGGATTCCCAGAATCCAGTGAACAAGGTTGGGAAAGTATAGGTGCGATGTTTCGAAATCGATCGAAACACTCAACAGATCTGACGCCATATCTGCTCCAGACGCATGAACTCGGCATACTCATCGTTGCCGCCGATAGGCGCGTCAATGTGATTGCCCCGAAAAAGAAGAAGCTGATGGCAGCGTGCCACCAGCGCCTGACCGCTTAGTTGATGTTGTTGATGATCTCTTCGTAGCGGCCCATTTTTTCTTGCAGGTATTCCGACGCCTCTGCGGAGGGCTTGAAGTCAGGAATAAAGAACGCGTCGAGCTGCGCCTGCTGAATGCTGCCTTCGTCATAGATCTCGGCAAGCGCTTCGTCGATCTGATCGATAATGCCCTGATCCATGCCCTTGTTGTAAAGGAAGAAGAATTCCTTATCGAAGGTGAAGTTCTCATCGTCGCCCATGGTGACATTCACATTGGGTTCGACGTACTCGAGCAGTTGTTCACGGGTAGTTTGACCAAGGCCCTCTTCCGGCGCCTGCTCGATCGTATCCTGACGTGCCGTCAGCCAGATAAAGCGCATGGCTTTCTGGTCACTCTCGGGCAGTCGTGTGTACTGCTCGTTGGCCTGAACGCTGCCGTTGATAACATCGGCCTGACCATCGAACAGCTGCTGATTCTTATCGGACTGAGAGCCGGTATTGATGGCGACCAGGTTTTCTTCCTGGCCTGGATGTTCGATGGCAATCGCGTTTTTAAGCGCGCTGAAGCCAATTTCGGATACGCCGCCGGGCTGAATGGAGACCCGAACGGTTTCACCACTGCCCACGGCTTCGATGATGTCATCAAGGGTCTGGTACGGCGAATCCATGGGTACCAGGTAGGCGTTACCCGGGTTGATGGCGATGGTCGGCCCGATGGTATATTTCTCGAAAATATCGTCGTACCCCTGTACGCCATACAGGTAGCCAAGATAGGACTGGTCGTGGAAGATCATCAGGGTGTTACCCCGAGAATCCCTGTCCAGAGTCCGAAACGCAGAGCTTGCACCGACGGCGTCGACTTTCATGTTCACGCCAAGATGCTCGGCCAAGCGGTCCACCACAATGCTGGCGTTCTGGTACGTATCCCCGCCGGTCGACGTAGAGCCGATAACGACGCGGACATTGCCACGCAGTTGGGCATCTTGTGCCATGGCAATGCCGGAATGTATGGCCAATGCCGCGATCAGCACAGCCGAACCAGCGCTTGTCATCGTTTTCTTTGATAGCAACATACGTTTTCCTCGTGCGCGTGCATTATTGAATTGTTATCGCCTTGGAGATGCTTACTCATTAGCTCTGCTAAAGAGCTATCAACTATTGGCGCTGCGCGTGAATCCATATAACCAAGGCGTATGACCAAAACATAATTACCGTTGATATAGTCATACATCATACAAATAGACGTTATGGTGAAGCGATACGTGTCGCAAGTTTTAACATTACAATTAAGACCAAAGTTTATAAAAATTTGTTTTTATACTTTGGTATTAAATAAAAGGGAAAAATATTTTAAAACAGTCTATTAAACGCGCTATACAGTGCAGCAATAAATCAAGCTATAAAACATATCGCTAACTGCTTTGCTTAGTTTAAAAAGATAAAATGCTGCTTAATGAAAACACAGCTTGTGAGCTCAGAACTGCAGATTGTTACTTACTCTGGCCCAGACAGCTTTCTATGGCAGGCTTATAAAACGAGAACTTAATGCTTAGCAGCGATTGTTTTCAACCGCAAATGTCAATATGCATAAATCTATACATCCACCGTCAAACCGGGCCGAAATTGTGATAGCGCAAACTCATCCGGATATCCGCCAGGGTTAGCCAACACCCGCGTACCGGCATAGATAAAATCCACCGGCTCATGCACGTGGCCGTGTATCCATAAATCCATTTTGCCCATCAGCTGCGGCAGATGGGAGGCAAAGGCTGGCGATAGCGCATCACCTAGATACTGGGCAGGAATGCAGTGGTGAAGAGGCGCATGATGGCTAATCACTACCCTGGGGCCATCGAACGGCTTGGACATTTCGCTTTCAAGCCAAGCAAGGGCTTCAGCGTGTAGTTGCTGGCTCGTCTGGGGTGTCAACGCCATGCCCGGTGTGGTTTGGATGATTTTAAAATCAGGCATGTAACGCAGTGCTTTGGCCTCGGTATGGGCAGGATTTTTCGTTGGATCACTCGCGTAAAGCGCAAAATCGGTCCATAAGGTCGTGCCATAAAAGCGTACACCGTTAAGCGTAACGGCACGGTTATCCAGAAGCTCAATACCGAGCCGCTTGGCCTCTTGCTTAAGCTCTTCGCGCATCAGCGGCATGAGGGTGCCATAAAACTCATGGTTCCCCGGGACAAATAAAATAGGCTGCATGGGGAACTGCGCCCGCGCCCAGGCCAAGCCTTCAACTTTACGATGAATATCCCCGGCTAGGACTACAGCGTCGGCCTTTACGTCCGGTAAAAGGCGGCTGTCGTCAAAGTGCTCCAGGTGCAAGTCGGATAAAATATGCAGACGCATCCAATCTCCTTAACGGGAAAGCTCTTCGATAAACGCGCCGATAAGCCTGATTACCTGCGCCTCATCTTCGCGGTGAGGGGTATGGTGAAGGTTCGCGAGTATTTCGCAATGCGTCGGGCCCTGGATATGGCGGCCAATGCGTTCTGGCTGACGGAGCGAGCCATATTCATCTTTCTCACCGTGCAATACCAATGTGGGGCAATGCACTCGTTCAAGCGCAGGTGTCAGTGACCAGGCGGCAAAGTCGGGATGCAGCCACGTATTTACCCAGGCATCCAATACCCAGCGTGCTTTGTGGCCGTGGTATTTTTCCAGTTTTGAAAACTGTTCTGGGACTTCAAAAGCGGTTCTAGCCTGTTCGATGCCAGAACGGGTACGCGACTCGTTAGCCGATTGCGCAGCAATCGTAATCAGCCCCAGACACCGTGATGCATAAGCGCCAGCACAGTGAATTGCCATGCAGCCGCCCACGCTATGGCCCAATACAATAAAGCGGTTTATAGCGAGCGCTGTGCATAACGCGGCAAAACCAGCGTCGGGTTCATCGTCAATAAAGCTTAATGGCAGAGGCTCAAGACAGGCATTTGATTGACCAAACCCCAGCCGATCATAGGCAATAACCCGGTGCAGGGTCTTTTCACATAGCGCTTCGGGGAAGCTGCGCCATAAAGCGGTACAGCCAAGCGAGTCGTGCAATAAAATAATCGGCGTATCAGAGACCCGCTCTGGGGGTTCCCAACTACGTGCAAACAGGCGACCACCGGACACTGCTACCCAGTGGTCGTAGGAAGTGATTAGTGAAGTCATGGCGTAGCTCTATTGTTATTGGTTATCAGGACATGCTTTCAGAAATGTTTTAAGGCATAACTTATGATCCTAAAACAACATAGTACGTCAAAATCTCCCATCAAAAGCATCCGCCATAACGGTTATTAAAACTCCTCCTTGAAACAGTGCGTAAGCCCTTAGCGTTTCAAAAAATTGCTCTTCACCAAGTGAACGACTTCATCCATACGTCCACTCAATACGGCCTTGGCTGAATAAAGCGCGGTAGACGCTACCTGACCGGCCTCCACTTTGGGCGGCATCACCAGCTCCATGGGGTTGACGGCAACATCTAAGAGCGCGGGGCCGGGCTGTGCCAGCCACTGACCGATAGCGGTTTCCAACTGGTCTTCACGCTCGACACGCTGCCCCCAGAGTCCCATGGCCGATGCGACTTCACCAAAGTTCGGGTTTTCAAGCTCAGTATAGGTATCCAGCAATCCCTCCACTTTCTGCTCCAGCTCGACAAAACTAAGCGAACGATTGTTATACACCACAATTTTGAGCGGAATACGCCGCTGTACTAACGTTAGCAGATCTCCCATCAGCATACTCAACCCACCATCACCGCACATGGCGATGACCTGGCGTTCCGGATAAGCCAGCTGCATGCCTAGTGCTTGAGGATAAGCATTGGCCATGGTGCCATGCTGTAAACTTGCCAGTGTACGACGCTGCCCTGAGGCCTGAATATGGCGCAACATCCACACGGTCACGCTTCCCGTATCGGCCGTAAACAGCGCGTTATCAGCAGCCAAGCGATCAATTGCCAGGGTCAGCTCTTGCGGATGAATAAGCGCATCATCGTGGCTTTCATGTGCCGACTTTTCTAAAGATTTTGTGTAGTGCTTGCGACATTTTTCTAGCCAGCGAGAGCTGTCGTTTCTTTTGACCACTTGCGAGAGCGCTTCACAGGTGTCACGTGCGCTGCCCACAATCCCGATATCCACCGGGTAACGTTTGCCAATCTGAGTGGGGTCGCTATCCACCTGAATAATCGTGGCGCTGTCGGGGTAGAACTGCTTGAAAGCAAAGCTACAGCCCAGCATCAGCAAAGTATCGCACTCGGAAACCGCCCGATAACCTCCTTCAAGGCCATAAACGCCGGTCATGCCTACTTGGTAGGGGTTATCGTGCTCAATAAAATCTTTAGCACGGGAGGTCCAGGCAACCGGTGCCTGCAGCTTTTCAGCCAACGCGATTACCTGGTCACGGGCATCACTACACCCGGCACCCGCGAAAATCGTAATCTTGCCGCCCTTGTTGAGCGCTTTGACGGCGGGCACAAACGCATCGGCGCTCGGGCGCAGCGAGTACTCAAACCGATGCGTACGGTAAGCAAGCTCGCTTTCGGGTGTTTTCGTCATAATATCGCCAGGCACAATAATCACGGCGACACCGCCTTTAGCGAGCGCCGCTTGTGCCGCCAGCGCAGTCATGCGCCGAGCCTGCTCAGGAGAAGCGAGGGTTTCACAAAAAACGCTGTACTGCTTAAAAATCTGCGTTTGATCCACTTCCTGGGGAAAGCTGCCTCCGGTTTCCTCCTGAGGCACTTGCGTGGCAATTAAGACAACAGGGGCTCCATTGCGATGGGCATCAAACAGCCCATTTACAAAATGAAGGCTGCCAGGACCGCAGGAACCAGCACACAGAGCTAGCTCCTGCGTTAAATAGGCCTCGCCGCCTGCGGCAAAACCACCAACCTCTTCATGACGTACACCGATCCATTCGATCTCGCTTTGGCGTAGCGCATCGGTGAAGTGGTTAAGCGTATCTCCTACTATCCCGTAGCAACGTTTCGCTCCAGCGTTTTGCAACGTATCGACCATTATTTCGGCAACATTGGCACTCATGTCGCGACTCCATTTGCAGAGGGAAAAAGTTTCTCGCTTATAAAGCCTAGCGGGTGAAGTGCCTTTTTGCCGCCTATAGCCATGACTCTGGCGCACAGCCACTTAAATCGAGCCTTCAAATCCTTGCTGCATCGCAGCAAATACCCGCTATACTTTATCGGATGTCCTACCAGGAGGATCGCACAATGGCTTTCCCGCTATTTCCTACTCCCTACGATGGCGATGTACTGCATTTCTGGAAGCTCCAAGCGTTATGTCAGCGAGCCGCTATGAAGGCTCTGGAAGAGCATCTAGGTTAAACCCTTGGTTTTAGACATGATGCGAAAAAAAATCAGACACGCTAAAGCTTTTTCTGGCGTGTTTGATTTTTATAAAAAGCTTTCTTCATTCAAGGATGTAAGCAATTGCCGATTAATTTTGTAAGCAATTGCTTACAATCAATCGTCATTTACCTACGTCTTTTGGCTAGCTATGCGCAAAAAAAGCGCCTACCATCTAGTTTCGCAAGCCAATGTTGCGATGCACAACAGAATGTTGTTATAAAATGTCGTTATAACAAAAATATTGAATAAATCACTCAAAAGGAGTGCATGCCATGCAACACTCAGTAACTCAATATCCGGCAATCAGCGCCGACATCATGGAAGTATGGGCGCAACGTGCTCTGAAGCAGCGCGCAGCGTTTGAGGCCATTGCAGCCTATATGTGCAAGCGTTGAGCGTTTACCGTTATTTGTACTCGTTTGCCTAAAGCTAACGCCTCATATGTCGAGGCGTTATTATTTTAATACTCTGAAAGCACGCTCATGTCCTGCAACCTTTACGCACTATTTTTTAAGCTTGAATTGCTTTCAAGCTCATTCAGGTAGGTCTCTTGCAAAATATACATGCGTTTTACATCGCGATATTTGCCATTGATAAAGAACTCCTGCACTAGGTGCCCTTCCTCAATAAACCCGCTCTCTTCATAAAGGTGGATCGCCTTGATGTTTTCCACTGCCACGATCAAATACACCTTATGTACATTCAAAATGGTAAACGAGTAGTGCAGCGCCTGGCGTATCAATGAGCGTGCAAATCCTTTGCCCTGATGATCAGGAGTAATAATAATTTGAAATTCAGCGCTGCGATGGATGTAGTCAATTTCGATTAACTCAACCAAACCAATGGCGATGCCTGAACTGTCCTCGGCCACAAAGCGCCGCTCGGCATTATCGTGGATATGCTTGTTGTAAAGTTCTTCCAGCTCATCAAAGGATTCGTACGGCTCTTCAAACCAGTACGACATGATGCTTTGATTATTATTTAATTCATGCACAAAGCGCAGATCGCTACGCTCCAGCGCACGCAAGTAAAGCCTATGACTCATTATTACTACTCTCGTCATGTAATGGCGCGTGTATGGGGCTACCAGATATAGAGTAGCCCAATGGGTATTTTAAACGTGACGTTTAAAAGAAAATAGCTCGGTCAGTGGATGCTCCTTCCCCTCGATTAACGCACGCAATAGCTTTGCACCGATCATGCTGTAGCTAATGCCGTTGCCACCGTAAGCCATCGCAAAGTGCACGTTGGGCCCATGAGCGTCGTGAGGGCCAAAATAAGGCAGTCCATCGCTTGTTTCTGCAAACGTTCCCGCCCAGCTAAAAGTAGGATTAATGGTTAATGACGGCCAAAGGGCCTTTACCTTATCAGCCAACCCCTGGGCTTTCTCCAGTACCCGGTCCTCGCGGCGTTTGGGGATATCCTGCTCATCGTCATCCCCACCCACCAACAAGCGACCATTCTGAGTGGTGCGTAGATAAAGATACGGGCGCGACGATTCCCAGACTAGCGTATGTTTTAGCTCGCCCAGCATTTCAGGCGTCATCGGGTCGGTAATAAACGCATAGCTGCTGCGGTTTTTAGCCACGGGCTCAGGCAGCCACGCCTGGGACTCATAGCCTGCAGCAATCACGACCTGCTGACAGGTGAGCGTTGCACCATTGGTCAGCGTAAGCGCTATATGCTGGTCGTGCTGGGTCATATGAGCAACTTGGGTACGGTCGTATACCTCACTGCCCCGTGTGGTGATTTTGCTAAAGAGCTGATAGGCCATTTGATAAGGATCCATGCTGGCCGCCAGCTCCGTTAAAATAGCCCCAGGCGCTTCAAAGCCATAGCGCTCTAATATGGCTTCCCGCTCAAGCCAGCTGGCCTCAAATCCGTTTTTCTTGCGTAGCAGAAGCTCTTCTTTCAAGGATGTGACGTCTTCTTCACTGCTTGCAAAATAGAGGCTCTTCTGGCGTTCAAACTCCACGTTCTCCAGCTCAAGCGCCAGGGCTTCAAGCTCCAGAATCGAATCGGCACAGGCGCGATAAGCGAGTACCGCATTTGTCTCACCGTAATGCTTGGCAAGCTCAGTCATGTGAGTATCAATTTCATACTGCAACAGCGCAGTACTTGCCGCCGTACTCCCCCAGCCGATGTCCCGGCGCTCAAGCACCACCACATGATGGCCATGCTGGCTTAGTTCATTGGCAATCAGTGCGCCGGTAATTCCGCCACCGATCACTGCTACATCGCATTGATGGTCACGGGTGAGCTGTGGGAAAGTAGTCAATAGACCATTCTTTACTGCCCAAAACGGATAGCCGCTTTTAAGATCCATCTTATTCCCTTTACTGAGTTCGTATCGATAGCTTTAACAATAGTTGCTTGTCGCAGAAATAACTTATTTATAAGAGGAAATTTTCATGATCGATTTACGTAGCGATACGGTGACTCGCCCGTCTCCGGCCATGCTGGAAGCCATGATGACAGCCCCAGTGGGTGATGATGTCTGGGGTGACGACCCCACGGTAAATGTGTTTCAGGAAAACCTGGCAGCGATCACCGGCAAACAGGCGGCGCTGCTGTTCCCCAGCGGTACACAGAGCAATCTGGTAGGCCTGATGGCCCACTGCGAGCGTGGTGATGAGTATATTGTTGGTCAATCAGCGCATACGTATCGTTACGAAGGAGGCGGCGCGGCCGTGCTTGGCAGCATTCAACCGCAGCCGATTGAAAATGCCAGCGACGGTAGCTTGCCACTGGAGAAAATAAGCGCAGCGATTAAAGCCGATGATTTTCATTTTGCCCGTACACGTTTATTGACGCTGGAAAATACGATAGGAGGCAAGGTATTGCCTGAAGAATACGTGCGTCAGGCAACCGAGTTTGCCCGCTCGCGCGGCTTATCAACGCATCTGGATGGGGCACGCCTGTTTAACGCAGCCGTGGCGTCTCAAGTATCGCTGGAACAGCTTTGCACACCGTTTGACAGCGTCTCGCTATGCTTTTCCAAAGGTATGGGAACGCCGATCGGGTCTGCCCTGGTAGGCTCCCAGGCGTTTATCGCACGCGCCCGGCGCTGGCGCAAAGTCGTGGGTGGCGGTATGCGTCAGGCAGGAATTATTGCGGCGGCCTGTCAATACGCGCTTGATCATCATATGGATGACTTGGCAAAAGATCATCAGCGCGCCACACGCTTAGCACAGGGTCTGGCAACGCTACCCGGTCTCGAGATTACCTCCCAGTCCACCAATATGGTGTTTATAAGCATTCCGGAAGAGCACGTATCGCCTCTTTCAGCCTGGCTTAAAGAGCACGATATTTTAATCGAGCTTTTATATGCCACGCGCCTAGTCGTTCACCGGGATATTGACGATGCCGATATCGATAAAGTGCTTGAGGTGATGAAGGCGTACTTTAGCCAGCATTAAGCGGTGTACGAGCTTTTTTATCCTGAGCAGGGATACGTAGACCAAGCGGTAGGCGCTTAGGGTTTAAGCGCCTACCGTACATTTTAGGCTCGTTTGAACGACTTATAACCGCCGCAGGCCCCACATAAAGTAAGCGCCGCCAATCAAGGAAGCGACAAGGCCTGCCGGTATCTCATACGGGAACATAATCTGACGACCGACCCAATCGGCCATCACCATCAGCAGCATGCCGATCAGCGCCGCGCCCAACAGATGTTGGCGCGCACGCGAGAAACCTACTAAGCGCGCCATATGAGGCGCCAGCAAGCCAATAAATGAAAGCGGCCCAACGATCAACGTAGCGCAGGCGGTTAGCAGAGCGACCAGCAACAATAGCGCAAGCCGCGCACGATTCAGATTAATGCCCAGCGAACGTGCGGTGGGTGCGCCTAGCGGCAAAATATCCAGCCACCGGTTGAACGGCAGTGTCACCAGTGCTAGCCCGACGGCAATACTGCCGACCACCACGGCACTTGTCACGTCGACGTAGTATGTCGAACCCGCCAGCCACGCAATGACCTGCTGCCCACGTGGGTCGCCGCCCGCCAATAACACGCTGCGCACCGCATCGAACAAGGCGCTTATCGCAACGCCGCTCAGCAAAAGTCGTTCAGGTACAAAACCGCTTTTACGGTTCAAGGCGACCAACACCAATAGCGTAGCCATCGCACCTAATGTACCGATACCGATCAGGGCAATATTGCTGGGAGTGGGTAAAAAATAAATACCCAGAATCAGCGCAATGGCACAGCCACCGCTAATGCCCAAGACTTCGGGGCTTGCCATGGGGTTGGCAGAAAGCCGCTGCAGTACGGTTCCCGCGACCGCAAGCATCAAGCCACTGGCCACCGCTGCCATGACGCGGGGCAACCGCCACTCCAGCACATTCCAATCAGCAGGCGATATCCAATACCAGCCCTCTGCTCCCTGACCTAATAGCAGGCCAAAAATGCTAAACACCAATAGCGCCAGCATAATACCCATTGCCAGGCGATGCGGTGCGGGGTGTCGGTTCATAAATACCCCCGCCGCACGTGGAGGCCGGTCGCCTTGCAGTTTCAACCGCGGTATTAGCCACATCAGTAACGGCGCACCTAGCGCGCCAGTAATGGCACCGGTAGGAATCAGCGTGGCCACCATGCCCGAGAAATGCTGAAGCAGAAGGTCGGTGGTGGCAAGCAACACAGCCCCAAGCAGAGTGGACCACACAATACGGGTACGTAATCGACGGGCGCCAGCCATACGCACGATGTTAGGCGCCGCAAGGCCAATAAAACCGATGATTCCGACCACACTCACCACGCTGCCGGTGATAAAAACGGCTAATCCAAGGCCTGCAAAGCGCAGGTATTTAAGCGATATACCTAAACTCTTGGCACTGGCATCATCCAGCTCCAACACGCCTAAAGGACGCAGCAACAGCCCGGCAGCTACAACGCTTATCGCCAGATGAGGCCATAAAGAGGCCACGCCATCCCAGCCGTTTTGGGCAAGTGACCCCGCCCCCCAAATCAGTAGGCCCGCCAGAGTTTCATGATTGAAAAGCAGCAGTGCGGTGGAAAGCGCACCCAGGTACAAATTGACCACCAGGCCTGCCAGCACCACCACAACGGGGGCAAGGCCGCGTCGCCAGGTAATCGCAAACACCAGGCCAACGGCCAATCCCCCACCGATTAACGCCACCCACTCACGCCCGATGACCAGCAGGCCTGGTGCCATCAGCGTTGCCACCATAAGCGCCAGGTTAGCGCCTGACGCCACGCCCAACGTAGTTGGCGATGCCAAAGGGTTACGCAACACCTGCTGCATTAATACCCCGGCCAGCGCCAACCCGCCGCCCGCTAGCAGCGCCACACAGAGCCGTGGCCACCAGGCATAGTAAAGTAATACTTCATTGGTATTTTCAAACGAAGGCGCAAGGAGCGCATGAAGCCCGGTGAGAATGCCGCCCTGACCGTGGAGGCTCATCGCAAACAGTATCAGCAACGGCAGGCTAAGCAACAAGCAAACGTTGGCAGGAGACATACCGCGCGTTTTTTGCCCAAGGGCGTCGGTACTTATCATAACGCGTGATCTCGGGTAGTTACCCAGCCATGGATAAGGGGCAACGCGATAGGCAGCACGATCATTTCAGAGCCTTAGCTTTGTTTGGGCGGTAACAGCAGGAAAATAAAGCTGTGATTTTAAATGATAACGATTAGCACTACAATTGATACCCTCGTTATCGGAGTCCCCTTAATGGCCGCAAAACCCAGTTACCTGCTGTTTGATGTCACCTTATTACGGCGTACTCAAATCAGCCCTTCACTTGTCAGGTTCACATTCACCGGCCCGCAAGTAGAACAAATGGCAACCTATGCGCCGGATCAGCGTATCAAGCTGTTCTTTCCCAGCAATAAAGACAGCCTGGATGCACTGTTTAACGTAGTGCAACAACAAGCCCATGACTGGTATGAGGCGTATCGCGCGTTACCCGAGACTCAGCGCCCCGCAATGCGTACGTACACTATTCGTGCGTTACGCGCTGAATGTGCCGAAGTGGATGTCGAATTCGTGCTCCACGGCGATAATGGCCCGGCTTCCCGCTGGGCAATGAATGCTCGCCCAGGCGACCGCTTGGGAATGACGGCGCCCGTAATTGACGCCCCTGGCCCGCCTCTGGGTTTTGAGTGGAAGCCGCCTAAGGGCGTTCGGCGCATTCTGCTCATCGCCGATGAAACGGCGGTGCCTGCGGCAGTGGGCATTCTTGAAGCATTGAATGAGCTACCCCACCACCCGCAAGTTGAGGCGCTGTTTGAGGTGCCGCACAGCGATGACGCACAGACACTTCCAAGCGCTGCCAAAATGCACTGGCTTGCCAGAGACACCGACTCAGCCAGCCAGCACGGCGAGCTTTTATTGAGAGCGGTACGCGACATCGATTTAGCACAGGAAATCAAAGCACTCGGCGGCAAGCCCTGCAAAGTGGCTGGCGGTGACATTGAAGACAGTAGTGGAGATAGTATTGGAAATAGTAGTGGAGACAGCATTGAAGATAGTGAAGAGCCGCTTTGGGAACCGGCTGCGGTTAACGACAGCGCGCCTTTTTACGCCTGGATTGCGGCCGAAACCAAGGTCGCCCGGCAGCTGCGCCGCTATTTAGTCAACGAATGCGGTTTGCCCAAACAGTATGTGACGAGTATGGGTTACTGGCGCCTAGGTAAAGAAAATAGCTAAGCCATCGAGACATCCAATAATGACTAATATCACCACCCCTGCCCCTCTGGCGAGCCCTCGCTCCTACTTACTCGATAGCACTACCCGCTATGGATTCATCAGCCGTGCTCTGCACTGGTTGACAGCGGCCATTGTGCTGCTTCAGTTCAGCGTGGTACTGGCATGGCGCGGGTATGGCGAAACCCCGTTTACTTTAACCCTCTCAAGTATCGGCCCTCATGGCTCGCTGGGCGTTCTGCTTTTAGTAACTACCCTGCTTCGCGCAGGTTGGGCATATGTCAACCGGCGCCAACGCCCTTTGCCTGCTGTAGGGCTTGGCGGTACGTTAGCGCATACGGTGCATTTAACGTTTTACGCGCTGTTGATCGCTCTGCCGAGCCTTGCCATCTTGCGTGAGTACGGCAGCGGCCGCGCTCTGGGTGTTTACGGCCTACCGCTCTTCAGTGCGGCCGAGCGTGAAATCCCTTGGATGATCGCCACCGCCAACCTACTGCACAGCCCGCTCGCCTGGCTGCTTTTGACGCTGGTGGTTGGGCACGTGGCAATGGCGCTTATGCATCGCGTTGTATTCAAGGATAAGGTGCTATCCCGCATGGCAGGCCCCATCAATCGCTAAGCGGCTAGCCCATTTGTCGTGCGCTTTTTCGAAGTACCTGACCATCGCTATTAAATGATAACCATTAACGATACAATCAGCGCTTTATGTTCACCTTCTTCTGACGGCCAGGAGTCATTCATGTTCGAGGTCAAAGGCGCTACTTTCGCGATCAATGACAAGCCCCTTTTGCAGCCCATTGAACATACTTTTCAGCAAGGTAAGGTCTACGGCCTGATCGGCCATAACGGTTCAGGCAAGTCGACCTTGATAAAGCTCATGGCTCAGCAACAGCCTGCCAGCCAGGGCGACATTTATTTTGATCAGCGCCCGTTGAGCGACTGGGGCAATCGCGAGTTTGCCCGCCAGGTAGCCTACCTTCCCCAGCACCTGCCCAACTCAGAAAATTTGACCGGACGTGAGCTGGTCGCCTTTGGCCGCTACCCCTGGCATGGCCTGTTAGGCCGCCATACGCAAAAAGACAAAGACGCTGTCGCGCGCGCTATCGCCCTCACCCATACCGAAGCCTTTGCCGACCGTCTGGTCGATACGCTTTCCGGCGGTGAACGCCAGCGGGTCTGGCTTGCCATGCTATTGGCTCAAGGCAGCCGCTTTCTGCTGCTTGACGAGCCACTCGCCGCGCTGGATATAGCTCACCAGATGGAAGTTCTCGCGCTCATCCGCAAGCTCTGCGACGAGCTGGAACTTGGGGTTATTATCGTACTGCACGATATCAATATGGCTTCACGTTACTGTGATGAATTGATGGCCCTGCATAGCGGTCGTTTACTCGCCCACGGCACACCAGACGACATGATGCGCGATAGCACGCTGGAAGCTATTTATGGGCTACCCATGCAGGTCATGAAGCATCCTAACGGAGAGCACAACATCGCCGTTGCCCAATGATGCGCTGCCTGCGTTACGGCCAGTTAGCACTGGCCTGCGTTAGCGCGCTCACCTCCCTTCAAGTGGCGGCCTCAGCCAATATCGTGACGCTGGATTGGACGATTGCCGAAACGCTGATAGCGCTTGGCAACCCGCCTGTTGGGCTTGCAGAGATTCCCCAATACAAGCGTTGGGTGGGCGCCGACCAGCTACCCGCCAACGTTCTGGATGTTGGCCTGCGCGCCCAGCCCAATCGAGAGCTGATGGCACAACAGGCACCCGACCATGTGCTGCTTTCGCCGCTATATATGCGCTTAAGTGACCAGCTGAGTACCATTGCCCCGGTAACCGGGCTTGCCACCTACCAGCCAGGCGATCCCCTATGGCAACGCCTGACGCGTACCACCCACACATTAGCCGCATTAAACGGCGATGATTCAGCAGCGGTGACCCTGATCGACGCCGTCGAAACCTACCTGGACTACCAAAAAGATCAACTAAAAGGGCAGCCACCGCTACTCGTCGTACAGTTTATCGATGCGCGACATCTACGCGTATTTGGCGAAAACAGCCTGTTTCAAGCGGTGCTGGAGCGTTTGGGGCTGGCCGGTGTCTGGCAGCATCCAACTAATCAATGGGGCTTTTCGACCGTGGCGCTTGAGGAACTGCTGAGCTATCCCGACGCGACGCTCGTCGTCGTCGAGCCGCTTCCTACCGGCATGAATAATGATTTTTCTGGCAATGCACTTTGGCAGCATTTGCCCGCAGTGCAGGAAAACCGTGTCATTCGACTACCCGCCGTCTGGAGTTTTGGTGGGTTTCCCTCCGCAAAACGCTTCGCCGAGTTACTCAGCGAAGCGCTGTTAGCCGATTAATCCTGGCCTAGAAGTCCAGTGCGGCGGAAAGTTTGACCGTACGTGGCTCGCCCTGGGTCAGGTAACCACCGGTCGCCGAGACCCAATAGTTTTCATCGGTGAGGTTTTCGATGTTGGCCCGCAGGGTTAGCGTGTTCGTATTGAGCGGCATGACGTAGCGAACGCCGAGATCCCAGCGAGTCCAGGCATCGACTTCCAACTGATTTGCCGCGTCCAGATACTGGCTGCCGTTACGCACCGCACGGCCACTGAGCGTCCAGCCTGACGCCTGTGGAATGTCCCACTCGCTGCCCAGCACTAACCGGTAGTTGGGCACGCCCACCGCGTCGTTGCCCTGGTTTGTACCATCAGTAGTGTGGGTCAGTTCAGGATTAATCCACACCGCGCTGCTCAACAGGCGCCACCCCTCCATCGGCTCGCCGTACACACTTAGCTCCACGCCGCGGTTACGCTGCTCGCCATAGTAGGCGTAAATACCAGTTTCAGCGTCAACAAAGGCATTGGGCTGCTCGATCTGAAACAGGCTCAAACTGCCGCCCAGGTTGCCCACATCGAGCTTGGCGCCGACTTCGTTCTGCTCCGCTTCAATCAAACCAATGTTCTGCCCAGCATTCAGCGCAGTGGTGGGAGCCGTATCGCCCGGCTGTAACGCTTCAATATGGTTGGCATAGAGCGACAGGGAGTCCGTCGGCTTCACAACGATGCCATACACCGGCGAAAGACGGGTATCGCTGAACCGGTTATCGAACTCGCCTTGATAGCTATAGTTGGTAACCTCGACATCCTGATAGCGCGCGCCCAGGGTCAACAGCAGGCGATCATTCAGAAACCCCAGGGTATCAGAAAGCGACACGCCACTGTTGCGCGTGCGGCTACGCAAATTCGGTTCTTCCAAGTCACCCCCTATCAACCCAGGCTCCCGAAAAGCTACGTTAGCTGGCCGGTAGATATTGGTGGGCAAGGCGGGGGTAGCCATTGCATAGGCCGACCGAGTGGTGCGATAGACGCTTGAATAGCCCAGATCCAGTTGATGGCTAACGGCTCCCGTATCGAAGGCTCCGCGCAAGCCGGCCTGCCCGCCGACACCCTCCGCACGATACGGCACGCTCATCTGGCCGACAGTGGATGCACCACCCTCGCCCCTGACGGTGGGAGACCCATAAGTACCGTTTTCTCGGGTATTATTGCCACCCAATGCCGCATAGGCTGTCCAGCTGTCGGTCACATCGTACTCACCACGCAGCATGGCAAAGTTGGTCTTAAGGTCTGTATTGGCCCATTTGGGTGCATAGTTGGTACTTGCCGAAGGTGCATTGGGAACACTGCCCACGCCAGCCCCCAAATGAACCACCGAACGGCCATTCTGGACGGCATGGGCCTGATGACCAATATCCAACGAAGCACGGCCACGCTCACCACGATAATCCAGTCCTATGACCGCCGAAGTTGCGCGCTGCTCTTCATTATCAATCGCGCTGTCGCCCCGGCCTCGCTCGATACTGGTACGCACGCCAAACTGGTTCTCGGCCCCAAAACGCCGCCCAAGTTCGACACCACTTTCCACATAGCCACTGTCGGTCACCGCAGTCGTCAGCTGCGTGAGCGGTTCATCTGCGGCGCGTTTGGGCTCGATATTGATCGCCCCGCCAACTCCAGAGCCTCCCGGAGAAACGCCATTGGCAAAGGCATTGGCGCCTTTAAATAGCTCCACACGCTCGGCAAGATTAGTGGCAACAACCTGGCGCGGCAATACACCGTAAAGGCCGCCATAAGCAATATCGTCACCATCAAGTTCAAAACCACGAATCTGAAACTTTTCAGCGAAGTTGCCATAACCAAAGCCGCTTTGTACCGAGGCATCGTTGATCAGCACATCCGCCAGCGTTTTGGCCTGCTGATTGTCGATTAACTCTGCGGTAAAGCCGATCACATTGAAGGGTATATCAGCGGCCGCGCGCTGCCCCCAGGTTCCAATGCGCGCGCCAGCCGCCACCTGCCCACCGGCAAATGCAGGGGCTGGTGTGTCGCCACGTGCCGTTGCTTCGCCAATCACGGTCACGGTTTCAAGCGCGGCGTGGTTACTGGGCGCTTGCGCCCATACAGCGCCAGGCAATGACAACGCGCCCAATAGCACAAAGGTAAGCGAGCGCCAGGAGGAAGAAGGCAGCGACATGAGGGTTCCTTATTTTTTTAAAGGCACGAGGGGTCAACAACAGAGCAGGAGCGCAAAGACTACAACAAAACAAAATCATTTTCATTTGATATATAGACGCATTCAATAACGCCTTGATGTTTTACTGATATGCATTATCGTTTAAACTGCCCGCACTCATGCATTCCCAGCGCCCCTGTTGGAGTCCGGTTATGTCTCTTGCGTTACGTCAGACTGCTGCTGCCCTGCCCTCATTGGCCGACTGTTACCAGGGCCCCTTGGCGCCCTTTACACCTCCGCTGATTGGCACCGAAATACCCGCTGGCGCGATTAAAGCAGCTCGCTGGCGTAACCCTGCGCTGTTGGAACAAGACATTTCGCTCTATGCCTCACGCTACCCAGGCGGAGATAAGCGCGCGATCACGTCGCTGTGGTCGAAATGGCATTTTGTTGCGTTAACCGTGCCCACTCTAGCGTCGCAACTTCTCCTCAACCGCGATTTACCGGTCGGGCTCGATGAGGTTTATGTGATCGTTAATGAGCAGGGCTGTACCAAGCAGCTTTGGCTCCCTGATGAAGGCGTACCGCTGGACACGCAAGACCCGGAGCAGCGCTTTAGCAAACTGATTGATCAACACTGGGCACCACTCATTGAACGCCTGGCCGCTATATCCGGCGCCGCCCCACGGGTGTTTTGGAGCAATGCCGGAGGCTATCTGGATTTCTACGTCAATGCACTGGCAGAGCATCCGGAGGTGAACCCCAAGGCGCTGGCTGCCGCACGGGCCCTGCTGGAATCACGCCACCTTAACGGGCAGCGCAACCCTCTGTTTCAGCCGGTGCGTACGTTTACGCCCAAAGGCAGTAATGAAGTGAAGAAAGTACGCAAGCTTTGCTGCCTGCGTTACTTGCTGGATGAGTTCAGCGTCTGCAGTAACTGTCCGCTGGAAGGCTGTGACCGCGTGGCTCGCACGCGGTCAACATAAACTCATACGCTTTAATTAAACTGATACGCGTTAATGATTGATCTGGGCGACGGCATCTTGGCTTGCCACATCGCGCTGCTCGCCGGTTAGCTCGCGTAGTTGCCCCTGAGACATTTCCAGCAAACGATCCGCGTGAACGAAGTAGCTGTCATCGTGGCTAATCGCAAACACCGTTTTGCCCATATCACGCAGATGGGGCAGCAGTTCGCGATAAAATAGCCGCCTAAACTGCGGGTCTTGATCCGCGGCCCACTCATCCAGCAATAAAATGTCCCGCTCTTCAGCAATAGCTAATAGAAGCGCCAGGCGCTTGCGCTGGCCCTGGGAAAGCTGGGTATTAACGACTCGGTCGCCCTCCCACTGTAACTTTTGCTGCATCTGCAAGCGCTTTAACCAGGTATCGATAAGGGCAGGATCGGCTTTTTCACCACCGGCTTTCATGGCCAGATCAAACTGATGGAAATCGGTAAACACACTGGCAAATCGCGCCCGAAAGGCATGCCACTGCGCAGGCGTAAGCACCTGCCCATCAACCTTGATCTGCCCGGTTTGCGGCCGGTATAGCCCGGTTAACAGCCGCGCAAAGGTAGATTTACCGCTGCCATTGCCGCCAATCAGAAAGACCTGCTCACCACGCATCAAGGTCAAATTGACCGGCCCAATGTGAAACCCTTCGCCCTGCTCGCCCGCGGGATAGTGGTAGGTCACATCGACAAGCTCCAGACGCTGCCACGACGCAAAGGCGTCATCGACCTCAAAACCCGGCTGATAGTCGGCAAGCTTCAGACTTGCCAGCTTATCAAACGCCACCTGAGCGCTAATCAAGGTCGGCCAGGCACCTACCGCCTGAATAAGCGGCGTGCGTAAAAACAGCAGGGTTAATGCAAACGTGGCCGCCACGGCCGGTGTTGCCCACCCAAGCCCGTTCGCCATGAAGAAGACTACGCCAATGGCCCCCAGCATCATGATGTTGGACCAGTTACCGGCGCTTAGATGGTACGTATCGGCACGAATAATATGGTAGCGATAATCCCGCGCATTAGCGGTGTAGCTATCCTCAAAAAACCGCCTCGCTCGGTCCCGGTTTAACGCAAGCTCTTTGCGCCCCTCAATCGCCGATTGATAGTCCTTGTAAAGACGATCCTCGGTTGCCCGCACGAGATTAAAATGCCGATATACCTTGGATACCAGCACCCAGCCCACACCCATGGTGAAGGCAATCCACACAATGGTAATCACCACCATTTGCGGCGAGAGCCATGCCAAGTACGCAACCGAAGCAAGGGTTAGCACCACCCCCTGGACGAGTTCGGGCAGGCGTACAAAGCCGATGGTGATATTTCGCACATCGCTCGAAAGACTTGCCAGGAGCGTAGCATTACCCAGTCGCTCAAGACGCTCGATATCGGTATCCAGAATGCGTTTCACAAGCCTTGAGCGCAGGTCATATACAAAATAGTGGCCCAACAAGGTAAGGGCTAACTGGGTCGCCAGGGTCACCACCAGCAGCACCACCAACAACCCCAAAAACTGGGGTAGCGCCGACATGGGGCTGCCTACTTCAATCAAGCGCTGATTAATAAAGGCGATAACACCGACCCCCAGGCCCGCGCTCAAAAGACTTAAACCAATGGCCCCTAAAAACGGCCAGCGGTAGTGACGAAAGACAACCTGCAGCAACTCCATTAGCGCTTCCCGACTGAAATATAGGCAGCGAATTGTGACGGACTACCCCGCCAAGTCAATGCGTAAAGTGATTTTCATTTACATTTTCCACTACCCTTGCGGATCACTAAAAAATAACGTCATTTACATATGGCAATGATAAACATTACCATTGGCTTGAAAGACAAATATTTGCTCTTTATTAAAACGAAAAAAAGCTACTCAGTAAGGGCCCGATTGCCATGCTTATTCGCTCCACGTTTACTCCCGTCCGTCTGCTACCGCTGCTTTTATGGCCTGCGTTAGCCAATGCCCAACAGCCCCAAACAGCACACTCATCCGCTCAAGAGCCGCCTACCCATGAGCTATCCGAGTTAGTGGTATCAGCGACGCGTAACCAGAGCATCGCAGGTGAAACAGCGCAAAAAGTCACTATTATTACTCGTGAACAGATCGAGCAGCAGCTGGCAATCACCCAGGATCCGGGGCAAGTGCTGAGTAACTTAATTCCGTCCTACTCGCCCAGTCGCCAAAAGCTTTCCAATGCCGGAGAAACCTTCCGAGGCCGTTCACCGCTGTTTCTAATCGACGGTGTACCGCAATCCAATCCGCTGCGCGACAGCGCCCGAGACAGCTATACCATCGACCTGAGCATGGTCGAGCGTATCGAGGTTATCCATGGCGCCAGTGCCGAGCATGGTTTGGGGGCAACAGGCGGCATTATTAACTACGTGACACGCCGGGCAGAGAACGGCTCTTTCAATCAGCATGCCGGCATTCGTTTAACCACGGATGATCGTTTCGAGTCGGAGGGGTTTGGTCATCAAATTGATTATCGGCTTAGCGGCCAACAGGGCAACTGGGATTACCTGGCGGCAGTGACGCGCCAGGAGCGCGGCGTATTCTTCGACGGTAACAACGAGATTATTGGCGTTGCCTACCCAGGCGAACTGCAAAATTCACGCAGTTACGATGTGCTGGCGAAAGTCGGTTACTGGCTGGGCGATGACCAGAATATCGAGCTCTCGATCAACCGTTTTGAGCTTGAAGGCCATAACGATTATGTGCCGGTTGCGGGTGACCGCAGCGCAGGCATTCCCACTACCGCCAGGCGTGGCACGCCCCTGGGCGAGCCGGGCTATAACGAAGTTACTACGGTCAGCGCGGCTTATTCGCATAGCGACTGGTACGGCAATACCCTTGATGCCCAGCTCTATAGCCAGCAGTTTCGGGCGCAGTTCGACACCATCACCACGTTTCCTTACCCAGGGGAGGCTGGCGAAACCCTGTACGACCAAACCCGTAACGAGTCCGACAAGCTGGGCGCCAAGTTCACGATTAGCCGAAGCGGGCTGTGGGATGACCGCTTGGCGCTCACGACCGGGGTGGATTTACTTCAGGATCAAACGCGCCAGATGCTGACGCATACCGGCCGTACCTACGTTCCCGACAGTGAATTCAATAACATTGCCGCCTTTATACAAACCGACCTGGATCTGACGGATCGGCTGCTGGTGCAAACCGGCGTTCGTCATGAGCATGCACAACTGGATGTGGATAGTTTTGCAACGCTTGACCGCAGCGATGTGACCCAGGACCTGGTAAGCGTTGAAGGCGGGAAACCCTCCTTCGATGAAACACTGTTTAATGCGGGCCTGGTTTTCCAGGTCAACGACTGGGCACAGCTATACGCCAATTACTCGGAAGGCTTTGGCATGCCTGACGTTGGCCGCGTACTGCGCAGTATTTCAACCCCCAACCAGTCTGTGGATGGCCTTTTACAGCTGGAGCCTATCGTTACCGACAATCGTGAAATTGGTGCCCGGTTTGATTGGGAGCGTTATGGGCTTGAGCTTAGTTATTACGAATCCAACTCTGATTACGGCGAGCGGTTAACCCAGGATAACGGTGTGTGGGTAGGCAGCAGGGAGAAAACCGAAATCAGCGGCGTTGAGATCAGCGGCGATATGCAGGTTACCGATGCCCATACGCTGAACGCCAGCTACACCTACGCCGAGGGCAAATCGGATACTACCGGCGATGGACAGGTCGACACCGAATTGACGGGTATCAATATCGCACCCAGCACGCTCAAGCTTTCCTGGTCAGCGGCCTGGAACAAGCAGCTATCAAGCCATTTGCAAGGCACGCATTACTTTAATCGCAGCGTTGACGACCCTGAGCTTGAGTTCGATGGCTACAGCCTGGTGGATGCCGCTCTCACTTACCAACTGCCCTTGGGCCGAGCGAGCTTCGGTATCGAAAACATGTTTGACCGGCAGTACCTGACCTATTACTCCCAGGCGGCGCGCGTCAGTGACGACTACTATTTCACTGGCCGCGGACGTACTTTCACGCTGGGCTATAGCGTCGACTTTTAACCACTATTTTCTAACACCTTAGCTTTTCAAGTATTCCTTCTAGCGATCGATTGGCGGCCTTTTGGGTCGCCTTTTTTATGCGCGGTACAGGCACATGGCTGGAATTAATGGCGCTGCCAGCGATAAAGCAGATAAATTAAAAACGGCGCTCCGATACCGGCCACAAAGATGCCTGCCGGTAGGTCGCGAGGTAAAAATGCAAGTCGGCCGATCAAGTCCGCGTACAGCAGCAACAAAGCGCCGACAAGCGCGGTGACCGGCAGCAATGCGGCTGTGCGATTAGCCACCAGACGCCGTGCGATGTGCGGCGCTATCAGGCCAATAAAGCTTAGCCCTCCCGCATAGGCAATGGCCGCCCCGGTTAGCATCACACTTAAGCCCAACAGCTTTAAACGGCTCATTGTGACCTGTGAGCCCAGGCCAATCGCCAGTTCATCTCCCAGCGATAATACATCCAGCTGGCGCGCCATCACGAAGGCCAGCGGCAAGCCCAAAGCGACCCAAGGCAGCATGCCGATTACCGATGACCACTGCGTCGCATACAGGCTGCCGGTCATCCAGATATACGCATGCATGGCCGAGGTATCGGTACTTAAGACCAGCAACAGCGTGGTAAAGGCGCCCAAGGCCGCCGCAATTC
Source organism: Halomonas sp. (assembly GCF_017983445.1). Taxonomy (GTDB): domain Bacteria; phylum Pseudomonadota; class Gammaproteobacteria; order Pseudomonadales; family Halomonadaceae; genus Vreelandella. Next base: position 187,840 of record NZ_JAGOBJ010000002.1, read on the forward strand.
CGATACCCATCAGCACCAAGCGTGTCGGCGTTACCCCGCGCGACCAGGCAAGCGTGACGATACCCAACGCAACGAGTGCCGCCCCGGCCATGGCGGCAAGCGGCAGCCAACGCTCACTGATCGCGCCAGCCCCCAACGTCAACACCAGCACCGCCGCCACCGAGGCACCGCTACTGATCCCGATTACATCCGGGGAAGCCAAGGGGTTGCGCACCAGCTTCTGGAGTATCAGCCCAGACACCCCCAGGGCTGCCCCGACTAATATGGCCAGCAGTGTCCTTGGCAGGCGCAGCTCATAAAGTATCAGCCGGATCTCACTGTGCTGGGGGCGTATCAACCCGTGCAGCACATCCATAAAAGCAGTGGGCTGACTGCCCAGTGATACCGAGAGCAGCAGGCTTGCCAGGAGTATGACGCTAAGCACAGCCACCACGCGGCAAGATTGATGCGCATCGCTATGTTTTAAAGTGCAAAGACGTGGCTGGGCGGTCATAAGCCAAGGCTCCGGCGCCGAGCCAGGTAGAGAAAAAACGGGGTTCCGAGCAGCGCGGTCATAATGCCCACCGGCACTTCCTGTGGGGGCATTAACAATCGTGCGCCGGTGTCAGCCAACATCAATAAGCTTGCGCCCAATAAGGCGCAGCCCGGCAATACCCAGTGATGATCGCGGCCAAAAATCCCGCGCACCATATGCGGCACAACCAGTCCTACAAAGCCAATCATGCCGGCGATAGCCACCGCCCCACCGGCCAGTACGATCACCGCGCTTCCGGTTAAAAGTTTAGTGGCACCGGTGCGCTGGCCCAGACCTGTAGCGACTTCATCATCCAGCGCCAGCAGGTTCAGGGAACGACACAGCAAACCGGAGAGCAGCAGCGCTGCGCCAAACAGCGGTAACAGCGGGGTAACGGCGTTTAATTCGCGCCCGGCGACCGAGCCTGCCAACCAAAAGAGCAGGCTTTCAAACTGATCCTGATGGGCAATCAGCACGCCCTGGGCGAGTGAAACAAACAGCGCCGTCATGGCCACACCCGCAAGAACTACCCGTACCGAAGAAAGCCCTCGCCCAGGGCTACGTCCCAATAGATAAACCAGAAATGCCGCGCCCCCAGCGCCGAAGAAGGCCACCCACACCAAGGCAAACGGGGACCTCAAGCCCCACCACGTGCTTGCCACCACCAGCAACAGCATGGCCCCGGCGTTGATGCCCAGTACGCTGGGGGCGGCTAGCGCATTGCGGGTCAAGGTCTGCATTAACGCGCCTGACACGGCAAGGCTTGATCCCACTAACGCCGCGATGACCGTGCGCGATAAACGCTCGGTACGCACAATAAGATGATCGATATTGCCCGGCTGGTAAGCCGTCAATGCGTTGAAAACCGCCGACCACTCCATCTCGGTCTGGCCTGTTGCAAGGCTCAGCCAAAAAGCCACCAGCAGTAGCGTGGCACTCGCGAGCATCCCCCAGCTTTTAGCGCTATGGGTGATTAACACGTACGCCCTCCTCAGGGTAAAAAGGGTCTAGCTGGTAATGGGCGTAAAGCTCATCCAGCAAATGATTGGCCGCGATAACCCCGCCGCCCATATTCCACGTTACAGGGTCGACTTCGAACACCTGGTCATTACGCACAGCGGTAAGGTTTTGCCACAAAGGATGCTGCGACCACTGCGCCAGGGTATATGCGACGGACTCCTCAGCGCCCTGCAGGAACATAAACATGACGTCGGACTCAAGTGCGGGTATGCCTTCTCGGCTGCTAAGCTTGATCCCCCAACTGGTCACCCCCTGCTTTTCAGGCAGGCTGAACCCGAGCTCGGCAAGAATACTGGCCGCAAAGCCGTGATAATAAAGCCGTACGTGATCAGCTCGCACGCTGACAATCGCCACTCGCTGGGGCCAGGCATCGCCCAGCTTGGCTGCGATCTGGCGCTTAAAATCAGCCACCCGGGCATTCCACTGGGTGAGTAGCTGTTGCGCGGCGTCTTCGTGGTCGGTTGCAGCCCCTACCAGGGTCAGCAGGGCTTTAAAATCGAGTCCAGTATTTACAATCACGGTTGGCGCCATCCGCGATAACAGCGGGTAAACAAGCTCATGGCGATAGTCGGCACCGATAATCAGATCAGGCCGAAGGCCAGCGACACCTTCAAGGTCAGGCTGGGTTTCAAGGCCTAAATAGCGCACCGTCTCGGGCAGCGCATCGCGCAAATAGTGATACATAGGGCGCTCGACCCAGGACTCCACCACACCGATGAGCGTAACGCCCAAGGCCAGTGCGGTATCGGTTGCGCCCTGATACAGCGATACAACCCGTCCAGGCTGGCCTTCGATAAGGGTTTCTCCGAACGGATGCACCACCCGCCGCGCGGGCTCATCGCCAGCGGCAGCATTGGTCAGTAAACCGCCAAGCAGGGCTAACATTACGTACAAAAAGCGCATGACCCACCCAGCCCTGATCAAGTGGGCCTCGTTGGAGTAGACAGAAAGCTTGCGACAATGCCACACTTGGTCGCATAGATACAAATGATTATCACTAAAAGGCGCCAAATTTCCATGCTCGAACAGCGGCTTAGCGGTATAAACCTAACGGCCGGCTATGCTGCCCGACCTGTCTTGAAAGACGTCAATTTCACAGTTGAAACAGGTCGCGTTACCGCCTTACTAGGACCCAACGGCAGCGGCAAGTCGACCCTTCTGAAAACCCTTGCTCGCACCCTGACACCTGACCGTGGCCAGGTCATTCTGGATGGGCAGGATATCCACCAGCACGCCACCCGTGATGTGGCGCGAAAACTGGGTATTTTACCGCAAAGCCCAACGGCACCTGACGGCATGACGGTTCGTGAGCTTGTTAGCCTGGGCCGCTTTCCCTATCAGCGCCGTTTTCGTCAATGGTCCGCGGAAGACGAACGCGCTGTACAGGATGCCATGCAAACGGCCGACGTCAGCGACTTTGCCCACCGCTCGATTGATGCGCTTTCAGGGGGCCAGCGCCAGCGCTGTTGGATTGCCATGGTGCTCGCGCAGGAAACCGAGCTGATCCTACTGGATGAGCCCACCACCTTTTTGGACTTAAAAGTCCAGGTGGATGTGCTTGAGCTACTGGTGCGCCTCGCCCACGACAAAGGCCGCACGCTGCTAGTGGTTTTACACGATCTTAACCTTGCAGCGGCTTATGCTGATCGGTTGGTAATGCTGTGTAACGGTGAAATTGTTCACAGCGGCCAGCCCGAAGACGTGTTTACCCGCAATAACCTGAAGCAGGTCTTTGATCTGGATGCTCACGTTATCCGTGACCCTTACAGCCAACGGCTGGTCTGCGTGCCAAGCATTAGCCACGGGCCAGCCTCGACTGGCCGCCTGCCTGATAAGCTGTTAGCGCAGGCCCCGTTATGAGCACCGTGCGATTATTCTGTAGCGTCGAGAGCGCCGCCCTAGAGGATCCATTAGCGGGCAACGGCGCACATGCCGAGCGCAATTTGCTCATCAGCTGGCCCAGCAAGAAATGGGGGCGCGGCATGCGGCATGCCAGCGATATGCCCGAGGCGATTCAAGAAGCCGTCGATACCATCGCCAGCAACGGGCGGCGCATCAATCTTATTCATCGCCGCAACCAACCGTCCCACCAGCACAGGATTTTCTTGCTGCCCGAAGGGCATATCTATGAGGTGCCCCGCGATGAACTGTTGGCCTTTTTAAACGCGCTTACCCACAACACATCGCTTGAGCACTGGTATACAGCCTCGTTAAACGGCTCACTGATTCTATGTTGTACCCATGGTAAAAAAGATAAGTGCTGCGCCAAATTTGGCTTTCGAACCTATCAAGCGCTTGCCGCACAGGCACTGCAGCACGCGCATCCGTTCGATGTATGGGAAAGCACCCACCTGGGTGGCTGTCGGCTGGCTGCCAGCGTTATCGTCTTTCCCGAGCGCCGTAAATATGGGCGGATCAGCGAAGAGCACCTGCCCCGGCTGTTGGATGCCGAAGCGGCCAATCGCCCTTACCTGCCCTGCTATCGCGGCGGCGCAGACCTTACGCCCGTACAGCAGTGTGCCCAGGTCGCAGCACTCAATTGGCTCAAAGACTGCGGCCCTGTCAGTGAGCTAGGTGTAAGTAGCATCACGCCCATCGAGCCGCCTTCGGCCTGCCAGGTCAACGTCGCATGGCAAACGCCTAGCCAGCAGGGAAAACTGCTGATCACCTGCGAACCGTATGTGTTAACACGCGTGGATTGCTGTGCAGATTTTAAACAGGGTGCAACGCCCAGCACCGTGTGGCGGGCCACTCATATTGCTTGCGAAGCTCAAAAGGCCTGCGGCTGAGCACCGATTAGGCTATTAAACCAACGCTAGGAAAACACCAGCAGCACCGTACAGCTAAGCGCACCTAACGCAAAGGGCCAGAAGCGGCTATGGCGGTCTTCGGGTAACTCCTCTTTCAACACGTTAAGCACGATGCCACCGGCCACAAACGCATAAAGCAGGCTGATAATAGGTTCACTTACATCCACGCTTAGCCCTATCAGCCAACCGATGAGAACCGCCGCGGACAGCACCCAGCGGCCCTTGCTCAAGTAGAGATCCCGATGATGACGCACCAGCCCCTGATCGTTGACCAGAAAATGCGCGCTCATCGCCAAAAAGAAAAAGATAATCGCGGGAAGCTCGTTATTGCGATAAACCAGCAGGTAGCCGATCAGCGCGTTATAAAGCGAAAAAGAACCAATGTGTATCCAAAACACGCTTTTCAGCTTTTGGAAATTAACCGATTCGTCCTGCTGGCCTTTATGGGAATACTTGGTGGCGATCTGTTCAAGCCCATAAAACACTGCCAAGCCAATTAACGCCACGATATAGACGTTATGCTCCAGCACTTCCAGCAGGCCGTGGGCGTTAATGGTTTCGTGAGCATCGCTCAGGGCAGGAAAGATATGGATAAAGACATAGGCAACCGAGACGCCACCTGCTAGCGAAAGCCAGGCGCTGCGAGGTACAGCGCTCAGCTTGCGAAGCCTGCTGGCGAAGATATGTACGGCAGCCAAACCGATAATGAAGGCGATCTGCAGGCCCATATATCATCGCTCCCTGCGAGGGTTTGGGCTTCGCTTAAAACCTAGTCGAATAGGCTCATACGCTTGGTGACGTTATCGTGCTTTATTCGCCAGTGAAATAACGCCCCAGCTACGTGCAGTACGATCAATACCAAAATGGCCCAGCCAAGACGCCCATGCCATGTATAGAGCTGGTCAGAAAGCGCAGGGCGCTCGCTAATCAGTGCAGGCAGATGCCAATGAAAAAACTCAACCGGGTACCCACCGCTGGCAGTTGCGGCCCAACCCAGCAACGGCATAATTACAAGCGCCAGATAAAGCAGATGATGCACACTAGTGCTGACAATGCGCTCAAACGCATTCAAGGGCGGATCATGATCCGGCACTACAAACGCTGTACGGGTAATAATGCGCAGGGTCATCAGCAGTAAAATTGTTAAACCTAAGGTTTTATGACTAGTGTAAAGCAGGTTAGTGAACGTATTGCCCACCAGCGTAACGGTACGCTCATAACCCATAATCCCAATGGTTAAACCACTGACCAGGGCAAGTAGTACGGCACCCGCTACCAGCCAATGCAGCACCCGGTGTGGATAAATGTAGTGATCCAGCTCGTGCATTGAGCACTCCTAGCAACAACGTTATTTGGCGTTTAGTCTAGCTATATGTTTAGTCTAGCTATATTAAGTCGATTTATCATTCAACGCTTAGTGCTTGCTCTTATAGCGCCTCGCTGGGGGCGGCTAGCTGTTCGCGGATCAACTCACCTAAACGCCGGGCCGGCTCTGATGGCCGGTGGGGCGCACGGTGCAGCGCCAGCTCGATCATGGGCAGGGCAGGCAAACCGCTACTTTCATCCAGCGGACGTAGTGAAGGCGTCAACATGCTGCGCGTTACCACCACGACCGCAAGCCCAGCAATCACGATAGGCGCCAACCCCGCCATCGACTGGCTGGTATAGGCGACCCGCCAGTTGCGCCCCGCGCCCTGTAGGGCTTGCTCAGCGACTTCTCTAAATACATCGGCGCCTGGTGAATAAAGCGCCAGCGGAATCGGGTCGCTGAGTAGCGGCTGCTGGTTAACCCCCACCGCCCAGACCAGCGGCTCGCGGCGGATAACATCGCCACCCGGCGAGTTGCGCTGGCGTGTCACCAGGGCCAGATCAAGCTCGGCGGCTTTAACCTGCTCAACCAGATGCGCGCTTGTCCCGCAGATTACCTTCAGCCCAACAGCCGGATAAAGCTGGTGAAAGTAGGCAAACACCGACGGCAACAGCGAGGCGTAGTCTTCTGGAATGCCCAGAGTCAAATCCCCGGTCACCTGTTGGGCCTGCATATCGCCCCACGCTTCGTCGTTAAGCGCCAGCAGGCGTCGCGCATGGGTAAGTAGCCGCTCACCGTCGGGGGTAAACCTAATACGCCGCCCTTCGCGCTCATGCAGGCTGAGTGCCAGATGAGCCTCTAATCGTTGAAGCTGCATGCTCACAGTGGACTGAGTGTAGTCCAGGCGCTTGGCAGCCGCCGTGACACTACCGGTATCGGCAATCGCTACCAACGTACGCAGCAGGGTGAGATCTAACGTTGGCGCCCGCATATATCACCATTGTTGATTAAACCAATCATAAAAGATCGATATTGTGATGTGTTATTGACGAGTATGCTGCTTTGCACATGTTCTAGGCAAGGAGACCGCTCATGCAACGTACTCACTCCCCTATTGTGTTTCCTCGTTGGTATAGTATTGGCGCCGCGTTGGTGGCCGTCATCCTATGGAGTGTGGCGCCGCTGCTTGCCGAACTAGCGCATACCTCTTCTCCGCTTCAGCTAACGGCGTTGACGCTGCTGGCAGGAGCCTTTGCCACCCTGCCGTTAAGTCGCCGCGTCAATGTGGCAAGCTGCAGCCTGAACTGGCAGCTGGGTATCTGGGTCGGTATTCCGCTATTGATACTTGGCGCAGTCAGCACTTACTTTATTGGCATGCGCCTTGCCCCAGCGGCTGAGGCTGCGCTGATTACCTATACCTGGCCGGTATTGTTTGTGCTGTTAAGCCAGTGGAGCCGCTTTGGCCGGATACGCCTGGCAGGTATTACCGGGGCTTTAATCGCTTTTTCAGGCGCTGCCATTCTGCTGGTACCGCAAGCCATCAGTAACAGCCTGGGCGGCGCTACATTAGGTTATGGACTCGCTCTGCTGGCAGCTTGCTGCTGGGCACTCTACTCATGGCTAAGCCAGGCCGCGCCAGTTTCGATTACCCCACTTCTGCCCCGCATGCTGTTGATTGCCTGCGCGATCGCCACTCTTGCCAGTATCGGTATGGAAGGCCAGCTTGTTCTGCCGAGCAGTGAAGCGCTGCTGGCGGGCGTAGCGCTGGGCTTAGGACCTTATGGGGTTGCCATGGTAGCGTGGGATAAAGCCCTGCGTTGGGGGCATGCAAGCCTGGTGGGCAGCCTTGCTTATGGCGTACCCATTTTAGCGGGATTTTTGCTGGTGCTCGCGGGTGTAAGTGTACTCGACTGGCGCTTACCCACTGCGGCCTTACTGGTGGTCATTGGCTGCTTAAATGCTGGTCGATAGAGAAGGAGGCAACTGCGGCTCACTCACCAGCACGCAGGCTAGCAGCTCGGGCAGCCAGTTAAGTGTAAACGCATTGTCAGTAGCGTTGTGCAAATCAGCCAGGGGCCACCAGCGATATTCTGCAGAGTGGCCCTGACTTTCTTCTGCCGACTCCTCAAGGTCTACCTCAATAACACTATCGACGGCAACAGGGCAGCGGACAAGAATTTAGCGCAAGATTACTGGCCTAAATAGCGAGGCTTAGCCACGTTTTGTAAAGATTCTACGGGTATCGTGAGCTCTGGCTGGCCGGCGGCGTAGGGGGCAATTTCATAGACGTTATATTTGACCACCCAGCGGTCTTCCAGCGGCGCCACATTATGGTTTTCGCCTAATGGCCAACTCTTGGCATATTCATCGTCATAACCAAGCTCGGCCAGCCATCGCTTGTGGGCCTGGGTCAAAGCTTCTTGAAACGCTGCCTGCTGACCGCTAATCAGCATGTCATTCAAGTTAACAACGCTCTGCTGGCGCTCATCAATGACCATAAACGTCGTGGACGGCAGACCGTGCGCCTGCCCGGCGTGGTAGACATAGCTTGTGAGTTCAAGCACTAAAATATCATCGTGCTGAGCATAGATACTCGCTTCCAGTTGAGCTTCGCTAGCCATGAATTGCGGCAGCATGTTTCGATCCTCGTCAGCGCGCACAAAGAAATCCTGGGCGTAGCTATCCCAATCTTGTGCAGGTGTCTCGGTTCCATCCGTGATGCCGATGGCAAGCGTCAGCAAACGCGCTCGCAACTCATCTGTTAGCGTCGGGGCATCTGGAAATGTTAACGCCGATATCTGCACCGTTGAGCAATGCTCGCCCTGGCATTCGGGTGACACGTACTGCTTTTCCAACGGTTGATATACCAGAGGACTGGTATTGCTCATATCGGTCTCGGCCGACTGACAACCGCTTAACAGCAATGCGGCGATGGGGAATACACTTATTTTCCAACCTGACATGCCTTACCTCCCTGTCCTACGGCTTTTTGCCGCGAGTTAAGATTGAGACTAGCCAAACGTAAACGCCCTTGCCCACATAGTGGACAAGGGCGTCATCATCTCAAGCTATAACGAATTACATACTAGGCTGCATTTGCGTTGGCTCAGCGCTTACTTCCAGCTCAAAAAGCCCACTGTTCATACCGCTGAAGCCACGCGCGATGACCGTATACGTGCCCGGCAGCAGCTGTTGCTGCAGACGCGCATCAGTGCCGGCACCGCCATCATCGTCGCTGTAAGCTACGCCTTCGCCTTCAAGCTCCAGGTAAGCATCAAAGTCGCTGGAGCGCATATCCACCGTTACCAATGAGCTTTCATCAAGCTCAAGCTGGTAGGTCAGCGGCTCACCGTTAAACCAGCCGCTTAACGTCTCATCAGGCGTTAGCGCACCATCGTTACGCAGCTCTACGCCTTCCGGCAGTTCGCGCGGCTCCATGGTGACGGTAAACAGGCCGCTATCATTGCCGTACGCAGTACGTGCGGTTAGCTGATAGGTACCCGGTTCAAGAAAGTCGGCAATGCGTGCATCCAGGTTGCCGCCGCTGTCATCGTCTTCACGGTAATAACCGTTAGGGCCTTCGAGTACCAGATAGGCATCGATATCGTCAGAAGCCATATCAATCTGGTACATGCCCGCTTCTTCAACGTCTATCTGATAGGTAAGCGCTTGGCCACTAAACCAGCCGTTTAACGAGTCGCTGGATGCAATCGTACCATCGTTACGCAGCTCGCCATCGCCCGGCAGTTCGCGCGGCTCGGCGGATAACGTGAAAAGACCAGCGCTGTCGCCATAAGGGGCGCTGGCGGTTAACGTGTAATCGCCAGGTGCCAGGAAGTCAGAGATACGTGCGTCCAGATTACCGGCGCTATCATCATCTTCACGTCGATAGCCGTTCGGCCCTTCGAGTACCAGATAGGCGTCGAACTCATCAGAACGCATTTCGACCTGATACATCCCCGCTTCTTCGATGGTCAGGGTAAACTCGCTAGACGATCCATCCAGCCAGCTATCCAAAGGGGCATCAACGGTCAGGACATTATCATCACTTAGCTCAATGACCCGGCTGTTGAGCGTATAAGGGCCGTAGCTTCGCCCATCAGCACCGCTGACCGCGACCATATAATCGCCGCTTGTTTCAATACGCTGGCGCGCGATGGGTGCATTGCTTAGCAGTTGCAGCTGGTCATCATAAAGCGCTACCACACCGTTCAAGGCGCCACGCAGGCTCAACTCGACCAGATCGCCCTCTTCCAGGCTGATTACGTAACGATCATAGCGGCTGCCATCGTTACCGTTCAGCATGTCACTGGCGGTGATTTCGCCGGACATCCGCTCGCCAAGTGTCACGCTATCAAGCCCTGCCAATGTACTTGGTGTCGCGCTTTGCTCAGCCGTATCTGATGCCGGTACGGGGTCAGATGCAAACGTTTCAGAAGGCAGGCTCTGGGCGACTAAAAAACCGACAACAGCACCGCCTGCCGCAACAACTATTAACGCAAAAGGAGAGGATTTAGCCATTAGTGCGCCCTTGATCAATAACATAAGGATGGTTCGTTCAGCAGTACCGTTCAGCAGTACTTATCAGTATGCAATGGTAAGTAAAATGCTCAATGAACGATATCATTTTAATGTACCAAAATGACTTTACTTATATTTCGGCTTGTTTCTTTAAACCGCTGAAATAGAAGGGCATAACGTAAACGGCAGAAAAAACGTAATTTTGGGGTCAATTGCATCGAACGTCGTAAAGCTTGCCGAGCTTCCCCAGGCACGTTACCATCGGTTCGCCTACACGGCACCTCATTGAAACTTGCGAGACTCTCGACACGAATAACTGAGGTACTCCAATGGGAGCCCCTAAACGACGACTTCGAACGAGTTGTTTAGCTGTATTGTTTTTAGCCATTACAGCAAATAGCGCGTTCGCAAACGATATAGATGGACAGGAAGGCGTTGCCTCCTACTACAGTGACCGCTTCCAAGGCGCCCTCACTGCCAGTGGAGAAGCCTTTGACCAGCAGGCACTAACGGCTGCTCATCCGAGCCTGCCGTTTGGATCGAAAGTGCTGGTGACACGCCCGGATACCGGGCAAGAAGTAGAGGTATTGATCAATGATCGCGGTCCTTTTGTAAACGGACGTATTATTGATCTCTCAAAGCGGGCAGCACGAGCGTTAGGTATGCTGCGCCGAGGTACAGCCCCTGTCATGGTCACGTTGCTGGATTAACGGATAACACACCCGCTAAGTGTGTGATACCCCTTAGACGCTCAACGAACTTCTAATCACACTGTTCGCTACATCGTATAGGGCGCTCTCAATGGAGCGCCCTATTTTTTTGTCAAAAAAACGACACTTTAAAAAAATAACGAACTTGCAAGCACGTTAATGATCTCTATGCTGCAGATACACTTATTCGTCATGGCTTTGCAGGAGGCACCCATGCAATCGCGTTATTTTACGCTTACCGACTATCCTAACGGCCTGCCTGAACGCGAGCTGTTTACTCTGGAAACCCAAGAACTTCCTGAGCTCAATCCGGGCGAAGTGCGCATTCGCAACCGCTGGCTTTCCGTTGATCCTTACATGCGTGGCCGTATGAGCGGTCAGCACACCTACGTTGCGCCCTTTCGCCTCGGCCAGCCTATGGAAGGCGGTGCGATTGGTGAAGTGATCGCTTCAAACGATGAGCGCCTGAAAGAGGGCGACATAGTGAGCCACATGGGCGGCTGGCGCGATATTGCACAAATCTCGTCGGCAGGCGTTTATCCACTGCCTAACGCCAAGGTGCCCGAGCAAGCGTACCTTGGAGTGCTGGGCATGCCGGGCATGACGGCCTGGACCGGCCTTAATCTTATTGCCGAATGCCGCCCCGGTGACAACGTTCTGGTAAGTGCGGCAAGCGGTGCCGTGGGTTCATTGGTAGTTCAGTTGGCCAAGGCTAAAGGTTGTCATGTGGTGGGTATTGCTGGCGCCGCGCACAAGCTTGCCTGGCTTGAGTCGCTGGGCGTGGAGCCGGTTACCTATAAGGACCGGGGTGCCCAAGAGCTTAGCGACGCTATACAGCTTGCCAGCCCGGAAGGCATTGACGTGTATTACGAAAATGTTGGCGGCATTTGCCTTGAAGCGGCGTTAAGCCAGTTAAATGAGGGCGCTCGCATTGCCGTGTGCGGCATGATAGATAGCTATAATGCTGAAAAGCCTGCGCCGGGACCCAGCAATCTGTCTCAAATGGTTGTGCGTAAAGCCAGGATGCAAGGTTTTATCGTGGCGGATCACTGGGAGCATTATCCTGAGTTTCTTAAAGAAATGACACCGCAGGTAGCTGCAGGCGATATCGATTATAAAGAAACGGTTAAAGAAGGTCTGGAACAGACACCCGATGCTTTTCTGGAACTCTTCAAAGGCGGCAACACAGGCAAGATGCTGGTCAAACTAACAGACTGATACCGCTGTTTTAAGCCTACGCTGCTTGAGTAACGTGCAGGGCCGCCCTCTTGAGGGGCGGCCCTGCTTTTTTTGGCCAGGATTTATTCTCAAATCAGTTCGACCAAAAGTGAATTGATAATTAAAATAACCGTCAGGCCAATGTGTTTTAACCCATCGTTTGCACCGACTGATGGGTTAGCGCACGTTGCCAGCGGTTAGCTGGCGCCATTGCCCGCTAGCCCTTAATACGTTGCTAACAGGGGAACTCTCATGGATGAAAACAAGCGAACTCGCGGTAAATGGCCTGCCTTACTACTGGGTCTTTTGCTTATTGTGGCTGGCTTGGCGCTCGCCATTGGTGGCGGCAAGCTGCTTAGTATAGGCGGCAGCGCCTATTACCTGATTGCAGGCATCGGCATTACGGCCACCGGCATTTTGCTTGCCATGCGCCGAGGTGCTGCGCTCTGGCTTTACGCCCTGATTTTAATTGCCACTTTGCTTTGGGCACTATGGGAAGTCGGTTTGGATTGGTGGCAGTTGGTGCCCCGCGTCGCCATTCTTGCCCTCATCGGTATTATCATGCTGCTGCCCTGGTGGCGAAAACCGCTGCATTCGCGTGGCGGAAGCCTGGCGCTGACAGCCAGTATTGTCGCCGCCATTGCGGTTGCAATCGCCAGCCAATTTACCAATCCCGGCACAGTGGAAGGTACTCTCGCCAATAATACTGTCGGCGGCGATAGCGTTAACCCAGCCCAGGTAGCCGGTGACGACTGGCCTGCCTATGGTGGCACCAATGCGGGTACGCACTACTCCTCGCTTAGCCAGATTACCCCAGACAATATCGGTGAACTCGAAGAAGTATGGCGCATTCAAACCGGCGATGAGCCCGGCTCCAACGCTCCGCCTGAAATCACAAATCAGAATACGCCGCTGAAGGTTAACAACAGCCTGTATATCTGCACATCGCACAGCCGCGCCATGGCGCTCTCCCCGGAAACTGGTGAAACAATCTGGGAGTTCGATCCGCAAATCAGTACTCAAGGCGCTGAAAACTTTTCAACCTGGGCGCATATGACCTGTCGTGGCCTGGCCTATTACGATGCAGCCAACTATGCTGCCGACCCCGCTGATGATACCGATGCAAGCGACACCGCCACTGACGGCGCGGCGAACAATACAGCCGACGAAACCGATGAACCCTCTGCCCTTTTCACAGACAGTAGCGCCTTTGACATTGACGTATCGCTGCTGGCTCTCCTGACTGAAACGCCAGCAGATACCGGTGAAGATACTCCCTCTGTGCTGCTTAGCCAAACCGACGTAATGTGCCCGCGTCGCCTTTACCTGCCTACCGCCGATGCTCGCCTGATCGCGCTTAATGCGGATACCGGCGAACCCTGCGAAGGGTTTGGAGAAAACGGTGAGGTGGATCTGACGCGCAACATCGGCAGTTTTGATCCAGGCGGCTACTACTCTACCTCCCCGGCCACAGTGACCGAGAATCTGGTAATTCTGGGTGGTCACGTGACGGATAACAGCTCGACTGATGAGCCCTCAGGCGTTATTCGTGCCTTTGATGTGCGTACCGGCGAGCTGGTCTGGAACTGGGATAGCGGTAACCCGGATGACACCACTCCTATCGAAGAGGGTGAAACCTATACCCGCAACTCGCCTAACGTCTGGCCGCCGATCAGCGTTGATGAAGAGCTAGGCCTGGTTTATTTACCCATGGGTAACGCCACGCCCGACCAGTACGGCGCGGATCGTACCGAAAACGATGAAACCTATAGCGCGGGCTTGGTGGCCTTGAACCTGGATGATGGTCAGGTTGAGTGGGTCTACCAGTTCGTTCATCACGATCTGTGGGATATGGATACGCCCGCTCAGCCAGTGCTGATTGATCTGGCAACGGACGAGGGCACTCAGCCCGCCGTCATTCAGCCGACCAAGCAAGGCAGCCTTTACGTACTCAACCGGGAAACTGGCGAGCCCATCGTACCCATTGAAGAATTCCCTGCTCCCCAAGGTGCAGTAGAAGGTGACTGGACGGCAGAAACTCAGCCGCGTTCAGCACTTAACCTGCTGCCACCACCGCTTACCGAGCGCGACATGTGGGGCGCATCGCCCTTTGATCAGATGATGTGCCGCATTCAGTTCAACTCACTGCGCTATGAGGGCCAGTACACGCCCCCGTCGCTTGAAGGCAGCATTATCTACCCGGGTAACGTTGGCGTGATGAACTGGGGCGGTGTAGCGGTTGATCCTGAACGTCAGGCGCTGTTTACCGGTGCCAAGTACTTGGCTTTCGTTTCACGTCTGATTCCGCGCGATGAAGTGGAAGAAGGCCAGGGGTCGGCCAGCGAACAGGGACTTCAGCCCAATGAAGGCGCGCCTTACGCGGTTGAGCTAGGTCCGCTGCTCTCGATCTTTGACCTGCCCTGCCAAGCGCCCTCCTGGGGTGATGTTGCGGGTATCGACCTGCAAAGCGCTGAAGTCGTGTGGCGGCATCCTAACGGTACTACCCGCGACAGTATGCCCTTTGGCCTGCCCATTGGTTTACCTGTTGGCGTTCCAGCTCTGGGTGGCCCGCTGACCACCGCAGGCGGTATTACCTTTATGAGCGGTACACTGGATCAGTACCTGCGTGGTTACGATATCACCACGGGTGAGGAGCTTTATAAAGCTCGCCTGCCTGCCGGTGGCCAGGCCACGCCCATGACCTATACCGGCGCGGATGGCCGTCAGTACGTTGTGGTCACAGCGGGTGGTCACGGAACCTTTGGTACCTTGATGGGTGACTACGTGATCGGTTATGCCTTACCCGAGTAAGGCCTATCGACCGGCATAGTCAATCGAAACGAAAACGGGCAGCCCACACGGGCTGCCCGTTTTTATTGCCACTTTTATTTCCTGAAAACTTAAAAGCGTACTTCCAAACCGCCGTAAACACTGCGCCCCGGCGCCGGCTCATAAAAACGTCCAAAGGTGCCGTTCAATCGCACGTTGGCATAGTGGTCTTCATCAAACAGGTTACGTACGCCTACGTAAGCGTTTAACAACGTATCGCCGCCCAACTGCCAGCCATCACCCACCCGCAGATTGACCAGCCAATAGCTATCGATCTCGGTTTCATTGGCGTTATCTGCGAGCATGTCACCCACGTACTGGGTTTCAAGCGTGGCAAAGCGGTGCGACAGCCCTTCCCAGGTTAACTGATTGACCCAGGTCTGCTCGGGCAGGCCGGGGATGCGGTTGCCGTCAAAGCGCTCGCTAGGTGTAGAAAACGCATCAAATTCGTAGCGAGCCAGAGTTAACGCACTGTTCAGACGCCACTGGTCAGCTAACTGCCAGCCAAGCGAAAGTTCCAGACCGTCGCGGTTGGTATCGCCTGCATTCTGGTAGAAAGTGCGTCCACCCTCATCAAAAGGCACCAGCTCATCGCGAACGCGTACCGAGAACAGCGCAACGTCATAATCCATGGCCAGCGGCTCAATATACCCGCGCATACCCACTTCACGGTTCCAGGCTTTCTGCGGCTCGATAGACGGGTTGAACCCGCCGCCAGCCGGGTTGGCAAACTCGGAGAACGTCGGTGTCTCAAAGGCAGTGCCGGTGTTGATATAGACCTGATGCTGAGGGCGATAGCGATAACTTAGCCCGGCGGAGCCGCTCCATTCGTTAAAGGTGCGATCGCCGCTTTGATCACCATCAGCCAAGTACCGATCATCCACGTCCAAATCCACACGATCAAAGCGCGCGCCCAGGGACAGTGTTACATGCTCGGTGAGGCCTAGATCACCCTGAGCGAATACCCCGGTAGAGGTTGCTGTCTGAGTCTCATCGGCTATCTGCTCGCCTACGCCGCCTTGGGCATTGACGTTGCGCCGGAAGCGATCATCATCCTGGCGGGCCACGTCCACGCCCGCCACATAGCTCAACGGCAGCTCGCCAAGCATGATGTCATGGTGGTACTCAGCGCTTGCGCCCATATAGTCGCGCTGATAGCCCAAGCGGCTGTCACCTACGTAAGGTAGCTGCTGTTCGAAATCGCGCCGAGCGATAAAACCTTTCAGATAGAACTCACCCGGACCTGCGGACAAATCCTCATACTGCAAACCGATAAGCTGCTGATCGACATTTTGCCTAGCATCTAGCGCCAGTGAATTCGGCGCGGCCTGATGCCGACCACGTGCAACCTCACCGGCATTCAACGCGCCGGGGTCTTCCGAACGTGGGTTTTCCAGAAGATTCACAATCGCCGTGAGCGCCCGCTCGCTACCCAGTTCACGGCGCAGCTTGGCATTGAGCAGGTATTTTTCCGTTGAGCTTTGATCGCGGTAGCCATCCACATTGAGTGCTGAAAAACTGACGTTGTGCGACCAGTCGCCTTGAGAGCCACCGGTTTGCAGGGATGCCTTGCGATACCCGTCGCTGCCCGCCTCTACACGCAGGCGCGTACCCGGATTTTCGCGTCCATCGGCGGTGGTCACATCGATCACCCCGCCTGCGGCGTTGCCGTAAAGCACAGACGAAGGCCCACGAATCACTTCGATACGCTCGGCGCTATCCAGATCAATCGCGTCCAGCTGCGCCTGACCATCGGGCAAGGTATAAGGAATGCCATCAACCATCACCGTAATACCGCGCACGCCAAACGGCGCGCGGGCGCCAAAGCCACGAATGGCAATCCGCTGGCCCTGGGCAAAGTTATCGCGGTTCTGAACGAAAACCCCAGGCACACCAACCAGCGCTTCATCCAACCTAACGCGCTGCTGACCCTGGGCAATAGTCTCCTGGTCCACGGTGGAAACCGCCGCTGGCGTTGCGTAAAGCTCACGCGCCAGGCGCGGCGCGCTTACTTCGACCGTAGGTAAAGCCTGCACCGATGCTGGCTCGCCCTGTGCCCAAAGGGGGCTTGAGACCGCGAGGCCCGTCAATACGAGCGACGGCGGCAACAGTTTATACATGGATTCCCTTCCCTTTTTCTTGATAGTCTATTTCTTGATAAACGGTTTTTTGATAATTCGGCGTAACTGGGTGAACTACCAGCTAAACGCCAAGTCTAATAAAACTGTATGTGTTCGCTAAGTGTGGACCTTACGTCTACACTTGCAAGGAGTAACGTACCGCTTAAGCAAAGGAGGCTTTATGGCGTTTACTGCAACAGATCCCATCAAGATGATTTTCGCGATTATCTTGCCGCCGTTAGGCGTATTCTTTGAAGTTGGCCTTAAGGGACATTTTTGGCTCAACATTATTTTGACCCTATTTGGTTTTATTCCAGGCGTCATTCACGCGTTTTATGTCATTTTGAAGCATTAGTAATGCTTACCCCGTTACTCACAGCCCGAGCCATTGGTTCGGGCTGTTTCGTTTAGGCGGCCTTTAATCTATGGGGGTGTACAAAAAAAGCGTTGGGCGAGTGTTAGCCGCTTACGCACAAAGCCTAGCCTGCGTGGCGGCGCTGATGCAGTGCATGTACTTTTTCATCCAGACCGGCGATGGGGCCTTCTACTTCAAGCGTCGGCACGATTTGTTTGATAGGCAAGGCCTTGACGGGTGACGGCGCCACGCCCATATCCGCCAGCCAACGCCCCAACTGCTCGGATGAGCTGATATAGACAATGCGCCCAAGCCCGGCCCAACCGTGAGCGGCCGCGCACATCGGGCAGTGTTCGCCGGTGGTATAAACCGTCGCGCTGGCACGCGCCTTAAGTGTCATGTGCTGGGCTGCCCAGCGCGCCAGAGTAAACTCGGGGTGCTGGGTGGCATCACCGCTTGCAATGCGGTTGCGGTCTTCCGCCAGAATCTCGCCCTCGGCGCTGACCAGTACGCTGCCAAAGGGCTCATCGCCTGCCTCAAGCGCCTCTTCCGCGAGCGCCAGCGCCCGGCTCAGATAGATATGTTCTTGTGTCTTCATCGCGGATACTCCTGCGGGTTAACCGCTTACGCCTTACCGCTGACCGCGGCTGACGTCTCGTCTGCCTCAATAGGCGTCTCGCTGAGCTGTTCGCCTTCGCTGCGGGCGATCACCGTAGTGCCCACTAGATCGCCGGTCACGTTCAGCGCAGTAGCGCCCATGCCTACCAGGGCATCGATAGCGGTCAGCAGCACCACGGTTTCGATGGGCAGGCCCACCTGAGCAAATACCGTGGCAATCATGATGATTCCCGCCCCGGGCACACCGGCGGTGCCTACCGAGACCAGCGTGCCGATCAACACAATCTGCGCCATGCTGATAAAATCGAGCGGTGCGCCGATCACATTGGCGGCGAAAACCGCGGAAATCGCAATGCGGATTGCCGCGCCGTCCATATTGAGCGTGGCCCCCAGCGGAAGGCTAAACCCGTACACGCTGCGCGAAATCCCCAAACGCCGCGCCGCGTTAATGGTCAGCGGCAGCGTGCCGGAGCTGCTCTGCGTAGCAAATGCGGTCGCCATGGGCGTGCGCGCCTCGCGAAAGAAGGTGCCAAGCCTTACCCCGAACAGACGCATGATCACGCAGTAGATCACCAGTTGCAGGGCGAGTGCGATATACAACACCATCACCATATCGCCCAGCGACAGCAACGTATCAAGGCCCTGCTTGCTGACCGTCTCGGCCACGATGGCAAACACGCCGATGGGCACCACATGCAGCACTCCCGCCATGACCTTGAGCGTGACGTTGTTCAAACCCTCGATCACCTCATACAAGCGCTCGGCCGTTGCCGGCTGGGCACCCTGACGCAACTTCAACAGCGCAAACCCGAACACCAGCGCAGTAAAAATGATGCCCAGCAGGTTCTGTTCGGCGAAGGCGCCGATAATGTTGCCCGGCACGATATTGAGAACGACATCGACCAGGCCCGGATTTTCCGGCGCCGTGAAACTGGCGTTTTCATCCAGCGTCATGCCGCTTCCCGGACTGAACAGTGAGGCCACGCTCAATCCTACGATAATCGCCAGCGCCGTGGAGACGAGATAGTAGGCAAACACCTTTCCCCCCACGCGCCCTACGCTGCCCTCGCGCGACTGATTGATACCCACCATCAGCGTAAACAGCACGATTGGCACGATCAAAAACGTCAGCAGGCGCAGCAGCAGATCGCCCACTGGGCCAAGCCACACCGCGACCGCGTCACCGCCGAACAAACCAACGACCACTCCCAGCAACAGTGCAATCGTGACCCGCAAGATCAACGAAGAACGCATATACCCTTTCAACAGCGCCGTCATGCATTCACCTTTACCAAGAGAGCTTATAAGAACCCAACCACTAAAAAGCCACCCTAAGGAGCCGGGAATAAAATACAACCATTAAAGATACTGGTCGACTGCGCCATTAAGGTTTGATTCACAAATCGAATACCAGTGAATGGTGCGTTGCCTGCCCGGCCAATGCACCGTCGCTGACCGCAAGCGATAGATTGCCCACGGGCATCGCAATATCACCACAGGCAAACACGCCGGGCACGGAGGTGGCTTTGGCGGCGTTAGTTTTGATATCACGCCCCAGCGGCGTGACATCCATTTCACATCCCAGGCGTATGGCAAGCACATTGGGAGCGGTCTGGGTGACAACAAACAGCCCATCCAGCGGAAACACTCGGTTATCCGCCATTACCACGTTCAAACCCTCCCCCGCCAAACACTCTACCTTCCCTCGTTCAATATGCGTGCCGCGCTTGGCGAGCTTTTCCAGCTGCTCTTTATCAGGCTCAAACGCATCGTTTAGAAACAGTGTGGTCTGCCCCCAGTCGGGCAGCAATAATGCCAGATGCATGGCCGCCACAGAGATTGCCAGCACACCAATACGCCCGCGATTCAGATCAAAGCCATGGCAGTAAGGGCAATGGAAAACATACCGGCCCCAGCGTTCATCCAGCCCAGGTAACGGCGGCAGCTCATCCCCTACACCCGTAGCGAGAATCACCCGCCGAGCATGCAGCGGTTCTGAAGCTGGGGAGCCTGCAAGCGTAAGGGTAAAATTATCTATTTCACCCACAATCGTGTCTACTTTGCCTCTGCACCATTCAACCGTCGGATACTGGGTAAGCTCAGCGTAACCTGCCGCCGCAATTGCATTGGGCGACTTGCCATCCTGAGTCAAAAACCCCCGCGCTCGAGAGGCGAATCGGTTACGCGGCTTGCCAGCATCAACCACTACTATATTGCGCCGCGCCTGTGCCAACTGCAGCCCTGCGGCCATCCCCGCATAGCTGCCGCCCACAATTGCCACGTCGTACATCATCGTTTGCTCTCTTTCCATTAAGTGCTAATCACTCGTACCTCACCAGGTACGCATTCGTGTCAGAAAGTGTAGATCAGCGTGAAGGTAGCACGTCGAAAGGCTTGGAAAAGCAACATAAGTTGACTAGGCAAGAGGCCCTCTCTCTTATTAAAGGTATTCGTCCAATGCGCTATTAATGCCGCTGTCCCGTTTTCGACGGCCACGTTCTCTGTCTCGTATTAAAAGGGGAATGCCAGGCATTGATAGGTACACCCGATGGCGAAGACGTTTATCTCGCTCGATCGCGTTTCTTACGCGACCTAACGGTCACCACATCAGACGGCTGGGTATTGGAGCAAGCCACGAACCGCTAATCATGGCGATGGCGTTTGGTCTTCCTGAAGCCAGTGGTCAAACGCCTCTTGTTGAACGTTGTGGCTAGCGGCGTAGTAGACCAGCCGCAGGTGGCGGTCTTCGTCGACGATCAGCGAGGTATGTTCAAAATCGACCGCCCCTAAAGGCGCAAGATAAAAGTGCCGAACGCCATGGCAAGGACCGCTGATATCCTGCCCAGGCCACCACGTTTTAAAATCCTGATCCACTTGGCTCAGCGTTTTGATCAGTTGATTGATTGCTGGATCTTCAGGCGCACGGGCCGCATCACGTTTGAAGCTGGCAAGCAGCTGCCGTGCTTGCGGTTCCCAGGGATAGAAAAGAGCGCGCGTAGCCGTATCCATAAACAGCAGCCATAACAGGTTACGCTGCTCCGGAGAATGCTCGGAGAAGCCAAACAGACGATCTGCGGCGTGGTTCCAGGCCAGCACATCCCAACGTAAATTCAACACGTACGCAGGGCGCGTGGGCAAGTCGTTCATCAGACGATGTACCAGCGGCGGTACGCTGCACCAGGTTATTCCCGGTTCGGCAGGAAGACGCTGGTGCGCCAGTAAAAACAGATGACGTCGCTCAATGGCATCGAGCTTTAGGGAGCGCGCAAGGCGGTCGAGAAAATCCGCTGATGTGCGAATATCCCTCCCCTGCTCCAGCCAGGTGTACCAGGTCAAGCCTACTCCTGCGAGTGCTGCTACCTCTTCACGGCGTAACCCCGGCGTGCGGCGCCGTTTGCCCACTGGCAAGCCAACCTCTTCAGGTGTTACCTGCTCGCGTCGGCTGCGTAAAAACTCCCCAAGCTCTGTGCGGGTACGTTTTAACGAACGCTCAAGCGCCATCTTATTGCCTTTAGTAATAGTATAAATGGTTAAATTGTACCCCCTTTAAAGCCTCTCCAGAATAGCGCCTTCATCACTTGGCAGCGGTCGGCAACACACGCTAACAAGTAAATAATGATCCTGACTGGAGAGCCTGATGGCATTTTCTTCTCGACTATCGATTTATCTTATTGCCTTGGGAGCCTTTTCATTAGGTATGGCGTCCTATGTCACCGCAGGGCTTATTCCCCTGATCACCTCTGCATTTCTAGTCTCGGATGCGATGGCGGCACAGTTAGTGACGGCGTTTACGCTGGCATATGGCCTGATTTCTCCCATCGCAGTTGCGCTGCTCCCAGGCCATCAGCAGCGAACGGGGTTAATTATCGCGCTAGCACTTTTCGTTGTGGCGAATGTGGCAAGCGCGCTGGCCGCAAGCTTTGCAATGCTAGTAGCTTGGCGAGCATTGGCGGGCGTGGGAGCCGGGGTTTATCTGGCATTGGGAATTGCGGCCTCAGCGGCGCTGGCGCCTGAAGCGCAGCGCGGCAAAGCCATCGCGATCATTATGGGCGGCATGGCAAGCGGCACGGTACTGGGCGTGCCGCTTAGTCTGTTACTCGCTGAACAGCTGGGCTGGGCCTCGGCCATGTGGCTGATTGCACTGCTCGGCGCGATTTCCCTGGCAGGCCTTTATCTTAAGCTACCCGACATTCCCGCCGCGCCTTATGTTTCACTGTGGCGCAAACTGACTATTTTGAAGCACCCTGCCACACTGACCATTTTGACCGTCTCACTGCTAAGTGCCATAGCAAGCCTTGGCATGTATACCTTTATTGCACCGTTTATGGCGGCATCGTCTTCTGGCGAAACCGCGTCTATTGCGCTCTACCTATGGGTTTGGGGCGTCGGCGGAATTCTGGGCAGCTTTTTAATTGGTCCGATTGTGGATAAAAGCCAAGGCTCCAGGGTCGTGCTGATGATTATGCTTTTATTGACAGTTTCCCTGATTAGCTTGCCAGTCACCGCCTCCCTGCACCCATGGCTAGCGCTTATGCCTATCACCTTATGGGGAGCCGTTGGCTGGGCATTACAGGTACCGCAAAATAATGCGCTAATGCGCGTTCGCCAACAGCATGGCGATGGTAATCTCGCGGTGGCGCTGAATGAATCAGCGCTTTACCTAGGTAGCGCTATTGGGGCGGCAGCTGGCGGGCTTATGCTTTCCAATGCGTTACCTGTATGGATGCTTGCTGTCAGCGCCGGTGCGCTAGCAGCCGTCGGGGCACTAGTACAGCTCACCATGGGCCAGCGGGGCTATTAAGCAATTAGTATTAAATACTTAGCACACGGTAAGTCTTCAGCAGATAAGAAAGAATGAAATATTGCCTGGGCCTAGAAAATAAATACAAAAAGCCTTTGACGCGCGAAGATAATCATGACACTGTAGCGTCAGTTGGTTAGCAAGCAGCATGGTTTCAGAAGCGTACGATCTTTTTCGGCAGCCTGATATTGTATTCCTTGTTTCACCCGCTACTATCAATCTGGGTAATACCAGGAACATCATTACAGCGCTTATGCGCGAAAGGATTTAATCATGGCAACTGGCACAGTTAAATGGTTCAACGACACTAAAGGCTTCGGTTTCATCGCTCCTTCTGACGGCAGCGACGACCTGTTTGCACACTTCTCCGAAATTCAGTCTGACGGCTTCAAAACCCTTCAGGAAGGCGCTAGCGTTTCTTTTGACGTTACCCAGGGTAAAAAAGGCCTTCAGGCTTCTAACATCAAGCAAACTTCTTAATATTTATTATTAAGTGTTTGTTCAGACCTTAGGGTCTGACTGACAAGGCCCGCTTCGGCGGGCCTTGTTGCGTTTGGGTTTGGTAAAGTTCTAACCAAACCAAGCAAGCCGTCAACCAAGGCTTGTCTGCCCTTCTTCTATGCGTTTTTAATCCATTTAATCACTCGCACATCAACACTCACGATGAGTGTCTCCAATGCTGCCGCTCTTTCGCGGCCCTCAGCGCTTGCCCGATAAAGATGCGGCGTCATGGCCAGCAAATCAGCAATGGCCTCTTTGCCATCAAGCGTAAGCGGGTAACTGACCGTTTCGGCGACTTGCGCAGTAAATCCTTCTGGAACCGTCAGCTCACCACTGCGCTCAGGCTTAAGCGTTGGATAAATAACTTCGCGCAGCTCGCGCAAATGGTTTGCTCCTGCCTCCACCTGTAAAAGCACCCCACCCGGCTTGAGCACTCTGGCAAACTCGCTCATCACGGGAAAGCCGAACATGCAGAGCAGCCTATCCAGCGAGGCAGATTGCACGGGCAAGTTAGCGTTACTGCCTACCACCCAGGTGGCCGGCTGGTCTTGCTGACGGCTCGGCGCTTTCTGACGGTTTTGCTTGGCCGCTGCCATGACCGCCCATTTGGAAATATCCAAACCGATTAGCTCAAGCAGAGCCGCATCAGACGCCGCTTGAGCCAGCTGGCGTAAGTAATAGCCTTCACCACAGCCAGCATCCAGGCAACTAAGCGGCATGCTTTCCGGCGCGTCGTTCAATGCAGCATGATTAATAGCGTCAGCAATGGGCTGATAATACCCGGTATTCAGAAAACGCTGCCGGGCAGCCACCATAGACTTGCTATCGCCGGGATCGTTTGAACGCTTGTTCTGAACCGGCAAAAGGTTCACATAGCCTTGCTTTGCGATATCAAAACTATGCCCGGCCGCGCAGCGCCATGCGCCTTCGGCTTGAGTGAGCGGGTCGCCATCGAGCGGGCAGGCCAGGGCTGTAAACGCGTTAAATGACATAAATTGAGTTTTCGGAGAAGGAGAATAGAACTCAGCAGTTAGCGTACCACCACCACGATACCGAGCATGATAGCCACACCACCGATTAGAAAGTTAAGGCTCAAAGGCTCGTTGAGCAGTAGAGTACCAAAAAGTAGGCCAAAAAGCGGCGCCAAAAAAGAGAACACCCCTAACTGCGAAGCGCGGTAGCGCCGCAGCAGCGAAAACCATAGTAATAAAGCACCAAAAGAAACGACGACCGTTTGAAATCCGAGGCTTAAAATAGCCATTGGCGAAAACTGAGCGTTCATTAACTGCCCGGATACCAAGGCAGCAGGCATTAGTAGCAATGCTGTTACGCTTAGCTGATAGCTTAACGTAAGCTCAGCGGGCTGTTCTGAAAGCGAGCTTCTACGAATCACCACTGTCGTGGCGGCCCAAGATAATCCCGCTAATATTCCCAACATGTCGCCGAACAGTATTTCTGTCTCGATGCTGCCTTTCTGCCCAGGTGCTATCGCTATCACCATGCCAATAAATGCAAAGCCGATGCCCCACCACTGACGATGCGCGAGCTGCTCCCCAGGCACTACTACATGCAGCCCCAAGGCAGCAAAGATAGGCGCCGTGTAAAGGAAAACCGACATATGGGAAGCCAGTGTGTAATGAAGCCCCCAGGCCAAGAACACAAACTCACAGGTAAAGCCCAGACCCACGAGCAGCCCTGGCCGCCAGTGCGTGCAGATATCTCTCCAGCGAACGCCCTTCCAGAGAGCCCAGGCGATAACCAGTAGGCTGGCAAAAAGCGAGCGTAGCGCAATTTGGGTAAGCGGTGAGATTTCTTCAGCCACGCCCTTAATAGCAACCTGCTGAAACCCGAGTATCAGGCAGAACAGCAGCATTAACCCCGATGCCGAAAGCCCCACGGGCTTTCGCTTATCGGCAGCACTTTTTTGGTAAGTCTCTGCGGGTACAGCGGATTGTGAATGGCGCATACGGTCCCCTTTCAATGAGAGGGCTATTGCATCAGGGGCGCAAATCGCCTACAACCGATTACTTATCCAGTCTAGGGTCAGCAAAACTCATCCTATGAAAATCGAACGCCTACCGTTAAACGCGCTGCGCGCTTTTACCGAAGCTGCCCGCGAAAACAGTTTCAAAAAAGCCGCTATACGACTCAGCGTTACCTCTGGCGCCGTCAGCCGCCAAGTCAAGCAGTTAGAGTCCAGACTGGGAGTCGTTCTTTTTGAGCGACACGCCAATGGCGTTCTATTAACCGAGGCAGGAAAAGTACTATTAGATGACGTACAGGCGGGCCTTTCACTCATTGCAAGCGGAGTGGAGCAGATTACCCAACGCTCTAGCGAGGCCTTCGAGCTGGTAATCAGCGCCCCTCCGTCTTTTTTGCAGCTTTGGTTACTACCACGGCTTCACCAGTTCGAAGCACGCGAGCGCAACATCAACATCTCATTGGATGCCGATGCCAATTTAACGCCGCCGCTATGGCTACCTAACCGTGCCAAGCTGTCGCTGCGTTACGGGCAAGGCCCCTGGCAAGGCGTTAACAGCATCCGACTGTTTGAGGACGTGCTCTTTCCTGTGTGCTCGCCGGTGCTGTTCAACCAAAACAAGATAAAAGTACCCGGGGATTTGCTGACACAAACGCTGCTCGCAGTTGAATGGCAAAGACATACTCCGGCATCCAGCCATGTGCCGAACTGGAACAACTGGTTTGAGAGTGTTGGCATAAAAAACCAACGTCTGCCTGTTCCGAAGCAGTACTCACTTTATAGTTTAGCGCTCGACCAAGCCATCGCCGGTCAAGGTGTCGTGCTGGCAAGTTACCCCTTAATTGCCGACCGGCTGGAGAGCGGTGTTCTAGTACGCCCATTTGAAGAGAAATACTCGCTCGCTTCGCGCTTTGCGTACGATCTTATTCTGCCAACGAACGGAGAAGCGCCCGAGGCGGCTAGACGCTTTAGTGAGTGGTTGACCCAAGAGGCGGCGCGCTTTAAAGACGCCCCTTTGCACCCTTAGGTGCTTTTCGGCCGACGCGCATAGCCTTTAAACAACCCGTGCTGCCACTGACGCACCGCGAGCACGGAGGTAGTACCAAAGCGCTGAGTGATAGGCAACGTGCTTTCCCGCTCACAGAGTTCGTGGAACTCCTTGGCTAGACGCTGCATGATTTGTTGCCACTCGTCATTACCTGCCCGTGATAATAATCCGTTAAGTACCAGCAGCTTTTCGCTTTCGCTGTCAAAGCGTGAGCGAAAAAACTCGTGGGCAATATGCTGCTGAAAAAACTGCTGAATGGGTCCGCCAGGCCGCCAGCGAAAATTAGGCGCTACTCGGCGCTTAATCCGGTTACCCGGCAACAGCTGAATAAGGGCAAGCCGTTCAAGCTTAAGCAGTTGCTGGGTGCATTCCGCTTCGCTTAGCTGATATTGGTGATGCATTTCATCAAAGCTGTAGCCATTGATCACGCAAACGGCTATCAGGAACAGCTTAGGGTCATCAGCAATACTCTGCTCTTGCGCCTGGGTAAGCTCTTGCAGGCGGCGCTCTTCGGTTTGCATGGTTTGCACCAGCTCGGCAAATTCCAGGCTGAGCTGCTCACAGATACATTCAAGGCGTGCTAACGTGATATTGCGTTCAGCAAAAAGCCGCTTGACCGATGCTTCGCTTAATCCAAGCCACTGAGCTACATCGGCGTAGGTTTTACCCTGCGTTCGCAGTTGGCGCTTTAACGTCTTAATCAGTGAGTCGGTTTGAGACACCACAATCTCCTGGCATAAAAGTATCGAATAAAGATACTTTACCGCACCGATAACGCAACTCGTCTTTAAAAGGTTGCGTAAAGCGAAGCTTTAAAGGAAAGTCCGATGACTTCGAGACGCAAACAAGGCTAACGAACCATGCAACGACTGCTCCGCGCGCCAGGTGCCTGGCCTTATCTTATCGCTATCTTTCTCAATGCCTTTATGGATCTAGGGCACAAGATCGTGATTCAAAATACGATCTTTAAAAGCTACGATGGCACCGCCCAGATAGTCTTGACGGCGCTGGTGAACGGGCTGATTCTGCTGCCTTTTATTATGTTGTTCAGCCCTGCCGGTCATGTCGCCGATGCCTACCCCAAAGTGCGCATCCTACGTTTTTCGGCGTGGGCAGCGGTGGCCATTTCACTAGGTATTACCGCCGCTTACTATCAGGGCTGGTTCTGGCTTGCCTTCGCCATGACGCTACTTCTGGCGATCCAGTCAGCCTTCTACTCCCCGGCCAAGTACGGTATGGTCAGAGCCCTGTTTGGCAAGCCGCGCCTGGCAGAAGCCAATGGCCTTATCCAGGCGCTTACCATCGGCGCCATCCTGGCAGGCACGGTAGTTTTCACTGCCTTCTTTGAAACCTGGACACCTCTTGCGAACCAATCCCCAGACCAGCTGTTGCGCCAGATTGCCCCGCTGGGCTGGTTGCTGGTGCTTAACAGTGTGATTCAAGTGCTGGCTCTTTATCGCTTGCCACTGGATACACCATCCTCGCCAGGCACGCCGCTTACCTGGCACCGCTACATTAAAGGCAGTGCTCTAAAAGACAATCTACGCCTTGTTGCATCCCAGCCGGTGTTAAGGCTTTCGATTATTGGTCTGGCCACGTTCTGGTCGGTCGGGCAGGTGCTGCTGGCGGCTTTTCCCGCCTATGCCAAAGGCGCACTCGACATCGGTAACACGCTGGTGCTTCAAGGTATCCTCGCAGCCAGCGGTATCGGCATTGCGCTTGGTTCGGTACTCGCCAGCAAGCTTTCCCGCAACCGGATTGAAACGGGCTTGATTCCCGTGGGCGCCTTGGGCGTAGCCGTTGGCTTATGGTGCCTGCCGTTACTCACGTCGCCGCTCGGTCAGGCGCTGAACTTTGTGTTTATCGGCTTGATGGGTGGGCTTTTTATCGTGCCGCTCAATGCGCTAATCCAGTTCCATGCCGCGGACAATGAGCTGGGTACCGTGCTGGCTGCCAATAACTGGATTCAAAACCTCGCCATGCTGGGCTTTCTGGTGCTCACGGCGCTGTTCGCGTTGGCGGGGGTAGATAGCCACTATTTGCTGTTGTTGATTGCCAGCGTGGCAATGATCGGCGGCGGCTACACCGTCGTTAAGCTGCCCCAGAGCCTGGTGCGCTTTCTATTAGGCTTTCTACTGACCCGCCGCTACCGGGTGGATGTCCACGGCCTGGAAAACATGCCCGCCCAGGGTGGCGTACTGCTGTTAGGTAACCATATCAGCTGGGTGGATTGGGCCATGGTGCAAATTGCAAGTCCACGGCCAGTGCGCTTTGTGATGCTTAAAAGCATTTACCAGCGCTGGTATCTTCGCTGGTTCTTTAAAGCGCTGGGCTGCATTCCTATTGAGCGCGGCGTTGGCGCTGAAGAGGCCCTGACAGCCGTTGCCGAGCAGCTCAACGCCGGTGAAGTAGTGTGTCTGTTCCCGGAAGGCGCCATCAGCCGTACAGGCCAGCTGGGCGAGTTTCGTAAAGGCTATGAGCGCGCCTGCAAAATGGCCAACCCTGATGTCAAAATCGTCCCGTTTTATCTGCGCGGGCTATGGGGCAGCCAGTTCTCGCACTCTTCCAGCAAACTGAAGGAGCTTCGCTATGCGCCGCTGCACCGTTCAATCGTTGTGGTGTTCGGTCAAACCCTGCCGAAAGAGACGCCAGCGGATGTGCTCAAGCGGCGTATTTTCGAGCAGGCCACCCGCTCCTGGCAACTCTCCATGGAGAACCTGCATACCCTGCCGGATGCCTGGATACGCAGCGTCAAGCGCCGCCCCGGCCAACTGGCCCTGGCTGATACCATCAGCCGCCCGCTAAGTGCCGCGAAGGCGCTGACCGCCAGCATTCTGATGGCCAAACGTATTCGCAAGCAGAGCAAGGCGCAAAACGTTGGCCTGCTACTACCTACTAGCAGCGCCGGCGTCCTTGCCAACATGGCGACACTGCTGGCGGGTAAAACGGTGGTCAACCTTAACTACACCGCAAGCCAGGAGGCGTTGGCATCTGCCTTAGAACAAGCGGAGATTGAAACCGTTTACACTTCGCAGCGCTTTGTCGAAAAGCTTGAACAGCGCGGGCTTGATATTGCCAAGCTGCTTGCCAAGCAGAATGTCGTCTACCTGGAGGCGCTACAAGCCTCAATGGGCCGGGGTGAACGTCTGTTTACCTGGCTTTCAGTGCGCCTGCTGTCCACGGGGCTGTTGCGCCAACTCTACTGTCGAGCGCATGACGCCGAAGCCACCGCCGCCATTCTTTTCTCCAGTGGCAGCGAGGGGCAGCCGAAGGGGGTAATGCTCAGCCACCGTAACCTGATGGCCAACGTGAAGCAGACCTCCGACGCGCTGAACACTGAACATAACGACGTCATGATGGCCTCGCTCCCGCTGTTCCATGCCTTTGGCCTGACGGTTACCCAGTTTTTGCCCTTGATTGAAGGTCTACCGTTAGTGTGCCACCCCGACCCGACCGATGCCGTGGGTATCGCAAAAGCGGTGGCCAGGCATCAGGCGACCATTATGTGCGGCACATCCACGTTCCTACGTCTGTTTACCCGCAGCCCCAAGGTTCACCCGCTGATGCTGGATAGCATAAGAGTGGTGGTTGCCGGGGCAGAAAAGGTCGATGACAGCGTACGCAGCGCATTCCAGCTTAAATTCCATAAACTGATTTATGAAGGATACGGCGCAACGGAAACCTCCCCCGTTGCGGCAGTCAACCTGCCCGATGCGCTGGATATCAACTATCTGCAGGTTCAGCGTGGCGCCAAGGTGGGAAGTGTGGGTATGCCTTTACCCGGCACGAGCTTCAAGATTGTTGACCCGGAAAGCTTTGAAGAGCTGTCCACGGGCGATGCCGGCATGATCCTGATTAGCGGTCCTCAGGTCATGCAGGGCTACCTGAATGATCCGGCGCGCACCCACGCGGCACTGCGCGAAATCGACCATCAGCAGTGGTATGTGACTAACGATAAAGGCTATCTAGACGAGGATGGCTTTTTAACCATCGTTGACCGCTACTCGCGGTTTGCCAAAATCGGCGGCGAAATAGTCGGCCTTGCCGCCGTGGAACAGGCCGTAAAAGCCACGCTGAGTGACCCGGATACGGCCATCATGGCGGTCAACATACCCGATACCAGCAAAGGCGAGCGGATTGTGCTGCTGTCAGAGACACCGCTTGATGCTAAAACGGTCAGAGTCGCGATGCTGGAAAACAGCGTATCGCCGATGATGATACCCAGCTACTGGCTAACGGTAGATACCCTGCCCCGTTTGGGTTCCGGCAAGCAGGATATCGCTGGAGCCAAACAGCTGGCGCAGAAAAAAATAACCGAAAGTGAGAAGCAGCCAGCGCCTTGACGCAGGCAACCGCGCGTCTGCATTCCAAGAAGCAGCGCGGGCTCACCCCGAAAACAGACAGCGCTTCAGCCTTGAGGCGCTGTCTGATCTTATCGGCTCAACCACGGTGTAAATTAGTAGATTTTATTCACTGAAAGCGCTGACTTTTATCCATGGTTTCTAAGTTCGTTGTGTATTAGATTGCTACTGACTATTTCGAGGTAAGGTGTTTCCTCGATGCCCCGTACCCGAAACATTAAGGAATGCCTTATGCCCAACCCTGCGATCAATATTTACAAGCAACGCCGCAGCCAATATGCCATCGGTAAAGACATCCCCATCAGCCAGACCGTGGTTACCGCGCTGATCAAGGAAGCCGTCAAGCAAGCGCCTACTTCATTCAACTCGCAAAGCTCGCGCGCCGTGATTCTGTTCAATGAACAACACGACACGTTTTGGCAGCTCGTGATGGATACGCTGCGCAAGATCGTACCGGCTGACTCTTTTGAGCCTACCGAGAAAAAAATTAATAGTTTTGCTGCTGGCGCAGGCACCGTGCTGTTTTTTGAAGACCAGGACGTGATCAAAGGGCTGCAAGATAAATTCCCGCTTTACGCCGACAACTTCCCGGTCTGGTCAGAACACGCCACCGGTATCGCCCAGTTTGCAGTGTGGACAGCGCTTTCAGAGGCCGATGTCGGCGCCAGCCTCCAGCACTACAACCCCATTATCGACGACGCCGTATTTGAAAACTGGGACCTACCCGCCTCCTGGAAACTGCGTGCCCAGATGCCGTTTGGCTCCCATGAAGCGCCGTTTGGTGAGAAGACCTTCATGAATGACGAAGAGCGCTTCCGCGTATTCTCCTGATCGGTATCTATTGCCCGCTGAGCATGGGTCATCCAAGCCAGCGGGCGCAATGTTGATAACCGGGCGAAGGCTACGCGACCTCGCTATGGCTTTCGACTACTCATTCTGTGAAGGCGGCACCCTGTACCGGGGCTTCTCAACCTTATGGCCGCTAGCGTCATCCTTGGCCTCCTCTTTTTTGGCCGCTTCATCGCTATTTTCATCAGCGTTTGGCTCTTCATCAACGGCCTCATCTTTCTCCGTGAACGGTTCGCTGCGTTCTGCTTCCTCACTTTCCTTTTGACGCCCAGTTTCCTCTGGGTTTTCTGCTTCTGTGCTTCCTGCTTCAGCCGTATCTTCCTCGTCAGAAGAAGGCGCCGCTTCATCCGGAGACTTTTCATTCTCCGAGCGCGATGAGCTTTCTTTATCGCCTGATGCCTTCACGTTGCGTGTCGCCGGATCGCCTTTAGCAATATCATGATGGCTGATCACCATGACTTCGCGCGGCCACCACTCGGGATGTTCGTCGCGAATAAACGCCATTAGCTTTTCCCTGACATTCATTTCTGCTGTCCAACCGGAAAGTGGGTCGGACGTCATCAGATAACAGGTAAGGGTCTGAGCCGTAGCGGTTTGTCCTGTTACATGGCACAGTAATTTGTGGTGCTCGACCACGCTGTCTTCTTCCTTGGCAAAAGCTAAAAACTTTTCTCTGACCAGCTCAACATTGGCACTTACGTGAAGCATCAGCTCTAGGCTTCGGTACATCTTGGCGCTTTTCACCGAGAGGTTTTCAAAGGGCTTGGAGGTAAAGTAGGTGACCGGCACGATCAACCGCCGATCATCCCATACTCTTAAGCGGATGAACGTGTAAAAAATGCCTTCTACATAACACCACTGCCCTTCAAACATCACCAAATCGCCAATACGAATCGGCTTGGCGAGCGATAGCTGAAAGGAAGACAGGATATTGCCCAGCACCGTCTGCCCGGCAATACCCACAAGCACTGCCAGAACGCTTGCCGAGGCTAAAATCGATAATCCCAGCGTTTCAAAAAGCTGGATCTTGCTTAAGACATAAACCGAAACGCTGATGACCGTGAATAGAATAATGCCCCGGCGCAAGGCATATAGCGAAGTTAAGAGCTTGCGCTCATCCTTGGGCTTGGTGTCATCGATTTCCCCCACCAGGCGGCGCGTCATGCGCAGCATGATGGTATCTACCAGGCGAAGCGCAATGGTACCGGCGCTCCAGGCCAGAATGGCGATCAATAGCACCCGAAAAGTGGTCGTTGCCACAGCAGAAAACGACACTACGTAATCGAGTAGCGTTTGGGTAACCAGCGACATCATGATCAATGCCATCGGCCCTTTAATTCGCTCGGCGAAGATACTTCTTGCGCCGCTCGGCAGCCAACGAGCCATCAGCTCAACCAAGTGGTAACTGCCCCACCCCACAAAGGCAATCACCATGAGAAAAATCGGAATGGCGATCCATTCCCATATTCGGAGTATCCCAAACGATTCCTTTAAGCTGCTGGGAATATACTCTTCCAGCATTGAAGGGCCGTACTCTTCATAAAGGTCTGGGATATAGGTAATACTGTCTGGCATGATTAGCCAGATGGGATCCTGGTCATCTAACCGGTAGCGCCCCAGACGGATATCGTAGTCCTGGCCTTCTATTTTCAGCGAGGCAAGCTCAATATCCCGGCGCGGCTGGCCAGCCAGTGGGTTTTGCCCGGTGGGGTCTTCAATAGCGGCGTCCTGGCGGCCAGAAAGGTTAGAGGCGTTCAGCCACTCACCGCGCCGCAGCACCTCGGCCAGCTGTCGGGTCAACAACGCGCCCTGGTTCTGCTGCTCTTCCGCTGACAGGTCATTAAGATTCAACACATGTGCCGCTTCGGCAAAATTTTCCTCGTTGGTTAACCTTAAAAAACTGCGTATCGACTCACGTGGAGTCGCACGTCGAACGTCGTCAGGCGCCTCCCCCAACCCTTCATTTAGCGTGCTGATCGTAAACCAACGGCTGTCCTGGTTCTCTTCTCCTTGAGATTGCGCCGCGCAGAGGCTGGAAAATACCAATGCTATCGCCAGCACTATCCATGTAGGCCACGAGCCATGTGCTTTCATCATTACTTTATCCATTGAGGTGAGCCAACGTTTATCCACTAACGATCAGCAGGTAACGCTGTTTTATCCATGTCAGTGGTGAAACGGATTACAGCCTACCTAGGTGCATCAAGCAAGCCAATGCCTGACTGTCTTATCAGCTCAGTCAGGCTTTATTCCTACCCAGGCGGCGCTAAGGTGCCTTGAGCGTAAGCTCTACTCCAGCTTGGTAAGCCGAAGCCGGGCAATTCTGGAAGAGGGTAAAAATGAGTCTGACCGGGCATCTTCCCAGTACTGCTGAAACACCGTGTGTTCGCATTTTTCAGTGAGCAGCTCACCAGGCTTTAAAAAAGTAAACATCTGATCATAAGACTGGATTTCATTTTCAGACACTCGGCGGATAATATGCTCAGGCCCCAGCTCACTTGGATGGCTTAGCCCGGCGGCGCCCAGCATTTCTGCCAACGCTTTCAAGGTATTGCGGTGAAAGTTGTATACGCGGTCTGTCTTGTCGGCGACATCCAGATGGCGGCTGCGGTGGGGGTCTTGCGTAGCTACCCCGCTTGGGCACTTATCGGAATGACAGTTGAGCGCCTGAATGCATCCCAATGAAAACATGAAGCCTCTGCCTGCATTACACCAATCAGCACCCAGCGCCATGGTGCGGGCAATATTAAATCCGGATGTCATTTTGCCTGCCGCGCCAATCCGAATTTCCTCGCGAAGCCCAGCCCCCACCAGCGTGTTATGCACAAGCGTTAGCGCTTCGGTAAGCGGCACGCCCATACGATTGATAAACTCAAGCGGCGCTGCGCCGGTTCCGCCTTCGCCGCCATCCACTACAATAAAATCCGGTCTTTCGCCGCTTTCCAGCATGGCTTTAACGATCGCAAACCACTCCCAAGGGTGGCCAATCGCCAGCTTGAAACCCACCGGTTTGCCACCGGAGAGCGTCCGCAGCTGGCCAATAAAGCTCATTAACTCCAACGGGGTTGAGAACGCCGAGTGGGCGGCAGGAGAGATGACATCCTGCCCCATGGGCACCTCTCTTGCCTCAGCAATCTCGGCGGTTACCTTGGCCGCAGGCAATATGCCCCCATGGCCTGGTTTCGCGCCCTGAGAAAGCTTGATCTCGATCATCTTGACCTGGTCGTCCACTGCGTTAGCTGCAAAGCGCTCGGCGTTAAACGTGCCGTCCTCGTGACGACAGCCGAAGTAGCCGGAGCCTATTTCCCAGACCAGATCACCGCCGTGCAAACGATGGTAGCGAGAGATCGATCCTTCCCCCGTATCATGATAAAACCCGCCTTTGCGCGCCCCCGCATTCAATGCCTCAATGGCATTGCCTGAAAGCGAGCCAAAGCTCATTGCTGAAATATTAAACACGCTGGCAAGGTAGGGCTGGGTACAGCGACTACCGCCCACCTGTACGCGAAAATCAGCGTTTTCAATGGAATGGGGAAGCAGCGAGTGATTAATCCACTCGTGCCCCGGCTGGTACATATCCCGTAGTGTGCCGAAAGGCTTCTTGTCGCTCTCGTTTTTAGAGCGCTGATAGACCAGGGCCCGCTGCTCACGGGAGAATGGCCGTTCATCCAGGTCCGACTGAATAAAGTACTGGCGTATTTCCGGGCCAATCGACTCCAGAAAATACCGAATATGCGCCAGCACAGGATAGTTACGGCTCACCGTGCGCTTACGCTGGCGCACATCATGCAACCCAAGTAGTACAAGGCCACCAAACACCACCACGCCCAGTAACCATATAAGCGAGAAGAACAGCCCTATGAGTGAGATAGCCAACAGACACCAGCAGGCAACAAAGGCGACGTTACGCAACGGCAGGCGGGTAAGTCCTCTCGCTTCAATCATGTGCGCTGAAACTCCTTGGAGGTTGGCGGATTAATCATTAGCAAAGTAATGACTAGCATAGCGTAAGAGCCAGCCGTGGCGGCAAGTTGAATAACAAGTGTTGAACAAATCAGTTGGTGAAAGTCTGCGCATTCATGTTCCATTCAGCCAATACGTTTATGCTACGTGCCATCTATCAAGCCCTTGGAGTAATGCCATGGCAATCACATATTTTCGCGTAGGCCTGTTGGCTTCGGCGATGTCGCTCATGTCAATGGCGAGTTCCGCCGCTGCTGACCAGCCTTTGAGAATCGAACAGCTCCAGCGCTGTGGCAATCTTCTGGAGCTTGCAAGCCAGGAGTTCTGTCTGCACGTGAGCGGGCTTGATGACACCCGTTTTGAGGTCAAGCTTAATGGTGCTCCGCTTCAGGCCGAAAACCTGAGCCACGATAACGGCAAGGTGCGGGTGCGTATCTCAAGCGCCGATGCACAAAGCGGCCCGCTATGGTTTGAGCAGCATGAGCAGTCAAGCAACCCGGTTTGGGTCAGCCTCAAAGGCAGCCATGTAGTGGCGGCCACCGATCAGGAGGTGGCCAAGAACATGGATGACATCACCACCTACGTGGACCTGATCAGCCTGATCATTGAAGAAGACTATGACGGTGCCGATGAGGCCCAGCGGCTGGCAGAAAAATACAACGCTGAAGTAGTCGGCATGATCCCGCCGCTCAATACCTATCAATTGCGCTTACCCGTCGACAACCTGGAGGCGCGCGATGCGCTGGTGCTCAGGCTAGGCAGCGAGGTCAGCATCGATGCGGTCGTCGTCGAAGAATCAGGCGCAGAAGAAAGCATCGAGAGTGAGTCGAATAGTCCACCCGCGGCGGATGACCAGGAGTGGGCGTCGAATCGCTTTCTGGATGCAGTGAACTATTACCAGCGGCGTTTACCGCGCCAGAATGGGGATATTGAGACACAGCCCATACGCATTGGCGTCATTGAACGGGAAGTCGACTTTGATGCGCCGGATTTTGCCGACTACCTGGGTAACTGCCGTAAAGACTCGTCAAGAACCTGTGTTTATGCACGCGACGCCGCCAAGCCCGATGGGCACGGCACCACGGTTGCCGGCGTTTTCGCCGCAGCCTGGAATGAAGGTGGCAACAGTGGTTTTTTACGCGGGCTGGATGAGGTAGGCCCAGGCTTTGAAGTGATTGTGGATCGCAATTCAGATGCAGGCATTACCGCCAATGTCGCCGCCTCGGTGAACTTGGTGGAAGATGGTGTCCGAGTGCTCAACTGGAGCTGGGGCATCCACCGGATAGGCGCTACCGACATTAACGGGGACGAGGTTGATTCATTAGTGCGCTCAGGCATCGCCATGAGCGGTTACGAGGAACTGCTTGAAGAGTTCTTCTTATGGCTGCGCCGAGAACATCCAGATGTGGTGGTCGTGAACTCAGCGGGCAACGCATCATCGTTTTCTGGGAGTGATGATTATCGGCTGCCCTCCTCGTTCGTGACCGAGCAGCTGTTCGTAGTGGGTGGGCATGAACGCAGTGATGAGGACGTCGCAGTGGAAGATCCCCGTTATGTGATCAAACGTGAAGCATCGAATATCGATATGCGCGTGGATATCACTGCGGCGGCCTGTGTACGCGGATCTTCCCTGATAGAGGGCGAACAAGGCGAAGCCCACTGTGGAACCTCCTACGCAACCCCACTGGTGGCCGGCCTGTTGGCCGCCATGATGTCGATAGACCCAGAACTCACGCCAGCGCAGTTACGCATCCTGCTACGCCGCGGCGCCATGACCATCGGTGAAGAGTATGATTTCGAGCCGACAGATGCTGATGATCTGACCGCACCGATTTTACCGTCAGAACGCGCCAATGACCTGAATCACCCGGATATCGGCCTTTCCGCTCGACTGAATATGTACAAGACGCTGGATCTAACGGTGCAGAGCCTGGAACGAGACCGCTAGGCTATCTAGAACAACTCAGGCTAGAACAACTTAGACTAGAACAACTTAGACTAGAACAACTTAGACTCGAACGGCTCAGACTAGAACGACTCAGAAAAGCCCGCCCCACGGGGTGGGCAAGCGTCGCATCATACTCTTTTAGGCACCATCAGCTTGCTTGCCGTACGCACTGTTATAACAATGGCACTGACAGAAACGACGATCAAGAACGCTCCCAACGTCAGCATCGCCTTGAAGCCGAATAAATCGAACAGCATTAGCCCAGCAACACATCCGCTTAGAAATGAAAAAATCGTTATTAAATGGGTATGTAACTGCTTTTGAAAAAAGCGCCGGTCGAGAGATTTATCACGTGATACGAAGGATGACAGGAACGAGCCGAGCGCAATACCTGCATCGGTCAGCGTGCCGGTAACATGCGTCGACCTCACTCGGCCATTGGACAGCTGCGTTGAGGTCGAGTTATGCACGCCCATCAAGAAGCCCAGCATTATCAGCACTTCTGAGTTGAAACGCGTCGAGTACATTAGAATTTCAAACAGCGACACAGCAGTCAGGGCCAAACCCTCTGTCAGAAGAATCAGGCAGAAGATGGTTCTGATCTTCTGACCTGCGATGACTGCAATGCGGGCCAGCATACCGCCCATCACGAAGGCGAAGAGCAGGGTTACCAGAAATAGAAAACCATAGGTATCAGCGCTTGCCACTTCGCTCGGCATTTGTGAGACGTTGCCACTCATATGCGAGGGGAGAAAACCAAAGGCGCCCAATGCCATGGCATTTAGAATACCGGCCGCTGTCGCCAGCACCAGGGCCAGATATCGGTCCTCGGTATGGGATCGAGCCTTCTTCTTTTTGATTAGCACAATTGCGTCTCCAACTACCTGTCTGACAGTGAGTAGTTACGACACTAATACTAAAGAATAATTCTCATTTGTCTAATTTAAGCAGGTGCTGCCTGCCTGGAGCCTGACTTCAGGCGTAAAAAGCCAGCACGCTGTGTAAACGCAGACACTACTCTTGCCTTATCCTTTGTCAGATAAGATTCATTTAAGCTCCCTATGCTATAAGAAGAGAAATATCTGACATTGATCAGATAACTCACTAAGCTCTTGTCTCTTTACATGCCCTCAGGCCACGTTAAGGATGTTATGGGTCTTCAAGAAATTGCTTTTGGCGGCATTTACCTCAGCCCACTACTGATTTACGCATTGATTGGGTTTGTCGCGACACTGGTGACCCGTTCCTTGCTTCATTGGATAGTCGGGCAGAATGCGCTGTGGTACGAGGCATGGTTCGACATCTCTCTTTTTGTCATCCTTACGGCAGCCACCACCTTCATTTTTACCATTTTGCTTGAAAGCCCTTAAGAGAGATCTTTAATGCGCCCTTCGCTTCGTATTCTGCTTACCGTTGTTATTGTCGCGATTGCCATTGCCGCCGGTGCCTGGCTATGGCGCTACTACCTTTATACACCCTGGACGCGCGATGCCCGCGTGCATGCTGAAGTCGTCACCATTGCTCCTGATGTCTCCGGCTGGGTACGCACCCTTAACGTGTCCGATACCGATTACGTTGCCCAGGGCGATACGCTGTTCGAGATCGACGATGCGCGCTATCAAGCCGCGGTGGATAAAGCCCAGGCAACGGTAGAACACCGCCAGGCAACGCTTGAACTCAACCGGGCCGAAGAGGGTCGACGCAATCAGCTGCGCAATAGCCGCGCGATCAGCGCCGAAGACCAGCAGGTTGCCCAGGTAAATTCGCGTATTGCCGCCGCTGATCTTGAGCAGGCGGAGGCTGATCTAACAAGCGCACAGCTAGACCTGGAGAGAACCCAGATTAGCGCGCCGGTCAGCGGGCATGTACTTAACGTGCAGTTTTCGGCCGGTAACTACGTCAACCGTGGAAGCTCGGTACTGGCGCTTATCGCCGCCAACTCCTACTACGTGGTGGGCTATTTCGAAGAAACCAAAATGAGCACGATTAACGTCGGCGACCCGGTGGACGTCGTTTTAATGAACGGCGACAGGCATCTCAATGGCCACGTGGCGGGAATAGGCCGAGGCATTGCCGACAGCAACACTAACCTGAACCAGCAGTTGCTGCCTCAGGTGGCGCCCACGTTCAACTGGGTACGCTTAGCGCAGCGCATCCCGGTACGCATTGCCTTGGATGACATTCCCGATGCAACGCTGCTGAGCGTGGGCATGACGGCAACCGTTCATGTACGCCCTGCAAAGCGCGCTGCCGAGCGCTCTCCCGAAACCCCAGATGCACGGCCTGAATAAACCATGTCGCCGTTCGTTCAAACGTATTTAATGCCCAACGCCACGGCGGTCAAATTTGCCATCAAGACCACCCTGGCGATGATGCTGGCGCTCTACATCGCGCTTTTTTTTGATCTGGAGCGCCCCTACTGGGCACTGATGTCAGCAGCGTTTCTCCAGATTCGCCCTATGAGCGGCATGGTGATTGAAAAAGGCATCTGCCAGCTGGGCGGTACCTTTATCGGCGCCGTAGCGGGCATTATTATCATGGCCCTGTTCGCCCAGGCCCGCGTGCCAGCGCTTATCACCCTGACTCTCTGGATCATGCTGTGCACCTATGTCGGCTCGCTGTGGCGTAACAACTATACCTACGGCTGCCTGATGGCCGCAGTAACCGCCATGCTGATTGTGGTCATATCCAGCGGCAGCACGCCTGCGGGAATTTTCGATATCGCAGTGGCTCGCCTTGCTGAACTGGGGCTGGGCGCGGTATGCGCCATGCTGGTCAGCTCGCTACTATGGCCATCCCACGTGGGAACTCATCTGGCCACCCAAGCAGACAGCGTCATCAATGAAGCCTTCGAGCATGCTGCCCTGCGCCTGGAAGCCAGCGACGACATTGCGTCAATGCAGAAGGCCCTGCGCGGCAGTTTAGGGCCGTTGACACTGCTTGAGTCCGATAGTCAGGCGGCCCGCTTTGAAGGGCCGGTAGGCCCAGGACGCGTGCGCGCGACCCATGTGCTGACGCGGCGTACGCTGCGCTTTTTTGCCAACCTGCAGGCGCTTCATCAACTTATGCACGACCATGCCGACCGGCTTGATCCACAAAGCCTTAAGCTTGCCTGTCAGGTGGCTCAGGGGTTTCGTGATGCCGAGCACGTCAAAGGCGTTGCCAAAGCCCGAAAAACGCTTCAAGCGCTTCGCCATTTAGTGCATGAAAATAACGAGGAAACCACTTTAGCACCCTTGGATCGTCGCCTGCGCCTGGGGCTACGTGAATCCATTGGCCATGCCATGGTGATGCTTGACGCCCGTGAAGCCATCGCCTCCCCAGGGCGCTATCAATTACGCTCATCGCCGCTGGCCTGGCACCGCGACCACTTGGCTGCAGGTATCAATGCGGTACGCTCAGGGATTGTGTTCTCGCTGCTCGCGGTTTTCTGGATTGTTACCGCCTGGCAGAGTGCGATGATCGCCATGATGCTGGGCACTCTGTTTTCGGCCTTCTTTGCCAGCCGTGACAACCCAATCGCGATTACCATGATGTTCTATAAAGGCATGCTGGCGGCTATTCCCAGCGCCTTTCTGTTTGGTCATGTGCTGCTCTCTCAGGCCAACGGCTTTCCATTGCTGGCACTGATTTTCGGTACACCGCTATTTTTAGGCCTGCTAGGCGCTACCAACTTGGCCACGATGGGCTACTGCTTGGCCTTCACCATCTTCAATATCCTGTTGACGATGCCCGGCAACGGCATGGACTTCTCTTTTGATAGCTTCGCCAACCGGGTAGTCGCGGTGGTGATAGGCCTAAGCTGTGTGGTAATGGGCTTTCGCCTGCTGCCGG
Source organism: Halomonas sp. (assembly GCF_017983445.1). GTDB lineage: Bacteria > Pseudomonadota > Gammaproteobacteria > Pseudomonadales > Halomonadaceae > Vreelandella. The sequence continues at coordinate 229,150 of NZ_JAGOBJ010000002.1, forward strand.
GGCTGGGAACCCGGCTTAGGCGGCGGCGCCTGATAAAGGCAATATCCAACGATATTCACGAGCTTAGACGGCGTTCCATTCGCGACGCTGAAACCCGCTTTAGCGGTCATATGGCCGACCGCCTGCTGCATCTGGCTCAGCACGACGACATACTGCCTGAAGAGCAGCGCCACCTGTTTATTCTAGGCTTGACCGGGCTTGATTTAGGCACCGCCACGCTGCGCCTGCGCGACAGGCTCGATGATGCGCCGCACCCACTTATCCGTGAAGCGCATCAAAATCTGCTGCGCACCTTGGCGGTGGGCTTTGAAGACAGCGCAACCGGCCACCCGCCGCAAGGCATTCGTGAGGCGGGAAAACGGCTGGAAGACGCCATTGCAACCTACGGCGATGTCCCGGCCGACCGCCGTGTTCTACTGGAAGGTCTGATTGAACGCTTGGAACTCTCACTTGAGCGTCTGGCGCGCATTATGGCAGAACGCCCACCGCGTAAGCCTGAACCGCCGGCCAAGCCCTGATTTCGAAATTAAAGTCATCGCAAAACTACCCAAGTAACCAAACCTTACGGCTCAAGCGCCGATTCGTGGCGACGCCACTGTGCGGCTACTGGCATTTTCGATAGATTTTGGAAGCGAAGCGCCGCGCATTGGCGGCACCTAGAAAAACGGCCATGCCTGCTAAATATTACCCCTCATCAACGTTAATGTTTTTAATTATCTGAGCAGGGTTACCACCTACTACAACATTATCTGGCACATCTTTAGTAACAACGGCGCCCGACGCTATAACAACATTATTGCCCACTCTCACGCCGGGGTTAATAATGGCTCCGCCGCCAATCCAAACGTTATTTCCAAACGTAATCGGCTTTGCGTACTCTTTACCAGCATTACGCTCAATGGGATCAAGAGGATGCGTGGCCGTGTAAATCTGCACATTCGGCCCAAGCATGCAGTTATCGCCAAAGCGTATTTCACAAACATCCAGCAGGGTGCAGTCAAAATTTGCGTAAAAGTTTTCACCTACATGGATGTTATAGCCGTAATCCAGGCGAATATTGGGTTCTACATAGAGATACTCCCCCGTAGAGCCGAACAGCTCTTTTAACGCTTCCAAACGCTGAGCGTCGGTTTCCAACACTTGATTGTATAGCCTCACTTTGCGCCTGGTTTCCTCACGCTCTTTTAGCAATACCGGATCAGTAGGATTGTAGAGTTCTCCCGCTATCATCTTGTCTTTTTCTGTTCGCATACCCGCCTTCCTCGCCAGAGCCCAATATTGCTCAAACCATAACAGTGTTAACGCTTCTACCTGTAGTCAAGAAGCGCTTACGTTGGCTTAACACTTTTAGCGGCCTGACGCATCAAGTGGCTGTGCAACCACTTGACGAGATCATTGATGCAACTGTAGACAACAGGAATCACTAGCAGGCTTAAAAGGGTCGACGTGATCAGCCCCCAATGACGACAAAGGCCATGGGCGCCCGAAAGCAGGGGTCGCCCGCCCACCCCAAGGCCACTGGCAACATGCCCGCCGCCATGGCAATAGTGGTCATCACGATCGGCCGGACACGCTTTTGGCAGGCATCGAGAATGGCTTCCCTACGAGCCACCCCACGCGCTTGGCAGGCACATCGTTTAGCCAAACAGGCGCGTCAGGTGCTGTTGGTAGGCCGCCACATCGCGCTCAACATCAGGCGCCTTGATTACATCGTTGGCGATAAATGTGGGTAGCGCTTTTAAGCCAATAAATTCCTGAGACTTGTGGAACGGGAAGTAAACACCATCGACACCGCGCCCTTCAAAGAAGTTATCCGCTTCATCGAAGGCGGCCAGCGGCGCGTTCCAGGTAAGCGAAAGCATATAGCGGCGCCCTTGAAGCAAGCCGCCGCTACCGTACTGCTTGGTGGGGTCCTGGCGTGAGCGGCCGTCGCTTGCGTAGAGCGAGCCGTGCCCGGCGGTGAAGACTTCATCAATGTAGCGTTTAACGGTCCATGGTGCGCCCATCCACCAGCCGGGCATCTGATAGACAATGGTGTCCGCCCAGAGGAACTTTTCTACCTCGGTTTCTACCTCGTAACCCTGCTCAATCACCGTCTCGCGAACCTCATGGCCCTGCTCAGCTAACGCACGCCACGCGATATCATGCAGAGTATTGTTGAGCTCACCGCCAGAATGCGCGAACGGCTTGCTGCCATTGATTAACAAAATCTTCATCGTTAAAAACCTCTTACCCAATAGATAACCTTGTCTGCCGATGGGCAATATCCCTACCGACATGACTTGAATGTTGCCTATTATGGGATGCTCACTGACACGGAAAAACCCGCCCCCTGGCAAGAGACTTTTGATATAAAATCAATAATCGTATTTAAACCGAACAGGCGCGAGCCACATTCATGAAAACCACGCTTGAAGAGCAGCAGGCATTTATTACCGTGGTGGACGGCGGCTCAATCACTGGCGCCGCCGAACGGCTGGGTATTACGGTGTCGGGCGTCAGCCGGGCGCTTAACCGTCTTGAACGCAAGCTGGGCGCCACCCTGCTGCGCCGAACCACGCGACGCCTAGAGCTAACCGAAGAGGGGGAGACGTTTTTAGATCACTGCCGCCACATCCTGACCGCGGTAGAGGCCGCAGAAGAGTCGGTTCAGGATCGCCATGGCCAGCCTCAAGGGCGGCTGCGGGTCAACGCCGCGCCCAGCTTCATGCAATTTGTCATTGTGCCGGTACTGGGTGAGTTTCGCGCCCAATACCCAGGCATTACGCTGCAGCTGGATACCCACGACCGTTTTGTTGACCTGCTGGAACAGCGAGTGGACCTCGCCATCCGTATTGGGGAGCTTGACGACTCTTCGCTGCATGCACGGCGCCTGGGCCATAGCCCGCTTCGTATTCTGGCAAGCCCTGCTTACCTTGAGCGTGCAGGCATTCCCCAATCTATTGAAGACCTGGAGCAACACAGCCTGCTCGGTTTCAGCCAGCTTGAGCACCTTAACTGCTGGCCGCTACGCCGTGCTGATGGTGAGTACTTACGCATTACGCCCACCCTCTCCGCCTCCAGCGGCAGCACGCTGATTGAGCTCGCGGTTCAAGGCGAAGGGATCGTTTGCCTTGCCGACTTCATGACCATCAAGCCCCGCAAGGCAGGTACGTTGGTCGATGTACTGCCCAGCCATACCGAAATTCAAATGCAGGCCGTCAATGCCGTTTACTACCGCCAGGCCACGCTATCCCAGCGCGCCCGGCTGTTTATGGATTTTCTAGCCGAACGCCTGCCGGGGAAGTATTTGCAGGGTTAAAACTATAAGAAGTAAATTAACTAAAATATCCAGTCATTCTGAATCTGACGCCCAATATCCCCTTTAAGAACTATGCTGATTCTGCAGCGCATCGCTGAACGCGGCGGCTAGAATTCCTGTGGGCATGGCGATAATGCCGATGCCTGCCACAGCGGTTAGGCCTGCAAAAAACTTACCCAGTGCGGTGATGGGCGTGACATCGCCATAGCCCACTGTGGTCAGGGTGGCGATACTCCACCATAGGGCGCGCGGTACGCTTCCAAAGGCTTCCGGCTGGGCGGCGGCTTCTACCACATATAGACAGCAGGATGAAAAAAGCAGCAACAGCCCTGCCACCCCGGCACTCAACAACAGCTCGTGGGTGCGCGATTTAAGGGCGCTCGCCAGGGCCGACCATGCCTGACTAAATCGGCCTAAACGTGCCAAGCGCAGTATGCGCGCCAAACGCAGAAGCCGCAGTAGAAAGGCGTTGTTATGAGATATGAAACCCAGAAAGAAAGGCAGAATGGCGATTAAATCCACCAGCGCCCAAAACGAGAAAATATAGCGAATACGCCCTGTGATACCGCGATAACGCGGGTCTTCTCCTATCGCATAAAGCCGTAGCAGATACTCAATCGTGAATGCACCAATAAACATGGTTTCCAGCGCAGTAAATAGCCCTGGCGCCATCGTTCGAAGCGTCGGCTCGGTTTCCAGTATGGAGGTAAGAGAGGCAAGCAGAATCAACACACAAATAAGCTGATTGAGTTTCGACAACCCCTTCTCATACCGGGCTTCAGGTGCTAGTTGACGATAGAGCTTGGCTTTATTCATGCCCTCGCTCCAGCGGGCGCTGGTTGACGCAAATCACTCGACGTACTGCCACAGTGGCATAAGTACTCAGGCGCTTATTCCTTAGGTCGTCTCAGGCTTTGGGCCTTCAATGGTTCGAATCACTTTTTTATTAACTACACCCAAGTAAACCCGAAGGCGTAATGGATTGTAAAGAAAAAGGCATGACGCCTTGTAGGCCATTATCAATGCAGCACGGATGCCTTTAATGCAAAAGCCCCCGAACTGGGTCGGAGGCTTTTAAAGCACGTGATTTACAGCACCAAGCTTAGGACTCTACGTGAAACGCCATGGTAGCGTTGACGGCTTTTTTCCAACCAGCGTAAAGCTCATCGCGCTTTTCATCTTTCATCTGGGGCGTAAAGCGCCGTTCTATTGCCCACTGCTCGACGATTTCATCGCGTGATTTCCAAAACCCGACGGCGAGCCCGGCAAGATAAGCCGCACCCAGCGCGGTAGTCTCATTCACTTCGCAACGCAGCACATCCACCCCCAGTATGTCAGCCTGGAACTGGGCGAGAAAATCATTGGATATGGCCCCGCCATCGGTGCGCAGTTCGGTCAGCGCAATGTCGGCATCCGCCTGCATGGCTTTTAGAACATCGGCGCTTTGATAGGCAAGTGATTCCACCGCTGCACGTATAAAATGCTCTTTTTGGGTGCCTCGAGAAAGCCCAAACATGGCGCCACGCACGTTGGAATTCCAGTAAGGCGCTCCTAGACCAGTAAAAGCAGGCACCATATAAACGCCGTCATTATCTTTGGCACGCGTGGCGTACGCCTCAGAATCAGACGCCTTGCCCAGCATTCTCAGGCCATCGCGTAGCCATTGGATCACCGAGCCCGCCACAAATACGCTGCCTTCCAGCGCGTATTCCAGCGTGCCATCCACTTCCCAGGCAACGGTGGTGAGGAGACCGTTCTTGGAAGGAGTGGCATGAGTGCCCGTATTCATGAGCGTAAAACAGCCGGTGCCATAGGTATTTTTCGCCATACCCGGCTTGAAGCAGGCCTGGCCGAACAGGGCGGCGTTCTGGTCGCCGGCGATACCTGCAATCGGTACCTCCTGGCCCATCAGGAATTTAGGCAGCACGTTGCCATAGATTTCACTGCTGGATTTAATCTCGGGCAGCATCGATTCCGGCACGCCGAAGAGCGCTAATAGCTCCGGGTCCCACTGCCGATCACGGATATTAAACAGCATCGTACGGGATGCATTGCTGACGTCGGTCGCATGGACGGCGCCGCCGGTCAGATTCCACACCAGCCATGAATCAATGGTACCGAATAGCAGGTCGCCCTTTTCAGCCTTCTCTTTAACGCCCGCTACGTTCTCGAAAATCCACTTCAACTTGGTGGCGGAAAAGTAAGCGTCAATCACCAGGCCGGTTTTATCGCGAATCATCTCAGCATGGCCCGCTTCACGCAGCTCATCGCAGATCTCGGCGGAGTGGCGCGACTGCCAGACGATGGCGTTATGCACGGCCTGCCCGGTATGCTTGTCCCATACCACGGTGGTTTCACGCTGGTTGGTAATACCGATAGAAGCAATTTCGGAGACATCGACGCCGCTGTTATTAATTACCTCGGTCAAGGTGGTCAGCACGCTGGTCATGATCTCGCGGGGGCAATGCTCGACCCAGCCTGGGCGGGTAAAAATCTGTTCAAACTCGTGCTGCGCGACACTGGCTATCCGGCCTTCATGGTCAAATAGCATCGCCCGCGAGCTGGTGGTGCCTTGGTCAATAGCGAGGACGTAGTTTTTCTGGCTCATGAAATGCCTCTCAAGCGTTAACGTTAAACGATTATTTTAAAATCAAATCAGCATGCTGACTTAATAACCCCTGCTGACTTAATAAATCCGAATGAATTAATAAACCCGAATGAACTAATAAATATAGGCGGCAAGCCCGGCAAGGATGCTGCCGATAGCGGGACCCAAAATCGGTACCCAGGCGTAGGACCAGTTGCTCGTCCCTTTATGCTTGATGGGAAGTAGCGCGTGAGCAATGCGCGGCCCCAAGTCCCGAGCGGGGTTGATCGCATAGCCAGTTGGCCCACCTAGCGAAGCACCAATGGATACTACCAGCAGCGCTACCGCCAACGGGCCAAGCCCTGACGGCGTATGGCCAAACATAATAATGACAAACACCAGCACGAAGGTACCGATGATCTCGGTGACCAGATTCCATCCGTAGGCAGGGATGGCCGGGGCTGTAGAGAACGTGGCCAATATGCTTGAAGCATTTTCGGTAGCGTCATAATGCTTTTTATAGGCCAGATAGCAAATGGTTGCGCCCAACCAGGCGCCGATAACTTCAGCCGTAAAGTAGGCGGCGGTGGTCATGGCGTTAATAGGAATGCCGGGGGCGTACTCGTTCGCCGGGCCTACCAGTAGGCCAAGCGTAACGGCGGGATTGATATGGGCGCCGGTGTCATAAGCGACATAAACCGCACAAAAAACCGCAAGCCCCCAACCAAAAAAGATCACGATGCCATCGCTACTGTTACCGTTGGTTTTATTCAACAGCACGTTCGCTACTACCCCGCACCCCAACAGCGTCAATACGGCCGTACCGGCTATTTCGTGTAGAAAAATTGTTTCAAGCATTGCCACTCAGCTACCCCGTTTAACCGACTCATCACTCTTTGAAGCAGCCGGATGTTCTTTTTTGAAAATTTCGTTTTCTTTTTGGCATCCTATAGCGGGCATTTAAAAAAACAATATAAAAAAACGAACTTTTCTATAAAATCGACGCATCTTCATGATTAATAAAACATAAACTTAAGAATTAGACATTAGTTTGAGACGTGTTTATTGAATAAAAACAGCCATCTCTCATTCACACAAAGCGATAAAATAGTCAAATAACGAACATTCTATTTTTAATGTCGTGATCCAACAGCGCTACCTGTGCGTTTTTTTTATGAAAGGCACCAACCCAGTGATTTTTGGGGTTCTCAAAACGTGACCTATACTCAGGTGGCCAGCGATTGCGCTGGCCACCCAAAGCCCATATCAAAAATGGGCCTGACCATGTTTTTTTGGGGTCATTTATCAAGGAGGAACATACTATGTCGAGGTCTGTACCGACGACCTATCCAAGCGGCATCCATCCGCTTCATGCCCTATTACTTGCGAGTACCTTTCCGCTTTTTCTCGGCGCCACGCTAAGCGATTACGCCTACTCGAAAAACTTCCATATCCAGTGGAGCACATTTTCTTCCTGGCTGATTGCCGGAGGACTTGTTTTCGCAGGCCTCGCTTTTCTATGCGCGATTATCGGCCTCTTTCGTGCCGAGCATCGCCGCGGGCTTACGCTGGTCTATCCATTGCTCTTAGTGGTCATCTGGATACTCGGCTTTATCAATGCGCTAGTTCATGCCCGTGATGCCTGGGCCATGATGCCCACAGGCCTTATTCTTTCGATCATCGTTACGGTACTGACAGTCGCGGCGATTTGGATCGGTTTTTCTCGGCGCACCGTCGGAGCAACGCCATGAAATATTTCACACTTCGTTATACAACGCCTTTGGCACTATTGCTGGCGGCCAGCGGCGCTAATGCTTTTGACGTAGAACAGCCCTTTGGCCCCAACCCTACACTCCCCGAACCACAGCGCGGCCTACTGCCAGACATGACGGTTCCCGAACCCGCCGAATGGGGTGACCGGCAGCCCACGGTGCCCGAAGGCTATACCATCACCAGGATCGCCTCTGATCTCAAGGTGCCACGGCAAACCATCATGTTACCCAACGGCGACATTCTGGTAGCCGAAGGCAGCGGCGGTAATGCGCCGGCGTTAAAACCCAAGGACGTAATCGCCGGCTATATCAAGGATCAAGGCAACACTTCTGTGGAAAGCGGCAACCGCTTAACCCTGCTGCGCGATGAAAATGGTGACGGCAACTACGAACAGATGATCTTCGCGGAAGACCTGAACGCGCCTTACGGGCTGGCTCTGGTAGATAACAATCTTTATGTGGCCAACCAGGACGCGCTGGTACGCTTTGATTATGAAGAGGGCCAGACAGAAGCAAGCGGCCCCCCTGACGTCATTGCGCAGCTCCCTTCAGAGATCAATCACCACTGGACCAAGGCGATGACCGCCAGCGCCGATGGTCAATATCTCTACGTAGGTATCGGCTCTAACAGCAATATTACCGAGCGCGGTATGGAAGCCGAGGTCAATCGCGCCGAAGTGTGGGAAATCGATGCCGAAACGGGTGCGCATCGACCTTATGCCACTGGCCTACGTAACCCGACAGCGCTTGCCATTCAACCTGACACCGAGCAGCTCTGGGCGGTAGTGAACGAGCGTGACGAACTGGGCCCGGACTTGGTACCTGACTACCTCACCTCCGTTCAGGAAGGCGGCTTTTATGGCTGGCCCTATAGCTACTGGGGCCAACATGTCGACCCGCGCGTCAAGCCGGAAGCCCCTGAAAAGGTAGAGTCCGCGATTGCGCCTGACTACAGCCTGGGCTCCCACGTGGCACCGCTTGGCCTAGCCTTCTCTACCCCAGCCATGGGCGAAGAATACGCCGAGGGCGTTTTTGTGGGTGAGCATGGAAGCTGGAACCGTGCCGATCCGGTTGGCTACAAGGTAAGCTTCATCCCCTTCAACAACGGCCAGATCTCTGACAGCGACCCGATTGATTTTGCCAGCGGATTTCTTACCGATGATGGTAGAGCACTCGGTCGCCCGGTAGGCGTGACCATTGATCCAGAAGGTGCGCTGATCATCGCCGACGACCTGACCAACGCAATATGGCGGGTCACACCGGATAATCCGCCTGTTCAACAGACGCCCGAAGCAGACACCGCTGAGACAGAAGATTCTGAAACAGCAAGCTCTGATATAGAAGGTTCTGAAACAGAGGGTTCTGCAACCGAAGACCTGGACACCGACGAGTCCGTGACAGAGACCACTGAATAACCCAATCAGTTGTCAGCGTCTCAAGTGACTGAAGACCAATCAAACGCCGGATGGACATCCTCCACCCGGCGTTTTTACATGCTCTTTTTTTACATGCTCTTTTTTACATACTCGTTTTTACATACCCTTTTTTTACCATACTAAGAAGACCTAAAATCCCAGCAGACGCTTACGCACTGGCCGAATAGCTACCAGTGTCAGTATGCCGAGCGCCAACCACTCCATCCAAACAGGCAGCAGCTCCTGTACCTCGCTTGCCTGCTCGACCGGGTTCCAGCCTGTCATGCCCAGTACCGTGTCAAACAGCCAACCCACCAGCACGGTCACAGTAAGTACGCTGGTAAGATAGACGGCCAGCGCCGGGTTCCCCAGCTCGCGGCGCAAAATGACCAGCGTCGCCAAACTGGTGATAGGCCCCGCCAGCAGGAATACCAGCGCCATGCCGGGTGAAATGCCCGCCAACAATAGCCCAGCGGCCACCGGCGTAGCTGCCGCGGCGCAGATATATAGCGGAATCCCCACAACGGCCATCAGTATCAGCGCCAGCAGGCCGCCCGAGTAGTAAGCCAGCGTATCCGGCGGTACCAATGTAACCAGTACGCCAGCCAGGAGTAGCCCAGCAAACATCCACATACTGAGGTCATCCAATAAATCACTGAATGCATAGCGCAGCCCGGCCTTTAAACCAACGGGGTCGCCGGTTTCTGCGCGCGGCGCATTGCAACCGGATGAAGCACAGCAGCCACCAGTCTTGGGCTGCGCTGGCGTTTCAGCTTCACGCGTAAACCCGACCAGTAGTCCGGTCACAACGGCAGTTACCAGCGCACCTACGACCCGCACCACCGCCATCAGTGGGCCAAGCAGTACGCTGGTCAACAAGATGGAATCAACCCCTACCCCGGGCGTGCTGATTAAAAACGACGTAGTGGGCCCACGCCCAGCTCCACCACGGTGCAAAGCAATAGCGGTGGGAATTGCGCCACATGAACACAGCGGCAACGGCATACCAATGAACGCCGCACGCACAATGCTTCCCAAGCCGCGGCCGCCCATCCAACGCTGCAGCAAATGTTCCGGCAACCAAGCCTTGATCAACCCAGCAATTAATAGCCCCAGCAGCAGCCATGGGGCTGCCGTTAGCGCAATTTGCGTTAGCTCGAAAATTAGCGTCATGTCATCACCTGCTTGTCCACAGTGGGAATAGGGTCTAGCCTAAACCCTGTAATCGTTACAGGGTCAAGCTGATGAAACATGCTTATCGCATTGGAGAGGTAGCTACCCGCACCGGCTGCTCACCGGAGAGTATTCGCCATTATGAAAAGCTGGGGTTATTACCTGCTCCCAAACGCAGCGAGCAGGGCTACCGGCACTACGACCAAGCAGCACTAGAGCGAATAGGTTTTATTCGTCATGGTCGCAGTCTGGGGCTTGATTTACATAGTATTCAGGAATTGCTGGCACTTTCTGACCATCCTGATACCGACTGTGGCGCGGCAGACGACATCGCCACCCGGCACCTTCAGCACCTGGAGGCGCGTATTGCCAAGCTGCAAGCACTCGCTACAGAGCTACGCCAAGTGGTACAGCAGTGCCGGGGCGGCAAAACGGCCGACTGCCAGATCATTCAGACACTGTACGACCACACACTCACCTGTAGCGAACGCGGCTGCGGGTAAATAGAGGTGTAGATAATCAGTAAGGGCGTAGATAAACGCTCGCCTGGCAGGCTGAACTGAATCCCGTCATTTTTAAGCTGCATCGACTACGCTGAGGTTAGCGCATCGTAAACAAGGAGTAACACATGATCGAAACAAGGGAAGAACTCGACGACATCAGAAAGGCCTGCCGCACCATGGTCACCAGAAGTTCGAGCCTTTCGGCTGGCACGGCGATCATTCCCATCCCCGGTTTGGATATCGGCTCAGACGTTGCCATATTGCTAAGGCTGATTCCTAAAATTAATGAAAAATTCGGTTTAACGCCGGAACAAATCGAAAGTCTGGATACAGAATCCAAGGTGATGGTGATGACCGCCATTTCCAATGTGGGCAGCAAGATGGCCGGCAAATACATCACCAAAAAACTGGTTGTATCGCTGCTGCAAAAGATGGGCGTCAAGGTTGCCGCGAAAGGCGCTACCAAATTTGTGCCCTTTATCGGCAGCGCCGTGGCAGGCGGAATCAGCTTTACCGCAATGAAATATATGGGTAACAGCCATATCGACGACTGTTATGAGATTGCCTTGGCAGCGATGGAGAACGACCTTCCTGTCAACGCGACAGAGCCTGTGTTTGAACCTAAGCCATCCTAGCTTGAATAGAGGGGCATCAGCTATTTTCAAGCCCATCTCCGCGCTTACCTGACAAGTAAGTCAACTTTCGACACCCCGCTATCCAGCTTAGGATAGCGGAACAATCATCATCAGCGGCTCGCCGTCAGTAAAAGCCAAACCCTATCTATTTAAACTTAATTGTTAGACACATGGCTTGTCATGTACGCCCATATAATGGAACCCACCACGAATATTAAACATTCTCATATACATTTACATTTAAGAACCATTTTTATATGATCCTTCGCCACTAATATACATAAAACCAGCGAGAAAGCGCCGTCCAGGCGTGCAAGGGATCCTATGAAAACGTCATCACTTCATGTCTTGAACACGGCCCGGCGGCCAGTACAGCATGCCACGCTAACCGCACTTGTTTCCGCCTCTTTACTCGCCTCTGGTAGCGCCATCGCGCAAACCGCCAGCGCCGAGAGCCCTGAAGCGCTGGGTACGGTTACGGTGACAGGCACCAATCTGTATGAAAACGTTGGCTACACACGACGTACCACCAGTGCGGGTACCGGCTTAACGCTTAGCCAGAAGGAGCTTCCGCAAGCCATCAGTATCGTCACCGAACAGCGCATTCAAGATCAAAACCTGGACTCCATCGAGTCGGTGCTGCGTAACACGACCGGTATTGCAGTGCGCAGTGTCGATAGTGAGCGCATCAACTTTTCAGCCCGCGGTTTTCGTATTAACAGTTTTCAGTATGACGGTATCCCCACGCTCAACCGTGATGGCCGCTGGTACTTCGGCGAAGGCCGACTCAATACAGCGATTTATGATCGCGTGGAAGTCATACGCGGCGCCAACGGTCTGACCACGGGCTCCGGCAATCCCGGCGCCTCGGTCAACTTTGTGCGTAAGCACGCAGACAGCCGTGAGCTTACCGGCTCTATTTCCGGAACGGTAGGCAACTGGGACAAGCGCGGCACTACTGTTGACGTGACCACGCCGCTTACCGCTTCAGGTAACGTACGAGCCCGGTTTATCGGTGGTTATGAAGAAGGCGGCGCATACTTGGACCGCCAGGACAAACGCCGCACGTTCGGCTATGGCATCATCGATGCTGACGTAACGGACTCCACAACGCTCTCTCTGGGGTTCGACTACCAGGATAGCCATACGTCCTCCTCCACCTGGGGCGGCTTGCCGCTTTGGTACAGTGATGGCAGCGAAACCAGATATAGCCGCTCGTTCAGTGTTGCCCCTGACTGGTCCTACTCCGATTTCGAGTCCGAGAAAGTCTTCGCCGAAATTAGCCACCGTTTCGACAACGACTGGCAGATGCGCGTAGTCGGCGCCCATGAAAAGACCGACATGGACAGCAAGCTGGCCTACCCCTACGTAGAAGCAACTCTGCCGGACCAAATGGGCGCTGGCGGCGTTACCTTCTTTACCGGATGGAACCGTGGACATCGTGAAGTCGACTCTGTAGACGTCCAGGCAAGCGGCCCGTTTGAGCTTCTAGGCCGTGAGCATGAGCTGGTCATCGGTGGCAACTACAGCGACCAGACCAACAGCTACGAAAACACTTTTATTGACGGTTTTACCGTCGATGATTTCAACAACTGGGACGGCTCGGCACCCAACGAAGGCTGGCCCGAGTTTACGCCATCTGAAGCCTCCAGCACGCGTCAGAAAGCCGTTTATACCGCCTCTCGTTTCTCACTTTCCGACCCGCTCACACTGATTGTCGGCGCACGCTACACCGAGTGGGACGGCATGACTCAGCTAAGCCGCCGCTCGGATAGCCAGAGTAAGTACGAAGTCACGCCTTACGGCGGCTTAGTGTTTGATTTCAACGACACCTACTCGGCCTTTGCCAGCTACACCGAGATTTTCGAGCCGCAGGACTACCTAAATCCTGACGGTACTTATCTGGACCCGGTCGTAGGCAAGAACTATGAAACCGGCCTCAAGGCGGCCTGGCTTAACGGCCTGCTTAATGGCTCCTTCTCCATCTTCCGCATTGAGCAGGACAACGTCGCGGCGGCTCTCCCGATGACCCCAGGCCAGACTGAGACGTTCTATACCGCCGCTGAAGGCGTAGTAAGCGAAGGGTTCGAAGTAGAGCTGAGCGGCGCAGTATCTGATGATCTGGATATGACCGTCGGCTACTCTCACTTCACCGCGAAGACCGAAGATGACACGCTCAACATCAATCAGCCGCGCTCGCTGTTCAACCTGTTTGCAAGCTACAACGTGCCGCAAAAACCTGAGCTGACCGTGGGCGGCGGGGTGAATTGGCAAAGCAGTCTTTTCGCCGGCAACCTGACAACGCCCGCCGGTATTCCTGACGAATACGAGCAGAATAGCTACACCCTGGCTAACCTATTCGGCCGCTACCAGTTCACGCCGGAACTGTCGTTACAGGTTAACGTCAAGAATCTGTTCGACGAGAAATATTACAGCAATGCGGGTGGCTACGGCGTTTACGGCGAGCCACGCAGCATCTCCTCGACGCTGCGCTACGCGTTCTAACACGCTGGCGCCGGTGATAGCACCATGCTGACAGACTGCCTCCATTCGGTATCCAACGGGTGGAGGCGCTCGCATAATTGAACCGGAGAATCTAATGACCTGGTTACGTAACCGCAAAACGCTCGGCTTGGCAGCACTTGCCACGCTTACGCTTGCCTCAACGCTGGCAAGCGCACAACAATACCCGCTGGAAATCGAACACGCCCTGGGCACGACCGTGCTACAGGAAAAACCCGAGCGAATCGCGACCGTGGCCTGGGCAAATCACGAGGTGCCGCTGGCGCTTGGGGTGGTACCGGTGGGCTTTGCGGCCGCTAACTTTGGTGCCCCCAACGGCGATGGCCTGCTTCCCTGGGTCGATGCCAAACTTGAAGAACTCGAAGTATCGCCCCCGGCGCTGTTCGATGAAGGCGACGGCATTGATTTCGAAGCCGTGGCGGCCAGCCAGCCCGATGTGATTCTTGCCGCGTACTCAGGCTTGAGCCAGGCAGACTACACCACCCTGAGCCAGATTGCGCCGGTCGTCGCCTACTCCGAAGGCCCCTGGGCGACGGACTGGCGGGACATGATTCGTCTCAATAGCGCAGGCATGGGCATGGCCGAAGAGGGCCAGGCGTTGATCGAGCGCCTCGATACACAGATCGCTGATACCGCCGCGAACCACCCAGAACTTGCCGGTAAAACGGCCATGTTCGTTACCCATCTGGATCCCACCAACCTGGGGCGCATCTCGTTTTACACCGATAACGATGCGCGGGTGCGATTTTTTCATGACCTCGGGCTGACCTCGCCTGAGGTAGTCAAGCAGAACTCCGCCCCCGGAAAGTTCTCGGGCGAAATCAGCTCTGAGCTGATCGATGAACTTAATGATGTGGATATTCTCGTGACCTATGGCGGGCAAGCACTGATTGATCAGCTAGAAGCCCACCCGCTGACCTCCCGACTGCCAGTGGTTGAGCGCGGTTCGATTGTGTTGCTCGACAATAGCCCGCTGGGCACCGCGGCCAACCCCACTCCGATGTCGATTTCATGGTTGTTAGACGATTATGCTGACCTGCTCTCAGAAGCCGCCCGCCACGCAGAGTAGCGGTGTTACAGCGCCTCACCTCAGGTCAGCCTCGCGCCCTACTCAGCCGCATAACAAGCTGAGCACACGCGTTGCGGGTGGCCTACTGCTGCTGGCGTTGTTTGCCCTTGCGTTGATGCTTTCCGTGGCGTTCGGTGCCCGCGAGGTTGGCTGGCCAGAGATCGTTGCTGCGCTAAGCGGGCAGGTCGACACCATCGGCGATGCCGCGGTGGCAAGCCGTTTGCCGCGCACCTTGCTGGCGGTGCTTGCCGGGGCAGCACTGGGCGTATCAGGCGGTGTCATGCAGGGCCTTACCCGCAACCCGCTCGCCGATCCCGGCCTTTTAGGCGTAAATGCCGGAGCGGCGCTGGCGATTGTTATCGGCATCGCCTGGTTTGGGATCGATGACACCACCACCTATATCTGGACGGCCATTCTAGGGGCCGGGGTTGCCGCCATAGCGGTTTACGCGATAGCAAGCCTCGCCCGTGGCGGCGCTACGCCCCTCAGGCTGGCACTGGCCGGTGCCGCCACCACGGCGGCACTAAGCTCGCTGGCCACCGCCATTATATTGCCGCGTGGCGATATCGGCGGGCTGGTGCAATCCTGGCTGGTAGGTGGTGTCGGGGGCGCCACCTATGGGCAAATCACGCCCGTGCTGCCCTTTTTGGCTGCTGGTTTTGTGATTACCTTACTGGCCGCGCGTAAGCTCAATCTGCTGGCCCTGGGCGACGATACCGCCGCCGGGCTTGGTGAAAAAGTCGCCGTTGCCCGCGTCATGTCGGCGGTGGGCGCGGTACTGTTGTGCGGCCCTATCACCGCAGTATGTGGCCCGATTGGCTTTGTGGGTTTAGTCGTGCCGCACGCCTGCCGGCTGCTGGTCGGTGGAGATTACCGTTGGCTGCTACCCTTCTCCGCCTTGGCGGGCGCCGTTCTGTTAACGCTTTCGGATGTATTTGGCCGACTGATAGCACACCCTTCCGAACTTGATGTGGGAATCGTCACTGCCTTTATTGGCGCACCCGTGTTTATCTGGATCGTACGTAATCGCAAAGTAGGTTCCCTATGAGCCACCTGACGCATCCAGCGACCGCCAGGTTCAGCCGAATGCGCCGGGCGCAAGCCAGGCAACGTGTGCGTATGCTGGCAATATTAGGGGCTGTTCTGCTTGCAGGCGCTATGCTGACCCTAACCCTGGGGCAGTCATTCACACCGCTTACTACGGTGCTTCGCATTCTGGGAGGTGCCGAGGTACCCGGCGCAGGCTTTACCGTGCGGGAGTTACGCTTGCCACGCGCGGTTATTTCAGTGCTTACCGGCGCCTGTTTCGGCCTGGGCGGTATCGCCTTTCAAACCATGCTGCGTAACCCGCTCGCCAGCCCCGATATTATTGGCATCAGCACCGGGGCGAGTACCGGCGCCGTGTTCGCCATAGTAGTGCTTTCCATGAGCGGCCCGGCCGTGTCTGTCGTGGCGATTGTCGCCGGGCTGGGCGTTGCGCTGTTGATCTATGGGCTTTCCTGGCGGCAAGGCGTCACCGGCGGGCGGCTAATTCTGATTGGGATCGGGCTTGCCGCAATGCTGCAAAGCGTCACCGCTTATCTGCTGATGCGTGCCCCCAGCTGGACACTACAGGAAGCGCTGCGCTGGATGACCGGCAGCGTGAACGGTGCCCAGCTCGATCAGGCACTGCCGTTATTGATCGCTCTATTACTGTTCGGCGGGCTGCTGTTAAGTCGCAGCCGCGATCTTGAAACCCTGCGGTTGGGGGATGATATCGCGGCGGGATTGGGCGTTCGTTTAGCCACCACTCGTATTACCATTGTGATCTCCGCCGTGGCACTGGTCGCCTTTGCCACCGCCATTTCAGGCCCTATCGCGTTTGTGGCGTTTCTGTCCGGCCCTATTGCGTCACGCCTGATGGGTCGTCGCGGCTCGCTGCTGATTCCTTCTGCACTGGTCGGCGCCCTGCTCGTTCTTCTGGGCGACTATGCGGGCCAGTTCCTGTTACCCGCCCGCTATCCGGTCGGCATTGTGACCGGCGTATTAGGCGCCCCCTATCTCGTGTATCTGATTATTCGCGACAACAAAAGCAGAGGCACCCTATGAGCGCTTCGTCGCTAATCGCCCAGAGCCTGGTCGCAGGCTATGGTGAACGCACCATACTCAATGACGTCAGCCTGACGGTTCAAGCCGGGAAAACGACCGCCATTGTGGGCGCCAATGCATGTGGGAAATCTACCCTGCTGCGCGTGCTCTCACGGCTGCTTACCCCTGAACAGGGCGATGTGTTACTCGATGGCAATGCTATCCATCAGCTCCCCACCCGTCGTTTAGCACAACAGTTAGGCTTTCTACCTCAGTCCCCTATCGCGCCGGAAGGCATTAGCGTGCTTGAACTGGTAAGCCGGGGCCGCCACCCGCACCAAGGGCTTTTCAAGCGCTGGAGCGCTACCGATGAAGCTGCCGTGGCTGACGCCTTGAGCGCCACCCATATGACCGCCTTGGCCGAATGCGCCGTGGACGAACTCTCCGGCGGGCAGCGCCAGCGGGTATGGATCGCCATGGCCTTGGCCCAGCAAACCGACGTGCTGCTGCTGGATGAACCCACCACCTTTCTGGATATCAACCACCAGATCGAAGTGCTCGACCTTTTGACCGACCTAAACCAAACCCGTGGCACGACGATCGTGATGGTGCTTCATGAACTCAACCTGGCCGCCCGCTACGCCGATAGACTGGTCGCCATGGCGGGCGGTAACGTCTACGCCGTTGGCGCACCGGAAGAAGTGTTTACCGAGCAGATGGTACGCGACGTATTCGGCCTGGAAAGCCGGGTCATCGACGACCCGATAACCGGCAAACCGATGATGATACCGCTGGGGCGGCATGGCAGGGCTCGACCCTCCGATGGCATCTGATCACGCAACAAAAAAAGCCCCGTGCCATTCAAAGCATGGGGCTTTTAGTAAGCAAGCGCAGCCTGACTTATTACGCCTCGACTGCGGCACGCCCTTTGATGATTGAGCGGGCGAGCATCAGGTACGCCACCGAACCACAGGCGGCCATGGCCAGAACGACCGTTTCCAGCGTATGCGGCAGTACGGCGGACAGGGCGCTTAAGATACCGGCGATACCGAATTGGGCGGCACCCAGAAGCGCGGCAGCCGTTCCGCCACTGGTAGGAAAGAACTCCAAAAAGCAGGCTTGAATATTGGGCGAGATTGCCCCTACCGTGCCGATGGTGAGCATCATGGCCGCCAGGAAGGCATACATTGACCAGTCCATGAAAGCAGCCATCAACAGCAGCAATATGCCGACCGCCTGACAGCCCGTCGCCAACTGCAGAATTCGTAGCGACGGCAATCTGGAAAGCAGTATCCGATTAAGAATATTGAAGATAAGCATCGCGACGATGTTCGCTGCAAACAGCATCGAAAAGCTTGAGGGTGACTGCTCGAAATGCCCCTGATAGATAAATGAGGCGTAGGTGATGAACATCATCAGGGTGGAAAAAGACGCGGCCTGCCAGGCAATGAATGGCAGCGCCGGCTTTGTCGACAGCACCAGTTTGTATCGCGCCAGCAGGCTCATCTGCGGGCCTTTCGCTCTCGACACCTTGCCCGCGCCCGAAAACAGCACTCGTACTAGCAACGGCACCAGCAGCACCGCGTACGCTGCCAGGGCGAAGAAAATATAGTGCCAGGAGCCCAGCGCCAGAATCGCGCTGCCAACGCTTGGGGCAATGCCCGGCGCCAGTACCATGATAAAGCCCATCATCGAGAACAGTTTCGCGGCGTCACGGCCTGACACCCGGTCGCGCACCAGCGCAGGTACCGATACCAGCGTTAAACCCGCACCAATCGCCTGAATGGCCCGCCCGCCCAGCAGAGTGTTCAAGGAATCCGCCATGCCGATGGCAATGCTTGAGAGCGCAAAAATCGCCAGTCCGCTCATCAAAACCCGCTGGCGTCCAAAGCGGTCCGAAAGCGCGCCGCCGATCAACTGACCCAACGCCATCGCGAACACATACACCGATACGCTCAGCGATACCGCCTGCTGAGAAATTCCCAGCGATTCGCCGATGACCGGAAACGCCGGTAGATAGGTATCCATGGAAAACGGGCCCAGCATCATGGTCAATGCCAGGCTCAGCACCACAATGAAGGGCGTTTTAGATTGGGTCATGAGAGCTCGCGATAAATGGCGTAATGATGAACAACATCAGCGATATGATACCGATTGACGCCATCATCAGCCAATATTCGCCAATGTAAAGGCGCAATAACCGCTTGCGTTACTCGCTCATTTTCAGCTCTTTGACCACCGCATCCAGATGGCTTGAATTGATCTCGGCGGGTGAGTTGGCGCCAATCAGCGTCATGGTCACGCGCATGTCGGCAGCGATCAGGTCGAGCAGATGAGAAACGCCTTGCTCGCCGCGTGCCGCCAGGGCGTAAACGTAGGCGCGGCCCAGCAAAACGCCCTGAGCGCCCAGAGCCAGCATACGCACTACATCAAGGCCGGAGCGCACGCCGGAATCAGCCAATACGGTCATTTTATCGCCCACCGCCTCGGCAATATGTGGCAGTGCTTGCGCAGTGGAAATTGCTCCATCCAACTGGCGCCCGCCATGGTTGGAGACCACGATGCCATCGGCACCCATATGAAGCGCTTCCTGGGCGTCCTCTTTATCCAGGAGGCCCTTGATGATCAGCTTGCCTTTCCAACTATCGCGAATCCACTCAAGCTCGCTCCAACTGATGGAGGGGTCAAAGTTCTTCGCCAGAAAGCCCATGTAGTCTTCCATGTTCATCTCGCGCCCGGTGTAGGCCTCAATGTTCCCGAACGATAGCGGCTTGCCCTTGACCCCCACATCATAGGCCCACTGCGGGTGGGTGATAGCCTGCGCGAACTGGCGCAGCTTGGCGTTAGGGCCCGACATCCCCGAGCGACGGTCGCGGTAGCGCGAACCCGGCAGCGGCATATCGACGGTAAACACCAGCGTTTTCATGCCGGCTTCCCAGGCACGCTCCAGGGAATTTTTCATAAAGCCGCGATCTTTCAAAACGTAAAGCTGTGACCATTGCTCGCCGTGAGCATTTTTGGCCACTTCCTCCATCGAACAGACCGACACGGTGGAAAGCGTATAGGGAATGCCCGCTTTCTCCGCGGCGCGGGCCGCTTGCACTTCGCCACGCCGGGCATACATGCCTGCCGCCCCAATCGGTGCCAGCGCAACGGGCATTTTCCACTGGCTACCTAAAATCTCGGTTTCAAGCGACGGCGTGCCGCCACCCTTGAGTACACGCTGGCGCAACGGAATCGCCTGCAACGCCTCGACGTTGCTGCGCAGCGTACTTTCCGTCACCGAGCCGCCATCAAGGTAGTCAAACAAAAAACGAGGAACACGCCGCTGGGCGGCTTGCCGATAATCAGAGGGGCTTGAAATGATCATGAATTTGCCTTTACTCGACACGGGAAACGGAGAAGTGACCGTACACATAAAACCTTCATGCTAACTCCAGCTAGCGTACCAAGTAACGCCCTGTCTAGAGCGATTCGTGGCCCTGAACTTTAGTCTATGAGCGGTTTAGCAGACTGAACGCGCCTACCCCATCGAGCCCAACATTGCAGAAACCCGAAATACGAACAATGCTTGAACAGTGTTTGTATTAAAGGAGCTTTGCAATGGCGGACTTCAAGCAGCGCGAATGGGTGAAATGGAAATGGGGTGACAACTGGGCCGAGGGTCAGGTGACCCGAAAATTTCAGGAAGAAGTAACCCGCAAGTTGCAGGGCAGCGAGGTAACCCGCAAAGGTAGCGAGAAGAATCCCGCGTACCTGATCAAACAAGAGAACGGCAGCAGAGTCCTGAAACTTCACACCGAGCTCGAAAAGGCGTAGGCAAGGAGGCCAACATGAGCATCCCCCAGCCCGAAATACTCCATTTTGACAGTGATGAAACGAGCGGCTATCCCAATTCCCCGCTGCCCGTACTGATTTACCGCAAGGTTCTCGACCTCAGCAGTTCAGAAGAGCGGGCATCTACCTTTGAAAGCATGTTCAAGCAGCATGGCTGGCCGCCAGCGTGGCGTTACTATTTATATGATTTTGACCACTTTCACTCCACCGCCCACGAAGCGCTAGGTATTTTTCAAGGCCAGGCCAGAGCTCGGCTGGGCGGCCCCAACGGCCGAGAAACAGTGCTTTACCCAGGTGATGTGCTGGTACTGCCCGCCGGGGTTGGGCATGCCTGTATAGAGGCAGACGACGATTTCTGTATGGTCGGCGCCTACCCACCAGGGCAAGACCCGGAGATCGAACGCGGCGACCCGACTAAGCTTGCGGCAGCACAAGCGCGGGTGGCTTCCGTAACCATTCCGGAGACTGCTCCGGTGGGCGGGCCACTCAAGGCAATGTGGGAACAGTAACCAGAGGCGCAGTCAATTGAGCACTCTTCTAGACGACTGGTCTAATCAGGCGTAAGCTAGTGGTTATGAATATGACACCAGTCACCGGCGATGTCCGGCAGCGCATTCTTGACACCGGCCAGGTCATCATCGGTGGCAAGGGGTTCTCGGCCGTGGGGCTAAACGAGATCCTCAAGGCCGCCGAGGTGCCCAAGGGCTCCTTCTATCACTACTTCGGCTCCAAGGAAGCGTTTGGCGAAACCCTGCTGGAAGGCTACTTCACCGACTATATCGCGCAGCTTGAAGAGCGCCTGACCCAGTCGGGCGCTTCCCACGCTGAACGCTTGCTGAGCTACTGGGCGCACTGGCGGGATACCC
Organism: Halomonas sp.; assembly: GCF_017983445.1. Lineage (GTDB taxonomy): Bacteria > Pseudomonadota > Gammaproteobacteria > Pseudomonadales > Halomonadaceae > Vreelandella. Next base: position 250,898 of record NZ_JAGOBJ010000002.1, read on the forward strand.
AACACCACGGCGACCCCAGCGGCAAATGCCTGGCAGTGAAGCTTGCTGCCGAAGTTAGCGATCTTTCTGAAAGCATGCGTCGCGTACTGCAACACGGCACCGAGCGCATTATTGCAAGATTAGCGCAGTCCATCGAAGCTGCCGTTGCTGATGGTTCGCTGCCTCAAACCGTCAGCGCTCAAGGCAGTGCTTTGGAACTGGCTACCACCCTTTACCAGTTATGGCTGGGCGCCAGCCTGCGCGCCAAGATTACCCGTGATCGGGTGCCGCTGAATGCCGCCTTCAAAGCTACCTACGCTTTGTTAAATATCGACCCCAACCGCTCTCTCACCCAGGAAAAGACTCATTCATGAAAATTCTCGTAGTGGTTACCTCACACGACAAGCTTGGCGATACCGGCAATAAAACCGGCTTCTGGCTCGAAGAGCTGGCTGCGCCCTATTACACCTTTATCGACGCAGGCGCCGAGCTGACCCTGGCCTCCCCCGCCGGTGGCCAGCCGCCGCTTGACCCCAGCAGTAACGCGCCGGACGCCCAAACCGAGGCCACCAACCGCTTTCAGGCGGATCTTGACGCCCAGGCGGCGCTGGCCAACACCCACAAGCTTGCCGATATCGATATCGCCGCGTTCGACGCGGTGTTCTACCCCGGCGGCCACGGCCCGCTGTGGGATCTGGCCGAAAGCGCCACTTCCGTGCGCCTGATCGAAGACGCCATTGCCGCCAACAAGCCGGTCGCCACGGTATGCCACGCCCCCGGCGTGCTGCGCCATGTAAAAGGCAGCGACGGCAAACCGCTGGTTTCGGGCCGTAAAGTCACCGGCTTCAGCAACAGCGAAGAAGACGCCGTTGGCCTGACAAACGTGGTACCGTTTTTAGTCGAAGATATGCTCAAAGAGAGTGGCGGCGAGTACAGCAAAGGCGATGACTGGAGTTCTTACGTACTTGTCGACGGCCTGCTGATTACCGGCCAGAACCCAGGCTCGTCCGAGGCCACCGCCCAAGCGCTGCTAAAGAAGCTTTCCTGATAATTACCCAAGGAGAATGGAATGCCGGCTTACGTTGTACTGACTCGTGAACGCACACACGACGCCAAGGAAATGGAGCAATACGCCACCAAGGCAAAAGCCGCCCGCGAAGGCCACGACCCGAAGCCGCTCGCCTTCTACGGTGACTTCGAAGTAATGGAAGGCAGCGACATGGAAGGCGCGGTAATCTTGCGCTTCCCCGACATGGCCGCCGCCCGCGCCTGGTACCAAAGCGACGCCTACCAACAAGCCCGCCAGCATCGTTTTCAGGGTGCTGATTATCGCGTGTTTATTGTGGATGGGGTTGAGGAAGCTTAAGCGCCTTTCCTGCAGTTACGCTTAGGCGCATAAAGGGCCGTTCGTGGTTTCACGAACGGCCCTTTTGTATTTTAAATATTAACATGCCTAAGCCGAATGGCTTCAAACAGCTCGGTTGCCTCACCTTTGGCAATTAAGGCTGCTTACGCGGGCCACGGCCTCAACTTCTGTTGAAACCAAGCCTTGGTTAGTCAAGATGCGCCTGCCCATCTTCGTTGGTGAATATCTGGATTTGTTGGTCATTCATGATCGCCATGGGTCTCATGGATCGCCGTCATCGCGCCCCTACCGCTTTAGAGGCTAATACATAGTGTGATGCTTTCCATCCAGGCTGCAATTACAGCGCCTGGGTAATTAAACCATCGCCAATGTGTTGAACAGTCCAACCGCCACTTCGTTAACCCTTTTTATGGCATGGCCTCACGCAATGCGTCACAGCTCGCTTTGAGCAGCTCGACTGTTGATTCAACCTTGTCATCGGTTAATCGGGTGATTAATGCAGAAACGGATATTGCGCCGCGCATTACTCCATGTCGGTCAAGGACCGGCAGTGCTATAGCAGCAACATCCGGGTCTCGCTCACCCTTTGAAAAGGCATAACCTTTAGTACGAATATCATCATAGAAAGCTCCTTCTTCCCCACTGAACGCTAAAAGGACGCGACCTGTCGCCCCCCGCTCGATAGGTAGTAATGCTCCTTCATCCAGATGGTGCCGGGCAGGCTTTGGTGAGTTCAACCGATAAAGGCACATGCGCTGGCCACCCAAGCGAATAAAGAACGATGCCGTTTCCTGAGTTTGCTCTACCAATTGAGCCAACTGCGGGCGAATGAGCTCGCCCATATCGCCTGTATGACGGAATAGATTTCCTAACCTCCAAAGGCTGGGCCCCAAAGCATACGTGCCATCGCCTTCGCGAACGATATAGCCAAAGCGCTCCAAGGATCCTATCAGCCGAAGAATAGTGCTTTTATAAAGCCCCGTACGCTCCGCTAGCGTAACGAGCGAAAGCGACCTCTCCTGATCCGTAAACGCTTCCAGGATCGATAAAGCACGTTCCACTGCTTCCACTCGATTTTGCTTTTGAACCAAGCTACACCTCCATTCATACCTAGTTCTATCTGACAGAACGAAACAATTTAAAAATAGAACAAGTTTGACATGCAAAAAACGTTCTGCCATAAAGAACACCATTATGCCTGACAGAACAAAAAGGAACCATTATGGTGCTCATCAAAATTACAACATTCGGCAATCCCCATGTCTGAATTGTTAAAAGGAATTCGGGTACTGGATTTAACCAATGTACTTGCTGGCCCTTACTGCTGCTATCAATTGGCCCAGCAAGGTGCCGATGTCATTAAAGTTGAACAGCCCGGCAGCGGTGATTTGGCTCGCCAGTTAGGAGCCGACCCCGAACTGAATGCCCAGCTGATGGGCGTTTCATTTCTCGCCCAAAATGCGGGCAAACGCTCCATTGAACTCAATCTAAAATCCGACCAAGGCAAGCAGGCTTTTCGCAAATTGGTGCAAACCGCCGATGTACTGGTCGAGAACTTCCGCCCTGGCGTAATGGAACGGCTTGGCCTTGGTCACGAGAGTCTTCAAGCGCTTAATCCACGTTTGATCTACTGCGCTATTTCAGGGTTTGGTCAAACAGGCCCGCTGGCAAAGAACCCTGCTTACGACCAGATTATCCAGGGCCTTTCCGGCGTAATGAGTGTGACAGGCGATGAAGCGACTGCACCGCTGCGCGTTGGCTACCCCGTTTGCGACACCATCGGCGGTATGACCGCAGCCTTCGCCATTTCCAGCGCCTTGGTCGGGCGGCATAGAACCGGGCACGGCGAAGTTATTGATGTATCCATGCTGGAATCCATGATGGGCACCATGGGTTGGGTGGTGTCCAACTGGCTGACGTGCGGCATCGAGCCACTGCCTATGGGAAACCAAAATACAACGGCGGCACCATCAGGCACCTTCCGCACCGGTGATGGTTTGTTGAATATCGCAGCCAATAAGCAGGAACAGTTCGAGATTTTGTGCCAGTTGATAGAGCGTGTGGATCTGATATCCGACCCACGGTTTCAACTGCGCGAAGAGCGCAAGCGTAACCGCAACGCTCTAACCACCGAGCTGGAAACCGCCTTGCAAAGTGCTTCCGCTGGGCAGTGGGCAACGCGTATGAACGCCCGAGGCATACCCGCAGGCGAAGTGCTCACCGTTCCTCAGGCGCTTCGCCACCCACAAGTAACAGAGCGTGAACTTACGCGCACGTTCCCCGGCGTCGTCGGCCAGACAAACCTTTCAGTAGTGCGCTCAGGTTTTCGTCTGAGCAGCGGCGACCCTGAACCCAAAACACCACCTCCCACATTGGGGCAGGACACCGACGCGATTCTTGCAGAACTCGGTTATGACGCTGCCGCACGCGCTGCCTTCACTCATCCAAACATAACAACCCAAGAGACGGAAAAATGAATGAAGAGAACCGCCGTACCGCCGGTGAAGACTGGTGGTCGACCGATATCATAGAAATGCACCCCGGCATGATCCGCTACCACGGCTACGCCGTTGAAGATCTGATCGGCAAGGTCGGTTTCCCGGAAATGATCTGGCTGATGCTACGCGGCGATCTACCCAATACAGCCCAAGCTTCTCTGTTAAGCACGGTACTGATGAGCTCCATTGACCACGGCCCCCAAGCGCCATCCATTGCCATTGCGCGTATTGCGTCCACCTGCGGCGTAGGCATCAACAACGCCATGGCTTCTGCAGCCAACGTACTAGGCGATGTACATGGCGGTGCGGGCGAGCAGTGCGTGGCGCTATATAATGCTATCCAGTCACGTTGTGACGCTGGTGAAGATATTATCTCTGCCACCCATACCGAGCTTGCCAAGCTTAAAGAACGTGGCGTGCGCTATATCCCAGGATTCGGGCATCGCTTTCATCCTAAAGACCCGCGTGCTCCCAAACTGATGGAGGTTCTACGCGTCACTGCCGATGACAGCATCAATACGCATTTTGCCGACATTGCAGAAGAAGTTGAGCGCCAGATATCCCAAGGCCGCAGTCGTGCAATTCCCATGAATGTGGATGGCGCAACCGGCGCAATTTATGCAGCGCTGGGATTTCCACCAGCGCTATGCCGTGGCCTGTTCGTGCTATCTCGCTCGGTAGGCATCATGAGCCATGCCTGGGAACAGATGCAGCGACCCGAGCGCAATAAAGGTCCACTCCCCCGCACCGAAACCTGGACTTATACCGGCCATGCTCCCCGTAGTGTTGAGCATAAAGGCGGCCAGCCATGAGTTATACGATTCTGGTGACGGCTCCACGTCTGGCTGACGAAGGCCGGGAAGTGCTGGAACGAGCAGGTTGCCGCCTGCTATTCATCCCCAAAGGGGAAGAAGATAGCCTGGGTGAGGTAATGGCCAGTCAGCCCATCGACGCTGTCATTGCACGCACGCTCACGCTGAATAAAGCAACCATTGCATCATGCCAAGGGCTGCGCACGATATCCCGCCACGGCGTAGGCCATGACGCGGTAGATATTCGAGCAGCGGCCGAGCTGGGCATTCCAGTGACAGTCGTCGGTGATACCAATGCACAGTCGGTCGCTGAGCTAGCCATTGGCCTGATGATCAACGTGGCGCGTAATGTGTCAGAGCTGGACCAACGTGTTAGTACCGGTGAATGGCCGAGACAAACCCCTGGCTTACAGCTTTCAGGCCGCGTGCTGGGGCTGGTGGGTTGCGGCACCATCGCCCGCCATGTAGCCCGAATGGCAAATGCCATTGGTATGCACGTCATCGCCTATGACCCCGCCCTTGAAACCATGCCAGAAGGCATTTCCAAAGCGGCTAACCTGGATGACTTGCTAACCAGTAGCGATGTCCTCTCTCTGCACTGCCCGCTGTTGCCCTCTACCCAAAACCTGATTGATGCCGCAGCACTCGCGAAGCTTCACTCAGGGGCCATTGTGATCAATACCGCCCGCGGTGGATTGATTGATGAGAACGCCTTGGCCGACGCCATCTTGGCTGGCCGCTTAAAGGGCGCGGGGCTGGATACCTTGAACATTGAGCCTCCTCCCGAAAATCATCCTCTTCTGCGTTTACCCCAAGTGATACTCACTCCGCATGTAGGCGGCAATAGCGATGCAGCGCTGGCAATGACTGCCCGCGCCGCTGCCGAAAACGCCTTAGCGCTGCTGTCTGGGCATTCCCCTGCGCATGGACGCATCGTCAATGAACACTTACTGGAGATAACCCAATGAGCATAACCCTTGATGGCGCAACATGGCCTGCTGGCTTTACTGTCCAACCGCGCCAAACAACCCTAACGCAAAATCTACTGACCGCCTTTAAACAAGTGCCCGTCGCTCATGCAGGCGATGTAATGGGACGCCATACAGGTGCAGTAGGCCTTCACGCTTATCACAACGACCTTGGGCTCACCATGTGCGGTACGGCGATTACGGTGCGTACTCGCCCGGGTGACAACCTCATGGTGCATGTCGCCATGCAGCGCGCCCAGCCCGGCGACATTATCGTCATCGACGGGGGCGGCGATCTTTCCACCGCGGTGATTGGCGGACTGATGCGCACAACAGCGATTGCTCGCCAACTAGGTGGCATCGTGATCGATGGCGCGCTGCGCGATGTTGCTGAATGGGCCGAAGGCGTCTTACCGGTTTATGCCCGCGGCCATGTTCACCGCGGCCCCAGCAAGGACGGCCCTGGTCAAATCAACATTCCGATTTCCTGTGCAGGCATGACAGTAATGCCTGGCGACTTGATTCTGGGTGACGCTGATGGCGTTATCGCTATCCCCGCTAGTGAAGCCGAGGCGATTTTAAGCTTGTGCCAAGCCCAGGCAGAGAAAGAGGCGCGCATACGTGTACAGAATGAAACCGGCGAGCTCGACCGCGAGCGCTTCGATTCCATCCTGCGCAAGAAAGGCTGCCCGCTTTAATCATTACCTCAGCACAAGACGTTACTTCAGTACACAACGTTAATTCAGTACACAACAACAAGCAGTATCACAACATCAATAAAAAGGAACACGCCATGAAAAACAACACTTTAAAATCTATCGCCTGCGCCGCGCTACTCATACTCCCTGCCGTAGGAATGGCCCAATCCTACCCCAAAGGATCAATCGACTTCATTGTGCCCTTCTCCGCCGGTGGAGGTACGGATTTTGCCTCACGCATACTGACCGAGAAGCTCTCCGAGCAGCAAGGCTGGAACTTTGTTATCGAAAACCGCGGCGGCGCGGGAGGCAATATCGGCCTTTCTCAACTCGCGCGTGCTCAAAACGATGGGCAGGTCATGGGCATGGGGCAAACCTCCAATATGGCGATTAACCCAACGCTGTACGCCAGCATCCCCTACGACTCATTAAATGATTTTACGCCGATTGCGTTAGTTAGCTCACAACCCATGGTGCTGGCCGTTAACCAGAACTCGTCTTACGAAGATTTTGAATCTTTAGTCGCGGCCGCGAGAGAAAACCCAGGCAAAGTGTCTATGAGTACGCCCGGCTCTGGCACGGTGAGCCACCTCTCAATGGAAGTGTTTAGCGATCAGGCAGACGTAGAATTCATGCATATCCCCTACCCCGGTGCGGCCCAAGCGGTAACGGACGCCATTGGTGGACATGTGGACTTTGTTGCGGCAAGCCTTCCCAGCTTATTGTCGCATATCCGATCAGGCTCACTAAAAGCGTTAGCCGTTACCTCGGCTGAGCGCAACGCGGCGATCCCTGATGTTCCTACAATAGCCGAGTTAGGCTATGAAGGTTTTGAAGCCTCCGACTGGAAAGCAGTGGTCGGCCCTGCGGGTCTTCCCGACGATGTGGTCGCAACCTTTAACGCCGCTATCAATCAGGCACTTCAGGATGAACGCCTGATCGAAACGATAGAAAACGAGGGCAGCACGGTGGAAGGCGGCTCTGCCGACGAGCTTGCTGCTTACCTGCAGGCTGAAAGTGAGCGCTGGGCTGAAGCCGTCAACACCTCAGGCGTGACAGTGGAGTGATCATTTAAGGCCGAGCATTTACTTATTTGCTCGGCCTTATGATGGGAGACATCATTATGCTAAATCGAGATATCGTTGACATTGTTACGGGGGTGGCACTGGCAGTTTTTGGCTTAATCATTGCCGCCTATGCCTCTACGCATTATAACCTAGGCTCACTTCAACGTATGGGGCCTGGCATGGTTCCTATGGGCATAGGATCGATTATTGCCCTGCTTGGAGTAATGCTTGCCATTGGAGGCGCATCACGCCCTCGTTTTCCAATGCCAAGCATTGAATGGAGACCACTGACCGCTATCCTCGGCGGAGTCTTGGTCTTCTCTCTTGCAGTACCACGGGTTGGCTTAGTGCCTGCCATTTCCCTGTTAACACTGATCACTTCGCTTGCCGATAAGCAGTTGCGAATCAAGACGGTTTTGGCACTCATCGCCTTTCTCATTCTTGTGGCCATTTTGATCTTCCGCTTGGCACTTGGCATGAACATACCGATCTTCAGGTGGGCATTCTAATGGACTTTTTTGGCAATCTTTCACTTGGTTTGCACACAGCGCTTTCACTCAGCAATCTGTTTTACTGTTTTGTTGGCGTGTTTTTAGGGACATTACTTGGCGTTATTCCGGGCATCGGCGTTTTAGCTGCCATTTCCATGCTGTTTCCCATAACGTTTCATATGGAAGCGACATCAGCACTCATAATGCTGGCGGGAATATGGTACGGCACGAGTTACGGTGGCAGCACGGCATCTATTCTGCTTAACGTGCCAGGCACGCCTGCCAATGCGGTGGTCTGTTTGGATGGCTACCCGATGGCGCAAAAAGGTCGTGGTGCCGTTGCCCTATTCATGACCACTGTGGCCTCTTTCGTTGGCGGCTCTATTGGCATCATCATCTTGACGCTGTTCGCACCGGTAATCGCGCAATATGCGCTGAGCATGGGCCCCGCTGAGTACTTCTCATTAATGCTGCTTGGGCTAATTGCGGCGACCGGTGTTGCTGATGGCTCGGCAGTCAAAGGCTTCGTCATGGTCATGCTGGGCATTTTTCTGGGCAGTATCGGTACCGACGTTTACACCGGCACTCAACGTTTTGCTTTCGGTATCCCAGAACTCGGTGATGGCATTAGCCTGGTAGCGCTGGCCATGGGAGTGTTCGGGGTTGCGGAGCTAATCCTTAGTGTTAGCAGCGTGAAAGCCAACCGATTCAAGTCTTCCGAACTGACCCTACGGGCGATGAAACCGACTCGCGACGATATGCAACGTTCATGGCGCCCCATGTTACGCGGTTCCAGTATTGGATCATTTTTCGGCGCCCTGCCAGGCACCGGGCCATCACTGGCTGCCTTTATTGCCTATGCGGTAGAAAAGCGCTCCGCCCGAGATCCAAGCCGCTTCGGTAAAGGCGCGATTGAAGGCATTATGGCTCCGGAATCCGCCAATAACGCAGCTGATCAAACCTCGTTCATCCCCACTCTGGCCTTGGGTATACCCGGCAGCCCGACAATGGCATTAATGTTAGGTGCGCTCATTATTCATGGTATTACGCCAGGCCCCGGTTTGATGACAGAGCAACCCAGCCTTTTCTGGGGACTCGTCATGAGCTTCTGGATCGGCAACATTATGCTGGTCATCCTGAACGTACCCCTTATTGGGATATGGGTACGCCTGCTAGCCGTTCCTTATCACCTATTGTTTCCAGCCGTATTGATGTTCATTTGCCTGGGCACTTACAGCGTCAATAACAGCTCGTTTGACGTGCTACTGGTGATGATATTCGGTGCGTTGGGCGTTTTAATGCGCAAACTGGCCTTCCCTGCGGCGCCTCTCATTCTAGGGTTTGTACTAGGCCCGATGATGGAGGACAACTTCCGCCGCGCCATGCTGCTCTCGTCGGGCGATTTTGCGACCTTCGTTAATAGGCCGATTAGCGCAACCATCCTATCCATTGCTGCCCTCATTTTGGTATGGAGCTTTTTTTCCACGCTCAAAGCACGTCGCGCACTTGCTCAAGGCTAAATAGGGCTTGATTTGTTTAGTCTGAACGCTTGCTCTGCCATGTATATGTATAGGAGCAGGCGTTCAAAGTCATCAGTGCCACCTCGTTCACAGACAGAAACCAGACGTTTACTGACGTTGAGATATCAAAGCTCTTTTCGAACGATCTCGGCCCCGGCACTTAAAGCATTCAGCTTGCCTCTGGCCACCGAGCGAGAAAGCGGCGCCATACCACAGTTGGTGCACGGGTAAAGCTTGTCGGCATCAACGAACTGAAGTGCTCGTCTCAATGTTGCGGCGACTTCTTCCGGCGTTTCGATGGTATTGGTGGCGACGTCGATGGCACCCAGCATCACCTTCTTGCCGCGCAGAAGTTCGATCAGCTCGATGGGCACGTGGGAGTTCTGGCACTCCAGTGACACGATATCGATGCCGGATTTTTGGAGTTTCGGAAAAACCTCCTCGTACTGGCGCCACTCCGATCCCAGCGTCTTTTTCCAATCCGTATTGGCCTTGATGCCGTAGCCATAGCAGATATGCACCGCCGTTTCGCACTTGAGCCCTTCGATGGCTCTTTCCAGCGCGGCGATGCCCCAGTCGTTCACCTCGTCGAAAAACACGTTGAACGCAGGTTCATCGAACTGAATAATATCGACTCCCGCTGCTTCCAGTTCCTTGGCTTCCTGATTGAGCGCTTTAGCGAATTCCCAGGCAAGCTTCTCGCGACTTTTATAGTGGTCGTCATACAGGGTATCGATCATGGTCATCGGCCCCGGCAGCGCCCACTTGATGGGTTTGTCGGTCTGGCTACGCAGGAACCTGGCATCCTCGACGAACACCGGCTGGTGGCGGTGCACCTCTCCTACTACCGTCGGCACACTCGCGTCATAGCGGTTACGGATACGTACGGTCTGGCGCTTTTCGAAATCCACACCGCTCAAGTGCTCGATGAACGTGGTGACAAAATGCTGACGGGTCTGTTCGCCATCGCTGACGATATCGATACCGGCCTGCTGCTGTTCCTGCAGCGACACGCGCAGCGCATCCTGTTTACCTTCAATCAACGCCTCGCCTTCCAGCTTCCAGGGCGACCAAAGGGTTTCAGGCTGCGCCAGCCAGGCAGGTTTGGGCAGGCTGCCCGCCGTCGAGGTGGGAAAAAGTTTACTCATGAGTCATCAATCCATTTATTGGTTCAGGTTAAAGCGAGCCATTGGAAGACCACTGCTCAAGCATCGCCTGGTAGGGTTTGATGAAATACTCTTCAGCAAATTTCCCCTGCTCGGCGGCCAATTGGCTACGTTCTTCTCGGTCGTAGACGATCTGCGTCAGCGAGTGGTCTGAGTTCTTCAAGTTGGGCTGGTAGACGTTGCCCGCCGCCGCGTTGGCGTTGTAGATCTCAGGCCGGTAAATCTTCTGAAAGGACTCCATGGTGCTGATAGTCCCTGCAAGCTCAAGATTGGTGTAATCGTTGAGCAGATCCCCGGAAAAATAAAACGCTAGGGGCGCGGCACTATTGGCAGGCATAAAGTAGCGAACCTGAAGTCCCATCTTCTTGAAGTACTGCTCGGTCAGCGACGACTCGTTCGGCTGGTACTCAACGCCCAATACGGGATGCCGGTTGTCGGTGCGGTGGTACACCTTGTTATCCGACACGCTCAGGCAGATAACGGGGGGCTTATCAAAATGCTCTTTATAAACGTCTGAATTCACGAAGCTTTTAAACAAGTTGCCGTGCAGAACACCAAAATCATCTGGAATGCTGAAGGTCGATTGGTGCTTGTTGTGCTCTAAAAGCCGCACGCTAAAATCGTAATCTCGAACATAGGATGAAAAGTTGTTCCCGACGATACCGTCGATGCGTTTGCCGGTTTGCTTGTCCAGAAAACTGGTTTTGAGTATCTCGATGATTTGAAAAGGCGCCTCATGGCCCCCTGCGCCAACCTCCATACTCACGGAAATGATGTCGAGCTCGACACAATAACGGCGTCCTTCGGGGTTATCCCAATGCACCAGGGCATTGAAACGGTTATTGATCATTTCCAGGGTATTGCGGAGGTTCTCGCGGCGCCTCTCGCCCCGGGCCAGATTGGCGAAGTTGGTGGTAATACGCGTATTGTCCGACGGACGATAATTCTCATCGAAGCCGATACGCTGGATAGTAAATGCGACGTCGTTATTCATCATCTCGCCTCCAATAGTAAAAAATCGAACCGGTTCTTCGCTTCTGCGGAACGGCCCAATATTTATAAACCGGGCGGCTTTACAGCTTTTAAGCCTGGCAGCCTTATTCATGAGAAGCTGCACAGGCTCTATAACGAAGAGCGCTGGGGATTTTATACAGGAGCACAAAGATGAATAAAAATGTCTTTATTTCATGGGAAGTTTAGAAATATTCATATTGAAAGCCGACTCTTCAGCTACAAAAGATGCTGGCTGCGTTGGGCTTGATAAATTTAGGTAGTCAAACGGCGCAAGGGCACAAGCCGCCCTATTCAGAATCAGGGTTTTTATGCATGATGAACACCCTATAATAAAGTTATTACCCAGCTAAATAATTTTCCTGCCGCATTCATGTACGTTTATATTCTATAACTGGACACCCTATGCATAACCTATGGATTCCCGTCGTCGCCATTTTCGTCGTGGCTGGCCTGATATTCGGTGGCCAAGCCTATTCCGAGGCCCAGCGTGATGCCCACATCGCCGAGACGATTTCGGAGCGTCTTGATAGCCAAACACCGGCCGAAATTTCCAACCTGGCGACTGTCAACAAGGGGTATGGGGTGTGCGGCGACTATTCGCTTTCAGGCGCCGAGTCCGGGCGCTTCTATTACAACAGCAATACCAAGCGGTTGGCGCTCGGCACCGATGCGCCGCTGTATCACGACAACTGCAAGCGCATTTCTTACTGATCCTTTGGAATCTGTTCACGAGCTGTTAAACAGTCATGTGACTGCGCCCGGCGCTGCGCGGATTGTCGAGCAAATGAAGTAGCGGACGCACCTATGCCGAATGTGCCTTCTTGGTAGGGATGAAGTGCAGCACACCCGCCACCACCGAGCCCACCAAAAAGCCAATCACCGCCGAGCACAGAGTATTGAAGCTCCAGCCCAGCATGCCACCCAAGGCACCGGTTGCCTCGCGAATTTCATGCTCAATATGGTGTACCCACTCATAGGGGGACGTTGAACCAACCCGTTCCATCGGCACCCAGATTGACTATCAGGATATGCCCACCCACCCAGAGCATGGCGATGGTACCCACCACGGCGATGGTCGCCAGCACCTTGGGCATGGCCGTCACCAGACCACGGCCTAGTTTCTGCATGCCCGAACTGTCCCGCTGGGCGAGCTTTAGGCCCAAATCATCCATCCTGACCAACATCGCCACCACGCCATACACCAGAATGGTGATGACAAACGCGACCACCACCAGGCTCGCCAGCTATGACCAGAATCCCTGATGGGAGACAGTGGCAAGCGCGATCACCATGATTTCGGCAGACAGAATCAGGTCGGTGCGAACGGCACCACTCACGATCTTTTTCTCGGCTTCCGGCCCCTTTTCTACCGCTGGCTTATCGTCGTCATGCTTGCCAGAGAGCTTGTGCCAAACCTTCTCAGCACCCTCAAAGGCTAGGTAGGTGCCGCCCACCATCAGGATGATCGGCAATAGCGCAGGCAAAAAGTGATTAAGCAGCAGCGCCGCCGGCAGGATAAAAATCAGCTTGTTGCGGATCGAACCCAGCGCGATCTTCTTTACAATCGCCAGTTCACGCTCCGCTGCCACGCCCTGCAAATATTGCGGCGTTACCGCCGTATCATCCACCACCACCCCGGCCGCCTTCGCCGTCGCCCGCCCAGCGGCGGCACTCACATCGTCTAGTGATGCGGCGGACAACTTCGCCAATGCGGCAATGTCATCCAGTAATCCTATCAAGCCACCTATGGCCATGGATGCTTACTCCGTGAATAACAGCTGTAGATAGTAAAGCACATAGCCGCTGGGTTGCCTTCAGAGGGATTGGTGGTAAATGTCCTCGCTTGGTATAGGTCAAACTTTATGGCAATTACCGTGGCAAATAGATGTTCCAAAACAGATTCGTTACCCCGAGAAGCGATCTGTCCTCAATGGCAAAGTCCGCTACTTACAGCGCGCCTTCATTAGCTTGTCCAATCAACACCGAATACCGCGTGCTGCGCCCACCGCCGGGCAGCTTGGAAAGGCAGCCCTTTTCTACCAGCTCTGCCATATCGCGGGTAGCGGTGGCCTTACTCACCTTCGCCAACGCTTGGTACTTGCGGGCGTTGATTCCCAGGGCGAACTCCTCTCCGGCGGTATCCAGCAAGCGATTGAGTACCTTAATCTGCCGTTCGTTCAGAACGGTAGTGGCATGGCGCTGCCAGAAAGTCGTTTTTGTAAGCACGCGATCGATTCGCAACAGCGCCTGTTCAAGCGCTTCTTTAAGCGTATCCAAAAACCACAATAGCCAAGGCGTAATATCGAGACTGCCTTTCTGAGCGCTTTCCAGGTGATCGTAGTACGCCTCTCGGCGCGCCATGATAGCCGCGCTCAGCGAATAAAAACGCACCGATTGCCGCTCGGCTTGCGCCAGTGCCCTATCCGTTACCGCGCGCGTCACGCGTCCGTTCCCATCATCGAACGGATGCAAGGTAATCAGCCACAGGTGGGCGATACCAGCGCGCACTAGCGGATCAAGCCCTTCTGGCGGATGGTTGAACCAGTCAATAAACGTATCAAGCTCAGCTTGCAACGTCTCACGCGGCGGCGCTTCAAAATGAACCGTGGGCCGATCAATTCGGCCCGATACGACAAGCATAGGGTGATCGCCTCGCAGCTCGCCTATACCTACCTTGCCTAACAGGCCAGGGCCTTGCACGAAGAGCAGAGATTGCCAAAGACAAAGCTGCTGGTGGGAAATTGGCTCATCCGAATGATGAGTTGTTTGCAGTAAAAGCTCGATCAGCGCTTCGGATTCCGGCGTGGTTCTCGTGGATACACCCGCCTGCTCCAATCCTAAGTGACGCGCCACTGACGAGCGTACGGAGCCAACGTCCAAGCGCTCGCCCTCAATCTCGCTGGTGCGGATAGCGTTCTGGATAAGCGCATCCATTTCCACCTCTAAATCCGTCTGCTCGGGGGCAGCCTCCGTTCTCCCCACCACCCGGCCTTGCAGTAGCCTGATAGCATCTAATGTAGATTTGAAGGTAGGTTCATCCCATTCAAAAAAGGGCCAATTGTGCTGCTGCCAAATATACATGAGCCGATTGCACCACCTATTCGAATCAATTTATGAGCCGATTATGGTTTATATTCGGCTCAACGACCATCTAGAAATAAACATCGAAAGAATTATCTATCTTGAGCATATGAGTATCGTGGAGGTGAAGAGTGAATCAGCTCACGGGTGCCGCCTATAAGGCAAGGCGCGGATCAAAGCCAGTGACGAGCCGCTTCGAAAACAAGCTTGACCTAACGTTCACTTGAGGTTTTAAGCTCTGGGAGCCTGACTTACTCAAGGAGCGAACCATGCATCTTTACCGCGTTATGACCATGGCAAACTGGCGGAAGGCCCAATCACAAGGTTACGTGCCGCGCTGCGGAAACGACCACCGCGCGGACTGCGTTCATCTGAACGTCAATGAAGCGGTCGCATTTTCTGCCACTCGATACTTCACATTAGAAGAAGTACCCGTCGTTATAGAAGTGGACAGCACAGGCTTCAAAGACAAGATCGAATGGCTACCGCCCACCCAAGACCAGCCATGGCAGAAGCCTAGAGCGCATATCGATCATATTCCACTTTCAGCGGTTGTAGCGATGCGTGTACTTGAGTACAAAGAGGACGCTTTTTTCTGGTAACTAGCTCTATATCCATTCAAATGCAGATTGATCTGGCGGGTCTTGCGGGCATCGGCAACCGTTTCATCGTATTGATTAAAGGCGCCTCACTCGCGCATTAAATCAATAAACGCCCGCAGGCTGGGCGGCACATGCCGGTTGTTGGGATAGTAAAGATGCAGACCGGGTATGTGGGGGCACCAACCCTCAAGCACCGTGACCAGCTTTCCCTCGCGAAGGTACGCATGCGCATAGGATTCCGGCACATAGGCAATGCCTAACCCATCCGCTGCCGCCTCCACCATCAACTGGCTGCTATCCAGCGTCATGGCACCCGGTACATCTATGGCGACTTCCTGACCGTGCTGTTGAAACTCCCAGCGGTACAGCTTGCCGCTGGGTAAACGCTGGCGAATGCAGCGATGCAAGGCGAGCTGATCAGGCGTTTCAAGAACCGGTTTGCCCTGCAGGTAGCCGGGCGAGGCCACGGCGAGAAAACGCAGGTCGCCGCCAATGGGAATGGCGATCATGTCTTTGGGCACCGCTTCCCTTAGCCTGACACCCGCATCAAAGCCCTGTTCGACAATATCCACCAGCCTGCCTTCCGCCACCAGATCAAGCTCGACAGCGTCATGCAGCGCCAGGAACTGAGGCACCACGCGCTGTAACAGCAGACGAATCGCCGCCTCACTGCCATTGATACGTAAGCGACCCGTCAGCGTGCCTTCCTGGCTGGAAGCCTCTTCCAGCAGCGACTCCAGCTCGCCCAGCAGCGGGCCCAGGCGCTGAAGTAAACGCTCACCACTTTCGGTCAACGAGACACTGCGCGTGGTGCGGTGTAAAAGCCGCGTGCCAAGCCTGCGCTCAAGGGTTCGCAGGGTATGACTTAATGACGAGCGGCTGACGCCCATCAGATCCGCCGCGCGGCGAAAGCTCTGATGTTCGGCGACCGCCTTGAACGCCTTGAGATCGGCAAGTGTCGGCCCGCTCATTGGTGAATTTCCTTCACTAACTCATCCCGATTGTTGAGTATTATTTTAACAGTATTGTTGACCTAGTCTATCGCTTGCAACGCTCAACCACGCAACGGGAGAACATCATGACTAAAACCTGGCTGATTACAGGCACCTCGACCGGCCTTGGCCGCCTGCTGACCGAGCGGCTACTCGAACGCGGCGATCATGTAGTGGCCACGCTGCGGCGAAGTGGCGCCCTGGATGACCTGCTGGCCCGTTTTGATGAGCAACTGCACGTCATCCACTTCGACGTGACGGATACGAGCGCCATGCGAGAAGCGGTCGCGCAGGCGTTCAGCAAGGCGGGCCGCATCGATGTGGTGATCAGCAATGCAGGCTACGGCCTGTTCGGCGCCGCCGAAGAAGCGACGGACGAACAGATCGAGCGGCAGATCGCCACCAACCTCACCGGCTCGATTCAGTTCATTCGCTCAGTGCTGCCCCACCTGCGCGAGCAAGGGGGTGGCCGTATCGTGCAGGTATCGTCAGAAGGCGGGCAAATCGCCTACCCGTGCTTCAGCCTTTACCATGCCACCAAGTGGGGCATCGAAGGGTTTGTCGAATCGGTCGCGCAGGAGGTAGCACCCTGGGGTATCGATGTCATCATTGCCGAACCCGGCCCCACCGCCACCTCGTTTGGCGATGCGCTGGATCGCACGCAGACGATGCCCATCTATGAAGAGACGCCAGCGGGCGACATTCGTCGCGCGTTATCGTCGGGCGCTTTCTCCATAAAAGGCGATGCGACCAAAACCGTTAACCTGATTATCGACGCCGCCGACATGCCCACGCCTCCGCTGCGCCTGGCGTTAGGCAGCACGGCGTATCACTCCATCCATAATGCGCTTACGCAGCGGATGAAGGAACTGGAAGCGAACAAAGCGCTAACGCTGGCGGCCGATAAGGATGAGTTCATCGAATAACCTGGAAGACCGAAAGATGCCCATGCATTAATGATGGCGCCCGGCCAGCTCGTGCAGGAAGTCTTCGGCTTTCCTAGGCTTTAGTGGCCCTGCTCGCCGGCATCATTTTTCGGATGCTGCCCACAGGGCCACGCAAGGGCGTTACGAGCGTTTATCGCTTAAATGACGGCTGAGCCATGCTTTGGCATCGACGGTCTCGATACCCTTTTTATGGTTATAGGTTGTCGATTTTTCCCACCACATGCCGGTACCCAGGGCGAACGCGGCACGGAAGGCTTGGGCTTGATACGTGCGGCAAGTTATATGGTGCGGCCGCACCTGAAAAGTGGCCAATTACAACGGGTACTGGGCGAAATCCAGGCACCCGTCGTGCCTATCTCGATCATGTATCCCCACAACCGCCACTTATCGCCTACCGTGCGGGCATTCGTGGATTGGGCCATTGAACGCATACAACTGGCCGAAACCCAGTGGCAGGTTAGCCATATTGATTAATGGCTGGGACTGAGGCCCCGCTCTTGCGGAGTCAGGCGTTGTGAGTGCTAAAGAGCGGTTGAACCCTACGTTGCAGTTCCTTAGCGCGGGTTTCTTGGCCCACTGGTACGCACATCGCGGCCCGCATTTATCCATGCCGACATCTATACCGAATGCGTCTTCTTGAACGGAACGAGATGCAACACACCCACCACCACCGAGCCCACCAAAAAGCCAATCACCGCAGAGCACAGCGTATTGAAGCTCCAGCCCAGCGCGCCACCCAAGGCACCGGTTGCCTCGCGAATTTCATGCTCAATGTGGTGTACCCACTCATAAGGGGCGTTGAACCACCCCGTTCCCTCGGCACCCAGATTGACCATCAATATATGCCCGCCCACCCAGAGCATGGCGATGGTACCCACCACGGCGATGGTCGCCAGCACCTTGGGCATGGCCGTTACCAGGCCACGGCCCAGTTTCTGCATGCCCGAACTTTCCCGCTTAGCGAGCTTCAGGCCGAAATCATCCATCCTCACCAACATTGC
Organism: Halomonas sp.; assembly: GCF_017983445.1. Lineage (GTDB taxonomy): Bacteria > Pseudomonadota > Gammaproteobacteria > Pseudomonadales > Halomonadaceae > Vreelandella. Next base: position 269,100 of record NZ_JAGOBJ010000002.1, read on the forward strand.
CACCACGCCATACACCAAAATGGTGATAACAAACGCGACCACCACCAGACTAACCATCTGCGACCAGAACCCCTGATGGGAAACGGTTGAAAGCGCGATCACCATGATTTCAGCGGATAGAATTAGGTCAGTGCGAACGGCACCCCCCACGATCTTTTTCTCGGCCTCCGGCCCCTTCTCTACCGCAGGCTTGTCGTCGTCATCGTCATGCTTGCCAGAGAGCTTGTGCCAAACTTTTTCCGCGCCCTCAAAGGCCAGGTAGGTGCCGCCCATCATCAGGATGATCGGCAATAGCATGGGCAAAAAATGGTTCAGCAGCAGCGCCACCGGCAGGATAAAAATCAGCTTGTTGCGGATCGACCCCAGCGCGATCTTCTTCACAATCGCCAGTTCACGCTCCGCTGTCACGCCCTGCAAATATTGCGGCGTTACCGCCGTATCATCCACCACCACCCCGGCCGCCTTTGCGGTTGCCCGCCCAGCGGCGGCACTCACATCGTCCAATGATGCAGCGGACAACTTCGCCAATGCAGCAATGTCATCCAGTAACCCTATCAAGCCGCCTATGGCCATGGGTGTTTCCTCCGTGAATAGCAGTTGCTGATAGTAAAGCACATAGCGGGTTGGGCGGGTCGCCTCTTTTATCCCAACTGTTTATGCAAAACCTATGGATTCCCGTTACCGCCATTTTTATCATTGCTGGTCTGATATTCGGTTGTCAGCCCTACTCCGAAGCCTAGCGTGATGCCCACATCGCCGCGATGATAGCTGAACGCCTCAAAAGCCAGGCGCCGAGTCCGGGCGCTTCTATTACAACAGCGCTTCCGAGCGCCTGGCGCTGGGCACCGATGCTCCGCTGTATCAGGATAACTATAAGGGCGGGTACAACTGACACTTTAGAACCTGCAATACGCCGGATGGAGAGAGGCTGAAGGAATGAAAATCTTTAATGCGTTTCGCTATCGATCCATTAAAAGATAGAGTTCTATTGGCAGCACGCCTGGCTCAAAGCGCGATACGAATGCATATAACACAATCAGAAGAGTCGACTACATTGAGCATAAGAATCTTGCGGAGATAAGCGATGAACCAACTAATGGGCGGCTGCCTGTGTGGCAAAGTACGATTCATTGCTGAGGGAGAGCCGCTTGGGGTAGGTATTTGCCACTGCATGGATTGCCGCAAGCACCACGGAGCGCTTTTCTACGCGGCGACGGATTACCCCAAGCAGGCCGTCACTGTCGAAGGTGACCCGCACAGCTACCAGGGGCGCTATTTCTGCCCGACATGCGGTTCATCGGTGTTTTCGGTCAGCGAAGAAGAAATCGAGATACACCTGGGCGCTTTGGATGCGCCGAACCAGCTACAGCCGACCTATGAAGTTTGGAACATTCGTCGTGAACATTGGCTGCCACCCTTTCCTGTCGTGGAGCGGTTTGATCGAGACAGAGAAGATTGAGCATGTGCTAAACGCGGTAGTATTGATCAATCGCTACCACTAGCAACTTCAAATCCTGTGCAGAGTACCGCTCCGCTGTGTAATCTCACTCAACCAATGCTGATCTATCGGACTCAAGGGGGCTTTTAGGCCAGAAGGCCCTGTTATGGCCATCGCCCGCCCTAGTACCAAGGCGACTCGTACTAAGAAGCCCTCAAGCATCTTTTCTAAGACATTGACTACCAAATATGTTTATTTTGGATGGGGTTGAGAAAATTTAAGAAGTAAAAGCCTCCCTTTTATTAAAGGCGGAGAATTCAGGAATTTCGCTGTATTACTGATATCCTTTAATTATATGATGAAGCCAACTATCTCATAAAAATGTTATGATAAGTCCAAATTATCAACTAATCTGCAGCTAACATGATCACTATCAACATACTTCACCTATTGTTTAAGCATATAAAAAGATGACAGAAATTGAAATAAAAAAACTTTTAGTACATTATGCAATTTCTAATTATAGCGACTGCGTACTGGGGGCAGAGGTTCCCTTTCAATTTGGAGAAAGAAGAGCTGATCTTGCAGTTTTAACTTGCAACCTATTTATGGGGTTTGAAATAAAAAGCAAAAATGATAAAACAGACAGATTAGCGTATCAAAATAAAAGCTATAAAGGATTTTTTGACTATTGCATATTAGTATGTGAAAAACAAAATTTAAAAGAAATTAGACGTGCAATTCCAGATACATTTGGAATTTTCTTAGCCAGTGAAAATGGGTTAGTTAAAATTAGAAAACCTAAGATGATTAAGCGACATAACAAATTACTACTGACTAGCACTTTAAGCGTTTCCAAACTAAAAAAAATCCCAGGCACTAAGCACTTAAGATCTAAGTATGAGATGTGCAAGTACATTTCAGAAATTAAAACTATGCAAGAACTACGAGCACTAGCAAAGGAAGATTTTCTTGAAAAGTACGGGCCAGCATCTCGACTTATAAAAAAGGAAATAATCTCTTTAATAAACTCCGACGACATTCTCACGATTACGAAAAAGTCGCCGACTAAGTTAATCAGAAGAACCTGTTCTTAAATCCAACCTAGTTTTTATATAGTAATTCATTCTAACTGAAATCCAAAAAGCAGGGCTGATACCTGAAGGTTTCTTGTTCGAAGCTCGAGCTATCTCATCATCAGCCCAAACATTTAAAGAGAAGTAATTTTTTGTATCTCGAACAGTCTCCTCTGCACATTTTATATACCCACCACTTTGACGACGGTGCCTTTTATAAGTAAAACTCATACCATCTAAAGAGGCTACATCTATTCTCGGCACAAATGTTCCACCTTTCATTTCTATTTGTTCAGTATTAATTGAAGCATAATCACCATATTTGACGAAGAACTCGTCAACAACGCCTTGATAGATTATTTCTTCATATATGCCAAAACGCCCATTAGCATCATCTCCTCCTTCATTAGCTGGGCTTGAAGGAAAACTAGTGCATAGAATCACAACATCTTTTATTTTCTCAGAAAATTTAGCTGTTCCAAGACAACTATCTAAAAAATGATCCACAACGTCAGTTAACACAGAATTTCTTATAAATCCCGCATCAAGTATTACATATAACTTGCATTTAGCCGCCATTCTTTTAGTTATTGAGCTTAGATAAAATTCGATATCATCTTTTCCAAGATCGTAAGGGAAGCGAACTGCTAAGCAATCAGTTCTTTCAGATGCAATTTCTACAAATTCTTCTACACTATTGAGTGCTCCATCATCATCTTCATAAACATGAATCATAGGAATTATATTAAGATCCCTATGCAAGTCAAAAATAAAATATTGCCAATCCTGAAATCCAGATTGATCAGAAAGAAGTTGTTCGATTTGAGGGTTTTTATACCGCGGCTCTGTACAAAGATCTAATATGAACGGTCGACCATCTTGTATTTCACCAATTTGTTTCATTCTTTTATAAATATCACCATCTGGAGCTTTTTTTGTCTTACGAGACTTAGTCAACTCATATATAGGAAGAATACTCTCAAAACTATCAGCACTTAAGTTACTAAAACACCTAAGCTCGGCATCTCTAGTCTTAATAATAGGGAAATAAATGAAATCATTCATAAATTATGCCCTTCATAACCTAACACTTTAGCTCTTATTCTTACTGCCATGGACGAAACATGAAAATGTGCAGCAACATCTTCAACTACATCTGAAACATTTTCAATATACTCAGAAAAAATTGCCTCAGGCATAAGTAAGGCTGCTGCAAACTGATTTGCTTCTGTTTCCATCCAATTGCTATCACCATTTCGGAAAAAAGTTTTATCTTCAAATGTGTCACTGTTGGCCGCGTGTCTTACCCTATGAGCAATTTCATGAGCTATAGTAAAACGTTGTCTATGCGGATGATGTAATGAATTTACAGTCATTACCCAGACGCCGGTTTTTCGGTCTTTTTTAAGACTTCCTGAATCATCATTTGACATGGGTTCGAATCGCAAGCTAATTCCGAGCTCATTTGCAACCTGAGAAACATTAACTGGATTAGTTTCTAACCCCCTTGTTTCGGCCAATTTGATTAGATCTTCAGGTGTTGTAAGGTTTTCAAATTCAGGAAGACTTTTATTTTTCATCTCAGATCTTTTTACGAAAGCCATCACTTATTGCCTCTTTTAAGCCTTTCTTGTTTTCCTTCGGAATCATCTTCATCAAGATAAGCAACTCTTTCGGAAACAACTCTAAGCTGCTGTTTAATATCCCTATTTTCACTTTCCAATCTACTTAGCGTTTCTAAAGCTCGGTATAATCTATCAGCCGAACTTTCAAAATCTTTTTGTGCATTAATAAAAGTAGCTTCACTAGCTAAGTTTACTTTTTCCGCAAGAGAAACATCAAAATGTTTACTTTCCATATATTTCTTGGTCGTCTCTTCAGCTTTCTCTTCAGAGTTACCTCTAATATATAACACTGAAACTGCAGCAATCAAACCATTAATCGCAATAAGAAAAGTTATAATAGTTTGATACAAAGAAGACTGAAATGCCCATATATCTTTTAAGCTTAGGGAATCAAGGTCTGCATCAGATTTTCTGAAAAGAGTAAGTAATCTGTCGCTTTCTAGACTTGTTGGATTCAATAAAGAAAAAGCATTGTTTTCAAAAAAATTATTCATTAATGAAGGACTGGAAAACGCTACCAACAAAGCTATCAAAAAGATCGAAACAACCATAGTGGTTAATACAGTAATGAGGAAAACAACTTTTTTTGTGCAGTATGTTTTATTATCATTCATATTTTTTATCTCACCAAAACATATCTTCCATCACTATTGACGCTTCACATAGGCTCAATTCCGAACCTACAGGCAATTTACTTGCATAAACTATACCTAATTCTTAAAGTCAAGTTAACCTAAGATATTTATTGTATAGGAGTGCTGGCTTACATAAAAGCCCGCTCTTGGCGGGCTTTTGCATTAAATAACTGTAGGAAATTTCTTACACGATAAACTATTCCCACTCAATAGTAGCAGGCGGCTTGCTACTCACATCATAAGTCACCCGCGACACTCCACCCAGCTCATTGATGATGCGGTTGGAGACGGTCTCCAGCAGCTCATAGGGCAAGTGCGCCCAGCGGGCGGTCATGAAGTCGATGGTTTCGACGGCGCGGATGGCGATGACCCATTCGTAGCGGCGGCCGTCGCCGACGACGCCGACTGACTTGACCGGCAGGAACACGGCGAACGCCTGGCTGGTTTTTTCGTACCAGCCGGCGGCGCGTAGTTCTTCGATGAAGATGGCGTCGGCTTCACGGAGGATGTCGGCGTACTCTTTTTTCACTTCACCGAGGATACGCACGCCCAGGCCCGGCCCCGGGAAGGGGTGGCGGTAAACCATGTCGTAGGGCAGGCCGAGTTCCAGGCCGAGCTTGCGTACTTCGTCCTTGAACAGTTCGCGCAGCGGCTCGACGAGCTTGAGCTTCATGGTTTCCGGCAGGCCGCCCACGTTGTGGTGGGATTTGATGACGTGGGATTTGCCGGTCTTGGAAGCGGCGGATTCGATCACGTCCGGGTAGATGGTGCCCTGGGCCAGGAACTCGACGCCTTCGATCTTGCTGGCTTCTTCATCGAACACGTCGATGAAGGTGTTGCCGATGATCTTGCGCTTGGTTTCCGGGTCTTTCTCGCCGGCAAGTTTACTCAGGAACAGGTCTTCGGCGTCTACGCGGATGACCTTCACGCCCATGTGCTTGGCGAAGGTTTCCATTACCTGGTTGCCTTCGTCTTTACGCAGCAGGCCGTTATCCACGAAGACGCAGGTCAGCTGGTCGCCAATCGCTTTGTGTAACAGCGCGGCCACCACGGAAGAGTCCACACCGCCGGAAAGGCCGAGCAGTACGTGGCGGTCGCCTACCTGCTCGCGCACGCGCTGTACCTGGTCTTCGATGATTTGCGCAGGCGTCCACCGTTTCTCGGCTTTACAGATATCCAGCACGAAGTGCTCGAGAATCCGCTGGCCTTGCAGGGTGTGGGTCACTTCGGGGTGGAACTGTACGCCGTAGAACTGCTTCTCTTCCCACGCCATGGCGGCAATCGGGCAGCTCGGGGTGGAGGCCGTGATGGTAAACTCGGCAGGCGCTTTGGCCACCTTGTCGCCGTGGCTCATCCATACGTCCAGCAGGGCTTTGCCTGTGCTGGCGTCTACGTGGTCTTTGATGTCTTTGAACAGCGCGTTGTCAGCGTCGATGCTGATCTGCGCGTAGCCAAACTCGCTCTTGTTGGAGCCTTCCACCTTACCGCCCAACTGCTCGGCCATGGTCTGCATGCCGTAGCACACGCCAAACACGGGCAGGCCCATCTCGAACACGCACTGCGGTGCACGCGGGGAGTCAAGCTCGGTCACGGACTCCGGGCCGCCGGCCAGGATGATGCCGTTCGGGTTGTACTCGCGGATCTCTTCTTCGGTGATATCGAAGGCGCGAACCTCGGAAAATACGCCAATTTCGCGTACCCGGCGGGCGATCAGCTGCGTGTACTGTGAACCAAAGTCGAGAATCAGGATTTTATGGGCGTGAATATCATTCATGGCGGTATCTCGAGTAAGCAGTGGAGGTGCTGCTGGTAAGCCTAAAAAGCAAGCGGCGGAGCAATGCCCGCCGCCGTGTTACTTGTGAAGCGCTGGTTAGCTCACCCGGTAATTGGGAGCTTCTTTGGTGATCTGCACGTCGTGAACGTGGGATTCGTTAAAGCCAGCACCGGTAATCTGGACGAATTCCGGCTTGGTGCGCATTTCCTGAATATCGCGGCAGCCGGTGTAGCCCATGGAGGCGCGCAGCCCGCCCATCATCTGGTGAACGATGGCACTCATCATGCCTTTATAAGGTACGCGGCCTTCGATGCCTTCGGGTACCAGCTTCTCGGCACCGGCATCCTTATCCTGGAAGTAGCGGTCGGCGCTGCCCTGGTTCTGCGCCATGGCGCCCATGGAACCCATGCCACGGTAGGCTTTGTAGGTACGGCCCTGGAACAGCTCGACTTCGCCCGGCGCTTCTTCGGTACCGGCCAGCAGGCCACCGACCATCACGGCACTGGCGCCAGCGGCAATCGCCTTGGCCAGGTCGCCGGAGTAGCGTACGCCACCGTCGGCAATCAACGGAATGTCGTACTCTTTAAGCGCGGCGGCCACGTTGGAAACGGCGGTGATTTGCGGCACGCCCACCCCCGCCACAATACGCGTGGTGCAGATGGAGCCCGGGCCAATGCCTACTTTCACGCCATCGGCACCGGCTTCGGCCAGTGCTTTAGCAGCGGCGCCGGTCGCGATGTTGCCACCGATGACCTGAATTTCCGGAAAGTGCTCTTTGATCCAGCTAACGCGGTCGATAACGCCTTGGGAGTGGCCGTGGGCGGTATCGACAATGATCACGTCAACGCCAGCTTCAGCAAGCGCAGCAACGCGGTCCGGGGTTTCCGGGCCGGTACCTACGGCGGCGCCGACCAGCAGGCGGCCATCGCTGTCTTTAGCGGCCATCGGGTAGGTGCGGGCTTTTTCGATATCCTGGAAAGTCACCAGGCCACGCAGATGGAAGGCGTCATCGACAATCAGCATTTTCTCGATGCGGTGTTCGCGCATCTTGGCTTTGCTGGTTTCAAGGTCGGTGCCTTCCTTGACGGTAATTAGCCGGTCACGCGGGGTCATGATGGCTTCAACGCTGTCGCCGTGGTTGGGCTGGAAGCGCATGTCACGCTCAGTCACGATACCCACCAGGGTTTCGCCTTCAACTACCGGGAAGCCGGAGAAGCCGTACTCTTTCGCCATGGCGAGAAGGTCTTCAAGCTTGGCCTTGGGGCTAACCGTGACGGGGTCTTTTACAATGACGCTTTCGTGCTTTTTGACTTTACGCACTTCCGTGGCTTGTTGGGCCATGGTCATGTTCTTATGGATGATGCCGATGCCGCCTTCCTGAGCCATCGCTATCGCCAGACGCGCTTCGGTCACGGTGTCCATTGCAGCAGAAACGAGCGGAATATTAAGCGAGAGATTACGGGTCAGGCGGGTTTTGAGACTGACATCCTTGGGGAGGACGTCGGAGAAGCCAGGAACGAGAAGTACGTCATCGAACGTAAGCGCTTCTTGGGCCATACGTAGCATAGCGGCAACACCCAATGTGATGTGGGAAGAAGGGGCGTGAAAAGTTAATCCCCCATTATAACGTTTTGAGGGGTGCCCCAGCAATGTGAGCATGCGACCAATTATCTACTCTATAGGTTCAGTAGGCTAAACTAGCCCCTTTACTTTCATGACAGCCAAGGTGATTGCCATGCCAGACGCCTCCCGTGCCCTTTCGGTCAGTGAGCTAAACAAGCAGGCCCGCCAGGCCCTTGAGCGCGATGTGGGCGAGGTGTGGGTGGAAGGTGAGCTTTCGAATGTTTCGCGCCCCGCGTCGGGGCATATTTACTTCACCTTGAAAGACGACCGCGCCCAGGTACGCTGCGCGCTGTTTCGCCAGCGGGCGCGGTTTGTGTCTGCGCCTATGCGTGATGGCGATCAGGTAAAGCTGCGTGGGCGGGTGTCGCTGTTTGAGCCGCGCGGTGATTATCAGCTGATTGCCGAAGCCGTGCAGGCGGCGGGCCTGGGCGAACTGCTAGCCGCGTTTGAGCGCTTAAAAGCTCAGTTGGACGGCGAAGGCGTGTTTGCCAATACACGCGCCCTGCCCTTTCCGCCGCGCAAGATTTTGATTTTAAGCTCGGCCACCGGCGCCGCCATTCGCGATGTGCTGGCCGTGCTGGCGGCGCGCTGGCCTCTGGCGGATGTCACGCTAATCCCGGTACCGGTGCAGGGTGTAGAGGCAGCGCCTGCGATGATCGCCGCCCTTGGGCTACTCAACCGCCAGGCGCGGCTGGACCCTGAGCGCGATGTGATACTCATCACCCGGGGCGGCGGCAGCCTGGAAGATTTGTGGGCGTTTAATAACGAACATCTAGCGCGGGCGATTTTTCATTCGCGTCTACCGGTAATGTCGGCGGTCGGCCATGAGGTGGATGTCACGCTTGCCGATTTTGCCGCCGATGTTCGCGTACCTACTCCCTCTGCTGCCGCCGAGCGCCTGGTGCCGGATCAACACGCCTTGAAGCGTCAGCTGTTTGATCAGCAAAGCCGCCTGCACCGAGCCATGCAGCGCCGGTTGGAGCGCGATAGCCAACAGCTGGATAGCCTGCGCGCCCGTCTCCGCCACCCCGGCGAGCAGTTAAACCGCCAGCGTCAGCACGTGGCAACGCTTGCCCAGCGCTTAACTCGCGCCATGCAGCAAACCCTTACCCATCAGCAGGCACGGGTAACGCAGCTGGGCAGGCGCTTGACGAGCCAGGACATGGCGCGCCTGCACCGCGCCGAAAGCGAACGGGTTGTTCAATTGCGCCGCCGTATGGAAAACGCCATGCAGCGCCAGCTGCAACGTCAGCAGGCGCGCTTGACGAGCGCGGCGCGGGAGCTAAACGCAATAAGCCCCTTGGCCGTGCTGGGCCGGGGATATGCAATTGCTCAGGATGACAAGGGCCAAGTGGTTCGCCGCGCCGAGGAGACCCAGCCAGGCCAGAAGCTCTCGCTGCGTTTGGGTGAAGGCAGGCTGAGTGTTGAGGTAAAGCGGCGGTTTAAATAGGGCTGCCAAGACCTTAGCTTGTTATACAGGCGGCGGTGTTAGTGAAAACAGCTTTGGATTCGACCGGGCCTCTGCTTGAATGGATTCATCAATCGGCGTGTTATAGGTCTTGAGTAAATATCCCAGCACCGAATAGAACCCGACCATGGCAATCAGGTCGATCACGGCTTCACGCCCAAGCGCCTCGGCCAATGCTTCTTCCTGATCGCTTGCCAGCATACGCTTGTCGAGCAACGCATCCACTGCTTTGGTAATCATGCCATCAACGCCGTTGATCACTTCAGGCTTACCGCGGATAGCGTCAATCCGCGCCTCAGAAAACCCTAGCGCCAGCGCACGGCTAACGTGGTGCGCCCACTCATAGGCAGACCCCAGGCGGAAACCGGCTCGCAGGATCACTACCTCGGTCAATTCAGGGCCCAAGGCATTATCTTTCACCACGTGTTGTCGCAACGGCGCCCAGGCGTTTAACAGGGCAGGATGATGTGCCATGGTGCGGTAAACGTTCAAGCGCCCGGCAAAACCTTCGCGCAGCTCAGCGCTGGCATCGGGCCAGTCAGCATCGGTAATCGGCGGGCAGGGGGATGACTTCATCAGTGGGCCTCTATTCAGCTATCGCGGCGTCAATCGCCTGGGTAATCCGCTCGATGATCAGATCAATCTCATCAGCATTGATGGTATAGGGTGGCGCGAGCAGCACATGGTCGCCATACACGCCGTCGATGGTGCCGCCCATCGGGTAGCTGATCAGTCCTCGGGCCATGGCCTGGCGTTTGATCTTGGCGTGAATTTTTCGGGAAGGATCAAAAGGCGTTTTTTGCTCCCGGTCGGCCACCAGCTCAATGCCGCGAAACAAGCCTCTGCCGCGAATATCACCCACATGGGGTGACGCGCCCAGCGTCGCTTCAAGGCCCTGCTGCAAACGCGCGCCCATGGCGTTGACGTTGGCAAGCGTCTCGGGCCGCGCGATGATCTCGACCACCTTGTTGGCAGCAGCGGCCGCCACCGGGTGGCCAAGGTAGGTATGCCCATGCTGGAAAAGGCCGGAGCCGTTGGCGAAGCTGTCATAAATGGCGGATGACAGCATTACGGCGCCAATTGGCTGATAGCCGCCGCCCAGGCCTTTGGCGATGGTGACAATATCGGGCGTGATGCCGTCCTGCTCGCAGGCGAACATCGTGCCCGTACGTCCCATACCACACATGACCTCATCTAAAATCAGCAGCACGCCGTACTGATCGCAGATTTTCCGCACCCGCTTGAAGTAGTCCGCTTCAGAGGCAACCGCACCTAGCGTCGCCCCCACCACCGGTTCGGCCACAAATGCCATGACGTTTTCAGGGCCAAGCTCAAGAACCTTGGCTTCAAGCTCGTCGGCGAGCCTTACAGCGTACGCTTCCGGGGATTCGTCGTTTCCTTTATCACGGTAGGCATAACAGGGTGAAACGTGGTGCGTTTGGGGCAGAAGCGGCTGGAACTGCGCTCGGCGCATGGCGTTGCCCCCGGTGGCAAGCGCGCCCAGGGTATTGCCGTGATAGCTCTGGCGCCGGGCGATAATATGCCGCCGCTCTGGCCTGCCGGTTTCGACAAAATACTGGCGGGCCATTTTTAACGCGGCCTCGACCGCTTCTGAACCGCCAGATACTAGGTAGACGTAATCCAGGCCTTCTGGCGCCAGATTCACCAGCTTGTCAGCCAGTTCCTCGGCAGCATCCGTGGTGAAAAACCCGGTATGGGCGTAGCAGAGGCTATCAATCTGGGCGCGCATGGCCGCCAGCACTTCCGGGTGGCCGTGCCCCACACTGGTCACCGCCGCCCCGCCTGAACCATCCAGGTAGCGGCGCCCTTGGGTATCAGTGATATAGGCGCCCTGCGCTGACGCCGCGTGCGGCAACGCCTGCCCAATACTGCGATGAAGAATACGCGCCATGCTACCTTTCCTCTCCCGAACGCTCTTTTCTAAACGTTCTTTTTTCAAACCGTCAGAAACTTCCAGAAACCACCTTGAGTAAAGCAAGAGTCGCACGACCTTAACCATCAATGCAACAATACAATCATAATATTAAATTTTAAAACAAATGGATCATTGTTTTCAGTGAAAAGGCGCGTTTAAACTCGTGCGCAATCACTTCCAGGCCCATGCCGCGTTAAGAGGCACTACTTATGTCCCAGAGCGATCCGCTAAGAGAGCAGATCATTGCTCAGTTCGATGCCATGTCAGCACAGCTGCAGCAGGCCGCGCGCTATGTACTTGAGCATCCCGAAGAAGTGGCTTTGGTGTCCATGCGCGAATTGGCGCGCTTGGCGGCTGTTCAGCCAGCAACCATGACGCGGCTTGCCAAGGTGTTGGGCTTTCAGGGCTATAACGAAATCCGTGCCCACTATGCACAAACGGTGCGCAGGGGAAACGATGGCTTTGCCGCCAAGGTACGTCAACGAGACGTCGAAGCGACCACTACTCCAGGCAGTGATATCGCCTATCACATGCTGCACGGGCTGAGTGCTCAGATTGCAGCGCTCTGTGAGCCTGAGCAGCTCAAGCGCTTGACCGCCATGGCCGATAGGCTCGCGGCGGCCAAAAAAGTCTATGTGTTGGGATTACGCTCGAGCCATGTGGTGGCCTGGCATTTTCATTACGTCATGTCGCTACTGGGCGAGCGCTCGGTTCATCTTGACGGCCCTGCGGGCACGGGTGGCGACGCCTTGATTCGTGCAAAGCCGGATGAGGTCGTGTTGGTCGTATCCATCAAACCTTACGCACGCAATACGCTGACGCTTGCGCAGCTGGCAAAAGAGAAAGGCCTGGATATTCTTTCAATTACCGATAGTGAGGTATCGCCGCTGGCGGGAATTTCCGAGCATACGGTTTACTGCGCCACGGAAAGCTACAGCTTTTTTCATACCCTGGCTCCTGCCCTGGCCGTCTCGGAAGTGCTCTGCACCTTGCTGGCCGAGCGCGACCGCCCTACGGCACTTAACGCCTTGCAGGAAGCTGACGATCATCTGGCCCGCCTTGACACCTACTCAAATACGCTCGCCCGGCGGGAATGAGTATTATCGCTCTAGCCAGCGTTGGCGCAGCGAAGGGACCGCACATAAAAAAGTGCCCGGCCGGAGCCGGGCACTACTTTATAGAAGAGCGTAACGCTTACCGCTTACGGGGCTTTGTTGGTACCTGAGCCCTGAGTATTGCCGGAAGGCGTGTTCGAGCCTGCAAGACCTGGTTCTCTAACACCCTTTGAGGTATCCGGCGTGGTGCCCGTGGTGCTTGAACTAATGCCTGAGGCCGAATTATGGCCTGGCGGCTGACTGCTGGTTGAAGAGCCACCCGGCGTGGTGGAGCGAGGCGTCGATTGATAATTATCACTGGATGATGAATGCTTATCACCGTGTGAATCTTCTTTCATATGCTCAGCCTTTTCATGAAGCGTATGCTGCGCTTTATCCACCTGCTCCTGCCCCGCTTCTGCGGCCATATGTAAGGCGCGGTCGCGGTATTCGCCCATGTACTCATCTTCTTTACGCGTAGTCGGGAATAGGCTCGCCAGGGCGGCGCCTAACGCAACGCCCAAGGCACCTACGACCAGCGGATGCTCCTGAATAAAGTCAGATGATTGACTACCTGCATGACGGGCGCGATCAGACATGTTGTGAAGATGATCCCGCGTGCCGTGCTGAAGGTGGGATGTAGAATCGCGCATACTGCCTCCCATATGCTGTGCCGTTTCGCCAAGATGATGCGCCTTGTCACTTATCTGGTGCGCCACGTCTTTGGCTTTTTCGCTGAAGTGGTGGGCCTTATCTTTGGCGCCCTCTGTCATGCTGCTCATCCGGCCTTTGCTTTCCCCATGGTGCTCGGGATTACCGGCAACGTAGCCTGGCGTGTTGGCATAGTTCGGCGAACCGCCATGCGTATGCGTACCTTCATGGACAGGAACACCCGGCGATCCATGAGAGCCGCTATAGCCGGTAGACGCATGCTCGTCCATATAGTGATGCGAAGCCCCACGCTGATAGCTGTGACCTTGGTTTGGATTGCGCTGGGCTAGCATCAACCAACCAAGGCCTGCGGTAGTTACCAGAAACGGCACCGGGTTTTGCTTGATGGTATTGCCCAGGTTGGACACAAACTCGTTGGCGCCACCATGCCGAATATAGTCGTAGGACGTATTTAAAAGCTGCTGAGGAGAAAAGCGTTCCTCGATTTCATGCAGCGTGGAGTCAAGGCGCTCGCGCGAACGATGAATATCCTTTTCGATCTCTTCAGTACTTCGATGATCGGGGCGATGATCATGACGCTCATCGTGCGCCTGGTCACTATGCTTATGATCGTGGTCACTCATTTTAACTCCTCCTTGACGTTGCGCTGATGCTCCTTGGCGAATTCCTTATCGTTACGCAAACTGTCAATCGTGCGATTAGGCATTAGATTGCGGGCCTGGAGCTGTTTCATACCGCTTTTAAGCATAATGAAGCCGATCAGTGTCACGACGACACCGACGATGATCGCGGATAGCCACGGCGTCATATCGGGTGGCAGCACTTCGTTTAGCACAAATACCAACGCGGCAAGCAACGTAAGAAAGCCGCCCAGCAGCACTGCGCCAGCGATTGCGATAGCCGCAATGCTCGTCATTACGTGATGCGTCTTTTCCGACATCTCGGCCTTGGCAAGCTCGGCCTCGTTGCGTACTAGAGACGTTATTTCCTGCATCACCGTCGATAAAAGCGATCCGACAGACGATCCTTGCGACGAAGTTTTATGATCTGAATCCATTCGTAACCTCCTTTGCCCGGTAATCAGGGCGCTTAGCTAGACGTTTAGAACGCTCAACTGTTCTAAACCTGGGTCTGGGTTAAGCAGTAGCTCATAAGGATTCAATCAAAGCACCTTAGAGCTACTCACACATCGCTTAGAGGCTTCAAAAAAACCTTCAGATGCCTCCACCGGGGCCGCTCGGTTTGTTCACGGAACCCGGACCACCCAAGGGGTCATTAGCCAAGCCTTGTGATGTGCTGGGCGAAGCCCCGGGATTGACCGTTGGTCCGCGCGAAGAACCTTGCAGCGACGAGCTCTGCTGAGCCGGGTCATGTGCCATGCCTGCCGAAGCACCGTGCATAATGCCAGCCGATGGGTTGTCGGGCGTGGGAGACGAATGGCTGGAGTACGCGCCTGAAGGCTGATTTGAGTAACCGCTGGACTGGTGAGAATGATCACTTGATGAATGCGAATGCTGACCAGAACTGCGTAAAAAGCGTGTTAGCAAGAAGCCTGCGGCAATCGCACCACCAAAGAACAGCGCTGGCTCGCGACGGCTATAGCTTTGCGCTTCCTGACAAATGCTTTTCAAATCTTTGTCACGCAGTTTGTTCGAGAAACGATCAGCGGTATCAGCAAGCTTTCTGACCTGTTGGGAGAAGTAGGGCTGCTGCTGATTGTCGAACTCATCTGCCATTTTATAAAAGACGCTGGTAAATTTTTGCGTCTGCTCGGCAGCGGTATCGCGCTGTTGATTATAAAAGTTTTCAGCCTGATGCTGAGCTGCTTCACTCACATCATGGACAGCATCCCGACCTTGCTGCTTTAGATGGTCGCTGTTGGGAGAATGCGTTGTACCGTTATTCGATTGAGGCGAACCGGTAGCCGTATTCGGCGTGGATGAAGAACCTGGGTCAGCCTGTTTTCCATGATCAATCATTTGTCACTTCCTCCTTGTCGCTTCACTCATTAGCGTACTTAATGAATAAGTACGGCAGGTGAAACAAAACGAACTGGACCTCTGCTACATTAAGAAACGCTTTATAAAGTTTCCAATCAATGAAAGATTAAATGGAATACTTAATTTAAGCGTCTTTTCAATATAGTTGGCTTCCCTATGCTGTCAATTGTTACTCAGGACCTCTACTCAATAGAAAATAACTTTAATCATTATCAACCCAAGTCAATTAACAAACATTAAAAAATAATTCACTGAAATGTTTATATTTTAAATTTTAATAAAAATTACAATGACTTAATCGTCAGCGATTTTTTCAAAACCCTATATAAGTGATAATATCAAAATCAACATTAACGAATTTTTCGCCAACGGCGCAAAATTCTACACTTTATTAAACGTCAATTTTCTTAAGGCTACTTTATCAATAGCTCAACCTATTCTTTTGGGCCAAACTTCAATTTAGTCAAATCCGACAGCTTCCCTTAAAGTCAGTAATGTTGAAAAAATCGATTATTTAATCGCCATCACTATTAGCGTAAACCGCTAACATTTATAAAAAAGCCAGCTTATAAGCTTTATGGTTTGGCCCTCATTACAGGGGTGCGCTAGGGTAAATATGGACGTAACAGCGCCTGGGCGTGATCGCCTTCGGTGTTGGAAGGATTACTGTGCCAACAAGGAGTAATTGCACATGAGTGAGCAAAATCAACCGCCTCAGCATCAGGATAAACAGCCAGGCGACGAGCATGAAATGCGCCCGGAACCTGAATTCATTCGCGATAGCTATCAGGGAACTCAAAAGCTTAAAGATAAGGTCGCTATTATTACCGGCGGCGATAGCGGTATTGGACGTGCTGTTGCGGTGCACTACGCCCGTGAAGGCGCCGATAGCGTTATTGTTCATCTGGAAGAGGATAAAGATGCTGAAGATACTAAAGCGCTGGTAGAGGTCGAAGGCCGCCGCTGCCTGATATTAAAGGGCGATGTTGCAGATCCTAAGTTTTGCCGTGACATAGTCAAGAAGACGTTGGATCACTTCGGCAAGCTCAATATTGTGGTCAACAATGCCGCCGAGCAGTACGACTGGAACGATCTGACCGAGGTTCCGGATGATCAGATAATGCGCACCTTCCAGACCAATATTTTCAGTCACTTTTATGTGACGAAAGCCGCGCTGCCGCATATGCAAAAGGGCGATACCATTATCGAGACCTCCTCTATCAACGCCTTTAAAGGCAACGATACGCTGATTGATTACAGCGCCACCAAAGGGGCGATTCAAGGGTTTATGCGTTCAATGGCCATGTCGTTGATGGGGCGCGGCATTCGCGTTAACGCCGTGGCGCCAGGCCCGGTATGGACCCCGCTGATTCCCGCAAGCTTCGATGATGAGAAGGTGGCTTCGTTTGGCGGCCAGGTGCCAATGAAACGCGCGGGCCAGCCTAGTGAAATGGGGCCCGCCTATGTGTACCTGGCAAGCGAAGATTCTTCGTATATGACCGGGCAGACCCTTCACCTTAACGGTGGGGTTATTTTAAATACTTAAGCTGAGTATATAAGCTAGGTATTGAATTAAATGCCGGAGAGGAGCTGGGGCGGCTTCGCCGCCCTTCCGCGGGTGCGCTGGCGCTTACTACGCGCTACATGGGTACTGCACACCCAAGAAAAGGTAGACAACGAGGCAGGTGACAAATAAATCACATAGACCAGTAGCGCGGGTAACGCTTGCGAGGTACGAGCAAAAGGCACCCGCGAAAGGCGGCGCTAGCCGCCCGGGTGCGCCATCAAATGCCCCCCGGATCGCAGCGGGCTACTCATGCCTGATTAGCCTGTTAATGTCTTTACCAACACCTTCGATTTACGTGCGTGGTTATAGGCTTCGCGTTTCAAGGGCGGCAAATCATCCAGGCTGGCCGTTTGAAAGCCGTGTTCCACAAACCAGTGGGCGGTATGGGTGGTTAACACGAAGATGTCGCTGACACCGCGCTGACGAGCACGGCGCTCCATAGCTTCCATCAAACGCTCGCCGCGCTCGCCCCCCCGGTAGCTACCGTGTACCGCCACACAGGCAAGCTCGGCAATGGTGGTCTCGGGGAACAGGTGCAGCGCGGCGCAGCCAATCACCATGCCGTCACGCTCGATAACCATATAGTCATCAATTTCATGCTCCAGGCGCTCACGCGAACGCGCCACCAGCATGCCGCGGTGCTCCAGAGGCTCAAGCAGCTCCAAAAGCCCGGCAATATCGTTTAGCTTGGCCGGGCGCAGCTGCTCGTAGCGGTGCTGAGTGATCATGGTGCCCACGCCATCGCGGGTAAATAGCTCCCCCAGCAGCGCGTCGTGGTTGCGCCACGACAACAGGTGCGTGCGGGCGACGCCCTCAAGTGCGGCGTTACACGCAGCCTGAAGATGGCGGGCAAGCTCGCTGCCGGGCAGCGCGCTTTCAAGCCGCGGCTCGGCATCGGCAGGGGTTAGCTGGCGCAGCAAGGCGCCCTCTTCATCCTGCAGGCCTTCCGAATCACCCAGCAATATCAACTTGTCGGCCTTGAGCGCCACGGCCGCGTGCTGGGCAACTTCCGCGGCGTCCAGATCAAATACTTCACCCGTGCTTGAAAAGCCCAGCGGCGGTAGAAGCACTAACGAACCTTTATCCAGCAGGCCTTCAATGGCGCTTGCGCGCACGCGGCGCACTTCGCCACTGTGATCAAAATCGACCCCCTCACGCACACCCAAGGGTTTGGCGGTAACCAGGTTGCCGGAAATCACACTGAGCTCAACGCCGTGCAGCGGCGTACTGGGCAGGCCAAGTGACAACCGCGCCTCAAGCCAGAGCCGCTGATGGGCGGCGACCTGCTCTACGTGGGTCATCACCGCACGGTCAGCCACCCAGCGGCCGCTAAAGCGTGTAGGCTCAACGTTTGCTTGGGTAAGCGCTTCCTGCACCTGAGGGCGCGTGCCGAATACCACCACCAAACGCACGCCCAGGGTATGTAGCAGCGCTAAATCCTGAATGAGCTGCTCCCCGCGGCCAGACGCCATGGCTTCGCCTTCAATCAAGATGACAAAGGTTCGCCCCCGATGCGCATTAATGTAGGGGGAAGCGTTACGAAACCAATCAACAAAGGGGAAGTGCTTATCCAAGGGCCGCTCTCCGGCAGCAGGCGAATAGGGGTAACGACCATTACTTTAACAGAGCATACAAAACAGCGGCACCTTCTTGTGTAAAGAAGGTGCCGCTGTACTAGGATCTAAAGATCGAGATATGGCGTACTACAGCAGGGTGAGCCTGCCTTTTAACCGAACATACCTTTAAACATAAAGAAGAAGAGAATGGCCAGACCAGCGCCTGCCGGCAGGGTGATCAGCCAAGACATGACGATGGTACCGATAACCTGAAGATTGAGTGCCGCCATGCCACGTGCCAGGCCCACCCCCAAAACGGCCCCTACGAGGGTATGGGTGGTAGAAATGGGTAAGCCGGTGCCCGACGCCAGAACCACCGTGGTGGCTGCCGCCAATGTCGCTGCAAACCCCCGGCTGGGTGTCAGTTCTGTAATACCTGTGCCTACTGTTGCGATCACTTTATGACCGTAGGTAACCAGGCCGACCACAATTCCCCCTCCGCCTAATACCAGTACCCACCAAGGTATCAGGGAGGCGCCATCAATCATTCCTTCGCTGCGCACCACGCTTATGACGGCGGCCAGAGGACCAACCGCATTGGCAACATCATTGGAACCGTGAGCGAATGCCATGGCGCAAGCGGTGAATACCATTAACACACCGAATACACGCTCAACGTTGGCATAACCAAAATGGTCATTAGTGCTCTGCACATAGCGGATGCGGCGCTGCATGAAAAAGCCTAACATGGCAATCAGTAGGCCAACGACGATCGAGAGTAGAAAACTCTGGGTAAAGGTAAGCTCAAGCCCCACATGAGATAAGCCTTTGGTCAGTGTCACCATCGCAACGATAAAGCCCACCAGGAAGGTATAAGCTGGCACATAGCGCTTGGCCGCCATAAATGGGTCACTGCTTTCGAAAATCAAATGGTGAACCGATTTAAACAGGACAAAGGAAATGGTGCCTGCCAAAAGGGGCGAGACAATCCAACTGGAAGCAATAGTGGCAACACTTCCCCAGGCAACTGCCTCCATGCCCACGCCAACGGCACCGAACCCGACAATGGCTCCGACAATGGAGTGAGTAGTGGAAACAGGCCACCCCTTGGCCGATGCCACCATAAGCCAGATAGCCGCTGCCAGCAGTGCAGACAACATGCCATAGACCAATAACTGAGGATCATCCACAAACAAATCCGGGGCTACGATTCCGCCGCGGATAGTAGCAGTCACTTCGCCACCGGCCAGCCAGGCCCCCATGAACTCAAAGACGACAGCAATCAAAATCGCCTGTTTGATGGTGATCGCTTTGGACCCCACCGAGGTACCCATGGCGTTCGCCACATCATTGGCACCGACACCCCACGCCATAAAGAAGCCGAAGAGACATGCCAGAATAATAAAAATTTCACCGTGCTGGGCAATAATATGCATGAAATCCCCTTAGCGAGCGGTCAAAATCTGCAAGCGACTGCCCACACGCTCAGCGCGATCGGACACTTCACCTACCCATTCGATAATTTTATATAGGAAGATCACGTCGACAGGCGGCAGTTGACCTTCAAGTTGAAACAGCTGTCGGCGAATGGCCACCTGCTGACTGTCTGCTTGATGCTCAAGGTTATGCAGCTCGCGAATCATGTTGTGCATCACATCGGAAACATTACGTCCAAAGCCTGATTCCAACAGTTCTTTGAGCTCTTCCAGCGCCTGACGCGCTTGGGCGACACAGGCCACACTCGTCACGATATAATCGCGCATCAACCCAGCCAACTCGTCGGGGATACGCATCTTACGCCCCAGCATAATGCCGGTGATATCGCGCACCTTGTTGGCGATTTTGTCCTGCACGCTAATCAAATCCAGCAAGTCAGAACGAGAAACCGGTAAAAACATGGTGTTGGGTAGATTGAGCCGCAATTCTGTCTTCAGTACATCTGCCTCATGCTCAAGGTGGGTAATAGTTTCGCGCAATTCAGCCGCGCGATCCCAGTCACCGGCAAGTGATGCTTCAAAGAACGGTAAGAGTTGGTCGGCGCATTCATTGGCCTTGACGATGTGAGCCAGCAGCGGTTGGAATGGCGAGCGGCCAAACATTGAGGAAAAAGGGTTGGAGTTAACCATAGTGCCTTTGAGCCTATTTTCGGGGGAGCCTGGAAATGGCGACGCTAGTATAAAGAGTGCGCCCGCCGCCGTCATGAAAACTTCATATTGGTAGCAAAAATTTCACCAGCATTTCACGCTTAAGAGTGGCTATTGTCATGAAAAATGCAACACCTATTGAAGTAGAGTTGAAACTCGCCCTTGCGCCTTCCGGCATTGGGGCCTTGCTAAACCATCCGCTAGTGGCGTCTCAACCGCCGCTAACGCAAACGCTCGCCAATACCTATTTCGATACCCCAACCAACGATTTAGCCAACGCCCGCGTAGCCGTTCGCCTTCGCCAGGTGGATGAACGCGTACTGCAAACCGTAAAAACCGCAGGCCATGGCGGTGGCGGGTTATCCAGCCGCCAAGAGTGGGAGTGGTCGGTCACAGGTACCCAATTGGATCAGGAAGGCTTGGCCACGCTACCACCCTTTCAGGATAAACTGGCCGAGCAGCTTGAAAACCTTGCTCCTAAATTGCGTACCGATTTTACCCGGCGCAGCTGGCAGCTGAACTGGCAAGGTAGCCATGTTGAAGTGGTAATGGATGAAGGCGAGATTGAGAGCGGTGCTTATCGCACGCCTATTTGTGAGCTAGAGCTTGAGTTAAAAGCCGGCGAGCCCGAAACCCTGTGGTCGTTAGCGATTGCGTTTGCCGAAAAGATTCCACTGCGCCCTTCTGATAGTAGTAAGGCAGCCCGCGGCAATGCCTTAACTGCCCAGCAATGGCCGCTACCCGAGGCAACCACCCCAGCGCAATGGCTTCACCGGGCAACGCTTGCCCTGGACGCCTATCACGATAGCCAGCAAGGCCACTACCTCAATTTGGCCCAGGAAGCGTTAGCCCAGCTGGCTGAGCATCCAGCATTGCCTACCGATATGCAGGCGCAAGCTAAAGCCTTACCGGCAGCACTCTCGTCCGATGGCCAGCCCAGCATTGCCTACGGCGTTACTCTATTGACGCTTTCACATCGTTTAGCGCTGCAAAGCGCGCTAAGCTAACCACCGCACTGTTTTAATAAGCTTGTTTTAGTGACGGGTGCTGGTTTAGATCATGTGCAGGGCACTACTAATGCGTTTGCCAATAGGCCAAATCACATAGAAAAGTGATTATTCATTTCATCGGGGTTGCTATGAGCTTCAACCTGACACCCGCAGCTGAGGGACTACGCACCCAGCTTTTTCATATTATTTTTGAATCCGATACGCCGGCTGCCAAAGGATTTGATATTGCTCTGATCGTAATGATCATAGCCAGTGTCGGGGTTATTTTGTTAGGCAGCGTCCAGAGCGTCTCTCAGGAGTATGGCTGGCTATTTTATTACCTGGAGTGGGCGTTTACGGTACTGTTTACGCTAGAGCTTGCGGTGCGTATCTACTGTCTTGAGCGCCCCTCTCTCTACTTAAAAAGCTTTTACGGTGTGGTGGATATAATCTCTATTCTGCCCGCATGGCTAGTGCTGCTAATGCCAGGCTTTCATGCGCTGGTGATTATTCGCATCCTACGCGCGCTGCGTATTTTTCGTATTCTGCGCCTGATGGAGTTTGTGGGTGAAGGACGCCTGCTGCTCGATGCCTTAAAGCGTAGCTTTCGTCAGGTGCTGCTGTTTTTCTGCAGCATTCTGATGGTCGTCACCATGTTTGCCGCGCTCATGTATACCATCGAGTCGCCGGAGACAGGCTTTACCAGCATTCCCATGTCGATTTACTGGGCGGTGGTGAGCGTTACCACGGTGGGGTATGGCGATATCGTCCCCGGCACGGCGGTGGGTAAAGCTATTACCATGATCCTGATGCTGATTGGTTATTCAATTATCGCGGTACCCACGGGTATTTTCTCCGCCCAGGTGATCCGCTCTATTCGCGAGGACCGCTACTCCGACGAGGCGTGCCCCGGCTGTGGCCATGACCGCCATGAGAAACGTGCTCGTTATTGCCTGCGCTGCGGTACCTGGCTGGATGAAACGACGGAAGATCCGCGAAAGGCTAGCCAGCAGAAAGAACCCTAGATTGGCAGGCTAAGCCAAGGCGCTATTGCCGTTCAAAGTATTCTCACTACAGGTAACAGCACCATGCCCACGCTAGCGTGGGCATGGCAGCAAGGCAGGGCTTAGCTTTCAAACGGGGTAATATCGCCGCGTCCTTCACGCACGATCTTGGGCGGCAGTTCACGCAGATCAATCACGCTGGTGGGGTCGAGATGGCAGGCGCCTCCATCGATAATCAGATCCAGATGTGCCCCAAAACGCTCGCGAATTTCTTCGGGATCGCTCATGGGCAGGTCATCCCCTACGGGAATCAGCGTTACGCTCATCAGCGGCTCGCCAAGGGCTTCAAGCAGCGCATGGGTAATCCGATGATCGGGTACGCGCACGCCAATCGAGCGACGCTTGGGATGCAGTAACAGTCGGGGCACTTCTGTGGTGGCATCCAGAATGTAGGTATACGGCCCCGGCGTATGCGCTTTTAGCAGCCGGAAAACGGCGTTATCCACCTTGGCGTAGGTGCCAATTTCCGAAAGGTCCGAGCACATCAGCGTAAAGTTGTGCTTGTCATCCAGCGAGCGCAGCCACTTTATCTTTTCAATCGCTTTCTTTTCGCCCAGGTGACAGCCCAACGCGTAGCCTGAATCAGTTGGGTAAGCTACCACGCCGCCTTTGCGAATAATTTCGATAGCCTGATCAATCAGACGCTTTTGCGGGTTTTCTGGGTGAATCTGAAAATACTGACTCATTGTCTGCTCCTGCCCGTGGGCGCGTTTCAGTCCATTGGGATGTTCGCTTACTTATTTATACGCGTACTCATACCATAGCTGACCCAGCGGCTAATGGCCCAGCGGGCGCGTCGCGCAAGTGCAACAGGCGAGGGTGCTGCCAGATAGGCGGGGCGGCCGTGCGAGGCACCATGCTCATACTGCCGGGGGCGGCGTGGCTGCCGGGGAAGTGAAAGTCGCTACCCAGCGAAGCGTAAAGCCCACGTTCGACCATTTGGCGGGCCAAGTCTCGCGTGACATCCGGATTCTGCTGGCCGCTGACCAATTCAGCCGCGTCGCCGCCCGCCGCCTGAAAGGTATCCATCAAAAGCCCCCGTTTACGCCGGGTTAACCCATAGCGTAAAGGGTGCGCAATCACCGCTACCCCGCCGGAGGCTACCACCCACTCGACAACCTCGCTGATTTCCGGCCAGTGGGCTTTAACGTCGCCTTTCTTGCCACTACCCAGGTAGCGCTTGAACGCGGTGGCCCAATCGGCCACCACACCCTCGGCGACCAGCGCGCGGGCAAAATCAGGCCGCCCCAACGGGCGGTCGCTACCCGCCTGCTCGCGGGCTTTTTCCAAGGCGTTGGTCAGACCTACCTTTTCCAAGCGCTCAGCAATCACTTCTGCGCGCTGAATGCGCGCCAAGCGCTGCTGCTCAAGCCCTTCCACCAGCGGCCCCTGCAGGCCACCTGGCATCAGTGCGACTACGTGGATATTGATACCCTGCCAGCGGGTGGATAACTCACAGCCGGGTACCAGACAGAGCCCGGCCTGCCTGGCGGCCTGCCCGGCTTCGTCGATACCGTCCATGGTGTCGTGGTCAGTTAGCGCCATGTGGGTAAGGCCGCGCTCAGCGCATAGCGCTACCAGCTCTGTGGGAGTTAACGCGCCGTCAGACGCCGTTGAGTGCATATGCAGATCAGCCGAGTAGCGCTGATCTGCATCAAACACCGCAGGAAGTAACGTGGGGATTAGGGGCATGGGCATGACGTCGTGTGGCGAGTTTGTCAGAATAGGGATGTCGTACACGAACAGGCATAATACTGTGTGTTCATAATGCACTGTATTCATAATGCTCTGTGTTGGACGGTGTACAAATGCTCGCCATGGTGCGCGCTTATATGAGTGCGGTCAATGGCGCATAGGGCGCTTTACCGCATGCTTTTAAGGAGTTATCCCCATGCTTTACGCGATTATTAGTGAAGACGTATCGAATAGCCTGGAGCGCCGTATGGCCGCCCGCCCGGACCACCTGACACGTGTTGAAGCGCTACGCGATGAAGGCCGCCTGGTATTGGCAGGGCCCCACCCAGCAGTGGATACGGAAAACCCGGGCGACGCGGGCTTTACCGGTAGCTTGATCGTGGCGGAATTCGACAGTCTGGAAGCCGCTCAGAGCTGGGCTGACGCCGATCCATACATCATTGCAGGTGTCTATGCCAAGGTAATTGTTAAGCCGTTCAAGAAAGTTTTGCCTTGACCGAAAGTAGCTAGTGTGGAGGGTCCGCCAGCTAATTCACAGAGCCTGTGGAAAACTCTGTGCAAACCCAGCGGACGCTTTGCGCTAAGCCAGAGATAACGCCCCGATTAACAAATTGGCTATTTTTTAACCATTTCTCTCATTACGGATACCCGCGTGCCCCAACGCCCTGCTGCTTTGCCTCCACTAACGGCGTTAAGCGCGCCTTTACTCACCTGGAGCGACTCTTCACCGCACTCGGATGATTTCGATGACGTGTATTTTTCCCGTGAGGGTGGTCTTGAAGAAACCGAGCACGTTTTTTTAAATACCAACCGCCTACCTGAACGTTTTGCCGCCTGGGAAAGCACACGGGCTTTTGTGATAGGGGAAACCGGCTTTGGCACGGGGCTCAATATGCTGTGCGCCTGGGCCTGCTTTGAACAGCACGCGCCCGCCGGGGCGCGGCTGCATCTGTTATCCACAGAAAAGTACCCCCTGGATCAGGCATCGCTTGAGCGCGCTCTGCGCGCCTGGCCGTCGCTTGCCGGTTATTCACAGGTGCTTTGCGAGCAGTGGCCTGCATCGGTTAGCGGAGTACACCGCCTGCACCTGAGCGACCGCGTTACGCTGGATCTGCATTATGGCGATACCACCGAGCGGCTAGCGCTTTTAGATGGTCAGGTCGATGCCTGGTTTCTAGATGGCTTTGCACCTTCCAAGAATCCCCAGATGTGGCAGCCCGAGCTGTTTGAAGCCATGGCGGCACGCTCCCGGCCAGGGGCCACCTTTGCCACGTTCACCTGCGCAGGAATCGTTAAGCGGGGCTTGAAAACGGCAGGTTTTACCTGGAAAAAAGTCCCGGGCTGCGGGCGTAAGCGCGAAATACTTGCGGGCATGATTGAAACACCGCCTACCGATGGGCGCCGTGAAGCAACGCCCTGGTTTACGCCACCGGCGCCTCTCCCAACTCAGCATGTAGCGGTGATTGGTGCAGGGATTGCCGGGTGTAGCGTGGCGGCGGCGCTTGCCAAGCGTGGCATCAAGGTTAGCGTGATCGAGCGCGAGGTGCCGGGGGCAGGCGGTTCGGGTAATCGTCAGGGGGCGCTTTATGTAAAGCTTGCCGCTGACACCAACCACCAAAGCCGGTTTTATCTGTCCGGCCTTTTGTACAGCCAGCGCTGGCTTAGCCAGTTAAAGGCTCCTGCGCTTTGGCAGCCCTGCGGTGTGGTTCAACTGGCAACAAACGCTAAGGAAGCCAAGCGCCAGCAACGCTTCAGCGAGCAGCATGCGCTACCCGAAGCCGTAGTGTCACCGCTTACCCAAGGGCTGAGCGAAGCGGCCGGGGTTGCCATTGACGCCCAGCACGCGCTTTTTTATCCACAAGCGGGCTGGGTGCGGCCCAAGGCGCTATGTGAACACTTACTTCAAGGCCCCAACATTACTCTTACCCAGGGTGAGGTAACGTCGCTTAACCGTGAGCATGAAAGCTGGCAGCTGCAGCTTAGCGATGGGCGTACGCTAAGCGCTGACCAAGTGGTGATTGCAAGCGCTCACTACGCCAATACGTTTACTCAGACGGCCTTTGTGCCCCTACAGCAAGTGCGTGGCCAGGTAAGTGAAGTAACGCTGCCCGCCGGCGTAAAAGGCCCTGAGCGGGTCGTGTGCGCGGGTGGCTATGTATCACCCGCGTTTGAGGGAGTGCTGACTTTTGGCGCAAGCTTTGTGCCCAACAGCGCTTCTACCGAAGTGACCGATACCGACCATCAGCGCAATATTGAGGAGCTTCGCCAAACGCTCCCGGCGCTGGTAGCAGAACTTGAAACAGAGCTGGAACGCGCAGGCGCACATCTAACGCCACAAGCGCTTGAAGGGCGTGCGGCGGTGCGCGCGGCAAGCCCGGATAAAACGCCCTATGCTGGCCCGGTGCCCAACGCTTCTGCCTGGCAGTCAGCGTATGCCGTGTTAGGTAAAGATGCCTCGCGGATACCTGACGTGGCTGGCGTGCACTACCCCGGGCTGTGGATATCTACCGCCCACGGCTCCCGCGGGCTCTCAAGCGCCCCGCTATGCGCTGAGGTGATTGCCTCCCGGCTGTGCGATGACCCGATGCCTCTGGAGGCAGCGCTGGTCGATCATCTTCATCCGGGGCGGCGTATTATCAGCGCGATTATTCGCGGTCAGTAGTCGCCCTCTTCCTCATCATCCGCCAGATCCCGACCGAAGGAGCGCCACTGCGCCAGGGTCATTACTTCGGTCATTTCAAGCTTCAGGTCATGGGCGATAATCAACTCGCTGCGCGCCAGCTGCTTTTTAAGCTCTTCCACCCATCCTTTCATTCCCTCGCCGGTGTCGGTGGTGTCGTAACCCTGCCGGGTAACAAACGTCTCCAGCAGCGCATCAAGGGTTTCCGGGGGTAGCATGCGGGCGGGTACTTCAATGAAACGGCTCATTCAGGTTGCTCCCACTGCGTAAGGCGTTCGATAAAGGTCGCTTCATCGACCACTTCAACGCCTAACTGTTCAGCTTTGGTTAACTTGCTGCCTGATGCTTCGCCAGCCACCAGCGCCGTGGTTTTTTTCGAAACGCTACCCGCCACTTTGGCACCCAGCGCCTGCAGCCGCGCCTTGCCTTCATCGCGGGTCATGCTTTCCAGCGCGCCGGTCAGCACCCAGGTTTGGCCTTCAAGTGGCGTAGGGCCTTGAGCGACCTCGGCTTCCTTCCAGGTAACGCCTGCCTCGATCAACGCGGCAATGGTTTCCTGGTTATGCGGCTGGCGGAAAAACGTATGCACGTGGGCTGCCACAATCGGGCCAACATCATTCACCGCTTCAAGCGCTGCAAGCTCAGCCGCTTGAAGTACCTGCAGCGTGCCAAAGTGGCTTGCCAGGTTGGCCGCCGTGGCCTCGCCCACTTCTCGAATCCCCAGCGCGTAGATAAACCGGGCCAGCGTGGTGTGCTTGGCTTTATCCAGCGCGTTGACCAGATTCACCGATGATTTTTCGCCCATACGCGGCAGGCTCTGCAGCTGCTCAACGGTCAAGTGGAAAAGATCGGCGGGGGTTTTCACCCAATCAAGCTGCACCAGCTGATCGATCAACTTCACACCCAGGCCATCCACATCCAGGGCCTTGCGGCTGGCAAAGTGTTTAAGCGCTTCCTTACGCTGGGCGGCGCAATAAAGCCCGCCCGAACAGCGCGCAACGGCTTCACCGTCCACACGCTCGATATCCGAGCTGCATACCGGGCAGTGCTCGGGGAACACAATCGGCTGCGCATCAGCCGGGCGCTTGTCCACATCCACCCGCACTACCTGAGGAATAACATCACCTGCGCGTCGAATGGTGACCGTATCGCCGATCATGACGTCCAGGCGAGTGATTTCATCGGCATTGTGCAGCGTGGCGTTGGAAACGATAACGCCCGCAACACTCACCGGCTCAAGCCTTGCCACCGGCGTGATGGCGCCGGTGCGGCCTACCTGAAACTCAACATCGTTGAGCGTGGTGACTTCTTCCTGAGCGGGATATTTAAACGCGGTGGCCCAGCGAGGCGCACGGGCCACAAAACCCAGTTCGCGCTGATAGCGCAATGCATTGACCTTGATCACCACGCCGTCGATATCGTAGCCCAGCTGGTCGCGCTTCGCACCCAGCTGCTCGCAGTATTCGACTACGGCCAGCGGGCCGGTCAGGACTTTTAATTCAGCGCTTGAGCGAAAGCCCAGCGTGATCAACCGGGCCATCAATTCGCTATGCGTCGCATCCCCCATGTCGGGTTCAAGGCGCGCCGCCTGATAGGCATGAAACTCCAGCGGGCGGGTAGCGGTAATCTGCGGGTTTAACTGGCGCAGGCTGCCCGCCGCGGCGTTACGCGGGTTGGCAAATACCTTGCTGCCTTCCTCCCGGGCGCGTTCGTTGAGTTCCTCAAAACCTTTATGACGCATGATGACTTCGCCGCGCACTTCCAAAAGCTCAGGAATGTGCTTGCCCATCAGCTTTAAAGGCACCGAACGCAGCGTGCGCAGGTTAGAGGTAATGCCTTCCCCGGTGCGACCATCGCCACGGGTGGCGCCGCTAACCAATACGCCCTGCTCGTACACCAGCGATACCGCCGCACCATCGAGCTTAGGCTCACAGGTAAATTCGACCTCCTCTGCCGCGCATTCCAGACGCTCGGCCACACGCTGGGCAAAGGCGATAATATCCTCACCACTAAACGCGTTATCCAATGAGAGCATGGGAATAGCGTGGGCAACCGAGGGGAAGCCATCAGCTGGGGCAGCGCCCACTCGCTGAGTAGGTGAGTCTGATGAGATAAGCGAAGGGGTTTCGGCTTCCAGCTGCTTTAGGCGCTGCAATCTACGGTCATAGTCGGCGTCAGTTAATGTTGGTTCGTCCAATACGTAGTAACGGTAGTTGGCTTCATCAAGCTCGGCGCGCAGCTGGGTGACTTCTTCCAGCAATTGGGGGTCAGGCTGACTCATTAACGTTGGTTTCCATCGTACAGGCTAAAAGCGATCACAAAAAAGACACATCTTAGAACAAAAACACCCGCCTTCTGCAAGAAGGCGGGTGTTTAAACGCAAGCGTTACTTAGTGGGCTTGCATATGGCGATGCAGTCGATGGCGCCGCTCGAAATCGCGTACCCGCTGACGGGCAAACTCGATGGTTTGCGCCGTCATGACGCTGCGGTGTTCATCTTTCAGTTCACCGCCCATATGGCGTACCACTACCATGGCGGTTTCGACCATGGCTTCAAAAGCGGCTGAGCTGTCGACAGCACCCGGCAGGGGCATCAGGAAGGTAACACCCGGGGTTACAAACTCGCCCATTTCCTCAATCGGGAAGGTGCCAGGCTTGACCACGTTGATCATCGAGAACTGCAGTTCGCTATCAGCGCTCTCTGTTTCAAAGCGGTGGAATACGCCCATCGGACGGCTATAACGCAGGCCACACGCCATAATGAGATCAAGCAGCTTGCTGCCGTCAAATCCTTCCGGGTCACGTGAAAGCACGCTAATCACAATGACTTCATCAGCGCTGGAAAGCGTTTCTTTGGCATGCTCACCAGACACATCGTGACGCAGCGCTTTTTCAAGCGTTGGGTGGGTACGCACCACCGAGTCACGCTGCCCACGAGCCGGCGCGTCGTCATAAGCATCGTAACGTTCGTACTCATCTGCCGGCTCGTCATACGCATAAGCGGGCTCTGGCTCGTCATAACGCGCCGCGGCTTTTTGAGCGGCGGCCGCGTGAGCAGCTGCCTCACGTGCCTCTGCCTGCTCTTGAGCAATGCGGGCTTTTTCCGCTTCAGCAGCTTCTTTCGCCTCACGGCGCTGCTCGGCTTCAAGTGCCTTACGCTCAGCCTCAAGCGCCTTGCGCTCGGCTTTCTGTTTGGCCAGTGCTTGATCACGTATGGCTTTTTCAGCTTTTTTACGCGCTTTTTCTTTACGACGGATAATCAAGCGGCGCTTAAAGGAGCGGCCGATACCTTCAAAATCGACCAACCGGTATTCATCGACTTCGTCATCATTCAGCTCATCATACTCACCGACCGTATCTTCACGAAGCTGGCGGCGCCTGGGCACATCCTGCTTGGCAAAAACAGCGTCTTCAGGCTCGGCACGTAAAACAGGCTCGGCCTCTGGAGCTGCGGCCGTGGCTAGCGCAGGTTCAGCGGCGCTCTCTTGATCTATCTTATTAACATTAACTGCGGCAACTTCTGTATCGGCAGTGGTTAATCCAACAGTAGCAGGCTGTTCATCGGCAGTTGGCAGATCAGTAGTCGCATCGGTAGTCGATAGAGAGATAGACGGCTCATCAATAGGGCGTTCGCTTGGCGCAGGTGCTGCCGGGCTCGCTTGGGCAGCTGTCGGCATAGGTTTCGTGTGCTGTTCGTGGTGCGTTTCTGCTTTAGCGGGCTTAGCGAGAGTGGCGGATAGCCCACTATTCACAGAACGATCTACAGAGCTATCTACAGAACTATCTTTAGAACCATCCAAAGAAAAGCTGGGTTCACGACGCTCATAATCCATTGGCGAAGCAGATGTTGACGTGGCAGGCACTGCTTTGGAAGCTGTGGGTGCCGCTTGCTTTGTGGCAGCTGCCGATGCTTTGCGCTTGGGCACGGCATTGGCAAAGGAACGCCTGAATTCAGATAATACGCGGGAAGGCCCAGGGTGCTCCTGGCGCTCTAGCTTGGGCTTTGAACCCAAACCGCTGTAGTCGGCAGGCTTGACGACCCGCGCACCGCCGTTAGGCAGCTCCCAATTGATCTCTGCTTCTTTAGCTTCATCATCAAGGTCGGTTAGCTTCGCTTCGGGAAGATCCTTAACCGCCTGATCCAGACGTGGGACACGCCGCTGGCGCTGGAGTCGTCGTACACCGTCGACTACGATGAGCGATACCAACGCCAAGCCTAAAATAATTAGCCACTCTCTTAATTCCATGTCGAACATTCCATGGGTCATCTTACCGGTTGCTAAAGCGCCATACCTGAAGATGCAGGCCTTCAAGGTGGTTAATAATTACCACCAGCATAGCGCGGTTGCTACAAAAAGGGCCACTTATGGGCAATCTTCACGTTATGGCACAGTTTTTAACGTTTTTTGAGCGAATTTTTGACGCTGATCGCGACTAGACCCTTGCAGCGATTAATAGTGCCATAAATTTGCTATTTAATATGAATAAGGCAATGCCTTTTACACTTAACGTCATGTTTACTTAAATCCAGAACGTTAAATCACAAACAACTTAGGAATTAATCAATCAATTACTGTACACATAAACAGCTTATCTTTATTACCCAGCTTTAGCTGCGCTAGTTTCAGCTACTACACCATAGCATCAACCACAATTTTATAATGATCAATATAGATAAGTTGAGCCTTTTTACACATTTTTTTATCAATTTGACGACTAATGTTAATACTTGAAGCGTTTTATTAACACTTGAGGAGCCTGTGCCAGAAGGCATCGGCAAAAGCGCTGGCTAATACGCGTGGTCGGGTAAGATGGATTTCCAGCGGGATATCCCAGGCTTCATCAAGTGCGCGAACCAGCGTCCCCTCGGCAATTTCCTGCTCCGCCAGGCTTTTAGGTATCCATGCCAAGCCTTTGTTTTCTATTACCATCGACATCAATACCGCGGCTAAATGACTACTAAAGCGAGGCGTGAATACCCGGGTGCCTGCATGTTGTTTAAGCCAGTGATTAATCACGCGGCCCAGTCCAGACGCATCGGCATAAGCCAGATACGGTATCTCCTCCGGTATCCGCGGCTTGATCATTTGCTTACCCATTAATGGAATCAGCGTGTCTTCACCTATTTGAATACTTTCAAAATGCTCTGGGGACAGCAGTGAAGGTACGGCTATATGTTGGTGGCTTAACAAAAACTGGCTCTCGCCACGCAGCAGTAACTGTTCACAGGCCGTCATGGTATCTGAATGCAGCCGTACTGCCTCCATAGGAGTGCCCTGCTCCAGTTTTCTTACCCATCGCGGAAAAAACGTAAATGAAAGCGAATGCGTAGCCGCAAACTGCAGTGTCTTGGTTGCCTTGCCTTCAATCTCCTGGGCTTCAGCGCGCAATCGGTAAAGCCGGCCGATGGCTTCAAAGGCGCTCGCCTGGATATGCCGACCAGCTGGTGTCAGCGTAGTGCCCTGAGGGGTACGCACAAACAGGCTAACGCCCATCCACTGCTCTAACGCACGGATGCGCCGGCTAAACGCAGGCTGAGTGATATGGCGAGCCTCGGCGGCGCGCACAAAGCTGCCGTGCTCGGCAAGCGCCGTAAAATCTTCAAGCCAGACAAGTTCCATAAGGCAATGCCGTTTCAGCATGGGGTGACGCAGTAATAGCATTGGGCAGCGTCACCTGTCACGCATAAGGTTAAGCTCTTAACCGTTTAAGGAGCTTATTATGCGTATTGTAGATATTCGCGAGAAAACCGTTTCAATCGCCTCTCCGATTGCCAATGCCTATATCGATTTTTCCAAGATGACCTGTTCGGTCGTGGCAGTGGTCACTGATGTGATTCGTGACGGTAAGCCGGTGATTGGTTACGGCTTTAACTCTAACGGCCGTTACGGTCAGGGCGCACTGATGCGGGACCGCTTTCTGGATAGGATCACCGAAGCCAACCCCGACACGCTGATCGATCAAGAGCGCGACAACCTGGACCCGTTTGCCATCTGGGATACCCTGATGAAAAACGAAAAGCCCGGCGGGCATGGCGAGCGCTCGGTGGCGGTAGGCACTATCGACATGGCGGTTTGGGACGCGGTGGCGAAAATTGAAGGCAAGCCGCTCTACCGGCTGCTGGCCGAACGTTATCGTAACGGCCAGGCCGACGATAAAGTCTGGGTGTATGCCGCCGGCGGCTACTACTACCCTGGTAAAGACCACACCAAGCTGCAGGACGAAATGAAGAGCTACCTGGAGCGTGGCTATAACGTGGTAAAAATGAAGATTGGTGCCGCGCCGCTCGAGGAAGATATTCGGCGTATTGAAGCCGTACTTGAGGTAGTGGGCGATGGCAGCCGCTTGGCGGTAGATGCCAACGGGCGCTTTGATCTGGAAACCGCCATTGCTTACTCTGAGGCGCTTAAACCGTACAACCTCTTCTGGTACGAAGAAGCTGGCGATCCGCTGGATTATGCGCTTCAGGCGGAACTTGCCAACCACTATGAGCTACCCATGGCGACCGGCGAAAACCTGTTTTCACACCAGGATGCCCGCAACCTGCTGCGCCATGGTGGCATGCGCGCCGACCGCGATTTCGTACAGTTCGACTGCGCCCTCTCTTACGGGCTTGTTGAATATATGCGCACGCTCAAGGTGATGGATGAACTTGGCTGGTCATCGCGCCGCGTAGTGCCTCACGGCGGCCATCAGATGTCGCTGAATATTGCCGCTGGCCTGCACCTGGGCGGCAATGAATCCTACCCTGACGTATTCCAGCCGTTTGGCGGCTTTGCCGACGGCATCCAGGTTGAAAATGGCTACGTCGGCCTGCCGGACATTCCGGGCGTGGGTTTTGAAGCCAAATCCAAACTGTATGCGGTAATGCGCGAGCTGGGCGAAGGTTAAGCCATTTGGCTTAACCTAGGTTCTGTCTGAAAAGTTGCCGAGCGCAGACACGTTTCAGACGAACCTAATCCACCAGCGCCGCGGCTTCATCAATCCCCACCGATACCAGACGCGAAACGCCGGGCTCTTGCATGGTCACCCCCATCAAGCGCTCGGCGGCTTCCATGGCGATCTTGTTATGGGTGATATAGATGAACTGGACGTTTTCCGACATCTCTTTTACGAGCTTGGCGTAACGGCCCACGTTGGCATCATCCAGCGGTGCGTCGACCTCATCAAGCATACAGAACGGCGCAGGGTTGAGCTGGAAGATGGAGAACACCAGCGACAGCGCGGTGAGCGCTTTTTCCCCACCGGAAAGCAGGTGAATCGTACTGTTCTTCTTGCCCGGCGGGCGCGCCATGATCGCCACGCCGGTTTCAAGCAAATCATCACCGGTCAGCGTAAGCCAAGCGGCACCACCGCCAAACACGCGGGGAAAGAGTTCCTGCAAGCCGCTATTCACCTGATCAAAGGTTTCTCGGAAACGTACCCGCGTTTCCTGATCAATACGCTTGATCGCCCGCTCCAGGGTTTCCAGCGCCTCAGTAAGCTCGGCGTGCTGGGCTTCCAGATAGTTGCGCCGCTCGGCCTGCTGGTCATACTCTTCGATCGCCGCCAGGTTGATCGCCCCTAAACGGCGGATCTTCTCGCCGGTGCTTTCCAGCCGCTCCTGCCAGGTTTGCTCACTGGCATCGCTTTGCAGGCTCTCGGCCAGAGCATCGGCGTCGTGGCCCAGTTCGGCCAGATGCTCATCCTGGGTCGCCGCTTTCAGGGCCAGCGCTTGAACGTCCATGCGCCGCTGCTGAAGCTGCTCGCGGCTTTGTTCAAGATTACGTTCGTGCTGCTGGCGAGCCAGTTCGTCGTTGCGTAGTTGCTCAGCCAGTGACTGAGCCTGCTGGCGGGTTTCGTTAAGCCTGCGCTCCTGCTGTTCGCGCTGATGCAATAGCTCTTCAAGCTCTTCACCGGCCAGCTCGTCGGGCTCAAGCAGCATTTCCCGCGACTCTTCAAGCTCTGCTATGCGTAGTGACAAACGCTCTTCGCTGTCGCTTGAGCGCGACTGCTGGGAGCGCAGGCTATCGCGCTCGGCGGTTAAGCGCTCGCGTTCCAGGGCCAGCGTCTGCTGCTGGGTTTTCAGCGGCGCGTGCTCTCGGGTCAACCGTTCGCGCTGTTCACGCTGACGGCCACGCTTTTCAGAAGCCATTTCCCGCGCTTCTGAGGCCGTTTCCAACGTTTCCATGGCGATATGCCAGTGGGCACGCTGCTCTTCTAAAGTAAGCGTTAACTCCGCCTCATCCTCTTGCAGCTGGCTAAGTTCGGCATCAAGTTCCGTGGCCCGGCCCTGTAGATGTTCAAGCTTCTGGGCGGCGCTGCGCTCTTTAATCGCCAGTTGTTGAAGGCTTGCGGCGTGGCTGCGTTCCTGCTCGGCCTGCTGCTCGCGGGCAAGCTCTAACGCTTCGATCGCGTCACTGGCCGTTTCGCACTGCTCCTCAATCAGCGCCAGGGCTTCTTCTTCCTGCTCGCGCTGGGCATCCAGCTCGCTAAAGCGACGGCGAGTGAGCAGCAGGCCATCGACGCCCTGGCCGTTGGCCTGCTGGTGGAGCCAGCCTCGCCCGTACCAGACGCCGTCCCGGCTCACCACGCTTTCGCCCGGGGCGAGGCTTGGCGCAAGCTGCTCGGCTTCCGCGCCGGATTCAACATAGTGAATACTCGCTAACCATTCACCCAGCGCACCGGCGCCGCTTACCAGTGAATCCAGCCGCTGGCTGCCAGTTGAAACGGCGGGCGCTTGTTCATCGATCAGGCACCAGTCAGTCGCCAGGGCTTCCGGCAGCGCGGCAAGCTTGTGGCTTGCCACCAGGCGGGCATTCAGCCAGGGCGCCAGCAGCCAGGAAATCACCGTTTCCCAACCGGGCGTGACGTTTAGCGTTTCACCCAGGCGCGGGGCATTACTCAGCCCGTGGGTCGCCAGGGTTGCTTCGATATCCGGATCATGGTCGGCCAGTGCCGCATCAATTAATGCTTTAAGCGAGGCCAGCTCGCCCTGGCGCTGGCTTAAGCTCGCACGCTGGTCATCGCGGGTGCGTGTGGCCTGCTGATAGGCGTTTTTGGCATCGCTGTACTGCTGCTGCCACTGTTCACGGGTTTGGGTGAAGGCTTCGGAGCGCTCTTCAGCGTCTATCAGTTGAGCCTGAAACTGAGCGTGCTCTTCGCGTAGTGCGGTAAGATCCGCAAGATCACCGCGCTGCTGACGTCGCCGCTGGCCTTCTGCCTGTAGACGTTGAATGCGCTGCTCTAAATCGCGTAGCTGGTCCTGGCTGCGGTCGGCTTCCCGGCTTGCGTCCCGCCAAAGGTTTTCAGCCTCAGACCACTGCTGCTCGGCGGCCTCCATGGCGGGGGTGGCATCGGCAAGTGCCTGCTCCAGGGTTTCCAGCTGTTCTTCCAGCGCTTCGTGCTCGGGTGACAGTTCCTCAAAGCGCTCGTCGATAACGCTCAGCCGCTCGCGGTCACCTTCGCTGACCTGGCGCTGCTCATCAAGCTCACGCCGGGCGGTGGCGATGTCGTTGGCCAGCTGGACCTCACGGCTACGCCGATGGGCCTGATCCTGCTCCAGCCTTGCGATGCGCGTAGTGGTTTCGAAAAACTGCTGCTGGTGGCGTTCGAGCACCTCAGAAAGCTCGTCGTGCTGTTCGCGGGCCTGCTCCAGACGGGTTTCACACTGGCGTACGCCAAACACATCTTTTTCAACCGAGATTTCAAGCTCGCGAACCCGGCTCTCCTGCTGCGACTGTTCGGCGCGTAGAGTACGCCCACGCAGCAGCGCCAGCTCGCCTTTCAACCGGTACTCCTGTTGTTTCAGCTCCTGATAGCGTTTGGCCGCCTCGGCCTGGCGCTTCAAGCGCTCAAGCTGCTTATCCAGCTCTTCACGAATATCATCCAAGCGCTCGAGGTTTTCCTGGGTACGCCGCATGCGGTTTTCGGTTTCCCGGCGGCGCTCCTTGTACTTGGAGATACCCGCGGCTTCTTCAAGTGTGGAGCGCAGGTCATCCGGGCGAGCTTCGATCAACCTTGAAATCATGCCCTGACCGATGATTGCGTAAGAGCGCGGGCCCAGGCCGGTGCCCATAAACAGGTCAGCGATATCCCGTCGGCGGCACTTCTGACCATTAAAGAAGTAGTTTGACTGACCGTCGCGGGTCACCAGCCGCTTGACCACGATTTCCGCGTACTGGGCATACACGCCGCCCATGGTGCCGTCGCGGTTGTCGAACTTGAGCTCGATGGAGGCTTGGCCCACCGGCTTGCGCCCGGTAGAGCCATTGAAGATAACGTCCGCCATGGACTCACCGCGCAGGGTTTTGGCGGAAGACTCGCCCATTACCCAGCGTACGGCGTCAATGATATTGGATTTTCCGCAGCCGTTCGGGCCCACGATCGCGGTCATATTACCGTCGAAAGGCACCGTGACCGGGTCGACAAACGACTTGAACCCAACAAGGCGAATAGAGGTTAAGCGCATGCCGATCCTACAAAGAGTTTATTGATGAACATGAAGAGTATTCAAAATGCACGGTTAATAACGACCACGGCAGCGGTGTGTTGACTCAGGGCTTGGCTATTCATCGACCACAGCCGTTTCGGATGCATCGGCCAAACGCTTCTGGGCCGCGCGAATACCTTCCCGTAGCGAGTCTGCCGTGTTGGGGTCTTCCACCGTGGCCAGCGCCCGGCGCCAACGGTCGATGGCGCTGTTATAGTCGCCGTTATCGTACGCGTGAATCCCCAATATGCCTAACACCGTTGGTTGGCGTGGATCCTCGGCCAGGGTTTCATCCACCAGGCGCTGCACCTCTGGCGTCATCTCGCGGTTCGCCATAAAAAAGCGAATTTGCGCCAGCTGTGCCAGCAGCCCAGGGAGGCGGCCTTCAAGGGCGATCAGCCGCTCCAATGCGTTAACGGCTTTTGCCTGATGACCGGTATCGCGATACAGCGGAAACAGCATGGCCCACACGTTTGGATTATTGGGCTGAAGCGAGGCCTGCTCTTCTATACGGGCGATATACGTATCCGCAGTGGCGGCCGGGTCATGCTGGAGTGACTGCTGAACCTCGTACAGCGCAAGATCCCCTTCCGCGCCCTCTTTCAGATACCAGAACAGACTAAGCACGGCAAAACCCACCGCAATCAAAGGCACCGCCAATCGACCCGCGCGGGGCGACTTGAGCGGTCTGACGGCCTGAGTATCCGTATCTTCAAGCAGGCTGCGCTCAAGCTCCAGGCGACTCTCTTCAAACGCGGCGGTACTGATATCCCCTCGGCTGTGAGCGGCTTCCAGTGATGCCAGGCGGCGCGTAAAAATCGCCACGTTTTGCTCGGCAACCGTATCGTTGGCTTCAAAGGCATGCTGTTCGGCGTAAAGCGCTCCCGCCTTACGCAGCGGAGCGAGCAAACAGACAATTGCCGGTAGCATTACCAGGGCCATGGCCACCCATAATAGTGTCATGATGACCTCCTGCGCTGTATCAAGGCGTCCAGGCGAGCTCGTTCCTCAACACTCAGGGCCTTGGCCGAGGATTTACGCCGGGCGCGGATTATCAGCATCAAAAGTACAAGGCCCAGGATGCCCAGCCCCACCGGCAGCCCCCACAGCAAATAGGTACGCTTCTCCAGGCGAGGATTGTAGAGGATATAGTCGCCAAACCGCTCCACCATATGGCTTACGATTTCACTGTCCGAGCGCCCATCCTGCAGCATTTGATACACCCGTTCACGCATGTCGCCGGAAATAGGCGCATCGGAATCGCCAATTGCTTGGTTCTCGCACAGCGGGCAGCGCATGGAAGCAGTTAAGTCGTGATAGCGCTGCGTAAGCACCGGATCGTCAAACTCGCGTAGCTCGATTCCTCCGGCCGCTGCGCTTAATGCAAGAGCCATCAGAATAGCCGCAGCGATGATACGTATTAACGCCATTTGGCCACCTCCGGCAAAATGCGCTCAGAAACGTCTTGAGGCGAGATATAGCCTTTATGGTGATAGCGGATAATCCCCTCGGCATCGACCAGGAAAGTTTCCGGCGCGCCATACACGCCCAGATCAAAGCCCAGGCTGCCTTCGGGGTCAAAGATATTCATCTCAAAAGGGTCGCCGTATTGGTTGAGAAAGCTCATGCCTTTCTCACGCGTATCGCGGTAGTTGACCCCGACCATACGAATACCCTGATCGGCTAGCTCCAATAGCTGCGGCATTTCCTGCTTGCACGCCGGGCACCACTCGCCCCACACGTTGACCAGCGTGACCTCGCCTTTCAAGAGGGTTTGATCGACCGTTTGCTGCTCGTCACGCAGCGTAGTGGCTTCAAAGACTGGGAATTCCCGCGCCATCAGCGCTGAATCACGCTGCGACGGGTCATGCTGCAGGCGCTGATATAGAAACAGCGCTACCAGTAGAAAGCTCACGGGCAAGAGTAGTAGCAGTAACCGGCGGCTCATGGCGTGGCCTCCTGGGTTCCAGGCTGGCTGGGCATAGTGGATGAAGCTTTATTCGTCGCCTTTACACGGCGATAGCGCTTATCCGCAATCGCCAGCACGCCGCCGAGCGCCATCAACAGGCCGCCCAACCACAGCCA
Source organism: Halomonas sp. (assembly GCF_017983445.1). Lineage (GTDB taxonomy): Bacteria > Pseudomonadota > Gammaproteobacteria > Pseudomonadales > Halomonadaceae > Vreelandella. Next base: position 308,692 of record NZ_JAGOBJ010000002.1, read on the forward strand.
GCGCACAAAGGGTTTATATTGAATGCGCATGGCCCAGCTGCCGTCGTCCAGGTCTTCGCCCATGGCCACGTAAAGGTCGCGAAACAGGCCTGCTCGCAGCGCCACCTGTGTCATGGGCATACCGGTGGCTAGATAAAAGCGTTTTTCCGGGCGCATTAAAAAGCCGCGCGCCGAGTCGATGTTGTGTACTTCAAGTACCGCTGTATCGGCCAGGAAGTTGGCCCCCCGGCGGCTGGTGAGTTCGGTCATGGTGAACTGATACCCGGCGACCTCGACTGTTGTGCCGGGAGCCATACGCACGGTTCGCTCACTGGCATAGTTGGAAACGACCGCCACCCCAACGATCGTCACGGCAATGCCTAGATGGCCAAACACCATGCCCCAGTAGGCCAGAGAAAGCTTGCGTAAACCGGCAAATCGGCTACTGGCGTGGCGGGTTTTATCGATTAAATCACGCCCCATCGGCAGCACAATCCAGAGTGCTGTCACAATGCCGAGCGACGCCCACAGGTTCCACTCACCGGTATAGATAAATGGCAGAAGCACACCCAATACCAGCGCTGCCGCCCCCGCAAGCCAAAGTTTTCGCTTAAGCTCCCGGGCCTGCATGCTTTTCCAGCGAGCCACCGGCCCCAGGCCCATAAAGATGCACATCACCACGGTCAGCGGTACAAACAGAGCGTTAAAATAAGGCGGCCCCACGCTGATTTTACCCAGGTTGAGAGAATCGAGAATCAGCGGGTAGAGGGTACCCAGTAAAATGGTCACGGTCATGATGACCAGCACGATATTGTTGATCAGCAGCAGCGCATCGCGTGAAAGCCAGCTGAAGCTGACCTGATGACTGACTCTGGGCGCGCGCAGCGCAAACACCAGCAGTGAAAGCGTCACCGTGGCCGCCAGCAACACCAGGATAAACAAGCCGCGCGAGGGGTCATTGGCAAACGCATGTACCGAGGTAAGCACGCCAGAGCGCACCAGAAAGGTACCCAGCAGTGACAGCGAAAAGGTAAAGATGGCCAGTAGCACGGTCCAGCTTTTAAACGAGCCGCGCTTTTCGGTAACCGCCAGGGAGTGGATCAGCGCGGTGCCGGTCAGCCAGGGCAAAAGTGAGGCGTTCTCTACCGGGTCCCAAAACCACCAGCCACCCCAGCCAAGTTCGTAGTAAGCCCACCAGCTTCCCAGCGCGATTCCTACGGTTAAAAAGGCCCAGGCGATGTTGGTCCAGGGACGCGCCCAGCGGGTCCAGGCGGCATCCAACCGCCCGCCCAAAAGCGCAGCAATTGCAAAGGCAAACACCACTGAAAACCCGACATAGCCCATGTACAGCATCGGTGGATGAACAATCAGGCCGATATCCTGAAGCAGCGGGTTAAGGTCTGCGCCATCGTGAGGCACGTTGGGTAGAAGCCGCTCAAAGGGGTTGGAGGTCAGCAGGATAAAAAGCAAAAAGCCCAGGCTAATCAATCCCATGACGCCTTGTACTCGGGCCACCATGTCGCGGGGCAGGCCATTGGAAAAGCGTGAGGCGGCATAGCCCCAGCCCGCCAGCATAAAGCTCCACAAAAGCACCGAGCCTTCGTGGTTGCCCCATACCGCGCTTAGCTTGTAGTACCAGGGTAAAAGCGAATTGGAGTTGTTGGCCACATTCGCCACGCTGAAGTCGTCCAGCGCATAGCTTGTGGTCAAACACAGGTAGGCGAGTGCAATAAAGAAAAACTGGCCAACCGCCATGGGGTGGCCGTAAGCCATCCATAGCGGCCTTCGCGTAGAGGCCCCGGCTAACGGCATTACCGCCTGTACGGCGGCCATCAGCACGGCAATAATCAATGCGAAATGGCCAAGTTCAGGAATCATCTTTACCAACATCTGCGCTCCAACCTAGCACTGGCCCTAAGGCTTATGGCATTCATCAAGATATTTTCAGGCATTCCGCCCTACTCATTCAGGCCCTTATTCAGGCGCTTACCCACTTCGACAGCTTTATCCTGGTAGTCGGCGGGCGAATAACCGGCATCTTCCAGGGCCTGCGCCACCTCGGGCGGCATATAGTTTTCATCGTGGCGGGCAAGCACCTTGTCAGCCACGAACCACCCGTCGGCCTGGAGCTTGCCGACCACCACCACACCCTGCCCTTCACGAAACAAATCCGGCAGAATGCCGTTGTAAGACACGCCCAGCTCATCAACGTAATCCGTAATTCGAAATTCGACATCCAGGCTTTGTGGGTCGCGAAATACCGAACCTTCTTTCACCATGCCCCCGGCGCGAATGGAGCGCTCAATAGGCGCATCGCCCTGGGCGATTTGCACTGGGCTGAAAAACAGGTTGATGTTGGCACGTAACGCATAAAGCGTTAGCCCAACGGCAAGCCCGGCTAATACAAGGCCACCAAGAATGATCAACAGTTTTTGGCGGCGCTTAGGTGTCATCGCGAAGGCTCGTTTGCAGTGGGTTCGGTGCGGTATTGACACTCTGGGGCGAGCGCGTTTTCTCACGCCGGGCCCGGCGTTTCAAATCGCGGATTAGTTGACGGCGCTCTGCGCGGGCATGCCAAACGCTGGCAATCATCAATAATGCCGTGACGCCCCAGGCGGCCCATACGTAAGGCGCATGCCCTCCCATGGCTAAAAACGCCGAGAACGAGGCAAACGCCATCAGTGCGCCTCCTTGATTAAATCCATGACCCAGCGCTTGTTGCTCTCACGGCGCAGGATTTCACTGCGTGTACGCATCAGCGTCATGGCGATAAAAAAGCCGTAAAAGCCCACCACCATGATCAGCAGCGGCAGCCACATTTCAGTCGGCATGGATGGGCTCGACGTTACCGTAAATGTTGCCGGCTGGTGCAGCGTAAACCACCAATCCACCGAGTATTTGATAATCGGGATATTGATTACCCCGACCATGGCCAGCACCGAGGCAGCCCGAGCGCCGCCATCGCGGCTGGTAAAAGCACCGCGCAAGGCCATGACGCCCAAAAATAAAAATAGCAGGATCAGCATAGAGGTAAGCCGGGCATCCCACATCCACCAGGTGCCCCAGGTAGGTACGCCCCACGCTGCGCCGGAGAACAAGGCAATAAACGTCATTACTGCCCCAAACGGTGCCATAACGGTCGCTGCCATGTCGGCGATCTTGATCCTCCAGACCATAAACACCAGCGCCGCCGCCGCCATGGAAACAAAAATCGACTGCGCTAAAAAAGCTGCGGGCACGTGTACGTAAATGATTCGAAAACTATTGCCCTGCTGGTAATCCGCCGGGGCGAAGACCAGCCCCCATAGCGTACCGACTACGATCAGAAGCAGCGAGACCGTCCAGAACCAGGGCTGTAATTTTCCACTCATCGAGTAGAACCATTTGGGGGAGCCCCACTTATGGATAAAGGTCCACATGGCGTGTCTTTCCTTAACCGTTAATACTGATGCGTAGCGAAGCGGCTATCGCCCAGGGCGCCAAAAGCAATGATGCGGCGAGCAGCGCGCCCAGCATCGCCAGATGGGCGGCAACGCCACTGCCGATTATGGCGGCCTGCACCGCGCCTACGCCAAAGATAAGCACTGGGATATAAAGCGGCAGTATTAAAAGCGACAGCAGCACGCCACCTCGAACCACCCCTACCGTAAGCGCAGCGCCAATGGCACCAACCAAACTCAAGCTTGCGCTGCCTATCGCCAGGGAAAGCGAAAGAACCACGTAGCTTCCCACAGGCAGCGCCAGCATGATGCCCAGCAGCGGAGCCATTAGCGCCAGCGGCAGCCCGGTTAATAACCAGTGCGCGGCCACTTTAGCCAAGCTCAATATGGCCAGGGGCTGAGGCGCTAGCAACAGTTGTTCCAGACTGCCATCGTCATAATCGGTGCGAAACAGGCTATCCAAAGACAGGAGCGCGGACAACAGCGCGGCCACCCATAAAAGCCCGGGGGCAATAACCGCCAGTATGCCGGGGTCGGGTGAAATACCGATAGGAAACAGCGTTACCACCAGCGCAAAAAATACCAGCGGATTAAGTAGCTCGCCGCGCTGCCGCAGCATCAACGTTAAATCACGTTCAAGGGTTGCCTTAAAGGCGACCCAAAGGCTGCCTTCGGCAGGCGCCTGGACAATCACGACCGCTGGCGCAGCGTTAGTGCGTTGCAACGACATCTTCTACCCCAACTGGACGCATCTGACGGTGGACGTTACTGCAAGCGCGTGGTGCGTGGTCAATAAAACGCTGCCCCCCGCCTGAACATGGTCCGCCAGCTGGGCTTCCAACGCTACTACGCCCTGGCGGTCAATGGCCGTAAATGGCTCATCCAGCACCCAGAGCGCACGGCGGGTAAGCGTTAAGCGAGCCAAAGCGACACGACGTTGTTGGCCTGCCGACAACTGCCTGGCGACGATATCTTCAAAGCCGTTGAGACCCACCTTGGCTAACGCCTCCAAGCGCTGCTCTTCACTACCTTTGTCGCCATTGAGCGCTTGATACCAGGCTAGATTTTCCAACGGCGAAAGCCCGGCCTTCACGCCGGGGGAATGACCCAAATAAAGCAGATTGGCAAGAAACTGTTCGCGGGCTTTATGCAGTGGCGTGCCGTTCCAATAAAGCTCACCTTCATACTCGCCTAATTGACCCGCCAATATCTTGAGCAGCGTGGTTTTGCCACTGCCGTTGGGGCCTTCAATTCGCAGGATTTCGCCACTGCGAATCTCAAGATCGAGCCCTTCAAATAACCAGCGCCCATCGCGCTCGCAGGCTAATTGTCGTGCTTCCAGGCACAGGCTCAAACGTCTCTCCCAGCGCATTGATAGTGGCCAAAACTCTACACGGAAAGCCGCTTTATCGCCAGCCAGGTAAGGGTGGTTTCAGCAATTAATTAAGCACGCTAACAATATAAGCAACCCCCATCTTTCATGATGATTAGATAAAAACAACACTATCACTGTATGCAAAAACAGCTGTATACTGAAACCACTGTATGAAAACACATATTAATAAAGTCTGATTTACGACGACTCGTGCCTAGGGAAAGGGCGCTGCATTGGAGAACCCAATATGAATATATCGATGTCAGCACCAACATCTGTCTGCCGTTCAGTCTTGGGCGCGGGGCTTGGCGCTTCAAAAGGCACGTCCTCGGCACGCGCCGTTTCCGCTTCAGGCCGTATGAAAAGGCACAATACTTACGCCCTTAAAATACGCGGTAACCGACTGCACGATTGCAACTTATTCGATGGAGATGTCATTATTATTCGGCGTTTTCAACGCGATGCCCATGAAGAAACCGCCGTGGCGCAGATCAACCAGCAGCAAGTCGCCTTAAAACAGCTCTCTATCAGCCGCTTTGGGGTACATTTATGGCCTGCGGATGCCCATGCGCCGGATCTCTTTTTGCACAATCGCGATATTCAAGTGTTAGGAATGGTGATGGGGGTGGCTCAGGATAACGCCAACCACCCGGCTACCGATCCTTATGGTCCCATGGAGCACTGATTGCGTTACCGAGTCCCGGATCTACCTGCCGCACAGTGGCACACCGCTGAAATCGATGTCGACAAGAGCCAGTTTCTGGCGTGGCTATGCCATGCGTCCGACCTTGGCGCTTTCAGTACGCTGCTTGAGGCCGCCAAAGCTGCTCATCCCAATGCCAGCCACCACTGCACGGCCTATATAGCCGGGCCTCCCGGCGAGCAAACGCTGATTGGGTTTTCAGATGACGGTGAGCCGGGCGGCACGGCGGGCCGGCCAATGTATCAGGTACTTCAGGGTAGCCTGCTGGGTGAAATTGGTTGCGTGGTGATTCGCTACTTTGGCGGCACCAAGCTCGGCACCGGCGGCTTGGCTCGCGCCTATGCCCAAGCGGTTAGCCATGCGCTGGAAAACCTGCCCACCCGTGAAGTGATCGAGCGAGACGCCTACACGCTGCGCCTTGCCTTTGCCAGCGAAGCCATTGCCCGCGCCTGGTGCGATGAGCAGGCCATTCCCATTGAGCAGGTTGATTATGATGGCGAAGGTGTCAAGCTAACCATTGGCTGGCCTCGCGATCACACGTTCGACCTCTCCCCGCTGGAAAATCGCCTAAAGTGCACTCTGGACGTGAGTCCGGTCAACGCCCCTGCTTGCTGAGTCCATTCGTGAGCCCCACCCTCAAAAAAGAAAACGGCTTACGGGATAAACCGTAAGCCGCGTAGCGAGTGATTAGTTTTACACCCGCTAATCTATCGCAGATAGATTCCAGCTCTATCCCAGATATTTAATCATGACCCCGGCGGCCACGGCTGAACCAATCACCCCTGCCACGTTCGGGCCCATGGCATGCATCAGCAAGAAGTTATGCGGATTCGCTTCAAGCCCGACTTTATTGGCGACCCGTGCAGCCATGGGCACTGCCGATACTCCAGCGGCGCCAATCAGCGGGTTAATCGGCATACGGCTCATCAGGTTCATTAATTTCGCCATTAACACTCCGGCGGCCGTGCCAATCCCGAAGGCCACAATGCCTAACCCCAGGATACCCAGGGTTTCGACCGACAAAAAGCTGTCGGCCATCAGCTTGGAACCCACCGAAAGCCCAAGAATGATCGTCACGATATTGATCAGCGCGTTCTGGGCAGTATCGGAAAGCCGTTCGACCACGCCACACTCACGCATCAGGTTACCAAAGCAGAACATGCCGAGAAGCGGTGCGGCGTCAGGCAGGAACAAGGCCACCAGAATCAACAGCATCAGCGGGAAGACGATCTTTTCCAGCTTGGACACCGGACGCATCTGCGTCATCTTGATCTGGCGCTCTTTTTCCGTGGTCAACAGCCGCATAATGGGCGGCTGAATCAACGGCACCAGCGCCATGTATGCATAGGCCGCCACCGCGATGGCTCCCAGCAGTTCAGGGGCAAGTACGCTTGCTACATAGATCGATGTTGGCCCATCTGCCCCGCCGATAATCCCGATCGCCGCTGCCTGATTAAGCGAGAAGTCCATTACGCCCATGGAGGTCAGCACGACGGCGCCAAACAGCGTGGCGAAAATACCAAACTGCGCGGCCGCGCCTAAAAACAGCGTGCGCGGATTGGCCAGGAGCGGCCCAAAGTCAGTCATTGCACCGACGCCCATAAAGATCAGCAGCGGCGCGATGCCTGATGCAATGGCAACCGTATAGAAGTTATACAGCATGCCGTTCGTGTAACCGACGCTTGCGGCAACATCCCTGGCGGCGCGCAGCTGATCCGGCGCTACGTCACCGTGAGCAAGCACCTTGAGCGCTTCACGCCAAGCGTCAATACCGGCCAGAGGATCCAGCGCTACACCAAGTGCCGCACCAATTTGTTGGAGCACGGCAGGCTTGGCTACCTCAATGGCCTGATCCAGCGCTGAAATCGCAAGGCCTGCTTCGGGGATATTGGCAAGAATACCCCCAAAACCAATGGGTACCAGCAGCAGCGGCTCGAATTTCTTATGGATTGCCAGATACAGCAGCAGTAGCCCGACCCCGATCATGACCGCCTGGCCAAGCTCAAGGTTGTAAAGCCCCGAGCCCTCCCATAACGTGATTAACTTATCCATTCCCGATGCCCTTAAAGCTCAATCAGTGCGTCGCCAACAGCCACGCTGTCGCCTTCACTCACGTTAACTTTCGATACCGTACCGGCAAAGCTTGCGCGAATTTCGGTTTCCATTTTCATTGCTTCAAGGATGATGACGACATCCCCTTCCGCCACCTGATCGCCTGGGCGTACGTTCACTTTGAAAATATTGCCAGCAAGCGGTGCCTCAATACGCTCGCCGGTACTTTCAACGGCCGGTGGCGCGCTTGCTGCAGGAGCGGCGGTATTGGCTTGTTCCTGCACCTGGCCGATGTCGCCGCCTTCGGAAACTTCCACGACAAACGCTTTGCCGTTGAGTTTAACGGTGTAGGTTTCAGGGCCACGCGCCGCCACTTGTGTACTAGCTTGGGGCGCCACTGGCGCCTTGGCGGGCTGGCTGTCTGCCGCCTGAGGCGCGGGTTCGAACGCCTCGGGGTTATCACGGTTTTTCAGGAACTTCAGACCGATCTGCGGGAACAGTGCATAGGTTAAAACGTCATCAATCTCGCGCTCATCTTCTGCCAGACGTACCTTATCGGCACCGGCTTTCTGTTTAAGCTCCGCCGCTAATTTTTCCATCTCAGGCGTAAGGTTATCCGCCGGGCGACAGGTGATTGGCTGACCGCCGTCAAGCACACGGGCCTGGAGTTCGGTATCAAACGGTGCTGGCGCCGCACCATACTCGCCTTTCAGCAGCGCCTGGACTTCTTTGGAAATCGATTTGTACCGCTCGCCCATCATGACGTTCATGACCGCCTGGGTGCCGACGATTTGCGAGGTCGGCGTTACTAAAGGAATGAACCCCAGGTCTTCGCGCACGCGCGGAATTTCGCTGAGCACGTCATCCAACTTGTCACCGGCGCCCTGCTCTTTAAGCTGGCCTTCCATGTTGGTCAGCATGCCGCCGGGCACCTGGGCCACAAGAATGCGCGAGTCAATGCCGCGCAGCGAGCCTTCAAAAGCCGCGTATTTTTTGCGCACTTCGCGAAAGTAACCGGCAATATCTTCAAGTAGCTCAAGATCCAGGCCGGTATCGCGGTCGGTATCTTTAAGCATCGCCACGACCGACTCGGTCGGACTATGACCATAGGTCATCGACATGGAGGAGATAGCGGTATCTACGTTATCGATACCGGCTTCTACCGCTTTAAGAATGGTCGAGGTAGAAAGCCCGGTGGTGGCGTGGCAGTGCAGATGGACAGGAATAGACAGATTTTTCTTCAGACGGGTTACCAGCTCAAACGCCGTGTAGGGCGTCAATAGCCCCGCCATATCCTTGATAGCCAGCGAGTCTGCGCCCATTGCGGCAATGGTGGTCGCAAGATCGACCCAGCTATCCAGGGTATGGACCGGGCTGACCGTGTAGGAAATAGTGCCCTGGGCGTGCCCACCCACCTTACGAACCGCTTTAATGGCGCGCTCCAGGTTGCGTGGGTCATTCATGGCATCGAATACACGGAAAACGTCAACGCCATTGGTTTTGGCCCGCTCGACAAACTTATCGACTACGTCATCAGCATAATGACGGTACCCCAACAGATTTTGGCCGCGTAGCAGCATCGCCTGGGGCGTATTGGGCATGGCTTCTTTCAGCGCTCGGATACGCTCCCACGGGTCTTCACCTAAATAGCGAATACACGCATCGAAGGTAGCGCCGCCCCAGGTTTCCAAGGACCAATAGCCCACCTGATCAAGCTTTTCAGCGATCGGCAGCATATCCTCAAGGCGCAGGCGCGTCGCAAATAGCGATTGATGGGCGTCGCGCAGTACAACGTCGGTAATTCCCAGCGGGCGTTTTGTCTCATTCATAGCGATAGCTCACACGTTAAAATTATAGATATGTAGTAAAACTAACAAAAAAAGACCAACGAATTGTCGTAGTAAACCAAAAACTAGCCGGTTAAAGATGCTTTGACGAACGGTAACGATGCACCGCAGCACTGATCACGGCCTTCACTTCGTCTTCCTGGCTGTCTATAACGGGCTTATGTATGCCTTTTGACCCTGCTGCAGCGGCAACGGGCGCTGCCTGAAACCGGTCAATCACTTTTGACATCAGCGTAACGCTTATTACCAAAACCGTAAGAAAAACAAAAACAAACCCCATTCCCAACCCCATGATTGCAAGGCCTTCCTGAAGCAGTTCTGTATTTTGCATAACCCCCTCCCTTTTTAACCGCCTATTAACGCCCTAAGTCCCTTAAAAGCCTCTTGGCGCCAGCAAACTAATACTCTAACCTGCCACACCCAGCATAGAATGCAATCGAGCCATAGTGGAAGTCATGGTTGTTAATTTACTACAAAATGGAAAAATAGGCCTTGCCCCGATGGAGGGCGTCATTGATGCCCTCACCCGCGATCTATTAACGCGTCGGGCAGGCTTTGATTGGACCGTCACAGAATTTGTGCGCGTCGTTGATACGCGCCTTCCGCCCCGTGTGTTCTACAAACACTGCCCGGAGCTTGAAAAACGCCCGGTAGCAACGCCTAGCGGCATTCCTGTGCATTTACAGCTACTTGGCTCTGACCCAGCCGCCCTCGCGGAAAACGCTCGTCAGGCGTTAGCGTTGGGCGCTTTAAGCGTGGACTTGAATTTCGGCTGCCCCGCCAAGCTGGTCAACCGTCACGATGGCGGTGCATCACTTCTGCGCCGCCCCGAACGCGTCTATCAGGCGGTTAGGGCGGTAGCGGATGCGCTTGAAGGTCAGAGTCCGGTCACCGCTAAGATTCGCCTGGGCTTTTCCAACCGCCAGCTGGCGGTCGCCTGTGCTCAGGCGACTCAGGCAGGTGGTGCCTCACGGTTAGTCGTACATGGCCGCACACGCGATGAGGGTTATCGCCCACCGGCACATTGGGAATGGATTGGCCGGGTACGTCAGCAGGTGTCAATACCGGTAGTCGCTAATGGCGATATCTGGACGCTGGAGGCGTACTGGAAAGCGCGGACGCTGTCAGGCTGTTCTGATGTGATGCTAGGACGCAGTGCGCTAGCCGACCCCTGGCTTGCGCCACGCATTCGCCATTGGCAACAAACCGGCGAGCGGCTGCCTGAAACGACGTGGCCAATGCGCGCCAGCGTGATCAAAGAGTACGCTCGCCTACAGCGCCAGCATTTGCCCGACCGCATCGTGGTGTCACTGGTAAAACAGTGGCTTGCCCAAATGCGCCAAGGCAATGAAGAGGCCAATCAGCACTTTCAGCGCGTTAAACGTCTAACCGATCTGGATACCCTGCTTCAAAGCCTGGTGCCCGATACAGTGCCTGCCGAGCAACCTGCCTTCAGCATCTAGCCAATCTCTGAACCAAAAAAAAGCGCCCTCGCAATACGCGGGGCGCTCTAAACGATCCAAGAACGTGGCGCGAGCCGCCACGATCAGGCTAGAAACAGAAAACCCGCTCTCATTGAAGAGAACGGGTTTGAAATCTGGCGCGCCCGGGAGGATTCGAACCTCCGACCCCCTGATTCGTAGTCAGGTACTCTATCCAGCTGAGCTACGGGCGCTTTAGGTATTACAAATGCTTATAAAGTACACAGTGGCTTGATACTTTACATCAAGCTAGAAGATGGCGCGCCCGGGAGGATTCGAACCTCCGACCCCCTGATTCGTAGTCAGGTACTCTATCCAGCTGAGCTACGGGCGCATCTTCTAATGTGCAGCTGGCGGAGAAGGAGGGATTCGAACCCTCGATAGGGCTATAAACCCTATACTCCCTTAGCAGGGGAGCGCCTTCAGCCACTCGGCCACCTCTCCTCAACAGCACGGCGCGAATGTTACCGATTTCAGTGGCTACTGTCTAGCCCTATGCCGATTTTTTTCGCGCCAGCTTTACCTTACCGTTTAGACGCCCTGTAATGAGCGTAATAAAAGCGGCCATTTACTCTGTTTCGCTTTCGCTATTACGTTCACGCTGAATACGCTGGTAAATCTCTTCGCGGTGTACGGCAACATCTTTCGGCGCGTTAACACCAATACGTACCTGGTTACCTTTCACACCTAGCACTGTGACGGTGATTTCATCACCGATCATCAGCGTTTCGCCAACACGGCGGGTTAGGATGAGCATGGCTGATCTCCTTTTCAGACGTTTATTACAACGGGTTGTGTCCGCCAGAAGCGCCACTACGCCATTATGCGACATAGTAGCGCCTTCACCAATGGCTCTGGCTCCATGACACCTAAACCTCCCGTTGAAAGAAAGCTCACCACCGACGGTAGCGAGTACCCCTTCAGCGTAGAAGGTTTATGGCATAAATGTTATTCAGATTCTATATCTGCTTTATCCAGACCAAATGCCTTGTGCAAGGCATTGACCGCCAGCTCCATATGTTTTTCATCAATCACGACTGAAATTTTGATCTCAGATGTGGAAACCATACGGATATTGACGTTTTCGTCAGCCAGAACTCGGAACATTTTCGAGGCAACGCCTGCATGCGAACGCATGCCAACACCGACCAGGGATACTTTAGCGATATTATCATCGCCACGCAGCTCACCACCGCCCAAATCGGGAATGACGGTTTCTTCAATCAGCTTTTTAGTAGCTTTGTAATCGCCTTTGGCAACGGTAAAGGTGAAGTCGGTGTAATCACCTGCCGGCGCCACATTTTGCACGATCATATCAACTTCGATATTGGCATCGGCGATGGGACCCAAAATACGTGAGGCAACACCTGGAACATCAGGGGTATGGAGCAGGGTCAGCTTGGCTTCGTTTTTGGTAAACGCGATTCCTGAGATCAGCGGTTCTTCCATGGAGTCCTCGTCTTGGTCAGAATCTGCAACAATTAAGGTACCGGGCCCATCTTCAAAGCTCGACAGTACCCGCAGGGGAACGTTGTATTTGCCGGCAAACTCTACGGCACGGATTTGCAGTACTTTAGAGCCCAGGCTTGCAAGCTCCAGCATTTCTTCAACGGTAATGCTTTCCAGGCGCTGTGCTTTGGTGCACACACGGGGATCTGTGGTGTAAACCCCGTCGACATCAGTATAAATCTGACACTCGTCCGCATTGAGCGCAGCGGCCAGTGCGACACCGGTAGTGTCTGAGCCACCACGGCCAAGCGTGGTGATATTGCCTTCTTCATCAACCCCTTGAAAACCTGCGACGACCACTACCTGTCCGGCATCAAGGTCGGCTTTAAGGTCATCAGTTTCAATGCGCTGAATACGCGCCTTGGTATGCGCGCTGTCGGTATGAATACCGATCTGGGCACCAGTGTGCGAGGTCGCCGGCACACCGATCTGCTGAAGCGCCATGGCCAGAAGCGAAATCGTTACCTGCTCACCGGTTGAAAGCAGCATATCTATTTCACGCGGGGCTGGGTCTTCATTTAACGCATGGGCCATATCGGTCAGCCGGTTAGTCTCTCCGCTCATTGCAGAGACTACCACGACGATCTGGTGCCCCTGATCACGAAAGCCTTTGACCTTTTCCGCTACGGCCTTAATACGGTCGACAGAGCCCACCGAGGTGCCGCCGAACTTCTGTACGTATAGTGCCATATGCCGTTTTTCCTATTCGTTCGGGAATGGAGGATGAAACTTGATTTATGTTAACAAAAGGCCGGTCGCTATAATGCCACCGGCCTTTGATTTAGCTAAGTATCTTTTCAAGCCATGCCGGAACACTGCTCAAGGCACCGGGTAAGCCATCGGGCTGGCTCCCCCCTGCCTGGGCCATATCGGCACGGCCACCACCTTTACCTCCCACCTGCGAGGCAACATGGTTAACCAGCTCACCTGCTTTCACGCGCTCGGTAAGATCCTGGGTAACGCCTGCAATCAAGCTGACTTTACCGGCGGCTTGATCAGCCACACCTAGGATAACCACGCCTGAGCCGATCTTATTTTTCAGCTGATCGAGCACGCCGCGCAGATCTTTACCGGAAACACCCTCCAGCTGGGTCGCCAGCAGCTTAACGCCGTTGATCTCTTGGGCCTGGCTCAACATGTCGCTGCCTGCGGCGCTGGCAAGCTTGGCTTTTAACTGCTCAAGCTCTTTTTCCAGGCTACGGTTACGCTCGACTAGCGACTCAACGCGGGCTTCCACCTGCTCAGGTTTGGTTTTCAAGCGCTCGCCCAGACGCTGCACGCGGGCTTCCTGATCACGGAAGTAGGCCAGTGCATTCTCGCCAGTAATAGCTTCAATCCGGCGAACGCCGGATGCGATACCGACTTCGCTGATAATGTGGCAACAGCCGATATCACCGCTTCGGCTTACGTGGGTACCGCCACACAGCTCGATAGAGAAGCCGTCTGCGCCAATGGTCAAGACGCGTACGTTTTCCGCGTATTTGGCTTCAAACAGCGCAGCTGCACCTTTAGCCTTGGCCTGATCCAGGCTCATCTGCTCGGTTTTCGTCGGCGCATTGGCAAGAATCTGCTCATTTATTAGCCGTTCAACTTCCGCTAACTGCTCGGCGGTCATTGGCTCAAAATGGCTAAAGTCAAAGCGCAGACGCTCGGCATTCACCAGCGAGCCTTTCTGCTGAACGTGATCACCCAGCACCATACGCAGGGCTTTATGCAGCAGGTGGGTGGCCGAGTGGTTGCGGATCGTAGCCGAGCGCAGGCTGGCATCGACCTGCCCTTTCACGCTTGCACCTACGTTAAGCGCGCCTTCCACCATGACCCCCTGGTGCAGGTGATGGCCGCTCTGCTTTTGCGTGTCGGTGACCTGAAAGCGGCCGCCTTCCACATATAAGTAGCCGGTATCGCCTACCTGACCGCCGGACTCACCGTAAAATGGCGTACGATCCAATACCACGGTGCCCTTCTGACCCGTTTCAAGCGCTGCCAGGGCATTGCCCTCGCTATCCACAATGGCGGTTACGGTGGACTGATCTTCCAGACGATCATAGCCGGTAAAGCTGGTTTCGCCGTCAAGCTCGATAGAGGCGCTGTAGTCGGCACCAAACTGGCTGGCAGCACGGGCACGCTCACGCTGAGCTTCAAGCTCACGCTGGAAGCCTTCTTCATCCAGAGTGACGTTACGCTCGCGGCAAACATCGGCAGTAAGATCGAACGGGAAGCCGTAGGTATCGTAAAGCTTAAATACCGTTTCACCGGGGAGCATATTGCCCTCCAGCTCTTCAAGCGCCGCGTTCAACAATCCCATTCCGTGATCCAGGGTACGGGCAAACTGCTCTTCTTCTTTCAAAAGAACGCGGGCAATCTGCGCACGCGCCTCACGAAGCTCAGGGTAGGCTTCGCCCATCTCGACATCCAGCGCATCCACCAGCATGTGGAAGAACGGCTTGGTCGCGCCCAGCTTGTGGCCATGGCGAATTGCCCGACGGATAATACGCCGCAGCACGTAGCCGCGGCCTTCGTTAGACGGCAGTACGCCATCGGCAATCAAGAACGCACACGAGCGGATATGGTCGGCAATGACGCGCAGTGAAGGTGCCGCAGTATCCGCGTGGCCGGTCGCTTTGGCCGCCGCTGCCAGCAGGTTCTGGAACAGATCGATTTCGTAGTTGGAGTGAACGCCCTGCATGACGGCAGCGACCCGCTCAAGGCCCATGCCGGTATCGATAGACGGCTTGGGTAGCGGGTTCAGCGTGCCCTGAGCATCGCGGTCGAACTGCATGAAGACCAGGTTCCAGATCTCGATGTAGCGGTCGCCATCTTCATCGGCGCTGCCGGGAGGGCCACCCCATACGTCAGGGCCATGATCAAAGAAGATTTCCGAGCTGGGGCCACAGGGGCCGGTATCGCCCATCTGCCAGAAGTTGTCTTCATCGAGGCGAGAGAAGCGCTCGGGGTCGATGCCGATTTCGTCCTTCCAGATACGCTCGGCTTCATCGTCGCTAATGTGCACCGTTACCCAAAGCTTCTCTTTGGGAAGCCCTAGAGTCTCGGTTAAAAAGGTCCACGCGAAGCGGATGGCATCCTGCTTGAAGTAATCGCCAAAGCTGAAGTTGCCCAGCATTTCGAAAAACGTATGGTGGCGCGCCGTGTAGCCGACGTTATCCAGGTCATTGTGCTTACCGCCCGCGCGCACACAGCGCTGGGCAGAAGTAGCGCGAACATAGGGGCGCGGGTCTCGCCCCAGAAAGACATCCTTGAAGGGCACCATGCCCGCATTAGTGAAAAGCAGCGTGGGGTCGTTACCTGGCACCAGAGAGCTTGTGGGCACAATGGTATGTCCCTGCTCTTCAAAAAAGGATAAAAAAGCCTGTCTAATCTCTGCGCTTCTCATAGGGTATCCGTAACATTAAAGCATGGTGCCCCAGGGCGCTGTCGCCGCTACCCGCTGGGGTCGCAAAAGCGCCATTATAGCGCAGTTGTCAAACGACTAAAGCGGCAGTTAGTGGCTAATAGCTAAAGACGTAAGAAAACAATAATGCACAATAGTGATAAAAGAAGGCTTTACAAGCAAGAGAGCGCGTAACGAATTTGTTCAAAATCAAAACCACGCGAGGCAAGAAAGCGCTCACGTTTGGCGCGTTCTTTGGGGGTGTCACCGGGGGAGGAGAAGCGTCGCGCCAGGGTCTCACTGGCAAGTTCAAACCAGTCAACGCCTTCGTTTTCTTCAACGGAGGCAAGCGCATTGTTTAAAACTTCCTGATCAACGCCACGCTGGCGGAGTTCGCCTTTAATGCGTATGACGCCTTGACCGCGGATAATACGTGAACGAATAAAGCTTTCGGCAAAGCGCACATCTGACTGAAGCCCCTGCTCTTCCAGGGTATCAAGACATGCCTCAATGTCCGCGTTCTCGAAAGCTTTCTTTTTGAGTCTTTGCGC
The DNA here is from genome assembly GCF_017983445.1 of Halomonas sp. Lineage (GTDB taxonomy): Bacteria > Pseudomonadota > Gammaproteobacteria > Pseudomonadales > Halomonadaceae > Vreelandella. The sequence goes on from NZ_JAGOBJ010000002.1 coordinate 325,017, forward strand.
TATCTCAGCGCGAGAGTACTCGCGCCGAGATAGCAACTGAAGCGCTATGTCGCGTGGGGTTGCATCACGTGACGAAGCAAACATGCGATTTACAGCAGATCGTCGTCAGCGTCAGCGGCGACATCAGCAGCCGGTGCGTCTTCTTTCTTCGGGTCAGGCTTGGCAAGCAGCTGCTCACGGATCTGGCTTTCAATCTCTTCCATGATTTCCGGATGCTCTTCAAGGTACTGGGCGGCGTTTGCCTTACCCTGACCAATCTTGTTGCCTTTATAGCTGTACCAGGCGCCTGCCTTGTCGACCAGGTTGCACTGCACGCCCAGATCAACCACCTCACCGGCATGGTAAATACCCTTGCCGTACAGGATCTGGAACTCGGCCTGACGGAACGGCGGCGCCACCTTGTTTTTAACCACTTTAACGCGGGTTTCGTTACCGGTGACTTCATCACCCGATTTTACGGAACCGGTACGGCGAATATCGAGCCGCACACTGGCGTAAAACTTCAGTGCGTTACCGCCGGTCGTGGTTTCCGGGCTACCGAACATCACGCCGATCTTCATGCGGATCTGGTTGATAAACACCACGAGGCAGTTGGCGTTTTTGATATTACCGGTGATTTTACGCAGCGCCTGAGACATCAGACGCGCCTGTAAACCTACGTGGGTATCACCCATTTCGCCTTCGATTTCAGCACGCGGCGTCAGCGCGGCGACAGAATCGATAATGATCACGTCAACGCCGCCCGAGCGGACCAGCATATCGGTAATTTCAAGCGCCTGCTCACCAGTGTCCGGCTGGGAAACCAGCAGGTCATCCAGATTAACGCCCAGTTTTTCTGCATAGCTTGGATCAAGGGCGTGCTCGGCATCAACGAACGCACATACCTTGCCCTGCTTCTGTGCTTGAGCAATGACCGACAGGGTCAGCGTGGTTTTACCTGACGATTCCGGTCCAAAAATTTCCACGACCCGGCCAAAGGGCAAGCCACCAATGCCAAGCGCGATGTCCAAGCCTAGCGAACCAGTGGACACTGACGGCATGACGACGCGCGGAGCGTCGCCCAAGCGCATCACCGTGCCTTTACCAAACTGGCGGTCGATCTGACTAAGTGCGGCGTTTAGCGCTTTCGTACGGTTGTCATCCTGAGCCATGCAAACACCCTCATCACAAACTGTATAATTACACAGTATTATGCCAAAAATTTGCTGGTAAACAAATCCTCAACGTCGTTTTTAACGATTATTTCTCAACCTCGCCTTCACCAGAAGCATCCAGGCGCGCTACCAGGCCTGCCAACGCCTCGCGTACTGCCTGCTCGCGCACGGCCTGACGATCACCGGGAAAATGAAAACATTCAGCCTGCTGGTGAGTTGCATCTCCCCAGGCAAGCCAGACGGTGCCCACCGGTTTTTCTGGGCTGCCGCCATCAGGCCCGGCCACCCCGCTCACCGCAACGCCCAATTGAGCACCGCTTTCCTGACAGGCGCCTGCGACCATTGCTTTCACCACCGCCTCGCTGACGGCACCTTCAGCTTCCAGTGTAGCGGCTGGCACACCCAACAGGCGTGTTTTTGCCGTATTCGCATAAGTAATATAGCCCGTTGTAAAATAAGCCGAGCTACCCGCCGCCGAGGTAATGGCACTGGCGATACCGCCACCCGTGCATGACTCCGCCGCGGTGACCTCTATCTGGCGCTGCTGACATGCCCGTCCAAGCCGCTGCGCCAGAAGCGATAAATCAAGATTTTTTAAGCTAGATACGCTAGGGGGCATGGTCGCTCCTTCATGTAGGATATCAGTTCAGCGTAGAATACTGCGTTTAGCTTTCTCAAAGATATTGCTCAAAGAAATCGCTCAAAAGAACGTAATTCAAGAATGTAGTTAAAAATGCCGTAAAGAGCGTATTTCAAAGCACATATTTCAAGAACATGCCGTAAGCCACCTAGGTTTGCGCCACGCTCAATCAGGACGCCCATGTCACAGGCCATTCCCCCCAACACGCCAATGATCACGCAGTATTTAAAGATCAAACGTGAACACCCCGAGGTACTACTGTTCTACCGCATGGGGGATTTTTACGAGCTGTTTTTCGACGACGCCAAACGCGCTTCAACACTGCTTGACATCACGCTCACCCAGCGCGGCCAGTCAGGTGGCAAACCGATCCCCATGGCCGGCATCCCCTATCATAGCGCCGAGGGCTATCTCGCCCGCCTGGTGGCTACCGGTGAATCCGTGGCCATTTGCGAACAGATTGGTGACCCGGCTACCAGCAAAGGCCCCGTCGAGCGCCAGGTAGTGCGCATTGTGACACCCGGCACCCTGCACGATGAGGCCCTGCTCGATGCCCGACGCGACAACGTGCTGGTCGCCCTGGCGCCTGGCAGCGATCGTTGGGGACTTGCCTGGCTTGAGCTTTCCAGCGGGCGTTTTAGCGTGCTCGAGGTAGACAGCGAAGCCGAGATGCTCGCCGAGCTGACCCGTCTTTCACCCGCCGAGTTACTGGTACCCGAAAGCTTAACGCTTCCCGACATGTGGTCGCAAAAGCGTAGCTTACGCCGACAGGGCGAGTGGCTGTTTGATCTGGAAAGCGCCAATCGCAGCCTGTGCGATCAGTTTGAAGTGCAGGATCTGCGCGGGTTTGGCTGCGCCCATCTAACGACCGCGCTTGTCGCCGCCGGTGTGCTGATCGATTACGCGCGTGACACACAGCGCTCGCGCCTGCCCCACGTCACCGCGCTGAGCGTCGAAAACCGCGATGACGCAGTAGTGATCGATGGTGCCAGCCGACGCAATCTGGAGATTGATATCAACCTGGGCGGCAGTGCCGACAATACGCTGGCAAGCGTGCTGGACACCTGCACCACCGCAATGGGCTCAAGGCTACTGAAGCGCTGGCTGAATCGCCCTCTGCGCCAGCGCGAGACGGTACAGGGCCGCCAGGCCGGCGTTGCCCTGTTAAGCCTGGACGCCGCCTATATGACGCTGCGCGACACGCTTAATGATGTTGGTGATGTCGAGCGTATTCTGGCGCGCGTTGCGCTGTATAGCGCCCGGCCACGCGATTTGGCGCGCCTGAGAGATGCCCTCAATACCCTGCCCACACTTGAGCAGCAGCTAAGTGACATCGAAAGTGGCAGCGCTTTGGATAATCTACGCCCGCATATCCGCCCCTATCCCGACATTGCTGACACGCTTAATCGGGCGCTGATTGAGAACCCGCCCGTAGTTATCCGTGATGGCGGTGTGATTGCCGATGGCTTTGACGCCGAGCTTGATGAGCACCGCGGTATGGCCGAAAACGCCGGGAGCTACCTGGTCAAGCTTGAACTGCGTGAACGTGAACGTACCGGACTTGCCAACCTGAAGGTCGGCTACAACCGCGTACACGGCTACTTTATTGAGCTGCCCCGCTCTCAGGCCCAGCAGGCCCCGGCTGACTACATTCGCCGCCAAACGCTGAAAAACGCCGAGCGGTTTATCATCCCGGAGCTTAAAGAGTTCGAAGATAAGGCGCTATCGGCCAAGTCGCGCGCCTTAACCCGTGAAAAGTGGCTGTACGATCGCCTGCTTGGCGAGCTCAACGAAAACCTGACCGCTTTGCAGGGCACCTCCCGGGCGCTTGCCGAACTGGACGTGCTGTGCGCTTTTGCCGAGCGCGCCGAGGCGCTCAATTGGGTGCGCCCAACGCTAAGCGATGCCACCGGCATTACGATTACCGCAGGCCGCCACCCGGTCGTGGAACAGGTAAGCGATAAGCCGTTTGTACCTAACGACGTGCTGCTCACACCCGAGCGGCATATGTTGATCATTACCGGCCCGAACATGGGCGGTAAATCAACCTATATGCGCCAGACGGCGCTGATTGCACTGCTGGCCCATAGCGGTAGCTTTGTGCCCGCGGATGCGGCTGAAATAGGCCCTATCGACCGGATCTTTACCCGCATTGGTTCATCGGATGATTTGGCGGGTGGTCGCTCGACGTTTATGGTCGAGATGACCGAAACCGCGAATATTTTGCATAATGCGACCGAGCAAAGCCTGGTACTTATGGATGAAATTGGCCGGGGCACGAGCACCTTTGATGGTCTTTCGCTTGCCTGGGCGAGTGCCGAATACCTTGCTCAGGCGCACGCCCTCACGCTGTTTGCCACCCACTACTTTGAAATGACGGCGCTGCCTGACCAGGCCGAGGGTGTGGCCAATATCCATTTAACCGCCACCGAGCACGGCGACAGCATTGTGTTTATGCATCGCATAGAGTCGGGCCCGGCGAGCCAAAGCTACGGCTTACAGGTAGCCCTACTGGCGGGTGTGCCCATCCATGTCATTAAACGAGCCAGGCAAAAGCTGATTGCGCTTGAACAGCGCGACGTCGACACGCATCAGGCGCGGCCATCGTCCTGGCAAGCCCCGACATGGCAGAACCCAGCGCCATCAGCGTCTGCCAATATGGCGCCACCTCAGCAGAACGATCTGTTTGCCAGTACGCCGCACCCGGTGATAGAAGCGCTTGAGCGCGCCGATGTGGACGATTTATCGCCACGCGAAGCGCTGGCGTTGATCTATCAATGGCGGGATCTGCTGTAATTGGCGGAAGAGAAGACGGTCAAGAGCTTGCCGTGAGGTATGGGCACCACTAGAATGTCGCCCATACTTTTTTAGCTTATAAAAAACGGCTGTTTTATAACCATTCACGATTGACCATGACCGGACTGTACCCCGGTCCCGCAAGAGGGATAGCGCGATGACGTTTGTCGTTACCGAAAACTGCATCCAATGCAAATACACCGACTGTGTCGAGGTTTGCCCGGTCGACTGCTTTTATGAAGGCCCCAACTTCCTGGTGATTCACCCGGATGAGTGCATTGACTGTGCCCTGTGCGAGCCCGAGTGCCCTGCCGAGGCGATCTTCTCTGAAGATGAGCTACCGGATGGCCAGGAGCAGTTTATCGAGATCAACGCAGAGCTTGCTGAGGTGTGGCCCAACATTTCTGAAAAGAAAGATGCCCTGCCAGATGCCGAAGAGTGGGATGGCAAGAGCGGCAAGATCGAGAAGCTTGAGCGCTAGTAATAACGGCGTAACAGTATTTCTAAGAACCAGCGTCCGCGCTGGTTTTTTTTTCTGTCTGACCATCCAGCAAATGCCTACTGTAAATGCAAAAGAGCCGCCCAAGGGTGGCTCTTTTGCGCTACAGGATACATCTCAGCTTACACGGACTTCGGCTCGCCCAGCTCGTTGTCGCTGGAGTCAAAGACCATGCTGTCGTGCTGCTTGAGCAGGCGGCTTGTCACCGTGCCCGCGGTCATTGAGCCGTTGACGTTGACCGCCGTGCGGCCCATATCGATTAGCGGCTCGATGGAGATTAATAGCCCCGCCAGCGCAATCGGCAGATCAAGCGTTGAAAGCACGATGATGGCGGCAAAGGTTGCCCCGCCACCGACGCCCGCAATCCCGAAAGACGCCAGTGTGACGACTAGCACCAGCGTTGCCAGAAACTCCAGCGAAAATGGATCGATCCCCACCGTAGGCGCAATCATCATGGCGAGCATGGCCGGATAAAGTCCGGCACAGCCGTTTTGGCCTATGGTTGCACCAAAGGAAGCCGAGAAGTTGGCGATCGCAGGGGGTACGCCAATGCGGTCCACCTGAGCCTCGATGTTCAAAGGAATCGTGGCCGCGCTTGAGCGTGAGGTAAACGCAAAGGTGAGTACCGGCCAGACCTTTTGAAAGTAGCGCTTGGGATTGACCCCAACGCCCATCAAAAACAGCGCGTGCATGACCAGAATCAGCGCAAGCCCCACGTAGGAGGCAACGACGAAACCGAGCAGGTTATAGATATCATTAAGATTGGACGTGGAAACCACCTTGGTCATCAACGCCATCACCCCGTAAGGCGTCAGGCGAATCACCATGCGCACCAGGCGCATGATCCACTTCTGCACGATATCGATCCCTTCAATCAGCTTATCGCCAAGTGCTGCATTTTCACGCTTGATGCCCAGTGCCGCCATACCCAAAAACGTGGCAAAAATTACCACGCTGATAATCGACGTCGGACGCCCCCCTGCCAAGTCCTGAAAAGGATTACTGGGAATAAAAGACAGCAGCAGCTGCGGTATGGTCAGATCAGCCACTTGAGCACTGCGCTCAATAATGACCTGGCCCCGCTCAAGCTCGCGGGCGCCCTGCACCAGCCCTTCGGCAGACAACCCAAACAGCTGCGTCATGCTGATGCCGATAACCGCCGAGATCGCCGTGGTAAGCATCAGCATGGCCAGCACGCCCAAACTGATCTTGCCGAGCGCACTGGCATCGTGCAGACGCGTTACGGCAGACAAAATAGTGACCAGCACCAAGGGCATGATGATCATTTTAAGCAGCTGAACGTAGCCGCCGCCCACCAGATTGACCCAGTCGATCGTACCGCTAAGCACGGCAGAGCCGGCATACCCCCACTGCATCAGCCCGCCCAACATAACGCCGATTACAAGACCGGCGAGCACCACGCGAGACAGGCTGGCACCACGGCGCTGCCAACGCGCCAGCAGCGCAATTGCCAGCATAAAGATCAAAACGTTGATCGCAATCAACCCATGCATGTAATGCCTCTCCTGAAAAAACAAAAAACGGCACATCAGCGATGTGCCGTAAGATAAGCGGAGCAGAAACATAGCCTGCTAATTCTTGCGCGCTATGGTAAGTAATAGCGGCGCAGAATAAAAATGTATTTTGCTTATAACCTTGGAAGCATTTAGATGGTTGAGGCAACTGTCGGCAGGGCTATTGGATAAAGGGCTACTCAAAGAAGTACTGCTAGAAAAGACTTATCGAAGCATGGCCATTTTACAGACAAAAAAAAGGCGGCCCATAGGCCGCCCGCTCCAAGCACTTCCTCTGACCACTCCCTGTGGCATATTCCTCAGGTAACTTCCTTACCAGGGCTCACATCAGTGTGGCACCCAGCGTACCTGTTTACATCTCGTTGCATTGCATTCTGTCTAAAGCATCCCTGCCTCCCCTGTCCTGAATGCATTGTGGCAGATAACGAATGCTTCTCAAGGCGGGCAAAATAGAAAAGGGTAAGCCTCACCGGCTTACCCTTTTTTTCAAACCAATTAAAAATCAATCACATGAATTCGCACTAATGCAAAATTACGGATTTTCTTACCCAAAACCGAGCGATTTTCGTCGGTATTTGTAAGACATCTCTTACAAAATCTTGAGACATATCTTACAAGCCGACCATAAAAACGCCTTACTGACCTTTAATAGCTTTCAGGCCCGGGTAGGTAACATCACCTAGTTCAGCTTCGATCACCAGTAGGCGGTTATATTTAGCCACCCGGTCAGAACGGCATAGCGAGCCGGTCTTGATCTGACCTGCACAGGTACCCACCGCCAGATCGGCAATAGTGGTATCTTCGGTTTCGCCGGAGCGGTGCGAGATAACCGCGGTGAAGCCTGCATCCTGAGCCATCTTGATGGCGTCCAGCGTTTCAGACAGCGAGCCGATCTGATTGAACTTGATCAGAATCGAGTTACCGATCTTTTCATCGATACCACGCTTGAGAATTTTGGTGTTAGTGACAAACAGGTCATCGCCTACCAGCTGCACTTTGTCGCCCAGCTTATCGGTCAGCGCTTTCCAGCCATCCCAATCCGACTCATCCATACCGTCTTCGATGGAAACGATCGGGTAGTCGGCGCAAAGGCCTGCCAGGTAGTCGGTAAAGCCCTGTGCATCGTAGCTTTTACCTTCGCCCGAAAGGTTGTACTGGCCGTCCTTGTAAAACTCAGACGACGCGCAGTCGAGTGCGAGTGTAACGTCTTTACCCAAGGTGTAGCCCGCATCTGCAACGGCTTGCTTGATAACCGCCAGCGCATCGGCATTAGAGGCTAAGTCAGGCGCAAAACCGCCCTCATCGCCAACCGACGTGGAAAGGCCTTTCGCCTGGAGTACTTTCTTCAGCGCATGAAAGATTTCTGCGCCCATGCGCAGACCTTCGCGGAAGTTGGGCGCGCCTACCGGCTGCACCATGAACTCTTGGATATCGACGTTATTATCCGCGTGCTCGCCGCCGTTGATAATGTTCATCATCGGCACGGGCATGCTGTATTGACCCGGCTGGCCGTAAAGCTCGGCGATGTGCGCATAAAGCGGCACGCCCTTGGCATTGGCCGCCGCTTTGGCAGCAGCAAGCGATACCGCAAGAATCGCATTCGCACCCAGGGTGGCTTTATTGTCAGTGCCATCCAGCGCCAGCATGGCATCGTCCAGACCGCGCTGATCACGCGCGTCCATACCCAGCAGCGCCTCCCGGATCTTGCCATTGACCGCATCGACAGCTTTCAGTACACCTTTGCCGAGATAGCGCGCTTTATCACCGTCGCGCAGTTCAAGCGCTTCACGCGAACCGGTGGAAGCACCGCTGGGTGCGCAGGCTTCGCCTACCGCGCCACTCTCAAGACGCACGCGCGCCTGTACTGTCGGATTACCGCGTGAATCGAGTACTTCCAGTGCACTGATATCTACAATTTTGGTCATGACAGTGTCCTTGGTTGTCGGTCTAATAAAGGATTACGTACCGCGTTGGCTACCGCGCTCAGCGAATGGTCAACGGCGTAAAATTTTTCACCAATGAATCCAATTGCGAAAGCTGGGTTAAAAATGGCTCAAGCTGATCAAGCGGCAAGGCACAGGGGCCATCACACTTGGCATTATCAGGGTCTGGGTGAGCTTCCAAAAACAGCCCGGCGAGGCCCACAGCGACACCGGCACGGGCAAGCTCGGCTACCTGGGCACGCCGCCCATCGGCACTGTCGGCGCGTCCACCCGGGCGCTGAAGCGCGTGGGTGACATCAAAAAACACCGGATAGCCGGTCTGTTTCATATCCCCAAACCCGAGCATATCGACGATCAGGTTGTTGTAACCAAAGCTTGAGCCACGCTCGCACAGCATCAGACGATCATTACCGGCTTCCTGAAACTTGCTGAGGATATGACGCATCTCATGCGGGGCTAGAAACTGCGGCTTTTTGATATTGATCGCGGCACCGGTCTTGGCCATCGCCACCACCAGATCCGTCTGGCGCGCCAGGAAGGCGGGCAGCTGGATGATATCGGCCACTTCTGCCGCCTGAGCCGCCTGCCAGGGCTCATGAACATCAGTGATGATCGGCACGCCGTAACGCGACTTGATATCAGCAAGTATCTGTAGGCCTTTTTCGATACCCGGACCACGGTACGAGTGAATCGAGCTGCGGTTGGCCTTGTCAAAGCTCGCCTTGAATACATACGGCATGCCGAGCTTTTGCGTCACGCTGACATAGGCTTGGACTACCTCGTCGGCAAGCTCCGCCGACTCCAGCACGTTCATGCCACCGAGCAGCATCAAGGGCAAAGAATTGCCGGCGGTTAGGCCGGCAATGTTGATATGACGCTCTTGAGGCAGTACTTGAGACGGTGCTTGAGAAGACATTGGCTTCCCCCCTTATTCCTGAGGTGTCGCGTGAGACCGGGTACGCGCCGTTTTGTGCTCCAGCGCTGCATTCACAAAGCCCGAGAACAGCGGGTGCCCGTCACGCGGCGTGGAGGTAAATTCCGGGTGGAACTGACATGCCACATACCAAGGGTGATCAGCCAGTTCGATCATTTCAACCAGCGACTGATCAACGCTTTTACCTGAAATTACCAGGCCGGCTTTTTCCAGCTCGTCAATAAACTGGTTATTGACTTCAAAGCGGTGACGATGGCGCTCGACGATTTCATCAGAGCCATAAGCTTCACGCGCTTTGCTGCCGGAAGTCAGGTGACATACCTGTCCGCCCAGGCGCATGGTGCCGCCCAAATCAGACGCCGCATCGCGCAGCTCGATTTTACCTTCAGCATTCAGCCATTCGGTAATCAGGCCGACCACCGGGTGCTGGGTGTCATGGGTAAACTCGGTGGAGTTGGCATCTTTCCAGCCCGCCACGTTGCGCGCAAATTCAATAACTGCTACCTGCATACCCAGGCAGATACCCAGATAAGGTACGTTGTTTTCGCGAGCAAACTGGGCGGTCAGAATCTTGCCTTCCACGCCGCGCTCACCAAAGCCGCCGGGCACCAGAATAGCGTCTTTACCCGCTAAGCGCTCGGTGCCGTGGCGTTCGATGTCTTCAGCGTCAATATAGTCGACGTTGACCTTGATGCGCCCCTGAATGCCTGCATGAATCAAGGCTTCATTAAGCGACTTGTACGCGTCCAGCAGTTCCATGTACTTACCGACCATGGCGATACTCACGGACTTGAGCGGATTAAGCTTGGAGTCCAGCACCTTCACCCACTCGGAAAGATCGGCGGGCTCGGCATCAAGGCGCAGCTTATCGCAGACGATATCGTCGAGTCCGTGCTCGTGGAGCATCAGCGGGATACGGTAAATGGTATCCGCATCCTGAAGCGGTACGACCGCGCGCTCTTCAACGTTGGTAAACAGCGCGATCTTGCGGCGCTCGCTCTCTTCAAGCTCGACTTCGCTACGGCAAATCAGGATATCCGGCTGGATACCGATCGAGCGCAGCTCCTTGACGCTGTGCTGGGTGGGCTTGGTTTTCGTCTCGCCCGCCGTCTTGATATACGGCACCAGCGTCAGGTGCATAAACAGCGCGCGGTTAGCACCCTGCTCGCTACGAATCTGGCGAATAGACTCCAGGAACGGCAGCGATTCGATATCACCTACCGTGCCGCCGATTTCTACCAGCGCCACATCGAAGCCTTCACCGCCGGCATAAACGCGCTGCTTGATTTCATCGGTGATGTGCGGAATGACCTGTACCGTGCCACCCAGGTAATCGCCACGGCGCTCTTTGCGCAGCACGTGTTCGTAAACACGGCCGGTGGTGAAGTTGTTGCGCTGGGTCATCTTGGTACGAATAAAGCGTTCGTAGTGGCCCAGGTCCAGATCGGTCTCGGCGCCATCCTCGGTGACGAACACCTCGCCGTGCTGGAAAGGGCTCATGGTGCCCGGGTCCACGTTGATGTACGGGTCGAGCTTGAGCATGGTGACCTTAAGGCCGCGGGCCTCTAGAATCGCCGCCAGCGAGGCCGACGCGATGCCCTTGCCAAGAGAGGACACAACGCCGCCGGTCACGAAGATATATCGTGTCATGGAAAACCTGTCGAAACGTGATCAAAAGGCGTAACAGAAAGCCACACCAGGATGGGACGACAGAATAGCAGACTACGCCTCAAGGCTCAATTTGAACTGCCATGCCATTGCTTTAACTTACTTCGGGTAAGCGGCTAACCCCAGCGCCAGGCCGTTGCGAGGGCGCTGTAGACCCATCCGTGGGCGCTACTTTCGCCATCTGACCGCCATGGATGGCGGAAATGCCGGAAACGAATGGAACTGCTTTCCGGCCATGGCGAAAGACCCTCGCAACAGCCTGCCCCTGGCGCCGCTATCAGGCAACAGCCATGACCAAATAACCCAGGATCTAAACGCCTAGGTAGTTCATGATGCCTTCTGCGGCCTGGCGGCCTTCATAAATCGCCGTAACCACCAGATCAGAGCCGCGCACCATATCACCACCGGCAAAGATTTTTTCATTGCTGGTCTGGAAGGCGTACTGGCCGTGCTCGGGCGCTTTCACCAGGTCGCGCTCATTCAGATCAATACGCGAGCCTTCAAACCAGGGTGCAGGGCTTGCCTGGAAACCAAACGCCACGACCACCGCATCGGCGGCAATAATCTCTTCAGAACCTGGCACCACCTCGGGGCGGCGGCGGCCGTTTTCATCAGGCTCGCCCAGGCGAGTGCGCACGACCTTCACGCCTTCGACCTTCTCTTCACCCACCACCGCCACCGGCTGGCGGTTGAACAGAAACTCGACGCCCTCTTCACGCGCGTTGGTTACTTCACGGCGAGAGCCGGGCATGTTCTCTTCGTCACGGCGATAGGCGCAGGTAACGCTCGCAGCGCCCTGGCGAATCGAGGTGCGGTTACAGTCCATGGCGGTATCGCCACCTCCTAGCACCACTACCCGCTTGCTTTGCATCGAAATGTAATCGTTGGGATCTTTTTCGAAGCCCAGGCAGCGGTTGACGTTAGCGATCAGGAAATCGAGCGCTTTGTACACACCAGGCAGGTCTTCACCGGGGAAGCCGCCTTCCATGTATTTATACGTGCCCATGCCCAGGAAAACCGCATCGTACTCCTGGAGCAGCGTGTCGAACTCGATATCCGTGCCGATTTCGGTATTCAGACGAAACTCGATACCCATTTCCTCGAACACCGCCCGCCGACGCTCCATAACGTTCTTTTCAAGCTTGAACTCAGGAATACCGAAGGTTAACAGGCCGCCGATTTCCGGGTACTTATCAAACACCACGGGTTTGACGCCGTTGCGGGCCAGAATATCGGCACAGCCAAGCCCGGCAGGGCCTGCGCCGACAATCGCGACTTTTTTATCCGTCCACACGACCTTGGACATGTCCGGGCGCCAGCCCATGGCAAACGCAGTATCGGTAATGTACTTCTCGACAGAGCCGATGGTTACTGCACCAAAGCCGTCGTTGAGCGTGCAATCACCTTCACACAGCCGGTCTTGCGGACATACGCGGCCACACACCTCGGGCAGCGAGTTGGTTTTATGCGAAAGCTCAGCGGCTTCAATGATGTTGCCTTCCACGACTAGCTGCAGCCAGTTGGGAATGTAGTTGTGAACCGGGCATTTCCACTCGCAATACGGGTTGCCGCAATGCAGGCAGCGATGCGCCTGGCTTGCCGCATCAGTGGGTTTGAACGGTTCATAAATCTCAGCGAATTCTTTGGCACGCGTATGGGCGGCTTTTTTCTGTGGGTCTTGGCGACCCACATCAACAAACTGGAAATCGTTATTTAAACGGTTAGCCATGATTTCTCTCCTCGAAGCGTAGACACAGGCGGTTTATTGCGGCTGACGCCGAGATTGATCCAGCAGACTGCCCAGACTTGCCGCTTTTGGCTTCACCAGCCAGAAGTGACGCAGGTAGTCGCCAAAGTCTTCCAAAATCGCTGCCCCACGGCTGGAACCCGTCTCTTCGACATAGGTGGTAATCAGCTCGCGAAGATGGCGGCGATACGCTTCCATGGCTTCCGTACTAATGCGATGAATTTCGACCAGCTCGTGGTTGTACTTGTCCACGAAGGTACGGTCTTCATCCAGCACGTAGGCAAACCCACCGGTCATGCCTGCACCAAAGTTAACGCCCGTTTCACCCAGCACGCACACCAGGCCGCCGGTCATGTATTCGCAGCAGTGGTCGCCAGCGCCTTCAATCACCGCTGTGGCGCCTGAGTTACGCACCGCAAAACGCTCGCCTGCGATGCCCGCGGCCATCAACGTGCCGCCGGTTGCGCCATACAGGCAGGTGTTACCGATAATCGCGGTTTTATGGCTTTCGAACTGGCTGACCTTGGGTGGCACGATCACGATCTTGCCGCCGTTCATGCCCTTGCCCACGTAGTCGTTGGCATCGCCTTCCAGGTACAGATTCAGGCCGCGGGCATTCCAGACGCCGAAGCTCTGCCCAGCCACACCGGTAAAGCGTGCAGTGACAGGCGCGTTTTCAAGGCCCTCTTCCCCATAACGCTTGGCAATAGCGCCAGAGCTAAGCGCGCCCACGCTGCGATCACAGTTGGTAATGGTGAAGCTGAACTCACCGCCCGACTGGCTCTCGATAGTCTCTTGAAGCGCTGCCAATACTTCCTGGTTTTTAGCGCCCGGATCGTGAGGCACGTTGCGGCTCACCTCACAGAACTGCGGCGCATCAGCAGGCACAAAATCGTTGACAAGCAAAGGCATCAAGTCGAGCTTGCGCTGGCTTGCGGTGTTGCCTTCAAGCACTTCCAGCAGGTCGGTACGCCCGATCAGGTCGGTCAACTGGCGTACGCCGAGCATGGCCATCAGCTCACGCACTTCTTCAGCGATAAAGCGGAAGTAGTTTTTGACCATATCCACAGTGCCGCGAAAGTGCTCGCCGCGCAGGAAGTCGTCCTGAGTGGCCACTCCGGTAGCGCAGTTGTTCAGGTGGCAGATGCGCAGGAACTTGCAGCCCAGCGCCACCATTGGCGCGGTGCCAAAACCAAAGCTTTCCGCCCCTAGAATCGCTGCTTTGACCACGTCCAGGCCGGTTTTAAGGCCGCCGTCAGTCTGCAGGCGAATCTTGTCGCGCAGGCCGTTGATACGCAGCGCCTGATGCACTTCAGGCAGGCCAAGCTCCCACGGAGAACCGGCATGCTTGATCGAGGTAAGCGGGCTGGCCGCAGTGCCGCCGTCGTAACCGGACACGGTAATCAGGTCGGCGTAAGCCTTGGCCACACCGGTAGCGATAGTGCCGATACCCGGCTCGGATACCAGCTTCACTGATACCTGGGCTTCCGGGTTAACCTGCTTGAGGTCAAAAATCAGCTGCGCCAAATCCTCGATCGAATAGATATCGTGGTGCGGCGGCGGTGAAATCAGCGTGACGCCAGGCACCGCGTGGCGCAGGCGAGCGATAAGCGCGTTGACCTTGCCGCCCGGCAACTGACCGCCCTCGCCCGGCTTCGCACCCTGAGCCACCTTGATCTGCAGCACTTCGGCATTGACCAGATAAGCCGGCGTTACCCCAAAGCGGCCCGAGGCAATCTGCTTGATCTTGGAGCTGCGAATAGTGCCGTAACGTGCGGAGTCTTCGCCGCCTTCGCCGGAGTTGGAGCGCCCGCCGGCTTCGTTCATGGCCTGGGCCAGCGCTTCATGGGCTTCTGGTGATAGCGCGCCCAGGGACATACCCGCGCTATCGAAACGCGGCAACAGCGCATCCACCGGCTCAACGTCATCCAGCGGGATCGGCGTTTCAGCAGCTTTAAGCGTGAGCAGATCACGAATGGTCGCGACAGGACGCTCGTTCACCAGCTGCGCGAATTTTTTCCACTTGGCGTAGCTGCCTTCCTGAACGGCTGCCTGCAACGCCTTTACTACATCGGGGTTGTACGCATGGTATTCATGGCCATGCACATACTTGAACATACCGCCCTGGGAGATGCCTTTGCGGGTAATCCAGGCATCCTTGGCCAAAAGCTCTTGCTGCATCTGTAGCTCAGCGAAGCCTGCCCCCTGAATACGTGATGCCATGCCCGCAAAGCAGGTATTCATCACTTCATCAGAAAGCCCGACTGCTTCAAACAGCATGGAGCCGCGGTACGAAGCCAGCGTCGAGATACCCATTTTGGAGAGTATCTTGAACAGGCCTTTTTGCAGGCCTTTGCGATAATTTTCCCGACCATCGGCCGGATTACCGGAAAGCTCGCCGGTGCGGTGCATATCGGCCATAACCTGATAGGCAAGCCATGGGTACACAGCGGTGGCACCAATACCAAACAGCACGGCCATCTGGTGGGCATCCCGGGCGTAGCCGGTTTCAACGATAATATTGGCATTGGGGCGCAGGGCCAGACGGCCAAGATGCGTATGCACCGCACCAACCGCCAGCGGTGCCTGAATAGGGATAATGCCCTTGGGCAGCTCCGCATCGGTAAGCACCAGAATCACCTTGCCCGCTTTTACCTGGGCTTCGGCTTCCTGGCAAAGTGCATTGACCGCCTGCTGCAGGCTCTGCTGCTCAGGATCGTAGCCCATGGACAGCGTATAGCTTGCAAACGCCGGGTCGTCCTGATCGATCAGCGCGGTAAATTTACGCGGTGAAAGCACCGGCGTGGTCAGGATCAGGCGATGGGCGTGCTCGGGCGTTGCCTTGAAAACATTAAGCTCCGCGCCACAGCAGGTTTCCAGCGACATCACGATCGCTTCACGCAGCGGATCAATCGGCGGGTTGGTTACCTGAGCAAACTTCTGGCGGAAGAAGTCGGTCAAAAGACGTGGACGGCTTGAAAGTACCGCCATGGGCGTGTCGTCACCCATCGAACCCACAGCTTCCTGGCCGCTTTCCGCCAGCGGGCGCAGCACCTGATCACGCTCTTCAAAGCTGACCTGGAACATCTTCTGCTGCACGTTCAGTGCATCGGTTTCCATGGACTGGAAACGTGCAAGCTCGGTGAGCGCCGACTCAAGGTAGTTGGCTTCCTGCTTGAGCCAGCGCTTGTAGGGGTAGGCCGATTTCAGTCGGTCGTCAATATCCTGGGTATGCAGCACTTCACCGGTCTGAGTATCGACGGCGAGCATTTGGCCCGGGCCCACGCGCCCTTTGGCGACCACGTCCTCAGGCTTATAGCCGTAGGTGCCGACTTCAGACGCCAGGGTGATATAACCATTCTTGGTGATTACCCAGCGCGCCGGGCGCAGGCCGTTGCGGTCCAGCATGCACACGGCCTGGCGGCCATCGGTCATTACCACGCCTGCCGGGCCATCCCACGGCTCCATGTGCATGGAGTTGTATTCGTAGAAGGCGCGCAGCTCTGCATCCATGGTCTCGACGTTCTGCCAAGCGGGCGGCACCATCATGCGCACAGCACGATGCAGCTCCATACCGCCAGTCAGCAATACTTCCAGCATATTATCCATACTGGAGGAGTCAGAACCGGTGGTGTTGACGATTTCATCGAGCTTATCGATATCGGGCAGATACTCGCTAACGAAGTTGGCCTTGCGCGAATTAGCCCAGCCGCGATTCGCCTCAATGGTGTTGATTTCACCATTGTGAGCCAACAAGCGGAATGGCTGCGCCAGTGGCCAGCGCGGTGCGGTATTGGTCGAAAAGCGCTGATGGAACACGCAGATGGCGGTTTCCAGGCGCGGGTCGTTCAAGTCCTTGTAGAACGCCGGCAGGTCTTCCGGCATCACCAGGCCTTTATAGGAGACGACTTCCGAGGAGAGCGAGGCCACGTAAAAGTCTTCTTCGCGCTTCAGCGCCTGCTCGGCATAGCGGCGGGCCATGAAGAGATCCACGGTGAACTGCTCGCTCTTGCCAGGCTCGACAAAAACCTGCTCGATACGCGGCAGGCAGTCCAGCGCCATCGGGCCGCACACGCTTGAGTCGGTAGGCACTACGCGCCAGCCCGCCACATGAAGGCCACGTGCGCTCAGCTCGCGCTCGACGGTATTACGCGCTTCAGTTGCCCGGGTGTCGTCGCTTGGCAGAAACACAACGCCCACCGCGAACTGCTCATTAAGCGCCACGCCCAAGGCTTCCTGAGCGGCTTCACGCATAAACTGGGTCGGCATCTTAAGCAATAGCCCACAGCCGTCGCCGGTTTTACCGTCGGCGGCGATCCCGCCCCGGTGCGTCATACACGTGAGCGATTCGATCGCCGTTTTCAGCAAGTCGTGACTGGCCTGCCCTTCCATATGAGCAATAAGGCCAAAGCCGCAGTTATCGCGAAACTCGCCAGGCTGGTGGAGACCTCTATTCATGGGCGTGCCTCTAGTCAAGGTGTTTTATTAGCAGCGTTCTTATGGTGTAATAGTCGGTTTTTCTTTTTTTATGGGGCTTTTTAACCGACTGGAACAAGACGCCTGCCCGATCCGCTGCTGCAAGAAAATGGTCGCTCAGCATAGCGATTCGCCCCTAGACAGCGCAATCACCACCAACCCAAATTCGCCAGAAAGTCTTTTCAAATCCTACAGTTGCAAACCACCTTATCGTAAAAAATATATACACTTCAAGCACTTGCAAGGCCATATAACGGTATTTCAACGAAAAATCGCAAGGGTTAAACTTTAGTCTAATAAATACCCAAAACTCCATGCCGATAGCGCATAAGCCATGCGCATTACATAATACCGGGTGCATTGCAGTAACGTTAAGCCATAAAAAAACCCACCGCCAAGGGTGGGTCTATTGAACACATAACGTTTTTACAGCTGAATTACAGACGCGGGTAGCTATCCAGCAAGTCGCGCAGGACCTCTTCTGAGGTCGTGTCATCGATACGCGCATCTCCAATCGCATTTAGCAGCACCAGCCGCAGCCTGGCATCCACGTTTTTCTTATCCAGACGCATGCGGGTTAGAAAGTCATCGCTTTGCATATCGGCCGGCGCCGCCAACGGAAGCCCAGCGCTATCAATCACTGCCTGGGCACGCGCTAAATCAGCGCTACTGATAAAACCCAACTGCTGGGAGAGCGTGGCGGCCAACGCCATGCCCGCCCCAACCGCCTCGCCATGCAGCCAATTGCCGTAGCCTTGATGGGCTTCAATGGCATGGCCAAACGTATGCCCAAGGTTAAGGTGCGCCCGAACGCCCTGCTCGGTTTCGTCATCCGCCACAATGTCGGCTTTTATCTGACAGCTGCGCGCGATGGCTTCAATAATTGCGTCCGGACTGATTTGACGTAGCGCGGCCATATTGTCTTCAAGCCAGCTGAGAAACGGCTCATCACGAATCAGCCCGTACTTGATGACTTCGGCAAGCCCTGCAGACAGCTCGCGCGCGGGCAGGGTCGCAAGCGTTGCGATATCAATCAGCACCGTTTTAGGCTGCCAGAAAGCGCCGATCATATTCTTGCCGAGCGGATGATTAACGCCGGTCTTGCCACCCACCGAAGAGTCCACCTGGGAAAGCAGCGTGGTAGGCACCTGAATGAAGGCAACGCCGCGCTGATAAGACGCCGCAGCATAGCCCACCATATCGCCAATCACCCCGCCACCCAACGCGACCAGCGTACAGCGACGATTAAAACCGGCCTCAAGAAGCGCATCCCAAATGCGACTAACCTGTTCAATGGTCTTGTACTGTTCGCCGTCAGGCAGGATGACCGTGCGCACGTCCACATCGCTGGGTAGATGTGCACAGAGTGCTTCCAGGTAAAGCGGTGCAACCGTTTCATTGGTGACCACCATTACCTGCTTACCCGCCAGATAAGGCGTTAGTGCCTGAGGGTCATCTAATAATCCAGAACCAATATGGATTGGATAGCTGCGATCGCCCAACGCAACATTTAACGTACGTTGGGCAGCGGCGGGCTGAGTCATTGGGATACCTTTGAGTTAAGCGTGGCGGCGTGCTCCAGCGGGTCGGTCAAACGGTGCACCCGGCGCAGGATTTCATTGACCACGGCGCGCGGGCTGCGCCGATCAGTACGCACGGTAATATCCGAGGTGGCACGGTAAAGAGGATCACGGGTAGCAAACATATCGTTGAGTACCTGCTCCCGGTTAGCGCACTGGAGAAGCGGGCGATTGCGATCTTTTGCGGTGCGCTTAAGCTGCTGGTCGACCGTGGTCATCAGGTAAACCACCGTGCCCCTTTCACGCAGTACGCGCCGGTTATCTTCGCGAAGTACCGCGCCGCCTCCGGTTGCCACCACTACGCTGGAAAGCCGGGTCAGTTCCTCAATCATCTGAATTTCACGCAGGCGAAAGCCAGGCTCACCCTCCACATCAAAAATCCACGGGATGTCGGCACCGCAGCGATCTTGTATGGCATGGTCGCTATCATAGAACGTGCGCGATAGCTCTGCCGCCAATAGGCGGCCTATCGTGCTTTTACCAGCCCCCATGGGGCCGATCAGAAAAAGGTTGGGTAAATCCTGCATCAGCGAACCGCCAAGCCATCGTCAAGTAGTCGTGGAGTAATAAAGACTAACAACTCTACCTTTTCATTGCTCTCTTCGGTATAGCGAAACAACCGTCCGAGCAAAGGAATATCTCCTAAAAGCGGAGTTTTTGCCATTTGGCTCAGCTGTTCAGTGGTTAGAATCCCACCCAACACCACCGTTTGGCCATTGTCCACCAGCACCTGGGTTTCAATCTGATTGGTATCAATGGGCGGCTCGCCGCCAAAACCCGACTCCCTGAAACTATCATTTTTTATCACCAGATCCATGATAATGCGATTATCCGGGGTAATTTGCGGCGTTACCTCAAGCGACAGTTCAGCCTCTTTAAACTGGGTATCTGGATTGCCCTGCACATCCACACTCTGAAACGCCCGCTCTTCACCCTGGCGAATAATCGCCGTACGCTGGTTCGCGGTGATTACCCGGGGCTGCGAAATAGTCTGACTTTTCCCTTCGCTTTCCAGCGCGCGAAGCTCAAGGTCCAGCAGAATATCGCCGGACAAGTAGCCAAAGCTAAACCCGGCACCGGCCCCTGAAGGCGCACCTAAATCCACCGCCAAACCGCCGCGTGCCCGGTTCAAGCCGCGAGGATTGATATTGCGCGGTCCCTGGGTCCCATCGGGCAATTCCTGAAAACCGCGCGTACTGGAGGCTCCCCAGTTAACCCCCAGCTCGCGGGAGGCGGTGTCCCGGGCTATCACAATGCGCGCCTCAATCTGCACCTGACGCACCGGTACATCAAAACGCGCCAGCGTGCGCCTGATACTGTGCACCTGGTCGGCCGTATCCCGCACTATCAGCGCATTGGTTCGAGGGTCGACACTTACTCGCCCGCGTTCACTTAAAATCCCTTGGCCATCGTCTCCGCGCAGTAGTTGGGCCAGGTCTTCAGCGCGGGCATACTTTATTTCAATAAACTCGTTCACTATCGGTGACAACGTTTCGTGGTGGCTACGCGCTGCGATTTCCTGGCTTTCAAGCTCGGCAAGCTCACCCATTGGGGCGATCAGTATCACATTGCCATGCTCACGGCTTGAAAGCCCCCGGCTGTGTAAAATCGATGCCAGCGCTTGATCCCAGGGCACTTGATTCAGGTTCAGAGTGATACGTCCTGTCACGCCCTCACTAGCGATAAGATTAAGCCCGGTGAACTCAGCAAGCGTGGTCAGTACGGCGCGAATGTCCATGTCCTGAACATTTAAACTCAGCCGCTCGCCTGTAAAACGGTCCTGTTGAGCCTCACTCAAGGGCGGCTCCTGTTGGGCAACGGAGGCACGGGCGGCCATTGGATCAATCAGGGAAACTATCAGCCGATCCCCCATCATCTGCGAAGTCTGAATCATTGGCTGGGTTAAACCGACCACCAACCGGGTTCGCCCATCGCCCTGTGCTACATCTATGCGTTCAATTCCCGGTTGATTTATCTCTATGTAACGGCGCCCCAGCCCATTTTGCGTAGCGATCAGATCCAACGCCAGACGCGGCGGGTTATCCAGACGGTAGCTCTGCAATTCGGCCACTCCACCGCTGAAATGCAGATCCATTTCCAGCACACCTTGCTCTCCCTGCTGTACACCTATATCCGTCAACACCGATGCCAAAACCTGACAAGGCAAGAAAGCGAACAGTATTAACAGCGTGTGGCGGATAACAATGGCCATGGCGTACTCCAGCAAGAGGTTAAGGCGATGCCTTCAGGGCAAGTGAGGTCTGGTGCTCCTGCCACCCCTGCGGCGTTGCGATACGTTCGGTAATACGAATGTCATGCTCGGTAATATGGGTAATACGCCCATACTCTTCACCTATGAATGCCCCCTCCTGGACGCTGACAACGGTTTCTTCAGGCGTTTCGATCAGAGCAGCACGGTGCCCTTGCCTGGTAAGCGTGCCTACCAGGCGCAGTGCGGAAAGCGGATAGTGTTCAAGAGGTTCCAATATGCGCTGCGAGTCTGGTGCTGGCGTATCGCTTTGAACGAGCGCTTGTTCAGGTACATGACCCGATGCCTGGAAGGGACTACGACGCTCAGCGAAGTGATATTCCGGCACTGGAGGCACACTGAATGGTTCATGGCTTTCAACAGATTGGGGATTGGGCGACAGACGCAGCGCCTCAAGCGTCGCGTCTAGCTGATCAAGCTCAGGCCCATGGCAACCTGCAAGGCACAGGGCGGCGAGCAGGCTGACCAGCCACTTCATGGGGCTGTTCCTCCGCCATTCAGCTCTTCTTCACGCGAACCCTCGCTGGCAACGCTGCTGTACGCCTTGGCGACCAGACTCAAGGTTAATCCACCCCTGGGGTCTTCAACTGGCGCCAGGGTGATAGCGTGCTGTGTGACAAGACGAGGCAATGAACTGATATCATTTATAAACTGCGCCAACTGGTGGTAGCTGCCCAGCACCCTGATATCGAGTGGATGCTCTCTATAAAAGTTATGAATGACGGTGGGCCGTAAATGGATAGCCTCAATGGTCAGCTGGTTCTGTTCAGCGGCGTTGCTGATGCTGTCCAGCAGCGACGGGATCTCGGCGCGGGTGGTCCACATACTGCGGATGCTGGCCATCTGTGAGATCAGATCCGTCAATTGGCTACGCACATCGTTAAGCAACCCGGCAGCATGGACGCTGCTGCGGTAGTTATTTAATAGCCTTACTTCCTGACGCTGCGCGCTTATCAATGCCGAGCGGTAGTCGCTAACCCACCACATGCTGCTGACTGCCAGCGCCGCTACCAACACCAGTACGCCACACAGCACTTTTAAAAGCCACGGCCAGGTTCCCGCATCGCGCAGATCAAGCATTTGCCAGTCAAGCGCACGCAACCGCTGCCACTCACGTTGCCATTCACTCTGCCACTGCTGGCGGCTAAACTTCATGGCGAGCCACCTCCATCAGCCGATGATGGGCGCTGGTCGGTTTGTGCTACCTCAAAATGAAAAACACTCCCGCCATCCTGCTCACTGCTTACTTCCAGTAACAAAGGAACGCCCAGCCCCGGCATCTCGGCAAGACGGCGCAACTGCTCCGACACCTGGCGTTCATTACCCGCCACCGCCGACACACTGATCTGGCGCTCTTGCCTTTCAAGACGCTGATAAGTCACTCCCTCGGTTAGGCTTGAAGCAAATGCATTAAACAGCTGAGGCGTGCGAACGCGCTCTTCGAACAGGCGCTGAAACTGGGTTAGCTGCTGGCTTAGCTGTTCAACCTCCTCAACGTAATACTCCGCCTCGGCAATTTCATGGTCAAAGCGTTCTATATGGGCGGCAATATGTGCATTGCGCTGCTCCTGAATAGTGAGTGCTCGCTGATAGACGTGGGCGACCACGCCACCCAGAGCAATACCGACGATGAGCAACAACAGCATCACGGCATAAAAATGGCGTGTATGTTTTTCGCGGCGCGCTTCTCGCCACGCCAGCAGGTTGATATCGACGGTCACGCTCCCACCCGCATGGCAAGCCCGCTGGCGGTAAGCAGCGCCGGTAGATCACGAGCTAGTGCCTGACGATCCAGACGTTTGTTGATCTGCATATGCTGAAGTGGATTGGCCAGCGTCACCGTCATGCCGGTGGTCTTCGCAAGGTAGGCGGCCAGCCTCGGAATAGCGCTGAAGCGTCCGGTTAATACCAGATGCGTCACTTTCGGCTGCCAGCCGCTTACATAATACAGCTGCAGAGCACGTGCGATGCCTTGGGCCAGCGTATCCACGAAGGGATTGAGTATTGCGTCCTGGAAGTCATCAGGCAGGTTATCGTGTGCGTTAGATTGAATAGCTTTGGTTAACGGCTCTCCATCCACTCGACCCGTGCGTGAGTAAATGATACGGCCCGCGTGAACAACATGCAGCGTACTGTTATGCGCGCCTATATCCACAAGGCCTACGCCTGCGGTAATGTCCACGGGTAAAGAGGCCCACATGGCGGCAAACACACGTTCAATGGCAAAGGTGTCAACATCAACAGCCACCGGCTCAAGGCCCGCACGGTCGAGCGTTTCGGTCATTTGCCAGATATCCTGCTGGCGGCAGGCGACGAGTAGGACCTGCTGTAAATGCGGGGCCAGCGGTACAGCGCCCAGGCAGGTGAAATCAAAAGCCACTTCATTGAACGGAAAAGGGATGTGCTGGTCTGAATCGACCGCTATGTGTTCTTCGATCTCCTGCTCGTTCAAAGCCAGGGGAAGGGTGAGCATTTTGGTAATGGCAACGCTGGAAGGTAGCGCCACAATGGCTTTGCGGGTGGTGGGCCTAGCCTGATGAATCGCGCGGTTTAAGCTGTTTGAGACATCGTTTATATTATTAATACGCTGTTCGTCCACCGCGCCTTCTGGCAGCGGGTGAACCGCAAAGCTCTCTACCTGATAGGTATCAGGCCTCTTTTTAAGTTCCAGCAGCTTGACGGATCTTGAAGTAATATCGATACCGATCAATTCTTTACTGGCTTTCAATAAGCGCATCGTCGGTTTGGCCCTGCCTTGTGATATGCCTGCTATGCGGCGGTTTAACACATTAGTTAAATAGCCCGCAGTTGAATTTACGGTATATCAACACTGGTGGCGGCTGCCTCGCCTTCCTATAATGGCAGCCAATTGCGTGATACGGCCGTTTAGATGCCGATCCTATTCTCCTTTTCATGGGTGCCCTCTGTTCATGACGTTTTTGCGAACCCTCATTCTGTCGCTGTTCTTTCTTATCGTGTCGTTAGTAGGGGCCTCTGCGCTCGCCGTGGTGGGCGCTGCTATCTATTTTTCGCCGGGCTTACCCGATGTTCGCCAACTGCAGAATTTCGAACTGCATTCGCCGCTACGCATTTACACCAACGACGGCAAGCTGATTGGCGAATTTGGTGAAGAGCGCCGGATGGTGGTGGATTTTGACGAAATACCGCAAAACATGGTCAATGCTCTGGTCGCCGCCGAGGATACGAATTACTTCGACCATTCCGGGGTTGATCCCCGAGGGCTTGCCCGGGCAGCAGTTGAGCTTGCCCAAAGCGGCGGCTCCATTCAGTCAGGCGGTTCCACCATCACGATGCAGGTCGCGCGTAACTACATGCTGACGCTGGATCAAACGTTTACCCGTAAAATCCGTGAAATTCTGCTTGCCCTACAGATGGAAAAGCTGCTCAGCAAGCAGGAAATCTTCGAACTTTACGTTAACAAAATTTTCTTAGGAAATCGAGCATACGGCATCGCGGCAGCCGCTGATACCTATTACGACAAACCGCTTTCCGAGCTTACTCTGGCTGAAACCGCCATGATTGCGGGTCTGCCCAAAGCACCTTCTGCGTTTAACCCGCTTGCCAACTCCGAGCGTTCACTGATTCGCCGCAACTGGATTCTGTTCCGCATGCGCGAACTGGGTTATATCGACGACACCACCTATCAATCAGCGGTACAGGACCCCGTGACCGCTCGCCGCCACTTTACTCAGACCGAAGTAGACGCTTCTTATGTGGCTGAAATGGCGCGCCAGTACGCGGTTGAGCGCTTTGGTGATACGGCCTATACCGGCGGTTACCGCATTTATACGACGCTGGATAGCAGGCTACAGCCGTTTGCGCGTGATGCTCTGGCCAACGGCCTGCGCGAGTATGATTTACGCCACGGCTGGCGCGGTGCCGAGCAGCGCGATATCGCTCCGAGCCTGGTTGAAGCACAGGAACGCACCGCGACACAGGGCCTTGAGGAGGAGCTTTCCGAGTCGCCCGAGATTCGTCAGACCGCCCGTCAGGCTGCCGAACGTAGCCAAACGGAAATCGCCGGTGTTGAAGGCGACGTCAGTAACTGGCTGCAGGTACTAGAGCGCACCCCCAACTATGGCCTGCTGAAGCCGGCCATTGTGGTCAATAGCAGCGGTCGTGAAATGCAGGTATTGGCCCGCGGCGGTGAGCTGCACACCATTGGCTGGGACGGCTTAAGCTGGGCACGCGCCTATCAAAGCCCGCGTAGCCGCGGCGCTGAACCCAGCTCAGCGGATCAGATTGCCGTGCGCGGTGACCTGGTGCGTATTCTCGAAGCCCAAGATGGCACGGTACGCCTTTCCCAGCGACCAGATGCAGAAGGCTCGATCGTTGCCCAGGACCCGCGTACCGGCGCTATTCTGGCCTTGCAGGGCGGGTTTGATTTCAATGCCAGCAAGTTCAACCGTGCGATTCAGGCACAGCGTCAGTCAGGCTCCATCTTCAAGCCGTTTATTTATCTGGCGGCGCTGCAAGATGGTGAAATGAACGCGGCAAGCGTAGTCAACGACGCACCGGTCGTGCTCGATGATGGCAGCAACTCGCTCTGGCGCCCGGTCAACTCCAGCCGTGATTTCCAAGGGCCAATGCGTTTACGCCCCGCGCTGGCGCGCTCGCGCAACCTAGTCACCATTCGCGTTTTACAAACCATGGGACTGGACCACACGATCGAATTCCTGAAAGGCTTTGGCTTCTCTCAGGATCGCTTACCCCACGGCCTTTCCCTGGCACTGGGCAGCGCAAGCCTGACCCCCATGGAAATGACCAACGCCTACTCTGTTCTTGCCAATGGTGGCTTCCAGGTAGCCCCCTGGTTTATCGAGCGAGTTACCCGCAATGATGATCACGAACTTATTGATGAAGCCACACCCCAGGTTGCCTGCCCCAGTTGTGAAGAGGGTCAGGAAACCGTCGAAATTGATGGGCGTGAATACCCGGTTGCCAAGCGTGTTGCCGATGCGGCGGCCACCTATATTCTTCGCGATATGCTGCGTGACGTTATTACCTCAGGCACAGGTCGTGGTGCACTCAGCCTCAACCGTGAAGATATCGTGGGTAAAACGGGTACTACCAATAGCCAGCGTGATGCCTGGTTTGCCGGTTTTAACAGCGATTTGGTGACCACCGTTTGGGTAGGTAAAGACAGCAACGAAACTATTGCGGAATACGGTGCAAATGCAGCGCTACCTATTTGGACGGACTTTATGGGCAAAGCGCTGGAAGGCACCCCAAGCGCCGTACCGGAGCGCCCCTCTACTGTTGTGACTGCCCGCGTAGATCCCAACACAGGTCGTCGTTTACATGAAGACCAGCCGGGAGGCATTAGCGAGTTCTTCCATCAGGATCACTTGCCCGACTACCAGTCGCGCGGCATCAGCCGCGAGCTGGAAGAAGCCAGCGGTTCGCAAGGCTCCGGTACCGCAGAATCGATCTTCTAAGCAATGTTTAGAGTTACGTAACAACTAGCAAGAAACGCAAAAGCCCGGAAAACTGATGGTCTCCGGGCTTTTTTAGTAAATAAAATAGACTCAGACGGTAGGATCGAAAAACTTCACTTCGCGAATATCAATATGCTCCCAAACTTTTTGAGTCACATAAGGCTCCTGCTCAAGCCAAGCCTGTAAGGCATCCCGGTTGATAAACTGAAAGTGCGCATTTGAACCAATCATCTTGCCGTCATCGCTCAACACCACTCCGCCACTGATAAAACTACCTTGCTGATAGAGTCTGCGCAGCCCATCCAGATGGTTTTGTCGGCACGCTATACGACGATCTAAAGCGCCCTCATCGGTGTAGTCATAAGCCACTACGGCATATTGCTTCATAACCAGCTCCTATGGGTGCCTGTCAGGCAATACTCACAGGCCGGCTTTATTGCTCGACCCATGAGCACTGCTTTAAACACTATCGTTATTAGTAAGCAACAGGCGCAGCTGGCGCTTCACGCTTGCTGGCTCTCCAGTTAAGACCAATGGCCACCACCATCACCACAACGCCAATCACTTCGGTCACTAGGCTCGGGTAGAACACACCAAAGATAGCCCCGCTGATCGCCAAGCGTGGTAGCCACGACATGCGGGTAAACAGATATCCCTCGAGTGCTGCGGCAAAGGCACACAGCGCCAGAAGGGCAATCACCGCGTTCCAGGCAACGACCAACACCGGCCCACCAAGAATAATCTCAGGATTGAAGACCATAAATAGCGGAATAAGATAAAGCCCTTTGGCGAATTTCCAAGCCTGGAAGCTGGTCTCCATAGGCTTACTACCCGCGATGGCGGCCCCAGCAAACCCCGCCAGGGCAATGGGCGGCGTCACGTTAGAATCCTGGGAGTACCAGAACACCACCAAGTGAGCAATGAGTAGCGGCACACCAAACTCAGACGTTAGTGCCGGGCCTACCAGGACAATTAGGACGATGTAACTTGCGGTGACCGGAAGCCCCATCCCCAGGACCAGGCTAGCCAATAGAACCATGACCAGCGCCAGCACCAGGTTACCGCCAGAGAACGCCAGCATCATCGAAGAAAATTTGAGGCCCAGACCGGTTAATCCGACAACGCCGACGATAATACCCGCCACCGCACAGGCCATGGAGACAGCTACAGCATTACGCGCCCCCAGTTCAAGCCCTTCCACCAGTTTGGCTAGCCCCGCCCAGATAACATCCTTGGTTCGACTGATAGTTACCGGCTGGCCCTGCTGGGGGGCCACAAAGAAGTACCATAACGCGTAGCGTAAAAAGGCCACGGCAATCATGGTAATCACCGCGTAATAGCCGACGCGCATGGGAGACAGGCTCATTACAAGTAGCCATACTAGTACGACCAGCGGCAACAGGAAATGCCAGCCATCTTTCATGACCTGCCGCATTTGCGGCAGCTCGCTCCGTGGCACGCCCTGCATACCCTGCTTAAGGGCAATAATATGTACAAACAGATAAACCGTTGCGAAGTACATAATGGCCGGCAGGATACTGACCTTGACGATATCCAGGTACGGCGTATTGGTATATTCCGCAATCAAAAAGGCACCGGCGCCCATTAACGGAGGCATGATTTGCCCACCGGTTGAAGCGGCAGCCTCAATACCGCCCGCCTGCTTGGGCTGGTAGCCCAGCTTTTTCATCAGCGGAATAGTAAAGGCACCGGTCGTCACTACGTTGGCAATCGCGCTGCCTGAGATAGAGCCCATTCCCGCCGAGGCAAGCACAGCAGCTTTGGCCGGTCCACCGCGCTGGCGGCCGGTCGCAGCGTAGGCCATATCGATAAAGAATTTTCCCGCGCCGGTGCTTTCCAGAAAGGCGCCAAAAAGCACAAAGATAAAGATATAAGTAGCCGCCACGCCTAGCGGCAGGCCGAAGATCCCTTCCTGGCCCAGATAGAGCTGCCCGGCGACACGGTCGAGCGTATAGCCGCGGTGATTCAAGATGCCAGGCAGCCACTCGCCAAGCCAGGGCAACTCACCGCGCGGCCCGGCAAACGCATACACAATGGCCAGCAGGCCGATAATGGTCATTCCAAAGCCTACCGCGCGGCGGCTGGCTTCCAGCACCGTGACCGTGGCGATACAGGCAACCAGAATATCAGTATCACTCCAGAACCCGGCGCGGCTCACAATTTCATCCAAAAAGAGCACCAGGTAACCACCGGTAATCAGCGCACCGGCAAAAAAGATAAGGTCAATTCCCCAGCCAACCACACCGCGCTTACGCGATGGCCCAAAGGCGGGAAACATTAAAAACGCCAGCAGCATGATTAGCGCAAGGTGAATACCGCGCTGATAAAACAGCCCCAACGGCTGAATGCCAGCAGAGTAGAGTTGGAACAGGGAAAGTCCGACCGCCACGATGGTGATAAGCCACAGCACCACGCGCGGTTGAATCGCATTACCGCCCGGCATCAATACCGGCGGTGGATTGGATTCGTTCATGAAGTCCTCGGAAATGTTGTCTAGCTTGTTTTTACTGAGTCAGCTTTTTGACTGCTCAGATTTTATTGAATCAGCTTTCTTGTTCAGGGAAGCCTTGATTCAACCATTTGGATCGTAACGCGCTGCCCGGCCGCCTGCTCACTTAAACTGATAGCCGGGTGCTCGCCGTCAGGCCACACCACCTGATGATTGACCGCTTTTGAACCTACCCGAAGCACATAGCGGTTGTTGGCAACCGGCTCATCAATGGCGTTGATCCAATACCCACCTTGGCCGTCGGACACCTGCTCTCCACGCCCGAATATATGCCCTAGCCCTGCGGCAAAATCAGGCTGGTGGCTGCGCTCCAACTGCATCACGCCTGCCACGTTGCGGTAGCAGTCCAGCACCGTGAACTTCTCAACGGAATGATTCCATTGAATGCACCAGCGCGCCCCGGCGGGCGCCACTTCGTCTACTAACGCCTCACCCTGTTCAGTCACCACTGCTAACCGTGTAGACGCAGTCGCCGGAGCGGGGGAAGCCCCTGCTCCGGCGAACGGCAAGCATATGAACAAGAGCGCCATCAGTCGTCGTTGTTGCCGCTGCATGGCGAAATGCCCTTTATTAGCTATTTTCAAAACAGCTACTAATCAAAGCAGCTGCATAGGCCATCGGTTAAGGACGAAGACGGTCCGGAATCTCGACACCGGTTTCTTCAAAATAGCGAATAGCGCCCGGGTGCAGCGGCACTGGCGTTGACTGCATGGTGAATTCAACCGTGGTGTCGTTGGCTGCCGGGTGTACGGCAATCAGCTCATCGGTATGTTCAAACAGCAGTTGGGTCAGCTGATAGGCAAGCTCTTCATCCATATCGGCATTGACGACCAGTACGTTGGGGATGCCAATGGTTTGAACCGCTTCGTCCATGCCGTCATACATGCCCGCCGCCAGTTCGTAAGGAGCAAAAACCGCTTCCTCTTCCTGAGCATTGGCAATTTCTTCATCAGATAGCCCGATCAGGCGAATATCGCGCGTGGCCGCCAAGTTGAGAATCGAGCTGGTGGGCGGTCCAACGCTCCAGAAGCCGGCATCGATATCGCCATCGCGAATGGCATCGGCGGTTTCGTTAAAATTGAGGCGCTGAGGGGTGAAATCTTCGTAGCTGATGCCGTTGGCTTCCAGCACGGCGCGGGCATTGAGCTCGGTACCGCTACCTGGCGCGCCGACAGAAACCCGCTTACCCGCCAGATCGCTGATACTTTGAATATCGGACTCGGCGAGTGTGACAAGCTGCACCGCATTGGGATAGATAGAGGCCAGGGCGCGCGTATTTTCTACTTGGCGTCCCTCAAAATCACCGGTACCGGTATAGGCCTGATACACCGTATCGGCGAGTGCGGTGGCAAGGTCAGCATCGCCACGCATGATCAAACCCATGTTTTCGACCGATGCGCCGGTAACTTCCGCGGTCGCCTGGGCGCCTTCGATATGGTTATTAATCATTTCCGCAAGGCCACCACCGATGGGGTAATAAACACCACCCGTGCCGCCCGTTGCTATTGAAAGTTGTTGAGCACTGGCCGGTAAAGCGACGGCTAACATGGATGCTGCGGCTGCATATTTTAATGTTTTCATGCGTATTGCCTCCGTCCTGCTTGGACTTATAGGTATGGTTTTGACGATAAGGAGGTGTGGAGCCTTCCGCCCCTGTTCCATCAGAAGCGGTAGAGTGACGTTATCACGGCTTGTATATTGATGTTAATGGGACAATAGTGCCACGACCTGCTGGGTAATATGCGCCCCAATAGGCAGCGCCGAGGTGGCAGCCGGTGAAGGCGCATTGCCGACGTTCACCGTACGACGCGTATTCACGAACACAAAGTCATCTACCAGCTTGCCCGCTTTCGAAACTGCCTGCGCGCGAACACCCGCCGGGTAAGGTTTAAGATCCTCGAGAGTCAATTGCGGGCAGTATTTACGTACAAGCTCCAGGTAGCCGCGCTTGTAAAACGAGTTTTTCATCTCACCAAGTCCGGGCTTCAGGTGCCTGCCCAGCACTTTTAAAATGCCCGGGTGAGTAAACATCTGCCCCATATCACGCAGCGACATATCCTGCTTGCGATAGCCTTCGCGCTTGAGCGCCAGCACCGCATTGGGACCCACCGTTACGCTGCCGTCGATCATACGGGTCAGGTGTACGCCTAAAAACGGCATGGCGGGGTCAGGAATGGGGTAAATCAGATGGTTGACGATGTGATTATGCTTCTCGGGCAGCAGATAGTATTCGCCTCGAAACGGGCAGATGGTAAAGCCAGGATCCTGGCCCAGCATGCGAATCACCCGGTCGGCCATTAACCCGGCACAGGTCACCAGGTAACGGCTTGAAAAAGTATCCTCAGCGGTAGTCACCACCACCTCGGTACGCCGTTCTTCTAGCCCCTTCACCTCAACCCCATACTGGATTTTGCCACCCAGACGCTCGAACTCCGCCGCCATGGCACGGGTAACCTGGGCGTAGTTTACGATGCCGCTTGAAGGCACAAAAATTCCCGCTTCCCCGCGGATGTTCGGCTCGCGCTCTTTGAGTGCCTCAGCGCTTAACCATTCACGCTCAAGCCCATTGGCCGCCGTGCGCTCCCAAAGCGACTGCATACGCTGGGTTTCCAGAGCGTTGGTGGCCACCAAAAGCTTGCCACAGATGGCGTAATCGACTCCATGCTGATCGCAAAACTCGCGGGTAGCGCGATTTCCCTCAAGGCAGAATTTGGCCTTCAAGCTCCCTGGCGTGTAATACACCCCGGCATGAATAACGCCGCTGTTATGGCCGGTTTGATGCTGCGCAGGGCCGCTCTCCTTTTCGAGCACAAGCAGGCGCTTGTCGGGGTACGTCTGCTGAAGCTGCATGGCGGTCGACATGCCCAGAATTCCCCCGCCAATAATGATGAAATCCCACATTAATAACGCTTCCTGTGCCAAATTGTTAAAATTTATTGAGAATAGCCGTTATTCTTCTACTTTCACTTATTTGCGACAAGATCACCAGGGAGACGCGTGGTTATGAAGAATGCTATGGAGACTGCCATGGAGCCAGATGCACCGCGTCAGAACTTAGCGATTAGCGCTTATCGCACGCTCAAGCACGATATTATCCGTGGCCGCTACGCGCCTAAAGAAAAGCTTTTGATGAGCCGCCTGAAAGAGTGCTACGGAGTAAGCACAGGGCCGCTACGCGAAGCCCTTTCCCAGCTGGTCGCCGACCGGCTGGTGGTGGCGATTAGCCAGCGCGGTTATCGCGTAGCCCCGATGTCGCTTGCCGAACTCAACGATATTTATGATGCCCGCGCCCAGTTGGAAGGCCTGATTCTACGTTTAGCCATCGAGCGGGGTGACGACGACTGGGAAGCGTCGGTGCTGGCCACGGCTCACCGGCTTGCCAAGGTGACCGATATTAGCTCCCCCGATGAGCTGCTGGATGGTTGGGACTTGCGTCACAAAGCCTTTCATACCGCCATCGCGAGCGGCTGCAACTCCCCTCACCTGCTGCAGATGCGCAACACGCTGTTTGATCAAGTTGAGCGCTATCGTCATTTGTGGCTTCAGGAAACCGTCATGTCGCCAGCCGCGCTTGAGCAAAAGCGTCAAGAGCACACCGCGCTGGTCGACGTAATTCTAGCGCGGGATGCCGAAAAGGCCGCGATCCTGATGCGCGATCATCTGATGACGCCTGTTCCTGTCATTACTCGAGTGCTTCAAGATAGAGGAATCAACTAAATTCTGCATTTTAAAAAAATGTAGATATTTTTAAATAACGGCGATACATTGGCTCTATTCACACAGCTGTACATTACTACACAGCTGGCCGATAGATCGTCGTGGGCGCCTGGATGTGTCTACGCGAAATGCTTTCCTCAAGAATTCTTTTTAAGAACCGTTTAGGAGCTTCGTAATGACACATTTCAACTGGGATGACCCGCTACTGCTGGAGCAACAGCTCACCGATGAAGAGCGCCAGATTCGCGATGCGGCCCACGACTACTGCCAGGAAAATCTCCAGCCCCGCGTACTGAGTGCCTTCCGTGAAGAGCGCTTTGACCGTGAGATCATGTCTGAGATGGGCGAGCTTGGCCTGCTGGGCGCTACCGTGGCGGAAGAGTACGGCGGTGCGGGCGTCAACCATGTGGCTTACGGCCTGATCGCCCGCGAAGTAGAGCGCGTCGATTCCGGCTACCGCTCGGCCATGAGCGTACAGTCGTCGCTCGTCATGTACCCCATCGAGACGTACGGCTCTGAAGAGCAGAAGCAAAAGTACCTGCCCAAGCTTGCCAGCGGTGAAATGGTTGGCTGCTTTGGCCTGACCGAACCCGACCACGGCTCTGACCCCGGCAACATGATTACCCGTGCTGAAAAAGTCGATGGCGGCTACCGCTTAACCGGCGCCAAGATGTGGATTACCAACAGCCCGATTGCCGATATTGCCGTGGTATGGGCCAAGTCTGCTGCCCACGACAACCAGATCAAAGGCTTTATCGTTGAGCGCGGCACGGAAGGTTTTTCCACCCCAAAAATTGAAGGCAAGGTGTCGCTGCGTGCCTCGATTACCGGCGAAATCGTGCTGGATGGCGCGTTTGTGCCCGAAGAGAACCTGCTGCCTAACGTCAGCGGTCTTAAAGGCCCGTTTGGCTGTTTGAACAAAGCGCGCTACGGCATCGCCTGGGGCGTAATGGGCACGGCTGAATTCTGCTGGCACGCCGCCCGCCAATACACTCTGGACCGCAAGCAGTTTGGCCGCCCGCTGGCCGCCAACCAGTTGATTCAGAAAAAGCTCGCCGATATGCAAACCGAGATCACCCTGGGCCTTCAGGCCGCGCTGCAGGTAGGCCGGTTGATGGACAGCGGCAACTGGACGCCGGAAATGGTCTCGCTGATCAAGCGCAACAACTGCGGCAAGGCACTGGATATTGCGCGCGTGTCGCGGGATATGCACGGCGGTAACGGCGTATCCGATGAGTACGGCGTGATTCGGCATATGGTGAACCTGGAGTCGGTGAATACCTATGAAGGCACCCACGATGTTCACGCGCTGATCTTGGGCCGTGCACAGACCGGTATTCAGTCGTTCTACTAAGCCGTTTTATTTTATAGGCCAAAGGAATCACCATGAGCACTCCTTCCAAACCGCTGGCTGGCATTAAGGTACTCGATATTTCCCGCGTGCTGGCTGGCCCTTGGTGTGGCCAGATGCTCGCCGACATGGGCGCCGATGTGATCAAGGTCGAGCGCCCTGTCGCCGGTGATGATACGCGCCACTGGGGCCCTCCCTGGCTTAACGGTACGGCGGAGTCGGCCTATTATCTGTGCGCCAACCGCGGCAAGCGTTCGGTCACCATTGATATGGCCAAGCCCGAAGGTCAAGCGCTTATCAGGCAGCTGGTAAGTCAGTCGGATGTACTGCTTGAAAACTTTAAAGTGGGCGGACTGAAGAAGTACGGCCTGGATTACTCAAGCCTTAAAGAACTCAATCCAAAGCTTATCTACTGCTCCATCACCGGCTTTGGCCAAGAGAGCCCCTACGCCCATCGCGCAGGCTACGACTTCATGATTCAGGCAATGGGCGGAATCATGAGTCTGACCGGCAAACCCGATGATGAACCCGGTGGCGGTCCGGTAAAAAGCGGCGTGGCGTTTACCGATATATTCACCGGACTGTATGCCACCAATGCCGTTTTGTCAGCGCTTTATCAGCGCCGTGATAGCGGCATTGGTTGTCATATTGATATGGCGTTGATGGATGTTCAGGTAGGCGTGCTGGCCAATCAGGCGCTTAACTACTTAACCTCAGGCAACGTGCCGCAACGCCTGGGCAATGCCCACCCCAATATTGTGCCCTACCAGGCGTTTGCTACCGTGGATGGCCACATCATTATCGCAGTAGGTAATGACGAACAGTTCAGACGCTTTTGTGAGGTGCTTTCGTTAAGCCATTTGGCCATTGATGAACGATTTGCCACCAACGGAGCGCGCGTCAATCACCGTGAAAGCCTGGTACCGGTGCTAGAGGCGGCACTGGCTCAGCGCACCATCGATGAATGGCTCACGGCCTTTGAAGCGGTAGGCGTGCCTTGCGGCCCCATCAATACGCTTGACCGCGTGTTCGATGACCCGCATGTCAAAGCGCGCGGTTTGAAGCAGACGCTGCCCCACACCCAGGCAGGCCAGGTAGACCTTGTCGCCAACCCTATTCGCATTAACGGGCAGTCGATAAGTGCTACCACCGCGCCGCCGAGTCTGGGTGAGCATACCGAGCACGTACTAAACGATATAGGCATTACGCCAGCCCAACAGCAGGCGCTGCGTGAGGCAGGTATTATTTGATCGAGGATTGTTCATTAGCAGGTTTATCGTTTTAAGCGCTCTCATTAGGGCGCTTTTTTATTGCTATCTAGTCTATACCCCATCAATAAAGACCAGGAAGTTCATCCTAAAACGCGCTTATCCGCTACACTACTTACTGTTTTACTTTTATGTGTCCATTTGTAAACGACAAATGTTTGCAACAAAGGATTGGGCGGACACAATAAGCTAGGAGGCTTTATGGGACACTGCGCACGCGTCAATAGCAGCTGTAAACGCTGTGAAGGTGAATTGCCGTTTACATTTACCATGGCATTTCAACCGATTGTAAATCTTTCGACGGCCCGGGTAGATACCTATGAAGCGTTGGTACGCGGGCCCAATGGCGAATCCGCCTGGAGCGTTATCTCCCAGGTAACGGATGATCTGCTCTACCAGTTTGACCAAGCCTGCCGCGTCAAAGCCATCGAAATGGCAAGCCACCTTGGCATGCAGACCAATTTGTCGATTAATTTTCTCCCCAACGCGGTTTACGAGCCCACCGCCTGCATTCAGGCAACGCTGGATATCTCACAGCAGGTCGGCTGGCCAATCGAACGGCTTATCTTTGAAATCACCGAAACCGAGCGCGTTGTAGATCGTCAGCATTTGCGCAATATCGTCAATGCTTATCGTTCGATGGGCTTTCAAACCGCGCTGGATGATTTTGGCAGCGGCTACGCCAATCTGGATATGTTGACCGATCTCACGCCCGATAAGCTAAAAATCGACCGCCAGCTGGTCATGAGCTGCGACCAGGATCTGCGCCGCCAAGCCATTTTGAAGGCGATTATTACTTTGGCACAACAGTTGGATATCACCGTTATCGCTGAAGGTGTGGCAACCCATGCTGAGGCGCTTTGGCTTGCAAGTAACGGCATCATGCGCCAGCAGGGCTTCTACTATGCCAAACCAGTCGTCAACTCACTAGGGGATGACTTATCCGCGCGGTTGAACGCGCTACGCGATGAAGTAGGCCTAGGCCAGGAGCGGGGGGATCTACATGCTTGATATAAATCTTGAACAGATATATCAGCTGTTTACCCGCTCGAAACGCAACACCGAGAATATTATTCAAACCGCCCCACTAGGCATTTGCGTTACCGACCCTGACGGCCATTTTGAGATGGTGAATAATGCTTACTGCCAGTTTTATGGCTATTCGGAAAGCGAGCTTTTAGGCAAGCACTTCACCCAGATGGCATCCTCTGTCTATCGCGATAAATTGACGGCACTCCACGACGAGTTTATTCAAGGCGACAGCAATCAGGAATTACGCCAGGAGTGGGAAGTGCTGAACAATCAAGGTGAGGCACGCACCATTATCGCTGAAGCAGCGCGTATCGAAGGCGATGATGGCCTGCCGCGCAAGGTAACCTTCATTGTCGATATTACCGAGCGAAAGCAGCTTGAAGAGCGGTTGAAACTGGCTAACGAGCGTTTGGACCAACTCGCTCATCGTGATGAATTAACCGGCCTTTTCAACCGCCGTGCCGGGCTCAAGCGACTGGAAGAAGAGCTTCAGCGCTGCCAGCGCTACGAGAGCACGCTGAGCGTTGCCATTTTCGATCTGGACAGCTTTAAAACGATCAACGATACCTATGGTCACGGTATTGGTGACGACGTGCTCAAGGAAGTCACCGCGCTGGTCAGTCAAACCCTGCGCACTACCGATATTCAGGTACGACTGGGCGGTGAAGAATTTCTGGTGATCATGCCGCAGGTCGACATCGAAGCGGCACAGTGCGCCATCGAACGGGTATGTAATGCCATTGCCAGCACGTCTTTCACCAAGCAGCAATTAATCGTCACTGTATCCGCCGGTATTGCGTGCTACGTTGATACATCCAACCGCTGCCTATTGGATCGTGCGGATAACGCCATGTATCAAGCCAAGGAGGCCGGTGGAAACGGTGCCGTCATTGCCTAGTGAAGCATTATCACTGGTGAATAAACATCGGCGCCCGCGATGCTAAATCGACTCTCCAGCGTGAGGAGTAACGTTATGAGCAATGCCGAGCTAAACAAACTGAAGCAGAAATACGTTGCCAATGGTGCCGCGAGCCCTGCCACAGCGTTTGCTGACCATGCCGAAAACGCCGAAGTATGGGACGCCGACGGCAACCGGTTTATCGACTTTGCTGGCGGCATTGGCGTGCTGAATATCGGCCATCGCCATCCTAAAGTGGTTGCGGCGGTGAAAGCGCAGCTCGATAAGGTAATGCACACCTGCCAAACGGTCATGCCCTATGAAGGCTATGTCAGGGTCGCAGAACGACTTAGCCACCTGGTGCCCGTTCGCGGCCACGCCAAGGTCATGCTCGCCAACTCAGGTGCCGAAGCGTTGGAGAACGCGGTCAAGATTGCTCGCGCAGCCACCGGACGCTCTAACGTTATCTGCTTTGATGGCGGCTATCACGGTCGTACCTTTTTCACCATGGCGATGAACGGCAAGGTCGCGCCGTATCAGACCGACTTTGGCCCCATGCCCGGCACCGTGTTTCGTGCGCCCTATCCGGTGGATTATCACGGTGTAAGTGAAGACGAGGCGATTCGCGGCCTGATGATGACGCTAAAAACCGACGCAGGCCCCGCGAATACGGCGGCTATCGTTCTAGAGCCTGTGCTCGGTGAAGGCGGTTTTTACCCCGCACCGGCCTCGTTTCTGGAAAAGATCCGTATTATCTGCGATGAACTCGGCATCCTGATGATTATTGATGAGGTGCAGTCAGGGTTTGGGCGAACCGGCAAGATGTTCGCCATTGAGCACAGCGGCGTTGAGCCTGACATCATGACCATGGCCAAGAGCATGGCCGACGGTATGCCGATTTCAGCCGTAGTGGGCACTGACAAGATCATGGATGCTTCAGGCCCGAACTCGCTGGGCGGCACCTACACGGGCAGCCCTACCGCCTGTGCCGCAGCGCTTGCCGTCATGGATGTTTTTGAAGAAGAAAATATTCTAGAGAGAAGCCAGGCTCTGGGCGATAAGCTCGCCAAGCGCTTCCATCAATGGCAGGCGCGTTACGACGCGGTGGATAACGTACGCCATATGGGCGCCATGGCCGCCTTTGAGCTGGTGTCTGATAAACACGCCAAAACGCCTAATGCCGAGCTTGCCGGAGCCTTATGCAAAAAAGCCCGCGAAGAGGGCCTGATTCTGCTTTCCTGTGGCATGCACGGCAATACCATCCGCTTCTTGATGCCGATTACGATTGAAGACGATGTCTTGAACGAAGGGCTGGATATTATTGAGTCGTGCCTGGAAGCACTTATTGATTAAGCGCTTGATAAATAAAGCTGCCGCCTGAATCAGGCGGCAGCGTTGCTTGAATGCTGTCGTTTTATCGAAGCCCTATTCTTTCGGACGACGATCGCCCTCCAGGAAATTCGCGGTAAAGACCGCTTTACCGTAAGTCTCGAAAGACCACTTCATTACCTCGCCCAGCGCATTCATCACAGCATCGAATTCGCCGAATATCTGAGTGCTCATTCGGTTGGGATAAACCTCCAGGCCTGACGCCTCAAGGCGCTTTACCACATCCTTCACCAGCGGCTTGAAATCATGGGCCAGCGGGTAATAACTCAGCTGTACGGAAAGATACATAGTGCCTCCTTACGCGCTTTGGTTGGATTTGTCAGATACCTTGGGTAGCTGCTGCCAGGCGGTCAAAATCGCTTGCAGGGTATCGCTGGGGTACTCCATGGGGAACATGTGCGTTCCGGGAACATAGCTCACCGGTAGGCCGTGGCGCTTTAGACGCCGAATACGCGAGGCGATGAGCAAATCCGATTCCTGGCCTGCGATAAGTGCCAGCGGCACACCGGCGCGGCGCGGCAAGCGTGAAAGGTGATCCGGCAAGTGGCGGAAAATTTCTACTTCAACGCGCGGGTCAAACGTCAACTCGGCGCTGCCATCCTCAAGGACCCGTGTTCCTGCTTCAATGTAGTCGTTAAGTGCCGCGGGGGTAAAGCGACGAAACAGACCACGCCGACTTAATGAAGCAGCCATTACCTCGCGGCTTGGCCATACGCTGCGGCGCCCCTGGGTTTTACCCGCAGGCGTTACACGGTCGATAAAACCAAAGCGCTTGGCCGCCTTCATGGCCCAGGCATCAAAACCCAGCATTAGCGGCGGGTCGAGCATAATGACTCCGCTAAAACTCTCAGGCTGCTTGTCAGCGGCCATCGCCATCAATACACCACCCAGTGAGTGCCCCACACCCAGCAGCGGCACCTGGGTATCCGGCAGGTAGCTTAATAGTTCATCGACCAGGTTTGTCCAGTTATGGTTAACCGGGTAGTTCGGATGATGCCCCAGCCGATCCAGCGGATGAACATCAAAGGTTTCCGCCAGGGGGTCGAGCAGGCTTTTATAGCTTAATCCAGGAAAACCGTTGGCATGGGCAAACACTAAAGGGGGTCGTGAAGCGGCGGTTGTTGTCATGGTGCTCTTAGACCTTTAAGCAGCGATTATCGGTAATGGCGCCTCTATCATACGTCTGTTTTAACGCGCCCTTGAAAAACCGTCAATCGACATAAGGTTTAACAGGCTAACGACTTAGCGTTGCCTTAAAACAGGGAGAGCTGCTCGGCAGGTGCGGCCTCGGCCAAACGGTAGCCCACGCCCAGCAGCCGCACCGGGCGCTCGCCGCGCGCCCAACCGACGTTCAGAAGCGTTTCGAACTGCTCAAGGTTGGGCGCCGGGTCGGCGTGTTCTACGGTGGTTTGGGTAAAATCGTTAAACTTCACTTTAACCATTAACCCTCTGACCCCAGGCGGTGGATCAAGGCGCGCATAGCGGCGCTCCAGATCCTCTAAAAGCAGAGGAAGCTCCTGACGGCAGGCCGCAAGCGACGGCAGATCCTTGGCGTAGGTCTGTTCGGTACTCACCGATTTACGCTCACGGTGGGTTTTTACCGGCCGCTCATCAAAGCCAAAACTCAGCTCATGCAGGCGCTTCCCAAAACGGCCAAAGTGTTCAACCAGCTCGGTCAGCGGGCGGGTGCGCAAATCGGCGCAGGTATGAATATCCAGCCGGGCCATTTTTTCGGCCGTGCGCGGGCCAACGCCATGAATCTTTTTGACCGGAAGCGCCTGTACGAAGCGCTCTACTTCGTCGGGGGTAATCACGCACAGGCCATCGGGCTTGTTCCAGTCGCTGGCGATTTTGGCCAGAAACTTGTTGGGCGCGACCCCGGCCGACACCGTAATGCCCACTTCCTGGCTGACGCGTTCGCGAATCGCCTGGGCCATGCGCGTAGCGCTCCCCTGATGCAAAGTCACATCCGACACATCCAGAAAGGCTTCATCCAGCGACAGCGGCTCGATTAAATCGGTAATCTCGCGATAAATTGCAAACACCTGGCGCGCCACCACCTTGTACTTGGCCATATCGCCACGAATAAGGGTCAGATGCGGGCAGCGTTTAAGCGCCTGGGCCATGGGCATGGCAGAGTGAATGCCGTATTCACGGGCAGGATAATTGCAGGTGGCGACCACCCCGCGCTGCTCGACGCTACCGCCAATGGCAATAGGAATGTCCTTGAGCGCAGGGTTATCGCGCATTTCAACCGCCGCATAAAAGCAGTCACAGTCGCAGTGGATAATTTTGCGCACTGGCTACCCTTCTCACCTGTAAAAAACCACAGTTTATCACAGGAGTTACTTATTCTTTCAGGTGCCGCAAAAAGTGCGCAATACCTGCTCGTTGTCACTTGCTGGCGCTGCCAGGCGGCGGGCTTCGGTTGATTCGTCATAAGGCTTCGTCACCACCGCGAGTAGCGTATGGAACGGCGCGAAATCGCCCTTGTAAGCGGCATCAATGACTTCTTGTACGCGATGGTTACGCGGAATAATGATCGGGTTCGCACGGCGCATGACATCAAGCCTTGCGGTATCCGTTGCAGCCACCGCTTCCGCCTGCCATGTATCCAACCACTCAGCCAAGACCTCGGGCTGGCTCGTCAGCGCCAGCAACGCGTCACGGCTTGCTTCACCGGGCGAGGCTGCGCAGTGGGTCAACGCATCAAACGTCGCCGTCATATCCATGCGGCCTTGGTGCATATGGCTTTGCAGGGCTTCCATCAAGGCATCAGCTTGAACGCTTTCCACCGCAAGGCCCAACTTATCGGCACGCAAACGGCGCTGTTCGGTACTAAACAGGGGCTCAAAGTGGCGGATGGCATCGGTCGCTTGTTCTACCAAAGCGTCGCCCTCTTCACGCATTAACGGCAGCAGGGTTTCGGCAAAGCGGGCCAGATTCCATTGGGCAATTGCCGACTGGTTGGCAAACGCATAGCGGCACCCCTGATCGATAGAGCTATACACCTTCTGCGGGTCAAACTGCTCCATAAATGCACACGGGCCGTAGTCGATGGTTTCACCTGCGACGCTGCAGTTATCCGTATTCATGACGCCATGAATAAAGCCCACGCTCATCCAACGCGCAATCAGCACGGCCTGGCGGGCCACCACCGCTTCAAGCAGCGCCAGATAAGGGTCTTCCGCGCTGGCGGCCTCCGGGTAGTGGCGCGCAATCACATGATCCGCCAATGCTTTCAGCGCTACTTCATCCTGACGCGCGGCGGCAAACTGAAACGTCCCCACGCGCACGTGGCTGCTGGCAACCCGGGTAAATACGGCGCTGGGCTCGGACATCTGGCGCACCACCCGCTCGCCGCTGGCGACCGCCGCCAAAGCGCGAGTCGTCGGAATGCCCACAGCGGCCATAAACTCGCTGACCAGATATTCACGCAGCACAGGGCCAAGCGGAGAGCGGCCGTCACCGCCGCGCGAAAAAGGCGTTCGCCCGCTGCCTTTAAGCTGGATATCCCGGCGCTTGCCCTGCTGATCAACTACTTCACCAAGCAACAGCGCTCGGCCATCACCCAGCTGTGGCACGAAGTTGCCAAACTGATGGCCTGCGTAGCCCAGCGCTTTGGGCTCGGCGCCGGGCATGGGCGTATTGCCGCTCAGCCATTGGGCCAGGGTGGCATCATCGGGCACGTCGCTAACGCCCAGCTCTTTTGCAAGCGAGCGATTAAATGCGATAAGGGCAGGCTCGGCCACGGGAGTAGGCTCACAGGCGATCCAAAGCGGCGCGGGTAGCGTTGCGTAGTGGTGTTCAAAGGGCAGCATGTTCGCCTCCACTTTCATTGAGTGTCATCTCCTAATACCCTAGCAGCTCCCTCAAGTAGACGGCGAGATAATGTCATCACTACCTGAATCTTCTTTGCTTCCTCTTTCGCGTGATTTTTATCAGCGCGACACCGTGGCGGTGGCCAATGATTTACTCGGCTGCTGGCTGGTGCGTGAGGTGGATGGCGCCTTGATGGGCGCGCGGATTGTTGAAACCGAAGCATATTGCGGCGCACATGACTCGGCATGCCACGCACACCGTGGTTTGACGGCAAGAACCGCCGCCATGTTTGGCCCGCCCGGCCATGCATATATCTATTTGGTTTACGGTATGCACTGGCTGCTCAATATCGTGACAGAGCCCGAGGGCTCGCCCTGCGCCGTGCTGGTGCGCGCCGTTGAGCCGGTACTCAACGAGCAGGCCATGCGTGAACGGCGCCTCATCCCAGGCAAACAGTTGAGTAATGGGCCCGGCAAGCTAACGCGCGCGCTCGATGTGGATAAAGCGCTTTATGGGCACGATTTAACCCACGCCGAGCAGCTCTGGATCTGTGCAGGCAGCCACGACATTCCGATTGCCAGCGGACCACGCGTGGGCATCGACTATGCCGAACCGCATGACCGTGATGCGCCCTGGCGGTTCTGGCTTGAAGGCAACCCCTGGGTATCCAAGGCGCGCTGAGAAGCGCCTAGCTGCTCGACCGCGTGAGTGAATACAGGGGTTAACGGCGCTCGCCATTGATGGGTAAGCAGTGCATCCGCCCGGGTAACGCCCAGCGACAGCGAGGCAATGGGTAAGCCCAAGGCATGCGCCTCACGGCAAAAACGGTAGCCTGAAAACACCATTAACGAAGTGCCTACCGCAAGCACTGCCTGGGCGTTTTTCAGGCCTGCCTCGGCCGCCAGCCGACGCTCTGCCGGTACGACGTCGCCGTAATAGACCACATCAGGCTTGAGAATGCCGCCGCAGCGCGGGCAGTCCAATACCTGAAACGTACTGAAATCGGTTTCGAGATCCGCATCGCCGTCCGGGGCGTGCTTGGCATCAAGGGCGGCAAAAGCCGGGTTCATGCGCGCCATTTCACTATGCATGGCGTG
The DNA here is from genome assembly GCF_017983445.1 of Halomonas sp. GTDB lineage: Bacteria > Pseudomonadota > Gammaproteobacteria > Pseudomonadales > Halomonadaceae > Vreelandella. Next base: position 368,821 of record NZ_JAGOBJ010000002.1, read on the forward strand.
GCGCATCATCTGGTAATGACAGGTCATGCATTTTACAAGATCCGCCCGGCCATGCAGATCGACCACCCGCCGAGAGCCTGCTCGCTGATGAAGACGATCAACGTTCTGGGTCACTAACAGCTCAATAAACCCCATCGCTTCAAGCGCCGCCAGCGCCCGGTGGGCACCACTTACCTGAGCCTCGCGCAAGGCCTTGAACCCGACCAGCGCGCGCGCCCAATAACGCTGACGTACGCTGGGCGATGCCATAAAATCACCGTGCTGAACGGGCGGCGGCCGTTTCCACTGGCCGTTGGCATCACGGTAATCAGGGATGCCGCTGTCGGTACTCACACCCGCACCGGTAATAACCCACAGTTTTGGATGCTTCTCAATAAAACGGGCCAGTTCATCACCCAGTTGGGCCACACTTTTTTGCATGTTCACGGCCTGCGTCAATGGTTCACTCTAGGCAATTTTCCACTATCTCGACGATACTGTAGGACAATCAGGGCACATGCAACGGCTAATGCCGTGCACGAAAGCGGTGCCCCACCAGCATTCAAGGAGCGCCTCATGCAGAGGGATCACGATATTATTATTGTTGGCGGCGGCATGGTAGGTGCTGCGCTAGCTGCCCGGCTGGGCAATGCGGGCTACTCCATCGGGCTTATTGAACGTGGCGACGCGCCTAAAGAGCCCAGCGGCGACTATGACCTGCGCATCTCATCGCTGAATGCGCGCTCGCTTGCATTTATCAAGCTCAGCGGCACCGTGCTACCTGAGGATCGCTGCTGCCCGTTCCGGCATATTGATGTCTCCAATCAGGACGGCACCGGCCATAGCGTGTTTTCTGCCGCCGATAGCGACATGGAAGACTTCGGCCTGTTTATCGAGAATCGCACGCTCCAATACGCGCTGTGGGAGCGCCTGCAGGAAATCCCCAGCGTTACCTGCTATACCCACAGCGCCCCGGTTAATACGCTCGCGTCTGGAGAAACGCGAAGCGTCGAGCTCGATAACGGCAAGCTATTGAGTGCACGGCTTGTCGTCGGCGCAGACGGTGCCAACTCGACCCTGCGCAAACTGGCCGATATCGACGTTACCCAGCACGATTATCATCAGCGGGCCATGATCATCAACGTGGAAACCGAGCTACCCCAGCAGGATGTGAGCTGGCAGGTGTTTACCCCCACTGGCCCGATTGCCATGCTGCCGCTGCCCGGCCATAGAGCATCACTCGTTTGGTATGACACCGATGAGGCCACCAAAGCCCGCGAGGCGATGGAAGACCATACGTTAAAAACCGCCATCGAAGCGGCCTTCCCCAAGCGCCTGGGCAATCTTATCCGGGTCGTTTCTCACGCAAGCTTCCCGATCAAGCGCCAGCATGCCCGCCGCTATATCGGTAAGCGCTTGGCGTTAATTGGTGACGCCGCCCACGTGGTGCACCCGCTGGCAGGGCAAGGCCTGAACATCGGCCTGCACGACGCCGACACCTTGGCAGAGATAGTCATCAAAGGCCGCGATCCGGGCGATTACCTCAACCTGCTCCGCTTCGAGTGCCAACGCCGAGCGGCCAACCAGGCGATGATTGCCGCGACCGACAGCTTCCACCACCTGTTCACCGGCGCCAAACCGCTGCGCCAGTTGGGGGATTTAAGCCTACACCTGGCCGAGCGTTTCCCGTTTGCCAAGCGCATGATGATGCAGCAGGCCAATGGGTTGAATCCGTTCAAGATGCGCTAGTAGCTGATACAGCCAGATGTTTTAGCCGCGAATAAGCCAAGCCGCTGAGCTTGGCTTTGTTAAAACCGCTAGTTATCCCTTGATACGTTCATTCAAGAACTCACGTATCACCGGGATCATCACATCGCCATGGGTTTCCAGTGCAAAGTGCCCCGTGTCGTAAAAGCGAATATCTGCCTCAGGAATATCCCGCTTCCAGGCTTCAGCTCCCGGCGGAAGAAAGAACGGATCGTGCTTGCCCCACACGGCGAGTAACGGCGGTTGATGCTCACGAAAATAGGCCTGAAATTCGGGATACTTCTCAACGTTGGTTGCGTAGTCCAGTAACAGGTCGAGCTGAATATCGGCCATCCCCGGTTGAGAGATCTGCGCGCCTTCCAACGTATAGGCATCTGGTGCTACAGCACTGATATCGCTGACCCCTTCCAGGTACTGCCATTTGATAGACGCCGGCGTCGGAAAGTCGTTCAGGGCATCACGGTTCGCCTTTGAAGGATTTTCCCAATACGTTTTGATCGGCTCCCACCCGGTTGAAAGCCCCTCCTCATAAGCATTGCCGTTTTGCGAAATGATCGCAGTGATTTTTGCCGGGTTAGCCACCGCCAAACGCCAGCCAACAGGCGCACCATAGTCGTGAACGACAATGGCGTAGCGATCAAGCTTCAACTGATCAGTAAATTGGTCAATCGTCTTCGTCAGGTTGGCAAAAGTGTACTCGTACTGGCCGCGCGGCGGTGATCGAGTAAAGCCGAACGCTGGCAAATCCGGCGCCACGACGTGATATTCATCGGCAAGCGCCGCAATCACATCGCGCCACATATACGATGAGGCAGCAAACCCATGGAGCAGCAATACCGTCGGCGCCGCCGGATCCCCCGCTTCGCGATAAAAGACATCGACATCGCCCACTTTCTCGAAACGATAATGAACCTGCTGAGTTGTCGGGCCAGCGCCCTGCCCGGCATTGGCACTCATCGCTTCCTGAATATCGGCAGAGGCCGTTTTGTTTTGCGTTGTCATGGATGACTCCTTAGTAACCGTTAATAATTAATTTTGAAGGTTAGTTAAAATAATAGTAACCTGTCAAATTAAATTTTAAAGGTTACCTAAATATGCCATCACACATTACCCCTCCGTTAATCGCAGGCAATCTCGCCATCGATTTCATCAATACGCAGTTTGGCGTAGGGGAAGAGCATCAGGAGTGTCTGGCCGACAGCAGCAGTGTCATCACCTGGCTTCAACAGGCGGGCGTGCTGTCGGAATACCGTGAAAGCCCACCGTCTGGGCTAGTCCGCCTTGCACGTGAATTGCGTGACAACATGCGAGAGCTGCTTATCTCGGCCCAGCAAGGAAGGGGTGCGGATCCCGCAGTGATAAATCACGTGCTGGAACGGGGCTGCCCCCTGGAAAAAATTGAATGGCAGCCAGCGGAAGCGGCATTTCAGAAAAAAACCTATCGGCGCAACCTAGAAAGCGAGAGCCTTTTGCAGCCTGTCGCATGGGCGTTAGTTCAGCTGCTTACCGAAGAAGATGTACAACTCGTTAAAGAGTGCGAAGCCTCGGATTGCATTCTCCTGTTCCACGATCAAACAAAATCTCACCGACGCCGCTGGTGTAGCATGACGTCTTGCGGAAATAGAATGAAGGCGGCCGCGCACCGGGCTCGAAAAAAGACCGGGTAGCCGCACCTTAAAGTAATCAGCAAAACTTGCGCCTTATTCGCTTGTCCTATTTATGACAGAAAACGCCTCAAGCGCTTGATCAAGACTGATTTCCCTTCAACTTTTCCCACCGCCGGTGACACTAGCCATGATGAAAACAGCGTTAGCCCTATCGTTAACCCTATGCACCACGATGCTGATCAGCGGGTGTAATCAAGACACTAATACCACCGCCTCAAACACAGCGGGTGCGGATGCAGATACGGTAGCCGAGCAAAGCCAGCCCCCTCATGAGGTGACCGATCAATGGGTAGGCCGCTGGGTCGGCGTGGAAGGGTTAGTCCTGGACGTCAGCCAGGACGATTCCGCAGGCCCCGGCCATTATCTGCTTGAGATGCAGTACGGCCTGGATGCCGACCAAAGCGGCACATTCGAAGGGCAAGCCACAGACGAAGGCATAAGCTTCAGCCGCGATGACGGACAACAGTTACTTCGCGCGGGTGACGGCGAAGCCACCGGCTTAAAATGGCTGGCGGAAAAAGAAGACTGCCTGGTAGTGCAATCCGGTGAAGGGTATTGCCGCGACTGATCTGTCCGGCAATCACAAGAAGCGGCTACCCGCTTTTGGGTAGCCGCCTGCCTGCAAGAATGGTTGAAACATAAAAAGACTATTCGCCCGCCACTTCCGAAAAGTGGCCCGATTTATCCAGGGTAAATTCGAGAAAGTCCCGCGCTAGGTAAAGCGAGCCCGAATAGGCGCTCAGGGCTTCTGTGCGGATATCCTCGATGGAAGGCGACGCCTGAGGGTTGAACTGGTAACGGGGGCTAAAGTGCGTCAGCACCAGGTTAGGCAGCGCGACCGATTCGGCAAAATCAGCAACAAGCCTGGCGTAGCTATGCCCCACATCACCGGCCTTCTGTGCCATCTCTTGGGTATAGGTGGCTTCATGCACCAGCACTTGAGCACCCGCACATGCGTCAATCAACAACTCAGGCCGGTCATTGTCCCCCGCGATCACCACTTTCCTGGGCTTGTTCTTGAAGATTAAGTAGTCAGCGCTTTTTAACTGCTCGCCCGCAAACTCAACATCAAACCCTTGCTTCAACTGACCCCACAACGGCCCCCTCGGAATTCCCTTTTGGGTTAGCTTTTCGATATCTAAGGCGGCGTCGACGTTTTTTTCTGTGAGCGCATAGGCGTAGCATGCCACCCGATGGGAAAGCCTGAACGTGGCAACCGCCATGTTCGCAAACTCAACGCTTGGCAGGTCGTCCGAGGCGATAAACTCCAGGGCGAAAGGCAAGCCTAGCTGTGTGGTTTCACAGGTCGCCTCCAACCACGCCTTGATGCCTGCGGGCGCCACAATGGTAAGCGGCGCTTTACGGCCATTCATCCCCGCACTCGCCAATATACCCGGCAGCCCATAGCAGTGGTCGCCGTGCACGTGGGTAATCAAGATGGCTTTCAATGAATTAAACGATAGCTTTGTGCGCAAGACCTGATGCTGAGTACCCTCCCCGCAATCGATCAGGTACCAGCCTTTACCCTTGCTCTCGCGCAAAGCGATCCCGGTGACGTTTCGGCTTTTTGTGGGTACACCGGCGGAGGTGCCGAGGAAAAGTAGGTTCATATCGCATCCATGCTCTTGTTAAATATTCGTCATCTATTAGCGAGCCTGAAATGCCCATTCAAACTTAACCGCGCTTCCTGATACTCGATCATTGATGCCTGGGAAGACCATAACAATTACATTCCCCTTCACAGCTCATCCAGCTATCTGCCGCCCGTTGGATATGCTCAAAGGGGGGCAATGACGTGAAGAATTCTTCTGGAGGCAATGGTACTAATCTAGAAGGAAGGAGAAGGCCATTCAAACCGGCGGATAAGTTTTCAGAAGGCTTTCCTAAGGCTTATAACGTGTCAACGCAATGCCGCAAGCGATCAGCCCAGAAGACACAAACCGCCATACGCCGAAGCCTTCTTTCAGAATGATGGTGGAAATAAGCGCCGCGAACAGCACGCTGGTTTCGCGTAGCGCCGAAACCATGCCGAGGGGCGCGTAAGCCATCGCCCAAACAACGATCCAATACGCACCGACCTGCATTCCACCGCCAGCAATGGCAGGTGCCAGGTTGCCACATATGACTTTTTTTATTTCCTTGGCTTTCCACGTCAGGGCAATCGCAAACGTCAGCAAGCCGTTACCGAGCGTCAACAACACCGCAAAGCCGAGTACCGAGCCAGCTTGCCGAGCGCCCAATCCGCCCACCAGCGTGTAGGAGGCAATAAAAGCGCCCGTACCGAGCGCAAGAAGGATAGCGCGGGGATTTCTGGTAATACCGGTGCTGGTACCAAATGCCAGCGACATCACGCCAACTCCAAGAAACAGCACACCGAGTAACGGGAGAAACCCCAACATTTCACCCGCGAACGCGGCAGCACCAAGAGTCACGAGTAACGGCGCTGAGCCACGTGCGATGGGATAGACCTGGCCAAAATCCCCATAGTGGTAAGCCATGGGCAAACTGAAGTGATAAGCCGTATGAATCAAGATAGCCAAGCCAAGAAGCGGCCAGCTGGCAGGATCAGGGAGCGATACAAAAGGCAACGCGAGCGCAGAAACCAAACTGCCCAATAAAGTGATCACCGCCATAACAGCGATCCTGTCGCCACTCACTTTAACAATCGCATTCCAGCTGGCGTTAAAGATGGCCGCGAGCAATACGATCATGGTTATTTCTAGGCTCATGTCACCTTATCCTTGAGCGCCAAGATGCAACGTTAAGAAAAAATAGTTTTCCCAGCATAGCGTAAATCCCTATACCCGTATGTTTTGCTACTTTCCGCCTGCATACCGCGTTTCCTTCACCACTGAACCCACACTGTTTTAGCCCCTGCTGCTTGAGCAGGCTAGCAAATGAAATGCGTTCCAAATACGCAAACGCTGACTATGCTGATTAGGTCGCAACCAGCCGCCTATAACAATCACAACCTCTCAGCAAAGGAAGCCCCATGCGTCGCACACAACTATCCTCTTGCATACAACAGTCCTCTTTCATGATAGCGGGCCTTGGCCTGCTCATATCCTCACCCCTATGGGCTTGGGACGGCGTCGTCGAGAAGAAAACCTTTGAGCTCGACAGCTTCACGACGCAAAACAGCAAGACGATCCCCAATGTGACAGTAGGCTGGGAAGCCTACGGCGAACTCAACGAAGCCCGCGATAACGCCATTCTGATCACCCACTTTTTCTCCGGCACCAGCCACGCAGCGGGTCGCTACGATGCTGACGGTAAACCCACTGGCTACTGGGATTCCATCATTGGCCCCGGCAAAGCATTAGATACTGATGAGTACTACATCATCTCCTCGGATACGCTGGTGAACCTCAATGCCAACGATCCTAATGTCACGACCACCGGGCCTGCGTCCATCAATCCGGAAACGGGCGAGCCCTGGGGTATGGATTTCCCGGTTGTGACCATTCGTGATTTTGTCGAAGTGCAGCGTGCGCTATTAGAGAGCCAAGGTATCGAATCGCTGCATGCGGTGATGGGCGCTTCCATGGGGGCTCTGCAAGCGATTGAGTGGGCCAGCGCCTATCCGGACCGGGTTGAGCGCTTGATTCCCGTTATTGGCGGCGGCGTTGCCGACCCCTGGCTGCTGGCCACGCTAAGTTCCTGGGCCGCGCCCATTCGCGTGGACGCCAATTGGAACGAGGGTAACTACTATGACGGCGAACCGCCTACTGATGGATTAAAAGAAGCACTTAAACTCGTTACGCTCAATGCCAACCACTGGCAGTGGGCCAACGAAACCTTTAACCGCGACTGGGCCGATGAAGAACGCGACCCCGCACAGGATATCAGCGCCCGCTACGCCATTGAGCAAACGCTGGATGACATTGCCGCCGCCCGTGCGGAGCTTTCCGATGCCAACCACCTGCTTTATCTCGTGCGCGCCAACCAAACCTTTATGGCGGGCCACGGCGACTCGTTAGAAGAAGGCCTAGCCGCTATCGAAGCCCCTACTCTCATGCTGTATAGCGAAAACGATCTTGTGTTCGCGCCCCAAGGCGTGCGCCGCACCGCCGAGCTGATTGAAGCGGATGGCACTGAAGTAACGCTGGAAACCCTGGAAGGTAATCGCGGCCACTTGGATGGCGTGCTATCCATTGACCAAGCGAGTGATACGTTGCGGGCGTTTTTGCAGTAAGGGGGGGAACGCTGGCTTCTCTGGGAGCCAGCGCGCTCACTCTATAAAGAGGCGGGTTCGCTACCGATCCTCATGCAAGCGACCTTCTACATATTTATGAAGGATACTGGCAACAAGCGTTTGGTAAGGAATACCTTCCGCCAGGGCTTTTTTCTGTAGTCCACGAAGATCTTTGGAAGAAAGCCTGATATTGATGCGAGCATCTTTCTTGAACATCGCATCAGCATACTGCTGATGCCTCGCATTCCTGTCCTCAATATCGGTCGCTCGCCGCAATTCTCCCGCATCAAATGCATCTAGAATATCTTGCTCTTCTTTATTTAACCTACTCATTTTGAATCTCCCAAATAGGCTTTTGTTGCTTTCCGGCTCGGAATGATTGTTTTCAGAAAAACCTCATCCTCCGACTCCACAAAAGGCACCAAATAGGCATATCCCTCTATCTCAATCACATGAATTTGCTGGCCCGGATACCTGTCCTGATTCGGATGCTCGAACGTGTCTAGAATACCCCCAACCGAGATATGCAAAACGACATCCTCGAAAGAGATATCCCTCTCCTTTTGGAGAAGTCTATTTTTCTCTGGGTTCCATGTGATCGGTTTCATAAGTCAAAGCGTAGCACAATGTATGCCTTTTGTACTCAATAGCTAACGCTCTTATCGATTCGGCAAAAAACCTTATTCCCATCCTGGCTAGGCGGCTTCGAAATCCAAAGGTTGAAGATCGTCCAAATTAACTGTGCTGCGAGCCATCCATAAATCATAGGTATCCTGCATTGCCAGCCAGCTCTCCGGGGTACGTCCCAGAACCTTCGACAAACGCAAAGACATTTCAGGGCTAATGCCGCTCCCCCCTTTCAGCAATCTTGAAAGCGTAGAGGGTGAAACAACCAAACGGGAAGCAAGCTGGCGGGAACTAATGCCAAAGGGCGCTAGATAAACCTCCCGAATAAATTCGCCGGGATGCGGTGGGTTATGCATCGTCATTAGTGATAATCCTCATAATCAAGAATGTAAGCGTTGCCGTCCCGGAATTCGAACGTCATGCGCCAATTTCCATTGATCCAAATCGACCATCGCTCTTTGTCTTTCTCCTTCAACGGATGCAACCGAAAGCCGGGGATATCCATGTCTTCCACTGAAATAGCTGTATCCAGAGCAGCAAGCTGCATACGCAACTTCTTAGCGTGCTCTGCCTGTATACCAGCAGTGCTGCCACTAGCGTAGAACCGTTTCAGTCCTTTGTGACGGAATGATTTAATCATGAAGACATTATAGCTCGATGCGCATCGCGCACCAATAAAATTTAAGTTCGGAATGAAAGCAACGTTTTGAAGTGAGGCTTACCCTATCGAAGCGCCGCTTCTTATGCTGTATAGCGAAAACGACCTCGTCTTCGCGCCTCAAGGCGTGCGCCGCACCGCCGAGCTGATTGAAGCGGACGGCACTGAAGTGACGCTTGAAATCCTGGAAGGCAATCGCGGCCACTTGGATGGCGTGCTATCCATTGACCAGGTCAGCGATACGTTGCGGGCGTTTTTGCAGAAAGGGGGGAACGCTGGCTTCTTCGGGAGCCAGCCCTTACTCCTTTGATGGCGTTCTGAATCAGCCTATTCACCATCTATTGATCAACATCAACATAACGCCACTTACATCAAACCATCGTAAGTGCGAATGCTCCTCAAGTAACTACACTGGTGTGCACACTCACATTATTTGTAGGAAATATTCGTATGCCAGCTACCAATGAGAAAGTCTTTATCAGCCCCGGCCGCTACGTACAGGGGGAAGGTGTCACGGATCGTGCCGGACACTATGTCTCGGCACTGGGCAAAACTGCGCTACTGATCGCCGATGACGTGGTCTGGAAAATTGCGGGTGAGCAGCTAAGCGCAAGCTTAAAAAGTGAGGGCGTGAGCTTCGAGCGCGCAGTGTTCGAGGGCGAGGCTTCAACCCGCGAAATAGACCGCCTCATTGAGCTTGGCCGCAAACAGCAGGCAGACGTTGTTATTGGCTTTGGTGGCGGTAAAGCCATCGATACCGCCAAGGGCGTGGCCGAAAAGCTTGAAGCGGCCTGTGCCGTATTGCCCACCACCGCCTCCACCGATGCACCTACCAGCGCACTTTCGGTGATCTACAGCGACGATGGCGAGTTCGAGTCCTACCGCTTTTACAGCAAGAACCCCGACCTGGTACTGGTGGATACCGGCATCATCTGTAAGGCGCCGCCGCGCTTTCTGGCCTCCGGCATTGCCGATGCGCTGGCGACCTGGGTTGAGGCACGCGCTGCCATTCGCGCCAACGCCAACAATATGGCCGGCGGTAAAGCCACCCTGCTGGGCGCGACCATCGGCGAGAAGTGTGAAGAGATCCTCTTCGAGCACGCCATGCTGGCTTATCAGGCCAACCAAGCGCAGATCGTCACACCCTCGTTTGAAGCCGTGGTCGAGGCTAACACTCTGCTCAGCGGCCTGGGCTTTGAAAGCGGTGGCTTGGCGGGCGCTCACGCCATTCACAATGGCTTCACCGCCCTGCACGGCGAGATTCACGACCTGACCCACGGTGAAAAAGTCGCCTACGGCACGGTCGCACAGCTGATTCTCGATCAAACGCCGCAAGCAGAGCTGGAAGAGTATCTGGATCTGTATATAGCCTTGGGCCTGCCGGTGACGCTAAAAGCGCTCAAGCTCGACCAAGCCAGTGAAGAGGATCTTTACCGCGTGGCCGAAGCGGCGCTGAAAGAAGGCGAATCAAGCCATAACCTGGCCTATGAGCTGACGCCCAAGCAGGTCGTTCACGCGATTAAAGCGGTGGATGTGCATGCGCGGGCGTTTATGGAGAAGATGGGGGTGAGCGAGTAAAGCCCACAAGGCACATGGCGCCACGTGTGTGGCGCCATATTGATCGACCAGCCCTCGGGGCCTCAGCGGCATCGCCATAAAGCCCTACCTCAATGGCCTTCGTAAGAAAGCCGACAAGGAATTAACAGGTAGCGCTTTTCAATATGGAAAAACCACCACGTCATCCCCCTCTTGCCATGGATGAAACTTGGTCATGGCCTGCAGAAAAAATGCGTGCTCCAACCAGTGTTGTAGCCACCGCTGCAGGTGCGGATAAGGTAGGCTATAAAAAACATCGCGATCTACATGGGCGAACTGGCGGATAAAAGGCATGATGCCAATATCAGCAATGGTCGCGTTATCTCCCAGAAGATAAGGCTTTTGAGTCAGCTTCTCCTCTAAAACCTGTAAAAAAGCTTCACCCTGTTGTCGGTACTCTGCCTGGGTCATTTCGAGATATCGGTCAGCGTATTTATAGCGATCCAACCAATGTTTAAATTCATTATCGTTTTGCTCGATCAGGGCATTAGCCTGAGTCCTAACCTTCGCATCTAACAGCCCTTGCGGATCTTGTTGCTCAAGCGCCCACACCATTATTTCTCGGCTCTCTTCGATCACAGTACCATCACACATCTGTAAAACAGGCACAGTGCCTTTCGGGCTAATCGCTAGCATCTGGGCCGGTTTGTTCTTCAATGTGATTTCGCGCAGCTCCACCGGTAACTCAGCAAACAATAAGCCGAGCCGGGCACGCATGGCATAGGGGCAGCGACGAAAAGAGTAAAGGCGATGAAGTGATGACGTCATGGGCATTTTTCACAGTTGAATTGAAGTCAGTAGACTCGGCGTCTCTGGTTTCAGCGGTTACTTCATTTTCGGTTAATCTCTCTTTAAGATTACCGATCAATGGGCCGGAACATGGACCGGCTTAGAAGGGCTATTTTTGGATCTCAGCAAAACGAGTCGGTTCGGTGACCACTGAGGCGAGACGTTAGCCGTTCGCGTTTTCTTCCGCCACCTGACGAAGCGCATCGACCAGCACGTCAGCGGGCTGGGCGCCAGAGATCAGGTAGCGTCCGTCGAGGATGAATCCTGGTACAGCGCTCACCCCTGCCTCCATGAATCGCTGTTCTGCCGCTCGCACTTCGTCCGCGTACTGATCAGACCGCGCGATGGCCTCGGCGGCGTCACCGTCCAGCCCCACCTCAATGGCCTTCTCACGAAGTACCTCTGGGTCGGCGGGGTTTTTCGCTTCACCAAAATAAGCCTCGAACAGTGCCAGCTGTAGGGCTGTCTCTTGATTTTGCGTTCCAGCCCACGCCAGCACGCGGTGAGCAGCGAAGGTATTGTTCGCTCGACGCTCCAAGGCGCCACGGAAATTCAAGCCAAGCTCATCGGCTACCTGCATAATCTCGCGCTGGGAATGCTCCATGCTGGCCACATCCTTGCCGTACTTGCGGCACAAGTGTTCCAGAATCGGCTCGCCTTCGGGCGGCATATCCCTGTTGAGCTCAAAGGGCTGCCAGTGAAGCTCGACCTCGATCTCACCCTTCAAGGTTTCCAGCGCTTGTTCCAGGCGCCGGTAGCCGATGGCGCACCACGGGCAGGCAACATCGGACACCAGGTCAATTCTCAACGTCTGCATTGGGTAACTCCCTCATTCGATCAAACTAAAGAAAGCATGGTACGTGCCTATAAGGAGTAACAACAGTGCATCATATAAAGGACCAAAGCGTTATTCGAGAGAGGGTTCCGGTAACACCGGCGGCGTACTGTCCATATAGGTCAGGAAGTCTTGCCAGATGTCGTGCGTTCGCTGTTTCGTTAACCGGGTATGGCACGTAATGCCCATGGCGTCTCGAATGGTCCCGTCGCGCCACTGCGTATAGACAGAGCCGCAATGGGCAGCGGCATACGCTTGCCACTGCTTTTGAGCCACCTTAATAGCATCGACTAACACAGGGTCAAACGCGTTATGTTCTACGCTCATTTCCAGATAGTGGGTGAGTACGTCCTCGGCGGCCTCTAACTCGATAGCCGCGCACCGATTGGTATCAAACGTGCCCCTTATATTGTTGCAATCAAGCTTCTCGTCATCAGCAACGGCTGACAACGACAGCGAAGCGAGCACTATGAATAGCCACTTTTTCATTTTTCCCCCAACGTACAGAAGGTGCTAGCCAAGCGGGCACAATCGCCATGTTCTCATATTCGACACCAAGGAGATCATCTAAACGTTGAACGGCCATGTCCCAGTCCGGAACTCTGCAACATGTGCTTGTTATAGCCCACGGCCAATTTTATTGGGCTCTTCTGGGCAGGGCGTGCTTTCCCCTGGCGTAAGAATGATGTCGTATGGGGACTGAAAATCTTGACCACTACTCCACATTGTCGAGTGTGTTTCAAAACCTGCTTTTACTACGCACCAATTCCAGAAAAACACGCTTGAGCCGTGAATCATCAATGTTTCAGTGCGCCACTCCTTCATTTCTGGAAAGCTCGCCTCACCACTATCATTGGTTTTATCACTCTTTCTCATCCGTTCAAGGCCATAAGGGTAGGAGCTCGATATTAAAGTCACCCAAGCATCCTGAATGGGCTTTCCTTTCGCGTTGGTGACGAGGATTTCGGCCTCAGGCTGAAGCGTCTTGTTGATGGGATAAACAACACAGCCTGATAGCAACAGAGTTATCATTAGTATGAGTAGTTTCATGTTTGATTCGCTATAACGCTTTGCTCACCGGTAAATTGCGAGCGCGGCGAGTAATTTATCCGTGTGCAGCAACTTGTCATACCTCTTCCCAAGGCCTGCCTCAGAATCTTTTAACTTCAACATTATCGTTTTCTAAACACACCGAAAACCTATGGCAATAATCAGGCTTAACTAATGACGACGAAAAAATTGCATAGTCATTTACATCTTCAAACTCGTAGTAAAAGGTGACTGAGCCTATTTTGTTTTCTTGGGCCATTTTCATAAGGCTGTTTTTTAGCTCAGATAACTCTTTTTTCTTATTTCTACTCTGATTAATTGCGTCAAAGTAAAAAATAAAACATTTCTCTATTACTTTTCCTTCAAGTTCTGATTCAATCTCATCCGTCATTGAATTAGGGATGACAAAGTTAAGCATAGAGTTCTTGCTGGTTGCCTCTGTGATAACTTTAAAAACGTTAAAGTAAATTAGGGTATCACAATCCTCGTTTGATACTTTGTAGAGAGTGTCACTCAGTCCTGTGTGAGAGCCATTTGTAGGTCGGGTGTGGGGGTTTTCAGTGTACCCAACATATTCAACATTGCTACTTATTCCTAAGTTTATATCCGAACCATCAAGAAAATCATGAATAGATGCAGTCGTAAGGTCACCATTTGAGTCCGTTATAGTTATGTATTTATCAGTTAAATCTATCTTGGGGTTATAAAATTTTTCTAGCCCTCTGTCGAAGAACTTGCACCAAACACTTCTTTTCTTTTCTTTCTTACCTACTAAGATATGAATTTTTACTTTTTTGGTGAAGGGATTGAAAAAAGGCTTCTTTTTGGTATTAAACCTAACTTTTGTTCTAGAACAAATAAAATACACAAATCGCTTTTCCAAGCTTTTCTCTACAGCTTTCTTTACACCTTTTAGATAATCGACAATTAGCTTTCGTGTATCAAAGTATTCCGCGACCTCATTAGGATTAACCACCAAGTCATACCAATATTTGTGAAACCTCTGAAGCTCTACAGTCCATTTTTTATCTGCTTCAGCATAGGCTTCGTTATCTGATATTGAAGAAAATATTCCTCTGTTCAAATTTTACTCCTGTGAGGTATAACAGTGATTATACGGAAGGCTACATAACCTCAATAAACGTACCAACGCATTCATTGAGGTTATGTAGCCATAATATTTGACTCTACCCATTGTTTATATTGTGAGCAAAGCAAAATTTGGCGGCATATCCAAAATTCGCGTGTCTGCGCGTTTTGCCAGTTTCAATCATCCAAACACCCGCATTGAGCATGCGGGGGCCTTGGCTTAAAAGGCATGGCCTTACGACCAATAGATACGCAATCACACCCCCCCCATACACCTCACCTCCCCCACCGCTGTTAAAGCCCCCGCTGCTTGTCCAACAGCAGTGTTAGGTACTCATGCATTGGATGAGCTGAGGGCAGCGAAGCAAGATGCTTGCGCAACCTAAGCTGGTAGGAATGGCTCAGCAGGCATGTGTAGTGGCGTTGCTATCCATTGCTTTTACCGCTTTGGGATCGAAACCGCCAACGTCAAAATGTGGCCGATGGTTTTTGCGCCATGCTTTAGCGAGGAAGGCAAAACCGCCGCCGTAATAGCTATCGGCAAGGTAGGCGGCCGGCCGGTTTGAGTAACCGCTTAGCGTTGGCAAGCGGCCGTTCAGGCCATCAACCTCCTACCGGCTGGCTTGGCGGCGGTCCATCGCCGCGGCAATGTCCTCTTCATGCGCTCCGCCCCAGCTGCAAAGCGGCTCCATAGCCCGCACTAAGCTTTCCCCGAAGGGCGTCAGCGAGTAGTCGACGCGCAGCGGGATCTCTCCGTAGTCGGTTCGCTTGACGATGCCGTCGGACTCCAGCTCTTTCAACTGCTGGATCAACATTTTGTCGCTCACCCCCCGAATGCTTCGCTTTAACTCGCCGTAACGCGTCGGGCCCTTGTTTAAAAAGAACAGAATCAAAGGCTTCCACTTCCCGGTCATCACGTGCAGCGTTGCATGCAGGCCGCAGATGAAGCGTGGGTTTTCTGAGTTTTCTTTCGCCATAACCCTACTTACCAAAAGGTGCATACTTGAACATTTGTAAGTGGGTTATATATCGTTAAAGCGAATCGAGTCAACACACACGGAGACCCAAACATGAATCGGCTAAACGATAAAATCGTACTCATCACCGGCGGAGCCAGCGGCATCGGCCTGGCCTCGGCCCAACGTCTCATCGACGAAGGCGCCTTCGTCTTCATTGTCGGACGGCGCCAGGACGTCCTCGACAAAGCGGCGGTGGCACTGGGACCCAACGCCCGAGGTCTCCAGGCGGATGTGACAAAGCCGGAGGATCTCGACCGCGTATTCGAGACAGTCCAGAAAGAGAAAGGGCACCTGGACGTACTGGTGGCTAACGCGGGTGTCGGCGATTTCGCCAGCCTGGGACAGATCACCCCCGAGCACTATGACTACATCTTCGACATCAACGTCAAAGGCACCCTCTTCACTGTCCAGAAGGCTCTACCCCTGATGAAGAACGGCGGTTCCATCATCCTCACCGGTTCCACGGTGGGCAGCATGGGCACCCCGGCCATGAGCATCTACAGCGCCTCCAAGGCGGCCGTGCGCAATTTGGCGCGCAGCTGGGCGCATGACCTCAGGGGAACGGGCATTCGCGTGAACGTCATGTCTCCTGGCCCGACCAAAACAGACAAGGTGATGGAATTGCTCCCGTCCGAAGCCCTGAGCGAGATGAAACGGGCCATACCGCTTGAGCGACTAGGTGACCCCAAGGAAATCGCAGCCGCAGTGGCGTTCCTGGCATCCGACGATAGCAGCTTTATGACAGGGAGCGAGATGTTCGTTGACGGAGGCTACGCCCAGGTTTAGGGGCTAGGAGGGAAACGGGAGGCAATGCACTAAAAGAGGTCAGTTTGGTTGAGAACAAATCGATCTTACCCTTTTTTATATCTGAAATGGGCCATCCACCGACGCAATGTCAAATTCGATGCGGTCATTGCCGTGGTGAGTCCACGGCGTCATCTCCTCACAGGTAGCCTCCAGCCATGCCTTGATACCGGCAGGCGCCACAAGGGTCAGCGGCGCTTTCCGGCCACCTATTCCCGCACTTGCCAGTATGCCCGGCAGCCCATAGCAGTGGTCGCCGTGCACGTGGGTAATCAAGATGGCTTTCAAGGAATGGAACGATAGCTTCGTGTGCAAGACCTGCTGCTGGGTGCCCTCACCACAATCGATTAGGTACCAGCCCTTCCCTTTGCTTTCTCGCAAGGCGATGCCGGAGACGTTGCGTTGTTTGGTGGGTACACCGGCGGAAGTGCCGAGGAAAAGTAGGTTCATAACTTATTGGCAACGCGCATCAATAAAAACAAAGTTCATTTTAAATACTCGATCGATCCATCATCAGCTAACGCCCGCAGCACGCGTGGCTTTGAAATGCAGGCGAAGCCGAAATGTAAAATCCATCACCGTGACTGCGATTGTTAACTGTGTTACATCCCCATTTCTGACCTACTACGCCCCCTTTTTATTTCTTGCTTTATTTGAGGTGAAGGCTCCAACTTGAGACCATGATCTAAACCAAATTCGTATAGATTCATACAGCTAGTGATTTTATTGTCTGCACTAATTCCAGCAACGAACGAGTAACCACCTACAGACCCGCCACTAGCTTCATCAAGCTTGGTTTTGTATTCAATCAATTTTTCAAGATAGGAAACAAACTCTTCCTTATTCTTCCCTGCCTCAAATATCTCTTTAATCTTTGATACCGCTTTACCTGAAAAGTATGTTTTTCCGGCGAGTCCAAACGCTCCATCCGACACCTGTCCGTAAATCAGGAAGTGGTGAGTATCGTTTGGTGACAAAGCCTTCGCGGCATCATCATAATTTTTATATTTTTTCTTCTCAGACGACAAAGACTGGTAGTCTTTCTTAAACTCTAAGATAACCCATTTTTCATTGCTTGAAAGGAAAGCGTCTCCCGCTTTTTCTTGCTCCCCGTCAAGAGGGGAAAGAATCATATCTTCTGGAATATATTTCCTGATGAAATAATACTCTACAGTTTTTTCCCACCACTTCATTAGACACTCCATGAGCAGTTAACGCCCGGCGCAGCGGGCAAATTGCAGCGAGGAACGAGCCGAAATTTTATCCATCTGCCGTCGCTTGTTAGCCGCTACCTCGACAATTACTGTGGTAGTGATGCTTGAAAGTCATCAAGCACCGGCTTCAAAACGGCAGCGCATCCAAGCCCACCAGCAAGTAGCAATTTCAGCGTTTCACCTGTAAGTTGACCATTTTCCTGAAGGCGTAATATTTCGTTAGCGAGGCCGACCTTTCCCTGCTCTAAGGCAGTCAACGCTGCATCCGATAGACCACTCGGCGAATCAGAATCTGGCGCGATTAACTGTTCAAGCCGGGCTTGAATATGAGCAGGAAAATCTCGGTTACTTTTGATTAGCTCCGAAATTCCTGTATGCAGATGGTTGAATATCCGCTGCCCTTGCTCATCAACAATTTCCACCAAAACATTTTCTCTTACGTCTTTGGGTTGGCCCTTAGCATCATCTAATCTCCGACGAATCCCTTCTACCTCAGTATTTAGATGCTCGTCGGCAAGCGCTTTAAGTATCTGAGACACTGGGTTGACGATTTCGCCGCCTATTATCTTTGAACGATATTGCTGACTCTGTTCAGGCGAGCCTAGATGAATCTCCCCCCCGAGCTCACGATCCACTTTTACGTCAATGTCTGGAGCAGCTGACTCTGCAGTTGAGTTGATATAGGTGGTTACGCATTCTGGCTGCACGCCCTGCACCGAACCAAGACTAACCGTTAAACATAGATTCCCAAAAAAACCCACCTGTGCATATGAGTTTCCGCCTTCCTCAATCACGACCGTAACGAAATGGGTTGCCTTAAATTCACCACTGACGCAGGTGGTGATTTTATATGGATCCACCCACCAGACCCGATCTTCGACCGGTTCCTTTCCAAGAACGCACCACTTGATTGACTCGAGTCCGCTCTGTTCGGCGGCAGCAGGATAGTAGTGTGCTAGGTACGTTAACCCAAGATATGCAATGGCGCGACGGAATTCCTCGCTCCCAAAATCCATTGATAACTCAATTGGCTCAGAAAAGTACTGCTTCTCGACTTTAGGCTCTGAAATTTTTTTAACTTTATAGCCGTCCCGCCGCTGATTTTCAGCCCATTCGTAAAACTGGTCCTTGCTTGAAAATTTTAATGTCGCAGACCGCCCAACCAATTCCGGCATCTCTCGAAGGGGGCGTGGTGGCGCGATATTAAACTGATCGCGCAGTACATGAAAACGTTCTCCTGTTTCCAACTCAACCTCATACGGCTTTGGAGAACGTCTATGATCAGAGCGAACACCAAGAGCGGCATTAAAGTACTCTAGCGAGTCAAGCAGTGCAACAACATGAATACCGAGCGCATTGTTATGCTCTTCGCAGTATATTTTCTTACTGACTCTTCTGCCGCCAAAGGCCGCGGGAAATAGATGCTCCCTTGATCCTGCGGGCTCGCCACATATTATACACTTACGAGACATTTACGACTCCAACTGCAAGTTAACCAACGTTGCGCTCTTGAGTGCCGCACTGATGCGCCATGGAGGCTAACGCCATTGGTAACGGGTGCCAACGGAACGCAGCGTAGTTGGCGTCCGTTGACCACCTTGTTACTGAGAGCCCTTCGACTCTGCTCTAAGAGTGTCTTCAAACTGCCGAAATGCTTGCAGTATTGAAGAAGCATCTACGATAACACCAAGTTTATGAAGAAGTTCCACATTGCGAACCATCACCTTGATGGCGAGGATAGCAATCAAAGCTGTTGAATTCTTTTCAAGTCGATTCGGATTGGGGTAACTCGCCTGAAACAAAGCATGTAAAATCGCTCCTGGCGCTCCATGAGCATGCATTGATGTCAGATGGTAGACCAGTGTGTATTCAGACGCCCAAGGTTCACCAAGTTCAGTTGCCCTATCGTGGATGCTAACCGTTGCGAAATTTCCGTGCGATCGATTCCGGCCCCTTTTATCTTTATATTTGAACCGACTCTGAAAATTTTCCGTCGCTCTATCGAAGTCGTTAATCTGATCGTTCACTTCCTCTTTGCTGAGAAGTTTCCGATACTCCATTACCGTATAGTTACAGAAATCTCTGGATCTTTCCCCGGGATTGCCCCCTATCCAATGCAAGTTTAGTGACACCTCCCAAAGTTGACGCATGACTGCGGCCGCCGACTCGTGATAAAGCTCAGGGAGAAGAAGATTGATCGCTTTGTAAGAATTAAAGGCATAGATAAAGGATTGATTGACTACAAAGCTGGGCAATTCTTCGGGCACGACATGCTCTGTGGTCGCGATTGCGTCGCGGACAATCGCGTAGTGCTCAAGGATCCGCCCCAAGGGCAACGCCGCACGAGATTTCGGGTTCCCTATAAATAGTGCTTCGTCGAAAGACATTGTGCGACTTCCCTTCTCAGTAACAGTGCTTATACGGAAGGCTGCATAACCCCAATAAACGTGCACGCTCATTCGTTGAGGTTATGTAGCCTGCTCCATTGAACCTATCCCACTGATTTGCCTGAAAGCAAAGAAAAAATAGCCCTCTTATCCAAAAGCAGCGCGCTGCCACGTTTTGCCCTGCCTCTTCAGAGCAATAGAAACGCACTGCACAGCTGATGCTCCACACCAAGGCCAAGCAAGCAGCTAACAGCTAACCAACCCCCATTCCCACCCGGCGGTGCTGGTCAGGCCGCTGCCTCAGCGGCCTAGTGGGGCTATTCGGGCGCTGTCTAATACATTGTTAATCTGAGCGAGCAAGGCGGAATCAAAATGCAGCGTTTTGCTGTTTATTCGCGTAGCTAGGTCAATATCGTGCTGATGGCACCAAGCTACTACGTCGTCTACCCATTGGCGGCGGGGCTTCTCCACCGTGGGCTGGCGGAGTAGTTCGCGGGCCACACCATTGAGCCCATTGCGGGCGCGGCTGGGTAGGTTCATACGGCAAGCGCTAGTTCAACGTCGTGAATAAGGCGCAGGTGGTTGAAGGCGCTGGCCTGGCTCTCCTGCTGTTTGAGCCGAAACGCGCGCTGGTCGCTGCGCGGCAGGCCCTGGTATTCGGCGATTACCTGGAACAGCCAGATTTCATCGGGCCACTCCAGCGGGCTTTCGTGCAGGTACTCAAGGGCGCTGACTGGCTCCGCTTGGGGCTGGTCAATCACACTTAAATAGAAGTGTTCAACATCCTGCTTGAGTGCCTGTTGGCGGGCGGCGGCCAAGCTACTTTCCTGGGCTTGGGCGGGTGCCGCGGCTTCAACAGTTTGCGTGGTGTGGCGCGGCTGGGGAAGTTGGTGCAGCAGGTCGGCGAGCACCTGGCACTCCAGGTTTCGGTCCAGCGCCGGGGCGGCCGCCGCGTTGAGCGGGGCGGCCTGGTTGACCAAGCTTGGCACCTCGCTGCGCCGGGCGTAGTTGCCGGGTACAAAGCCTGGGTGTTCACGCATAAACGCGGCCATGCCGCTGATCAGGCGGCTGCGCGCCTGCTGCTTACGAAAGCGCGCCATTAGCTCGATCAAGCGCCGCTGTACTTCGCGCAAGCCGGTGTAGTGATGACTTAACTGCTGTTGAAGCTGGCTGATCAATAGCTTGCGCAAGCTGCCGTCGCTGCCTACCAGCTCTATCAATTCGTCAAAGTTGATTAACGCCAGGCCATCCAGAAGCCTGGCGATCTGCTTTTGGGCGCGGTCGTTTTCGCGGATCTTATCGTTGAGCTGGCTGACAAAACCAAAGTCGCTATTCAGCCGCTGCCATAAGCTGTCGATGGCATCGGCAAAGCGCCCATTAAGGTCGTCGACTTCCTGGCGCAGGCGCATCAGCTGTTGCTCCAACCGCCAATGCTCGCCACGGCTGCGCGCCTCGCGGTAGCTGTGTACCAAAGAGCGAATTAGCTCCAGGGTTTCTGCTACGTCGGCATTTACATGGCGGCGGGTCTCATCGGCGAGCATTTCGGCGATCAGTTCGCGCACCTTGGGCGAGAGCTTTACGCCGCTGTGCTCATCCGGGCGCCACAGAATGCGTGCCGCCAGCAGCTTACGCAGTGCGCTATCACTAAGCGATTCCAGCGGCACTTCATCGCGAGTGTAGGCCTGCATTAGCGCTTCAGAATGCTTGCCCAGCAGCGCCAGCCGTTCGCCGCCGGTTTTCAGCAGGCGGCTCTCTAGCTCACTCACACTGTTATTCACACTCTTGCTCACAAGAGGGCCTCCTGAGTGCCCTCTTCACCTTCGGCATCAATCGGCAGGTTCTCTTCATCGCGGATAAAGCGCACCAGGTCGACCAGGTAGTCGATCTTGCCGGTGATCACAAACACCTGCCGCTCTGAATGCGGTTGAAGCAAGTAGCCGTGCTCTTTGAGGCGCTTGAAGACCTGCTTTACCTGGGCATCTAACTGGTCGCTTTGCGAGCCGAAAAAGCTGTCGGTGGCCAGGCGTTCCAGGCGCTCGCGCAGGCTTTGGTTGTCTTCGCACTTGGCGCTGAATTCCGCGGGCTTGAGCACATCACCGGGGGCGGCCAGGGTATCGCGGCCCAGCGCTTCCTGAACCAGCTGTAGCCACTCCAGCAGCGGCAGCAGGCTGTTGAGCGTCTCGCCTAGCTGGCGCGAGAGCTGATCCCGAGCGCTGTCATTAAGCTGACGCCAAGCTAGAAAATACACGCTGCCCTCTTCATTGCTGGCCAGGCGACGGTTAAGTGGCCGCAGGTAGGTGTCGATCTCCTCGCGGGTTTCTGCGTTGCTCAGGTGGCGATATCCGGTCTCGTCGCTGACCGAGCAGATAAATTCCCCGGCGAGCAAACGCTCAAGCAGTGGGCCATGTTCGATCATACCGTCACCTCCTGCTGACGTTCCTGGAGCCGCTCGGCCAGGCGGCTTAGGCGCGGCTCAATGCGTTTTAACACCCGCTTATTGGCGTTAGTGCCATCGCGGTCAATCAGGTAACGGTTGGCGAATAGCAGCAGCACGTCGGATTCAGGGTTGGGGAACGCGCCAACGATATGAATGCGGTTGCTGTCGCAGGCGTCGAACAGCTTTTCGACGTTGTGGTACGCCAGCGTGCCGATCTCATCAATCGGCCAGTGGATGGCGATGTCCGCATCACCGCGCAGCAGGCGGGTAAACGCGAGCAGGAATTTACACAGAATCAGGTAGGCCATGCCGTGGCTGGAGGACTCCAGCAGTTGGCGGTCGTTTTTAATCACCAGGTCCGTGCCGCCTTCATT
This sequence comes from Halomonas sp., assembly GCF_017983445.1. Lineage (GTDB taxonomy): Bacteria > Pseudomonadota > Gammaproteobacteria > Pseudomonadales > Halomonadaceae > Vreelandella. The sequence goes on from NZ_JAGOBJ010000002.1 coordinate 391,308, forward strand.
CAGGTGCAGTTCCAGGCGCAGCAGGCTTTCGAAGCTGTACTGCTGGTCGCTGCGCAGCAAATCGACCACATCCGCTAGAGTGTTCAGGTAGTCGTCGCTGGGCAGCGTCTGGCCGGATTCGCGCCACTCTTTATAGCGCTGGGCGAACAGCTTCAACGGCTCCCAGAAACCCAGCTCATCGATGGTGGACTGAATACGCACCTCGGCCTTGGTGATGCCTTCCAGGCGCAGGTCGTCGGCGACTTCTTCCGAAAGCCGGCGGCTCTGAGCGCTGATGCGACGGTTCAGATCACGGAACACGGTGAAGAATTTATCCAGGTCGTCGCTCAGGTTGCGGCCTTCCTGAATCAACTGCTGCTGTTGATCTTCAAGCAGTTTAAGCATGTCGCGCAGCAGCGGCAGCTGGAGGCGCGGGTTGTCGCTTTGCAGCTTGCTGCGCTCGCTCTCCAGCGCTTCGGCAAAGCCGCTGCTGGCATCTTTGATTAGTTGGCTTTCAACATCCAGACAGCCCCGGCGCAGCTGTTCGATCAACTGATGGCGATTGCCCAGCGCCTGGCGGGCGCGCTCGATGCGTTCGTCCACATCGCCCAGCGGTGCAGCCGGGGCTTGGCCGTCGGGTTCGATAGCCAGGCTTTCCAGCTGTGTCAGCAGTGGTTTTAAGGCTTCCAGGCTGGCGTATTCGCTTTCGCGCTTCGTTTTAAGCGTGCTGACCGTGCTTTGGTGGGTTTTGCGCGCTGCCTGAAAATCATTTTTCAAGCGCTCTTTATCGCGCTGAAGCTGCTGTTCAGTTTTTTCGAGCTCGGCTTCTTGGGTGACCAACTGCGGCTTGTGCTGCCCCCACTCCACGCGCATAAAGCGGGTGTATTCGGTGAGTTCATCTTGACGGGCGGCGGTGACGCGGATGCGTTCATCCTGGCTTGCCAGGCGCGCCTTGGTATCTTTTAGCTTGGCGGGGTCGACGCCCTGCTCGGCCAGTTCCTGGCTAAAGGCCTCTTCCAGCTCCGCCCGCTGGCGCTGGTGCTCGGTATTGGCATCGCTTAGCTGCTGCTTGTACTGGCGCAGCTGGGCATCCAGGCTATCCACCTGGCTTTGGCCGTCGGCTTTTAGCTCTAACAGCTGGCTTTGGTGGGTTTCACCCAGCGCTTTGAGGGCTTGCTGTTTTTCTTCACGCAGCTCGGTTTGTGTTTGTTCCAAGCGGGCTAACGCGGTTTGATGCGCGGTGCGACGCTCCTGTTGATGCTTGGCGTGGCGCTCCTGCTGCTGGCGGCGCGCTTCAAGGGAAAACTCGACTTCCTGCTCGGCACGCTTATGGGCCATACGGCCTTGGTCTTGAGCTTCATCGGCCTGCTGAACGCGCTCGTTGTGCTGCTTAAGCGCTTTCTCGGCGGTTTGGCACTCTGCCTGTACGCGCCGCTTGACGCTATCTGCTTCTTCAATGGCGGCAAGCAGCGTGGCTTCATCCTGAGCGTAGTCGGGCAAGGCAATGGCCGAGAGATCCAGCGCCAGCCCAAATAGGTCGTCGCTGCCGCCGTCGGCTAATCGAGGCGCCAAATCCCGCCGCTCCAAAAGCTCCGGGGCGATCACCTTGCCCAGCTGCTGCTCCCAGCCGGGGCGATGGTAGCGCAGAAAATGGCGCAGGCTGCCCTGTTCGGGGTCACGCTGCTGATAGAGCGCATAGCTGCGCTGCTCGGCGCGCTCAAGCTGCTGGCGAAGCTGCACCAGCTGCTGCTCGGCGTCATCTCGGGTGCGGCGGCAGCTTTCAAACTCGCGGCGCAAGCCGTCTAGTGTTGCGGCCGATGCGTTGCGCTCTTGCTGGGCTTGGTCCAGGCGCGCCTGGGCAAGCTCTGCCTCAGAAGCCTCTTCGGCGGTTTGGGTCGATAGCGAAAGCTGGGCTTTTAGCTCGGCCAGCTGCTCAACGCCCAGCTCAAGCTGGGCCTGATACTCGCCTTCCAGGCGTTGCCGCTCCTGTTGATAGCGTTCATTAAGCTGCTGTTCAGCTTCCCATTGCTGTTCACGACGCAGGGCTTTCTCTTCCACCAGGGCGTCGATCAGCTCCTGGGCTTCGCCGGTCTGGCGGGCCAGGGCTTCGGAAAGTTCGCGCAGGCGCCCGTCGAGGCGTGCCTGGCTCTCTTTTACCGCATCCTGCATTACGTTCAGGTGAGCACGCAGCTGATCGCGCTGTTCACGCCACTGGGGCAGCGCATTGATATCGCGCTCCAGAGCGGGCATATCCGCCTCGAAATAGCGCTCGTACTGGGTTTGCAGATCATTAAGGCGGCGCTGGGTCTGCTGTAAATCGCTGACCACTTCGCTGTGACGGTCGTTCAGCGCGTCGCGCGCCTGGGCATAGTCGCTTTCCCGCTGCTGGAACTCACGCTGATGGCGGGCAAGCTCGGCGTCCACATCGGCCATGCGCCGCTCGGCTTGCTGGCGGTCATCTTCCAGCTGGGGCTTAAGCTGCCAGAGCGTGGCATCCAAATGGGCAAGCTCGCGGTCAATCCCGGCAAGCCGGGCGAGCGACGCTTGTAAAGGCTCCAGACGCATGGATTGGCGCATCTGGGCAATCCATTCACGTGCCTTGGTGTTACGAATCCGCGTGACCGGAAGCTCAACGCCATCCTCTTCGAAAATCGCTGCCAGCATGGTTTTGAGGGTATCCATCTTGCCCTCTTTGGCATGCACCGCTGACACCAGCTTTTCGATATGGCGGATACGCCGCTCGGGCTTGACCAGGCTGAACTGCGCGGCGATCTGGCGCAGCTTGAGGCCATCGCGGCTGTTGCCGTGCAGCTGGGTAAAGTCGTTCTGAATCACCGAGCGAAACTCAGAGGTAGCGCCCAGCTTGGGCGACACCGGCGTGCCGCTACGCCGCAGGCCACTGGCCCACTGGGTGTAGTCGAGTGCGGCCACGCCCGCCTCGCTCTCGACCAGGTAATCTTCCGGCTGATAAGGCCCGCCCACGAAGCGGTACTCCACCCCGCCTTCGGCTTTGCGGGTCAGCACTGCCTGGCAGATATTGCCGGCCTCACGGCGGTACTCATACACCAGATAGCTGTTGCGATGCGGCAGGTAGAACGCATCAAACTTCATGCGCGTTTTAGGCACTACCTTGTTGGGTAGCTCGCCGTAAAACACCGGCACCAGGCGCTGAAGCGTGGTCTTGCCCGAAGCGTTGGTGCCGCAAATATTGGTGTGGCCGTCCACACTGAGTTCAACCACGCCTTCCAGGTGGCCGTGAATCATCACGATGCGTAGCAGGTGGGCCATGCCGTGTCCTTGATCGATAGAAATTCGAAAGCGACTATCTTGCCAGACACCTGAATGACTTGTCCTACTCTTCTCACACGTATAGCGGATAGCGTTGCCGTGCGTGATCCATGATTCACGCGAGCCGCGTAAATTTGTGATCTTATAATAGCGATTCAACATAAACGGATTATGAAGCAGAACAGAAAGACCCATTAATTTTTAAGGATGATCAGTGCTAATAAGTCTAGAAACACTGCGCAATATAGTGGGTGCTACCCATGTGATCACCGGCGATGATGTGACCAGTCGCCAGGAAGACTGGATGACCGGCGCACATTGCCGCGCTGGCGCCATTGTTCGCCCCGCCGATACCGATCAGTTGGCGGCCATTATGCGGGCCTGCTTTGACGTCAAGCAGCCCGTCGTCACTCACGGTGGGCTAACCGGCCTGGTACACGGCGCTGAAACCACTCCCGATGAACTGGCCATCTCTCTTGAACGCATGACTGCCATTGAGGAGATAGACCGGGTCGGCGGCACGCTGACGGTACAGGCGGGCGCCCCGCTGCAACGGGTACAGGAAGCGGCCAGCGTGGCCGGACTGCAGTTCCCGTTGGATCTTGGCGCGCGTGGCAGCTGCACGATCGGCGGCAATATTGCCACCAACGCAGGCGGCGTGCGGGTGATTCGCTACGGCATGATGCGCCAACAGGTTTTGGGATTGGGGGCCGTAATGGCCGATGGCCGCGTGGTAAGCTCCATGAATCGCATGCTCAAAAACAACGCTGGATTTGACTTGAAGCAGCTGTTTATCGGCAGCGAGGGTACCCTGGGCATCGTGACCCGCGCCGTGCTGCGCTTGCAGCCGCCCATGCCCATCGAACAAACCGCGCTGGTCGCCTGCCCGTCGTTTGAAGCACTAACTGAACTGCTCGGCCATATGGGTAAAGCGCTGGGCGGCAGCCTTGGCGCCTTCGAGGTCATGTGGCAGAGCCATTACCGGCTGCTCACCGAAACGCTGGGCCGCCACACGCCACCGATTGCAACCGAGCACCCGTTTTACGTGATTATCGAAGGGTTAGGCAGTGATGAATCCCGCCTCGAGGCACAGTTTAGTGAAGCGCTGGAGCAGGCACTGGAGCGTGAGCTGATCGTCGATGCGGTGATTGCCCAATCGGCCACTCAGCGCGCAGGCCTCTGGGCTATCCGTGAGGATATTGAAGGGCTGGTCAAGGGGCTAGCGCCGAAGCTGACCTTTGATATCAGCCTGCCGATTGTCGATATGCAACGCTACACCGATACCCTGGAAGCGCAGCTATTGCAGCGTTGGCCAAACGGCCGGTTAGTCATCTTTGGCCATTTGGGCGATGGTAATCTGCATGTTTCCATCAGTGTCGGCAGCCATGCCCCTGACGTACGCCGCGCCGTCGAAGCGCTGGTTTATGAACCCCTTCAGGCACTCGGCGGGTCCGTATCAGCAGAACACGGTATCGGGCTTGAAAAGCGGGCATGGCTAGGTGCCTGCCGGACAAGTGCTGAAATCGAGCTGATGCAGACGCTCAAACAGGCACTCGATCCCCACGGCCTGCTGAATCGCGGTAAAGTCTTGGCTTAATTATCAGTTTCGTTTTTAGGATATCAACATGCCCCGCTACCCCGACCACCTGAGAGGTGAAGGCCCGGTTAATCCTTTTCCGGGCATCAAAGCACTTGAACGGTGTATTGGCCGCGAGATCCCGCATCAGCTGGGCTCCAACGAAGGCCTGGATATGCCTCATCGAGCGCTGCGCGAGCACTTTGGCGATGCGCTGGCCGAACGCGCTTACGGCTACGGCGATGCCGAGGCGTTTGGCGTTCGCACCCGCCTAAGCGTCCAGTTGGGCACACCATTTGATCATTTGCTGGTCGATGCGGGCGCCGATAGCCTGATTGCCCTGGCAGTGCGCACCACCTGTGAACCCGGTGCCACGGTGGTGTGTACGGCAGGCACTTACCCCACCTTTGGCTACTTCGCCAAGGGCCAGGATTGCCGGTTGATCGAGCCTAGCTACCATGAGGCGCCCGGCGTGCTGGCGCCGGACCTGGAAGCCCTGGCAGCCGCGGCACATCAGGAAGACGCCCGCCTGGTGTATCTGGCCAACCCGGACAACCCAAGCGGCCATCTGCATAGCGACAGTGCAATTCTCAAGCTGCGCAAGGAGCTGCCCGACACCTGCTGGCTCTTGCTGGATGAGGCGTATAGCGATTTTCGTGATGATGCGGGAAGCGAGTTTGCCGCTAAAGCGCTTTCTGGTGTCATTCGCCTGCGCACGCTTTCCAAAGCCCACGGCTTGGCAGGTCTGCGCATTGGCTACGCAATTGCCGAGCCTTCAGTGCTTTCAATGATGATGAAGGTGCGTATTCACTATGCGGTATCGGCACTGACTTTGGCCGCAGCCGAAGTGGTACTGGATAACCAGGAAGAAGTGCATCAGCATGTGGCGGATGTGAAAGCTCGCCGCGAACAGTTGGCCGAGCACTTTCGCGCTCTGGGGGCCGATGTACTGCCGAGTGCCACCAACTTTATCGGCATCCGCCTACCCAGCGCTGACATTGCCGCGACGGTGCATCAGCAGCTATTGGCAGAAGGCGTATTGGTCGCCCGGCTGGCGCATCCTGCGCTTTCCAACGTGATACGCATCACTGCGGTAGCAGATGCCCTGATGCCTGGGCGGCTGGCGATTCTTGAGCAGGCCATCAAAGCACACGCCTGATAGTACGCCCTTCGACAAAAAGCCCCGACCTGGGCCGTAATGCCAGTCAGTTAAGCCTGACTGGCTTTTTTCTGACCGTATATTTTTGTGGGCGTGCCCGAACAACACGCGGGTACGACCTTTCTCGTCTATCGGGTAGTAAGAACGAAGGCGCCATCT
>NZ_JAGOBJ010000012.1 GCF_017983445.1 Halomonas sp.
CCTTGATGGGCCAGCGCTGGATGGAAACGCTGATGCGGCGTGGCGTGGGCATGAGCGACTCACCGTTACTCTCCCGCGCCAGTGTGAAAAAGCAGCTGCGGGCCTGGGGCGTGGCGGAAGCCACGCCGACGTCACTGGCCCTGCTCACCGAGCAGCAGCGCGCCCAGAGCGTGATTGTGGTTCAGGATGCCTTCACCACGCACTTTGAAGCCAAGCTGGTGATGGACGTGGTCGAACTACTTTCACGCCTGAACCTGCGCGTGTTCGTGATGCCGTATAGTGCCAACGGCAAGCCGCTGCACGTACAAGGCTTTTTAGGCGCCTTTGAGCGCACGGCAGAAAAGCAGGCCAAACGCCTGCGCGCCTTAAGTGAGTTTGAGGTACCCATGGTGGGCATCGACCCGGCCATGACCCTGACCTACCGCCAGGAGTACGTGAAAGCGCTGGGCCCCGACGCCGTGCCTGACGTGTTAATGCTTCAGGAGTGGCTGGCCACACGGGTGAACACTTTAAAGCCCAACCATCTTGCCCTGCGCGACCCCGGCTTTACGCTGCTGTCCCACTGTACGGAAAAGACCAATGCGCCCGGCAGCCCTAAAGCATGGCAGCAGGTGTTTGCCACGTTTGGCCTAACGCTTGAGTTGGCGGCGACGGGCTGCTGCGGCATGTCCGGCACCTACGGTCATGAAACCCGTAACGCCGACACGTCCCACACCATCTACGCCCAGTCCTGGCAGCCGCAGGTGGAAACCCCCGAGAATGCGGGCAAACTGCTGGCGACAGGCTATTCATGCCGTAGTCAGGTTAAGCGGTTTTCCAATCAAGTGCTCCCCCACCCGCTGCAAGCACTGCTGAACGTGCTTCGCAGTGCTGACAGTCAGCAAGAGAAGCTAAAGGCGGGTTAAAAGAACAAGCTTTTAAGCGCCAGGCCTGGGTCGGCCTGGCGCATAAAGGCCTCACCTACCAAAAAGCCATTGACGCGATGCTCACGCATCAGTTGAACATCGTCTCGGGTATGGATACCCGATTCGGTGATCACGGTAACGTTATCGGGGATCTGCGCCAGTAAATCCAGCGTGGTATTCAGGCTGGTATCAAAGGTATGCAGATTGCGGTTGTTAATCCCCACCAACGCTAAATCGAGCTTGAGTGCCCGGTTAAGCTCTTCAGCATCATGTACTTCCACGAGTACATCCATGCCCAGCTGATTGGCCTGCTGATATAGATCACGCAACTGAGCATCATCAAGAGCCGCCACAATCAGCAAAATACAGTCGGCGCCAATCGCCCGCGCCTCGCTAACCTGATAGCCGTGGGTAATAAAGTCTTTACGAATCACCGGCAACTCACATACATCCCGTGCGGCAATCAGGTAATCTTCGTGGCCCTGAAAAAAGTCAGCATCCGTCAGCACCGATAAGCAAGCCGCGCCGCCCTGGGCATAGCTTTTGGCAATATCTGCAGGATGGAACTCTTCACGGATGACCCCTTTAGAGGGCGAGGCCTTCTTCACTTCCGCGATAATCGCCGGGTCACCTGCTGCAATACGCTGATTAAGCGCACTGATAAAACCGCGTGGGGCGCTTTGCTTTTGGGCCAAGGCCAGCAAGTCAGTTTCAGAAACCGCCTGCTGACGCTCCGCGACTTCCTGATCTTTACGTGCCAGGATACGCGTTAAAATAGTCGGCGTTATCTGTTGAGTCATGGCGATCAATTACCCTTTAAAAACGCTGGTGAAGTGAGAAAGCTCTCTGAGTTTCTCGAGCGGCAATTTAGACGCCTGTGCATCCTGGGCTATCATTACGCCCTCTTTCAAGTTATCAGCTACGCCAGCGCAGTAAAGCGCGGCACCGGCATTGAGCGATACCATATCAGCGGCGGGTCCTTCACCACTCAAAGCTGCCTTCACCAACCGCAGGCTGTCTTCTGCATTGGCCGCCTTCAAGGTGGCCAGGCTTTGGCGCTCAATGCCCAATGCTTCAGGCGTGACTGTGTATTGAGTAATCTTACCGTCTTTAAGCTCGGCAACTTGGGTTGGCGCGGCCAAGGAGATTTCATCCAGTCCATCATCAGAATGGACGACCATGACATGGTGGCTGCCTAGCTTTTTAAGCACTTCAGCCATAAGCGGCACCAGCTCAGGGGAGTACACACCCACAACCTGATTAGGCGCACCCGCTGGATTGGTCAGCGGCCCCAGAATATTGAACAGCGTGCGTACCCCCATTTCACGGCGTGGGCCGATGGCATAACGCATTGCCGGATGATGGTTAGGTGCAAACATGAAGCCGACCCCCACCTGCTCGATACAGCGGGCCACCTGCTCGGGCTTAAGATCCAGGTAAATGCCTGCAATATCGAAAAGATCTGCACTGCCGGAAGATGAGGAAACGCTGCGATTGCCGTGCTTCGCGACGTGAGCGCCTGCCGCTGCGGCCACAAAGCTTGAGGCAGTGGATACGTTAAATAAATTAGCGCCATCACCACCGGTACCAACGATATCCACTACATTGTCAGCCTTTAGCTGAACACGCCGCATCAAATCGCGCATTACCTGGGCAGCCGCGCTAATCTCTTCAGCGCTCTCACCTTTCATGGCAAGCCCTACCAGCAAACCGCCCACCTGAGCGTCGGTGGCAACGCCCGTCATTATTTGTTGCATCAAAGCATGCATTACATCAAAGGGGAGGTTCTCGCGGTGTATCACCGCGTTAATTGCATCTCGCATTTGCATGAGCAGAGGAGCCTCTAAAGCGTGTGAAACAGGCAATCAGCCACGTTTTAAAAAATTAGCCAACAGCTCATGGCCTTGGCGAGTAAGTATTGACTCAGGGTGAAACTGCACCCCTTCTATATCCAGTGTGCGATGACGCAGCCCCATGATCAAACCTGGCGTAATGTCATCGTCTGCTGTCCAGGCGGTTACTTCAAGACAACTGGGAAGCGTTTCTTTTTCAATCACTAATGAGTGATATCGGGTCACTTCGACCGGGTTATCCAGACCTTCGAATACGCCTTGGTTCAAATGTAAAACAGCAGATGTTTTACCATGCATCACCTTGGGAGCGCGAATCACCTGGCCACCATAAACCTGGCCGATGGCCTGATGCCCCAGGCAGACGCCCAGGATAGGTAGCTTACCGGCAAAATAACCAATAGCCGCCATGGAAATACCGGCCTCGTTTGGCGTACAGGGACCAGGAGAAATCACCAGATGCGTGGGCGATAGCGCTTCAATTTGCTCGATGGTAATAGCATCGTTGAGGTGGGTTATCACCTCGGCGCCCAATTCGCTTAGGTACTGGACGATGTTAAAGGTGAAGCTATCATAGTTATCGAGCATCAAGACTTTCTTAATCATAACCCACTGATTACCTTCTCACTCACCTAAGACATCCGCTTTATTGTCCAGCCATTTAACCAGCGACACCACTACCTGCAGGTGTGCTTGATCAAGGGATTGTATCGTTGGATGAAGGTAATCGCCATGACCGTTACGCCGTTGCAAATTTTTGCCTGTACTGGTCTATGCTGAACAAGAATGCTGCACAAGACATCCGCTTAACAGGAGAACGCCATGGATAAGGCTGTCATTGATATCATTCGGGAAAAGGAAAAAATACCTGACAGCGTGCCCGATAGCGAAATCGCCCGAGAGTACAAAGGGACGTATACCGCTGCCAGAGCCGCAGTGAGCTTGGATCACACACCCATTGACCAACAGCTCGCCAATGCCATGGCAAAAATTTTCCCGTTTATGAGAAAGAAGAAGTAATTCTTTTCTAGTAGCGCACGTTAAAACAGCAGCCTAAAAAAACAGAAAGCCCGCGGGCTTTCTGTTTTGAGGTTTGATGTTGGCTAGCGTCGGCGCTGAGTCCTTTATTAGCTTACTTACTGCAGCTTGAGTTTTAGCCTAGAGAGTTTTCATTGAGGCGCTTGGCTTCGTCTTCAGCCTCTTGGCGGGTGGGATAGGAAACCACAGAGGTTTCATCGGTTTGAGAGTCATCAGGTCGCGTATCAATCACGTGAAATTCATCGTTGCGCTCTTGCACTTTATAAAATTCGCTCATCGTTCTTCTCCTTAGGTAAAACAACCTCAAGAGTAGAACATTTTTCCAGCCTTACAGTTTTCTAATCTTATATTCTCAAGTCCTTCGCCAAGGAACAGGCTTTTGTGATGGAAGTAAACGATCAGCGTTACTATGTTTAAATCGTTGCTATGTTTAATTAGCACGATGCTTCATTAACACGACGTTAAATGAATATCACGGGCCATGATCACAATATTCGTACTTAGCATAAATCAGTTGTAAATCGATCCAAAAACGCCTTCTTCTACAAGCCTTATACCATTAATAACAATAACTTATAATCAATTTTAAACGTTCAGGAACTAGCCATGGGGCGCAGCAGTCTTTATTATCTTGAGCCTTTAATCGAGCGGGAGCGTGAAATGCAAAAGCGAGTGACTTGGGTACGCACGCTCGTATTAAGTATTTTTATGAGCGCATCACCGCTAGCAAGCGCCTCAACACTTAACGTCATCGCTTCTTTTCCAGTCCTTGAAGACCTGGTTAAACGTATTGCAGGCGACGATATTCAGGTAAGCGTCATCGTGCCTATTGGTGCTGACGTCCATAACTGGGAGCTAACGCCACCCAACGCTCTGACTATCGAAAAAGCCGATATCATGTTTTACAACGGCTATGGATTGGAGCCTTGGCTACGCCATGTCGTGGCCATGTCCGATGACTCGCTTGTCCTAAAGGCCGTTGCGGAAAACGCAGACGTCTTTCCGCTCACTATTATCACAGGCCAATATAAAGGGGCGGTCGATCCGCATATGTGGATGGACCCGCGAGGCGCTGCCGCTTATGTCGAAGTGATTGCCGAAACCCTGGCAGAGCATTATCCATCCAAAGCCGATGCGTTTTATGCCCGCGCGGAAGAAACCTATGGCGCATTGAAGACGCTTGATCAAATGATCGAGCAGCGTCTGGACGGCGTCCCCAATACTAACCGCTCCCTGATTACCAGCGAGGCAGGCTTGGGTTACTTTGCACGCGCATACGACTTTGAATATGCCGCCATCTGGGGAATGAATAACGAAACTCAGGGTAGCGCCGAGGCCATGGCCCAGATGAGCGAACGTTTGAACGCGACCCGTCCACCTGCGCTGTTTTACGAGAGCACCGTCGACTTCATCCACATGGATGCCCTGGCACGAGAAACAGGAATTGCGCTGGCAGGCCCACTTTACGTTGATTCATTAAGCAATCAGGACAAACCGGCCTATAACTACCCGGCCATGATGCGCCACAACACCGAGCTCATCCACGAAGCCTTAGGTGGTGCGCGTCCTGAGTAGTGGCACCCCTACTGGGCTTGCGCTTGCTCAGTTTCAGGTTTCAACAGTGCGAGTAGCGATGAAAGCACGATGTCCGGCTGACTAAGCTCGATGGGGTCACCATGGTTATACCCATACGGCAAGGCAAGCGTTGCAAAACCTGCGGCCTTGCCCGCTTCAATATCGTGGCGTGAATCACCGACCATCAGGCATTCACCGGGCGCCACATTACACGCGTGAGCGATATGCAAAAGCGGTAACGGCGAGGGTTTTTTCTCGGCCAGCGTGTCTCCTCCGACCCATAGCGAAAACCATTCGAGCAAGCCAAAGTGCTCAAGAATCGGCTCAATGAATCGCTCAGGCTTATTGGTAATCAGCGCAAACGTAAACCCCGCATGATGAAGTGCTTCCAGCGCTGTTTTCACGCCTGGGTAAAGCGTCGTTAATGCATTGGGCGCAGCGGCGTAATACGCCATAAAAGCATCAAGGGCACGGGCTTGAAGATCTTTTTCAGGCGTGTGTCCAAGCGCCCAGGTAAGCGCGCGTTCAACCAATATTGGCGCGCCATTGCCGACCCAATCACGTACCTGATCCTCATTCGGCAAAGGCAAATCAAGCTTACCCAATGCCTGCTGCACCGCGACCGCAAGGTCCGGTACGGAGTCGATCAGCGTACCATCCAGATCAAATGCCACTAACCGTTTCCCATGTAATATAGCGTGCACGGCACTACTCCCCAGAACGCGACTGATAAGAACGTTTTGCCATGATGGCGATCACATTGTTAGCGTCATAGTATGACGTATTTGCTCAGTATCTTACTGTTCCAAAAACGCTAATGCATTAGTCATAAGGGCTGGAAGCTTCTATGCTGAGGCCAAAGTCTTTGCGTGTTTTAGCGCGATGTGATTGAAACACCCATGGATCTTCGTTTAGCCCAGGAGACATTAATGGCCATACCTCGAATTGTTATAGTGGGTGGCGGCGCCGGCGGTTTAGCGCTTGCCACTCGTTTAGGGCACACCTTAGGCAAACGCAAACGTGCCGAAATAGTCCTCTTGGACCGCAATGCGACACACGTATGGAAACCGCTACTTCATGAGCTGGCGACAGGCGTTCTTAATTCCAGCATGGATGAAGTAGATTACCGGGGGCACTCGTCTGCGCATTTCTACCGCTACCAGCGTGGCTCACTGCATGGGCTCGATCGCGAGCAGAAAGTTCTGCATCTATCACCTATTTATGATGAAGATGGTTACGAAGTGCTTCCCGAGCGTGAATTGCACTACGACTACCTGGTTCTGGCGCTGGGCAGCGTTTCCAACGATTTTGGAACCGAGGGCGTTGCCGAACACTGTCACTTTATCGATTCACCGCAGCAGGCCAAATTATTTCAGCGTGAAATGATTAACACCTTCTTGCGCTATACCGACCCCTCGTTGCGTCAACATACTGAGTTAACGATTGGCATTGTGGGCGGCGGCGCCACGGGTGTTGAACTGTCTGCTGAGCTTTTTGATGCCTCACGCCTGTTAAACGCGTATGGCGTAACGGCGCTTGATCACCAGCAAATTAGCGTCCACCTTCTGGAAGCCGCTCCCCGACTGCTGCCAGGGCTTTCTGAGCGCGTTAGCCAAACCGTGCAGAAAGAGCTGGAAAACTTGGGCGTCAAGGTGCATATCAACACCGCAATCAAGGAAGCCAAAGGGAATCAGTTGGTCACCTCTGACGGCGACATCATAGAAACCGACTTGAACGTATGGGCCGCAGGCATCAAAGCTCCTGAGTTTTTAACCAAACTGGGGCTCTCCACCAATAAGAAAAATCAGATCAACGTCACTAAAACACTGCAAAGTGTCGATGACGCGCATATCTTCGCGTTAGGCGACTGCGCATGCTGTCCGCTGGGCGAAGACAGCTTTGTGCCGCCACGCGCGCAGGCCGCGCATCAGCAGGCCAAGCTACTGGCTAAAAACCTGGTGCATGCGCTGGAAGATAAACCAATTAAAGACTTTAACTACCGTGATCACGGCTCGCTTGTCTCACTTGCACGCTATGATGCGGTAGGCAACTTGATGCGTAGCTCGGCGTCGCGCGGGCTGTTTTTAGAGGGCTGGCTTGCCCGCCAGTGTTACGCATCACTTTACCGTATGCACCAAATGTCGATTCATGGGATCCCCAAAACGGGGCTTACGTGGCTAGTCGATAAGCTTAACCGCTATCTCAAGCCACGCATGAAACTTCACTGACGCTTCAAGGCTCCGCTAACGTATGCCATAGCTGAAGAAGAGTTATTTCTGAGCCAGCGCTGCACGCATCTTATTGATCACTGAATCATAGCCGTGCGGATCGCTGGTTTCATGAGCATTAAAAATCGCGGAACCGGCGACGAACATATCCGCGCCTGCCGCAGCGATCTCGGCAATATTGTCCGCTTTAACACCACCATCGATTTCCAAGCGAATGTCCTTAGCCGACGCATCAATACGCGCTCGCGCTTCACGCAGCTTATCCAGCGTGGCAGGAATAAACGACTGTCCACCAAATCCTGGGTTGACGCTCATGAGCAGCACGATATCGATCTTATCCATCACGTAATCGAGATACGAGAGCGAAGTCGCCGGATTAAATACCAGCCCCGCCTTGCAGCCGCCATCGCGAATCAACTGAAGCGAGCGGTCTATATGCTCAGAAGCTTCGGGATGAAAGGTAATGTAGCTTGCCCCGGCCTCGATAAAGTCGCTGATCATCCGATCCACCGGCTTGACCATCAAATGCACATCAATAGGCGCGGTCACGCCGTGATTACGCAGCGCCTTGCATACCATCGGCCCGATTGTCAGGTTAGGTACATAATGGTTGTCCATAACGTCAAAATGAACAACGTCAGCTCCTGCGGCCAGCACGTTATCCACCTCTTCCCCAAGGCGCGCAAAGTCAGCCGACAGAATTGAAGGGGCTATTAAATAATCATGCGTAACGCTCATGGCACACTCCTGACTAACCATTGAAAAAGGACAACCGGCATATTCAGGAACAAACCTGGCGGTGCCCTTTGCAAAGGGCGCATTTTAACAGAGCGGCTTAAAAAAACAGGCGCTGTTTTGTCACGCTCAATTGTTAAGCATAAGGCTAGCCCTTTGAAAGATATCTCATGGAGTGTTCAGGCGTGGCGTTATTTCTAAAAAGAATATAAACCGATATTGTAATTCCATAATGTCAGGATTATCTTATGCCCCTTGCCATTTGAATCGCTACCGTCTTTAGGAGCTTGTCATGACGTTACCTGTACTGTTTCGCCGCAGCCTGCTTACCATCGCACTGGGCGCCAGCATTGCCAGCCCCGCCATGGCGCAAGAACGTGAGCTGCTCAACTCTTCCTACGATATCGCCCGCGAGCTCTTCAGCGCGATCAACCCCGAGTTTGAAGCGTGGTGGCAGGAAGAGCATGGCGAAGAAATCAGTATTAACCAGTCACATGGCGGCTCTTCTGCGCAGGCACGCGCCATCATGCAAGGGCTACGGGCGGATGTGGTCACGTTCAACCAGGTAACCGATGTACAGGTTCTGGCGGATGCAGGTCTGGTCGCCGAAGACTGGCAGCAGGCGTTTGAAAACAACGCCTCACCCTACTACTCAACGACCGCCTTTTTAGTGCGTAAAGATAACCCCAAAGGCATCGAAAACTGGGATGATCTGGCCAAGGAAGACGTCAGCATCGTTTTCCCAAACCCTAAAACGTCAGGCAACGGTCGCTATACGTACCTTGCCGCCTGGGGGTTTGCTGACCAGGCGTTCGATGGTGATGACGAGCAGATTCAGGATTTCATGCGCACCTTCCTGGCCAATGTCTCGGTCTTCGATACGGGCGGCCGTGGCGCTACCACAAGCTTTATCGAACGTGGCATTGGCGATGTTCTGATCAGCTTCGAATCAGAAGTTAACAATATCCGTAACGAGTACGGCAGCGATGATTACGAAGTGATCGTGCCGCCCATCAGCATCCTTGCTGAATTCCCGGTTGCCGTGGTTGGCGAGAATGCCGAGCGCAATGGCAACAGCGACCTTGCGCAAAGCTACCTTGAATTTTTATACCAGGAAGACACTCAGCGCCTGCTGGCAGGTTTCAACTACCGCGTTCACGATGAAACCGTGGTTGAAGAATTTGCTGACGAGTTTCCAGAAACCCAGCTGTTCAACGTTGAAGATGTTTTCGGTAGCTGGGATGAAGCGATGACCAATCACTTTGAGAGTGGTGCACTTCTTGATCAATTGCAGCGTCGTTAACAAGCCATTATGAGCCAAGCATTACGTTTAACCGGTAACACGCGCGTGTTACCGGGTTTTGGTCTTTCGATGGGTATCAGCGTGCTATTCATTTCGCTGGTACTTTTATTGCCTATTACGGGGCTGTTTGGGCAACTGTCCAATCTGAGCCTGGCTCAATACTGGGCGATCATTACCGAGGGCCGGATCGTCGCAAGCTATATGGTCACCATTGGTGCCGCGGCCGTCGCCGCCTTGATCAATGCCGTATTTGGTTTGCTGCTGGCCTGGGTATTGGTTCGCTATGAGTTTCCGGGTAAACGCCTGCTTGATGCGCTGATGGACCTGCCCTTCGCGTTACCCACGGCGGTTGCGGGCATTACGCTCGCTACGCTGTATGCGGGCAGCGGCTGGATGGGGCGCCTCCTTGAGCCGTTAGGCTTTCAGGTCGCCTACACCTGGGTGGGCATTGCGCTTGCCATGGCGTTTACCAGTATTCCGTTTGTAGTACGTACCGTTCAGCCGGTGTTAGAGGATTTACCTGCTGAGGTTGATGAAGCTGCCATGTCGTTGGGCGCCACCGACGGGGTCGCCTTTCGCCGGGTCATCATGCCGCATTTGTGGCCAGCCCTGGTTACCGGCACAGGGCTTGCGTTTGTGCGCTCGCTTGGCGAGTTTGGCGCGATTATTTTTATCGCGGGCAATATGCCCTACGAAACCGAAATCACCGCCTTGATGATTTTCGTCAAATTGCAGGAATACGACTACGCGGGCGCGTCTGCCATTGCCTCAGTAGTGCTGTTCGTTTCGCTTGCCCTTCTGCTTGCCATCAATGTCTGGCAGGGCCGTTTTGTCCGCCGCCTGCACGGAGGTAAAGGCTAATGCGTCGAATCGGTGATGCACCGGCCGTCAAACGCCTGCTGATTGGTGCGGCGTTAGTGCTGTCGGCGCTGTTTCTGCTTTTGCCTCTGGTGGCGATCTTCGCCCAGGCATTTTCACAGGGCATGGCAGTTTTCTGGACTAACGTCAGCAATTACTTCACCCTGCATGCGATTGGTTTAACGCTCGGGGTTGCCCTGCTTACCATTCCTATCTGTTTGATATTTGGTGTTGCCTTAGCGTGGCTGGTCACCCGCTTCAGCTTCCCAGGCAGGCGTATTCTGCAAACGCTGATCGATATCCCGTTTGCAGTTTCACCGGTGGTGGCTGGGCTTATTTATCTGCTGCTTTACGGGCGCAATGGCTGGATAGGCAGCTGGCTGGATGGTCACGATATTCAGCTGATGTTTGCCTGGCCGGGTATTTTGATGGTCACCGTATTTGTGACCTGCCCGTTTGTTGCCCGCGAGCTTATTCCCTTGATGCAGGCACAAGGCTCGCGCGAGGAAGAGGCTGCGGCTACGCTTGGCGCGAAAGGCTGGATAACCTTCTGGCGAGTCACGCTGCCTAACATTCGCTGGGCACTACTTTACGGAGTTATTTTAACTAACGCCCGCGCTGTGGGTGAGTTTGGCGCGGTATCGGTGGTGTCAGGCGCGATTCGCGGGCAAACCAATACGCTGCCCCTTCATCTTGAACAGCTTTACCAGGATTACAACGCGGTGGGCGCCTTTGCCTGTGCCGCGCTGCTGGCCCTGATCGCTCTACTTACCCTGGCGGCCAAGGCAAGCTTGGAATGGCGCGCATCGCGTCGGGAGGCGCTCTTATGAGCATTCGCTTACAGAATATTTCAAAACATTTCGGCAACACGCTGGCCCTAGAGCCCGTCAATCTGGATATCCATGAAGGCGAACTGGTGGGCTTGTTGGGTCCGTCAGGCTCGGGCAAAACCACCCTGCTACGCATTATCGCAGGGCTTGAAAACGCCGACCCCTCGCCCGTACCGGGCAAAATCCTGTTCGGCGACCGCGATGTCAGCAATGTTCACGTGCGTGACCGGCGCA
The DNA here is from genome assembly GCF_017983445.1 of Halomonas sp. GTDB lineage: Bacteria > Pseudomonadota > Gammaproteobacteria > Pseudomonadales > Halomonadaceae > Vreelandella. Next base: position 11,557 of record NZ_JAGOBJ010000012.1, read on the forward strand.
TTGGTTTCGTCTTTCAGCACTATGCGCTTTTTCGTCATATGAGCGTATATGATAACGTCGCGTTTGGTCTGACGGTGATGGCCAAAAAAGAGCGTCCTTCAAGCGGTGAAATTCGCGCTCGGGTATTTCGCCTACTGGAAATGGTTCAGCTTGAGCACTTGGCCAAGCGCTACCCAGCGCAGCTTTCCGGCGGCCAGCAGCAGCGGGTTTCACTGGCCCGTGCACTGGCGGTAGAACCGGACGTACTGCTGCTCGATGAACCGTTTGGTGCGCTTGACGCAAAAGTCCGCCAAGACTTGCGCCGCTGGCTTCGCCGCCTGCATAGCGAGCTTAACTTCACCAGCGTGTTTGTAACTCACGACCAGGAAGAAGCTCTGGAACTTTCTGATCGAGTCGTGGTGATGAGTAACGGGCGTATCGAGCAAATTGACGCTCCGGATACGCTTTATCATTCGCCCAAAAACCGCTTTGTATTTGAGTTTCTAGGCGATGTTAATCACTTGGAAGGTAACCTCAATAATGGCGTTTTAACCTGTGGCGATGCCTACTTGCACGTTGATCTGCCGGACGGCGCCGAAGAGCTGCTATTGCGCCCACATGAAATACGTTTGGCTGAGCAGCCAAGCGACACCTGCCATTTGCCGGTGGTGGTTACCGCCATTTCGCCGGTGGGTGCAGAAGTACGTGTCGAACTGGAGGCGGACTGGTTAGCCAAGCCCTGGCTTGCTACCGTGCGCCATGCTGATTTTGAGCGCCTTGAAATGCGCCGAGGGCAACACCTTTACGCCCACCCTCGACAATGGCACCGGTTTAAGGATGAGGCTCTCGCTGCGAAGCAGACACGGGTAGTTTAAAACGTCATTACGACACAAATTCATGAGCGCTGGCGGTATCTTGCTGGCATTTAAGGCGTAACAACGGCATAGTTTGCATAGAGAAATTCAAAGACAGTTTTTCAAAGACACGTTCTCAAAGACACTTTCTTGAAACAAACCGTTATAGCGGAGAAAAATATGCTTCGGCGCCAGTTTTTACGTCTTTCAGGTGTGCTTTTGGCAGGCGTTTGGTTAGCGGGCTGTGCAAGCCCTCAATACCTTCAGCTTAGCCCAGAGCGCAGTGGCAACGTACCGCAAACCGGATCAGGTCAGCAGGTAACCGTTGTTGCCGTCGATGGTCGGGAAAGCGAAGTTATCGGTACGCGGGCGGGTGGCAATATGTCGACTGCGCAAATCACGGTTAACAGCCACGAGCTTATTCCCCAGCTGCAGGCGGAAGCCGAGCGTGCGGTTCGCGAAATGGGTTTCAACCCCACGACAGAACAGGCTCAGGGTCGTCCTACGCTAACGCTAGAGCTTGCCAGCCTGCAGTATGGACGTGGCGACAGCGGCCAGCCGTTAGTGGACGAGGCCCGTCTTGAAGGTGTTTTCCGCGCGATTGCCAAAAATAAAGGCACAACGTATACAGGCACCTACACCTCACGCCGCACGCAGGGCTATGCAGTCAAACCTGGTGAAGATACCAATACCCGTATGCTCAATGATCTCTTGAGCGACGGTCTGAACCGGGCATTCAACGACCCGGAACTTGGCCGCCTGCTGGCCCGTTAAAACCCCAAACGCGGCGTGGCATCACGCTACAGTGTACTAAAGCTGTGGCCCACGCCGTTTAAGCGACCAGACCGACTCAGTACGGCCCCGCTCATCGGGGCTGCCTTCCTCCAATAGCGTTACGCGAAAATTCGGCGTAAACAGCTGAGCTATTTCGTCGCCGGGCACGCTATATGGCGGGCCCGCTTCGTCGTCCTGATGCGTTATGCTTACCAGCAAGCCTTTGGCTTCTGGCGGGACTAACTGCGCCAAATGAAACGCATAGCGTTCACGCGTTGCCGGCGGCAAGGCAATGAGCGAAGCGCGATCATAGAACGCGCCTACCTCGGCTGCCTGCTGTATGTGCAGATGAAAAAAATCTCCACACCACAGCTCCACACTCCCCTGGCGCGAGATTTCGAATCCCGCCTGAGTATAGCGTGACACGCCAATCGGGCGCTGGGCCAGAAACTGCTCGATCGCCTCCGGCGCAAGCTCAATCCCTAATACGGGATGCCCGGCTTCCGCCAACCAGCGCATATCCAGGCTTTTACCGCATAAGGGCACCAGCACTTTCGTGCCGGGCCCGACCTCAAGCGTGGGCCAAAAGTGAAGCAACGCCGGGTGCGGCTGATCCAAGTGAAAACCAATTCGGCCTTCTTGCCAACGCTGTCGCCAGGAAGTACTCATTGAAATCACCTTCTCTTTTTTACAGGCTTTGAACCGGCGACTGGCTTAGAACCAACGATCACGCTTTTTACGCCGACGCGGCAAGTGCGGCACGATAAGCCCCACTAAAAGACCAGCACCCGCCACGCCACCGCCATACATGAAGTAGCGCATCAGCAGGTCTTCTTCCTGAGTGTCCAGACGCGCCTGTAAAGCACGCACCTGCTGGCGCGATTGTTCGGTTTCGCTATCCAGCTCATTGTTGCGCGCTTCAAGATCGCTAATGCGCTGTTCACGTATTTCCAGCGTTTCGGTCATGGAGGAAGTACGCTGCTCCCAGGTATCGTTGATGCCTGCAAGCTCAGCCGTAAGTTCATCGACTCGATCCTGCAGCATCGGCAGCTGCTCACGCGCGCTGGGGGTTTCCTGAAGCTCACCGGTCAGCACCCATACCGTATCACCGCTACTGCCCCGTACACGCGTGTAGTTACCACTTTCTTCCAGCACCTCGACCTGCTCACCCGCATTGAGCGTGCCGATAATACGATACCCGTCGGTGGGGCCACTGCGTACATAAGTGCTTAACGCATCACTCACCCAGGCTTGATTATCGGTTTGTGCAATCGCCTGTGTACTGGCCACACTTAGCAGCACGCTGGCAGCGGCTGCAACACATGAGAAACGAAATTTATCTGCTTGCATGACGTCATGTCCTGATTAAAAAAACGCTGCATGGCGGACGAAGCCACCAGCGCTAACAGCGTCGCGCTTGTCTTGGGCGCTTACCCTTCGCTACGCGGCGGTAGGGGGAAGGGACGTGGGAACTCAGCAACGCGGGCATCGCTTTTTACTGCCTTCAAAGGCCCTTCGCGCTCCACCTCATCAATACGCACAATTGCATTTAGAGGCAGGTAACTGCGCTTGACGCCCTCGAAGGTTCGCTGCAGTTTTTCGGTTGCAGGGTCAACGACTACCCGTGATGCATCGTCAAAGACAAACTCCTCGACTTCAATAAAGCCCCAGAGTTCGCTTTGAAAGATCTCCCGCACGTATAAATCCCAAATTTCACCCTGTTGGTGAACCACCACCCTATAAATCGGCTTGGCCGCCATCTTGGCCTATCCCTCTTGCCACTTGAACGTAAAATTTTCCGCCCTAGCGTACCATAACCCAACCAGTAGAGCCTTAGCTGACGTGACGCAAAGCGTTAATAAACGCTAACCATCCACATTACGCAGTACTAATTAGCCGATATGGCGGGCATCGTGTAGGGTGAAGAGAAGGAAATAGAAAGGCATACCCTTACAGGAGTAACGATTATGCAGAAGGATCCAAATAAAGGTTATATCGCGCTGCTTGGCTGGAGCCTCAACGCCATCGAAGCCGCAGAGAAATTTGACCGACGCTATATCGTAGTAGCTCCTGATTGGGCCGAGGAGTATTGCCAGCAGCATGAAATCCCTCACGTAGCCTGGAATTTTGAACGCCTCAACGACCGCTCTCTGGAAATTGCCGAAACGCTCAAAGAGAAAGGCGTGGACGTGGCCATCCCGCTGTTTGAAGAAACGGTTGAATGGGCTGGCGCCATCAACTCCGTTTTGCTTGATAACCCTCGCCTTTATGGCCAGTCACTGCTGCTACGTGACAAGGCATTGATGAAGCGGCGCGCCCAGCTGGGTGGAATCCGCGTAGGGATCTTTGAAGAAGCACACGATAAAGAAGACGTGGTGCGCTTTTTAAAACGCGTCAACCAGACGCTGCTCAAACTCGATGGCGACCCCAACGACCCCATTCACCTAAAGGCTTTTGACAAGGCGGGCTGCTTGGGTCACCGCGTGATCCGCACTCCTGATGAGATCGACGCCATTCCTGAAGAGGAATTCCCGGTGTTGATGGAGTCGCATCTGGATGGGTGGGAATTTGCGGTTGAGGCGTGGATTCATAATGGCAAAATCGCCTTTTTGAATATTTCCGAGTATGTCACGCTAGGTTATTCCGTGTTTGTGCCCGCCTCTCCCGAGCTTGAAAAATACCGTGATCAGATTACGACTCAGATCGAAAAACTGATCAAGGCCTTCGACATTGAGTTTGGTTTGATTCATCCCGAGTACTTCGTTACGAGCGACGGCGAAATGTACTTTGGCGAAGTCGCCTACCGCCCGCCTGGTTTCAAAGTTTTTGAGCTTCTGGAGCGCGTCTACGGCTTTAACGCCTACCAAGCCTCAATGCTGGTGTTTGACCCCAAAAGTACGCCGGATGAAATCGCAGCGTTCTTTCCCAAGGAAGTGGTTGATGCCAACGGCTTTGCCGGCTGTTTCGGGGTTTACCCACGGCGTCGCGTTGTCAGCCGCCTGGAAATCCCTGAAGAGACCGAAGATCACGCTTACTTCGAGTCGCATGAGCTTACCTCGCCGGTTGAAGAAACGGTTACCAAGCGCACCGCTTTTGGTACCCACTGGGGGCTGATTTACTTCAAGGGCGATGACGCACATACCATGCGCGATCTCCTTAAGCGTCAGGAAGACCTCGACTTCTATGTATAATCCCAGCGACCACCGGGACAAGGAGTCATTGTGACACCTCATGACGCGCCGCTTTCAAACGCTGGCAAGCTTGACGAGCTGCTGCAAAAACTGGACAACGCTGTGGCGCTGCTGGATCAGGCGCCTGCTTTTTCCAAGCCCGCGAAACTCCCCCGCGTGTTGGACACCGCCCGCCGCGTGTTACTACAGCCCGGCGGCTGTGCGGCGCTTGAAACGCGCGCGGCAGTCATTGAAGCGTCGGGTGTTTTTGCGGGTTCAGATTGGGAAACGCCTCAATATCTCGTGCCTACGCTCACGACATTCTCGCTGAAAAGCGCCGACGCGAACGTAGTAGTTATCGAGGCATTAAGTGAATTACGCCTGCTTGCCGTGGCCAAAGGCGACTATCTGCACCCGCTACTCTCTAAGCAGCAGGCGCATCACTATCTGACACAGGTCATGGCGATTAACCTCTGGCTGCTGTTTGGCGCGCCCAGTGAAGCCGAGCGTGAAACCCAAGGGCGGCTCTCGACCATTACTCGCCAGCTATTTGGTCATCTTGCAGAGCGCATCGGTTATGAGCATGTGATTGACCAACTGATCGATGAAATCTGGCGCATCTTGAAGCAGCGGCCTATTCAGGTAGATGCCATCAAGCAGATGATTACCCAGATTGCGCTGTGCCAGGCAAACCCGGATATTGATCTGGGAGCCAGCGGGCAAGGCGCCGACCGTTTGGTAAGTTCACTCTATGGACCTACTCAGGCCTGCCGGGAAGACCCCGGTGTGGATATTTATCGCGAACGCCTTGAGCACATGGATACTTCAGCCTTACAAGCCGAAGCCACGGGATTTGCCCGCGCCATGCACGATACCGGCCTGGTTTCCCCCTACCACGCCGTACTGATGCGCCACCTGCTTGAAGAAAGCGACTATCTACTCACCGAAGCAATGGGCCTTTCATCTACTGGACGTGACTGCCTGCTATGTTATCGCGAGCTTGTTCATGCACTCATCCGCAGCGCCATTTACCCTGCCACTGCGCAGGCGGTGTATGGCTTGGCACTGCTGCTTGAACGGGGCATTCTTTACCAGCCGCCGGTGGCGCCCGCCATGTGGCGCCAGCTAAATCTGTCGCTTTCCGACTGGACACAGGCACGCCTGACGCTTGCCTATGGTGAGCTGACTACACCGCGAGCACGTCTACTGGAGGGGGTCTTGTGCATGTTGGGGCTCCCACTAGGTGTAGGCCAGGGCAATAACCCTACCTGCCAGTCGGCCAGAGCGCTTTCCATGTGGGCGTACAACGATCCCGACTACTTGTTGCAAATGGTCGCCTGGGCGGCACGCGATGATGAAATCGTCGTGCATTTTGAAGGACAGCCGATCTCGTCCAAAGAGAGTCAGTCAGGGGTGGCAACATCACTTCCTTCAGACCTTGACCCAGTTTCGCTGATTGTAGTGCCCCAGCTTGACCGTATCTATGCAGAAATGGGCAGGCGCTGCATTGGTCGTGAAGGTGACCCCCACCGCTGGGTGAATCCTGAGTTTCATGGCTGGTGGTCAGGCCGCGGGTTTTGCATCAATGTCGACGTTGCCACAGGGCAACTAACGGATATTGATACTTTCATACGCCATTTCTATGCCTGTTATCATCCCTTCTACAACGGCAATCAGCCGCTTATCCACCCTCAGCCGGCGGGTATCGCGGTTACCGATAGCGCTGCCCGTTTTATCGGTTGGCATGCCATTACAATACTGCGCGCATCGCTTGATCCTTCGGATATAATGCGGCTGTATTTCTATAACCCCAATAATGACAGTGGTCAGGATTGGGGAGATGGCGTCGTTGTGAGCACCGCCGGTAACGGTGAGCGCTTTGGTGAGGCGTCGCTACCCTTTGATCAGTTTACGTCGCGGCTGTATATCTATCACTTTGATCCCTTGGAGCACGGTGAGTTGGCAACGGTAACTGATGAGGAGCTTGAAGGCGTCAAACAGTATCTATATCGCAGCTGGGGGGGCGCTCGTTTGCCAGATACCGAGCTACAGGCCAATGAAGGCGCTCACTCGTCAACTAATCAGCCATAACCGCGCTTAATTAACCCATGTCTTCTATGTTACGACTTGATCAACTGCTGGTCAGCCAGGGGCTGGCCAGTTCTCGTACCCGTGCCCAGCGGCTTATTCGCCATGGCCGTGTTCGCCTGCTAGAGGCTTACCCGCGTGTACTGACCAAACCTTCAGAAAAGTGGCCTTTAGAGACACGCTTACAGGTTGATGATGATCCGGAAGAGCGCTACGCATCGCGCGCCGGCTTAAAGCTTGAAAGCGTACTGAACGTTTTAAATAAGCGCCTTGATGGGCTGGTCGTGTTAGACGTTGGCCAGTCGACAGGGGGCTTTACCGACTGCGCGCTGCACTTTGGCGCACATCACGTACTCGGTGTTGAAGTGGGCCACGGCCAACTTATCGATTCACTTCGCCTGGATCCGCGGGTAACTTGCCTGGAAGGCCTTAATGCCCGGCATATGAGCACCTCGCCAGCGCTACAGGAAGCTATCGCGGCGTTGCCGATTGATATCGCGGTCATGGATGTCTCGTTTATTTCACAGACGTTAATATTGCCTGAAATTGCCGCGCTGCTGACGTCTGGCGGAGAGCTGATTTCCCTGGTCAAGCCACAGTTTGAACTAAGCCCCGGGGCGCTTGACAAGCGTGGTATCGTTCGCCGGGCAGCTGACTACAAGATCGTTGAGGAGAAAATTCGTACGGCGTGTAGCGCCTGCGGATTAACCATACAGCACTGGCAGGAAAGCCCGATCACCGGTGGAGACGGCAATCGGGAGTTTCTTCTTCACGCCATCAAACAAGACTAACTAAGCGTGGCGGGCGGTAGCCGCTTTACCGACTGCACCTTGGCGGCCTCCCCCTCGTCACGGTGCAGCCAGACATCCATCTGCTCGAAAGCGACCCGAACGTTTGCCTCCCGGAACAGCTGATCCACCCGGCAGTTCACTTCATCCGCCGCAAACAAGCGGTCCACCAGGTCATTAACAAAGATGCGCAGCTCAAAATTGAGGCTGTGGTTGCCATAACTCAAGCAGAAAACCTGGGGCTCCGGATCAGCCAGCACCCGCTCATTCTCGTCGGCCGCCTGACGCAAAAGTCGATGCACCTTGTCTAAATCAGAGCCGTGGGCAACGCCGTAGGTTAGTACTACCCGGGTAATATTGTCGGATAGCGACCAGTTGATAAGCTGATCGGTGACAAAGGTCTTATTGGGTATAATGATCTCTTTGCGATCGAAGTCCGTGACGGTGGTGGCGCGTATTCGAATACGACTTACGGTACCGTGCAGGTTGCCAAGCGTAATCGTGTCGCCGATCCGAATCGGTCGCTCGAAAAGAATGATCAGGCCTGAAATGAAGTTGGCAAAAATTTCCTGCAAGCCAAAACCCAAGCCCACGCTGAGCGCCGCCACCAGCCACTGCAGTTTATCCCACGATACGCCCAGCGTCGCCAGTGCCATCACGATGCCCGTGCCTACAATCGCATAGGAAAGCAACGAGCTTATGGCGTAGGCGCTACCCTGCTTTAATGCCAGCCGAGATAGCACCATGACCTCCAGAAGCCCTGGCAGGTTGCCCGCCATGATAATGGTAATGCCCACAATCAGAAGCGCCGTAAATACATCGGAAATCGACAGCGTATCGCCGACCAGGTCGCCTTCTTCGGCATCCCATAGCGAGACATGATCAAGGTAACCCAGCACGGACAGCAGGTCCGCCCAAACTAGATATAAAAGCGCGCAGAAACCAATCAATAAAATCAGTTTGGAAAGGCGCAGCGACTGGCTATTGATTTTTTCCATATCAAGCGGCGGCTCTTCCACCACCTCAAGTCCACCTTCTGCCCCCTCCTGCACCTGCGCCCGGCGACGAGCCAGAGCACGCCGGTAGGCAAGTCGCCTGGCGGCAACGGCCAAGCTGCGCACAACCGTTGCCTCGACCACAATCCATAGCCCTAGCAGATAAAGCGTAATAGCAAAGCGCCCCACCAGGTGTAGCGCCGTATACTCATACCCCCACACCACCAGACCCAGCAGCACTAACGGTATGGAGGCCATGGCAAGCCCCAACATCAGTCGAAACAGGCGAACGCCAAAAAACGGTATATGTGACAAAATCAGCTGGGCCAGCCACCAGCTCATGGCCATAAGCCCTACGGTAATCAGCGCCATGGCGACAGGCCTCATCGCCAGAGGGGTTTCCATCTGCTCTGACATGGCCGCAATGGCCACTACCGGCACTAACGCCAAACCTAGTCCACGGAGCAGCTCGCGAAGCCGAGCATTGTAATGGGCCGACCAGGTAAAATGCCGCTCGGCCACGCCATCAGCCACTAACAGCCTGCGCCCCCACGCTACCACCGCCCAGCTTAAGGCCAACTGCAGCAACGCCGGCGAAACGCTATGGGACAATGCGCCTTGCGTTGCGCTAAGCCCTACCCCTACGCCTGCCAGTGCTAACGGCCGGGGGATAGCCAGCAGCGCGTTTAGAAGCACCGCTTTTGGTGTGTGCAGCTGGGTATCGCTTTTCAAACGACCAATCTGTGAATGAATTGCGGCAAGACCTGTCTTGATACGCCGTCGCAAGCCCACAAGCAGCAGGCTAATCAGTAGCAGAGGGGCGCCGCTAAGCACCTCCCAGGAAACGCCCTGCCAGTGGCTGGGCAAAATGGCTCGCCACTCGCCTTCCCGCCATTCCAGACGCGCATTGTTGGGCAATTGTCGCACCCAGTTGAGATCCAGCGGCCGACTGTTAGCCACCCAGAATAACTGCTCATCGATAGTCGTGCGCAGTTCTCGCGTGGTGGTTAATAGCTGCTGCTGGTTAAGCTGAAGTTCAATGGCAGCGCTGAGCAGACTGCCATAGGACTGCTCCAATTGCTCAACCAGCTCACGACGCGACTGGTAAAGCCGTGAAAGCGAACTGACCAACCCAGGGGTAACCTCAAGACCAGCCTCTTCCAGCCGCTGAGTCGCCAGCCGCTCGCCCTGACGCAGCTGGTCGCGTTGGCGAATCAAGTCAAACTGCTTTAATCGCAGGTCGGCAATTTCGTCCTGAAGGTCACGACGCGGCACAATAGGTGGCAACGATTGGCGCTGCTCACGCAGAATTCGCGAGAGTAACTGGCTGCCACGAATAGCATCAATCTGCTCGTTAAGACTGCGCTGCAGCTGGCGCACGTGATCCAGCAGACGCTGCGCTTCGATATTCTCACGTACGATGCTATTGGAGCGATCGGTCGCACGTAGCAGCTCCAAACTAAGCTCTTGGTTGATTTGCTGGGCACGCAAGACAACCGGGTGTCCTTCAGCGATTAAAGGATCATCCCTGGCGGCATCGGCGATCGCCTGTTCCGACTGCAGGCGGCGCTGCCTATCAATCGCCCCCTGTAATAGATTTAAGCGCTGCTCCTGACGGTCGATTTGCATTGAGAGCAGATCACGCCGCTGTTGCGCCAGCTCACGTAGGCGGCTATTGGCGCTCAGCTCACGCTGATTGTAGGTTACCTCGCGTTCCGCCAATGCGCGCTCAAGCCGCAGCTGGATCAGCTGAGCATCGTTCAGGGCCGAGAGCTGCCGATCCGCCAGGAGCGCTTCGCGCTCATCATGCTGGCGGCGTAAAGTTTCAATACGCTGGAGCGACTCGGAAATCGCCTGCTGGGCTCGCTCGGGAAGAGTCTGGGCAGAGAGAAGCTGCGAATTCACTTCCGCCAGTTGACTCTGCAGCTGTTGTAGCTCCACGACGGCGTCTGTCTGCTGTGCTTCAAGCGTATCAAGCGGCGTATCGGTTAGATCGGTAACCGTTAATTGCTGACTACCATCGTTAATATCATTGAGCTCGCGCTCCAATAACTGCCGCTGTTCTGGCGCCTGCTCAACACGCTGAGTCAATGCTGACAGACGCTCATCAACCGCGCTTAACCGCTCATAGGCCTGCAGGGCCGCCGTGAGCGCATCTCTATCGCGGCCTTGTTGAGCCGTAAGTTCGCCCTCAACCGCATCTAGTTCGGCGAGCCGCTCGGCCAGCTCTTTTTGGAGAGGAACCCGATCAAGCGGGGAGTTATCTGCCGCGTGAACATGAACGCAAGCTACCAATACCCACACGATAAGCAGGCTTCTAACAAGCCAACTGCCAGCAAATCTCACCACGTTAATCATGCCCTCACAGACATTATTAAAATCCGTCGATACGGAAGCAGCCGCCATTGTCAGGCGTTATAATGATAAGCGCAATGAAGAGGAGTTGACTTACACCGGCCGCGTGTATAGAAACATCCTTGATAACTGTTTTTCCCTCTATTTGTGAGCCACCTAGATGGTCATCCGAAAACTGATGTTGGTCAGCCTAACGGTATTGCTAAGCACTGAAATGCTCGGCAATACTGCATTAGCCGAATCTAAAGAAGCAATTGAAGCACGTATCCGGGCACTTGATAACGAACGCTATCAGCTTAACCGGCAGTTGCAGCAAATTAATGCATCTGAAGACATATCAGGCGATATGGCCAATGAAACGCTACCGGTGGAACAGGCGCGCGACGACCTTCTTGAGCGCCGTCTACTGGAACAAGAGTCCACTCGAAATCCCTTTTCGATCACCACGCACCGCACTAACTACTTATTCCCGGTTAGCTACAATGCCAAGCAAAACAGTGAGAATTTTCGCAATATCACTACTGATGCGGGCCCCGATAGCAACGAAGTCAAGTTTCAGCTCAGCGTTAAGGTAAATTTAGCGGAAGATGTTTTTGGCAGTGTCGGGGATGTCTACTTCGGCTACACCCAGCGCAGCTGGTGGCAGGCCTATAACACTGATGCGTCATCACCGTTTCGGGAAACCAACTACGAGCCCGAAATATTTATCGACTTCGATAACGCCTGGAGTGCTTTAGGGTGGGTCAATACTCGCAATCGAGTGTCCTTTAATCATCAGTCCAACGGTCGCTCAGATCCACTTTCGCGAAGCTGGAACCGCGTGTATCTGGAAAGTATTTTTCAGCGTGGTGATTGGGCTTTGACACTAGCTCCCCATTGGCGCGTGCCAGAATCAGAAAATGACGACGATAACCCTGATATCGAGCGGTATGTGGGTTACGGCGACATTCGGCTTGCCAAGCGACTAAACAATAACCATGAAATCAGTGCTCAATGGCGCGGCAACCCCAGTGCCGGCCATGATGGTACCCAGATCGACTACAGCTGGCCCACGTTCAATAATTTGCGTGCTCACGTGCAGTATTACTATGGCTACGGTGAAAGCATGATCGACTATGATAACCGGGTTCACCGCTTGAGCATTGGTTTTAGCTTAAATCCGCTATTTAGTGCAACTGGATTGAACCGTTAGCAAAACGAGCTTGTCTATCACGTATCGGCTGCTATGCTGATATAGGTTAAATAATTCATTCGTCAAAGGAAGACAAAATGGCTAAGCGTCAATTCGGTACTGATAACAGCGCTGATCAATGGAAAGAAGATCTGCGTCATTTAAGCGACACGGTAGAAGAGCTGGTTAAAGCTACTTCAAAGGATGCCAGCAGCGAAATGCACGATCTTCGTACTCGTGCCGAGGGTCGTCTTAAAACTGCCCGTGCACGCCTGGAAGCACGTGGTGAACGTATTTATGACGACACCCGTGAAACGATTTCACAACAAGTGGATTGCTGTGACCGCTACGTACATGAAAACCCGTGGTCAAGCATCGGCATCGGCACTGCTGTCGGTGTACTGGTAGGTATGCTGCTCGGTCGCCGCTAATGTCTTTGGGTCCAACCCAACGCGTATTCTCCGCCGCTAAACGCTTGCTGAAGTCACTGGTTGCTAACAGTGAAACCCGCCTGCGTTTGGCGGTTTTAGAGCTTGAAGAAGAGCGCTCCCGGCTGTTTACGCTGTTTCTTTTATTGGGTGCCAGTTTACTGCTACTGCTATTAGGCGTTGCTACATTAACGACCCTTATCGTAGTGATCTTCTGGGACTCTTACCGGCTATTGGCGATTGGTGGAAGTGCAGGCGCTCTCTTAGCGGCCAGCTTCTTGTTGGCAGCTATAGGGTTTCACCAAGCTAAGCGGCATACGCTATTAAAAGAAACGCTTAAACAACTTGCAGCCGATCGTGCTCTGCTTGAGGTGAACGGAGATGAAGCAAACCGACAAGAGCGTTGAGCCGCCCAGCCGTGCTGAACGTAAAGCGGCGTTACTGGCTCAGCTTGAGCAGCAGCGTGTCGATATCTTGGTGTGTAGCGAATATCTGCAACGCTCAGCATCACCGCTTGACCAAAGTTGGCGCAGTATTAAGCTGCCGCTTTACGCTGCTGGCGGCCTGTTGGCATATAAGCTCGTACGGCGCCCAGGTGGAGTTATGGCGGCTGGCAGAAAAGGACTTGCAGGCTATATGCTATTTCGTAAACTGAAGTTGCTAGCTAAAATTGCCAGTTAAGTGCTTGCTACACGAGTTTATTACTGCCTGAGTTCGTTACTGCCTGGAATCGTTACTTGAGCTTGTACTAACTAAGCTTGCCAGGTCGCAGCATGCGATTTAGCAAGCTTGGCCACAGGCCACCCCACTTGCCCAAGCCCATTGAAAGTTATACCCGCCAAGCTCCCCCGTCACATCCAGCACTTCCCCTATAAAGCGTAATTGAGGTAGATCTTTGACCTCAAACGTTTTAGATGACACTGCATTAGTATTAACTCCTCCCATGGTCACTTCAGCAGTACGCCACCCTTCTGTTCCGGCGGGCTTAAGCTGCCATTGATTAAGCCGACAGGCCCATTGATCCAACTCATCATTGCTGTATTGAGCTAATGGTTTGAGCTGGTTTGAGTCGGGATACCACTCCAGAAGCGCTTGAGCAAATCGTTTGGGGAAACGCTCACCCAGCCAGGTTGAGAGCTGACGTTTAGGGGTCATTTGGCGTGCATCGCGTAGTGAATTTGCGGCACCTTCATTCGCCAGCAGATCGATTTCAATGGGCGAACCTGGGTGCCATACGCTGGATATTTGCAGTATGGAAGGCCCAGACAGTCCGCGGTGAGTAAACAGCATGGGTTCGACAAAACGTCGCCCGGCACAGCTAACCGCCACAGGTAAACTGACCCCAGAAAGATCTGCACAACGCGCCTTCCAGAAGTCACTCAGGGTAAATGGCACCAGCCCTGCCCGAGTAGGCAATACCTCCAGGCCAAACTGACGGGCGAGCTCATAGCCGAAACCGGTGGCGCCCATGGTCGGTATGGATAAACCACCACTTGCCACTACCACTACCCCGGCATCAATAACGCCCATTGAGGTAGAAAGACGCATACCCTCGCCTTGCCTCACGACCTTCGTGATCTGGGTATTGAGCTTTACCTCGACGCCTGCCCACTCACATTCAGTCCATAATACACGCACGATTTCCTTGGCAGACGTTGCACAAAACAGCTGGCCTGGTGCTTTCTCAATGTATTCCACGCCATGCCGGTCGACCAGCTCTACAAAGTGTTCAGGCCGGTAGCGTTTAAGCGCTGAAATACAAAAATATGGATTTTCAGAGTAAAAGTGCTGAGGTGTTGTGCCAAGATTGGTAAAGTTGCAGCGGCCACCGCCTGACATGAGTATCTTTTTACCTGCTTTGTTGGCGTGGTCGAGCACCAGAACGCGTCGGCCTGCATAGCCAGCCTGTGCTGCACACATTAAGCCAGCCGCACCGGCGCCGATAACCACGACATCATAAACCATAGAAAATAGCTCTTGGGAGGGTGAAAAGAACCGTATTTTAACAGTTCAAGCCAGTAAGGAAATTTTTCTTCGCGCTTCATTACACCATACAAAAATCTAACCAAAACCGTATTTTAATAGCTACTGGAGAGCCTAGAGGGTGGCATCAAACGCACACCCGAGAGGAAGTATCGCTATTTCCTGGGTCAATAAACCGCCTCCCAGCCTAATACAGAGAAGCTTATGTCTGCGTATTTCCGACCGTTTTTGCTTTTTTCACTCACTCTGATTTTTTCTGGGTCAGCGCTTGCACAAACATCCGGGCAGACAGCGTCTCCGGTCATAGGCAGCCGCGCTGAATTAACCACCTGGTCTGACCCGCTAGAAGCATTGGGCACCCTACGCGCTGATGAGAGCGTTACACTTTCCGCCACGGTGACCGAGATTGTTGCCGAGATTAACTTTCAAGATGGCGAGCAGGTTGAACAGGGGCGATTGTTGGTGCGCCTGGAAGATACCGAAGAACAAGCGCTGCTGCGCTCGGCGCAGGCGATCAGTGACGAGCGGCGTAATGCGCTTGGTCGCGTCACCCAACTGCAGGATCGCAATCTGGCTGCTCGTGCGGACGTAGAAGACTTTCAAGCGCAGCTTCGCCAAGCACAGGCTGATATCCAGGCGCTGGAGGCCCGCCTCACCAATTACCAGATCAAGGCCCCGTTTAGTGGTCGGGTTGGCTTTCGAAATATCAGCTCGGGTACACTGGTGACGCCCGGTATGGAGCTGGTAACGCTCGACAAGCTCGACATCATGAAGCTCGACTTTAGCGTCCCTGAAAGCTTTCTAGGCCGCCTCTCAAACGGACTTGCACTAAGTGCAACAACAGCGGCCTACCCCGACGAAGTATTCAGCGGAGAAATCGCCAGTATCGGAACGCGTATTGATCCTGTCTCGCGAAGCGTCAGCGTACGCGCCGTGCTTGAAAACCCGGGCATGCGCCTGCGCCCTGGAATGCTGATGGAAGTAATCGTTCAGCAGCGCGTACGAGATGCGGTGGTATTGCCGGAAGCGGCACTCGAACCCAGTGGTGACCAACACTATGTGATGCTGATCGACCAAAGCGGTGATGCTCCACGCCTTGAAAGGCACCAGGTCGTCATTGGCGAGCGGCGTTATGGCCAGGTCGAAATTCTCGAAGGTATTAACGCAGGCGATCTGGTGGTCGTACATGGCCTGCAGCTCGCTAGAGACGGTCTCGAAGTACGCTTGTTAGGCATCATGGATGGTGAAACGGATATTCGCGCCCTGCTGGAGGCTGACCGCTGATGCGCCTATCCGATATTTCCGTTCAGCGGCCCGTGCTCGCCATGGTGATTGCCGCGCTGATTATCGCGTTTGGTTTACTCGCGCTTAACCGGCTTCCACTGCAGGAATACCCTACGGTGGATCCTCCTATTGTCAGTATTGATACCCGTTACCCTGGCGCCGCCGCCAATGTAGTCGAAACACGAATTACCCAGGTGTTGGAAGACCGGATTGCAGGTGTCGAAGGCATCGAGCTAATTACCTCTCAAAGCGAGGACGGTCGCTCACGCGTTGAGATCGAATTTGGCATTGAGATGGATATCGACGCCGCCGCAAACGATATTCGGGATCGCATCTCAGGCGCCTTGGGCAACCTGCCGGATGATGCCGATACCCCGGAAGTCACCAAGGCGGACAGCAGCGAGGAAATTGTCGTCTGGCTGAGCCTTTCAGGCGCCGACTACTCGATTACCGAGCTTACCGATTACGCCAACCGCTTTCTGGTCGATAGCCTATCTGTTCAGCCGGGGGTCGCCCGCGTTCGCGTCGGCGGTGGCCGAGACTACGCCATGCGTGTATGGCTTGACCGTAACGCGCTTGCCGCCCGAGGCTTGACCGTGGGCGATATTGAGGATGCGTTACGCGCAGAGAACGTTGAGCTACCGGCAGGCTCAATCGAATCACAAGACCGCCAGTTTATCGTTCGCCTACCGCGCAGCTTCGTTACCGCCGATGACTTTAAAAGCCTGGCACTGACTCAGAGTGATAACGGCTATTTAGTACGTCTGGCGGACGTCGCACGGGTGGAAGTCGGCTCGGTCGAAGACCGCTCGGTGTTTCGGGCCAACGGCATCCCGATGGTCGGGCTGGGCATGATTATGCAATCGACGGCTAACGTCATCGAGCTTTCCAGCGCCGTTCAGCGAGAGCTTGAGCGCCTTCAGGGTACGCTGCCTGAGGGTATGACGCTTACCCTGAACTACGATGCGTCAGTGTTTGTTTCCGGTGCGATTGAACAGGTAGTGATGACCCTGTTTATCGCCATGGGCCTGGTGGTTATCGTTATTTTTCTGTTCCTGGGTAATTTACGCACCACTCTCGTGCCTGCCGTCACCGTGCCGATCGCCGTTATCGGAGCATTTACCGCGCTTGCCGCCATGAATTTTTCAATCAACCTGCTTACCCTACTGGCCCTGGTTCTGGCGATTGGGTTGATTGTCGATGACGCCATAGTGGTACTGGAAAATATTAATCGCCGTATGCACGACTACGGCGAAACGCCGCTGGTGGCGGCCTTTAAAGGCACACGGCAAATTGCGTTTGCGGTTATCGCCACCACCCTGGTGCTGGTCGCGGTATTTGTGCCATTAAGCATGCTGCAGGGCGATATCGGCCGCCTGTTCTCCGAGTTTGCGCTTACCATGGCATCCGCCGTTGTGTTCTCGACGCTACTCGCCCTGACGTTAACCCCCATGATGGCATCCAAGATTCTTAAGCCAGGTATGCACGATAGCGTTATTGGCCGAGGCGTACAGCGGCTACTTGACGGCACTCAGCAGCATTATCAGCACATACTTGAGTGGCTACTGGCACGCCGCTGGCTGGTGGTTGGGCTCTTCGCTGTGCTGATGGCCGGCACCGCCTGGCTTGCCACCCAGCTGCCGAGTGAGTACACGCCTCAAGAGGATCGCGGCAACTTCATTGTACTGGTGAATGGCCCTGAAGGGGCCACTTTCGATTACATGATGGATTACATGGATGAAATCGAAGCGCGCCTGACACCGCTTATAGACGCGGGTGAGCTTGAGCGTGTGGTGGTACGCGCCCCTCGCGGCTTTGGCAATATCGAAAATTTTAATAGCGGTTTCATCATTATCAACATGACCGACTGGGGCAGTCGCCGTAGTGCCTGGGAAGTAATGGATGATGTGCGCGAATTGCTGCGTTCACTGCCCGGTGTTCAGGCGTTCCCGGTAATGCGACAAGGGTTTGGGCAGCGCACTCAAAAGCCCGTACAGTTTGTTCTGGGCGGTGGCACTTACGAAGAGCTTGCTCGTTGGCGCACCGTCTTGATGGACCATGTGCGTGAAGATAATCCACGCCTTACCGCTCTGGAGAGTAACTATAACGAGACCCAGCCACAGCTTAGCGTCGAGATCAATTATGAGCGTGCCGCCGCCCTGGGCGTCACTGTCACCGAAATTGGCCGCACGCTGGAAGTACTTCTGGGCGGACGCAATGTGACTCGCTATGTGGATGACGGCGAAGAGTACGATGTGATTTTAGAAGGTGATCGCGGTCGCCAAAATAGCCCCCGTGCTCTGGATAATATACAGGTGCGCTCGGCACGCTCTGGCGAATTAATCCCGTTGGCAAGTTTGGTCACCCTCTCCGACTTTGCCGGGGCCAGTACGCTAAACCGTTTTGATCGCATTCGGGCGATTACCATTGAGGCCAACCTGGTCGATGGCTATCCGCTCGGTGAAGCGCTGGCTTACTTGCAGGAGACCGCCGACACTCTGCTACCTGAAGAAGCACAAACCAATGTAGCAGGCCCCTCTCGTGATTTTCAACAGGCAAGCGGAGCGACCACCTTCCTACTGGTATTGGGGGCAGTCGTGGTATTTCTGGTACTGGCGGCGCAGTTTGAAAGCCTTATCCACCCGTTTGTGATCATGCTGACGGTACCGCTTGCGATGAGCGGCGCCTTGCTGGCGCTGCTGCTGACCGGGCAGTCGCTTAATATTTATAGCCAGGTTGGTCTGGTGCTGCTGATTGGCTTGGCCGCGAAAAACGGCATACTGATTGTAGAGTTTGCCAACCAGCTTCGCGATGAAGGCAAAGCGTTTCGTATAGCGCTCATTGAGGCATCGGTTACCCGCCTTCGGCCTATTTTAATGACCGCAATTACCACCATGGCAGGCGCGATACCACTGATTATTTCCAGCGGCCCTGGCTCAGAGTCCCGGCTAGTGATTGGTACGGTGATTATGGCAGGCGTTGGCGCGGCCACGCTGTTTACGCTGTTCGTGGTTCCAGTTGCCTATGATCTACTGGCCCGTCATACTGGCTCGCCAGGTGCCGTTAAGCGTCGGCTGGAAGAGGAAATTGCCAACGCAACGGAGGAGTAAAGTAGCAACGCGTAAACTCGCAAGCACAGTCACAGCAGCACAAATCAAAGCAATATAAAAAAGGGCGCCTCTCAAAGAGGCGCCCTTTTCACTTACCAGGCAATATTTATAAGCGCTGATTATTCACAGTCGCCTACACGCTCGCCTTCAATCGTAGTGTTCATGGTCAACTCGCCCATGGGCGATTGCGTCAGAATATCAACGCTACCGTTTATCTGCTCCCCCATAAAGCGCATATCGCCATCGATAGTGGCTTCACCACCTTCGGCGCGGCATACCATGCTGTAAGCAAGGCCATCGGCGTTCATATCCTGGTTGAGAAGCTCACAGCCTTCTTCTTCCTCGATAAAGCCAAACTCAGCGCCATCCAAGTCATCCTGAGTAATACACTGACGCTCGGTTTCCGTTTGATCCGGAATATCCATATCGCCACTGATACTGGTCACGCTGACGAACTCCCACTCACCTGGCGTTACGTTGGGTGTTTCTGCCAAGGCGACCATCGGGAAGGCCAAAGCGGCCGCTACTGCCATGTTTCGTAACATCATCGTTTCTCTCTATAGCACTTAAAAAATAGTACTTGAAATAGTACTTGAAAATAGCACGTGGAAAACGGTAAGCAGAAAACCGTTTACATCCTACCTGATTCATCACCACGATGCCCGGCTTCGCGCCATGCTGCTACACTGGCGTCGAGTTTCAAACTGTTAAAGGTAGCCTCTTATGCACGATGACGCCTTAGTGAACCATGATTTTCACTGCCCCTATTGCGATGCACCTTTAACCTTTGTCATCGACACATCACAAGGTAGCCACGCCACATGGGAGGACTGCCATCAATGCTGTGCACCCATTCAGCTGGAAATCATCATCTCCCCCATGACCGGTGAGCTTGAAGCGGTGCTCACCGGCCGTGATGACGATGTCTTTTGATGACGACATTTTTAATGGCAATGTTTTTAATGGCCCTGTTTTGATAACCATGCTTTTAAGCGCTATGCAACGTCTTCTTGCCGTTGAGCGATTTGACGCCGTTCGTTACGCCGCATCATGTACCAGGCCAAGAACGTGGCCAGCGATACAGTCAAGATAATCAGCGTTGCCAAGGCGTTAATTTTAGGTGATACGCCCATGCGCACGGATGAAAATACGACCATGGGCAGTGTGTTGGCACCGGGGCCAGAAACAAAGCTTGCGATTACCAGGTCATCCAGCGACAGCGTAAAGGCAAGTAGCCAGCCGGCCGCCAGAGCAGGTGCAATAATAGGCAGCGTCACAAAAAAGAACGTTTTTAATGGCGGCGAGCCTAGGTCCATCGCGGCTTCTTCAATGGAGCTGTCTAATTCACGCAGCCGCGCGGCGACCACCACGGCAACGTAAGCACTACAGAAGGTGGTATGCGCAATCCAGATAGTGCCCTCGCCCCGATCGGCGGGCCAGCCCGTCAGCTGCGCCATCTGTACAAATAGCAATAACAGCGACAGGCCGGTAATGACTTCTGGCATTACCAATGGGGCGGTCACCATGCTGGAAAGCGCCGTTTTACCGCGAAAATGACCAAATCGGGTCATGACAAAGGCAGCCACCGTGCCTAAGCATACCGCCATGCTCGCGGCAAAAAACGCGATTTTAAGACTTGTCCATACCGCCGAGAGAATCTGCTGATCCTGAAACAGCGCGCCGTACCACTGCGTTGAAAAGCCTGCCCATACGGTAACCAACCGTGAGGAGTTGAAAGAGTACACCACCAACACTGCCATCGGGAGATAAAGAAACAGCAAGCCCACTACCAGCATTACCGTTGAAAAATGGGGGCGCCGACGGACTGTGCTCATTATTCAAGCTCCCGAGACTGATAACGATGAAACCAAACGATCGGTATAAGCAGCATTAGCAACATGACCATTGCCAGCGCCGAGGCCACTGGCCAATCGCGGTTAAGGAAAAACTCTTCCCATAATACCTTGCCGATCATCAGCGTATCTGGTCCACCCAGCAGTTCAGGGATAACGAACTCCCCCACCGAGGGAATAAATACCAGCATGGAGCCTGCGATAATCCCGCCCATTGAAAGAGGCAATGTCACCTTGATAAACGTATTGATCTTACGTGACCCAAGGTCAGAAGCTGCCTCCAGAAGCGAGTTATCCAGCCGGGTCAGGTGGGCATAAAGGGGCAGCACCATAAAGGGCAAATAGGCATAGACGATGCCAATCACGACGGCAAACTGCGTATTCATCATACGTAGAGGCGAGTCGATCAGGCCAAGCCCTATCAGCAGGTTATTGATTAAACCGCTGTTGCTCAGAATCCCCATCCAGGCGTAGACCCGGATCAGAAAAGATGTCCAGGAAGGCAGCATCACCAACAGCAGCAGAAGAAGCTGCCAGCGCGCCGGCGCGCGCGCCATAGCGTAGGCCATGGGATAGCCAAGCAGTAAACAGGCTGCAGTCGCGATAAACGCCGTTTTCACCGACCCCCAATACGCAGCTATATACAGCGAATCGGAAAGCAGGAAAAGGTAGTTACCCAGGTTTAAAAAGACATGCAGGGTTTGGTCAGCATATTCAAGCAGCGGCCCGTAAGGGGGAATCGCCACAGCCCCTTGGGACAAGCTGATCTTCAATACCAGCGCAAATGGCAACAAAAAGAACAGCAAAAGCCATACAAGCGGAAAGGCAATGACCGCTCGACGCCCTAACTGACAACGCTTGAGCAGAGCGACAACCTGAGATGGCATCATCTAAAGCAATCTCCTAATAGCCAGAGTAGGCAGCATCAGCGGTTCAACACGATGGCACTATGGTCTTCCCAGTAGACATATACGCTGTCTTCCCAGGTTGGCCGGTCTCCCCGCCGCTCGGTATTCGCCATACTGGCCTTGATCAACTGACCTTTGGTCGTGCGTACGTAGTAAAGCGAAAAACCGCCCAGGTAGGCGATGTCGTCGACTTTACCTTCCGCCCAGTTATAGTCTCCCGTGGGCTTTTCACGGGTTAGCCAGATTTTTTCAGGGCGCAACGCCGCCCATACCCGCCGGTCAACCGCTTGGGTGGTAATCCCATGATCGATATAGATGGGGCGTTCAAGCTCAGGGGATACAATCTGGCAATGGTCGGCGGCATCTTCCACAATCTCGCCTTCAAACAGATTCACCGTTCCCACAAACTCCGCCACCATGCGACTAGCCGGGCTTTCGTAAACATCCACGGGTGAGCCGACCTGCTCAATCCAGCCGTCGGCCATAATCGCCACACGGTCTGCCATGGTCATGGCTTCTTCCTGATCGTGAGTCACCATAATGCAGGTTACGCCTACCTGCTCAATGATCTCGACCACTTCCAGCTGCATTTCGGTACGCAGCTTTTTATCCAGTGCTCCCATGGGTTCATCGAGCAGCAGTAGTTTTGGCCGTTTAGCGAGAGAACGCGCAAGTGCCACCCGCTGGCGCTGGCCGCCCGAAAGCTGATGCGGTTTGCGTTTGGCAAAGCGTTCCATATGAACCAGCTTCAGCATCTGCGCAACGCGCGCTTCCACTTCGGCCTTAGCAAGCTTGTCCTGCTTTAGCCCGAATGCAATATTTTGCGCCACGGTCATATGCGGAAATAACGCATAGGATTGAAACATCATATTAATCGGGCGCTTGTAAGGCGGCATCGCAGTAATATCGTTACCGCCGAGCAAAATACTGCCTTCTGTGGGGGTTTCAAATCCTGCCAGCATACGCAGAAGCGTCGATTTACCCGAACCCGACCCGCCTAAGAGCGCAAAAATTTCACCACGCTTTACCTGTAAATTTACATTATCTACCGCCAAGGCATCGTCAAAGCGCTTACATAAGCCCTTAACCTCAAGCACGATGTCTTCTGCAAACCGTGGCGTTTTCCCTTGAGGGCGCTGTACTGATGAAGCGGCCGGGGAAGACGCTAACGGTTCGTTCGATAGGGGCGTAGTGACCATTCGCCACTCCCATCAAAAGGCCCGAAAAACCGGGCATTAAAAGATGAACAGCGAGTCAGGCGCATAGGCCTGACTCGCTGTCGGGTGAAGTTTGACTTAACGGCCAGACTTTACGCGGTTCCAGATACGCGTACGAACCCGCTGGACCGGCTGCGGCATATCAGTGGCCACGTACAGGTTCTGCATGACCTCGGTTTCCGGATACACCGCCGGATTATTCAGAATTTCTTCTGGCAGGTAAGCATCCGCCGCTGCGTTGGGGTTGGCGTAGCTTACGAAGTCCGTAATTTCAGCGGCAATTTCAGGGTCTAGAATAAAATTGATAAAGGCGTGGGCGTTTTCTGCGTTGGGCGCATCGGCTGGGATCGCCATCACGTCAAACCACAAGGCAGCGCCTTCCTTGGGAATGCTATAACCGATTTCAAAATCGCGGCCCGCTTCTTCCGCACGCTCAGCAGCCTGGAAAACATCGCCAGAATAGCCGCCCGCGACACAAATATTGCCATTGGCAAGATCGGATACGTAGCGTGAAGAGTGGAAATAGGTAATATCGTCGCGAATAGCCGCAATTACCTCACCACCCGCTTCAAGGTCTTCGGTCTTTTGGCTCAGCGGGTCCAGACCCAGATAAGCCATTGCGGCCGGGATCATTTCTTCGCCGGTATCCAGCATCGAAATGCCGCAGCCTGCTTCATTCAAGGCGGAGGTGATTTCTGGATCAAACAGCATTGCCCAGCTATCTACCGGCGCATCGTCGCCAAGAATTTCTTCAATACGCTCAACGTTATATCCGAACCCGTTGGTACCCCACATATAAGGCACGGAGTATTCGCCATCGGGATCAATAGCTTCAAGATTATCGGTTAACTCGGTATTAAGGTTTTCCAGATTAGGCAACTGTTCTTTATTCAGCGCCTGGTACACGCCCGCATTGCGTTGACGCGTAAAAAAGTGTGTTGAAGGGACAACAACGTCATAGCCTGAGCGACCAGCCAGTAGGGCAGCGTCGAGCGTTTCATTGCTGTCATAAACATCATAAATAACATCAATACCCGTACGCTCAGTAAATTTTTCAAGCGTTTCCGGGGCAATATAATCAGACCAGTTATAAACCCGCACCTCATCGGCATGAGCGAATGTCGCCGCTGCGGCAAAAGAAACGGCCGCAACGGCCCCAGAAAGTTTGTGAATGTTCCCCATCATCCTGCTCCTCATTATTCAAAAACAATATCATCTAGATTGACGCCAGCCATTAGCCACTCGCATTAGCGTAGGCCTTTCTACCGAACGTGCGAATTTTGCGTCGCAGCGACCTCTATCGCAAGTCAATGTGAAAGATTCTTGCATTATAATGGCTTCGCCCCCACTTCAAGGGCAGCGGAGCGAGTTTATCTACATAATTAATGATCTGACCAACGCAATTATAGTAGAATCCTATCGAACATATGGCATTTTCCAATTTTAGCTATTAATCAAAACCGCCTACCATAGGCAACATCTTTTCACCTTCACTCAACAAACCCGGAGATAACCTGAATGTCTTTGATCAACACCGAAGTAAAACCGTTTAAAGCGACTGCCTATCTTAATGGCGAATTCATTGATGTCACCGAAGCTGATCTGAAAGGTAAATGGTCAATCTTCTTCTTCTACCCCGCTGATTTTACGTTTGTTTGCCCCACAGAGCTGGGTGACTTGGCTGACAACTACGACGCTTTCAAAAAGCTGGGCGTAGAAATTTACAGCGTATCCACTGATACCCACTTCACGCATAAAGCATGGCACGACAGCTCTGAAACTATCGGCAAACTGCAGTATCCGATGCTGGCTGACCCGACGCTTCAGATTTCACGCAACTTTGAAGTGCTGATCGAAGAAGCTGGCCTTGCCGAGCGCGGCACCTTCGTTGTAGACCCGGACGGTAAGGTTCAGATCGTCGAAATCAATGCGGGTAACATCGGCCGTAATGCTGAAGAACTGCTGCGCAAGGTTAAAGCCGCTCAGTACGTTCGTGAAAACCCCAATGAAGTTTGCCCAGCCAAATGGAAAGAAGGTGAAGAAACACTCGCACCGTCTTTAGACCTCGTTGGCAAAATCTAAACGGCGAACACTGCCGCTGATGCTTAACAGCCACTCATGATGGGTGTCGATTAAGAAGGTGGCAGCCACACCCGGGCAGTTCTTGCCCGGGTGTTCTAGAAAAACGCTTATTGCTCTCCCTCTAGAAGGCCTCCGGCGCTGTGGTATTTACCCACGCAGGTTAAGCGCGCCTATTGGTTGAGAGCCATTTTACAGATTACGAGGAAACCACTGTCATGTTGGACGCTAATTTAAAAAACCAGTTGAAAGCTTATTTGGAAAAAGTGACTCAACCGTTCGAGATCGTTGCGTCCCTCGATGACGGTGCCAAGTCACGTGAACTGCTGGGCCTGTTGGAAGATATCAACGGCCTAAGCGACAAAATCACGCTAAAAACTGATGGTCAGGATAGCCGTGCTCCTTCGTTTGCCCTCAACCGTCCCGGCGAAGACACCGGCGTGGTGTTTGCAGGCATCCCCATGGGACACGAGTTTACCTCTCTGGTCCTAGCACTACTGCAGGTCGGTGGTCATCCGCCGAAAACCTCTGATGAGGTGCTTAACCAAATCAAAGCGCTCGAAGGCGATATGCTGTTCGAGACCTATTACTCGCTTTCCTGCCAGAATTGCCCCGATGTAGTTCAGGCACTTAATCTCATGGCGATCTTTAACCCCAACGTTCGCCATGTGGCGATCGATGGAGCGCTTTTCCAGGATGAAGTGGAAGAGCGGGAAATCATGTCGGTGCCGAGCATTTACTTAAACGGCAAACCGTTTGACCAGGGCCGCATGACCCTTGAGAAAATTCTGGCTAAAGTAGATACCGGTGCTGCCGAGCGCGACGCGAAAAAGCTTAGCGAAATAGCCGCTTTCGATACGCTGGTGATCGGAGGTGGCCCGGCAGGTTCAGCGGCCGCAATCTACTCGGCACGTAAAGGGATCAACACGGGCATTGCTGCAGAACGCTTCGGTGGTCAGGTAGCCGATACCATGGGTATCGAAAACTTTATTTCAGTAACCCATACCGAAGGACCGAAGCTGGTTAGCGCACTTGAAGAGCACGTCAAAGAGTACGAAGTCGACGTGATGAATCTACAGCTAGCCAACGCCTTCAAAGCGGCAGAAGCTGAAGGCGGGCTCCATGAAGTAACGTTTGCGTCGGGCGCCAAACTTAAAAGCAAAACCCTGGTACTGGCAACCGGTGCGCGCTGGCGTGAAATGAATGTCCCCGGCGAGCAGCAGTACCGTAACAAAGGCGTTGCTTACTGCCCGCACTGCGATGGCCCCTTGTTCAAAGGCAAGCGCGTGGCGGTCATCGGCGGCGGTAACTCCGGCGTTGAAGCGGCGATTGATCTGGCCGGTATCGTTGGTCACGTTACCCTGGTCGAGTTCATGGGCGAAATGCGTGCCGACGCGGTACTGCAGAAGAAGCTTAAAAGCCTGTCCAACGTAGATGTTATCTTGAATGCTCAAACCACTGAAGTAACGGGCGATGGCAGCCGCGTTAACGGCTTGACCTATAAAGACCGTAACACTGACGAGACCAAGAATATCCCGCTGGAAGGGATCTTTGTTCAGATTGGCTTGGTACCCAATACCGAGTGGCTGAAAGACTCGCCGATCGAAATGACACCGCGCGGAGAGATCATTGTCGATGCCCACGGCATGACGTCGGTTCCCGGCGTATTTGCCGCAGGCGACGTCACCACGGTGCCTTACAAGCAGATCATTATCGCCATGGGCGAAGGTGCTAAAGCATCACTTGGTGCGTTTGATTACCTGATTCGCAACTGATCGTTAAAAACAGGCACTAAAAACGGGTAGTGGTTACCCACTACCCGCTCCCCTATCTTTTAAACATAAGTTTATTTGACGTAAAAGGCCGTGACGTCACGCCCGCTGCAAAGCGGGCTTTTTTTATGTCCGCCTGCTAAAAAATCCTTCACGTAGCCAGTGTTTGTGCCACTTGGCTTAGCCCAAACTTGTTAGATCCTTTAAATGCTACCCAATCGCCTGGTGTTAACGCTTTAGCCAGTGAGGCTTTTAACGCCTCTGTCTCATTAAAGCACTCAACTTGAGCAATGCTTTTTCTCAATTCTGGCGCTAGTGCCTGCATCTGCTCGCCAAAAAGCCATATTGTCTGAGCACCGGTTTCTATAATCTGTGCTATAAGCGCTTGGTGATAGCGCTGGCTGTCAGGGCCTAGCTCCAGCATATCAGCAAGAATCAGATGCTTTTTACCCGTAGGCTTAGCCTTAGCTGCCTGAGAAAGCATGGCTGCCATAGAAAGCGGATTAGCGTTATAGGCATCGTCAAGAAGCGTGATTTCGCCCGTTTGCCAATTGACCAGACGCTTCTCTCCGCGCCCTTCGGGAGTTACAGCAAGCTCTAAAAACGGCAGTGAAGCCTGAACAGGCACTTTTAGAGCGTGAAGCACGCCAAGAGCTGCCAGCACATTCATTACCCAATGGCTGCCCTGACCTTTATAGTCAACCTCAATGAACGAACCCAGCAGCTTTATACGCAGAGATCCTTCTATACCGGGGTTGATCCACTGAATATCCGCCTCCGGGCGCTGCCCAAACGAGAGTATTTTTAATGAACGTTTTTTTGCCGCCGCCGACACAACGGGCCACATCGCCATATCACGATTGATAACGGCATATGCCCCAGGCTGCATACTCTCAAATATGCGGCTTTTTCTAAGTGCTACGTTCTCGACCGTACCGTGATACTCCAGATGGCTTGGCCCAGCATTCAAAAACACGGCGACATCTGGGCGCACCAGCGCAGTGTTCTGATGCATACGCCCTATAGCCATCTCGATAACTTGAAAAGGCGCCTGCCAGGGTACCGAGGCTAATGTCCAGGCAATACCGTGAGGCAGATTAGCGCTATGCGTAGTTACCCCCACCTGCCCCCAAGGGTTAAGCAAGGATTTCAACAAACTGATACTGGTCGTTTTACCCGCACTGCCCGTAATGCCAACCACCTTACCGGTTAGCTGCTTTCGTGCGTAACGCCCCAAATCCAATATGGCATCATGGATATCCGGAACCTGGTAAATGGGTATGGCCAATGCGTCTAATTGATTTTCGTCGTACGGGGTTTGCGCTAGCAATAGCTGAGGTTTAAAGGGGAGCCTGCTTATATAAGAAGCGGGTATCCCTCTTTTGCTGCCTTGCTGGGTATCTCTGACGGCCACCATATGACCAGGCGACATCGTTTGAGCAGTAAAACTTAATCCTGTAGCCCTCCAGCTTTTCGTGGCTGGCTTTATAATCCACTCCCCTTGGGTAGCTTGCTGTATATCTTCGAGCGTCCAATTAGCAGCACTAACATACGTGGGCTGCACTACTTTATTAGTCGGCATTTCATAAGATACTGGCACTACCCCACCCTGTGGCTTTAACAAATAATGCTGCAAATAAGCCACAAAGCCCGATAAATAATGCTCAACATCATCGATACGCACACGAAAACTGTGATGGCGAATAAAAAAGCTGCCTAAGATGCGCCGGGGGTTTTGAAAGTACATGGCATATTCAGGCCAAAAATGCCCGTTGAGCAGATAGTGCGCACGGGTTTCTAGTGCGTGATAGAAACGTTTTAGGTCGATCAGCTCGAGCAGATGGCGATACTCCGTCTGCTGCTGCAAGCGGCTGATCATCTTATGCGCGGCCATCATGAGTTCAAGCAGAGTGGGAAAGGTGGTAATTCGCTCTTCTACAAACGCCAGATACCCGGCCACGTTTTGAATACCAAATCGATAATAACGCTCTTCAGGCCGGTAAAGCGTCAGTTCATTAACGCAGTAACTCAACCAGTGATCGTGGGCTTTCCAATGCTGTTTAGCGATAAAATATTCGAAGGCTTTTTCCACCACTGCAAGCCAGCGATCATCCTTGGTTAAACCGTATAAACGCATTAAACCAAACGCGGCTTCGCCATCGTAATAAATGATGCGAAAGGTATCTTTAACGCTTAAGTCGGTTGCGTTAAGTACATGTGTAAAACCACCCATGACGGGGTCTTGCAACTGACGGATGCCTAATGCTAATTGTTCCATTAAAGGTACATAGCGTTCGTCTGCGGTTAGCTCAGTGTATTTACTTAGCGCCAGCAGCGCGACTCCACTACCACCTAGCTTGATTTCATCATTAACTTCGACCAGATAGGTAACGCTTTCGCCCTTATGCTTTAAGGTACGCAGCAGCTGTGTCGTTAGGTAATTCAGCGCTTTATCAATGGCTCGTTTAAGCGTTTCGCTGCGCGTTACTTCCCAGGCTTCCAGCATGCTATAAATACTGCTGGTATGACGAAGGGTATTATAGGTATTGATTTCACGGTCAAAACACGGGTGCAGTCCATAAATAAACGAGCCATTTTCCTGCACTTGGGCAGCCAGAAACTGGCTAGCATCGTCGATTAGCGTATGCGCTGTCGGTGCGTCCAAGGGCTCAAGCATTCGCCGACCGGTATGACGCCCCTCTTTTCCTCCCGTATGCTCGTAAAGTCGCAGCGGCTTCTGCCCTGCTTCTAAGAAGAGTGCCTGCGTGGTAAACGTATACACGGGATGCTCGGGCGCAAAATCAAGCGCCACGTTCTTTCCATAGCGTTTTCTTGCATAGCGGGAAAAGTTGTTTTCGTTGATGCGCGCATGGGCCACCTGGCTGCCAGCATAAAGCATCGCGTTTGCATTTAGTTCTTGCTCAAGGAAGGCGATGTTCCCCTGCGAATCTAAAGCGATGCCTTGACGAAAATAGTTACGCTTATACTGCTTAAGCACTCCCGCTAACGTCTGCCACGTATGCGCTTCAAGTTGGCTGGCCCAGTCAACTCTTAACCAGCGCACATTTTGGGTGTTTGTCGCGTAACGCTGTAACTGCTGCGTCAGGGCTAACCAGATATCCTCCAGCTTATCTCCGCTTGCATTCACAACGCTGGCACGCTGAGTGCCATCCGTCAGCGATATAAACACATGCAACGTTTGGCCGGGCGGCTCGTCGTTTAACGCCTCAACCAATGCATGACGGGCAGCTAACAGGCTTTCGCTTAGAGGCATTGTGGGTACGTTGGCTGGCTCGAGGGAAAGCGCCGATGCTTTAGGCACCTGCAACGCAGGTTTAGCTGCAACCTTGTTATGTCTGCGCTGTGCACGCTTCGCTAGTTTTAAGCTTTTCGAGCCGAACGATTTGGCCATCTGACGTTCCTTATTGCTTGCCGTTTACACCGTTAGTAGAGCACAAAGGCCTCGCCTTATAGTCAGGCAAAGCGAACAGCTTAACAGCAGAATACTACATCATGACTAACTAAGAAGAGGCGCCACAACGATTGGTGAGCACTTTAAAAGAGAGGATAAGACAATCAATAAAACACGAACGTGAAAGTTAGATCATCATGTCAAGGCGTACAAACCAAGCATGCAGGGTCACGCGGTACTTTAAAATGCCGCCACTGGCCACGCAGGCCATCAAAGGTAGAAAGCCCTTGGTGGGTTTGCCCTGCTCCACTAAGAAGCTTGAAAGCTTCCACAGCCTGAAAACAGCCAATCAACCCAACCAGCGGCGCCATTACCCCGCTTTCAGCACAGCTAAGCGCCTCGTCCCCCATATCGTCGGGTGGATAAAGGCAGGCATAGCAGGGGCAGTCAGGGTCACGCGGATCGAATACGGCTAGCTGTCCCGAAAAACGAATGGCGGCACCGGAGACTAAGGGAACCCCCGCTTTTTGCGCAGCGGCATTAATAGCGTAGCGGCTGGAAAAGCGATCAGTGCAATCCAAGACCACATCGGCAGAAGCTACTAGCTGCGCCAACTTATCACCGTCGGCGTATTCCTCAATCGCCGTAATATGGCATTCGGGGTTAAGCGCCTGCATGCTCGCTTTGGCGGACGCCGCCTTATTATGTCCAATGCTTGTCTGCTGATGGGCAATCTGGCGCTGCAGGTTCGATAGCTCGACCGTATCGGCATCGGCAATCGTAATCCGCCCAACGCCTGCCGCCGCTAAATAAAGCGCTACCGGGGAGCCTAGCCCGCCCGCCCCAATAATCAGTGCATGGGCGTGACGCAGGCGCTCCTGCCCCTCAATATCCACTTCCGGAAGCATGATCTGGCGGCTATAGCGCAGCAGCGCCTGGTCGTCCATCATCGGATTATTTATCCTCAAATTCATCGAATTCAGGCACATGCAGGCTAAAGCTTTCTTTAACTTCCTCCATGACCACATAACTCTTGGATTCTTTAACACCTGGGAGAGTCAGCACTACATCCCCCAACAGCTGGCGATAAGCGGCCATTTCAGGAATGCGGCATTTCAGAATGTAGTCAAACTGACCGGAGACCAGATGGCACTCCTGAATTTGCGGCAGTTTTTCCACGGCACGCCGAAATTCATCAAACACAGCGGGCGATTGGGTTTCCAGACTGATTTCCACAAAGACCAGTAAATTGGCCTTCAGCGCCTGCGGATCAAGTATCGCCTGATAGCCCCGAATAACGCCCGCCCGCTCCAGCCGTTTCACACGCTCCAGGCAAGGGGTTGTGGATAACCCAACCTCAGATGCCAGATCCACATAGGAAATTCGCGCATTCTCCTGCAGGCAACGCAGTATTTTAAGATCGATTCGGTCCAGCGTTCTATTCTTAGGTTTCATGGCAGGATCCATTGCTGATGAATCAGGCGATTAATGAAGGCGTATCAGACACGGCTTTATTCAATAATAACCGAGTTAAATCTTTCCCAGCGTAATCCGCTCGTTCCCACCCAGGTCGCGCACACTTTCAACGTTTTGATAGCCCGCCTGGCTAAGCGCTGCGCGCACCTCTGCCGCCTGGCGGTAGCCATGCTCCAATAATAGCCATCCCGAGGGTGCCAGATACTGCGGCGCTGTGGCTATTAAATGCGCCAGATCCGCCAAACCACCGGCATCGGCCACTAATGCGCTGGTCGGCTCAAAGCGCACATCGCCAAGACGCAGGTGCGGGTCATCAGCCGCGATATAAGGTGGATTACTGACAATCAGGTCAAACCGTTCAGCGGGGGCATCCAATTGTTCAAAAACGCTGAACCAATCGCTCTGCATAAACTGCGCGTTGGCAATATTCAACTGCGCAGCGTTGGTTTGGGCCAGGGCAACGGCCTCGGGGCGCAGGTCGACGCCCACTACCTGCCACTCTGGCTGCTCACTCGCAAAGGCAAGCGCAATGGCGCCGGTACCGGCGCCTAAGTCCAGCAGCCGCCCGGTTTTCGAGGTGACGCGGTTGAGAGCCGCTTCTACCAGTGTTTCCGTATCCGGCCGGGGGATTAGCGTATCGGGCGAGGTCGCCAACCGCAGCCCCCAGAATTCGCGCTCACCGGTCAGGTAAGCCACCGGCTGGCCCTGAGCACGCGCCGCCACCAGGGCATCAAAGCGGGCATGCTCCCACGGCGGGCAGTCACGATCACCCCAGGTATAGAGCCATGTGCGGTTACGCGCAATGACATACCCAAGCAGCACTTCGGCATCCAGACGAGGAGACGTCGATCCGGCAGTTTTTAGACGCGCGGCCGCTGCCTGCAATAGTGCATCAAAGGTCATTACGCGTCCTGAAGCGCCGAAAGCTGTTCAGCTTGATACTCATGAATCAAAGGTTCGATGACGTCATCCAACTGCTCGCCGCTAACCACTTCATTGAGCTTATAAAGCGTCAGGTTGATGCGGTGATCGGTAATCCGCCCTTGCGGGAAGTTATAGGTACGGATACGTTCGCTGCGGTCTCCCGAGCCCACCAGCGAGCGTCGGGCATCGGCCTGCTCCTGGCGCTGGGTGTCCACGGCATTACGTTTCAGCTTGGCAGCCAGCAGCGACATGGCTTTCGCGCGGTTTTTATGCTGGCTACGTTCTTCCTGGCACTCAACCACAACGCCGGTGGGCAGGTGGGTAATCCGGATAGCCGAATCGGTGGTGTTAACGTGCTGACCACCGGCACCGCTTGAGCGGTAGGTATCAACGCGCAGATCCGATGATTTGATATCGATATCGCTGACGTCATCGACTTCCGGCATCACCGCCACCGTGCACGCCGAGGTATGAATACGCCCCTGAGACTCCGTCGCCGGTACGCGCTGCACCCGATGCGCGCCGGACTCAAACTTCAAACGCGCATAAACGCTATCGCCCTTCACACGGGAGATAACCTCTTTATAGCCGCCATGCTCGCCGTGGTTAGCGCTGACGATTTCCACGCGCCAGCCGCGCTTTTCAGCGTAGCGGGAGTACATACGAAATAAGTCACCGGCAAAAATAGCCGCTTCATCGCCTCCGGTGCCTGCGCGCACTTCCAAAAATACGCCGCGGCCGTCGTCGGGGTCTTTAGGTACTAGCAAGCGTTTTAGCTCAGCGTCCAGCGTCTCGAGTTGCTCGCGGCCTTCGCTAATTTCCATTTCAGCCAATTCGCGCATGTCAGGATCATCATCCCGACTTAGCTGCTCCGCCGCCTCAATGTCGTTTTCTACACCACGATAGCGCTGCCAGGCCGCCACAAGCTCGTCGAGCTCGGCGTATTCACGTGAATAGTCGCGAAAGCGCTGCTGATTATTAATGACCTCGGGTTCAGACAGCAGCATCGCCAGCTCTTCAAAACGTTCGGTAAAGCTGTCGAGGCGTTGGCGCAAGGTATCTTTCATGCGGGCGTATTATCCTTCTGACGGTTAGCCTTGGGCGCGGTTTTTTCAAAGGCAGGTTTAACAGGCAATAGCAGGCGTGGTGCGGCGTCTAGCAGTTCATGGTGCTCTTGTGAGGCCGCATCGCGTATCGCCTGGGTAGGCTCGTGCATCAAGCGGTTGGCCAATTGATGGGCCAGGCGCTCAATCACTTTGGTCGGATCCTCGCCACGAGCCAGACGCTCTAGCGCCTGATCACGCGATTGATCGCGCAGGCTTTCACCGTGCTGGCGGTAATCACGAATCAGTTCACCGCCGTTGCGAATACGTTTTTCATGCTGCCAACTGCCAACGCCGTGTTCAATCAGCGACTCGGCCTGATCAGCAGCGACCTGACGATAGCGCATGTTCTCTTCGATGACTTCTTCCAGATCATCGACCGTATAGAGAAACACATCGGCCAGCTCGCCTACTTCGGGCTCGATATCGCGTGGCACGGCGATATCCACCATAAACACCGGGCGGTGGCGGCGCTTCTTGAGTGCGCGTTCCACCATCCCCTTGCCCAGAATCGGCAGTGGCGATGCGGTAGAAGAAATAACGATATCGGCCTCTTCCAACGCGGTCGGAATTTCAGGCAGCGTAATCGCCTTACCACCCAGTTTGGCGGAAACCAGCTCGGCACGCTCGCGCGTCCGGTTAGCGACGGTGAGTTCACGCACGCCGGCTTCGTGTAAATGACGAGCTACCAGCTCGATAGTTTCACCTGCGCCGATCAATAGCGCCCGGGCACGGCTAAAGTCATCAAAAATCCGGCTGGCCATACTTACCGCGGCATAGGCTATAGATACCGGGTTCTTGCCGATCCCGGTTTCTGTGCGCACCTGCTTGGCAACAGCAAACGTGTGCTGAAACAGTCGCTCAAGCTCGCCACCCAGCCCTTGCATTTGGCGGGCCTGCTGATAAGCGTCCTTCAATTGCCCGAGGATTTGCGGCTCGCCGAGCACCATGGAGTCAAGCCCAACGGCCACACGCATTAAATGGCGCGCGGCGTCGTTGTCTAGATAGTGGTATGCACAGCGTGTCAGCTCATCAATACTTAAATTGTGAAAGCGGCTCAGCCATTCAAGAACAGCTCGCTCACCGGCAGCATCCGTTACACAATAGAGTTCCGTGCGGTTGCACGTTGAGAGCACCGCAGCTTCACTAATTTGTGGCAAGCCACGCAGTTGCTCCAGCGCGTTTTGTAACTGCGCCGGTGTAAAGGCTACCTGCTCGCGTACATCTACGCTTGCAGTACGATGATTGATTCCCAGGGCAAGAAGCGTCATGCGGTATGCGTCTTCGCTAGTGGTTCGGTCGTCACGTCGCTATCGGTCTTGAAGTCTCGGTGTTTTACGTCTTACGCTGGCGAACGTAAGTCTTGGCAGCGGCTCTGAATACTCAATTGCGCTTACCTGCCTGCCTTTCAAGGCCAACTATTCTATCACAGCACACTAACATCTGGCGCACACCACTTTGCCGCAGCCAGTCAAGCCGCTATGCTGAGCATTCGGCCACTTAAATGAGAGACGCATGCCCCTTCGCTCACTAATATCGGGTTCGCCCCTGCTGCCCCTGGCCGCCACCGTGGTACTTCTGAGCGGCTGCCAGTCATCGTCCATTTTCCAAGGTGGCTCGCCAAGCCTGTTGTCAGACGATCCTATGCGTTCGGCGCCGCCCATTACGCGTGGACTGGATGCGGAGGGGTTACGCACCCTGCTCGCCGCAGAGCTTGCGGGCCAGCGTGGTGATTACCGCTACGCCAGCCAAGGTTATTTACAGGCATCACAGCGCTACAGCGTGCCAGCATTGGCAGAGCGGGCGGCGTTTGCGGCGCGTTTTGGCGAGGATGTGGCGCTAATGGAGGCGTCTGCCCTGCGCTGGCGTGAACTGGCGCCCCAGGCAGAAACGCCCAACCGGCTGCTAGCATCAATCTCTCTTCAGCGGGGTGATTGGCTGGATAGCCTGGAGCAGCGCCTGGCGATTACCCAAGGGGGAGGCAATGGCGAACTAACCGTTTTTGCCGAGTTGGCCGTGACCGAAAGTGGCACTAACAGCAATACTGCTCCGCTGAGCTTACTGGCGGGGCTATTGCGTGAACATCTCGCTCAGCCAGGCGCCGAGCAGCTTGAATACCATAGCGATGCTTTACTGGCCACTGCCCTGCTTGAGGCAGCGCTGGGCAATACCCGCCAAGCGCAAATGTATCTGGACGACGTTGCCCAACGTGAGCCGGAATCCGCCGCGCTGTGGCTTGCCCAGGCACGTCTGGCACTTGAAGTGGATGATGTGCAGACCGCCAGACGAGCTGCTCAAAAGGGCCTCAGCATCGCTCCTGACGAAGTGCGCTTTATCTTGCTGCTGGCTCAGGCCGAAATTCGTTTAAACAACATTGCCGCGGCAGAAGTTCAAACCAATGCGCTGCTGGAAAGCCACGGCGGCAATCAGGAGCTACGTCTGGCGCTTGCCCAGCTCTATCTGGAAGAAGGCCACAGCGACCCCGCGTATCGCCTGCTGCAGCCGCTTATTGGTCAGGATAACGTTCCCAACTTTGCCTATTACTTGCTGGGCGGCATCGCCCAGTCGCAAGGCGATATTGATAACGCCCTACTTTACTATCGCCAGGTAAGCGAGGGCAGCGAGTTCTTACCTGCCCGAGCCACCGCCGCTAAAATGCTCATTGAAGATAACCGACTGATCGATGCGCGGGCTTTTTTACGCATCGAGCGTATGCGTTATGAAAATTATTTTGGCGATCTGGTGGCCCTTGAGGTTCAACTGCTTGATGAAATGAATCAGCAGGAAGAAGCATCAACGCTGCTCGACCGCGAGCTGACTCGTACACCCGATGATATCAACCTGCTTTATTTGCGGGCGATGCGGTCCTGGGAAACCGGTAATCTTGCAGGCATGGAGCAGGACCTACGTAAGCTATTAGGCATTGAGCCCAATAACGCCAATGCGTTAAATGCCTTGGGCTATACCCTGGCGGACCTTAATCTGCCCGGCCGCCTTGATGAGGCCCGCATGCTGATCGAGCGCGCCTACGAAGTAGCTCCCAACAATCCCGCCGTACTCGACAGCATGGGCTGGGTTCACTTTCGACTAGGCAAACCCGATGAAGCGCTTGCCTGGTTAGAAAGCGCCTACCAGCAAATGCCCGATCAGGAAATTGCCGCGCATCTGGCGGAAGTCTTACACGCCCTGGAGCGTAGCGATGAAGCTCGCGATATAATCAGCCGCATTATGCAAAGAACCTCCCAGCACCCGTTGATTGATGACTTACTTGAGCGCCACCCTGAACTAATGCCTGTAGTCGCGCCCTAAACCGGGCGCGCCTTTTTACGATCCATGATCCTGTTTGAAATAATGTTTTAAGAAATATTGTTTCAAGAACTCTTGCTTTGAGAAATATTGCTTTAATACGCTTATTCACCACTTCCTCAACACATTGACATGGAGCCAGTTATGTTGACCAGAATGCCTACTTTCAAACGCCTTACCGTTGCCGCACACGTTTCACGGCTATGGATTGCAAGCCTGACCCTACTGCTGCTCGCGGGCTGCGCCGCCCAAGCCCCCATGGAAGAAGGTGGCCGTCAGGCAGGTCAGTGGGAGCGCCAGCAGGCGGATGTAGAAGCCTTTGACACTTGGACACTGATTGGTAAAGCGGGCCTTCGCACACCGCAAGAGAGCCAGAGCGCCAATTTGGACTGGAGCCAGCACCCGCACTATTTCCGCATGTTGATTAGCGGCCCCTTTGGCGGTGGACGCAGCGTGCTTGAAGGCCGTGAAGGTCGCTTCTCACTCACCACCGGTGAAGGCCGCTTTGAGGCAGAAACGCCCGAAGCCCTAATGGAAGAACAGCTCGGCTGGTCATTGCCGGTTAGCGCCATGCCCGACTGGGTACGCGGCCTGCCGGGTGATCACGCAAGCTATCAGCTGGAAACCGATGAGCTGGGCTACCCGCTTCATTTAGAGCAGGACGGCTGGGAAATCGACTACCGCGACTGGAACGAAGTTGAAGGACTGTGGCTACCGCGTCGCCTGATCATGAACTATGACGATGTGCGCATTACCCTGGTGGTTAACGAGTGGCGTTCTTAGACCTTCTATGCCTATCGCATTTAGCCCAAGTAGCGATTAGCCCAAGTCACCGTGAGCGAGCTTGAATGTCTGTTTCCTTAACACTGCCAGCCCCTGCGAAGCTTAACCGCATGCTGCATATCGTGGGCCGTCGTGATGACGGCTATCACGAGCTTCAAACGCTGTTTCAAATAATCGACGTATGCGATCAGCTTACGCTAACCCTGCGTGAAGATAGCGAGATTTCACTCATCACGCCGGTTCATGGCGTGGCTCATGAGGATAATTTAATCGTTCGCGCCGCCCGTCTGTTGCAACGTTCAAGCGGCACCTCCCATGGGGTAAATCTGGCGATTGAAAAGCAGCTTCCCATGGGGGGCGGGCTGGGCGGAGGAAGTTCTAACGCGGCAACCGTCCTGCTTGGTTTGAACAAACTGTGGCAGCTAGGGCTAACGCGAGAAGCACTAGCCAAGCTGGGGCTGCAGCTAGGCGCGGATGTCCCGGTATTCATTCATGGGCATAGCGCCTGGGCGGAGGGTATTGGGGAGAAGCTCACATCGGTCACTATCGACGCTCCCTGGTTTGTGATTATCCATCCGCAGGTTAGCGTCTCGACCCCCCTGATCTTCCAAGACCCGGAATTGACACGCGACAGCCGCCCCATTACTATGGCGCGCGCACTGCAGGGGGGAGTGCCTGAGTGGCGTAACGACTGTGAAGCTATTGTTCGAAAACGCTATCCGCCTATCGCGGAAGCGCTTGACTGGCTCGCACAGTATGCACCTAGTCGGCTGACCGGTACTGGCGCCTGTTTGTTCGCCGCTTTCGAGTCTGAAGAAGCAGCACAAGCAATCGCTGAATTGGCAGGTCAACGCTGGCCGACGTGGGTCGCACGCGGACTTAACACCTCTCCCCTACAAGATGCTCTGGGCTGCTGAAAGCGCCCGGTCATCGCATTAGGTTATTGCTGGGGTATCGCCAAGTGGTAAGGCACCGGTTTTTGGTATCGGCATTCCCAGGTTCGAATCCTGGTACCCCAGCCAACTTAGTCATTAGAAACCTAGTTGTCAGATATGGCCTAAGTATGATCTGCGTTTTCTCCCCTGATCCCAAACACTGCAAAGGTGGCTGCGCGTGTCAAAATTGATGGTTTTCACCGGGAATGCCAATCCCGAACTCGCTCAAAAGATTGCCGAGAGCTTAGACAGCCGCATGGGTAATGCCACGGTTGGTCAATTTAGCGACGGCGAAATCGCAGTCGAGATCAATGAGAACGTGCGCGGTAAGGACGTGTTTATCCTCCAGTCCACCTGTGCACCGACGAATGACAACCTGATGGAGCTGATCCTGATGGTCGACGCGCTGCGTCGTGCCTCAGCGGCTCGCATCACGGCAGTGGTGCCGTACTTTGGCTATGCCCGCCAGGATCGTCGCGTTCGCTCCGCCCGCGTCCCCATTTCCGCTAAAGTGGTTGCGGACATGATGGTAAAAGCCGGCGTTGACCGCGTGATGACCATGGACCTGCATGCCGATCAAATCCAGGGCTTCTTCGACGTACCGGTAGACAACGTCTACGGCTCACCGATTCTTCTGGATGATATCGAACGTCAAAACTATGCTGACCTGGTCGTGGTATCCCCCGACGTAGGCGGCGTAGTACGTGCTCGCGCCATCGCCAAGCAGCTTAATGCTGATCTTGCGATCATCGACAAGCGTCGACCCCAGGCCAACCAGGCCCAGGTAATGCATATCATCGGTGAAATCGAAGGCCGCACCTGCGTCGTTGTCGACGATATGATCGACACCGCCGGCACGCTTTGCAAAGCCGGTGAAGCACTTAAAGATCATGGCGCTGCACGCGTTGTGGCCTATGCTACACACCCGATCTTGTCCGGCCCAGCCGTTGACAACATCACCAACTCTGTACTGGACGAAGTTGTCGTGACCGACACTATTCCGCTTGCCGACCATGCGCGTCGTAGTGGAAAAATTCGCCAGTTGAGCGTTGCCGGCCTGATTGCGGAAGCTATCCGCCGGGTCAGCAATGAAGAATCTGTCAGCGCGATGTTCCACTAAACGCCTGACGATATAGCCCCCTTCTGGGGCCTTGGGAACGTCGTCGTCTGGTCGCGGTCGGCGGCGTTTCCTTACTTAAACCAAGAGGCAAATTACATGTCTGATTTTATCCTGAAAGCCAGCGTTCGTAACGACCTGGGGAAAGGTGCGAGCCGCCGCCTGCGTCGTGCGAACCAACAAGTACCGGCCGTTATTTACGGCGGTGAAAAAGGCGCGCAATCAATCTCTGTAGAAAAGACTGCTTTCTACAAGGCGATTGAAGACGAAGCCTTCTTCTCCTCAGTAATCAAGCTGGTTATTGATGGTAAAGAAGAGCAGGTAGTGGTACGTGATCTTCAGCGTCACCCCTACAAGCCGCTTCTGACTCACGCTGACTTCCTGCGTGTTGATGCCACTCATGAAATCACCATGAACGTACCGCTTCACGTGACTGGCGAAGAAAAATGTGTGGGCATCAAAGACCAGGGCGGCGAACTGCACGTACTGGCCAACGAAGTTGCCATCAGCTGCTTGCCAAAAGACCTGCCTGACTACCTGGAAGTTGATATTTCAGCGGTTGAGCTGGGCACGACACTGCACCTGTCCGACCTGACCCTGCCGAAAGGCGTCACCTCCGTTGACTTATCGCACGGCAAAGAGCACGACAACGCCGTTCTGAGCATCACTAAAGTAAAAGTACGTAGTGAAGAAGAAGACGAAGGTGAAGGCGAAGAAGGTACCAGCGCTGAATAAGCCTGATATCAGTACGCAAAGCCATAACGGCTAACACGTACTTGGCTTGGGCCATGCCTGCATGGCCCAAGAATGATAAGATCAAGCGCTTCGGCGCTTGATTTTTTTTGCGGTTTGCCTTCCTGGCAACCGCCCTTCAAGCCACTTTTGATGCAACGCCAAAAATTCTACCGAAAACTTTTTAGAGGTAGGTAATTTGGAGGTAGGTAATTTGGAGGCAGCTAAATGAGCCAGGTAACGGCCCTGATAGGTCTAGGCAATCCCGGCGCCGAATATGACGCCACCCGACATAATGCGGGCTTTTGGCTGGTTGACGCCATTGCGCGCAGCGCCCATACCGAACTACGCCCGGAAAAGAAGTTCCTTGGCCTTTATGTCAAGGCACGCATTGGCGACCATGAGCTTCATCTGCTCAACCCGACTACCTTTATGAACCGCAGCGGTGCAGCGGTAGCAGCACTTACCCAGTTTTTTAAACTTGCCCCTGAAAATCTGCTGGTCGCTCACGATGAGCTCGACCTCCCACCGGGGCAAGGACGCTATAAAACAGGCGGAGGCCACGGCGGCCACAACGGCTTGCGCGATATCATCAGCGCGCTGGGCGATCAAAAGCAGTTTCATCGCATCCGTATTGGCATCGGCCACCCCGGTGAGGCGCGCCAGGTTACCAACTATGTACTTGGCCGCCCCGGCAAAGCCGAACAGGAAGCGATTGACCGCACTCTTGACGAGTGCCAGGCAACGCTCCCTCTTGTCTTGGAAGGCGAATGGGCGAAAGCCATGAACCGCCTGCATAGCGTAAAATAGTTAACACTGATCTTTTTTCACTTTAGGCAGGCGCTGGATAAGGCATTTAGGCGGCGTTTGCTTAGCGGCTAGGAATGAATTTATGGGCTTTAACTGCGGTATCGTCGGCCTACCCAACGTAGGCAAATCCACGCTTTTCAATGCGCTGACCAAATCAGGCATTGATGCCGAAAACTTCCCTTTCTGCACCATCGAGCCCAACGTGGGCATCGTTCCCATGCCTGACCCACGCCTGGACAAGCTATCTGCCATTGTAAAACCCCAGAAAATCCTGCCTACGACCATGGAATTCGTGGATATCGCAGGCCTGGTGGCGGGTGCTTCCAAAGGCGAAGGGCTGGGCAACAAGTTCCTGGCCAATATCCGCGAAACCCAGGCGATTGCCCACGTGGTGCGCTGCTTTGATAACGACAACGTTATTCACGTAGCCAACCAGGTTGATCCGCGTGCGGATATCGAAACGATCAATCTTGAGCTTGCACTTGCCGATCTGGATACTGTTGAGAAAGCCAGCCAGCGCTTGTTACGCTCAGTGAAAGGCGGCGATAAAGATGCCATCGCCACCAAAACCATTCTGGATAAAATCGAGCCACACCTGGCTGAAGGCATGCCGCTTAGAAGCTTTGGTCTGGATGAAGACGAAAAGCGTCAGGTAAAAAGCTTTGGCTTCTTGACCTTGAAGCCGACCATGTACATCGCCAACGTCAATGAAGACGGCTTTGAAAACAATCCTTACCTTGAGATTGTCAGAGAGATCGCCGCTGAAGAAGGTGCCGTCGTGGTGCCGGTCTGCAATCAGCTGGAAGCTGAAATTGCCGAGCTTGAAGACGAAGAACGCGCCATGTTCCTGGGTGAAATGGGCATGGATGAACCCGGCCTGGATCGCGTGATTCGCGCAGGTTATGCCCTGCTTGGCCTACAGACCTACTTCACCGCCGGCGTCAAGGAAGTCCGCGCCTGGACTGTCAAGCAAGGCGCGACAGCCCCCGAAGCTGCGGGTGCCATTCACACCGATTTCCAGAAAGGCTTTATTCGTGCAGAAGTCATCGCCTATGACGATTTTGTTTCACTAGGCGGTGAGCAAGGCGCGAAAGATGCAGGCAAATGGCGCCTGGAAGGCAAAGAGTACATCGTCAAAGACGGCGACGTAGTGCA
Source organism: Halomonas sp. (assembly GCF_017983445.1). Taxonomy (GTDB): domain Bacteria; phylum Pseudomonadota; class Gammaproteobacteria; order Pseudomonadales; family Halomonadaceae; genus Vreelandella. The sequence goes on from NZ_JAGOBJ010000012.1 coordinate 54,118, forward strand.
TTTCCGGTTCAACGTGTAAGCGCTTCCAACAATAAGTGCTTGACGGACAATGGCTCACTGAGTAACATACGCCCCCGTTGAAAGGCTACGTAGCTCAGCTGGTTAGAGCACATCACTCATAATGATGGGGTCCCCTGTTCAAATCAGGGCGTAGCCACCAACACCGATTTAAGCTAGCAATAGCTAAAAGCCCGCTGACTCGTCAGCGGGCTTTTTTTATGTTCAGCGATGAACCTAATTGCCAGACATCAGCCCAACGTTGGCCGATTTAAAAACACCGTAAGCGCCCGGGTAAGATATTCCACATCGCGTGTACCGGCCGTCTCACGGATGGAGTGCATCGCCCACTGCGGCACGCCGATATCCAACGTAGGCACGCCCACTTCAGTGGCGGTAATCGGGCCAATGGTGCTGCCACAGCCCATATCGGCACGCGTCACGAACGACTGAACCGGCACATCCGCCTCACGGCACACATCGCGAAATAGCGCACCCGTCACGCTATTGGTGGCATAACGCTGACTGGCATTTACCTTGATAACCGGGCCGCCATTCAGTGCCGGGCCGTGGCGCTCGTCGTGCTTATCTTTAAAGTTGGGATGCAGGCCGTGGGCGTTATCACAGGAGATCATCAGCGACGACTGAATCAACTGAATCAGCGACTCCTCGGTTTTGCCACCGACCTGCCCATTGATGCGCTTGAGCACGTCACCCAAGAAAGGCCCCTGCGCACCACAAGCGCTAGCACTACCCACCTCTTCGTGGTCATTGGCCACTAACAGCGCACCTTGACTGCCGTCGCTTTCAAGCAGAGCTTCCAGGCCCATAAAGCACGAAAGCAGATTATCCAGGCGTGCGCTGGCAATCAGCTCTTGCTTGACCCCGACAAGCGAAGGGGGCTGCACGTCATAAAAACCCAGCTCGAAATCCACTACTTCGACCGCGCGCATGCCGTGCTGCTCTTCAAGCCATACGGCCAGCAGATCTGAAAGCTTGGCACTATCGCTTTGCAGCAATACTGGCGCCATCTGCGTTTGCGGGTTAATCGCCCGGCCCGTATTCACCTCACGGTCCATATGGATCGCCAAACTCGGCACCATGGCGACCGGGCGGTCAACATTGAGCAGCAGGCTTTCCAGTTGGCCGTCGGCATGACGCACGTGCACCCGCCCGGCTAAGCCTAAATCGCGGTCAAACCAGGGTGCCAGCAATACCCCGCCATACACCTGCACACCCAGCTGTAACCAGCCAGCGGAATGCTGTGTCGCGTTAGGCTTTAAGCGCAGACTTGGGCTATCGGTATGCGCGCCCAGCATGCGCAGGCTTTTAAGCGTATCGCTGGGCAATTGAAAGGCTATAATCGAGGAATCATTGCGCGTAACGTAGTAGCGCTTCCCAGGCGTAAGCTGCCAGTTAGCCGTTTCCTTCAGGCGCTGAAAACCCGCTTTCTCTAAACGCTCGGCCATTGTCTTCGTAGCATGCCACGGCGTAGGCGACTGGCGCAGAAAATCACATAACCGCATTAAACGATCGGCGTTGAAGGCTTCGGACATGGAAATCCTCATAACAGTAATGATTGAGTCTCATAGAGCAGACGACCTGCTACAATGCTCCCCTGACCTACGCAACTCATAGGTCACCTGCGGGTCTAGGGAAGAATGAGTGTACACAAATCCGGGAGAGCTTGACTGATGAGCTTGTTTGCAACGCTTTCGCGCTCGGTCGTCCTTGCCGTCATGCTGGTTGTTACCAGCCAGGCTGCGATGGCACAAATTGCGCCGACCGACGAACAACGCCAAGCGGCAGAAGAAATTGCGGACGCACTCCGCTACGGCCACTACGCGAATATTACGTTTGATGAGCAGTGGTCACAGGAAGCCTTTCAACGCTACCTGGACTTTCTTGATGGCCAGCGGGCTTATCTACTAAGCCGTGATATTGAACCCTACCGTCATTTAGAAAACACCATGGCCGAGGCGCTGTTTAGCGGTGACCTGGACGACGCTTTCAAGCTTTACGATCAGCTCAGCGAGCGCCATATAGCGCGCACCGAGTGGCTGCTGGCACGTCTTGACGAAGGGTTGTCGTTTGATTTCGATAGCGATGAGCGCCTTGAAATCGACCGTGAAGACGCTGCCTGGGCGACCCGCGAAAGCGAGCTGGACGAAGTGTGGCGCAAGCGTCTGAAAAATGATGCGTTAACGCTAGCACTTACTGATCAAGACGAAGAGCAAATAGTAGACAACCTGCGCCAACGCTATGAAGGCCAGCTGTCCCGCCTGAAACAAACAGAATCCGAAGATGTATTTGGCCTGTTAATGGCTGCCGTCACCAGCACCATTGATCCGCATACTGGCTATCTGTCCCCCCGCCAGAGCGAATCCTTTGACATCCAGATGAGCCTGTCGCTTGAAGGCATCGGCGCACTGTTACAGGCGGATGGTGAATACGTCAAAGTGGCAAGCCTGGTAACTGGTGGCCCCGCCGATCGCGCTGACGTACTGGAGCCTGCCGACCGCATTATCGCCGTTGGTCAGGAAGATGGCGAAATGGTCAATGTGGTGGGCATGCGCCTGGATAACGTGGTCGACCTGATTCGCGGCCCCAAAGGCTCGGTGGTGCGTCTGGACATTGTCCCCGCTCAGGCTGTTGACATGACCCGCTCGCATATCGTCGAAATTACCCGCGATACGGTAAGCCTTGAAGACCAGGCTGCCCACGGCGAAGTAATCGATGTTGAGCGTGATGGCGAACCTCACCCGGTCGGGGTAATCAACATCCCTACTTTCTACGTTGATTTCGATGCATGGCAGGCAGGTGAAGAAGAGTACCGCAGCACCACGCGCGACGTAGCCCGTGAAATCGAGCGCCTGAAGGAAGAAGGCGTTGAAGGTATCGTGCTGGACCTGCGCAATAACGGCGGCGGCGCCCTACAGGAAGCCAACTCGCTTATTGGCCTGTTTATTGACCGCGGCCCCACCGTCCAGGTGCGCGATGCCCAAGGCCGTATTCAGCTTTATGGCGATACGGATGCAGGCACCACTTACGATGGCCCGCTGACCGTTCTGGTGAACCGCCTCTCTGCCTCTGCCTCGGAAATATTCGCGGGCGCCATTCAGGATTACGGCCGTGGCCTGGTGGTTGGCTCCTCAACCTTTGGCAAAGGTACCGTTCAAACCTTGAATGACCTAAGCCATGGGCAAATAAAGCTGACCCGCGCCAAGTTTTATCGCATTTCCGGCGAGAGTACGCAAAATCGCGGGGTTGATCCAGACATCAGCTTCCCAAGCCTGATCGACCCGGAGCGCATTGGTGAAAGCAGCCTGGATAACGCTTTGGGCTGGGATACGGTTCAAAATGTCCAGTACCGTCGTTATGGCACTCCGGAAATCTTTATTGATGCACTGGCGGCCGAGCATACGGCACGCGCCAAAACGAACCCCAACTTCCGTTACCTTGAAAGTCAGTCTGCGCTGGCTCGTCAGCTGCGCGAACAGCACACGACAGTCAGCCTGAACCGCGAGCAGCGCCAGCGCGAGCTTGAGGCCCAGGAAGCCGAGCAGCTTTCGCTTGAAAACCAGCGCCGTCGGGCCCTGAAGCTTCCCGAGCTTGACGAGTGGATGGACGCACGCATTGACAGCGGTGAGCCCGAGGAAGGCACCGAGACGGACGAGAACGAAGATGAAGACATGCCGGTTGATCGCGCACCGGTATTAGAAGCAGCAGAAATTCTGCTCGACTACGCCCATATGCAGAAAACCCAGCGGATGGCCGCGCGCTAAGCGCCAAGCCTCTGCCCTGCAACGCCGGCCTGAAGGTCGGCGTTTTTTTATAACGCAGCATTTTTCCAATTACCAGACACGCAAAATTACCCAAAATGCAGCTAGGCAGCGGGCGTTAAGGCAATAACTGAGAGATGTAAATAAGAACTGAGAGATTTAAATAAGGCAGGCACATCATTCCAGAATCGCACATGAAGAAATGCACAAAACATCTAGAAAGATAAGAAGATGGCTCCTCGAACAGGACTCGAACCTGTGACCCAATGATTAACAGTCATTTGCTCTACCAACTGAGCTATCGAGGAATAACGCGCTACCTGGTACGACTGACCAAACAGGTAGTGAAATAGAAAAGCTTGGCTCCTCGAACAGGACTCGAACCTGTGACCCAATGATTAACAGTCATTTGCTCTACCAACTGAGCTATCGAGGAACATCTTAAGCTATTGTGTTTCAAGCAGAACCAATCTTTAAAGTGTTGGCTCCTCGAACAGGACTCGAACCTGTGACCCAATGATTAACAGTCATTTGCTCTACCAACTGAGCTATCGAGGAACTGCTCAAACACGGTGCGTAGTATACTGATTGAGACGCGAAGGTCAAGTATCGATTATAGCTGAACGCTAGCCCCGGGTTTCTTGTGTCCGTATAATAGGGTTATTCAACAGTGGCCTAAGCCACTACACGACATTTCATTCATCCCTCGTCTCCCGACGACTCATAGATGACAGGTACCGATGGCGAAGAAGCTCTTCATCAAAACGCACGGCTGCCAAATGAACGAGTACGACTCCTCCCGTATGGCGGATCTGCTCGGTGAATCTCATCAGCTTGAACTAACCGACAACGAGAAGGAAGCCGACGTTATCCTTCTCAACACCTGCTCGATTCGTGAGAAGGCGCAGGAGAAGGTGTTTCATCAGCTGGGACGCTGGAAAAAGCTTAAAGATGCCAATCCCGATCTGGTGATTGGCGTAGGCGGCTGCGTAGCGAGCCAGGAAGGCGAAGCGCTGCGCAAGCGCGCACCCTTCGTAGATATGGTTTTCGGCCCGCAAACGCTGCACCGTGTGCCCTCCATGCTGGATGCACGCAGCAACAACCAAATTGCCGCGGTAGATGTAACGTTCCCGGAAATCGAGAAGTTCGATCATCTGCCCCAGCCCAAGTCGGATGGCGCGACGGCCTTTGTCTCGATCATGGAAGGCTGCTCCAAGTACTGTACCTTCTGCGTGGTGCCCTATACCCGCGGAGAAGAGGTCTCGCGCCCGTTTGAAAAGGTCATGGATGAAGTTATCCATCTGGCCGATCAAGGGGTGCGTGAAGTCAACCTGCTGGGCCAAAACGTTAATGCCTATCGGGGCGATAACGACGATGGCGATGAAATTGATCTTGCTGAACTGATTGCCTGCATCGCCGCGGTGGATGGTATTGACCGCATTCGCTTTACCACCTCACACCCGGTTGAGTTTACCGATAGTCTGGTTGATGCCTTCGCGGAAATCCCCGAGCTTGTCAGCCATCTGCATTTGCCGGTTCAATCAGGCTCCGATCGCATTCTGAGCGCCATGAAACGTGGCCATACGGCAGAAGAGTACATTGAGAAGATGGAGCGCGTTCGCGCCAATCGCCCGGATATCAGCTTCTCATCTGACTTTATTATCGGCTTCCCCGGCGAGACTGAGGAAGACTTTGAAGCCACGATGAACCTGATCCACCGGATTGGCTTTGATCACTCGTTTAGCTTTGTGTACTCAGCGCGCCCTGGCACCCCTGCCTCAGGCTTGCCGGATGACACACCGGAAAGCGTCAAGAAGCAGCGCCTGGCGATTCTGCAGGAACGCATTCTGCAGAATGTGGCCCAGATCAGCCGCCGCATGGTAGGTTCTACCCAGCGTATTCTGGTCACCGGCTTCTCGCCGAAAGACCCAGGACAGCTCTCCGGGCGTACCGAGAATAACCGCGTGGTGAACTTCCGCGCGGCCAATCCGACCGAGCTGATTGGCTACTTTGTGGATGTCGAAATTACCGAGGCATTCCCCAATTCCCTTCGCGGCGAGCTTGCTTCCTCAGAACGTTATTGAACGCTCTCTTATCTTAGGTAATTGCCCCGGCACCCGTCGGGGCAGTAAGCTGAGACCTACATACATCAACTGACGGGTTTCCTACTCTTGAGCCAACCATCAACTCAGGCCAATCGCATCATTACCCTAAGCCTTGAACCCAATGATCCGCAGCGTCTTGCGAGCCTTTGCGGCCAGCAGGATGAGCACTTGAAGTTGATTGAAAGCCGACTGGATGTGACGTTACGCAACCGGGGCAATGTTTTTCAGCTTGCAGGGCCAGCTAACCGCATCAAGGCAGCGGCGAACGTACTTGAACACCTTTATCGTGAAACGGCAGCTGACGAGCTTTCTGCCGACACCGTGCACCTGTTCCTTCAGGAATCTGGCCTGGAAGCGTTAGAGGACGAAGAGGATGGTGAAGGCGGCAGCGATGAAGTGATCATGCGCACCCCGCGCACCATGATCAAACCCCGCGGCCTGAACCAGCAACGCTATGTGTCCAGCATTCGCGAGCACGATATCAACTTCGGTATTGGGCCAGCGGGTACCGGTAAAACCTACCTTGCCGTTGCGGCTGCCGTGGAAGCGCTTAATCAGCAGGAAGTTCGTCGTATTCTGCTGGTACGCCCAGCGGTTGAAGCGGGTGAAAAGCTCGGCTTCCTGCCAGGCGACCTGGCCCAAAAGATCGATCCGTACCTGCGCCCGCTGTATGACGCGCTGTACGAGATGATCGGCTTTGAACAAGTGGCCAAGCTTATCGAGCGCCAGGTGATTGAAATAGCGCCGCTGGCCTATATGCGTGGCCGCACGCTCAACAATTCGTACATCATTTTGGATGAGAGCCAGAACACCACGCCGGAGCAGATGAAGATGTTTCTGACCCGGATCGGCTTTGGCTCTACGGCGGTGATCACCGGGGATATTACTCAGGTCGACCTACCCCGTGGGCAGCGTTCAGGCCTGTCTCAGGTGCTTGACGTATTGAAAGATACGCCAGGGATCGGCGTCACCCACTTTGCTGCTAAAGACGTGGTGCGCCACCCATTGGTACAGCGTATTATCGAAGCGTACGACGACTTTGAATCACAGCAGGAAGTCGAAGAGCGTGCCCGTCGCGACGCCCGCCAGCAAGAGCGCGAAGCACGCCTTCAGGCCCAGGAACGCTGGGGAGATACGTCACGTTGAACGCTATCGTGATTGATCGCCAAGCCGCGATTGATGAGCCGACACTGCCCACCCTTGAACAGCTCACCCACTGGGTGGGCTGTGTGTTTGCGCATCACCCCGATGATGAACGTAAAGAGCTCACCATTCGATTTGTCGATGAGCAGGAAAGTCAGACTCTGAACCGTGATTATCGCGGTAAGGACAAGCCCACCAACGTTTTATCGTTTCCGTTTGAAAATCCGCCCGGCATGACGTTACCACTGCTGGGAGATTTGATTATCTGTCATGCGGTAGTGTTAAACGAGGCAGATGAACAGCAAAAGCCGTTGGCCAACCACTACGCACATATGGTCGTTCATGGCACGCTCCATTTAATGGGCTATGACCATATTGAGGACCAGGAGGCGGAAGAGATGGAACAGCTTGAGCGAACACTACTTGCCGAGCTTGCAATCCCCGACCCTTATCACGTCGTTTGAACAAGCGCCGCAACATTGGCTCAAAGCGGCTGGCATAGAGCCCTGAGTCAGTGATAAAACGTTGGCTTGCGATGTGGCTTTTTATGCACGCCAAGGCAGTTATCTGCCCCATAAACAAGAGATTTGACGCATGAGCGAAGACCGATCGAGCAACCCTAATCAAAAATCCTGGCTCGAGAAACTCTTTGGCGCCCTAACCGGAGACAGTGACGAACCCAGCTCACGCGATGAGCTGATGACGTTTTTACGCCACACTGCAGGGAAGTTGAAGCTGGATCAGGACGCCATCATGATTATCGAGGGCGCGCTTGAGATTAGCGATCAGCAGGTTCGTGAGGTCCTGATTCCCCGCTCCCAGGTCTCCGCCATTACCCTGGATCAAACCAGCGACGGCTATCTGCCGCTTATTCAGGAAACCGGCCACTCCCGTTACCCTGTGATCGGCGAAAATCTGGACGATATAAAAGGCATTCTGCTGGTTAAAGACCTGCTACCTCTACTTTCGCAAACCCAGGAAAGCCGTGACGCTTTCAAGCTTGAAGACATCCTCCGACCGGCCATGTTCATCCCCGAGTCCAAGCGTCTGAACAGCCTGTTGAAAGAGTTTCGTGACACCCACAACCATATGGCGATTGTGGTGGATGAGTACGGCGGTACGGCAGGTATTATCACCATCGAAGATATCCTTGAGCAAATCGTAGGTGATATTGAAGATGAGCACGACACCGACGAAGAAGACGATATCCGTACGCTTGAAAACGGCCATTTTGCCATTCGCGCCCTCACCCCCATCGAAGATTTTAACGATCGTTTTGGCACCGAGTTTTCCGATGACGAATTCGATACGGTTGGCGGTCTGGTGATGCAGCAGTTTGGCCACTTGCCCGGTCGCGGTGAACATACCCGTTTCGGCGGCTGGCGTTTCGTTATCCTGAATGCCGATAACCGACGTATTCGTTTGCTGGAAGCCTACCGCGATGACAACACCGAGAGTACCGACGACAAAGACGGTGATTAATACGTTGTTCGCCCATAGACTTGCTAAATGATTAGCCGACAGGACATCACCATGGGGCCGACGCCCATTTTTATGCTGCAACTGCTACTCGCCCTCGTGGCGGGCGGTTTCACCACGCTCACGGCCTCACCGTTTGAATTATGGTGGCTTGGCCCGATCGCGATCGCATTGCTTTACATGGGCCTGCATACCCTGACGCCTGCCCAGGCAGCGCTTAAAGGCTGGCTGTATGGTGTGGCGCTTTTCGCAAGCGGCACTTCATGGGTATATGTTTCTATCCATGACTATGGCTACACCGGCGTACCGCTGGCCGTCTTTCTGACGGCCCTGTTTGTGGGTGTATTAGCGCTTTTTTATGCGGGTATCTTTTGGCTTTATCGACGTTTTTTTACGCCCAAACTGGCGCTGCTTACCTTTGCAGGTATTTGGGTATTGGGCGAAGTGCTGCGCACCTATCTGTTTACGGGCTTTCCCTGGCTGCTGCTGGGTTCAGGCTATGTCGACTCGCCGCTGGCCAGTTGGGCACCCATCGGTGGTGTGTACCTGCTCTCGCTGCTGGTGATGCTTAGCGGCACGCTCGCCGCTGAAGCCGTACTACGTCGCCAATGGTGGGCGCTCGCGCCACTTGCGGCTATCTGGCTTATTCCCCTGGCGCTTCCTCAGCAGTGGACGACCTCCGCCGAGACGCCTACCCGCGTTGCCCTGCTTCAAGGCAACCTGCCCCAGCTTTTAAAGTGGACGCCCGAAGGCCAGCGTACCGCTGCCAATACGTATAGTCGTTTGACCGCTGACGTGGCCGATGAAGTGGATATCGTGATCTGGCCGGAAACGGCGCTGCCCATGATGGAAGCCCAGGCACGCCCGGTGCTGGAGCGGGTGCAGTCCAACCTGCCGCCAGGTGTTGCGCTGGTAACCGGGATCGTTCAGCTGGATGAGGCCAACCGCTACTATAATGGAGTGATTGGCGTCGGCAGTGTCGAAGGCAGCTATCAAAAAGAGCACTTGGTGCCCTTTGGCGAATACCTGCCCCTGGAAAGCGTGCTGCGCGGTGCTATCAACTTTTTTGACCTGCCGATGTCAAGCTTTACCAAAGGCGCTTCTGAGCAGACGCCAATGCTTGCGGCAGGCGTAAGCCTTGGCAATGCGATTTGCTATGAAATCATTTACCCACAGCTTGTCGCCCGCCGCGCTCAAGAAAGCGATGTGCTGCTTACCGTTTCCAATGACACCTGGTTTGGCGCCTCGATCGGCCCTCATCAGCATTTGCAGATGGCCAGGCTTAGAGCACTGGAAAACGGCCGCTACGTGATACGCGCTACCAGCAATGGCATTACTGCCATTATTGATGCACGCGGTGAGATCGTGGCACGTGCTCCGCAGTTTGAAACGACGGCGCTGGTAGGCGAATTTTATGCGATGGAAGGCCTCACACCGTTTACCCGTACCGGCAGCTGGCCTGCTTGGTTGTTGGCAGCGCTTATGCTGCTTCCCGGCCTTCGCTTGACACGTTGTCGCAGTGAGTAGGCGGCGTAATCGAGTAGCGCTACAATACTACTCTTTTAACGCATTTATTCAGGCTGACAGAGGGTAACGCCATGCTTAAATCTCGGCCTTTCTTACTGCTTGTCGTGCTTCCGCTGGCGCTGATTGTCGTTCTGGGGGTCGCTATTTTTGGTGGTCAGGCCATGTCTGACAGCAACGTTGGCAGCGATATTCAACACGCCCTGGCCAAAGAGCTTGATACCTCCAGTGACATCGAGCTTTCGCAGCTACAAGAAGTGCAGTACGGCTATGGCATCTGTGGCTTATACCGCACCGCCTCCTCTGAAAGCGGCTACGCGTCTTTCTTTTACGATAAAGACAGCGAGAACATTGAACTAGACATTAACTCTCGGCTGTATAAGTCGCGCTGCGGTCTTTCATCGGTTTGTTAAACCGACTTACCTAGCCTGCTCATAAGGATGCCATAAGCCATACGCGTAAACGATGTTCGTATGAACGATGTCTTTATGAGCTATGTCTTTATGAACAATGTCTTTATGAGCGATGTTTATATAAAAAGGGGCGACTGATATTCAGTCGCCCCTTTTTGTGTCGTCAGTAGCTTTTTAAATGGCTTTAACCTTGGGCCACCAGGCGTTTGATATCGGCTTCAACGTCGGTGATTGGGTGGCTGTCGCGTACCAGGAATTGCGCCTGGCCTTCCCGGTCAAAGGCAAAAACGGCACTGGAGTGAGTTACCAGATAATCGCCGTTTTCATTCTCTTCGCCATACTCGTAAGCTACCCGATAACGGTTGGTGACGGCATCGATGGCCGCTTTATCACCGCTTAAACCGACAAACTCAGGCCCAAAGGCATCCGTATACCGCTTTAATACTTCAGGCGTATCGCGGGCAGGGTCGACCGAGATAAACAGCACTTGGATCTCATCGCGCGTTTCATCATCAAGCTTTCTTATCGCATCGCCCAGCCTTGCAAGAGTAATCGGGCAGACATCGGGGCAGTAGGTATAGCCGAAATAGACGAGCGTCGGTTTACCCAGATACTCCTCGGCCTGCACGCCGTCACCATTTTCATCCACCAGTGAAAAATCCAGCGGTGGCATGATATCTGCGACATCCGTGGTGCGCCAACTTTGATCACTACAGCCTACCAGCAGCAGCGTGGTTAGCGTTGCAAGCAACACTTTATACATGCGTAGTCGTCCTATCATTGCTTTTACAGGGATGCCGGGGAGACAACATTGAAGGTCACGGGCAGGCGCTGCTCATCGCCAAACATAAGCACCACTTCCACCTCATCACCTTCATTTAAAGGCGCTACGCGACGCATAAACATTAAGTGCTGACCCTTGGGCGCGAATTCGATACGCTCATCAGGGCCGATATCCAGCGATTCAAAGGCGTGCATATGTGCCATGCCGTCATGCTCGGAGCTTATATGCATTTCAACACTTTCAAAAGCCGGGCTTTCCGCACCCACCAACGTCACGCTTTCATCGCCACTATTATGCAGCTCAAAATATCCAGCCCCCGGGGTGTTACCGGGCAACAGGCTCAGCCTCGCGTTGGTGACGTCTAATGATTGCGCCTGGGCAACGCCTGCGGTTAATAACAGCGCGCACGTTGTGAATGCTAATTGGCGGCAGGTTCGCTTGATCATCGTTTCGTGCATTAGGTACGCCATATCAATTCTCGTCAGAGGGAAGGTAATGATGCAGGCGCGCGCATAGCTCACACATAAAGCCAGCCCGTGGCGTGCTGCGCCCGTTATTAATCGTTGGCCTACCATAGCTCTATTACGTGTTTCTACAAACCACCTGCGACATTATGTCAGCCGCTAGAGGGCAACCCCCCACGCCGCTCCTGAGTACCGTCCTTCAATTTTTTATTACGCTTTTTATAAACCCCAGAAAACCCCAAAGCCCTGAACAACAATTCAGGGCTTTGTACGCTCAAGACATGCATTTCAAACGGTGCTGATCCAGGATCAGGAAAGCTCACCGGATAGCTGAGAGATGGTGGCCTTTACATAGCGGCCCGGGGCGGGCTCAATAGCACTAAGTTTACCCTCGCCGGGTTTACGTGCCGACACCATTTTTTGACTATCGGCATAGCCATTCTGTGTCATCCATGCCTGCCAATGTGGCCACCAAGAGCCTTCAATAAACGTGGCTTGCTCCAGCCACTCCTCGTGTGTTTCAGGCAGCGCGTCGTTACTCCAGTAGCCATATTTGTTCTTATGGGGCGGATTAACGATCCCCGCGATATGCCCTGAACCACCGAGTACAAAAGTAACGGGCCCTTTAGGTAAAAGCGCTCCGTAATACGTGCTGTTCCATTTAGCGATATGATCGTCTTTGGTAGAGACAAAATAGCTGGGGGTCGAGACTTTACGCAGGTCGATTTTCACCCCGTCCAACTCAATGCCACCAGGCTGTACCAAACGGTTCTCAAGGTACATATGGCGCAAGTACCAGGCATGAGTCGCCGCAGGCAGATTGGTACCATCGGTATTCCAGTGCAGAAGATCAAAGGCGGCAGGCATCTCACCTTTCAAGTAATTATTGATATAAAACGACCAGAAAAGATCATTTTCACGCAGCAGGTTAAAGGTATAGGCCATGGAACGGCCATCCAGGTAACCTTTGAGCTTCATGCTCTGCTCCAGCCCCTGCAGAACGCCTTCATTAAGAAAGACGCCAATGTCACCAGGGTCACGGAAATCCTGCAGCGTGGCCATATAGGTCACCGATTTTACTTTGCGCCCCTGGCGTGTGCTCGCAAGATAGGCAACCGTCGAGGCGGTCAGCGTGCCCCCAACACAATAACTTACCAGGTTAACCGACTTCTCCCCGCAGGCCTGCTCGATTGCACCGATCGCGCTAATCGGCCCCATCTGCATATAGTCGGCCCAGGTAATATCATGCTGTTCAGAATCAGGATTGCGCCACGAAATCAAGAATACAGTATGGCCTTGATCGACCATCCACTTGACCATGGAGTTGTCCTGGCGCAGATCCAGGATGTAATACTTGTTGATCCATGGCGGTACGATCAGCAGGGGCGTTTTAAAGGTTTTCTCGGTGGAGGGAGTGTACTGAATAAGCTGGATAAGCTCGTTTTCATAAATCACCGCACCGGGGGTAACGGCAATATTTTCGCCGATATCAAACGCGTTGCGCTCAGTCATGCACACGTTGATGCCTTCGGCGGAGTTGGCCAGGTCTTCACGTAGCCGGGCCAGACCTTCTACCAGGTTTTGTCCGCGCGTTTCCAGCGTTCGCCGCATGACTTCCGGATTAGTGGAAACGAAATTGGTCGGTGACATGGCACTGACTAACTGGCGGGCATAGAACTCAAGATTGCGCTTTTGCGTGCTATCCATGCCTTCAAGGTGCTCAATCAACTCCTCCACCATCTGAGAAAACAGCAGGTACTGCTGCATGATGGCCGTGTAGTGAGGGTCATTGGTCCAGGCTTCATCTTTAAAGCGACGGTCGCTTTTGGAAGGCGTAATGAGCAGAGCTACCTGCTCGCCCGCGAAGGCGCGCATACTCTGCTGCCAGAGCAGCCACTGATCTTGCAGCAGGCGCGCCTGGGTTTGCCATAGCAAGGTCGGGTTGTTCATTAATGACTGCGCGCCCGCTTCGAAACTTTTGCGCATATCATCCTGTATCGAATCGGCGGCTTCGCTAGGCGCCATCCGCGCGAGCAGATCCTGCATCAGGCCCTGATACTGCCCGCCCATCTCTTTTAGCTGCTCATGCCATGCCTCAATTTCCTCTTGAGACATGCCCTGTGGCGCCAAACTGTCTGATGTCCACCTTTGCATACTGACTCCCCTCTACTCGCAGGCGCCTTCACGCCTAACCGCATCGACATGAAAATACGGCGCCATCAGGCGCCGTGAGTCAGCCAACGTTTTATTTTTTACGTGAAGACTGGCTGGATGCGGTACCCGGCTTTTCACCTTGGGCCGCAGAGGTTGCCTGCTCGGTCATTTTTTGGCCGGCGTCGCTAAACAGCTTCTCCATTTCAGATTTGAACTGAAGGCTCATTTCGCTCATGGCGCGAGCGTCTTCCTGCATCTGCTGCGAAATCTCATTCATCATTTCGGCTTGCTGAGTACCGAAATCACGCAGGCTTTCCGCATCCTGAATGCTAGTGGCGCTACGAATACGCTCTGTTCCCATCTGGCTATAGCGTTTCATCGCTTCCAGCTGGTATTGAGTCATTTTTTCCATGTTGGTGAGCATCAGCGAATTGATCTTGCGCATCGGCTCGAACATTTGGCGGGTTTGGGCGTTAAAGGCGTCCGTCATCTTGTCTTGCATGGTGTCTGCTCCTATTGCGTTTCCAAGGTGAGCCCGAAGGCCCTTATGAACGTAATATGCTGCACTGTACGTTGTATTTTTGTTGCACTCTTTGTTGCACTGCAAAAAAAAAGAGTAAGCGCTAGTATGGTGCATTGCAATAATACTTAGATGACGGCCGTGATCTTTTGGCCGCTACACACCCTGTTGCGTTACTCGGTTTTTCCCTTATCACGCGAGCGTGAGGACGCCGGTCCTTTTGCCTTGGCGCCTTCCCGGCTCGATGTGTCATTGTCCGCCGCCTGGTTATTGGTTGCGGTGCTGCTGGCGCTGCCTGCTTGACGCAGCATATCCAGCATCATTTGCTGGTAGGTCCCAAAATTGGCCAGCCCCTGAGAAAGCCCCTGCTGCATCATCGGCTGCTGCAAGAAAGGTCGCATCAGGCTCATGGGGTCATAGCCTTCAACACCCGACTCCATTTGGCGCTGGATGTTTTCCAGCAGACTTTGCTGAAACGCCTCGATGTCAGGCAGCCCAAGCGCCTGGCGGAACTCGTCCGGGGTCAGATCAAACTCAACGTTAATCTTCATGGGGTTACTCCTTAACCATCTCCTTTTGAGTGTAGCAGCGTTAAACGAACCGTATATGGCTTTAACGCTGCGTTAACTCCACGTTAAATCTGCGCTAAACCTGTTTAAGGCGCGGCGTATTAACGCTTACCTCGCCGTTCTGGCCCCGCTGGCGTAACCAATGGTCTAATAACGTGATGGCCATCATGGCTTCGGCAATGGGGGTTGCGCGAATGCCTACGCACGGGTCGTGGCGCCCTTTGGTAATCACTTCGACCGGTTGGCCATCGACATCGATGGAGCGCCCCGGCGTGGTAATGCTGGACGTCGGTTTGAGGGCAAGCCTTGCCACGATGGGCTGTCCACTGGAAATCCCGCCCAAGATGCCACCGGCATGGTTGGACAAAAAGCCTTCCGGCGTCATCTCATCGCGGTGTTCGCTGCCCCGCTGAGCCACCGAACCAAACCCTGCACCAATCTCAATGCCTTTTACCGCATTAATGCTCATCAACCCGTGCGCCAGCTCAGCATCCAGGCGGTCGAATACCGGCTCGCCCAAACCTACCGGCACGCCTTCGGCCACTACGGTAATTTCTGCGCCCACGGAATCCTGATCGCGGCGCAGCTGATCCATATAGGCCTCAAGCTCGGCCACCTTGGCGGGGTCAGGGCAGAAAAAGGCGTTCTGCTCGACAGATTCCCACTCCTTGAAATCGATCTTGATGGGGCCAAGCTGGCTCATGTAACCGCGGATCTGTACGCCTTGGGAGGCCAGATACTTCTTGGCAATTGCGCCTGCCGCCACGCGCATGGCGGTTTCGCGAGCGCTTGAACGGCCACCACCGCGATAGTCGCGATGGCCATATTTATGGTGATAGGTATAGTCCGCGTGCGCCGGGCGGAACTGGTCCTTGATTTTCGAGTAATCGTTGGAGCGCTGATCGGTATTCTCGATCAACAGGCCAATTGAGGTGCCGGTAGTTTTACCCTCAAACACACCGGATAAAATCCTCACCTGATCCGGCTCTTTGCGCTGCGTGGTATGGCGAGAGCTACCCGGGCGACGGCGGTCCAGGTCGCGCTGCAGATCCTCTTCACACAGCGCAAGCCCCGGCGGGCAGCCATCGACGATGGCGCCCAGCGCAATGCCGTGGCTCTCGCCAAAGGTGGTTACGGTAAACAGTTTGCCAAAGCTATTGCCAGACATGGGCGTTCATTCCTTACACAAAAGACGCCGCATGGGCGTCGAGTTCAGCAGCGCTCAAGACAAAGACGCCTTGGCCGCCACGCTCGAAGTCAAGCCACATAAAAGGTACGTCAGGAAACGCAGCTTCCACATGACGGTCAGAATTGCCCACTTCCACAATCAGCCAGCCTGAATCGCTTAAATGGCTGCGCGCTTCACGCAGAATGCGCCGCACGATATCCAGGCCGTCTTTACCGGCGCCCAGCGCAAGCGCTGGCTCATGACGGAACTCCGCGGGCATGGTGGCCAAGTCGCGCGCATCCACGTAGGGCGGGTTGGAAACGATCAGATCAAAACGCTGACCTTCAAGGCCATCAAACACATCGGATGCAACTGCCCGTACCCGGTCCCCCACATCGTGACGGGTAATATTTTCCCGGGCGACGGCCAGCGCATCCTGGCTGATATCGGCAAGCGTGACTTCACAGGTAGGCAGATAAAGGCCAGCGGCAATCCCGATACAGCCAGAGCCGGTGCATAGATCCAGCACGCTGGCCGGGGGTTCTTCAGGGAACCATGCACTAAAGCCGTCTTCGATCAGCTCGGCAATCGGCGAGCGTGGAATCAACACCCGCTCATCAACATTAAAGGGATGACCGGCAAAAAAGGCCTCGCCCAGCAGATACGGCAGCGGCTGTCGGGTAGTAACCCGCTGACGCGCCAGATTGATAATACGCTGGCGCTCAACCGGCAGAAGCCGGGCCTCCAGCACGCTGGGGTCGACGTTCCAGGGCAGGTGCAGGGCGCCTAAGCAGAGCGCTACCGCCTCATCCCAGGCGGACTGCGTGCCGTGGCCATAGTGCAACCCGGCCAGATAGAACTCGCTGGATACCCAGCGCAGATAGTCGCGTAGCGTAAACAGATCGCTCATCAACGCCGTATCCGGCAACGAAAGGGTTGATTGAGAGGTCTCAGCTTTGAGGGGCGTAGTCACAGCGACTCCTGATAAACGAAAATCATCCATGCAGCCATTATGAAGCTACACTCGGTTGATAAAGAAAAGATTGTACCTTTAAAGATTGTACCTTTGACGCTGCCCGGTTCACAGCGGCGCTCAGCCCGCTATACTGTCGCCTCTTTCTAGTGTTTCTGACCAGCATTTCCTACTTTTCACACGTTGAGCCTGACATGACGCGACGCCACCTGCCCAATGATGACGATATCAGTGCCTTTCGCCAGGCACTGCAAGCAGCGGGTGTGCGCCGTATTGCGGCCAACCAGGCAGACCCCGGCAAGCCCAAGCGTGATAATGACGCCCACCAGGCAAGGCGCAATGCCGCGGTTGAGAGCAACACCCTTCAAACCAGTGGGCGCACCTCGGATGGCCGGGTGGAAGCCGTACGCCCTTCCGAGTACCTGGAATTCAGCGTGCCCGATTTACCCTGGCGCACCTTTAGCCAGCTTAAGCGCGGCCAAACCGAGTGGCAGGCGGGACTCGATCTGCACGGCTACACCCTGGAAGAAGCCCGCGCGGAGCTTGAAAGCTTTCTGCGCGATGCGGCAAGCCAGGGGTTACGCTGTGTTCTGGTAGTTCATGGCAAGGCGTGGGGCAGCACCTCTGACTTCCCCGTGCTTAAAAGCCATACCAATACCTGGCTGCGTGAATGGCCGGGGGTGCTGGCATTCTGCTCCGCGATTGATATTGATGGTGGCACCGGAGCGGTCTATATATTGCTGCGTAAGCGGAGCTCCTAAGCTCCAGCGGCTTAATCCGTAGCGTCCGACGCGATACTCGGCATGCGCCGCTCTAACGCTTCATCGGCCAAATGCCGACCCAAACGAATCAATTCCTTGGCGCGATGAAACTCGTGCGTGCTGCACACCGTTTTGGGTATCTCGATCAGTACATCCGGCGGGTAGCCAGCAATCTTGTACTTGGCCAACGCCGCCTGGGTGATATCGAACGATTCCAGAATCATGCCGAGCCGGCTCCACTCGCGCTTGCCACGGGTTTCGGGCGTCTCCTCTTCACTATCGTCTTCCTCCCCGTTACCCCCCAGGCCGTCCCATAAGCGCCTGGTGGCTTCGCGCACATCGCTTATCCAGCCACCCATATTGGCGTCGCGCTCGCGCTCCGAGACCGTGCGGCTATCATTATCCTCATGCTCCTTGGGCAGCAGTTCTTCCAATAACACCGGCTGCGGGCTATGGGCCGTCACGTTAACAGCAATCACTAGATCAGCACTGTGCGCCGCGACGATCGGCATGATCGGCAAGGGATTGAGCAGCCCGCCATCGACCAGCATTTGATCGCCCATACTGACTGGGGTAATCACGCCAGGGATAGCGATGGATGCCCGTATAGCACGCAGCAGCGGGCCATTTTGAAACCACACCTCACGCTGGCGAACCAGGTCGGTGGCCACCGTGGTTACAGGAATCGGCAGATCTTCGATCAGCACATCGCCTACCAGCGCTTTTAGCTTGTGCATGACCTTAGCAGCGCGCATGGCGCCCATGGGGCTCCAGGTCATATCGACAAGCCTCAGCACATCGAGATAATCCAGGTTACACACCCACTCCCGATATTCGGGCAGCTTTCCCGAGGCGTAAATACCACCAATCAGTGCACCCATTGAGCACCCGGCAATTGAGATAATCTCAAAACCGCGTGCTTCCAGCGCTTCAATCACGCCAATATGTGCGTAGCCACGTGCCCCACCGCTTCCCAATACCAGGGCGACCTTTTTGCCATTGCCCGCGCGCGTCAGTTGGTTCATTGCTTGTCCTTATCTTTCTTGTGCCTACCTACTACCTCTTTGCCTGAATAACGTACCCTGTGCTAGACCGCGGCCCTTTGCCAGTGGCCAGCAACTACTTCCGCCACGGCGGCAACGCCCTTGGGTTCCAGATGCAGGTGATGCCCACCTGGAAGCACGTGGCGCGTAAGATACTTAACCGTCTGGCGCGCCTGCCCCGCCCACGCACGCTCGCCTAAAATGCCCCGCTCACCTTCGATCAAAAGCACCGGCGCCTGAATGCAGGCTAACTGAGCCAGCACCTGTTCTGGCGTAAAGCGTACCAGCGAGGGTTTCAGCAATCGGCTATCGGTGCGCATTTGTACATAACCGTCGGCGGTAGCTTCGGTATTACGTTCAACCAGCGGCATCGCCGTTACGCTATCCAGCGTGGTGACTCCGCCAGCGACGCGAGCGGCAACTGCGCTTTCGATATCGGCATAGCGCGGCGGGCGGGAAGGCGGCCGCCGGTAGGCAATCAAGCCTTTGCGTAGCTGGTTGGCAGTTTCTTCTGCTGGCGTATTCAACGCGCCCAGCCCGTCAATCAGTGTTAGCCGAGCAACGCGCTCCGGCATGGCGGCCGCTATCAAACAGGCGACGGCCGCACCCATTGAGTGGGCCAACAGTGACGCCTGCTCGATCCCCAGCGAGTCCATCGCATCAAGCACGTCATGGCAGTAATCCCACAGCGCATAGTCATTGCCCGCCGGGGCATGTTTTGAATGCCCATGGCCACGGAAATCGATTGCCACAATGCGGATATCCAGCACTTCAGCCAATAGCGGCGCCAGGCGGGTAAAGCTTGCCGCGTTATCCAGCCAGCCATGTAGCGCCAACCACATTGGGGCATCCTGGCGGCCCCAGCTAAGCGCCGTCAGGCGGTCTTGAGCAAGCACTAGCGCTTGCCCAGCACGGCGATTCGTCCACGCAGACGTTGTTTCAGACATAAGTCATTTCCTGGCGAAGCGATAGTCTTGCGAGTGAGCAAGCATGGCCTGGCCGTTTTCCGATATAGGAGAAGCGTCGCGCATTTTCGAGCAATGCATAGATGACGGTCTAAGCGACAAACGTTACCATGCCAAGCGCAATTCTTCCGCCGCTTTATATCCTTCTATCGATTAATGGTGACCCTATGAAACCTCGTCGCGATACGCGCTCCCGCAACCTTGTTTTCCTGATTGCGGTGGTTAGCGCGGTGGTCGTTGGCCTGTGGCTGGCACGCTAAGCCAAATCTATTAAAGCTCAGCCTATCAACGCTCAGCGCTTGCAATTTATGCCTCACGAATAAATACTGTATATAAATACATATTAAATTCAGTGAGGATGCCGACGATGCCGTTTCCGCCATCGCCTGTCGTGCCAGCCTTGCCGTTAACCTTTCAGCCGCTGCCTTACTCCTCTTTGCAAGGCCGCGCTGGCTTTAGCGGCTTTCCATCGCCAGCGCAGGATTACGAACCACGTACGCTCGACCTTAATACGCGGTTGATCAAAAATCCTACCCAGACGTTTTACCTCTCCGCAACTGGCGACAGCATGGAAGGCTGGGGGATTTTTGACGGCGATTTACTGGTCGTTGACCGCAGCATCAAGCCCCGCCTGGGGCATATTCTGGTGGCCATGTTCGAAGACGAAGTGCTGATCAAACGCTATGCGCTGTACCTAGGCACGCCCCACCTCTGCTCTGCACATCCTCACTACCCGCCGCTTCCCCTGGAAGGTACCAATTGTCAGCTATGGGGCGTGGTGCGCGCGGTTATCCATGAGTACGTCCGATGATCGGCCTGGTGGATGCCAACAATTTTTACGTCAGCTGTGAGCGTGTGTTTGATCCGGCCCTGGAAAGCAGGGCAGTGGGCGTCATGTCGAACAACGATGGTTGTATCATCGCCCGCTCCGCTGAGATGAAAGCCCTGGGCATCCCGATGGGTATTCCGTCTTTCAAGCTTGAAAGCTTGCGCAGGCGTGGCGACATCTATCTGAAGTCATCCAACTACGAGCTGTATGGTGACATGTCGGCAAGGCTGTGCCAGCTGCTGCGCGATACGTGCCCTGCGGTATCGCCCTACTCCATCGATGAAATGTTCATCTATCTGGAGGCGTTCACTGATAAACAGTGCCAAATATTGGGCGAATGGCTGCGGCGGCGTATCCGACGCCATTTAGGCTTACCGGTATGCGTCGGACTTGCGCCGACTCATACGCTGGCCAAACTGGCAAACCACCTGGCCAAAGAGTCACTTCACTATCAAGGCGTTTGCCTGCTGAGTGCTCAAAGCGCGACCACCATGGCACTGCTTAAACAAACGCCAGTGGGCAGCGTTTGGGGAATCGGTCGCAAGCTTGCCGAGCGCCTGGCTATCAACGATATACATACTGCCTGGGATTTGCGCGAAGCGGATATTCAGCAGTTGCGTAAACGCTACTCTGTGGTAATCGCCCGCACAGCACTTGAGCTGCGCGGCACGCCCTGCCTGCATATGAATGCGCTCGACCAGCCGCGCCACCGCATCATGACCTCACGCTCGTTCGGGCAGCCAACCGGCGTCAAAACTGAAGTGCATAATGCCTTGCGCCGTCATGCCCAGCGCAGTGCAGAAAAACTTCGTGAACAGCGCAGCCTGACCCGTGCGGTAATGATATTTTTAAACACCAACCGTCACCGCCGCGACCAGCCGCAGTACTTTCCCCATGCCATGGTGCCGCTACCCTCACCCAGCGATGACACGCGCACCATTCTTGAAGCCATCCACCAAGGGCTTGAGCAGATTTATCGACCAGGCTACCGGTTCATGAAAGCAGGCGTGGTCCTGCTTGATTTAGTCGACGCTGAGCAGTATCAGCTCTCGCTGCTGCATCAACCACCACGCAACCGTCACCCACACTTGATGGCCACGCTAGATACTATCAACCAGCGGATGGGACAAGGCACGATCAGTTTTGGCATGACGGATGCGAACGCTGCCTGGCAGTTGCGCTGCGCGCATCGCTCAAACCGCTACACCACCCGCTGGGACGAGCTGATGCAGGCTGGCACCCACCCTGGTGCTATTCAAGAGTGCGCTGCACGCAAGTAGCCGTTACCCTAGGGAGACTTAAACTAAGGAAATCTTGCTGTTATGCCATTGGAAAGGCCCGATCAAGAATACGCTCCCTCTCCGGACCTGGCTCAACGCCTAGCCCACCGCTATATCAGCTACCTGCTGACGCGCAAAGCGTCTCTGTCTGCGCCCAACCCTCACGCTATCAAGCGGATCAAGCGCTGGACGATAGTGTGGGCCGCTGTTGCGGGGATTATTTCCGGCACGCTGATTGGGGGTGGTGAGTGGTGGATGAAGCGCATCGCTATTGATGGGTGGTCCGAGATGAGCTTTGGCGAACAGATACCTTATTGGATCGCCTACTACGCCGTCGTAGGTGTCATCACCGCGATTGAGATCGGCTTTTTGTACTGGAATTCACTGCGTGGGGTTACCCATATTACCCGCCTGGCCGGGTTAGCATACTCACAGCAGAATGCGTTCACTCCCTCTCTGCAGCTAACCGTTCACGGTGTTGCACGTGCTGCACTTGAATACCCCAGTTCAGGAAATACCATTTACGGTATTAATCCTCATGCGTACCTGAATGGCTGGAAACTTACGCTGAAAGCGTTGCTGTACCGCTTAAAAATTAGCTTGAGCAGTTTTATTCTGCGCGTGGTGATGCGGCGCGTCTTGGGCCGCCTGGCATTACGCGGGTTTATTCCCATACTGATGGGGCCGTTATACGCTATCTGGAATGCCTGGATTGCCTGGCGCGTATTGCATCAAGCCCATCTGATGGCCTATGGCCCGCCACGTATCGACGCGCTGATGCATGAGTTGAACGCTTTATCGTGTGCTCAGCGCCAGCTGATAGTTCAAGGCATTGGCGAGCTGATGATGCGTAACCGTCATCCTCATCCCAATCTGGTGCTGTTACTGTCGCAGCTTTTAGCGTCGCTACCTGAACAGCCGCAAAGTGTGGATATCGATTGGCAGCAGGCGTTGGGCGATTATGCGCAGCTAGACACACATGAGCGCTCAGTGGTACTTGAAAGCCTGACCCAGGCCGCAATGCTTAGCGGCCCTTACCGCGGGGCGCGGAAGGCGTTTTTACGGGAAGTGTATGCGCGTTGCCAGACGCCGCTGCATGAACAATCAGTTATCGCTCAGCAGCAGCGCTGGCTGTCGGGAGAAGAGGTTAGCGTGTCGTTAACGCCTGCTTCAAACGCGGGCTCAAAATCTCACCCAGCACCATCATGATCAGCAATATCGCCAGCAGCCATGGCCAGTGCGCAGAGAAGGTAACGGTATAAAAGCCTAATGCATCGGCAAAAATAACTAAAATGCCCAGCGGGCTGACGTAGCGCACCATGGCAAGCCACAGCGTATAAGGCAGCGGTGACAGCCCCAGCTCAGCGCGAAACGTTTCGTTCTTGAGTATAAAGCCTGCCAGCACCACCGTGCCCAAACCGCCCAGCGGCATCATCCAGCGTGAGGTGATGTAGTCCAGCCAATCAAAGAAGGTTTTACCCGCCAGCGTCCAGTCCGCCCCCAGGTTAAATGACAACATGGCGGCGGTGCTGATCAACCACAGCACAATCCCCGTACTCCACGCGGCGCTGCGACGCGAGAACCCTTTGTTATCACATAGCCAGGAAACGGTCGCTTCGACCATCGAGATGGAAGACGTCAGCGCCGCCATCGACAGCATGGCAAAGAACAATATCCCGAACAGCGTTCCCAACGGCATCGCCTGGAAGGCCAGCGGCAGGCTCATAAAGATCAACCCCGGGCCTTCGCCTGGGTCCATACCGTTGGCAAAAATCACCGGGAAGATAGCAAGCCCGGCCATCAGGGCAACCGCCGTATCCGCAATCGCTACGCTGATAGTGGTGCGCCCAATAGAAGCGCTCTTGGGCAGGTAGCTTCCGTAGGTAAGGATTGCGCCGGAAGCAAGCGACAGGGTAAAGAACGCATGGCCAAGGGCGGCCAACATGCCCTCACTTGAAAGACTGCCCGCCTTAAAGGAGAACAAAAAGCTGACAGCATCACCAAAGCCACCAGAAAATATGCCAAACACAATCAGCAACAGCAGCATGATGACCAGGCCCGGCATCATCCAACCGACGTTTTTTTCGATACCTTCCTGAACGCCCTTACCTACGATCACCATGGTGATCAACGTTACCAGGGTGCTCCAGAAGCCCAGGTTGAGCGGATTGGCGTTGTTGGCCCCAAAAGCGGCGGCCATGTCATCGACGCTGGTGCCGGCAAGCCCACCGGTCAGCATCTTCCATAGATAGGAAAACGACCAGCCCGCTACCACTACGTAAAACGATAGAATCAAAAATCCGCATAGCATGGCCATCCAGCCAAGCAGTGACCACGCTGATGAACGCCCGGACTCATTCACCACCCGGCGAATCGCATCAACGGGGCTACCGCGCCCGCGCCGCCCAAAGGCAATCTCGCTCATCATTACCGGCACGCCCACGGCAAAAATGCACGCCAGATACACCAGCACAAACGCGCCGCCGCCATACTCGCCGGTGATATACGGAAATTTCCAGATATTGCCTAGCCCAACGGCGGAACCCGTTGCCGCTAGCATAAATCCCCAACGGCCTAGCCACTGGATGCGTGGTTGCTCGAAAGACGCCATGACTATCCTTCTGGTGTGAAAAAAGCGCTTATCCTAGAGGATTTTGGCAAAAAAGCACAAAACTCTTGTTAACAGTTTTTTATTAATAGTTTTTAAAAGCGGTTTTTATAAATAGTTCTTATAAACAGTTCTTATAAAAAGTTTTAAAACTTTCGCCCAGCCTCTGTGCCAGCGACCCTGCCTGCTTTCACTAGCTTCTCACTGAGAGTGCCTTTGCTTCGGCGTCCAGGCGCTGGGCGGTTTGATCTACCCGCCGCAGCCACATCAACAGCAGCACCCCTAAAGCCACAAAGCCCCCGGCCAGCCAAAGGCCCACGGTATAGTGGCCCGAAGCCTCGGCCAGTACGCCGGTTAACGCCGGTGCAAAAATCTGCGCAACGCCATAGGCTAACGTCATCTGACCCATCAGGCGTGCTGGGCTTGCCGGGTACAGCCTGCCGGCCATGGTCAGCACCAAACTCACACAACCTAAAAATGTGCCGCCATAGAGCACCGCACTAAGCAGCACGATCGCAAGGCTTGAAGACATGGCAGGTAATACGATCCCCACGGTCTGTATCGACATGGCCACAATCAGCGCGCCTAAGTAACCAATTCGCCGGGCCACCAGATCCCATAGCATGACGGCGGGCGCGGCCGCCAAGCCGATCACCGCAAAGGTCCAGTTACCGGCTCCCGAAAGCAGTGGTTCGCGCTCAACGATGGTGACGATAAACGTGGCGTTAATCACATAGCCGTATCCGGCACAAAAATAGGCAGGCAACATTAAGCGCATAAAGGTACGCGAAGGCGGCATGGCGGCAGGCAACTCACTCTGGCGAGCACCTGGAACCGGTTTGATCGGGCGAGGCAGCCAGCGCCAAGCGGGCACCAGTAACACAGCCCCCAACAAGCCAAAAATCCACCACTGGGCCTGCCAGTCAAGCGAGAACGCAAGCATTAGCTCTACCCCCACGGCGGCCAACACAATGCCCAACCCCAGCCCGGCAAAATGAATGCCCAGCTCGCCGCGCTGCTGGTGATGCATTAGCCAATGAAGGATTAGCCCGGACGCCAGAAGCATGGCGGCGCTGCTGGAAAGGCCCGCGAAAAAGCGCAGCCCCGCCCATAGCCAGAAGTGATCAGTAAGCGCCATGCCTATGGTCGTCAACACCGCGAGCACCAGACCAATACGATACAGGGTGTCTTTGATATAGATGCTGCGGATAGAGGCCGCCAGCACTGCGCCAAGCATATAGCCTGCATAGTTAAGCGCCGCCAGCCAACCGCCATCCGCATCGCCCATCCAAGTGTGCTGCTGCATGACCGGCAGTAGCGGCGTATAGGCAAAGCGGGCGATCCCCACACACAAAAGCTGACTGAAGACGCCCGCCAGTAAGACCTTAAATCGTTGGGAACCTAGCGTGGCTGGGGTCATGCTCTCTCCTGTCACTATTGTATTTTCCGGGCTGTTGTTTCTAAATGATTAGCCTGCATATTACGTGCACAAGATCACACCTACATCGTCTAATAGTGGAAGACACGCCTTAATCTGGCAGACTAGTCATACGCATAATCACATGGAGAGTTTAGATGAGCGATACTGCAAAACCCTGGACGCAAACCATGCCGGAAGCACAGTTCAAGCTGATGCGCGATATTCTGGCCGCACCCAGCCCGGTGGGTCTGGAAGGGGCAATGACCTACGGCGTCTTAAAGCCTTACTTTGAGACGTTTGCCCCTGACAGCTGGCATCTTCACCAGTTCAAGGGCAACGCAGGCGTGGTTTTGGATACTCACCCTGACCGTCATGATATGTTCAAGGTCATGATTATCGGCCATGCGGACAAGATCCGCATGCAGGTACGCTCAATTGGCGAAGACGGTAAAATCTGGATCAACACCGATTCGTTTTTGCCTTCCGTACTGATCGGTCATGAAGTGAAGCTTTTCAGTGAAGACCCTGAAAAACCCGGCAGCTACCGTTCGATTGAAGGCGGTACCGTTGAAGCGCTAGGCGCCATACACTTTTCCGATCCGGCGGCGCGCACCGGCGACAAGGGCATCAAGAAAGAGCAGATCTATCTGGATCTGCAGATTCACGGCGAGAACAAGAAGCAGCAAGTGCTTAATCTAGGGGTGCGCCCGGGTGACTCGATTATTTTTGATCGCCCTATTCGGCCCGGCTTCAGCCCCGATACCTTCTACGGCGCTTATCTTGATAACGGCCTGGGCTGCTTTGTGACCGCTGAAGTCGCGCGGTTGATTGCCGAAGCAGGCGGTACTGACAAGGTGCGCGTCATGTTTGCCATTGCAAGCTACGAAGAGATTGGCCGTTTTGGTAGCCGAGTCATGGCCGGTGAGCTAAAACCCGACGCGTTGATTGGTGTGGACGTGAACCACGACTACGTAGCCGCTCCGGGTATCGGCGATAAGCGTATGCAGCCGCTGGAAATGGGCAAAGGCTTTACGATGTCGGTCGGCTCCATTGCCAGCGAGCAGTTGAATCGCATTATCGCCAGCGCCGCTAAAGAGCAGGATATTCCTATTCAGCGCGATATGGTGGGTGTGGATACGGGTACTGACGGTATGGCGGGCGTATTGGCCTCTATTGATAGCGCCGCCACCTCTATCGGCTTCCCGATTCGTAACATGCACACCATCTCGGAAACCGGCAACACGAAAGATGTACTGGCGGCGATCCATGCGCTTACCCATACCCTGCTGGCGCTGGATAAACTGCCTAACCTTGAGCGTGAATTTTTAGATAATCACCCGCGTCTGGATCAGGCAAGCCCGCTTGGTCATCAGGGCCATGCAAAGCCTGAGAACGTAATGTCTGAAAACAGTGATGAAAAATAAGCATTTTATGTTGAATAAGAATGCTTTGGCGTCAGTACTGCTGGCATAAAAAAAGCCCCGGCCAATGCTCGGCCGGGGCTTTATCAGGTCCTCCGTAATATTTCCTCACAAACATCCTGTTCGTGCATCCCTGGGCAACTCAAGCACTCCTTGCTTGTTCTTCCTGGCCACCTTCCCTGTGGTACTGCCTACCTTGAACCTTAAATATGTCAGATACATTAATTCAGGATAATAAATTTGAAAAAAATCCAACAGGCAGGCCATACATTGAGCCAGCTAAGTTGGCTTTATTATCCTCACGTCTGCTGAAAAAAGAAGGCGATTAAGGCGCCAGCCCTCATACCAAAGTCTACCCTTTGCGACCAACGGCGTATAAACGAAAGTGGTAGCATGCTCTCTCCTTATGGTTAGCAGATTGCTAATAAATTCATGCTGTAGCGCCAGGAGAGGCGGATGGGAATGTCATTATCGAATTGGCGCCACTGGGTGCCATTACTAGCAGGGCCACTCCTTTTTATATTGATTCAATTATTACTGCCCGACACGTTGATTGATCCAGCGCCCCGGACGGTTCTCGCCTTGACGGTTTGGATGGGCACCTGGTGGGTAACCGAGCCCGTACCTATTCCCATTACGTCTTTCCTGCCTATGTTAGTGCTGCCCTTAAGCGGCGTGATGGTGCTGGATGAAGCCGTGGTGGGCTACGCCAACCCGGTTATCTATATGTACATGGGCGGGTTTATTCTGGCGATTGCCATTGAGCGCTGGAACCTGCACCGGCGTATTGCGCTGGCCATTGTTAATCGCATTGGCAATAGCCTGCGCAGCATCGTGCTGGGGGTTTTGATTGCCTCGGCGTTTCTATCCATGTGGATCTCAAATGCCGCCACGGCACTTATGATGTTGCCCATTGCCGTCGCGCTTACCAGTGAGCTGGACGAACGCGACCAGTTTGATCGCAATCAGCGCGATAGCTTTGCGCGTATTTTGCTCCTAACCGTTGCTTACTCGGCCTCTATAGGCGGGCTGGCAACGATTATCGGCTCGGTACCCAACGCTATTGTAGTCGCGATGATTCCCCAGTTTTTTGAAGGCGTGGAAATCAGCTTCCTGCAGTGGATGATTTTTGCGCTGCCGTTAACCCTGATTCTGCTGGCGGTGCTGTATGTTTACCTCACCCGAATCTATGCCAAGGTACCCAATACACCGCTTGAAATTGATTTTGTCGCTCAGGAGCTAGCGTCTTTAGGCCCCATGAGCCAGGAAGAAAAGCGTGTTTTAGGTGTGTTTGTGGTGACCGCCCTGGCCTGGGCATTACGCGGCTGGCTGGCACCATTTTTCGATCTCCCCATTAACGATACGCTGATTGCGGTAACCGCCGCCATTGCGCTGTTCGTGATTCCCGCTCACAACGAGAAACGGGCCCTGCTGGTGTGGGACGATATGAAAAGCTTGCCGTGGGGGCTGTTCATTCTCTGGGGTGGCGGCATGACGCTGGCCGCGGCATTTGTCGCAAGCGACTTAACCGGCTGGATCAGCAATCAACTCCAACTTCTGGATGGCGTGAACTACTTCTGGCTGCTATTGATTATGGTGCTATTGATGCTGTTCTTGACCGAGATTATCTCGAATACAGCGACGGCCAATATGGCGCTACCTATTACTGCAGGCATGGCCGCAGCGATCACTACTGGCAACCCGCTAGGATTGATGGTGGCCGTCGCGCTGGCGACAACGTGTGCATTTATGCTGCCGATTTCCACGCCACCCAACGCGGCCGTCTTTTCAACAGGGCGTATTACCATCAAGCAAATGGCCAAAGCAGGCTTTGCCATGAATATCGTAAGCGCAATTGCCATTACGCTATTTGTTTATTTTATTATGCCGCTGCTCTTACCTTCGCTTTAAATAAATATAAGGTTTCATAAATTTAAACGCAAAAAAACCCCCGACTATTACTGGCCGGGGGTGATTTAGTTCGTCCTTAATCTTGCTTCATGAACATCCTGTTCATGCTTCCTTGTATACCGCAAATATCCTTATTTGCTCTTCCTTGCTGCGCTGTCCTTGCGCCATGTCGCTACAATGGACCTTAAAGCGTCTGAATTATCTAACCCAGGTTATGAAAAGTTAAAAATAATAATTTTTTATAAAAATATAATTCACATTCTAACTAATTAAATTCTAAAATTTAAAATCAATAGTTAAATAGATATTGGAAATATTAGTTAAATAAAAAAAGATATCTCCATCTTATATCTTTTTGGCCTTAAAGGCTGCAAAAATAATCGATTAATGTTTTTTACTAGGTAAAGCTAATATAAAACGTGCCATATAGTTACATATTAAAAACTAATCGATAGAAGTCAATAGGTATTAAATTTAATCATAAAAAATCGTTCAATCAATTGATTAGCTCAAAATCACCACTTGAAAGCTAATCATAATGAGCATTTATAATATAGTTAGGTATCGGCCTACTAATTTCAGTAGATTATCTTTCTCTCTTTCAGACTCACCCGCCCACCTTTACTCGAAAGCATCCCACACATTTTCAAACGACAGATGCTTGTAACCGCGCCCTCATATTATACTTTTGTATAACAAGGCATTTTAAACCTGAATAAAAAATAAGCAGATACTCCCCATATCAGGGATTTTAACCGCAAAAATACGCTTCATTATCGCTTTAATTCAGTATCGCAACGCTTTCGTACAATAACGTTACAATTTTTACTTGTACATTGCTTAACGATTCTCTATTATTTGTATTGTTCGCGGCAAGGAAACCGCACACAAGGGAATGATGGCTCAGGATGAGCAACGCAACATCATGGAAGAGCAAGGAAACAAAAAAGCGTCCTCAGTTGAGGGTAATGCCAGTCAGTTAAGCCTGACTGGCTTTTTTCTGACCGTATATTTTTGTGGGCGTGCCCGAACAACACGCGGGTACGACCTTTCTCGTCTATCGGGTAGTAAGAACGAAGGCGCCATCTCCAG
>NZ_JAGOBJ010000003.1 GCF_017983445.1 Halomonas sp.
CCTATGCATTACTCACCCGTCCGCCGCTCGTCAGCGGGTAGCAAGCTACCCCTGTTACCGCTCGACTTGCATGTGTTAAGCCTGCCGCCAGCGTTCAATCTGAGCCATGATCAAACTCTTCAGTTTACAATCATTGTGATCCTTACTCGTTACCCGAAGATGACAAAAGCGGATCAAACTTGGCTCAAGGTTCAAACGAATAGTACTGCAATATTCCGAAGAACATTACCGTGTTCGCTTGCCTTGATATTTGGTGACTTGTCACCCTCATCGGCAAACGCCCACATGAATTACCTGATCAAATTGTTAAAGAGCGGTTTCGCTTGAAGAAGCTATCGACTCGATGACTGGAGCCGCTTGCCTCAGCGAGGAAGGCGTATTCTACGCATTTCCTGGTGGTTGTCAACCGCTGTTTTCAGCGGGTGAAGTGAGCGATCAAAACCTCGCTAACTTCCTGACAAACCGAAGGTTTTCACCTTCATGCACCGCTGGTAACGCTTGGCGTCCCCGGCAGCGGATGCGTACTTTACGGGCTCGACGCCGTCTTGGCAAGGGGCTTTGTGAAATAAGTCTGAAAAAGATTCAGAATCACTTTGTTAGCAGCATGAAAGCCCTTCGGCGATCCGCCATTAGGCGGTTACACTACCCTCATGCCACTTCATCTACCCACTTATATGTATGAGGTCTGTGATGAGCCCCCATCTGCTATCCGTTGACTCTTTAAACCGCGACAGCGTTAACCACCTTTTACGCGTTGCGGCTCAAATGGAGCCAATTGCCCAACGCCGTCAGATTACGCGTGTTCTTGAAGGCGCCGTGCTGGGCAACCTGTTTTTCGAAGCCAGTACGCGTACTCGGGTGAGTTTTCATACGGCGTTTTGTCGGCTGGGCGGTAGCGTGTGCGACACCACTGGCTTTACTTTCTCATCCATGGCTAAAGGCGAGTCACTTTACGATACCAGCCGGGTCATGAGTGGCTACTGCGATGCGATTGTTATGCGCCACCCGGACCAGGGCTCTGTTGCGGAGTTTGCGGCCGCCACTAATGTACCAGTGATTAACGGTGGCGATGGCCCTGGCGAACACCCAAGCCAAGCCCTGCTGGATATCTATACGATCGACAAGGAGTTTCAGCGATTAGGCAAATCGTTTAGCGGTGCGCATATCCTGATGACGGGAGATCTTAAGTACGGGCGTACCGTTCACTCGCTTATCAAGCTGCTGTCTCTTTATGATCCGCTACGTATTACGCTGGTATCACCGCCTGGGCTTGAAATGCCTTCGTCACTGATTGATCTGGTAACGTCTCGCGGGCATCAGGTAGAAGTACGTGACCATTTAGCCACCGACTTCAGCGATTTGGATGTGGTGTATACCACGCGGATCCAGAAAGAGCGCTTTACCGAGGAAATGAACGAGAGCTTCCAGGGCATCTCGGATGACTTTATGGTCAATAAGGCGTTTCTGGATCAGCGCTGCAGCGATTCGACCATTATCATGCATCCGTTACCGCGTGACAGTCGCGCCGGCGCCAATGATTTGAACGTGGATCTTAACGGTGACCCGAGACTTGCGATCTTCCGCCAGACCGATAACGGCATTTCCATGCGGATGGCCATCTTTGCCACGCTGCTACAGGTCGATACGCTGATCGAAAAAGATCTTCGCCCGGTGCGCTGGTTTGTGCCCAGCCAAATCGGCACGCTGGACCGCTAAAATTGCGTTCAGATTAGTAAGCAGAGCGCCCATCGGGAAGGCCTTCCTGGTGGGCAAACCAGCCTTCCAGAATCAGTACCGCGGCAATACCATCAACACTCTCTTCGCGGTAGTTACCCCGATGCCCGGCATCGCGTGCGATCTGCTTAGCTTCTCGGGTCGAGCCGCGCTCATCGACCATTACACACGGTTTGCCGTAGCGCCCGTGCAGGCGATTGCCAAACTTGCGCGCACGCTTGCTCATGTCCGACTCGCTACCATCCATGTTAAGCGGCAGGCCAACGACTAATAGGTCCGGCTGCCACTCTTTAAGAAGCTGCTCTACTTTATTCCAGTCAGGAATGCCATCACGTGCGGTGAGCGGGGCAAGCTCACGAGCACTTCTAAGCAGTTCATTAGCTACCGCCACTCCTACTCGCCGCGTGCCATAGTCAAAGGCAAGAATTAAGCGCTGGCCAATATCCGCCATTACGCGTGCCCTGCGTCTCGGGTCATCAAGTTAAGGTCAACGCCAAGCAGGCCCGCCGCAGCGGTCAGCCGCTCGATGGGTGGCGTGTTGAATAATACCTCAGGCTGCCCCTCGACCGTCAGCCAGCTATTTTCCTTTAGCTCATCTTCCAGCTGGCCGACTTCCCAACCTGCACAGCCCAGGCAAATCAGAAAGTGCTCGGGGCCTTCGCCGTTGGCAAGCGCCTGAAGAATATCCATTGAGGTTGTCAGCGCAATATCATCGTCTACCTGGACACTTGAGTCCCACTTCTGGCTATCACCAATATGGAGAATAAAGCCGCGATCCTTGTGCATCGGGCCACCGTAATAGACTGGCGCGTTACGGTGAGGGCTTTCATCTCCGCCCAGCTCTAACTGTTCAAACAACGCATCCAGAGTGATCTCGAGCGGCCGATTGGTAATAACGCCCATGCAGCCGTTGTGGTCATGCTCGCACAGGTAGATCAGGCTACCTTCAAAGTTAGGGTCGTCCAGATGGGGCATTGCCATTAAAAAATGCTGCTTCAAACTTTGCATGCGTCTCCTACGGTTTGCTGGCCTCACCAGCAAACCTTAATCATCAAGTGTGAGTCGGGCTTATCAAGCAGCGCTCAAGCGACGTTCGATAGCATCCAGCAGCAAACCAGCGATATTCGTACCGCGCTGGTCATCAATTTCACGCACACAGGTGGGGCTCGTCACGTTGATTTCAGTGATGTAGTCGCCAATCACATCCAGCCCCACAAACATAAGGCCTTTCTCACGAATCATGGGCTGTACTTGCTCAATCAGCCAGTAGTCGCGCTCGGTGAGCTCACGCGTCACGCCACGACCACCCGCTGCCAGGTTACCGCGCGTTTCGCCCGCCGACGGAATACGCGCCAGCCCAAACGGCACCGGCTCGCCATCGACCAGCAGGATGCGCGTATCGCCATCTTTAATTTCAGGCAAATAACGCTGGGCCATGATCTGGCGCTGGCCGCGTAGCGTTAGCTGCTCAATCACTGCGCCAATATTGCGGCCTTCAGGGCCAATATGAAAAATACCGGTGCCGCCCATACCGTCCAGCGGTTTAAAGATCACATCGCCATGCTCAGCATGAAAAGCGCGCAGCACATCGTCCCGGCTAGCGACCATGGTGGGCGTACAGCACTCGGGGAACTGCTGGGCAAACAGCTTCTCGTTACACTGCAAAAGTGCGGCGGTTGGATTGACGATCAACACGCCTTCACGCTCGGCAAAGCCCAA
Source organism: Halomonas sp. (assembly GCF_017983445.1). Taxonomy (GTDB): domain Bacteria; phylum Pseudomonadota; class Gammaproteobacteria; order Pseudomonadales; family Halomonadaceae; genus Vreelandella. Next base: position 3,454 of record NZ_JAGOBJ010000003.1, read on the forward strand.
GAGGTGAACCGCATTGGTGAAGTCAGCGTCCACCGGCGGGTCTTTACGCATTAATACCACATCCAGCTCAGCCAGTGGCTGGGCGGCCGCTTCGCCAAGGTCGTACCAATGGTTAGGGTCGCGATGCACCGTGAGCGGACGCATGCGTGCATAGGCCTGCCCCGCCTGTAAGAAAAGATCTTCCTGCTCCATATAGTGCAGGGTATAGCCGCGTTCCTGGGCCGCCCATAGCATGGCCATGGTGGTATCTTTCTTGTAAGCGATGTCGCTGATGGGGTCCATCACGACGCCGAGATGCAGATTTGATTGACTCATCGGGGCACAATCCATACTTAAACAATAGGTAGGCAGTATGCCGTACTGCCTGTCTGGCTCCAACCGTTGGCGCCGTTACGGGGCCGTCGCGCCCGGCACAAGGCGTATCGCATCAGGCGCAAGCGTAATCAGTTGCTGCTTGTAAAGCCGCCCAATAGCTTGTTTGAACGCACTTTTACTCACGCCTAAACGCGCCTTAATCGCGTGGGCTTCACTTTTATCGCCCAGCGGCAGGTAGCCGCCACTTTCACGCAGCGCTTTGAGTATTTTCTCACCCACCACGTCCAGACGCGCGGCTCCTGGCGGTAGCAGCGAGATATCCAGGCGCCCATCTTCGCGACGCTGCTTTACATATCCCGACAGTGCCTGCCCACGGCGCAGCGGCTGGGTAATGTCATCTTGATAAATTAGCCCCCAATAGCGGTGGTCGACCACGACTTTCATGCCTAGATCGGTACGATCGGCAACCATCACGGCGACTTCAGCGCCTTTTTCCAAGGCCCAGGCGTCATCGGTCAAAAAGCGGTCCAGCTTCATCGTGGCAACAGGGCGCCCCTGGTCGTCGCTATACAGCATTACCAGTACGCGCTTGCCAACGTCCGGACGGAAATGCTGCTCACTAAAAGGTAGCAGCACGTCTTTAGGCTGCCCCCAGCGCAAGAAGGCACCGGTGTTATTGACGGTCACGACGGTTAAATAAGCCACTTCGCCTATTTGGGCAGATGCATCGCTGGCAGCGCGAGGAGGAGTTGTTGATTCACGGGCCATGGGTGCCGTCCTTAAAAAGTGAACCTGCATTATGGCGCCTGAGGATCATTGGGCAAAGTGGCAGCGCATTTTATTAACAAGCGCAAGACGACCCGGCTCTTTCAACATAACCGTAAGACTAGGCGAAGCATGGAAGGGATCAAGCATACTGCGCAGACTATCTGGCAAGCCGCTGGTATTCAGCGGGCTTAAACAGGCATAAAGCGAATATTCAGACAGCCCCAAAAGCCAGGTCATCTGAACGTGGGAGCTAGGGAGAAAAGTTAGTAAGTGCTTACAAATCGCCGAAATAGTGCTGTAACAACGTTAAAGCAACCACCGGAGCGGTTTCAGTGCGCAGTACGCGCGGACCCAAAGTTAACGGCGTAAAGTCAGCCGCCTGGGCAGCTGCAATATCGATATCCGTTAAACCACCCTCAGGGCCAATTAAAAGCGCGGCGGTTTCGGGGCGTTCTGACTGGTTAAACGCATTGCCGGTCGCTAAATGCAGCATCAGACGAAGCGGTTCCTGACGAGCGCTCAACCATTCATCAAGACTAAGCGGAGAATGCACCGTGGGTACCACCGCCCGGCCGCTTTGCTCGCAGGCACTGGCGGCCACCGCCTGCCAATGGGCCAGCTTTTTGGCTTCGCGCTCCCCTTTCAAACGTACATCACCCCGCTCGGTATACAGCGGGGTAATGGCGGCAACCCCCAGCTCAACGGCCTTCTGGATCGCATAATCCATCCGGTCGCCTTTAGAGATCGCCTGGCCAAGATGAACGGCAAAGGGTGATTCACTCTTACCCGGCCAAACGGCGTCCACCACGGCGAAGGTGTGCTTACGCCCAACCTCTGCCAAGCGAACGCCCGCTTCTTGGCCCTGACCATCAAACAGCACCAACGGCGCGCCTTCACCCATGCGTAATACACGTGTTACATGGCGCGCCGGGCCTTCCGGCAGCGCTAGCATCTCGCCCACATTAAAAACAGCCGGGACATAGAGGCGGGGCATTTTGCCATGCAAGGCATACCAGTCGGCTGCTTGCATGCTTAGTGAGTACTTGCTTCGGCTTGGCTGGCCTGCTGCGCTTCACGCTGCTTGCGCTGTGCGTACATGGCTTCGAAGTTGACCGGCGCCAGCATCAGCGGCGGGAAGCCACCACGGTTGACCAGGTTATCCACGCACTCGCGGGCGTAAGGGAACAACAGGTTGGGGCAGAATGCGCCCAGCGTCTGTTCCAGCTGCGCGCCTTCAATGCCGGAAATGCGGAACAGGCCCGCCTGCTGGACTTCAGCCAGAAACGACGTAGTGCCGGTTTCGTTATCGTTTACCTGAGCAGTCACTTTTATAATCACTTCGTACTGGTCGTCAGCGATTTTTGTGCTGCTGGTATTGAGATCCAGATTCACCTTGGGCTTGAAAGCCTGCTTGAAGACAGAGGGCGAATTCGGCGCCTCAAAGGAGATATCCTTTACATAAATACGCTGCAAAGAGAACTTCAGCTGCGGCTTATCGCCTGACGCTGCTGCGCCAGCTTGCGGGGTGTTGTTATCTTCCGCCATGGGGAAACTCCTCGTTGTTCATTCAATCGATATAAAAGATGCGACGTTACTTACTTCTTGACCACAGGCAGGCTATCAGCCTGCCACTGCGCCATACCGCCTTTCAGCTTGAACACGCGCTCAAAGCCCGCCTTGGCAAGTTTGGTCTGAACCACACCTGAGCTCTGACCCTGCTTGCACACCACAATGATCGGCTGATTTTTTACTTTATTCAGTTCGCTCATGCGGCTGTCGATATTGCTTTGCGGGATATTACGTGCGCCAGCGATATGCCCAGCTTTGAAGTCTTTCGTTTCGCGAATATCCAGCACAACCGCGTCTTCACGGTTAATAAGCTGGGTTGCCTGCGTTGAGGTCACCGCGTTGGTTGAGGCACTGCGTGTTTCATAAATAAGCCACGCTACCAGCACCAGTAAAAACGCCCCGACGAGCAGGGGGTGGTTCTGTACGAATTCGAGCAGCTGATCGATCATCGCGAACACAATCTCTTAGTCTATGCGGAAAAAAGCGGCTGAACCGCTGACAAAACGCGACAAGTATACACGTCACAAGGCACCCCGCGCAGGCCTTGGTCATGACGCCCGGCAGTTGCCTACGTTATGATGCCCCAAGCGTGCGTCAGTCGCGACCCTGATAACAAGGCATTGCCTGAAAATAACCGGTGTAGCGCGTTTATTTTCAAATAATTCTTTAGCCTCAAATCATACTTTTGCTTTACGCCGCTTCGATTATTCAACCTAACGAGGTTTTTATGGCTACTTCTTCTACCCCACGCCCCGTCGCGCTGATCATCCTCGACGGTTATGGCCACAATCCTGATAACGCTCATAACGCCGTGGCATCCGCCAACACGCCGGTAATGGACGATCTGTGGGCCAATCGCCCACACGCCTTTGTACATACTGATGGCCGCCACGTGGGCCTGCCCGATGTACAGATGGGCAACTCGGAAGTCGGCCATATGAACCTGGGGGCGGGGCGCATCGTTTATCAGGACTTCACCCGCATTACCAAAGCGATTGAAGACGGCGATCTGGATATTAATGAAAACCTGACGCAGCCGATTGATGAAGCAGTGGCCAATGGACGCGCCGTTCACCTGCTGGGTCTGCTTTCCCCAGGCGGCGTGCACAGCCATGAAGATCACTTCATCGCCATGGCCGAACTGGCGGCGCGGCGTGGCGCGCAGCGCATCTTCATTCATGCGTTTCTGGACGGACGGGACATGCCGCCGCAGAGCGCCCTACCTTCTATCGAGCGCGCTAATGCCCGCCTGGCTGAGCTGGTAGGCGCTGATAATGGCTTTGTGGCCTCCATTATTGGCCGCTTTTACGCCATGGATCGTGACAACCGCTGGGAGCGAGTGGAAAAAGCTTACCACTTACTGACGGAAGGTCAGGCGGACATCTATTCCACCAGCGCCGAAACCGCGCTGCGCGACGCCTATGAGCGTGGCGAAACCGACGAGTTTGTATTGCCAAGCTGCGTATTGCTCAATGATGAGTGCGTTACACTGCAAGACGGTGACGCCGCCCTGTTCCTTAACTTCCGTTCTGACCGCGCCCGCGAGCTTACCCGCGCGTTTGTAGAGCCCGACTTCAGCGGTTTTTCACGCAAAGCCTGTCCGTCATTGGCCGGTAAAGGGCTGGTCATGCTGACCCAGTATGCGGCGGACATTCCCGCACCGGCCGCATTCCCGCCATTTGAACTCAACGACACCTTGGGCGAAGTCGTCGCCAAACGTGGTTTAACCCAGCTGCGTATTGCTGAAACTGAAAAATACCCGCACGTAACGTTTTTCTTTTCAGGCGGACAGGAAACGGAATTTGACGGCGAAACGCGTATTTTACTGCCCTCCCCTCAGGATGTGCGCACCTACGACGAAAAGCCTGAGATGAGCGCCTATGAAATCACCGACAAGCTGGTCGAGGCGATTGATGCCGGGCAGTTTGACCTGATCGTGTGTAACTACGCCAACGGTGATATGGTCGGCCATACCGGCGACTTTAACGCCGCAGTAAAAGCCATTGAAACGGTCGATATCTGTGTAGGCCGCGTGGTAGAAGCCATTGAACGGGCAGGCGGCGCTTGCCTGATTACTGCCGATCACGGTAACGCCGAGCAGATGGTTCATCCACAAACCGGTGCCCCACAAACCGCACATACAACGTTCGTCGTGCCGCTGGTTTACGTGGGCGAACGCGCGGGCGCGTTAAGCGATGGTCGTCTGTGTGATTTAGCCCCCACGTTATTGACCATGATGGATCAACCCGTTCCCCAGGCGATGACCGGGAAGCCATTGATCGATTTCCGTTGATTATACGTCTGCTAATATCCATGCGAGCGGCATTAGCGCTCAGTGCGTTTTTGATAGCCATGTATTCACCGGCGGGGCTGGCTCAGCCGGATGAAAACGCGGCACGCCAGCAGCTAGACGCGCTTGGCCAGGAGATTGAGTCGCTCTCACAGCGGCTGAGTGCCACCGGGCAGGCGCGTGATAACGCCGAACGTGAATTACGCGAGGTCGAGACGGAACTGGCCGAGACTCACCAGCGCCTCGATGTCCTACAGGCCGAGCGGCGTCAGCTAGACGACGAAATGGCCCAGCTAAACCAGCATCGCGAGCGTCTGGAAGGAGAGCGGACCCGCCAGTATGCCGCGCTCAGCCAACAGCTGGCCGCCCTTTACCGGTTAGGCCCCACGCCACAGCTTAAGCTACTGCTTAATCAGGGCGACCCGGCAGAGCTGGATCGCATGCAGGCTTATCTCAATCGGTTTACCCAAGCACGTAATCAGCGGCTTGCCGATATCGCCCGCCTGGACACCGCGCTTGCCGATACCCAGCACGCGCTCAATGAACGTCAATCGCGTCTGTTGAGCCTGGAAGACGAGCTGGATTCTCAGCGCGCCCGACTGGTCGAGCGCACGAACGAGCGCAGCAGCGTCGTGGCAACGCTGGATGACCGCTATGGCAGCGAAGCCGACCGGTTAGCGGATCTGAACGACAACCGTGAGCAGGCGGAGCGCAAGCTGCGTGAAATACAGGCAGAACTCGCGCGCCTTGATGCCCCAACACCCACCACGAATATCACCCGCACGCAGGGAGATTTGCCGTGGCCGGTACAGGGTGACATTACCACGGCATATAACCGTCGTGACGGGGTTCACTATAATGGTATTGTCATTCAGGCAAGTGCCGGTACGCAGGTGAGTGCCGTGCATACCGGGCGGGTGGTATTTGCCGAATGGATGCGCGGGTTTGGCAATCTGGTGATTATCGACCATGGTGATCAGGTAATGACGCTTTACGCCCATCTGCAGCAGTTTAGCGTTCGCCCCGGCCAGCAGGTCAGCCGTGGCAATGAGATCGGTCGAGTAGGCGACAGTGGCGGGCAACCCCGCGCCGCGCTCTACTTTGAAGTACGTCAACGTGGCGAACCAATTAACCCTCAGCGTTGGATTGCACGCCGCTGACGGGATAAGCTGAAACGCATTAATGTCAACTAAGGTGGCGCCTTGTAACGCTGCCTATCGCCTTGCGGAGTCTGCATGACGCCATTTGTTACCGACGTATCGGCCCCTGCCAAGCGACTCTTGGCTACCCTGCTTCCCATTGCGCTACTGTCGGCCCCGCTACCGCTGCTTGCTCAGCCAGCCAGCCAATCGGCGGCCGATGACCTGCCGCTAGAAGAAATTCAGACCTTCGCCGAGGTATTCGAGCGCATTAAGCGTGGCTACGTTGAGGAAGTCGATGACCGCACCCTCTTGCGTAATGCCATGCGCGGCATGCTCAGCGAGCTGGATCCGCACTCGGCGTATCTCGATGAAGAGGAATACCAAAGCCTGCGCGAAACCACCCAGGGTGAGTTTGGCGGTATCGGTATTGAAGTGGGCATGGAGAACGGGCAGCTGGTGGTGGTAACGCCCATCGACGATACCCCGGCCTCACGGGCGGGGCTGCTGTCGCGCGATGTGATCATTGCCATCAACGGTACGCCTACCGAAAGCATGTCGCTGCAGGAAGCGGTGACCATGATGCGCGGCGAACCGGGCAGCGAGTTGCGTATTGCCGTGCTGCGCTCGGGCGAAGAGACGCCGCGCACCTTTACGCTGAACCGCGAAGTGATTCGCAGCGAAAGTGTCAAGCACGAGTTGCTTGAGCCAGGCTATGGCTATTTACGCATCAGCCAGTTCCAGACGCGCACCACGGAGCAGGCACGCCAGGCGATCGAGCGTATGATGCGCGAACAGCCGCTGGAAGGCCTTATTCTTGATTTGCGTAACAACCCCGGCGGCATTCTACAGGCCGCGGCCGGCGTGGCGGACCTCTTTTTAGATGACGGCCTGATCGTGTACACCGAAGGACGCCTTTCTGACACTGAGCTTTCGTTCTCAGCCTCGCCGGATACCCCCGCAGGCGATATTCCCCTGGTGGTGCTGATCAATAGCGGCAGCGCCTCGGCCGCAGAAATTGTTGCCGGCGCCCTTCAGGATCAGCGGCGCGGTGTGATCATGGGCACCGATAGCTTCGGCAAGGGCTCGGTTCAACAGATTATGCCGCTAGGCAATGGCGAAGGCCTGAAGCTCACCACGGCGCTCTACTACACGCCGAACGGACGCTCCATTCAGGCCCAGGGCATTGTTCCCGATGTAGAGGTGGTGCGCGGCCGTCTTGAAGTGGCCGAAAGCCGCCTGGAGCTTCGCGAGTCGGATTTAGGCGGCCACCTGGATGCCCAGCAGCCAGCGACGCAGGCACGCATGTCAGCGACTGAGCGACTGCGCGACGACTACCAGATGAGCGAAGCGCTTAATTTGCTTAAAGCCCTCAACGTGGTGGATCGCCGCCGCCGTTAACGACAGCTAAGCGGCAGGCGCCCGCGCTCTCCGGTGGCCTGCCGCATTACCATTCGCTTTAAAGGACTGAGCCGATTCATACCGCTCATGCCCAGATTGCGCACTAGTGTAAACACCGGCATTTGGGTGCCAAACAGCTCTCTAAAGCCCTTCATCAGGCCTAGCATGGCGCTATTGTCCAGACGCCGCCGACGCTCATAGCGACGTAGCGTACTTAGCTCGCCCCAGGGGGCGCCGCGTCGCCAGGCACTGATGACTTCTTCAGCAAGCACCGCTGCATCCATAAGACCCAGATTAACGCCCTGCCCCGCCAGCGGGTGAATGCTGTGCGCGGCGTCGCCCACCAGCGCAAAGTGCGCCAGCACATACTGCTTTGCATGGCGCTGCACCAGCGGAAAACGATATGCATGATCACAGGCGACAACGTTGCCCAGGCGATGGCCAAACGCCTCGCCTAGCGCCTGCCCCAACGCCTCGCTCGATAACTGGCCAAGCGTTGAGGCGTGCTCGGGCGTGGTCGACCAGACAACCGAGCAATAGCGCGCATCACCATCCACGGTAAGCGGTAAAAAAGCCAGCGGCCCGCCCGCCAAAAACGCCTGGCGCGCAGTACTGCCATGTGTTTGCGTGCACTTGACGGTAGTGACTACGGCCTCCTGGCCCATGTCGTCACTGACAACGTCTATTTCTGCCATTTCGCGCAGCGTTGAGCGCGCGCCATCCGCCGCCACCAGTAGCGGCGCATGCAGCGTGCGCCCGTCCCCCAGCTTCAACCAGCGCCCGGTGACCGAGGTTTGCAGCGCCCGTAACGTCGCCCCAAAAAAGCACGTTACGTTGGGGTGACCAAGCACCTGATCGTTTAGCGCTGCTTGGGTGACCGCGTTTTCAACGATATGCCCAAGCACGGACACGCCGGCTTCGTCGGCAGAAAAGTTGATCTCCCCACTGCCATCGGCGTCCCAGACTTGCATATAGCGGTAAGGCGTTACACGACACTCGGCCATTGCGGGCCATACGCCCAAATGGGTGAGCAAGCGCTGGGATACCGGTGTTAATGCGCTTACCCGAGGAGCTGGCAGTGCCTTGTCGATCGCCTCCCAGCCAAGCGGTTCTTCACGTGCCTCAACCAAGGCAACGCGCATGCCCGCCTGCGCCAGCAAAGCAACCAGCGCCGTCCCGACGACGCCCGCACCGACGACGACGACGTCAAAGCATTCGGTAGGGTCAGTTTGTGTCGCATGCGTATCCATAGCGTTCCTTGGGTCTGATCTTGATTATCCTGCGGTTGGTTCGGCGCTTTACTCAAGCTCGGGTGAGCGGTTGATAGCTAACGCTCCAAGCCCATCGCCCGGCGTGCCAAGCCGCGGCGCAACGGCCCAATCAGATTAAGGCCAATCAACCCCGCGGCCCGGGCATGCGGCAGTAACGGCAATGATTGACCGAACAGGCGCACCAGGCCGTCGCTAAAGCGAATCACATTGCTGCGATCACGCGCCCGCTTTTGCTCAAAAGAAAGCAGTGTGGCCATATCGCCCAGTGGCCGCTTGGCCTGTTCGCCCTGCTCAAGCGCTTCGACTAAATCCATGATACCGCGCAGTGCCAGATTAAAGCCCTGCCCGGCGACCGGGTGTAGCGCATGGGCGGCGTTGCCCAGAACCGCAAGCCCTGGGCGAACCGGCTCTTCTGCCGTCACCAGCGAAAGCGGGTAGCTATAGCGCTTGCCTGCTCGTGTAAAGCGCCCTACACGATCGCCAAAAGCGGCCTGTAACTGAGAGAGGAATTCGCGATCCGGCAACGCCATTCGCGCCTGCTCCTGACCCGATGGATGTGTCCATATCAGTTCCATCGCCTGCCCGGGAAGCGGCAAAAGCGCCATCGGCCCTTCCTGGGTAAAACGCTCATACGCCACCCCTTGATGGGGCTGGCTGATACCCACATGAGCAATCAGTGCGGTCTGCTCATAGGAGTTGCGCCGACTGCTGATGCCCAACTGCTCTTTAAGGCCCGAACGGCCCCCGTCGGCAAGTACGGTTAATGCTGCACGCAGTTCGCTACCGTCAGATAATCGCAAGTAATGGCCGTTTGCTTCAGGTGAGAGCTTGTTGACCTTGGCCGGGCAGTACCACTCGACCGGCAGGGTTCTTAAGTGGCGATGAAGAACCCGCCCCATCCAGGCGTTGGGGATAACGTGCCCCAGCGCATCGACCCCCAGTTCCTGAGCGCTGAGGCGTGTAGCACCCAGACGCCCGCGCTCGCTGATATGAATATTTCGAATGGGGGTTGATTCCGCCTGCATGGCCTCCCAGACGCCCAACTGGCGAAAGCGTTGTGCAGAGCCTTCAGCAATAGCGCTTGCCCGGGCATCAAAACTTGGTTGCCAGCTCTCTTCAAGCGGCGCGTCATTAAGCAGGGCCGCTTCGATAATCGCCACTTTCCAACCGTAGCGCTCGATAAGTGGAGCCAGTGCGCAGCCTAAGCTGGCGCCCACTAGTCCGCCCCCGACGATGACAATATCGTGGGTGACCGCCTTTACTGGCGTATGCCTGGACTGCGCCATTGGCGTCTCCTGTTATCTAGCTCACCGCCATTCTGTAACGGTGTAATGTAATTTACATAATGGCGATTTAAGCCGTATAGAACTGCTTATTATTTAACCATCAGCGCTTCAATATCAGCTACTTGCTTCGGTACACCTAACGTCAGATTTTCATGACCGTGAGCAGTAACCACCAGGTTATCCTCGATGCGGATACCTATGTCCCGATAAGCTGCCGGAATATCTTCGTCATCAGGAATATAAAGACCCGGCTCAACGGTCAAAACCATGCCAGCGGAAAGCGGACGCGGCGTCTGCTCGTCCAGCCGATAAGTGCCCACATCATGAACATCCAGGCCCAGCCAGTGAGAAGTGGAATGCAGGTAAAAGCGTCGATAGCTTTCATCGTCGATTCGCGCCTGCACATCGCCTTCCAACAGGCCAAGCGCAATCAGCCCTGCAGTTAAATCCTTCACCACGTTCTGGTGGATATCGATAAGCGTAGCACCGGGCTTCACCGCGTCTACCGCCCGTTCCTGGGCATCAAGTACGACCTGATAAACGGCGCGCTGAGCGTCGGTAAAACGGCCACCCACCGGGAAAGTGCGCGTAATATCGCCTGCATAGAGATCAAACTCTACACCCGCATCGATCAATACCAGCGTGTCATCGACTAACGGTGCATCGTTCTCAATATAGTGCAACACACAGGCATTGGCGCCGCCGCCTACAATGGTGCTGTAGGCGGGCGCGCTGCCGCCCTGCCAGACGAATTCATGCTCAAGTTCGGCCTGCAGCTGGTACTCAAAAAGCCCTGGGCGCGATACCTGCATGGCGCGTAAATGCGCCTTGGCCGAAACGGTGGCGGCGTGACGCAACAGATCGATTTCCGCTGCGCTTTTAATCAGGCGCATCTCATGAATCAATCCACTAACGTCAAGCCAGCCCTTTAACGGCGCCTGCCCACGGCGAAGCCCGGCCTGCGCGGCAGACAAGGCCTCTTCGGCAATACTCAACGCCTCGGGGTTTTCCAGCGGTATATAAAGCAGTTCGCACCCTTCAAGCAGAGCGGGCAACAGCGTTTCACGATCAGCATTTTCAAAGGCTTGATCGATACCATGCTCACGCTCAACCCCTCGGGCACCCAGGCGGCGGCCGGTCCAGGCTTCCTTCGTCGGGTCGCGGTCCTGACAGAACACGACGCTTTCTCCCGCCTCTCGCCCTGGCAGCAGAACCAGCAATGCATCGGGCTCAGTGATCCCGGTCAGGTAGTAAAAATCACTGTTTTGACGAAACGCGTATTCGCTATCGTGAGAACGGGTAACCAGTGAGGCGCCGGGCAACACAACCGCCACTTTGGCAGGCAACTGCGCCACCAAGGCGTCACGGCGTGTGCGGTACTCATTCACAGTGATCGCGGGCGGCCGGGGAAGTAGCTCAGGCAACATACAGACTCCGAAAGATTAGTGAACGGGCGCGTCGGCTTGTTCGACCTGGGGTTTACCTGGATGCTGCTCGGTATACAGCAGCATGGCCGCCATGCGCGCATGCTCGGTCAGGGCAAACAGGTCGTTTTCGTTTTCGGGGCTGTCGTCGATATCGGTTTCGATCCGGCTGAGCGCTTCCAGGTCGTCAATGGACTCGCGTAGCGCCTGGGACCAGCGCTCGCGTAGCTCGCTGTCGACCACTTCATCGACCACCTCAATAAAGCCCAACGTCCACTCCTTGAGCCCCTGGGCCTGCTCACCCAGCGAGAAAAGCTCGTCAGGCAGCAGCGGTGCATAGTTCAGATCGCTGGCGCTGAGTGCCTCCAGAGTCTGCTTGCGCCAGCCCAGCAGGCGCTCGGCACTCGCCTCGTCGCGGGGCTGCTCGACACCCAGGCTTATGCATACTTCTTCAAGCCAGGCCTGGGCGCTGACGTCGCGCAACGCCAAGAGCGCACATAGCCGACCGTCCAGAAAGGCGGGTGACTGCATACTGCCATGAAGCAGAAAAACATCGGCAACGTCAGAGAAATCCTGGCGTTCATCGATCAGTGACATAGTGATAACTCGCTGTGTAAATGGATCATACGTTAAGACATCCCGGCATCTTGCGCGTTGACCCCGCGCAAGCGCCTCTCTTATAGTGAGCGACATCTGTTTTCCTATGCCATGATGTTAACGCATTGGGCCCCTCGCTGGCCCGCGCCGGAGCTTTAAATGAGTAACGCCAAGCGGCCAACGAAAGAAATCACCCTTCTCGGGCGCAGCTATATGATCGCCTGCGACACAGGGGAGGAAGCCAAGCTTGATCGTGCAGCTCGCTACCTGGACCGTGCCATGAATGGTATTAACGCGCAAAGTGGCACCCTGGGCAGTGAAAGGGTCACGCTCATAGCGGCGCTTAATATCACCCATGAACTGCTTGAGGCCCTTGACGAGCATCGTGCGAGCGAAGCCAACTTGAACCGGCTTAATGACCGCCTTGAACGGGCGTTGGCTAAAACCCGCCAACCTTAGTTAACCTTTCACTCAACACTTTGGCATCGCCGCTGGCTCTGTTAGGATAGCGGGGTTCTCTGGGGTGTACGCCAGTCGTTATAGTCCCTCGAGCCTATGCGCAGTACCCAGGGGGCCAAATGCTAGCCAGGCCCGTGTGCATGTCCGTGCGTCGGAAAGCCTGACGGTCTGGCTGCGGCCACCCACTCTGAACCAGTAGGTTCAGGGCCAGAATGACAGCGGCACTCTGGGGAACACTTATTTTATGGATAGCCTGCATCATCCTGAGGCCAAGCGCGCCCTGCGTCTCAAGCTGCGGCGTAAGCGTTTCGAACTCTCAAAGCAAGAGCAGCGTCAAGCCGCTCGCCGCCTTTGTCAGCAACTTAAACACCTGCCTGAAATTCAACGTGCCCGGCGTATCAGCTTATACCTGCCGGTAAACGGTGAGATTGACCCAACCCCTCTGTTGTCCTGGTTTCGTCAGCGAAATGTCGACGTTTACCTGCCCGTACTGCGCCCGCTAAGCGATAACTCACTATGGTTTGTGGCTTATCACGCCAACACGCCCATGGTAAAAAACCGCTTTGGCATTCCCGAGCCGGATACACGCTTTGCCGCTCAGCGGCGCAACCGATTACCCGCCTGGGCCTTGGATACGCTTATCGTGCCGCTGGTGGGCTTTGATGCCCAGGCTAACCGTATGGGCATGGGCGGCGGCTTTTATGACCGAAGCCTCGCCTTTATGCACCGCCCGGGTCCTGCGCCTTCGTTAGTCGGCGTTGCCCACGCCTTCCAGCAGGTTGCATCGCTGCCCGTAGAGCCTTGGGATGTACCCTTAAGCGCCGTTGTCAGCGACCTTGGAGTGGTGCGGGCAAACAAAAAAAAGAGCTGCCCCTGATGGGGTCAGCCCGTATCGCCTTATGATGACTGGCAGTGATGCCTTAACGTTACGGTTAACTTCCCGATAACGCTTGCGCATAGCCAGTGGCCAGTACGCCTAATAAAAACACCACCGTTAATGCCATCACCATATCAGGCTTCTTCCGCCGCATGCCGCTTCTCCAACGCTTACGCCATTGCACTAGTGCATCATCCCAACTCATTGGGGCAGGGATGACGCTTCTCATAAATTCGCTGATGACTATAGGGCTATAAGGGCCTCAATGACAACGGCAAAACAGACTATTTTTTAGCTTATTTAGACGTTTTGATAATTTATCAGCCCCTAGCAGCTCTAGACTAAGCGGTTAGTAACTACTTACCTACGCAAAGTAGCTTATTACGCCATGAACAGCCGGTAAGCTGGATTATCACTTTCATGCCAGTAACGGTAGCCAATGGCGTCCAGGTAATCAGCTACATGCGTCTGATCACTGCTGGGCACTTGCATACCTACCAACACGCGCCCGTAAGCCGCGCCGTGATTGCGGTAATGAAATAGCGATATATTCCAGTCATGGGGCAGCTGGGTCAGGAAGTTCATCAGCGCACCCGGGCGCTCTGGGAACTCAAAGCGGTAAAGCTCTTCTTCAAAGTGCTCGCTTGGGCGGCCACCGCCTAAATGTCGAATATGCAGCTTGGCCAGCTCGTTATCGGTTAAATCTTCTACCTGATAACCGCCCTCACGCAGCTTTTCGATGACTGCTTGACGATCTTCACCACCGGGCTTTACCTGAACGCCGACAAAAATATGCGCTTCCGTCGCATCCGCGTAGCGGTAGCTGAACTCGGTAACCATGCGCTTACCCAAGGTGCGGCAAAACTTTTTGAAGCTGCCGGGTTTTTCGGCAATGGTGACCGCTAAAATAGCTTCACGCTGCTCGCCAAGCTCCGTGCGCTCGGCAATATGCTGCAGACGATCAAAGTTGGTATTAGCCCCCGAGTTAATACATAAAAGCGTTTCGCCCTCCGCGCCGGTTTGCTGCACATACTTTTTCAGGCCGGCCAGCGACAGCGCACCGGAGGTCTCGGCAACCGCCCGGGTATCCTCAAAAATATCTTTAACCGCGGCACACATCTCATCGGTATTGACCGTGACCACATCATCGACCAGGTCTTTCACCAGCGAGAACGGTACTTCGCCAATTTGCGCGACCGCCACGCCTTCGGCAAATACGCCCACCTGATCGAGTATCACGCGCTTGTTGGCTTTTAGCGCGGCCTTCAGGCAGGCGCTGTCTTCGGCTTCGACGCCAATGATTTTAATGTCCGGACGCAGATACTTGATGTAGGCCGCCACACCGGCGATTAGCCCGCCACCGCCCACGGGCACGAAAATAGCGTCCAGGCGTCCGCTATGCTGACGCAGGATTTCCACTCCAATCGTGCCTTGGCCCGCGATCACATCAATATCATCAAAGGGCGGAATATAGGTGTAGCCATGCTCTTTGATCAGCTCCTGAGCATGCTCGGCAGCGGCCGCAAACGCGTCGCCTTTGAGCACGACCTTCGCCCCCCGGGCACGCACGGCCTGGACCTTGATTTCCGGGGTAATACGCGGCATCACGATCACCGCCTTAACGCCCATCAGCTTTGCTGCCATGGCAAGGCCTTGTGCGTGGTTACCCGCCGAGGCGGCAATTACGCCCTTGGCCTTTTGCTCATCAGAAAGCTGGGCCATTTTGTTATAGGCACCGCGGATCTTGAACGAGAACACCGGCTGGAGATCTTCGCGCTTAATCAAAATCTGATTGTTAAAGCGACGCGACAAAAAGGGAGCAGGCGAAATCGGGGTCTCACAAGCGGCTTCGTAAACGTTGGCCTGGAGAATCTTTTTGACGGTAGCTTCAAGCATGCAGGTATCCAAAGGGAAAAGCGTGATAGTGATAGCGGTCGTTACAACAGTCGTTGCAACAAGTGTTAAGACGCAAACAAAGCCTGTATTGGTAGCAGATTACGCCTACCGACGTCTACTGTGTTTCCATCGGCAGTTAGCGCTTTGGCCGGTATACTAGCGCGATAACTCCATCTCCCTGACCTATAAAGGCACCCTATGACGCAAGATGAACTTAAAGCCGCCGTCGCGGACGCGGCCATTAAAGAGATCACCTCAGGGCTTGAGAAAGATACCGTGCTGGGCATTGGCACTGGCTCGACGGCAAATCTGTTTATTGATCGCCTGGGGCCGCTTCGCGACCGTTTTAAGGGGGCGGTCGCAAGCTCAGAGGCCAGCGCCAAGCGTCTGCAAGGCTTGGGCATCGAAGTGTTCGAGCTTAACAATGTTGGTACAGTGCCTTTCTATATCGATGGTGCTGACGAAGTGAATGCTCACTTACATATGATCAAAGGCGGCGGCGCCGCACTTACCCGTGAAAAAATCGTCGCAGCGTGCGCCGAGCGCTTTATCTGCATTGCCGATGGCTCAAAGCTTGTGAATATCTTGGGTGACTTTCCTCTGCCCGTCGAAGTAATTCCCATGGCACGCTCCTACGTCGCTCGTGAACTGGTTAAGCTGGGCGCCGACCCGGTGTATCGTCAGGGCGTGGTCACCGATAACGGCAACCAGATTATCGACTGCTACGATTTTATGATTGAAGATCCGGTCGCCATGGAAGCCAGAATCAACGCTATCGTGGGCGTGGTGACC
The DNA here is from genome assembly GCF_017983445.1 of Halomonas sp. Lineage (GTDB taxonomy): Bacteria > Pseudomonadota > Gammaproteobacteria > Pseudomonadales > Halomonadaceae > Vreelandella. The sequence continues at coordinate 19,538 of NZ_JAGOBJ010000003.1, forward strand.
AACGGCCTGTTTGCCGCTCGTGGGGCTGACGTACTGCTGCTGGGTAAAGAAGGCGGCGTCGAGCGCAGCGTACGCTAAGGGCTAGGACGATAAGGGCTAAGCAGCGCCTCAAGGCCATTCAGGGTGCGCGCAAGCGCACCTTGGCTGGCCTTGATAGCCGATTGACCGGCCTGGCCTTCTTGCAGGCAACGCGCTGGATCAGCGAAGCGGCTGTGTAACGCCTTTACTAAAGCGTCCACATCTTCCACCAGCGTGAGTGCCCCCGCGGTTTGCAGGGGCTCGACCACATCGGCAAAGTTTTCCACATAGGGGCCGCTGAGAACGGGCTTGCCCAGCGCTGCTGGCTCAAGCACGTTATGCCCGCCAAGCGGCACCAGGCTGCCACCTACAAACGCCACTCGGCCAGCGCCATAGAGGATGGCAAGCTCACCCAGCGTATCGCCGATATAAACCTGTGTCGCCTGGGTAACGGGGTCGCCCTGGCTGCGCCGGCTCGTTTCCCATCCTTCCGCCTTACACAGTGCCGCGACCTCATCAAAGCGCTGCGGGTGGCGCGGGGCAAGCACCAGCAGCGCATCAGGATACTGGTGTAGCAACTGCCGATGCGCTTCAAGCAGCAGTGCTTCTTCACCATCGCGAGTAGAGCCTGCAACCCACACAGGCCGTTTCCCCCATTGGGTAAGTAAATGCTCACTTTGCTCTAAAGCGCCTTTTTGTAGATCCATTTCAAACTTTAACGACCCGACCACTGCGGTTTTAGAAGTCATCGCGCCGAGGGTTTTAAACCGCTCGGCATCGGCGTCGGACTTGGCTGCCAGCCAATCGACATCGGCCAACGTACGGGCCATTAACGCAGCGATTTTCTGATAGCGTTTAAATGCCCGTGGCGAGAGCCTGCCGTTGACCACGGCAACCGGCACTTTGCGTTGCTGGCAGGCAGAAAGCAGGTTGGGCCATAGTTCGGTTTCAAACATGATGGCCAGCTTCGGCTTTACCTGACACACAAAGCGTTTGGCCGCGCCGGGGAAATCCAGGGGTAAAAAGCAGTGTGAGAGCCGGTTGTGATCAGCCTGCGGCTCATTCATCAACGCCTGCGCCTGCTGGGCGCCCGTTGCGGTCATGGTGGACAACAGCAGGCTATGGCGCGGGTAGCGGGCAAGCAGACCGTCGATTAGCGGGCGGGCAGCTCGTACCTCACCGACCGACGCACAGTGCAGCCAGATGCGCGGCGGCGCAGGTAGCGCGCCAAGGTGCAAGCCCAGCCGTTGCCAGCGTGAGTAAGTGGGCACTTGCTCACGCCAGATGCGCCAGCCAATCAACGGAGCAAGCGCATAAAGCGCCGCAGAATAGCCAAGTCGCGGCCAGTTGATTCGCCCCATTAGCCTTCGCGGTCCAGAATGGAGCTGATCATTGCGGTAGTCGATACGCCATCTTCAAACCCGAGGACCTTCACCTCTCCCCCATTGGCTCGAACGGCTTCTCCTCCCGCAATATCATCAGGATGGTAATCACCGCCCTTGACCAGAATATCGGGCAGAACAGCTTCAATCAGCGCTTGGGGCGTATCATCGCTAAACGGGACGACCCAATCGACCGCGCCAAGACCTGCCAGCACCTGCATACGCCGATTAAGCGGGTTGATGGGCCGTTTGGGGCCTTTCAGGCGGCCAATGGACGCATCATCGTTGACCGCGACAATCAAGCGATCCCCCAGGCGCTTGGCCTGCTCCAGGTACGCGACATGGCCCGCATGGAGAATATCAAAGCAGCCATTGGTCATGACGACCCGCTCGCCGCGCAGTTGAGCGGCACGTACCGCGTCAATCAGCGACGTCTGCTCAATCACGCCGAACTCGGCGAGCTTATCGCCATGCAGCGCAGTATATAGCTCAGCTACGGATAGCGTAGCGGTGCCGGGCTTGGCGACCACCAAACCGGCTCCCAGATTCGCCAACATCATGGCTTCCGGCAGGCCGTGACCAGCGGCAAGCGCCAGGCCCATTAACCCTATCACCGTGTCGCCTGCGCCGGTAACATCAAAGACTTCCTGGGCACGCGTAGGCAGATGAATAGGCGCCAGCCCTTCACGAATCAGGGTCATGCCTTTTTCACTGCGGGTGATTAAAAGCGCCTCCAGCTCAAGTTCGGCACGTAGCGCTTCCCCACGCTTGGCAAGTTCGGCATCGTTTGCGCATGGGCCTACGACGGCTTCAAATTCCGCCAGGTTGGGGGTAATCAAGCTCGCCCCGCGATATTTGCTGAAGTCCTGCCCCTTGGGGTCAATCAGCACGCGTTTGCCGTGGGCGCGCGCCTGGGCAATCAGCCGTTCGACCTGATTGAGGGTGCCTTTACCGTAATCAGACAGAATCACTACATCGCAGTCCGGCAGGGCCTGCTCGACCTGGGACAGCAGATCATTGGTATCGACGTTATCCAGACGCTGCTCAAAATCCAGGCGCAGTAACTGCTGGTTACGGCTCATCACACGCAGCTTGGTAATCGTCGGTATATCGGCACTGCGCTGAAAGTAAGTACTTACATTGGATGTATGCAGCTGGGCTTCCAGCAGGTTGGCGTTGTCGTCATCCCCCACCACACCCGCCAGTGCTACATGCCCCCCCAGCGAGGCTACGTTGAGGGCTACGTTGGCGGCGCCACCAGGTCGATCATCCGCATCTTCAACGCGAACCACCGGCACAGGCGCTTCCGGTGAAATGCGCGAGGTGCCGCCGTGCCAGTAGCGGTCGAGCATGACATCGCCAACGACCAGTATATGAGCGTGTTCCAGGGCGGTTAAATCAACTTTCATGGGTAAGTCCTGCGGCGGTGTCTGGTGCTGTATGAGCTAATAGCACGTCCAGCTGGGCAATAACGGTATCGGTTTTAATAAGCTGCATCGCATCCTGATGGCGCACCCGCTGCCCCCAGGTCACTTCATCCACCGACTTATGCAGATAGGCGCGCACGGCGTCGGGGTAGGCATTGACGGCAAAGTCGCGCCAGCAATAAGGCGCTGCTCGCTGAGGATTGGTGGTGGCATAGAGACCCAACGTAGGAGTGCCCATGGCATTGGCCATATGCGCCGGGCCGGTATCCGGGGCAATTACCGCTCGCGCCTGGCCAATTAGCGCCAATACGCCTTTCAGCGAGGTGCCACCAATGGCGTTGATTACGCTATCCGGCTGACACAGCTTTTCTATCTGCTCGCCTATCTCGCGCTCAAGCGAGCTGCTTCCCCCGGTCAAGACGCTTTTTAGACCGTGGTGGACCCAGGCATGTTCAATGACGCTGGCATAGCCCTCAACCGACCAGTTACGAAAGTTACGCAGACGTGCGTTGCTGCACGGATTGATGACCAGATATGGCGACTCGCCGCTGATGACCCGCGCCTCATCAAGGGCTGTGACCGGCACCGGCATGTTCCACTCCAGGCGATCATCGGTCACGCCCAGCAGCCGAGCGAAATCCATAAAGGATTCCAGTACGTGGGCCTTTGAATGGGGGGCCAGCTGGTACTGGGTGAACCAATGCTGGGCATCCTTGGCGCGGGCCTTGTCATAGCCTACACGGACATTGGCCTTGAGTCCCAACGACAAAATACTGGCACGGATCGCCTGCTGCATATGCAACAGCACATCAAAGCGCGTATCGGCAAGCTCGCGCCACAGGGTACGCATGCCAGCAAGCCCGGTCGACTTGTCGTAAACGACAAACTCGACCCCGGAAAGCCCCGCCAGTAAACTGTGCTCCCCCTTGCCGATAATCCAGGTAATACGTGCACGGGGCCACTGGCGTTGCAATGCGCGTACCGTTGGCACGAGATTGCACACATCTCCCAGAGCGGAGAGGCGCAAAATGGCAATGTGGTTGGGTTCAGCAGGCAACGAGGGCTTCATGCGCTTAACGGCACTCCGGCAAGAAAATAGTCTGATGTTACATGATGCAGACAGTTTAAGTGACGCACCGGGATCACACAAAATCCAGCCGCGTCTATTTACGGCCGATTACTGGCGCCAGCAAGGCCTGGTGATAGGTGAAGCGCCTGGCCGGGGAAGCAGCCTTTTTCTACAGGCAACGCCTGGCCAACAGTGGGTACTTCGCCCCTACCGGCGCGGCGGTATGGTCGCCAAGCTCAGTGAAAAACGTTACTTATGGACAGGTGCCGAGCGTACCCGTGCGTTTCAGGAGCTAAGATTAACCGCGTCGCTTTTTGAGCAGGGCCTGCCGGTGCCCGCACCGATCGCCTGCTGCGTAACGCGCTACGGTCTTACTTATGAGGCGGCGCTGATAACGGTGAGAATCCCAGGGGCCCAAGCATTTGCCGCTCTGCTCGCTGACGATAAAGCCGATACCGCACTGCTTACGCGAGTAGGTGCAATGATTAAGCGCTTTCACGCTGCAGGGCTTGATCATGTCGATCTTAATGCGCGCAACATACTGGTTGACCCAGGCAATACGCCCTGGCTAATTGATCTGGACCGCTGCCGCCTGCGCCCGCCAGGCAAGTGGCAAGCCGCTAACCTGGCACGCCTTTCCCGCTCGGTGGCTAAATTCAGCCGCCCGTCCCAGGTAGCCGACGTGATGGCCTGCATTCATGAAGGCTATGTTAATAAAAACTGTGCTAATAAAAACGACGTTCATACATACGATGTTCCTAAAAACGATGCTCATAAAAACTAGGCAGAAGCACTGTAAGCCTCAATTAAGCGCTTAACGTGCTGCTTGTTGCTGAAGAGCTGCTCGACGCGCTGCCGGGCAGCTTTGCCCATGCTTTGGCGCTCGGCGTTATTACGTACTATGGCATCCATCGCGGCGCGCCATGCGCTAATATCGTGAGGACCTACTAATACACCTGAAGTGCTATCGACCAACTCTGGCAGCGAGCCGGTATTCGACCCAATAATCGGCATACCACACGCCATTGACTCAATAATCGTCAGGCCAAAGGCTTCGTTTTCTGAGGGAATACACACTAGATCGAGCACCGGCAGTATGTCGGTTAAATCGTTACGGTGACCCAGGAACGTAATCTTGTCTTCCAGCGCGGTACCCACAATCAGCGCCTGTAAACCCTGATAAAAGCTTTCCACACCGCCTGAATCGTAATCGGTGCCACCGATAGAGAGCGCATAGAAATTCAGCTCAGGATCAAGCTCAAGCAGCGCTTTCACCCAGATATCCTGGCCCTTCCCTGGCGTTACGCGCCCAGGCAACCCAATTACGACCGCTTCACGAGGAATGCCCAGCGCATCGCGCTTGGTGCGAATGGCGTCCAGATCATAACAAGGCTGGTACTTATTGGTATCGACACCATGGGGCAGGCAGATAACCTGTTCACGGGCGACGGGCAGATTGCTGACATTACGCTGGTAAGTCGCCTGGCTAATGGATAAAACACGATCCACTTTGCCGTAAGCAAACCGGTGGTAAGGGTTCTTCTTCGGTCGCTGCCCACCGACATGATCGGTATAAAGCACTCTTAAGCCAGGCATCAAACACTTTAATAACGAGCTTAATCTTAAGTCACTCGACTTATGGCAATGAACAACGCGGACGCCTTCCTGTATTAGCCAACGACGAAGGCTGATGACATGCGCCAGCGCGCTTGCATTACTTTTAAAGGCTGTATACGGCACATTATTTTGCTGCATATACGCTTCCACCTTGGTGTTTTCAAGGCAGATCCCGATGACCTCCCAGCCCTCTTCTTTCAAGTCACCCATCACACGATCAACATACAGCTCCATCCCGCCTTTGCCGTCAGACATACATAGTTGCAGCACTTTATTTGCCATCACCTCACCTACCCGGCTACGCACCGTTAAACAATGAATACAATCTCTTGTAGTATACAGGCTGCAATTAACGGGGCTTGAACCATGGCGAAGAAATTGCTCGTTGTTCGCAACGACAAAATCGGTGACTTTATGCTGGCATGGCCGGCGCTGGCATGCTTAAAAAGCGCATCGCCTACCCCGCACATTACGGTATTGGTGCCCGCTTACACTGCACCACTGGCCAATGTCTGCCCGTGGATCGACGAGGTCATTATTGACCCGGGGCGCCAGGCTGACGCTGCGGCTCAAAAAGCCTTGCTTGACGAGGTCAAAGCCGCCCGATTTGATGCGCTGCTAACGCTTTTCTCAACCCCGCGTATTGGCCTGTTGGGCTGGCGGGCGGGAATACCGCTGCGCGTCGCACCGGCTACCAAGTGGGCACAGCTGTTTTATAACGCGCGAATACGCCAGCGCCGCTCTCGATCGGCAAAGCCTGAGTACCAGTACAACGTGGATTTGGCCTGCGAACTGCTGGCAAGGCTTTCGCTTAAGCTTGCAGCACTCCCTTCGCCACCCTTCTGGCCGCTAAGCGATACACATCGCCAACGGCAAGCGTTGCTCGAGACTACGCGGGAAACTAACCAAGAAGCTGGCGGCCCCATCGTTGTCGTGCATCCGGGTAACGGCGGCTCGGCGGTTAATCTCTCGCTTGATCAGTACGCGGCGCTTATTGCGCTCATCAATCAGACGACTGATGATGTTAGCTGGCTAATAAGCGCAGGGCCTAGTGAAGACGCCCATGCCGAGGCGCTGGTCGATCAGCTAGCTCAGACAGGCATTACTGCCAGACGCCTGCCCGCTAGCCAAAATGTGGCTGATTTTGCTCTTCAGCTTGCCGGCGCCGATATGTTGATCGCGGGCTCAACCGGCCCGCTGCATATTGCAGGCTGCCTGAACATTGCCACTGCAGGATTTTACCCCGCCAAACGCTCGGCCACGCCGCTGCGCTGGCAAACCTGCAATAGCGCCGAAAAACGCCTGGCGTTCAGTCCACCGGTCGCGGCCGACCAGCAGGATATGGCGGCGATTGATATAACATCCGCCGCTCAAGAGATATCAGCGCTTCTCCGGCGTGGACGTGCGGGTGCGAATCCATAGGTCAGCGTATTTATTAAACGTTGAGTGCGCCGACAGTAGCGCCAGTAAAAAGCCTTGCTTACCGTCTTTAAAACCGGCCTTTAACAGATACATTTTGATAAAGCAGGCAAGCCCATGGATAAAGCCGCTACCCAGAGTCGCTGTTTTGCCCTGTGCGGCCCGCTGCTCTGACCACGCCTGGGCGTAGTGAGCCGATTTTTCCAGATAGTGGCGCAAATCGCGATAGGTATAGTGAAGCAGGTCCCCCGAAAGCCGCTTAACGCTCAGGCTCTCAGGCACTACCAACTTTTCATGCACAAGGGCTGCGTTGTAGGAAGCCTGCCCCCTGGGATAGAGGCGCAGCACTCGGTCCGGGTACCAGCCTGAATGACGGATAAAGCGCCCAAAGCACCAGGATAGACGGCTGGCACTGTAAACGGCTGGCGGCTGTTGAACCGCCTTGAGAATGCTGTCGCGCAGTTCTGGCGTCACGCGTTCATCGGCATCGACCATCAACAGCCAATCATGGCGCGCCAACGCCTCTGCCCGCTGACGTTGTATGCCAAACCCCTGCCAGTCGGTATTAACAATGACGTTGTCCGTATACTCACGCGCAATCGCACAGGTTTCATCCTGACTGCCCGCATCCAGCACGACAATCTCATCAGCCCAGGTCAGCGTATCCAGACACTCACGTAAATGATGTGCCTCATTTTTAACAATTAAAACGGCAGAAATTGGCACGGATCACCTTCGCCAGTCAGGGTTAATAAACGCGCAGAGCCGCGCATTTTCCATGGGTGCCTCAATATGAATGCTAGCACGCCCATAACAATATGAATTGCGCATTACGATAACAACATTTGGTAAGCTTAGAGACTCACTTTGGGATATCGAAGGGATACGGCATGCCCGCACTGACGTCATTTAAGCTTACCCCTTGGCTGCCATTGGCCACGATTGGCCTCAGCCTGGGTTATGCCGCAACCGTATTAACCCGCCTACCCTGGTGGACACTGTTTCTGATCGCAGCGGTCTGGATTGGTATTGGCTTCCAGCTAAATTGGGGTAAGCCGCTAAATGCCCGCTATCGCAGAATATGGCCCTGGTCACTGGTACCGCTCAGCCTGATAGGCGTGTACGTCTATTTGGCCGACAGCTTTGGCAACGTTGATTTAGGCGCGGTGTTCTTCCATTTGCAGGCTGGCATAGCCGAGCACGGCGGCGCTGGAAAAATGCTCTCCGCCATCATGTATATCATCGTGATGGTGGGAATCTTATGGTCAGTAACCTGGCTTTCACGTCACGACCAACGCTGGCGCCTTGCTGAGCGGTATTTCGCAATTGTCTTACTGGCCGCCAACCCCTTGCTGTATGGCTTGGGGCAACGCAGCGTGGCGATTGTGGCAGATGACGGTGAGTGGCTTGATCGACGCTATATGCCGCCACCCATGGCCGAGCAGCAGCATAAGCCGAACCTGTTGATCATGTATCTGGAAAGCCTTGAGCGTACTTATGGCAACGATATTTTTGATGATGCCTATGCGGACCTGAATACTCTGGGTGAGCAAGGGCTGGTGTTTGAAGGCATCCGCCAGATGGAAAACACCGGCTGGACCATGGCGGGCATGATTGCCAGCCAGTGCGGCGTACCGCTAATGCCCGCGGGGCTTTTACACGATACTCAGTTTGAGCCGCTACAGCACGTGGTGCCCGGCGTTGACTGTCTGGGCGATATTCTAGCCGCCCACGGCTATCGGCTGAGCTATCTGGGCGGTGCCAGCACCCAGTTCGCGGGTAAGGGGCTTTTCTATCGCGGCCATCAGTTTAATACCGTCAAAGGTAAAGAGGAGTTCGCGCCGGACCTTGAAGACCCTGAGTATATGAATAGCTGGGGGCTTTATGACGATACTCTTTACGATTTTACCGCTGATGAAATACGTCGCCTGGATGAAGAGGATAGCGGACCCTGGGCGGTGGTTAATCTTAACCTTGCCGGCCACGCGCCAAGCGGCTTCCCATCTCAGACATGCCTTGACCGACAGGGCGAATTCGACGGGCAGGATATCCTTTATTCGGTAGAGTGCTCGGCCAACGAGGCGCGGGTATTCATTGAGCAGCTACAGCAGGAAGGCTTATTGGACAATACGCTGGTGGTCGTACTTAGTGACCACCTCACCATGCGGGTTTCCGTCTGGGATCAGCTGACGGCACTCGATCGTGACAATACGCTGATTATGCTGGGCGATCATATCGAACCTCAACGCATTCGCCGTGACGCCACCATGCTGGATGTTTTCCCCACTATATTGGAGGCAATGGGCTTTGAGCTGAACGAACACCGTGCCGGGCTTGGGGCATCGCTAATCAGTGAAAAACCCACGCTGGTTGAAGTGCACGGTATCGAAATACTCAACGAGCGCCTGCGCCAGGAAACGGCGCTGCAGCACCGCTTATGGGAAGGACTGGCCCCTCAGCGCCGTGAAGAAGAACCGCAACCCACGGTGCAGGTCACCGAAACGCCGGCCGACCAGGCCGGCGAGATCGGAATCATTTATTGATGATACCGCTTTTGCGCTGCTGGTCAGCGCGCATTGCCTGATACACCTGCTCCACCGTCAGCTGGTTCAAGCAGTTGGTATGCCCCAAGGGGCAGGTGCGCTCAAAACACGGCGAGCAATAAAGCCCCAAATAATGAATCACCGCGTTATCGGTGAGCGGCGGCGTATAGGCCGGTGACGAGGAGCCGTAAAGTGCATGAATGCGCACGCCTACCGCTGCCGCCACATGCATCAGCCCTGAATCATTGGTCACCACCTGCGAGCAGTCAGCCAGTAGATCGACGGCATCCGCCAGCTGGGTCTTGCCACACAGATTATGCGCGTGGGAAAGCCCGGCGATGATCGTCTCACCGGCGTCATGATCTTTCGGCCCACCCAGCACCCGCACTTCAAAACCGTCGCCAATAAGCCGCTTGGCCAGGTCGTGAAAATAGGCCAACGGCCACTGCTTGGCAGGGCCGTACTCGGCCCCCGGCATCATGCCAATGGCCGGGCGCGACGACAATGTATGCGCCAAGCGCAGATTAACCAGGTTATCCCGATCAATGTTCAAGCGCGGCCTGGGAATAGCAAAGTCACCGCTTAGCGTTTCTTCTAGAGGTAAGCCCAGCGATACAAACCGCTTCACGGTCTGATCCAGCATCTTTTTATCGAGCTTACGGCGCTCCTTTAAAAGCCCGTAACGGTGCTCACCCAGAAACCCCACCCGCTCAGGAATCCGCGCCATAAACGGCACCAACGCGGCCTTCCAGGAACGCGGCAGCACTATGGCGCGGTCAAAGCGCCCGCGCAACTGGTTCGCCAATTCGCGCCGGTTGGTCAGGCCAAACTCGCCGTGGCCCACGCTCAACGGCAAGACTTCATCGACCTCCGGCATGCGCTCTAAAATGGGCTGCGACCACGCTGGCGCAACTACGCCCAACGTGGCCCCGGGATGGCGTGCCTTAAGCGTCATGAACAGGCTTTGCGCCATGACCATATCGCCCACCCACGAAGGGCCGACCACCAGCAGACGCTTGGCGGAATTAGCCATTCAGCCACTCCAGGTAGGCTTTAACGCCCTGGGCGACGGTTTTGAATTCCACATCACAGCCTGAATCACGCAAATGGCTGATATCCGCGCGGGTATAACTCTGGTAGCGACCTTTCAACTCGTCAGGGAAGTCGATGTAGTCAATCTGGCCCTTGCCATAAAAGTCGATGACCGCTTCACCAATTGCTTTGAACGGCTCTGCCCGGCCAGTACCCAGGTTGAAAATACCCGATGCCTGCGGGTTGTCCAGAAACCATAGATTCACGTCCACCACATCGCCTACGTAGACGAAATCACGGCTCTGCATGCCGGCCTCATAGCCGCCGTAAGCGCCAAAGAGCTTCAGGTTGTCGCCGTTACCGATTTGCAGGTGGTTGTGGTAGGCAACGCTTGCCATTTTACCCTTGTGCTGTTCACGCGGGCCGTACACATTGAAATAGCGAAACCCGACGACCTGGGTCGTCAGCTCGTTCCACCGCGAACGCACATGCTGATCAAACAGCAGTTTGGAGTAACCGTACACGTTGAGCGGCTTTTCATGCTCGGGGGCTTCTTTGAATATTTCGCTCCCGCCATAGGTGGCCGCCGACGACGCGTATAGAAAAGGGATGCCGAACTTCTCGCAGTAATTGAGCAGTACCTTGGAGTACTCGAAGTTGTTTTCCATCATGTAGTGGCCGTCCCACTCTGTAGTATCAGAACAGGCGCCTTCATGAAAAATCGCATCGATCCTGGGCAGGTCGGTCAATTCGCCGCGCAACGCCGCCTTCACCCTGGCAAGAAAGTCATCTTTATCCAGATAGTCGGCTAGCGTGCAGTCGGCCAGATTGACAAATTTAGTGCCATCACGCAAGTCATCCACCACCATGACATCGTCACGACCGCGTGCATTCAGTGCTTTGACAATATTGGCACCGATAAAACCGGCCCCGCCTGTTACAACGATCATCTCGCTCTCCTTACCTAAAGCGGTTGTGTTGGCTTACGTGCCTATTTGCTTATGTACCTATTAGCCTGGGTGCCTATAACCCATCTGCTTGGGATTGTATACTTGACGGCTTATGAATTCATGGCCAACGGTGCTTTCTGCGATGAGTGTCTCGACAAACCAATCGACGCCTGATGCGTCGACCTTTCAAGGCTTGATCCTTGCTCTGCAACAGTACTGGGCAGAACAGGGCTGCGTCATTCTCCAACCACTTGATATGGAAGTTGGCGCGGGTACTTTTCACCCCGCCACGTTCCTGCGAGCCATTGGTCCGGAAACCTGGAATGCGGCTTATGTTCAGCCTTCCCGCCGTCCGACCGATGGCCGTTACGGGGAAAACCCCAACCGCTTACAGCACTACTACCAGTTTCAGGTGGTAATGAAGCCTTCGCCGAGCAACCTGCAGGATTTATACCTCGGCTCGCTCAAGCGTTTAGGCCTGGATCCTTTGATCCACGACGTGCGCTTTGTGGAAGATAACTGGGAGTCCCCTACTTTGGGCGCCTGGGGCCTTGGCTGGGAAGTATGGCTCAACGGCATGGAAGTTACCCAGTTCACCTACTTCCAGCAGGCGGGCGGCATCGAGTGCTACCCCGTGACCGGTGAGCTCACGTATGGCCTTGAGCGTATTGCCATGTACCTGCAAAACGTCGACAGCGTCTACGACCTGATCTGGGCCATTGCCCCGGACGGCAGCAAAGTAACTTACGGCGATGTGTATCTGCAAAATGAACGTGAGCAGTCCGCCTACAACTTTGAGCACGCCGACGTTGACCATCTTTTTGCCGCCTTCGATCACCAGGAAAGCGAATGCAGCAAGCTGCTGGACGCCCGCCTACCGCTGCCCGCTTATGAGCAGGTATTGAAAGCCTCGCATACGTTTAATCTGCTGGACGCCCGCCACGCGATTTCCGTGACGGAACGCCAGCGTTTTATTCTACGCGTGCGCACCATGGCGCGAGACGTCGCCACTGCCTACTTTGAGTCACGCAAAGCCGAAGGTTTCCCCATGGCCCCGGAGGCCCTTCGCCGCGAACTACTCGCCGACCAGGGAGACGTATAAATGGCTGTTGATACGCTTTTATTAGAACTAGGTGCCGAAGAATTACCGCCGACGGCGCTGGATGCGCTCTCCGATGCGTTCGCCGCGGGGATTGAAAAAGGCCTTCAGGAAGCTGAAATTCCTTTTCAGAATGTCAAAGCCTATGCGACCCCCCGCCGCCTGGCAGTACAGGTTAGCGAACTTGCCGACAAGCAGCCCGATCGTGAAGTAGAGCGGCGAGGTCCGGCACTGGCGGCCGCCGTTAAAGACGGCGTACCCACCAAAGCCGCCGAAGGCTTCGCACGCTCCTGTGGCGTTAGCGTGGACGAGCTGATCCATCTGGAAACCGACAAGGGCACCTGGCTTGGCTTCCGTGAACAGCAGCAAGGCGAAAGCATTCAGGCGCTTCTGCCCGAAATTCTGCGTAAAGCTGTTCAGGGTCTACCTGTGCCCAAAAACATGCGTTGGGGGGCGTCTCGCATTGAGTTCTCCCGCCCAGTGCATTGGCTGGTTGCCCTGTATGGCAGCGATGTTATCGCCACAGAAGCGTTAGGCCTTCAGGCGAGCTGTACGACTTACGGTCACCGCTTCCATGCCCCTGATGCGATTCAGCTCAAGCATGCCGATGAGTACCTTGCCACGCTTGAGAATGCCTATGTGCTGGCTGATCGTGAGCAGCGCCGTGAGCGTATTCGTGAACAGGTGCTGTCCGAAGCCGAAGTGCAGGAAGCCAACGCGGTCATCGACGAAGCCCTGCTGGTCGAAGTCAGCGGTTTGGTGGAGTGGCCGGTAGCCCTTACCGGTAGCTTTGACGAGCGCTTTTTGGATGTGCCGGCGGAGTGTCTGATCTCCTCCATGAAGGCCAACCAGAAGTACTTCCACCTGCTGGATGACCAGGGCAAGCTCAAGCCGCTGTTTATCACTATCTCCAATATTGGTAGTGCCGACCCGCAGCAGGTGATTTCGGGTAACGAGAAAGTCATTCGCCCACGCTTGGCTGATGCCGCCTTTTTCTACGATACCGACCGCAAGCAGAGCCTTGCCTCGCGGATTCCGCAGCTTGAAAGCGTGGTATTTCAGCAGCAGCTAGGCACCCTGGCCGACAAGGCTCGCCGCACCACCGCAATTGCCACCTTTATCGCGCAAAAAATTAACGGCGATGTGGCTAACGCTCAGCGTGCCGTAGCGCTTGCCAAGTGTGACCTGGTCACCGAGATGGTGCTCGAATTTCCTGAGCTTCAGGGCATCATGGGCCGCTACTACGCCGAGCAGGACGGCGAGCCTGCTGACGTTGCTCAAGCGATTGAAGAGCAGTACCTGCCCCGCTTTGCCACCGACGCCATTCCGCAAAGCCTTACTGGGCAAACCCTGGCGCTGGCGGATCGCCTGGATACGCTGGTAGGCATCTTCGGTATTGGCCAGCGCCCGACCGGTGCTAAAGACCCCTTCGCACTGCGGCGCGCCGCTATCGGCGTGCTTAACATTCTGATCAAGGGTGAACTGGCTCTTGATCTGCGTGAGCTGTTAAACGCCGCCGCGCAGCAGCATCAGGGCCTGCCTAAGGCTGAAGGTCTGGTTGATGATGTGCTTACCTATATGCTCGACCGTTTCCGCGCCTGGGGGCAGGAAGAAGGCATCAGTGCAGAAATGTACCTGGCTGTGCGTGCCCGCCCGGTGACCAATCCGCTCGACTTCGCCCGCCGTCTGCGTGCAGTGAAAGCCTTCGCCCAGCGTGAAGAAGCCACCGCGTTAGCCGCCGCCAACAAGCGGGTGTCTAACATTCTGAGCAAACAGGGGCATAACGACAGCCTTGAAGTTGATGCTAGCCTTCTGCAAGAGGAAGCCGAGCAGGAATTGTTTAAAGCCGTTACCAGCTGCCAAGAGCAGGTAGCGCCGCTGTTTGCTACAGGCGATTACCCGCTGGCGCTTGATGTGCTGGCGACGCTGCGCGAACCTGTAGATGCCTTCTTTGATCAGGTAATGGTCATGGCTGATGATGAGGCCGTGCGTAACAATCGTTTGGCGCTGCTGGCAGGTCTCCAAGCGCTCTTCCTGGCCGTAGCCGATATTTCCCTACTTCCCCAGTAACTTCCTTCCCGCCTAGCTTTTACCGGTGGCGTAGAGCCGCCGGTAAAAGCCATTTTCTACCCGCCCGTTTAGCTATTAGCGTTTTATTGACGATGCTAATAATGCCAGTGATGTCTAAACTTATATAAGCCTACCTATGTATCGAAACCAGTGTCTTAACAGCATTGGATTTCACGATCCTTTTTCGAAAAACTTATCGTATTGCTTCGCATTGTTTCACGTGAAACAAAGTGAAAAAATAATCGATTTTTAGTAAAATAAAATACTTAATGTATTAAAGTCGTCTTTTAGTACAGCAGATAAGCCAATCAATGCCGGAGCCTAAGCTCCTTGGAGATGCCCTGTGTACGATCTCTTTTTATTGGACTCGTTTCCCCAGCAGCAGGCGAGCATGGCATCCCATACGCTTAATGGCGAAAAGGTATGGCTGAAACGCGCCGCCAAACGTAACTCGAAGCTTGCCTATACCCCGTTAAAACTATTGGCTGTGTGGTGTAATCTTGATGTATTAAAACCAGTGCCAAATTTAGGCGGTGAACAAAGTATCCTGGTCGAATCGGCGCGGATTAAAACGTTGAGCAATGCGGGTATCGCGGTTCCTACAATACTGGCAGAGCATCCTCGCGCCCTTCTACTCGCGGATGCAGGATCTTCAGATCAACCAGCTATAACGCTGCTTGATAAGCTTCAAAAAGCGCGGAGTGTCGATGAAGTCGACCGGACGCTCACGCAAAGCATACAGGCGTTGAACGCCGTGCATGCCCGCGACTGTTATCTTAGCGAAGCATTTGCTCGCAATATTCTGGTTACCCAGGATAAGACAGTTTTTATCGACTTTGAGACCGATCCAGGCAAAGTACATAGTCCTATCAACTGTATGGTGCGCGACTGGTTTTGCTTTATTTTTTCTCTGTATGGCAAACTATATAAATCGCCCATGCAGGTTGAACGCTTATCGCCTGCATTAATAGATGGGTTACATAACGCCCGCCAGGAAGTCCAGGATCAGTTCAAAAACACGCTGTCTAAACTTCTCCGCCTGCAAAAGATCCCCTTTAAGTATCTGGGTAGCGATGGACGCAAGATTAGCGCTACTTTGCAGGCGCTGGCGGTGCTTAATCAGCGTCTCTAGTTGGAAACATAATGTCTATTTCTCCTCAGCAACTGGTTATCCTGGATCGCGATGGCGTCATCAATCAGGATTCAGATGCGTATATTAAATCCCTTGAAGAGTGGCAGCCCTACCCTTCAGCAATTGATGCTATAGGTAAACTCTCCCAAGCTGGGTTTACCGTCGCGGTGGCAACTAACCAGTCTGGTATTGCCCGGGGTTACTATGATGAAAAAGTCCTCAATGAAATGCATACCCGCCTGAATCAGCTTGTTAAAGCAGCGGGTGGCCGCATTGCGCATATCGCTTACTGCCCACATGGCCCGGAGGATGGCTGTCATTGCCGTAAGCCCCTGCCCGGCTTATTGCATGATATTCAGCGCGAGCTTGGTCTCAAGAGTTTAGTGGGTAGCTGGATGGTGGGTGATAGTTTGCGCGATTTACAGGCAGGCGAGGCTTGTGGCTGTCAGCCGGTATTGGTAAGAACTGGCAAGGGAGAGAAAACGTTAGCGAAGAAGATTGGCCTGGAAGGCGCACGAATTAATGCCGATCTTGCGGAGTTTGTCGAGTGGCTGTTAACTAATCATTCTCCGCTGCAGAAGTAATTATTCATCATCAGGCTATTTATTAGCAGCTTACTTATCCACAACCTGTTTCTATAAAGCTTTCATTTTTATTATAAAAAAATTTCTATTAAAAAATGCCGCCGGTTTTAAAAACCGGCGGCATTTTCATTTTTAGCTATATCTTCAGTACTACGTTAATTTTCTCGTACTGTTATACA
The DNA here is from genome assembly GCF_017983445.1 of Halomonas sp. Taxonomy (GTDB): domain Bacteria; phylum Pseudomonadota; class Gammaproteobacteria; order Pseudomonadales; family Halomonadaceae; genus Vreelandella. Next base: position 36,059 of record NZ_JAGOBJ010000003.1, read on the forward strand.
ATTCTCAGATAAGGGTCTAGCGAGTTAAAACATGTTTCACGTGAAACATTTAACTGAAGGCCTGCATCCTATTTTCAGCACTGAGACTATACGTCAAGGTTAGCAACCAGCGCGTTAGTCTCAATAAAGTCACGGCGTGGCTCTACGTCATCGCCCATCAAGGTATTGAACATCTTGTCGGCCGCGACAGCGTCTTCAATCGTAACGCGCAGCATGCGGCGGACCTCTGAATCCATGGTGGTTTCCCACAGCTGATCTGGATTCATCTCTCCTAGCCCTTTATAACGCTGTACAGATAGACCACGCTGACCTTCCTGCATCAGCCATTCAAGCACTTCAGAGAATTGCGTAACCGGCTTCTGGCGCTCGCCACGCGAGATAAACGCACTCTCTTCAAGTAGCCCATCAAGCGTATCGCCCAAGGCTGAAATTGCCCGATAATCTGCACTCTCAAAGAAATCCAGACCCCAGTCGTACTCCGTGGTTACGCCGTGCGCTACCAGCGATACGGTGGGCAGCAGTAAGCCGCGCTCTTCATCTTGTTTAAGATAGAAGGTATAACGTGGGCCACCTTCGTAGGCGACCATGTCATCCATGGTTTTCTGCAGTTCGGCAATCCAGTTTTCCATCGTTACACGATCTTTCAGGCTTGCTTCACCCTGTAAGCCGGTAGCGTGGATAATCTGCTTTAGCACTTCAATGGGGTATACCCGCGCGAGTCGATCAATCCGCTTCATCACATTACGGTATTGATTAACCAACGCTTCCAATTGCGATCCGGTAATGCCCGGTGCATCAGCATTCACGTATAAACCTGCCCCATCCAGTGCCGTGGTGGTCAGATAATCGATCATGGCCTGCTCATCTTTCAGGTAGAGCTCTTGCTTGCCACGCTTGATCTTGTAAAGCGGCGGCTGGGCAATAAAGATATGGCCACGTTCAATCAGCTCAGGCATCTGACGGAAGAAGAACGTCAGCAGTAGCGTACGGATGTGCGAACCATCTACATCCGCATCGGTCATGATGATAACGGAGTGATAACGCAGTTTATCCGGATTAAACTCTTCCCGACCGATGCCACAGCCCAGCGCTGTAATGAGCGTACCCACTTCAACTGACGATAGCATTTTATCAAAGCGAGCTTTTTCGACGTTCAGGATTTTACCTTTAAGCGGCAAAATGGCCTGCGTACGACGGTCACGGCCCTGCTTGGCACTACCACCGGCCGAGTCACCCTCCACCAAGTAGATTTCAGACTGACTGGGGTCTTTTTCCTGGCAATCAGCAAGCTTGCCCGGCAATCCAGCAATATCCAGTGCGCCTTTACGCCGCGTCATATCCCGGGCTTTACGCGCTGCCTCACGGGCACGCGCTGCATCCAGCATCTTGTTAACGATTGCTTTGGCTTCGTTGGGCTTCTCGATCAGATATTCAGAAAACAGACGGCCCATTTCCTGCTCAACCGCCGTTTTGACTTCACTGGACACCAGCTTATCTTTAGTCTGTGAAGAGAATTTCGGATCAGGCACTTTGACAGAAATAATCGCCGTCAGGCCTTCACGGGCATCGTCACCCGCCGTATTGACCTTGGCTTTCTTCAACAGCCCTTCCGCTTCGATGTAGTTGTTCATCGTTCGCGTCAGAGCCGCTCGGAAACCGGCCAGATGAGTACCGCCATCACGCTGAGGAATATTGTTGGTGTAGCAGTAGATGCTTTCGGTAAAGACATCGCTCCACTGCATCGCCACTTCTACTTCAACACCATCTTCCCGCGAGGCGTTAAAGTGAAACACAGGATTCAGCACTGTCTTAGTGGAATTTAGGTGATCAACGAACGCTTTTAAGCCGCCTTCATAATGAAACAGCTCTTCTTTACCGCTACGGTCATCCAGCAAGCGAATGGCAACGCCGGAGTTCAAAAACGATAGCTCGCGTAAGCGTTTAGCCAGAATATCGTAATGGAATTCGATATTAGCAAAGGTGTTCGGCGAAGGCCGGAAATGAACACGTGACCCGGTCTTTTCCGTTTTACCTACTACGCTAAGCGGTGCCTGAGGCACGCCATGGTGATAAACCTGCTCAAACACTTCACCTTGACGCCAGATCGTCAAACGCAACTCTTCTGACAGCGCGTTAACAACCGAAACACCTACGCCGTGAAGGCCGCCGGACACTTTATAAGAGTTATCATCGAATTTGCCGCCAGCATGTAGCACGGTCATGATAACTTCAGCGGCAGAAACCCCCTCGCCCTCATGCAGTTCGGTGGGTATACCGCGCCCATTATCACTAACGGTGACCGACTCATCGGCATGAATGACCACGCGAATTTCACTACAGTGGCCTGCCAAAGCCTCATCGATGGAGTTATCCACCAACTCGAAGACCATATGGTGCAACCCGGTGCCGTCATCAGTATCACCGATGTACATGCCTGGACGTTTGCGTACTGCATCCAGCCCTTTGAGCACCTTGATGCTTGATGAATCGTAAGCCTGCTCGCTCATTGACCACTCCGTCGTGAAGTCTGTCTTGTTCCGTGTCGTTTACCCGCCCTGCACTAACTGGCTAAGCCCCTGGTCACCATGTTTCACGTGAAACATGCTAACCGAAGTTACTGATTGCCACATATTTTGCAATGCGGCGGGGTCTACGCTGGTAATAAAAGCCTGACACTGCATCTCTTCAAGCAACTGACAGAAACGCTGTCGGTGCTGTTCATCCAGCTCTGCTGGCAAATCATCGATTAAATAGATGCAGTGCCGCTGTGCTGTTCTTTCCAGAAACCGCCCCTGGGCAAGCTTGAGCGCGCTTACTACCAGCTTTTGCTGGCCTCTGGAAAGTACTTCTACAGCGGGCTGTTTGTTAAGCCTGATACGCAAATCGGCGCGCTGAGGACCTTGCTGGGTGAATCCCATTTGTTGATCGGTTAGCCGATTTTCCTGAAGTACTTCACCAAGCGTTTTTTGCTTATCCCAACCTCGAGCGTAATTAAGCTTTAAGCCCGGTAAAGGAAGAAGTACGTTAAGCGTCTCTTCAAAGACTGGAAGAAACTCGCTAAACCACTCAAATCGTAATCTATCAACTACTTCACCCCAGAGCGCCAGTTCCTGCTCCCAGGCCGCCATTTCCTGGGGGTCTATTCTACCACGCCTGAGTAATGCGTTCCGATGTTTCACCGCACGACGCGCTCGCTTCCAAGCTTCAAGAAAGTGTTGTTTCACGTGAAACACTCCCCAGTCGAAAAACTCTCGACGCCCGGCGGGTGACCCTTCAAGCAATCTAAAGGCATCAGGATTAATCAATTGAAGCGGCATCGCCTCTACTAACTCTGCTAACCGTACCCCTTTATCGCCCCGCAGGCGCAGCTCAAGCTCTCTCTGAGCCCTTAACCGGCGAACCCCTATGGCGATCTCAGGTTCACCCTGAAGGCGCCCGTAGAGCGTCATATAAGGCTGATCTGCCTGAATGGCATTTTTCAACTGTCGGGTGCGAAAAGACCGCCCCATACCTAGAATATGAATGCCTTCCAATAGGCTGGTTTTACCACTGCCATTTGGACCACTAATGATATTGATTCTGGATGAGGGATGCATCTCAAGCGGGATTAAATTCCGCAGGCCCTGGAAGTTAAGCTGTATCAGGCTCATTCAAGCTCGCTGGTTAATATCCCACTGACAATAAGTAGCTAGGCAAAAAGTGAAAACGGCGCTTCTCCCGTCAGAAGCGCCGCTCTCACTGCATGGACTACTTTACACACCTTACCTGGCATTAAGGCAAGCCTGACGGCTATTTACAACCGCATGGGCATAACGACGTAAAGCGCGTCGCCGCCACCCGGCTCTTCAAGCAAGGCACTGCTGTTGGGGTCAGCCAGAGTCACTTGGACTCTGTCTACGCTCAATACAGACAGTACGTCCACCAGATAGCCTACGTTGAAGCCAACTTCCATGGCCGTGCCGTTATATTCAACCGCCACGTTCTCTTCGGCTTCTTCCTGCTCAGGGTTATTGGCCATTACCTTGAGATTGTTTTCCTCAAGGTACAGACGCACACCGCGATACTTTTCATTGGAGAGAATCGCAGTACGCGAAAGCACCTGACGCAGCTCGGCCCGCTCGGCGATCAGTACTTTGTCACCATTGCGCGGTACAACCCGCTCGTAGTCGGGGAATTTGCCGTCGATCAGTTTAGAAGTGAACGTAAAGTCACCCGTATGGGCACGCACGTGTGTCGAGCCCAACGTCAAGCTTACCGGTTCATCACTGTCATCAAGCAGGCGCGAAATCTCAAGAATACCCTTGCGCGGTACAATCAGTTTTTGCGACTGGCTAACCGCAACCTCGACCGGACGTGAGCACATCGCCAGGCGGTGACCATCCGTTGCGACCGTACGTAATAGATTACTCTGAATCTCGATCAGCATACCGTTGAGGTAGTAACGAACATCCTGCTGAGCCATGGCAAACGATGTGGCTTCAATAAGATGCTTTAATGTGCCCCGCGGAACGCTCAGCTCTTGGCTGCCGTCGGCATCTTCAATATTTGGGAATTCTGCGACCGGCAGTGTCGAAAGCGTAAAGCGTGAACGACCGCTGCGCAGTACCGCACGACCATCCTCTACCGCCAGATGAATTTCTGATTGATCAGGGAGCGACTTGCAGATATCCATCAGCTTGCGAGCGGGTACCGTCGCGGCGCCAGGTTGGTCCACCTGGCTTGCCACCGTACGCCCGATAAGTTCGACTTCTAAATCCGTACCGGTTAAGGAGACCTGGTCGCCTTCGACCTGAATCAATACGTTAGAGAGTACAGGCAGCGTTTGACGACGCTCTACCACGCCTGCCACCAGCGTCAGCGGACGCAGCAATGCCTCGCGGGAAATGGAAAATTTCATCAACACTCCGATTTTTATCCTGAAAACCTGCAGACCACAGGCTGATTAGCTGGTTAATAGGCGCAACAGATTTTTATAATCTTCGCGAATGTCCGCGCTTTCCTCTTGCAGGGACTTCACCTTGCGGCAGGCGTGGAGCACCGTTGTATGATCACGGCCTCCAAACGCATCGCCGATTTCCGGCAGACTATGGTTGGTAAGCTCTTTGGCTAACGCCATAGCTACCTGCCGGGGGCGAGCCACCGAACGCGAGCGTCGCTTGGATAATAAATCCGCCACCTTAATCTTGTAATACTCGGCTACCGTGCGCTGGATGTTATCCACACCCACCTGCTTATCCTGAAGCGCGAGCAAATCTTTTAACGACTCACGAATAAAATCCTGGGTAATCGGTTTACCCATGAAGTGCGAGTCAGCAATAACTTTTTTCAGCGCGCCTTCCAGCTCACGAACGTTAGAACGGATTTTTTGAGCAATGAAGAAAGCGGCATCATGAGGTAAATCAACCTTGGCCTGGTCCGCTTTTTTCATCAATATAGCGACCCGGGTCTCAAGTTCAGGCGGCTCGATCGCCACCGTCAATCCCCAGCCAAAACGGGATTTCAAACGCTCTTCCACGCCGCTGATCTCTTTGGGATAGCGGTCAGAAGTAAGGATCATTTGCTGGCCACCTTCTAATAACGCATTAAAGGTGTGGAAAAACTCTTCCTGAGAGCGTTCTTTACCAGCGAAAAACTGAATATCGTCAATTAACAGCGCATCAACACTGCGGTAAAAGCGCTTGAAGTCGTTAATCGCATTAAGCTGAAGCGCTTTAACCATATCCGCGACAAAACGCTCTGAATGCAGGTAAACCACCCGGGCATTGTCCCGGCGGCCAGCTAGCGCGTTACCCACAGCATGCATCAAGTGCGTCTTACCTAGGCCTACCCCACCGTATAAAAATAGCGGGTTATAGGCACCGCCCGGGTTTTCCGATACTTGTCGGGAGGCGGCGCGGGCCAGTTGGTTCGACTTGCCTTCAACAAAGGTGTCAAAAGTAAAATTAGGATTAAGCCCACTGCCGTGCTTAAGGCTTCCTTCCACCTGAACCTGGCGCTCATTGTTGCGGCGACGCGGTGCTTCTTCACGTTCACGCATCTGGTCAATTTCACGCTCATCGGCAATATCCCCGCGTGGCAGCGTATGTACAGCAGGTGCCGACGGCCGGGCTGTGGCCGCTGAAACGGGGTTGCCCAAATCGCGAGGTTGAGGGGCTGGTGCCGCTGGGCGGCGGCTGCCCACCGTAAGGCTTACCTTAGGCGGTTTAGAGGGTGCAAGCTCACGAATCAGCTCGCTGATCCGCTTAGCATACTTGTCACTCACCCAATCACGCACAAAGCGGTTAGGCGCCAGTAAGCGCAGCTCGTTGGACTCTCCTTCTTCTGCCTGGAGTGGACGTATCCAGGTATTGAATTGCTGTGAATTCAATTCGTCCTGCAGGTAGTCCAGGCACTGCTGCCAAAGCGCGAGTGACACTCATCTCACCATCGGTTGAAAACGGCCGACCATTGTAGCGCCCAAAGGCTCGGTTATCCACACGGGTTTAGCCTTCAATTTCGCCTGTGGACAACTTTCCTTAAGGTCTCGGGACAACCCCCTAACGACGTGGGGATAGATTGGGTTTTCCGGTTTTCCAAGGGGCTTAATCACACCAAGCCAACAGCTTATTTGCCGGTTATACGATACTTATGCACATTGTTTTTATGATTTTAAAATCATGATAAATATAAAAATTAATAGCTTATCCACAAATTGTATCCCCACTATTAATAACAATAGGTTTTAAAACACTTAACTAGTAATAGTAGTTGTCTGGTCAACGAGCAAAGATAGCCCATCCAATAAATGCCCATTGCCTTTTTGTTGCTTTTTGTGCAAGGAAAAATTGCACCCGGCGCGGGAAGTCTCTACAATTTCCGGTCTTGATTTGAAACTCCCCGGCTAGTTTCCTCACTGGACCGGGTCTTTTGGATTCACATCCGTCCTAAACCACGTGGGAATAACGAGTTATGAAACGCACTTTTCAACCCAGCGTTCTCAAGCGCAAGCGCGCGCATGGCTTCCGTGCTCGTATGGCAACCAAAAACGGCCGTGCCGTACTCGCACGCCGCCGCGCCAAAGGCCGCAAGCGTCTGAGCGCCTGATCTCGGATTGCGTGTGCCGCATCAAGGCTATCCCCGGTGTTTGCGTCTGCTAAATGCCGGGGATTTTAGTCACGTGTTTGAACAGGCCGACCTCAAAGTTCATGGCAAAGGTATGATGGCGTTAGCGCGCATGAGTACCCGGGGACATCCCCGCGTCGGACTGGTGGTCAGCAAAAAAAATGTAAAGCGTGCTGTCGATCGCAACCGCTTTAAGCGTCTCGTTCGAGAATCCGCCCGACTTCGTCAGGATCACCTACCCTCAATGGATATCGTGATACTCGCTAAGCGCGGCGTACAGGACATCGATAACGAAACGCTTTTTCGCCAGTTACATGGCATGTGGAAGCGGCTTCAGCGTGACGCCCAAACGGTATCAGTAGCACCACCGTCTGATGGCGTAACACGTGACTCTTGACGATGCATCTCGCCGCTCGACCTTGGCCTGCCGCTTGGCAGGCTTTCGTGTGTCATGGGTCGAGTAAATGATACTGCGCCATTAGCATGTTCATCACCCAGCGGGCAGAACCCTCATGGACGTAAAAAGACTTCTATTACTGATTCCACTGGCAGTACTTGCCTATCTACTGGTCATTCAGTGGAATCAGGATTACGGGCCGACAGATTACGACTCGACGCCCGAGATTACTCAAAGCACGAGCAATGCTGCGCCCTTAAGCGGTAGCGAAGACGAAAACGGTTTAGCCGTTCCGTCAACGTCGGCGCCCAATACGGCGATAGGCGAAGGCATGCCTGGCGACGCGGAAAGTGAAACGTCCAGCCGTGACCTGATCGCAGTGGTCACCGACGTACTCGACGTACGTATTGATCCGCATGGCGGCGACATCGTGTATGCCGCACTGCCACAGCATAAAATGACGTTGGATACTGAGCGCAACTATGTGTTGCTTTCAGACAATGCGACGCGCAGCTACGTTGCGCGTTCAGGCTTACAGCTGGACGGTCAGGCAAGCCGTATTGCCTTTACTCCGGAAAGCAGCGCCTATCGCATGAGCGATGATGAAGACCAGCTGAATGTCGATCTACGTGCCGAGATTAACGGCGTCGAGATTACCAAGCGGCTTACCTTCGAACGCGGAAACTATGCGGTCAACGTCAATTACTACGTTGCCAATAATACCGATGCGCCGGTTAGCGCTCGCTTTATCGGCCAACTGGCGCGTGATAACAGCCCGGACCCGTCAAGCGGCGTTGCCTTGGGCATGAAGTCGTATATTGGTGCGGCCTACTCCACGCCTGATGCGCGGTATGAAAAGGTTGATTTCGAAGATATTCGAAACCGCAACTTTGAGAACCGTGAAGCACAAGGCGGCTGGATCGCGATTATTCAGCACTACTTCGTGTCCGCCTGGGCGCCGGCACAAGACCAGCAGAACCTTTACTACGTTACGACCGATTCAAGCGATCGCAACGTGGTCGCCTTTGCAGGCCCGACCAGCAATGTCGCCGCTAATAGTGAAGCAACGTTGGGTGCCACGCTTTATATGGGCCCGAAAGTTCAAGACTATCTTGAACAAGTGGCACCTAATCTGCGTTTAACCGTCGACTACGGCTGGCTGTGGTTTATTGCCAACCCGCTGTTCTGGCTGCTGGACAAGATCCACGACATCGTGGGTAACTGGGGCTGGTCGATTGTTCTGCTGACGGTCGTGGTCAAGCTGGTGCTTTTCCCGCTGTCTGCCAAGGCTTACAAGTCCATGGCACGCATGCGTAAGCTGGGCCCGGAAATGCAGCGTCTTAAAGAGATGTATGGCGATGATCGCCAGAAAATGTCTCAAGAGATGATGAAGTTCTACCAAAAGGAGAAGATTAATCCTTTAGGTGGCTGTTTACCCATCGTGATCCAGATGCCGGTGTTTATCGCACTTTACTGGATGTTGCTGGAATCCGTTGAGCTGCGTCACGCGCCGTTCATGTTCTGGATTCAGGATCTGTCGATTAAGGATCCGTACTTCATCCTGCCGATATTGATGGGTGCGTCTATGTTTGTTCAGCAGATGCTGAACCCGACACCGCCGGACCCGATGCAGGCGAAGATCATGAAGATGCTGCCGATTATCTTCACCTTCTTCTTCCTGTGGTTCCCGGCTGGCCTGGTTATCTACTGGGTAGTCAACAACATCATTTCGGTCGCGCAGCAGTACTTCATAACGCGCAGCATCGAGAAAGACCCAAGCGTAGGTAAAGGGATGCGAACCAAGTAATCCTCCAACGCTTTGCTAACAGACCCCCGCCCTAGTGCGGGGGTCTGGCGTTTTAAAGACGACAAATTCACAATGTAGGCATCTATCAAAGAGGCGCGCCATGGTTGAACGACTTTATACCCAGGATACGATTACTGCGCTGGCCACTCCGCCTGGCCGCGGTGGTGTGGGCATTATCCGTGTCTCCGGGCCTGCCTGCCGGGATATCGCCAAGGCCATACTCGGTGGCTGCCCTGCGCCCCGAAACGCTTACTTCGGGCCGTTTAAAGGCCCTGAGAGCGTTATCGATGAAGGTATTGCACTGCTGTTCAACGGCCCGCACTCGTTTACCGGTGAAGATGTGCTGGAGCTGCAAGGCCATGGTGGCCCGATCATCATGGACATGCTGCTGGAGCGCTGCGTGGCCTTGGGTGCGCGGCTGGCACGCCCTGGCGAATTCTCCGAGCGCGCCTTTCTAAACGATAAGCTTGATCTTGCTCAGGCTGAGGCCATCGCCGACCTGATTGACGCCACGTCACGTTCGGCTGCGGAAAACGCCGTGCGCTCGCTGCAGGGGGAATTCTCAAAGCGTGTGGCCGATTTAGTGGGGCAGCTTATCGAACTGCGTGTCTATGTAGAAGCCGCCATCGACTTCCCTGAAGAAGAGATCGACTTCCTGGCTGACGGACATGTCGCCAAGCGCCTGGAAGGCGTCCAGCAAGCGCTCAGCGACGTGCGCAAGGCAGCCGGACAAGGGGCACTAATGCGCGAAGGAATGAGCGTGGTGATTGCCGGGCGCCCCAATGCGGGCAAATCCAGCCTGCTTAACGCATTGACCGAGCAAGACACTGCCATTGTTACCGATATTGCCGGTACAACGCGGGATGTGCTGCGCGAATATATTCATATCGATGGCATGCCATTACATATTATTGATACCGCCGGTTTGCGCGATACGCCGGATGCCGTCGAAAAAATCGGCGTCGCCCGCGCCTGGACCGAAATTGAAAAGGCCGACCGTGTGCTGCTGCTGGTCGATGCGTCCACCACCGCGGCAACGGACCCCATGATCATCTGGCCGGAGTTTGTGGCAAGGCTCCCTGATCAGAGCCGCCTGACCCTGGTGCGTAACAAAATCGATACCAGTGCCGAACCGGCAGGAATTGATTTATCCACAGCCACACCGACGTTGCGCCTATCGGCCAAAACCGGTGCCGGTGTGGATAACTTAAAAACCCACCTTAAGGACGTAATGGGTTTCACCGCCACCACCGAAGGACGCTTCTCCGCACGCCGACGCCACCTGGATGCCCTCGACCGGGCAATGGCAGCGCTCGACACAGGGCGTGCACAGTTAGACGGCTACGGGGCAGGCGAACTGCTTGCCGAAGACTTGCGCGACGCGCAGCAGGCACTCGGTGAGATTACCGGCGACTTCAGTGCTGATGATTTACTGGGTGAGATTTTCGGCAGCTTCTGTATCGGTAAGTGACATTATTGCTAGCTACTCTTCTACCCACCAATCTGCCTTATAGCGGCTTTGCGCACCTAAATAAGGGGTCAGTTGGGCCATGGCCGATGCCAGACGCTCATCAAGCCCCCAGGGCGGGTTAACCACCAGCATACCGCTGCCGTACATGCCGTGGGTCTGCTCGCCCAGCTCACGCAGCAAAAGCTCGCTACGCCATATCTTGCGCACGCCGCTCGTCTTCAGCGCGTCCAGCAGTACGTGATGGTGGCCCGCTGGCAACAGCGGATACCAGACTAACACTACGCCATGGCGCGCCTTTTCAAACGTATAAGCGATGGTATCGGCCACCTCCTGGTATTCCGCTTTACGCTCAAAACTCGGATCAATCAACACGCAAAGCCTTGGCGTGGCCACCGGTAACATAGTGCTTAACCCATTAAGCCCATCGCCATAAATACGTCGTGCCTGAGTGGCCAGCGCTTGGGAGGCCAGGTCCTGGGCGACTAAGTGCTGGTGCTCGCCGGGGTGCAGCTCAAAAAGGCGCAGTTTATCCTGGTTGCGTAACGACTGACCGAACCACCAGGGCGATCCCGGATAGTGAGTCAGCTCGCTAGGCGTTGGCTGCGCGCTCGTTAATACATGCATCCAATCCGTTAACAGGGGATCCGTTAGCTGGTCGCGCTTCTGCCATAAAGGCCAAATACCCTCACGATACTCTTGAAGCCGTTGCGTCTCTTTGGTGGCGAGTGGGTAAAGCCCACGACCTGCGTGAGTATCCACATATGTAATGGCTGTTTTTTTACGTAATAAATAATCATTAACGCCGTAAAGGGTTAGATGCTTGTGTACATCGGCAAAGTTACCGGCATGATAAGCGTGTTGATAAGACAGCATGGTCGCTCGACATCAAGTGAACAAAAAAGCCCGCTATGGGAGCATAGCGGGCTTTGAAGGACAATGCGCGGGTTACACGGGGGACTTATCCCTGACCGTTACCCGTCGGCGTCAAGGTAATTTCTACCCGACGGTTTTGCGCTCGGCCCTGATCGGTATTGTTACTGGCAACGGGCTGGTTAGCCCCATATCCCATGGTGTTCAGACGTGAAGATGAAACGCCATTTTGACTCAGGTAGTTACCCACGGCTTGAGCACGACGCTCAGACAGACGCTGGTTGTAACTGGCATCGCCCGTGCTGTCAGTATGCCCGGCAATGTTTATGCGGGTATCGGTATATTGAGCAACCACGTTCGCGACTTCATTAAGTGCGCTACGCGCATCGCCGGTCAGGTCAGAAGAATCAAAACCGAACGTCACGCTACTCGGCATGTTCAGCACGATATCGTCACCGCGGCGGTCGATTTCGATGCGCGAGCCTTGCAGGTTCTGACGCAATTGCTGCTCTTGACGATCCATGTAAGCGCCTACACCTGCGCCCGCAGCGGCACCAACGGCTGCACCGATCAAGGCACGGTCGCGGCGGCTGGTGCTGCCATCGCCAGAAAGGGCGCCCGCTGCTGCGCCTACCGCAGCACCAATGCCGGTACCGATACCAGTAGAAGAACGTTGTGTCTGGCCACCGTAAGGATCAGATGTTGCACAACCAGCTACCAAAATCGCAGCGGCCAACGGGGTCAGTAGTCGAGAAATACGCATCGCTCACTCCTTGTTTGTCTTTGCGCTAGAGTTACCCGTCGCTGATACACTCCAGCAACTCATTCAAGAATAATAGACCTTGAGGCGATGCACGCAGCTTTTCAGGCATTTCCATCAAAAGTCCTTTTTTGTGGGCCGTTTGTAAACGTGTCAGGAGCACCGCATCGGCCTGCCCGGTATGCCGTGGCCAGGTTTGCATGCTAACGCCTTCGGTCAAGCGTAGCGCATTCATGGCGAATTCCAGCGGCAGCTCATCAATGGCAATAGGCTGTTTGCCCGCTAAAAAGCCCCGCGGATCGCTAGCTCGCCGTAAATAGGCCTTGGGCTGACGCGTTTTCCAGCGCCGCTCAATATGCCACTGCCCATCTGCATCGATAGTTGTCAGCTTGCCGTGGGCACCGGCGCCAATGCCCAGGTAATCACCAAACTGCCAATAGTTGAGATTATGTCTGCTCTGTCTTCCAGGCTGGGAATAGGCTGAGATTTCATAGCGTTCAAAACCTGCCTGTTCTAACCGCTGGTGCCCCAGCTCCTGGATATCCCAAAGTGCTTCTTCTTCAGGAAGCACAGGGGGCTTTGAATGAAACGCCGTATTGGGTTCAAGCGTGAGCTGGTACCACGAGAGATGATCCGGCGACAGAGCTAGCGCCTGATCAATATCCGCAAGCGCCAGGGAGGGCGTCTGGCCGGGCAAGCCATGCATTAAATCGATATTGATATTATCAAAACCCGCCGCGCGCGCCTGCCCTACCGCGCTGATGGCTTCTTCATCCCCATGGATACGCCCCAACGCCTTGAGCTGGGCCGGCTGAAAGCTTTGCGTGCCCAACGAGAGGCGGTTAATGCCCGCCTCGCGGTAGCCAATAAAGCGTGTCTGCTCGGTGGTGCCGGGATTGGCCTCCATGGTGATTTCAATGTCCGGTGCAAATGCCAGACGTACGCGTATTGCATTGAAAAGCTGTTCATAAAATGCGGGCGACATGAGGCTTGGCGTGCCGCCACCGATGAAAATGGTTTGGATCTGGCGTTCAGCCGCTAACGCTAAATCGCCATCCAGATCGCTCAGTAGCGCTTTCAAATAATCGGCTTCAGGTAACTCACCGTTAGGCTCATGAGAGTTGAAATCGCAATACGGACACTTACGCACACACCAGGGTGTATGAATATAGAGCGATAACGGTGGCAGTGAATTAGCCATGTGCCACCTTAAGCATATCGACCAACCCCTTGAGAGCCCTACCGCGATGGCTCAAGCGATTTTTCATTTCGCTGGGTAATTCAGCCACACTCATGGCTTGGTCAGGTAGCCAGAACAGTGGATCATAGCCAAAGCCACCTTCACCGCGAGGGTGGGCAAGTAATTCGCCTTCCCAACTGCGTTGAACGATCACCGGCACCGGGTCCAGCGGATGACGTAAATACACCAGCACGCACCAGTAGCGCCCCGTACGCTGGCCCTCAGCATAGTCGCTTAATGCCGCTAAGAGCTTTTCATTATTGCGCTGGTCGCTTTTAGGCTCACCAGCATAGCGCGCGGAATAAATTCCCGGCTCGCCGGAAAGAGCATCTACTTCTAGCCCCGAATCATCAGCAAGCGCAGGAAACCCACTGATACGGCTCGCTTCACGGGCTTTGAGCAACGCATTTTCGACAAATGTCAGTCCTGTTTCTTCGACATCGTGCACGCCAAAGTCCGCTTGGGGACGTACATCAAATCCTAAAGGCGCAAGTAACTCATTGAACTCTTTTAACTTTCCTACATTACCGCTGGCTAACACAAGGGTATTTAGCGTGGACATTACTTTTCTCCAAACATCAGTCGTTCAGTGTACGCCTAACAAAATAGTTCTATGCCTAACAAAATGTTACCAAATGTACATGATGCTTTAGCTAATAAATTTTTCAAAATATTAATAAAAGATATTTACTAACAACAACTTATTAAAAATACTTTATTTTTAGGCTGAACTTTAAGAGACAATTATAAAAATAACCTAGTAACAAAACTTTACGTATTCACACTTATGGGCAACACTGACTTCGTCGTCAGCTCACTCCTTCTTACCAGAGGCCCTATCATGAAAAAGGAACAGTCCCTAGACGCAGTGTATATTCTTACCGAGCAGAGTCCTCAATCTCAGCTATTTGCTGAATATCTAAATAAGCATACTGGCTATCAAGTAAGCATTTACTCGCGCCATTCATCACTGCCTGCGGCTAAATCAGAAAAACTTCTGCTTCTTATTGATTGCGATCACATCAGTATTGATGCGCTGCCCGAATGGCAAGACCAGCTGCCAGAAGCATTATCAAAAGCAACGCTTGCAGCGTTTAATATCCGCAATATGAACCATGCCTTAGAGGCGCTTTCCTGTGCCCATTTAACAGGCGTTTTTTATCGCGAACAGAGTTTGGATATTATTTGCAAGGGTGTCCATGCCTTATTAGATGGCGAGCTTTGGATGTCGCGCGAATTAATGGCTCGGCTGATCCTTTTTTATCGCAAATCACAAAACAATGCGTTTAGACCTACCTGCGGACTAACGAACCGGGAAATTGAAATTATTTCATTGTTAAAAGCCGGTTCTTCCAATCAACAAATTGCTGAGCGTTTATTTGTTAGCGAGCATACGGTTAAGTCACATCTTTATAATATATTCCGCAAGATAAATGTGCATAACCGTATACAGGCTTTGAACTGGATTCATCAAAACCTTGGTCCTATTCTTCCGGCTATCGATAAACCCCGTGGGCTAAAAAACTAATAAGAACATTGAAGTGAGGTTATATCGTAATGCCATTACTTCGTTATTTAACTCCACACTGTGTGCTTTCGCTGTTTTTATTATCACCACTAATGGCTAGCGAAACGCAATCACCGGTTAATGATTTACCGTTAAGCACCCAAAATGAACAAGAGGAAATTGATTCCATTAACCAACTATCGAGCCCTGATGGCCCTGAGATAGAGAGTGTTAAAAGTGCCAGCAGTGAACTAACCGGGGTAATGGTAGACCGCACTATCACCATGGCGGGCAAGACATTTTATCGAGCGTTTAGCCAACGCGCCATGGATAACCTGATTATTGGCAACGCCACCATCACGATACAAGAACGCCCTGATGCTCGCTGGGGCAGCCAAGTATGGGTGATGGACGGAAACCGTATGTATTTTCGCACACAGCTTTCACCAAGGATTAGTGAAGCAGATCGCGCCGCAGAAGAAGCGGTACAAATAGTGGAAGAAGCGCTACTACGCCAACAAATAGCCTCGGCGCTAACTTCCGACAAAGACTTGGGAAAAGAGGAGATACGTTAATGACTGCTATAAAAAGAAACGTCCGCCACAGTTTGGTGACCCTGGTGCTGGGTTCGCTGATGGCCACAACGGTATCAGCCGGTGAGTTGATTTATCAACCGCTTAACCCCTCTTTTGGCGGTGATCCTTTTATGGGCACCTACTTACTGGGTAAAGCACAAGCCCAGGATACCAATAGAGATCCCAACTCAAGAGGCATTGAATCGATTTCCTCTACCGAACGGCTTATTCAAAGCCTGGAAAGCCGCCTGATTTCCCAACTTATCTCAGATGTGGGCGCAGGTAATGTAGGCGAAGGTTCTTTTGATAGCGGTGATTTCAGCGTGGTTGTGCGTGATGACGGCGGGCAACTGGTTGTGCGTGTCATCGATAAGATAACCGGCGATGTTACCAATATCAGCGTCGGTGGTTTGTTTAATCCCTAATAGCAGCACCAGCCGTTTAATACAGAAAACGAACAAGGCTAAAAAGCCTCACCAACCTCTTTGATGCGGTCAGGGGAACACCCATGAAATTCATTGCTTCACTCATTATGCTCGCTCTACTTAGCGGCTGTGCAGGTATGGTCGCGACCTCGGAAAATCTGGAAGGCGCTCAGGCGACGCTCACGCCCCGCGGAGCGACCTATCAGGATCTCGTTTCATTACCACCGCCTTCCGGGAAGATTTTTGTATCGGTGTATGATTTTAGAGATCAAACCGGGCAATACCGGCCCGCGCCCGCCAGCACGTTTTCAACAGCGGTTACCCAAGGGGCGGCTGCTATGCTGACCGGTGCACTGGCCGACTCAGGCTGGTTTATTCCCCTTGAACGGGTAGGGTTACAAAACCTGCTCACGGAGCGACGCATTATCCGTGCTGAATTTGAGCGCTTTGGCCAGCCGGATACGCTTCCTTCACTACGCGCGGCCTCGGTAATGTTGGAAGGCGGTATTATTGCCTATGAATCCAACGTACGTACCGGTGGAGCTGGTGCTGAGTATTTCGGTATTGGCGCATCAGGGCAGTATCAGGTTGACCAGGTTACGGTTAACTTGCGTGCTGTAGAAATATCCACAGGTGAAGTGCTGGCTAACGTTACGACAACGAAAACCATTTACTCCAAGGAAGTAAGAGCCGGCGTCTATCGGTTTATTGATTTCCGACGTTTACTGGAAGCCGAAGTGGGCATTACCACTAATGAACCTGTCCAGATGGCCGTTATGTCAGCCATTGAGTCCGCGGTTATTCATTTAGTGGCCCGTGGCGTTGAAAACAATCTTTGGAATCTTTCAAATGGCGTTAACTTCCAGGATACCATCTTGTCCGAATATTTAAGTGCGCCGACTCCAATGTTATAAACAGTTATTGCTTTATAAATACTACATTCTATAAAACAGGCTTATTCAAGATCAAGCGGCTATGCCCAAGGCATAGCCGCTTTTTATTATTAAGTATAAATTGCCATCTAACAAGTATGAGTTGGCTCATCAATATGGCGTATAAATATATTAAAAAATGCGCCGTTAAAATAACAAAACTACTGATAGCGTAAAACTTTAAATAGTCCAAACTCAACGCATGAAATAAAATTTACATTAGCATTTGAGAGTAAAAAATATGAAACGTAAATCAGCAAGCGTTCAACACTTAACGGTGCTATCAAAACAACAACTAATGAATACTTTGCTATTAACGGCTGCACTCTTATCTTTTACCATCAATGCCAATGCGGATACAAATCGGATTGAACAGTATTTCAATCACGGTGATACACAAACCTATCAAGGTAACTACAGCGTTATTTCGCAGATAGGTAATAACAATCGGGCAGACGTTAAACAGTCTTATTCTGCCGCTTATCAAACCGGTAACTTCTCACATATCGCTCAACGCGGTAATAGGAATACTGCCTCAATTACTCAGGCTGGCGGTAAGAATTATGGCGTTATTCTTCAAACTGGCAATCACCATAATGCAGATATCAACCAGTCTGGAAGTCAGCAAGAACTGGCTACGTATATTTCACAGTCTGGAGTAAGTAGCGATATACAAGTTTCACAATCGGGGAGTGGCTATCGCAACATAGGCATAGAGCAACAAGCATTCTCTGGCTATACACGACCAGTCACCGTCGAAACCTACTGAGCAAACCTTCTTTTGTCTCAGTAACAACCAAAGCAAGCATAAAAGGATGGGGAAACACTAATGAAAACACAAATTACCGCTATCGCCGCCGCTGTTACTTTCGCTATGAGCACTGCTGCTTTTGCACAGTCTGCAGGTAGCGAGTCAACGATCCTTCAAGATGGTTATAAAAATACCAACAACATCAATCAGTGGGGTTCGCAAACATCACGTGTTTATCAAGAAGGCGGCTTTAACTCCACCACCGTATCACAGGATGACGTTGCAGGTGTTGCCACCACACGGCCTGGCTATAACACCTCCGGTATCGATCAGATTGGTCAGGGCAACTCCGCAGGCATTGCTCAGTTAGGCGCCTGGAACGACTCGACCGTCTATCAAGAAGGTGGTAACAACGCGGCAGCCGTTGACCAAGATGGTATGAAAAACCTGTCTGTTACAACGCAAGTAGGTTATGCCAACGACGTGAGCGTAACTCAGGATGGCCGGTCTAACGATAGCTATGCCTATCAGCAAGGTGTTAACAATACAGCGGCTGTTGACCAGGAAGGTTTTGAAAACCGTTCTGTAGCAACACAAACAGGTCGTTTCAATAACATCGACGTGGCTCAGGATGGCTGGTCTAACAATAGCTATGCCTATCAGCAAGGTGACAACAATACAGCAACCGTTAGCCAGGAAGGTTTCGCCAACAAATCCGTCGTTGAAGAAATCGGCGGCTTCAATGACGCGACTATTACCCAGATTGGCAACAAGAATGATAGCTACGCTCACCTGAACGGATACCATAACGTAGCTAACGTTAGCCAAAACGGTAACTCGTTGGAAAGCACCATCCTAGCCAGCGGCAACCACAATACCCATAACGTTACGCAGTCTGGCTACTCGCACGACTCCTATATCAATACTGTCGGCAACTATAACGATCATACCGTTGCTCAAAGCGGCGGTTTCTGGGGTGGCCAGCACACTTCCAGCATCGTGACCTACGGCAACGGCAACGTTAACACCGTAAGCCAAGGCCAATAAGCCATACGGCCTGGCTTCATCAAACCGCCCCATTCGGGGCGGTTTTTTCATATCTACTATTTAGCCAATCAACGGACCCCCACGGTCAACGTTCCACCTACGCCCTGGGTGGATGAACGCGAACGGTTACCGCCTTTCTGAATGTCTACTTCCAAACGCTGGTTATCGCTTAACAGCTTAACGGTGCCCTCAAGCGCAGACCCGGTAAACGTATATTCAGTGGGTACCGTGCCGCGCTCTTCGATATGCTCGATGGTTTGGCCATTCTGGGTGATTCGCCAGTGAGCAGAGAATAACGCACCCGGCGTGCCTTCCATCGTAATGTGGATACTATCCATTTCCTGCTCCTCAAACGCGTGGGCGCTAAAAGGCAAACCAATGGCAAGTGCGGCGATCAGAGCCATCGGGATGGGCATTGTTATCGGCATGGTGGCAACCTCGCTAACCACAAAAGCCGCTCGGTATGAGCGGCTTTTGAAGTTTAGCAGGCGTTACGTTCTGTTACATTACGCTAAAGGCTTTTTCTGCCGCATTCAGCGTGAACTGAATATCTTCTGGCGTATGGGCACTTGACATGAACCCGGCCTCAAACGCGGAAGGGGCCAGATACACGCCGTGATCCAGCATCGCGCCGAAGAAACGGCGGAAAGCTTCAGGGTCACAGGCGGTTGCCTGGGCAAAGTTATCCACTCGGCTTTGTGAGGTGAAAAAGATGCCGAACATCCCACCGGCCGACTGCGTCATCATGGGAATACCCGCAGCATTGGCACGCTCCTGCAGACCGTTACATAGCGTTTCGACCCGCTGAGTGAGCGCATCATGAAAACCGGGAACCTGAAGCTTGGTCAGAAGCGCAACCCCTGCCGCCATGGCCAATGGGTTGCCTGACAACGTACCCGCTTGATAAACCGGCCCCATTGGCGAGATGTTTTGCATGACATCGCGCTTGCCACCAAAGGCGCCTACCGGCATACCGCCACCCACGATTTTCCCCAGGCAGGTTAAATCAGGAACAATTGAGTAATGTGCCTGCGCACCGCCCAAGGCCACCCGAAATCCGGTCATCACTTCGTCAAAAATCAGGATGCTGCCGTACTCGTTACACACCCGACGCAGGGTTTCCAGAAAACCCGGCTGTGGGGGAATACAGTTCATGTTGCCGGCTACAGGCTCAACGATAATGCAGGAAATCTGGTCACCGATCTCTGCAAAACACTCCTCAACGCCTTCAATATCGTTATAAGACAGCGTAATGGTATGCTCGGCAAGCGATGCAGGAACGCCTGGCGAGCTGGGTTCACCGTGGGTAAGCGCGCCTGAACCAGCTTTTACCAGCAGCGAATCTGAGTGGCCGTGATAATTGCCTTCGAACTTGACGATTTTATCGCGCCCGGTAGTGCCGCGCGCCAGCCGAATGGCCGACATGGTCGCCTCGGTGCCGGAGCTTGTCATGCGCACCATTTCCATGGAGGGGATCATCTCGCAGATCAGATCCGCCATGGTGGTTTCAACCGCCGTGGGCGTACCAAACGAAAGGCCGTTATCCAGGCGGACGCGTACGGCAGCCAGGACATCCTGATCAGCGTGGCCAGTAATCATTGGGCCCCAGGAGCCCACATAATCCACGTAGCGATTGCCTTCCACATCAAACAGGTAGGCGCCTTGGGCGCGTTCCATAAACACCGGCGGACGATGCAGGCCTTTAAAAGCACGCACCGGTGAATTTACGCCACCTGGAATATGGCGGCTAGCAAGCTCAAACAGTTCAGCAGATGTGGTCATGACGTCCTCAATATTCGTGGCTTTGCTTATGAGATCAAAAGCGAACCGGTCGTGGCAAGCGGTTAGGCAAACACTGACCACTGGGTGGCTGATACCCATGAGACAAACTCTCCCAGGTAAAGTGCTGGGCCTGCTCGCAGGCAGTTGGCAAGCGCTCACCAACCGCCAGGCGTGCCGCAATCGACGATGCCAACGTGCAGCCTGAGCCGTGAAACTGCTCGGGTAAACGCGGCCACTGCCATTGACGTGTGGTATCGGGTGAATGCAGCGTATGTACCACCTGCTGCTCATTGCCCGGAACAGGCTCATCGGTTGCGGTAACTAATACTGCCTGGCAGCCTTGTGATAAAAGCGCGACGGCGCGTGCCGTATCGTCCAGTGGGTCAGCAATCTCTGGGACTAGCTGCGCCAGCTCGTAACGATTGGGCGTTAAGATATCCACAAGCGGTATCAAACGCTCACTATAGAGCTTTATCAATTGGGGTGTGGATAACTCAGTTCCCCCTCCCGCTTTCAGCACCGGGTCGGCTACCACCGGGATGCCGGGAAAACGGCGAATAATTTGCTCGGCCGCTCTTAATGTCGCTTCATCCGCCAACAAGCCTAGCTTAATGGCGGCTATTTGCATGCCGCTTAACGCTTCTGCCATGTGCCGCATCAATACAGGATCAGCCGGTACAACATGAGTAACGTTGTGACAGTTCTGTACCGTCAAGGCAGTCGGGATAGTAACGGCCCAACCACCACAGGCGGCTATGGTTTCACTGTCGGCTACCAAGCCCGCCCCCCCCGTAGGATCATGGCCGGCCAGCACTAAAACAACCGGAGCAAGAGGTTGGCGCATCAAAAGGGTTTCACAACAGCGAGCAAAATAATTACGACGAGTGCAATGACCGGCGCTTCATTGAACCAGCGGAAGAACGTGTGGCTTTTCGTGCAACGATCCTGGGCGAACTGCTTTAAATAAATCAGGCACACATGGTGATAAGCAATCAACAGAACAACAAACGTAAGCTTTACGTGCATCCATCCCTGGCTTAGCCAGCCAGGCACCAGGTAAAGCATCCATCCGCCAAAAATCAGCACCAGTATCATCGAAGGCGTCATGATGCCGCGATACAGCTTGCGCTCCATGGTCTTGAAATACGCCATGGACTGCTCATCACCTTTATCGCGTGCCGTTGCGTGATAGACATAAAGCCGCGGCAAATAAAATAGCGCGGCAAACCAGGTCACCATGGCCATCAAGTGCAAGGCCTTTACCCATAGGTACATTGTCTCTCCTTATACGGGTGAATCATTATCTTTCGGGTCGGCGTAGTAATAGTAACGCTCAATGGCGCCGCGGGTGATGATACCTGAAATCCGTTGCTGCTTTGGTCGATAGCCATGCACAACATAAAGTGCCCCCAAGGCATCATCCTGGAGTTTTAAAAACGCCTCAGAAAGCGTTGCCTGCAGGCCAATGGGCGCCAGCTCCAAACGCTGGCCAGGAATTTCCAATAAATCCACCAGCTCATCTTTAGGGGGCGCTTCACCGTTTAACGCTTCATCATGTTCCAGCAGCCAGCGCGCAAGCGTAGCGGCTTTCAAGGCAAGCACGGTTTTTTCATCACTTGAGCGCTCAATGATAAGCCAGACAGGGTTGTTTTCCAGAAGCTTTCGCGCCTGATCGAGCGTTATCATGCGCTCCGTGCGCACCAGGCTGCGCTCCATGACGGCCGGTACTGATACGCGCGACAGCGCCTGCATCAACGGCTGTTGCAGTGGGTGTAATCCATAACGCACGGCGCTGATAAAAAAGCCTTCACAGCCAGTAAGCTGGCGCGACGTCAAGCAGGCAACGACAACCACCAGCATCCCTGGAAGCATAATATTGGACGTATGGGTAAGCTCTAGCAGGGCCATTAATGCGGCAAGCGGTGCCTGTAAAACGGCTCCCATCATGGCGGCCATACCAAGCATGGCGTAGACAGCGGGGTCTGCTGCTTTATCGGGCCAGAAAAAACCTCCCAGCATGCCGCCCAAGGCGCCTGTCGCGGCCCCTATCACCAGCGTAGGGCCTATAATCCCGATGGGTACTCCGCCAGCCACGGTAAGTGCCGTAATCAATAACTTGGCAATTATAAGTGCTATCAGAACGCTGATTTCCAGCTGATTATTCAGGGCAGCGGCCACACTGTCATAGCCGATCCCCTGAATTTGCGGAAACCACCACGCGACTGCTGCCGTCGACACCCCAACGGCTCCCAGACGGAGCCATAAAGGCAACGCTTGTAAGCGCTGATGGCGCGAAATATGGATAAACAGCCCAGCCAGAAGGCCCACGACCAGCCCGAGTATGATCACCCAGGGTAAATTCATCAGCGAGCCTAGCGCCATTTCAGGGATACGGAAGGCCGGTTCGTTACCGTAGACCACCTGGGCGACCAGTGCTCCCATGGTGGAGGCCAGAATCACTGGCATGAAACTCATCAAAGTGTATTCCATCATCACCACTTCCATGGCGAAGATGACGCCGGCGATCGGCGTATTGAATGAGGCAGAGATGCCTGCGGCGGTACCACAGGCGACCAGTACACGCAGGCTGTTATTGGGTAAGCGAAGCTTGACCCCTAGCCCGCTTGAGGCCGCAGCCCCCAGATGAATGGCTGGACCCTCCCGACCTGCCGAAAGCCCACCCAGAACTGATACCACGCCCACCCACCACTGATTTAACCAGTTGCGAAGCGGAAAACGCCCCTGATGATAAGAAAGGCGTTCAATAACGTGGCCTACGCCCATTTTCTGGGCCGTGACTTTTTGTCGGTAAAGCAGCACGCCAATCAAGCTGACAGCCACAAGCGGAAGCAATGAGCGTAACCAGGGAGACAACCCCTCGAACGCTTCTGGATTACCTCCCGGCATATAAAGTACGGCGCCCGCTTCGAGCAATAGTCGAAAGGCAACCATCACTGCGCCCGTAATCACCCCGGATGCTAACCCCAGTACGCAGAGCTGCGGCAATGCATCGACATTGGCCAACTGGCGGCGAAAACTCTCTAGGGTAAAATCAGACCGGGAAAAACGCGCCACGACGACCTTCCTTTGCTCTTGTGTTGTAGTCCTCTTGTGTATCATAGCCGGATACACTTCGACAGCCTGCAGCAATCTGTTTAGGCTGTTAATTATTAACATGTCCCAAATGCGAAACTCGCAAGGAGCGATTTGTGATTAAGGTCGGCATTGTCGGCGGTACGGGTTACACCGGCGTTGAACTACTGCGGTTACTCGCCCAGCACCCTAACGTCAGCGTTGAAGCAATTACCTCGCGCTCAGAAGCAGGGGTAAAAGTGTGCGATATGTACCCCAACCTGCGCGGCCACTACGACACGTTGGCCTTTAGCGAACCTGATACTGAGCAGCTGGGTGCCCTGGATGCGGTATTTTTTGCAACACCTCATGGCGTTGCCCACGCGTTAGCCGGTGAGCTTTTGGAAAAAGGCACACGGGTTATCGATCTGTCGGCCGATTTCCGGCTGCGCGACGCTGACGTATGGAGTAAGTGGTACGGCCAGCCCCACGGCGCACCTTCACTGCTTGAAGAAGCAGTCTACGGTTTGCCAGAAATGCACCGCGAGCAAATAAAGACGGCACGCTTGATTGCCGTTCCCGGCTGCTACCCAACCGCCGTACAGCTAGGCTACCTGCCGCTGCTGGAAGCGGGGCTGATTGACCCCCTGCAGTTGATTGCCGACTGCAAATCCGGCGTTACGGGTGCCGGACGTGGTGCCAAGGTGCCTTCACTTCTGGCAGAAGCCAGCGAGTCATTCAAAGCCTACGGCGCTTCAGGGCATCGTCACCTGCCTGAGATTCGACAGGGCCTTAATGATATGCAGGCAAACCCGGTGGGCTTGACCTTCGTACCGCATCTAACCCCCATGATTCGGGGCATTCATGCAACGCTTTATAGTCAGCTCACCACCACGGCTGACGATCTCCAGGCACTTTTTGAAAAGCGCTATGCCAACGAACCGTTCGTTGACGTAATGCCTGCGGGTAGCCACCCTGAAACGCGTAGCGTAAAAGGCATCAATACCTGTCGCTTAGCCGTGCATCGTCCGGAAAACAGCAACACGGTGGTGGTTCTGTCGGTCATCGATAATCTGGTGAAAGGCGCTTCAGGCCAGGCCATTCAAAATCTCAACCTGATGTTTGGCTTCGATGAAACCATGGGCCTCACCGCCCCGGCGTTAATGCCTTAAGCGCTAGAGCTCATGTCTTGTGAGCTAGCCCTTTGCAGAGGGCAACGCCAGGTTGCCTTCTGCGGATACGCCAATACAATAGTTGACCATTTTGCTGGGAATTACCCATAATTACCCCCCAATGCCGATTATTCGTTCTTTAAGCTCGCGGGAGGTACCCATGAGCGGTGCAGAAGCTTTTGTTCCAACCCCTTTAATGCTGTCCGATAGTGCACGTAAGCGTATTAGTGCCTTGATGGATGAAGAAAATAACCCCGCCCTGAAACTGCGTGTCTACGTAACCGGCGGCGGCTGCTCAGGTTTTCAGTACGGATTCGATTTCGCCGATAGCGTTGCCGAAGACGACACGCTCATTGAGTTTGGCAAGGCTATCCTGGTGGTTGACCCCCTGTCTTACCAGTATCTGGTGGGCTCTACGGTGGATTACGAAGAAGGCCTCGCGGGCGCGCGTTTTCGTATTCAAAATCCCAATGCCACGACAACATGCGGCTGCGGTGCCTCGTTTATGGTCTAGCTATCGCCTCCTTGCGTTGGTAGCAAGGGCTCCTCGTGACTTGACGCCTTGTCGGTTTCTCGCCAAGGTTGATAGGTCAACAACCGCTCATATGGCGCGATAAAGAGAACACAATCTCTTTAAAACGCTGCACAAGAGCTATAAAACACGGGGAAACAAATGAAATCCATACTAACGAATAAAGCAATAGCTTCCGCCATAGCCTTGGGTTTAGGCACTGCTACTGTCGCCATGGCCCAAACGCCATCCGTCAATGTAGCGACCGACCCAAGCTTCGTTCCGTTTGAAATGATGGATCCTGACACCGGTGAAATGATCGGTTTCGACATGGATATCATCAATGAAATCGCAGACCGCGCCGGTTTTGAAGTTAACCTGACCACCATGGAATTCTCCGGCATTATTCCGGCCGTACAGACCGGTAGCCAGGAAGTCGCCATTGCCGGTATCACGATTACCGATGAACGCGCGCAAATTGTCGATTTCACAGACCCCTACTATGACTCGGGCCTACAGATCATTGTCCGCGCTGATAATGAAGAGGTCTCCTCACTTGAAGACCTTCAGGATCTGACTATTGGCACCAAGATCGGCTCCACCAGCTACGACTTCCTGCAACAGGAATTGGGTGAAAACGCCGACATCACGCCTTACCCTGGCACTGCTGACATGTATATGGCCCTACTGGGACGTAATGTCGACGCTGTGCTTTATGACTCCCCCAACGTTGCCTACTTCTCGCAGACCCGCGGTGAAGGCCGTACCAAAGTCGTTGGCCCGCTTTATGAAGGCCAACAGTACGGCATCGTTTTCCATAAGGGCAGTGAATGGGTAGAGCCTGCCAATGAAGCGCTTGCCGCCATGCGTGAAGACGGCACCTACGACGAAATCTACGCCAAGTGGTTCGGCGAAGCACCCAGCGAAGACTAAGCGGGCTGCCAATCGCATTTGTAATCACTCATCACAGGGCCGGGCGGCCATTTCCCCCGGCCCTGTGCCGTTGTAATGTCGCTTTTTCCTTTTTGGAGATAACGCGTGGACTTCGATTTTCAGTTTGATTGGTCGGCAGCGTTTGCGTCGATCCCCTACCTGCTACCCGGCATCCCCTGGACACTTCTTATTTCGTTTGGCGGTCTAGCGTTTGGCTTTTTTATCGGCATTTTCTTTGGCCTGCTGCGGATTAGCCCGATCCGCTGGCTACGCTGGCTTGCTATTTGTTATATAGAAATATTTCGCGGCACGCCTATTCTCGTGCAGGTGCTATTTATCTTTTACGGTCTTCCCCAACTGCTGGGTAGCCCCATCAATGCACTGGTCGCGGGTATCGCGGCGATTGCGGTCAACTCAGGCGCCTACATTTCAGAAATCGTGCGCGGCGGTGTGCAGTCGATTGAGCGCGGCCAGCGTGAAGCCTCGCTGTCGCTCGGGCTTTCCCGCACTCAGGCGTTTCGCTACGTGATCTGGCCGCAGGCGTTTCGCCGCATGATTCCGCCTCTGGGCAATCAGGGCATCATCAGTATCAAGGATACATCACTGTTCTCCGTAATCGGGGTAGGCGAGCTGGTGCGTCAGGGACAGATCTATATTGCCACGACGTTTACCGCCCTTGAGGTCTACTTTATGGTCGCGCTGATGTATCTGGCGATCACCTGGACCCTTTCCATTATTCTGCGCCAGCTTGAGAGCCGCGGCATTGCCGGCCAATAAGGACACGTACAATGACCGATACAATGTCACCTACAGTGCAACCAATTGTGCGTATGCAGAAGCTGAACAAACACTTTGGCAGCCTGCATGTATTAAATGATATTGACCTTGAGATTATTCCTGGCGAAGTCGTTGTGGTGATTGGCGCCAGCGGGTCAGGTAAATCAACGCTGATTCGCTGTATTAACGGCCTGGAAGAGTTTCAATCCGGCACGTTAAGCGTTGATGGCAATACGCTAAAACCCGACGGTAAAAGCAGTAAAGCGCTGCAAACCATCCGTACCGAGGTCGGCATGGTTTTCCAGCAGTTCAATCTGTTTCCTCATCTAAGCGTTATCGACAATATCACCCTAGCGCCGATGAAAGTACGCGGCTGGAGCCGAAGCGATGCAGTGGCAACCGCAAAACGCCTGCTTGAGCGGGTGGGTATTGCCGATCAGGCCGATAAATATCCCAGTCAGCTCTCAGGCGGCCAGCAGCAGCGCGTAGCGCTTGCACGGGCCTTGGCCATGGAACCCCGGCTCATGCTGTTTGACGAGCCTACCTCAGCGCTTGACCCCGAAATGATTGGTGAAGTACTCGATGCCATGCGCGAGCTTGCCAAAGAAGGCATGACCATGGTGATTGTTACCCATGAAATGGGCTTTGCACGTGAAGTGGCTGACCGGATTATCTTTATCCATAAAGGCGTTATTGCAGAACAGGGAACGCCCCAACAGCTCTTTGATGCACCTCAGCATGAACGAACCCAATCGTTTCTTGCCCGGGTGCTCAAGCACTAAATCTGAGTAAATTGTCGTTTCAACCGTGCTTTTTAATGGCCTGTCCTTGTGACAGGCCATTTTTTTGCCCTGTGGATAAACTTTTTATTTTTATTATCTTCATGCCGCTGAAACGCTGGCAGACAGCGTTTCTCAGCGCTTTATCATGTCGTTGAGTGACATGTTCACAGGTGCAGTAACAAGCCCGGTATGGGTAGGTGGATAACCCGTGTTTTTAGCGGGCTGTGGGTAAGTAGCTATTTCATCCACAGGCGAGACACCGCTTCTGCTCAAGCAATACGCTGCTTAACCACGTAAAGGTCAACATTTTAACATTATGATATTAATAAGTATAAATGAGTTATACACAGAAACTGTCCACACCAGTAGTTACAACATTAACAGAACTTCTCTTATTTTATTTTTATGTTGTTATTAATAGAGGTCAGTTATTGAATTGAGGGTGTGGAAAAACCTGACGGTTACCCACAGGGGGTTTATACTGCCCGGCTTATTGAACTACCGTGGCTATGTCTGAAAAACTGACGGCATTGATCACATCATTCGTGCCAACAGGCGCAAGACGAGGTGTCTCTTGAATTACCCCGACCGCTTTGACGTGATTGTCATCGGCGGTGGCCATGCGGGAACCGAAGCCGCATTGGCCTCTGCTCGTATGGGCTGTCAGACCCTGCTGCTTACTCACAACATCGAGACCCTGGGTCAGATGTCGTGTAACCCTGCCATTGGCGGCATTGGCAAAAGCCATCTGGTCAAAGAAATTGATGCGCTAGGTGGGGCGATGGGGATTGCCACAGATTTGGGCGGTATTCAGTTTCGAGTGCTTAACGCTCGAAAAGGGCCTGCAGTGCGTGCCACACGTGCTCAAGCAGATCGCATACGTTACAAGGCGGCGATCCGCGGCATGCTGGAAAACCAGCCAAATTTGACGATTTTTCAGCAAGCCGCTGGCGATCTGGTTGTGGATAACGACACGGTACGTGGCGTTGTCACCGAGACCGGGATTCATTTTTATGCTGAATCGGTAGTGCTATCCACCGGGACCTTTTTAGGCGGTGTGATTCATATTGGTTTGGATCAGAGCCGCGGCGGTCGGGCGGGTGATCCGCCCTCAAACGCTCTGGCCGAGCGCCTGCGCGCTTTACCGTTTCGCGTTGATCGGTTAAAAACCGGTACACCACCACGTATTGACGCCAAAAGCGTGGATTTTTCTCAGCTCGAGGAGCAGCCGGGCGATACGCCAACGCCGGTCATGTCCTATCTTGGTTCGAGGGACATGCACCCTCAGCAGGTCAGTTGTCATATTGCGCATACCAATGAGCGCACTCATGAAATCATTTTATCGAACCTTGACCGCTCGCCCATGTATTCCGGCGTGATCGAAGGGGTTGGTCCGCGCTACTGCCCGTCGATTGAAGACAAGGTTCACCGCTTTGCCGATAAATCCAGCCATCAGGTATTTATTGAACCGGAAGGCCTGGACACTCACGAGCTCTACCCCAACGGTATCTCGACCTCGCTTCCGTTTGATGTACAGCTGCAGGTGGTTCGCTCGATCAAAGGCTTGGAAAATGCGCATATTACGCGCCCTGGCTACGCCATCGAGTACGATTTCTTCGATCCGCGAGACCTGAAACACTCGCTGGAAACCAAATTTATCCACAACCTGTTTTTTGCCGGTCAGATTAATGGCACGACGGGTTATGAAGAAGCGGGTGCTCAAGGGCTTCTTGCCGGGCTAAACGCCGCGCGCCGTGCCAAACAGTTGGAAGCCTGGTACCCACGCCGCGACGAAGCGTACCTTGGCGTTCTGGTGGATGATTTGATCACCATGGGTACCAAAGAGCCCTATCGCATGTTTACCTCGCGGGCGGAATATCGCTTGCTGCTACGTGAAGACAACGCCGATTTACGTCTGACGGAAAAAGGCCGCGAACTCGGCTTGGTCGACGACACGCGTTGGAGCGCGTTTAGTCAAAAGCGTGAAGCCATTGAGCTGGAAACGGCTCGCTTAGCCAGCACCTGGGTACAGCCAAGCAGCCCGGCTGCGGCAAAAATCGCCGAAAAAACCGGCAAGCCGCTCTCGCGTGAGTATCGTTTGAGCGATCTTCTCAAACGCCCAGAGCTGAATTACGCGGATCTGGCCGATCTGCCGGGCCTGGAAAATGCGCTTATTCATGATGAATCTGTAGCCGAGCAGGTGCAGATTCAGGCGAAGTACGATGGCTATATCGGACGCCAGCAAGACGAGATTGATAAGCTTAAACGCCACGAAGCAATGCCGCTGCCAGCTGATCTGGATTATCAGCGGGTGGAAGGGCTTTCCAACGAGATTCGCCAAAAGCTGACCGACGTTCGGCCTGAGACGCTGGCCCAGGCGGCGCGTATTTCCGGCGTAACGCCAGCGGCCGTCTCCATCTTGCTGGTGCATCTTAAAAAGCGTCGCCTCATAGCATCACCCGAGGTAGCTAACGGATGAGTGGGTTAACGGGGTTGTTGAATAGCCTGCCGTCAAGCGCAGCCAAACGGTTAGACGATGGGTTGGCACAGCTTGGTCTAACCATCACGACGCACCAGCGCGAGCAGCTGTTGGGGTTTGTCGCGCTATTGCACAAGTGGAACAAGGCTTATAACCTCACGGCAGTCCGTGAGGTTGACGAGATGGTTTCGCGTCACGTGCTGGATAGCGCCGCCGTAGCACCCTATGTACAGGGCCCGACGCTGCTTGACGTTGGTGCTGGGCCTGGCCTGCCGGGTATCGTATTGGCCATTCTTAATCCGGCCTTAGCGGTTACCCTGGTGGACAGCAATGGCAAAAAAGTCCGTTTTCAGCGCCAGGCCATCATGGAGCTTGGCCTGACAAACGTGACCGCAAGCCAGGCGCGGGTGGAGCAGTTTAAAGACCAAGCGTTTGATCAGGTGATTTCCCGGGCGTTTGCAAGCTTAGTAGACTTCGTGACATTGACCCGCGAATTGCCTGCCGCGAATGGGCAGTGGCTGGCCATGAAAGGCCCCGGCGCGGACGACGAACTGCGAGAACTACCCAGCGGGATTCGGTTGCAATCGCGCCATCTGCTGAAAGTCCCTTTTGAAACGGCCGAGCGACAGTTGTTGCTTCTGAACGTAGATTCTGAACCCCAGGAAGGAGTTGAGTAAGTGAGCCAGATCATTGCCCTGACCAACCAAAAAGGCGGCGTGGGCAAGACCACCTCGGCCGTTAACCTGGCTGCCAGTCTTGCAGCACTTGATCGTCGGGTGCTGTTGGTGGATCTTGATCCGCAAGGTCACGCCAGTATGGGCAGTGGTATCGATAAGCACGAACTCGATAAAAGCGTCCTGGATGTCCTGCTGGGTGAAGCGACGGCTACCGATACTATCGTGCGGCAACTGCCGGTTCACTATGATGTTCTACCCGGAAACGGCGATCTGACCGCGGCGGAAGTCGAACTGCTGGATCTGGATAAGCGCGAAAGCTGCCTTACCACGGCACTGGCTTCAGTGGCCGATCATTACGATGTGGTGCTGATTGACTGCCCGCCTTCGCTGAACATGCTTACCGTCAATGCACTTACGGCGGCGGATAGCGTGCTGATTCCGCTCCAGTGTGAGTTCTATGCCTTGGAAGGCCTCTCGGCGCTGCTGGATACCGTTGAGCAGATCAAGCAAAGCGTAAACCCTGACTTGGCGGTCGCTGGCATATTGCGCACCATGTACGATAAGCGCACAAGCCTAACGCGGGAAGTGGATAAGCAACTGCGTGATTTTTTTGGCGATGCGCTGCTTAAAACGACGATCCCGCGCAATGTGAAGGTGGCTGAAGCTCCAAGTCATGGGGTGCCCGTCACCCAATATGCCCGCTTTTCACGGGGCAGCCAGGCGTACCGCGTACTGGCAAAAGAAATGATTCGTCGGTTATCGCTATAACGTATTGATAAGTACGAGGGAAAGCGAATGACGCGTAAACGCGCGCTAGGACGTGGCCTGGATGCCCTAATTGGTGCGGGCGCCCGTCGCCGTGACAGTTTAGAACTTACCGGAGGCTCCACTTTAGAGGCTCAGGACGATATTACTTTTGTGGCTGCTACCACAGAAGTAGCGCCTGAGCGTTTGGAGCGACTGCCGCTTGGCCAGCTAACGCGCGGCAAATACCAGCCGCGGCGGGATATTCAGCCAGAAGCGCTTGAAGAGCTAGCCGATTCCATTCGTGCCCAAGGCGTAATGCAGCCCATTGTGGTGCGTCCAATCGGCGAAAACCGTTATGAAATCATTGCCGGTGAGCGGCGTTGGCGCGCCGCTCAGCTAGCCGAACTTGATGTGATCCCCGCGGTTATTCGTGAGGTGAGCGATGAAGTGGCACTGGCGCTGGCACTTATCGAAAACATTCAGCGTGAAAACCTTAATGCGATTGAGGAAGCGCTGGCGCTTAAACGCCTGGGTGATGAGTTCGAACTAACGCAACAGCAAATTGCCGACGCGGTTGGCAAGTCACGCACTCAGGTAGCTAACCTGTTACGTCTGCTGGCGCTGGATGGCGAAGTACAAACTCTGCTCGAGCGCGGTGACCTGGATATGGGCCACGCCCGCGCGCTGCTTTCCTTGACCAGTGCCCAGCAGCGCCAGGTTGCTCATGAAGTGGTGAATAACGACCTGACCGTAAGGGCAACTGAAGCGCTGGTTAAAAAAGTCCAAGCCAGCCAAAGTGTTCCTAAAACGCCTAGCCGCCCCAACAAGACGTCTGACGTTGCGCGTCTGGAGACTCAGCTAGGCGAATTACTCGGTGCACCGGTATCCATTGATCACGGCAATAAAGGTAAAGGCAAGGTGACCATTCGCTATACAAGTCTTGATGAGCTGGATGGAATTCTGGCGCATATTAAGTAGCAGGATAAATAGCAGGCTTATTAAAGAAAGCGTCTAAAATCGGCTATTTTTCACCCTTTGGTAGCAAGTCTGTGCCCAAACGCGTTAAATACGCGCAACTTCGGTTGAAGGTGTGATAGCGCTTCCCTATAATCGCGCAAGATTTGTGCAGGTTGCTTAGAACATTCTGGGTAACCGTTCGCTAGCAGGGTGCTGGGCAATGGTACAACGTGTTGAAACCCAGCGACGGAAGGCTTACGTCATCCGGCTTACTACCGCACAGCTTATGGTAGCGCTTGCCGGAATATTGTTGGCTTACCCAGTAGCGCGCATGCCGGGTGTATTCTCCGTAGCATTAGGCGTTTTGGTGGCCCTGCTACCCCAGGCTTTTTTTATACAGCGAATGGGCATCTTGCACAGCAAGCGAACATCGCGAAGCGCTGTTCATTTATTTCGTGCCGAAGCAGGCAAGTTTGGTTTGACGGTGGCACTGTTTAGCGCAGTGTTCGTGGTAGCGCCCCCCTCAAACCCCGCTTTCTTCTTTAGTGCTTATGTGGCGGTTGTTCTGATGCATGGGTTAACCCCGTTGTTTATGCGCAGGCATCGCACACTTGATTGAGGTGATATCTCTATGGCCGCAGGAAACGAAGTCTCGACGACTTATTATATCCAGCACCACTTGCAGAACCTGACATTTGGGAAACACCCCATCAATGGTTGGTCGTTGGCACATTCAGCCGAAGAAGCAAGTGATATGGGCTTCTGGGCTATTCACCTGGATACCATGGGCTGGTCGATTGCCATGGGGTTACTGTTTATCTGGCTATTCCGTAAAGCGGGTAAATCAGCAACGACCGGTGTACCGGGTGGTCTGCAAAATGCGGTCGAGATGGTGGTTGAGTTTATTGAGAACTTAACCCGTTCTACCTTTCACGGGCGTAACCCCCACATCGCCCCGCTGGCGCTGACGCTGTTCGTATGGATACTGTTCATGAACACGCTCAAGATCCTGCCAGTAGATTACGGCCCTGTGCTGTTCAGCAAACTCGGCGTGGATTACATGAAGATCGTACCCACCACCGACGTGAACGCTACCCTGGGCATGGCGCTTGGCGTGTTCGGCCTGATCATCTACTACAACCTCAAGGTGAAAGGTGTAGGTGGTTTTGCCAAGGAACTTTCCCTGACACCGTTTAACCACTGGGCCCTGATTCCCTTTAACCTGGTACTGGAAATCGTTTCGCTGCTGGTCAAACCTTTCAGCCTGGCCATGCGTCTGTTCGGTAACATGTTTGCCGGTGAAGTTATCTTCATTTTGATCGCCATGCTGCCGTTCTGGGCAATCTGGGTACTGGATGTGCCGTGGGCTATCTTCCACATCCTGATCGTGACCCTGCAGGCCTTTATTTTTACAACGCTCTCAGTGGTTTACCTGAGTGCGGCGCACGAACACCACTAACCAAGCAATATTAACGTTTTCATTAACCCCCAACCCTTAACCAAAACTTAAACTCAGGAGCAACATCATGGAAATGGTTTATCTTTCTGCTGCTATCATCATCGGTCTAGGCGCACTGGCTACTGGTATTGGCTTCGCTATTCTGGGCGGCAAACTGCTTGAGTCTACTGCACGTCAGCCGGAACTGGGTGACCAGCTGCAGACAAAAACCTTCATCATGGCAGGTCTGTTGGACGCTGTACCGATGATCGGTGTTGGTATTGCGATGTACCTGATCTTCGTTGTTGCCGGTTAATGATAGCTTTACCGGGCGGTTAACCGCTCGGTTCTGTTTGAATCCGGTCGCCACGAACTTGTCAGAGGTACATCCCTGTGAATATCAACATGACGCTTATCGGGCAGACGATCGCCTTCGCGATCTTTGTCTGGTTTTGCATAAAGTACGTGTGGCCTCCGATCAGCAACGCGCTTAACGAGCGTCAGAAAAAAATTGCTGATGGCTTGGATGCAGCCAGCCGTGCTACCCGTGATCTTGAGCTGGCTCAAGAGCGGGCAGAACAGACGCTGCGTGAGAGCAAGGAACAAGCTTCTCAGATTCTTGAACAGGCCAACAAGCGCTCTGCTCAGATGATTGAAGAAGCCCGCGAGCAGGCCCGCGCTGAAGGCGAGCGCCTAACGGCGAACGCACGTTCTGAGATCGAGCTAGAAGTGAACCGCGCGAAAGAAGAGCTGCGTGCCCAGGTGTCTCATCTGGCAATCGTAGGCGCTGAGCGTGTTCTAGAAGCCTCTGTCGACGAGAAAGCGCATCGCGAGCTGCTTGATAAGCTAGCCGCTGAACTGTAAGGAGGTGAATCATGGCGGAATTACTTACCGTCGCTCGTCCTTACGCTAAGGCGGCGTTTGAACACGCACGTGATAATGACGCGCTTGACAGCTGGTCACAGGCGTTGGGTTTTCTAGGCGCCGCTGTAGCTGATAGCAACGTTCGTCGTCTGCTGAGCAGTCCGAAAGTCGAGAACGAAAAGAAAGTTGCTCTGCTGGTGGATCTATTTCCAGAACAGCAAAGTGATACGTTAACTCGTTTTTTGGACGCTTTGGCCGACCAGGGTCGCTTGATGTCACTGGCCTCAATTGCTGAGCAGTTCGAGCGCTTACGCGCTGAACATGAGCAGCGTGTTGAGGTAATGGTAACGTCAGCCTATAAGCTGACGGCCGCACAGCAGACCAAGCTCGCAAACGCGCTCAAGAAACGTCTGAATCGCGAAATCTCCATTACTACTCAGGTAGACAAGTCGCTTATTGGCGGTGTCATCCTGCGTGCCGGTGATACCGTCATTGACGGTTCGGTGCGTGGTCGATTGAACCGCCTTTCCGAAGCGCTGACCGCTTGAGTCTGAGGGACATGGCATGCAGCAACTGAATCCTTCCGAGATCAGCGACATCATCAAGCAGCGTATTGAAAAGCTTGACGTCGCATCTGAAGCCCGTAATCAGGGCACCATTGTTAGCGTTTCCGACGGTATCGTGAAAATTCACGGCCTCGAAGACGCAATGTTTGGTGAGATGATTGAATTTCCTAACAGCGTCTTTGGCATGGTACTTAACCTGGAGCGCGACTCCGTAGGTGCCGTTGTCCTGGGCGACTACCTGCTGCTTGAAGAAGGTATGACCGCGAAATGCACCGGTCGTATTCTTGAAGTGCCGGTAGGTCCTGAGCTGATTGGCCGCGTTGTCGATGCGTTGGGTAACCCCATCGACGGCAAAGGCGACATCAATGCCAAAATGACCGACGCCGTAGAAAAAGTGGCGCCGGGCGTTATTACCCGTCAGTCGGTTGATGAGCCGATTCAAACGGGTCTGAAATCTATCGATGCCATGGTGCCAATTGGTCGTGGTCAGCGTGAGCTGATCATCGGTGACCGTCAGATTGGTAAATCGGCCATTGCTATCGATGCGATTATCAACCAGAAAGGCAAGGGTGTTACTTGTGTTTATGTGGCGATCGGTCAGAAGCAGTCGACCATTGCCAACATCGTGCGCAAACTCGAAGAGCACGGCGCGATGGAACATACCATCGTTGTCGCTGCTGGTGCTGCCGATCCGGCACCCATGCAGTTCCTCTCCGCGTATTCCGGTTGCACCATGGGTGAGTACTTCCGTGACCGTGGCGAAGACGCGATGATCGTCTATGACGATCTCTCAAAGCAAGCTGTGGCTTACCGTCAGGTATCCCTGCTGCTGCGTCGTCCGCCGGGTCGTGAAGCCTATCCGGGTGACGTATTCTATCTCCACTCGCGTCTTTTGGAGCGTGCGGCACGCGTCAACGTCGACTACGTCGAGAAGTTCACCAATGGTGAAGTGACAGGTAAGACCGGTTCATTGACCGCGCTGCCGATCATCGAAACCCAGGGTGGCGACGTGTCTGCGTTCGTTCCGACCAACGTGATCTCGATCACCGATGGCCAGATCTTCCTGGAAACCAACCTGTTCAACTCCGGTGTTCGTCCGGCGATTAACGCAGGTCTGTCGGTTTCCCGTGTTGGTGGTGCAGCGCAGACCAAGATCATCAAGAAGCTGGGTGGTAGCGTACGTCTGGCCCTGGCTCAGTATCGTGAACTGGCGGCGTTCTCGCAGTTTGCTTCTGACCTTGATGAAGCCACGCGCAAGCAGCTTGAGCACGGTCAGCGTGTTACCGAGCTGATGAAACAGAACCAGTACTCGCCGATGTCTGTGGCAGAAATGGCTCTCTCGCTGTATGCCGCCAATGAAGGCTACCTGGATGACGTGAGCGTCGACAAGGTGCTGGACTTCGAACGTGCCCTGCACGGTTATATGAAGTCTGAGCATGGCGATCTGCTCGACAAGATCAACCAGACCGGCGACTACAACGACGAGATTAAAGACGGCATGAAGTCGGGTCTCGAGAAGTTCAAGGCGACTCAGAGCTGGTAATGTCTGGCCCGCCTGCGGGCGGGCTTGCCTACTTTCTGAGAGCCACGAACGAAGGGTAGATCGCTATGGCAGCTGCAAAAGAGATACGCACCCAGATTGGGAGCATCAAAAATACGCAGAAGATCACCAGCGCCATGGAAATGGTGGCTGCATCGAAAATGCGTAAAGCACAAGATCTAATGAAGGCCAGCCAGCCTTACGCCAAGCAGATCCGTAACGTGGTAGGCCACCTGGCCAACGCCAATCCTGAGTACACGCACGACTATATGGTCGAGCGTAACGAGGTGAAGCGCGTTGGTTATATTGTGGTTTCCACTGACCGTGGGTTGTGCGGCGGGTTGAACGTCAACCTGTTCAAGGCCGTGGTGAAAGACGCCGTGGCCTGGAAACAGGAAGGCGCTGAGCTGGACTTCTGTGCCCTCGGCTCCAAGGCCGGTTCTTTCTTCCGTAACTATGGCGGCAACCTGATTGCAGCCAAGAGTGGTATGGGAGAGAAGCCGACCGTTGAGGGTTTGATCGGAAGTATCAAGGTCATGCTCGAAGCGTACGACGAAGGACGACTCGATCGCCTGTTCGTGGTGTATAACGAATTCGTTAACACCATGACCCAGAGGCCGGTGGTTCGTCAGCTTCTTCCGCTGTCGCCCGATATGGGTGTCGGTGAGCACGACGAAGAAGACGCCCGTCCCGGAAGTTGGGACTACCTGTATGAACCGGATGCCAAGGCGTTGCTTGATAGCCTGCTGGTTCGTTTCGTCGAATCACAGGTGTATCAGGCGGTAGTCGAAAACGGCGCTTGCGAACAGGCAGCCCGTATGATCGCTATGAAGAGTGCCACCGATAACGCAGGCAACCTGATTGATGATCTGGAGATGGTCTATAACAAGGCTCGCCAGGCTGCTATCACCCAGGAAATTTCCGAGATCGTCGGCGGCGCTTCAGCCGTATAACGCCTAGGAAGCCCGATATTCAAGTGGCTTCCGGCAGACAGGTTTCATTTGCAGGTTTTTGAGAGGAACCAAGATGAGCGGACGTATCGTACAGATCATCGGCGCGGTGATTGACGTAGAGTTTCCGCGGGACTCAGTGCCCAAGGTCTACGACGCGCTGAAGGTCTCCGAGAAAGAGACTATCCTCGAAGTCCAGCAGCAGCTGGGCGACGGCGTGGTTCGTGCTATTGCAATGGGCTCCACTGAGGGCTTGAAGCGTAGCATGAACGTAATCAATACCGGTGCCGCGATTTCCGTACCCGTGGGTAAGGAAACGCTGGGCCGTATCATGAACGTACTTGGCGAACCGATCGATGAAGCAGGACCGATCGGCGAGCAAGAGCGTATGCCGATTCACCGTAAAGCACCGAGCTATGCCGATCAGGCAGCTTCCAACGAGCTGCTTGAAACCGGTATCAAGGTTATCGACCTGGTCTGCCCGTTTGCCAAGGGTGGTAAGGTTGGTCTCTTCGGCGGCGCCGGTGTAGGTAAAACCGTCAACATGATGGAGCTTATCCGCAACATCGCCACCGAGCACAGCGGCTATTCTGTATTTGCCGGTGTTGGTGAGCGTACGCGTGAGGGTAACGATTTCTATCATGAAATGACCGAATCCAACGTTATCGACAAGGTATCGCTGGTGTATGGTCAGATGAACGAGCCGCCGGGAAACCGTCTGCGCGTAGCATTGACCGGTCTGACCATCGCTGAAAAATTCCGTGATGAAGGCCGTGACGTTCTACTGTTCGTCGATAACATTTACCGTTACACCCTGGCCGGTACCGAAGTATCGGCACTGCTTGGCCGTATGCCGTCAGCGGTAGGTTACCAGCCGACGCTGGCCGAAGAGATGGGCGTTCTGCAGGAGCGTATCACCTCGACCAAAACAGGCTCTATCACGTCTGTTCAGGCCGTATACGTACCGGCCGATGACTTGACGGATCCGTCGCCTGCGACCACCTTCGCGCACCTTGATGCGACCGTGGTACTGGCACGTTCTATTGCTGAACTAGGTATTTATCCAGCTATCGATCCGCTGGATTCTACCTCGCGTCAGCTGGATCCGCTGGTCGTTGGTGAAGAGCACTATGCGACCGCTCGCGGTGTGCAGAACGTTCTTCAGCGCTACAAGGAACTCAAGGATATTATCGCCATTCTGGGTATGGACGAGCTGTCTGATGAAGACAAGCTGGCCGTTTCCCGGGCGCGTAAGATCCAGCGCTTCTTGTCGCAGCCGTTCTTCGTGGCTGAGGTCTTCACCGGTTCGCCCGGCAAGTATGTTTCACTGAAAGACACGATTCGTGGCTTCCAGGGCATTCTCGCCGGTGAATACGACGATATGCCGGAACAGGCCTTCTACATGGTTGGCTCCATCGACGAAGCGGTCGAAAAAGCCAACCAGATGAAGAAGTAATCCCGTCCATTAGGGGGATTCGCTATGGCGAATAGCTTCACTTGCAATATCGTCAGCGCTGAAGCATCTATCTTCTCAGGCACTGTTGAGCAGGTAGTGGCTTCCGGGATGATGGGTGACCTGGGCATCTTGCCAGGTCACGCTCCGCTGCTGACCGAGCTTCAGCCGGGTCCGATCCGTGTGATCCACGATGGCGGCAAGGAAGAAAACTTCTTTGTCTCAGGCGGCTTTATGGAAGTCCAGCCTGATGTCGTGACGATTCTGGCTGATGCGGCTGCGCGTGCCAGCGACCTTAATGAGGCCGCTGCCGAAGAAGCGCGTAAAGAAGCACTGAAAGCCTTTAACGAGAAGTCAGCTGAGCTTGACTATACTCGAGCGGCGGCAGAACTTGCCGAAGCCGTTGCCCAGTTGCGTACGATTCAGCAACTGCGCAAAAAGGCGGGTAAAGGTTAAAAAACGCACTTAGCGTTCATAAAACGCTCCTTGAACCCGTGTTAGGGTTTAAGGAGCGTTTTTTTTGTCTGGTAGTATGATAGTTGTCAGCAGCGTGATGCTTGTTTGAACCACGCATTTTGCAGCAACGCTTTTGCAGCAGTGTTTAGCAGCGGTATTGGGAACCGTACTGTGAATTAGCACGTTGCAACGTAGGAGGATAGCGATGGCATTGAATGATGAAACCTTGCAGGAACTAAAAGCCGAGCTGCTCGACGAGTTGGTCAAAGATGAACCGAGCAAGGAACTGCTTTCTGAACGCTTGGCTGAAATTCGCTCAGCCGATATTGGCGAAGTGCTTGAAGAGCTCATTGAAGAAGACGAAGAGCTGTCCGCAGCGCTATCGGTTCTGGATGTACTTTCCACCGAGCGTGCGGCGAATGTACTGGGTTACCTGCCCGGAGAAAGTCAGCTTGAAGTAGTCGGTGAGTTAGGCGACACCCAGGTACTCAAACTACTGGAGGAAATGGGCTCTGACGAGCGAGCCGATTTGTTTAATCTGCTGGGGGATGACCGACGCGAAGCGCTGTTGCGGCGTATGGCTCACCAGGAGCGTGAAGACCTCAAACGGTTAGCCAGCTACGAAGAAGGGACGGCCGGCGCCATCATGACCTCTGACTATGTCGCCATAGCCAGTGGCATGACGGTGTCTCAAGCGCTGATGCGTGTACGTCAAACGGCTCCAGACGCTGAAACGGTGTATCAGCTGTATATATTGGACAGCGACGGCGAGTTGATTGGCACAATGTCACTGCGTCAGCTGATGGTTGCGCGTCCTGGCGCGGTGGTTGATGACATCATGATCAAGGATGTCATTAACACCACGGTGGATGAAGAGCAGGAAGAAGTGGCACGTATTGTGGCGCGTTACGATTTGCTTGCGCTACCGGTGATTGATAACGATGGCAGAATGGTGGGGATTGTTACCCACGATGATGCCATGGACGTTGCCGAATCTGAGGCCACCGAGGACTTCCACAAAGGGATGTCGATCGGCCAGCTAGAAGATGGCGTGAGTCGGGTACCGCTGTGGAGTCTTTATCGCAAGCGGGTATTCTGGTTAGTATTACTGGTATTTGCCAACCTGTTTTCCGGTGCGGGCATTGCCTACTTTGAAGATATTATTGCCGCCCAGGTGGCGCTGGTATTCTTTCTGCCGTTGCTGATTGGTAGTGGCGGTAACGCGGGTGCCCAAGCCGCTACGCTGATGGTACGCGGCATGGCAACCGGCGATGTAGGGGTTAAAGACTGGAGTAAAATGCTTGGGCGAGAGTTATTGGTAGCAGGCTCGTTAGGGCTCACCATGGCGATTGCCGTTACCCCGATCGGTATTTTACGCGGTGGTAACGAGGTGGCCATGATTGTGGCGCTAAGCATGGTGACGATCGTACTGTTTGGCAGCCTCATCGGTATGTGCTTACCCTTCGTGCTTGAACGCTTCAAGGTCGATCCGGCTACAGCTTCCGCTCCTCTGGTAACCACGTTGATCGATGCCACGGGCGTATTGATCTACTTCACCATTGCGACATCGATTCTCTCCCATACCTAGCGCTTAGCCAAGTGGGTACGGCTCTAGCGCCGTACCCAGCCGCGTTTGATCAGCGGCGAAAACACCCGGTGATAGCAGCGCATGACAACGCGCTCATAAAGCGGCAGAATCAACCAGGCGCGGCCAAGGCCGGTTAGTGCAGCAACCACCGGAGCAAGCATCAGTGCGCCTATCATGTCCTGGGGGAAGTGAATTCCCAGAAAGATTCTGGCCCAGGCGACCGGCAGGGCGAGTAATAGAAGGCAGTGGCCGATACGCCGGGTGGCATCAAACAGTGTCAGGCTGAAGGCCATGGTCAGCATGATCGTCAGGTGGTTACTGGGAAAGGCGGGCGTGGCTGCATGTACCTGAAGGTATTCGCCCACGGGTACCATGAAAGGACGTGGCATGGGCCACAGCGCGCCGATGGCCCAGCTTGCCGCCAGCGCTATCACGGTTGCAATGAATGCTTCCAGAAGCGGGCGCTTGAGCGTCTCACCGCCGAGCAACCAGCCGATAATGAGAAGCGCCGGTACCAGCAGAATAATACCCGAGGCGCACCCGTGGGCAACCATTACAAGCCAGGCAGGCGAATCGGGAGGCGAATTGAGCAAATCGAAAAGAGCCAGATTGAGCGC
Source organism: Halomonas sp. (assembly GCF_017983445.1). Classification (GTDB taxonomy): domain Bacteria; phylum Pseudomonadota; class Gammaproteobacteria; order Pseudomonadales; family Halomonadaceae; genus Vreelandella. The sequence goes on from NZ_JAGOBJ010000003.1 coordinate 78,303, forward strand.
GTCCATGTCTTCCAGAGCATCATGGTTGATATATAGGCAGGGCTTGTGACCCGCCGCGTACGCTTGCCTTATTGAGAAGCGCGATGCTTTAGGACCGCACTTTTCGTTGAGCGTTCTAAGATGCTCAGCGCATTGAACTGCTGGCGGCTCGCGTGATGAACATTACCTCTACGTGTCCCAACCATTCGATGTCGCTGGCCAGGGCCTTTAGTTGGCTGGCAAGGCACTGGGGGGGTTGGTGAACTGCATCGTCAATGATCAGTGACACCGATACCTTATCCCCCAGATAGTGCAGCTGCAGCTCATTCAACGTGCGCCATACCGGATGGCGGTACCAACGTTCGTTAAGTGCCGCTTCTACTTCAGGGCGTAAGGGGAGGCCGGGTAAACGGCTTGGATCGCCTTCTCCAGCATCATCTTCCGGGTCGACATGGAAAATGACGTCGGTGAGTAGGGGAAATTCATGGCGCAAGCGGCGGCTGACTTCATTACCGATTTCGTGGGCCTCAGATACGGTAATCTTGGGCCTGACCACTACATGCAGATCCACCATGACCCAGCCCGCCGATTGACGGGTACGCAGGTCGTGAACGCTATCTACTCCCGGCACGCTACAGGCAACGTCGTGCATCTGGTGTTGAATGTCCTCGGGCAGGGCGGTATCGACTAATTCTCGCGCGGACTCCCAGAGTAAATCCCAGCCCACTTTACCGACCAATAAACCCACCACGATAGCCGCTACCGCATCCAGCCAGCCCAGACCAAACTGAGCGCCAATCAGCGCAACAAGAACGACCGCGGTGGATAGAGCATCGCTGCGTGAATGCCAGGCATTGGCTTCAAGTAAGCGTGACTGGATACGCTTGGCCACCCGCATGGTATAGCGAAATATCCACTCTTTGCTCAACAGCGCAATAAACGTAATGACAATGGCCCAGAGGCCAGGAGCGGTCACTTCTGCGCCACTGACTAAGCGGCTCAGGCTGGACCAGGCAATGCCGCCTGCGACGAAAATCAGCACGCTACCCAGAAGTAATGTGGTGAGGGTCTCTATGCGTCCATGACCATAATGATGGTCATCGTCGGGTTCTTGCCGGCCATAGTGAATAGCCGCCAGCACAAAGCCATCGGTTACCAGATCAGACAGAGAGTGAATACCATCGGCAATCAGTGCTGCCGACCCGACAAGGAACCCCACCGCTACTTTGACGATGCTAAGCAAGCCATCTAGCCAAGCGCCGATATAAGTGACGCGCTTGGCAATTTGACTATCTAGCTCGCGGTTGGGAACCACTGGCGTTTCAACGGTCTGAGTCATGGAATACCTGACGGGGGCGCGCTTTCAATGAAATAGGATTGTAGCGCAAAGGGTAGCTATCTCTTAAGCCCTTTACAGTGAAGTATTCACTAACGCGTAACGATATATGACGGTGGCCCATGGCGGACATTCATCTAGTGGAGGTGTATCCTTATGCGCCATTGCCATTCAATAACCCTTTAAATGTATAGGATGACCCATGGAGTGGTTACAAATACTGGTGCTTGCCGCGGTGCAAGGCCTGACGGAATTTCTGCCTGTTTCAAGCTCCGCGCATTTGATTCTAGTACCGGTACTTACCGCATGGGAGGATCAGGGGCTCGCCTTTGACGTAGCGCTCCATGTAGGAAGCCTAACCGCGGTTATGGTTTATTTTCGCAAAGAAATTCTGCAAATAGTGCGCAGCAGTCTAGCGGTCGTCAAAGGCGGCGCCATTAACGAGGATGCTCGTCTAGGCCTCTGGATCGTCGTCGCTACCTTGCCCGTCTGCATCATTGGCTTCTTGCTCCAGGACATTATTTCAATCTACATGCGCTCGACGCTGATCATTGGTATCAGCCTTATAGGATTCGGGTTATTGCTGGGTTATGCGGACTACTTTAAACGCGGTACCAAAAGTGAATACCAGATGGGCTGGAAAGAAGTGCTGATCATTGGCTTCTCCCAGGCATTGGCTCTGATACCCGGAACCTCGCGTTCAGGTATCAGCATGACAGCGGCACTGATGGTGGGTATGAGCCGTGAGGGCGCTGCCCGTTTCTCCTTTTTACTTTCTATACCCGTCATCTTACTGGCCGGTGGGCTTGAGGCCATCAAGCTGTTACGCCAACCTCAGGCTATCGACTGGCTGTCTCTGGCGGCTGGCACACTGCTATCGGGCGTAATCGCCTATTTGTGTATTCACTTTTTTCTGGTGTTGATTAAAAAAATAGGCATGCAGCCCTTTGTTGTTTATCGCGTACTGTTCGGTGCGTGGCTTATCTGGTTTTTCCACTTTTAGAGCAAGCCCATTATGTCATTACTCCCTGGATCGACACGGTTAATAGAAAAAGCGGCGCTGGCAATGGCGCTTTTGCTCTTGGTCGGCTGTTCAGAAAAGGATCGACCGCTTGAATCGCCCGTACGTTTGGAAGGTGGCATATTTGGTACCTTTTATCAGGTGTCAATCAGTGACCCCCTTACCCAGGGAGAGGCAGAGGCGCTGGAAACCGGGTTTCTGGCAGAGCTTGAAAGTGTTGATGTGGCCATGTCGACCTATCGTGATGACTCTGAGCTAAGCGTATTTAACCAGGCACCGCTTGACGAGTGGCAGCCGCTTTCCAACGAGCTTATCGAAGTACTGGCGATTAGCCGTTCCGTCGCACAAGCCAGCAACGGCGCGTTTGATATCACCATCGGTGATCTGGTCAACCTATGGAGCTTTGGCCCTGAAGCGCGCCCTAAAGAGATTCCTTCTGAGCAAATGCTCGCTCAGCGCTTGGCTCAGGTGGGCTTTGACGCTGTGCAGGTAGACACACAGGCCATGCAGGCGCGCCGTGAGCGCGATGTCTATGTAGATCTCTCCGGTGTCGCCAAAGGTCACGCGACCGATCGCGTGGCGGTGTATCTGGATAAGCAGGGCATAGAGGGTTACTTGATCAATCTGGGCGGGGATATGCTGGCACATGGCTACCGCGATGATAATGAAACGCCCTGGCGAGTGGGTATTGAAACCCCGCAAGATGGCGCGCCTCAGGCACAGCATATTGTACCGCTACACGACATGTCCGTTGCCACTTCAGGTGACTACCGTAATTACTTTGAAGTGGACGGCAAGCGCTTTGCTCATACCATTGACCCGCGCACCGGTCAGCCGGTCACGCATAATCTTGCATCGGTGTCGGTTTTTCATCCCTCCAACGCTTGGGCCGACGCCTGGGCGACGGCATTGCTAGTCGTGGGTAATGAGACCGGTATGGAAATGGCATTAGCCAATAATCTTAGTGTTTTGATGTTGATACGTGAGGGTGATCGTTGGCAAAGTATCGTAAGCCCTGCCTTTGTGGATTATTTTGGTGAAGCGCTGGTCGATGAGCTAGGCATCGAGCAATGGACGGCCCCTAACGAGAAGATAGAAGAAGGTAACTAGGATGCAGAAAGAACTCGATGTTGTCATTCTCGCGGCGGGTAAAGGCACGCGAATGCGTTCACAAATGCCGAAGGTGCTCCATACACTGGCGGGCAAGCCCATGGTGGCTCATGTGCTGAAAACGGCCAAGAGCTTACGTCCAGAACGTACTCATGTGGTCATCGGTCACGGCGCGGACCAGCTGCGTCAGGCATTGGCGGATGAGAACGTCACGTTTGCCGTACAGGACGAGCAGAAGGGCACCGGACACGCGACTGCCCAGACATTAAGCCAGCTTGGCAGCGGGAACGTTTTGATTCTCTACGGCGATGTGCCGCTCATCCAGTATGAGACACTGTCAGCGCTTTTGACCCATGTCGATGAACAGCATATGGGGCTTTTAACCGTCACTCTGGACGACCCAACAGGCTATGGCCGCATCGTGCGTAATGATGCAGGCGAGGCAGTGGCTATCGTCGAGCAAAAAGACGCAAGCGACGCCGAGCGCGCTATTACCGAATGCAATACCGGCATTATGGCGATGACCAGTGAGCAACTAAAGCGCTGGCTGCCCAAGCTCTCCGCTGACAATGCGCAGGGCGAGTACTATCTGACCGATGTTATAGAGATGGCTGCTGCAGAAGGTATCAAGGTATGTGTAGAGCAGCCCGCCAGCGCCATTGAAGTCGAAGGTGTTAATAATCGCGCACAAATGGCACGGCTGGAGCGTGCCTATCAAACGCATCAGGCCAATCAACTGATGGAGCAGGGTGTCGCCCTGGCGGACCCTACTAGGTTGGATGTACGCGGTAGCTTAACCTGTGGTCATGATGTATTTATCGATGTGGGCTGTATTTTCGAGGGCAACGTAGAGCTGGGTGAAGGCGTGCGCGTGGGGCCTTACTGCGTCATTAAAAACAGCACTATCGGCGCGGAAAGCACCGTTGATAGCCATAGTGTAATTGATCATACGGTCGCCGCCGGGCATAACCAGATTGGCCCCTACGCGCGGCTGCGTCCCGGTACACGCCTGGCGGTCAATGCCAAGGTGGGTAATTTCGTGGAGACCAAAAATGCCGATGTCGGTGAAGGCAGCAAGATAAACCACTTAAGCTACGTGGGGGATGCGCGCCTGGGGCGCAACGTCAATGTCGGCGCGGGTACGATTACCTGTAACTACGACGGCGCCAATAAGCATCATACCGAGATAGGCGATCACGTTTTCGTTGGTTCCAATAGCGCTTTGGTGGCACCGGTCACCATTGGCCGCGGGGCGACAGTGGGCGCAGGGTCAACCATTGCCAAAGATGTCAGTGAACATGCCCTTGCGGTGACGCGTAGCAAGCAGCTGGAAAAAGCCGATTGGCCGCGGCCCGTCAAGACTGCCAAATAAGGTTACTCGTCCAACAATCGCTGGTAATACGTCTTAGGAGAACTGCTTATGTGTGGCATCGTCGCGGCGGTTGCGCAACGTAACGTGCAAGAAATACTGTTAGAAGGGCTTAAACGCCTGGAGTATCGCGGCTACGACTCATCTGGCATGACGGTGTTAGGCGCCAAGAATGAACTTACGCGCCATCGTGCGTTAGGCAAGGTTGCAGTGCTTGAGCAAACGCTGGAACAACAGGCGTTGCCGGGTACCTCGGGCATTGCACATACGCGCTGGGCAACCCACGGCAAGCCCTCAGAAGCCAATGCCCATCCCCACCACAGTGGCCAGCAGGTGGCCGTCGTACATAACGGCATTATTGAGAACTACGAATATATAAAAGAAACCCTGCAAGCCAGCGGCTATACGTTTGACTCAGAAACCGATACCGAAGTAATCGCTCACTTGCTTTCCGACAAGCTGCAAAGTGGTTTCAGCCTGTTTGACGCCACTCAGGAAATTGTCAATGGCCTGGGCGGCGCCTATGCCTTGGGGGTCATGAGCAATAAGGAGCCAGGCGTGGTGGTAGGCGCTCGCCAGGGTAGTCCACTGGTAGTGGGCGTGGGTATCGATGAGGCTTTTTTAGCCTCAGACCCGCTCGCCCTGCTGCAGGTGACCGATCGGTTTATTTACCTGGAAGAAGGTGATCTGGTCGAACTGCGCGAGAAAGGTCTTATTCGCATCGTGGATCGTGACGGCCATTCGGTAACGAGGCCCGTACACACCTTCGAGCATGGCGATGGTGCCGCCAGTAAAGGTGATTACCGCCACTATATGCTCAAAGAGATCTATGAGCAGCCCACGGTCATTCAAGCGGTTCTGGAAGGTCGGCTGAGCGGCAACAGCGTACTGATAGAGAGCTTTGGCCCTGACGCCCAGGTGCTGTTCCAGAAAACACGCCAGATACATATCATCGCTTGTGGCACCAGCTATCACGCGGCCATGGTGGCGCGCTATTGGCTTGAGCGTTACGCCTGCGTACCGGTACAGGTTGAAGTGGCATCCGAATACCGTTATCGCCACCCGGTCGTGCCCGAAGGTACCTTGTTTGTGACACTTTCCCAGTCTGGTGAAACGGCCGATACGCTGGCGGCTCTTCGATTTGCCAAAACCCTGGGTTATGTCGGCACACTGGCGATCTGTAACGTGCCGGGAAGCTCCTTGGTGCGCGAGTCCGATATGACGTTGATGACCCGAGCAGGCCCTGAGATCGGTGTTGCCTCGACCAAGGCCTTCACTACCCAGCTGGTCGCGCTCATGCTGCTGACGTTATCGGTCAGCAAGGCTAAAGGTCAAAAAGAGCATGTAGGCATTGTGGAAGCGCTACACGCGCTCTCCAGCGTCTGTGAACAGGTACTGGCGCTGGATAACCAGATAGAGACGCTTTCGCAGGCTTTTGCCGAGAAACACCATGCGCTGTTTTTAGGTCGCGGTGCTCACTACCCGATTGCACTGGAAGGCGCACTCAAGCTTAAAGAAATCTCTTATATTCATGCCGAAGCCTACCCGGCTGGTGAACTCAAGCATGGCCCGCTGGCGCTGGTGGATAGTGAGATGCCGGTAATTTCGGTCGCGCCCAACGACGACCTGCTGGAGAAGCTGAAGTCCAACCTTCAGGAAGTACGTGCCCGGGGTGGTCAGCTGTTTGTATTTGCGGATGAAAACGTTGGCATTAAGCCGCAAGACAATATCCAAGTGATTGAATTGCCCCATGTTCACGAAGCTTTGGCACCACTGCTGTATACCCTTCCTTTACAGCTCTTGAGCTACCACGTAGCGGTACTCAAAGGCACCGATGTGGATCAACCACGCAACCTGGCAAAAAGTGTCACGGTCGAGTAATTGCAGAGTAATAAAAATTAAGCCGGTATGCTAAGATTGCGTTGCATAGGGTGTGGCAATTCGCCGCGCCCTCTGCGTATCCGCTGCGTTGCAGCACTTAGTTAGTGTGCTTATCATCGTGGCGTTCTCTTTCCTCAATCTCCCAGGATCACGCTGTCATGAAACCACCAAACGCCCTTGCTGCCCGGCTCTCAGCTCGTCGGGTCGCTTGGTTGTTGATTGCTCTGTGCGCTGTTGTCTTTCCTTCCCTGTCTTACGCTGATGCTGGTCCGCTTGATTTAACCCTCTCCTTTGCCGGTATTACCTGTGTGGCTATCTTCATACTTGCCTACGCCCTGGTAATGTCTGAAGAACTCCTTCACATGCGCAAATCGAAGCCCGTGCTGGTAGCGGCGGGGCTTATCTGGGCTATCGTGGCATGGGTGTATGTGCAAGCGGGCATGCCTGAAGTGGCCGAAACCGCGTTTCGCGAGACGCTGCTGGAATATACCGAGCTGCTGCTATTTTTGCTGGTAGCAATGACGTATATCAACGCGATGGAAGAACGCCGCACCTTCGATGCACTGCGTGCTTGGCTGGTTCGTAAGGGGTTTAGCTATCGCAGCCTTTTCTGGATTACCGGTTTTCTTGCGTTTGGTATTTCCTCCATTGCCAACAACATGACTACAGCCATGTTGATGTGTGCGGTGGTACTCAAAGTGGCCGAGGGCGATAAAAAGTTTATCGGCTTATGCTGCGTTAACGTGGTGGTGGCCTCTAACGCAGGCGGCGCGTTCAGCCCGTTTGGGGATATCACCACGTTGATGGTTTGGCAGGCCGGTCAAGTGCCGTTTGGCGGTTTCTTTGCACTGTTGCTGCCCGCGATCGTTAACTTTACGGTGCCCGCGGTGATCATGAACTTCTTCATCGTCAATCGCCAGCCAGCAGCCCTTACTGAAAATGTCTGGCTCAAGCGGGGCGCACGGCGAATCATCGTACTGTTTTTGATTACTGTCGCCATTTCGGTACTCTGCCACTCGATTCTGCACTTGCCGCCGGCCATGGGCATGATGTTTGGCTTGGGATTACTCCAGTTCTTTGGCTACTATCTGCGGCGCAGCCTGCCACGTTCGCTGGAGCGCAAGCGTGAACGCTATTCGCGTCGGGGTGACTGGAAGAAACTGGAGCAGCTAGGTAGCGTCGTACCGTTTGATATCTTTAGTCGAATTGCTCGTTCAGAGTGGGACACCTTGCTATTTTTCTACGGAGTTGTGCTTAGCGTGGGCGGTCTTGGCTTCATGGGTTACTTAGCCCTGCTGTCTGAAACGCTTTACGGCGGCTGGAACCCGGTATGGGCCAACGTAGTGCTAGGACTTATCTCCGCAGTTGTCGATAACATCCCCGTCATGTTTGCGGTGCTCTCTATGGCGCCGGATATGTCGGAAGGCAACTGGCTGCTGATTACCTTAACCGCTGGCGTGGGGGGCAGCCTGCTTTCAATGGGATCAGCGGCAGGCGTTGCCTTGATGGGCCAGGCTCGCGGTATCTACACGTTTGCGGTTCACCTGCGCTGGGTGCCGGCTATTTTGCTGGGCTATGCGGCTAGTATTGCAACGCACCTGTGGATCAACGCGTCGCTTTTCTAAACAATCAATTAGTACGCCACTAAAAACGCCCCTTACCGTTACCGGTAAGGGGCGTTTTAGTAATAAAGCATCTAAAAAGTTAACTGATAGACCAACTTTAAAAGCATTTCACTCACTGGCAAGTTCAGCCTTACAGGTCGTGTCCGGTAATAACCTGGCAGATATCCGCAAAGCTGCGCGCCATAGGAACCACGGTGCTTACTTCCTTGCCGACCGCATCTTGAATATCGGTCGCTGAGATCAAGCCACGAATAGTCAGTTCATGCTGGGCATCATACTGAGTAATCAGCAGGTGCTGCTCGGTCACGTCTTCCATGATGAGCACAAGATCTTCAATGGTCAGAGCGGAAAGCTGCTCGTACGTCATGGCGCTGAGTTTGTTCCAGGGTGTCATGATCATGTCAGCGGTAATCTCGTTACGGTCAAGATTACGCTGCTGCATGGCCAGGTTGATGCGCCGTGTGCCGATGACTTCTTTAGAGGTCAAAATACCAACGCAGTGCTCCTGTTTGTCGATGACAAACAAAAGGCGCACACCGCTGTAACGCATTTTAAGATGCGCCTCGTCGATCGGGGTGTCTGCCGCTACCGATTGGGGCTTCAGGTTTTGAAAGTCGGTAAGTACTTCTATAGCCGAGCTTTCAGTAGTTAAATGCTTGGCCTTAGGAGATATCAGACGCGGTGTTGAGCTGAATTGAATTAACGATTTAGGTGAAAAAGCCACTTGGTTCATCAGGGTACTCCTATTATAAGTGGCCAACGGCTGCCTAACCATTGACCTAGTACCTTCAGAGTCACAGTTAATTCTTATCAGAACCTTAAGGCATGAAAACTATTCTGAGGGCCCATGGCGCTTGAGCGTTACGTTAACGCGCAGCCCGCCACCGGGCGCATCATCGAATGTCAGCGTACCGTCATGTTGAGCGACGACCCGCTCGACAATGGATAAGCCCAGCCCAGAGCCTGCGCCAGGGCCTGCCCGATGAAAGCGCTCTGTTACCGCCTTACGCTCGCTTGGCGGAATCCCTGGCCCCTGGTCATCGACGATCAACGTGATGTTCTCCTCTGCGCCCTTGAGATAGATCTGGATCGATCCTTTGGGCGGGGAGTGTTGAATGGCATTGCCTACCAGATTCTGGATCAACGTGCCCAGCGCGCCTGGCACCTCGTCTAATGGCCACTGAGCCGTTTCGTCGGCTTCTAGCTGCAGCGTCTGTTGCTGTTGCCGGGCCAGAGGAAGCAGTTTGGCAAGCGCGTCGCGTACCTCAAATAAAGCATCCACCGCGCGTAAGGGTGGGCTTTCTTCATCGGGATCAAGGCGTGCCAAAGTGAGTAGCTGGCTGACCAAATGCGTTGCCCGGGCGACTCCTTGGCGCAAGTAAACCAGCGACTCCTCACGATCCTGCGGACTTTCCGCGGTTAACGCGTTTTGAGCATGCAGATCAAGTACGGCAAGCGGGGTACGCAGTTCATGTGCGGCATCGGCAATAAAGCGCTTTTCACGTTCACGCAGGCGCTGAATCCGCATTAATAACCGGTTAAGTGCGCCGGAAATAGTGGCCAGCTCATACGGTAGCGGCGAGAGTTTAAGCGGCTGAAGGTTATGCGGGTCCCGGTTGCGAATCTGCTCCGCCATACGTGACAGCGGTGAAAGCCCCCAGCCAATACTCCACCACAGCAGCGTGGCTAGAACGATCAAACCGATAAATTCAGGTAGCAGGGTACGCAGTGCTACCCGCCTGACCAAGCTCAAGCGTACGTCGTCCTGCTCGGCAACGACCACCCGCCGCGTGCTCTCGGCAAGCGGCAGCGTATAGGTCTGCCAGGTCTGCCCGCGGTACTGCTGCCTGGAATAGCCTTTCTGGGAGGCGGCAAGATGCACCAACGGCGCATCGGCTGAATGAAGCAACAGCGTATCTCCCTCCCAAAGCTGGAACACGAGCGCATTGGGGGTGCGCGGTTCGGTCTGTAAGGTATTTTCCACACTCTGCAATAGCGCCTGCTGATAGGCGGGTGGAATCGGCGCCTGCATAAGCTCGCCTAAAAGGTTGGCGTGCCGGGCGAGACTGGCATCGTGTAGCTGCTGAATTTCATGAGTTGCGTAGCGATAGCTGACCACGCTGATCACCATGATACTGAGCAAAAACAACAGCAGCGTAAGGCCCAGCGTGCGCCGACGAATAGAGTTCACCGCTCGCCTCCCTGCGGTGTTTTATCCATCACGTAACCAATCCCCCTTAGCGTGCGGATCACCTCAGGAAACAGCTTGCGCCGCAAATGGTGGATATGAACCTCAATGGCATTGCTTTCCACATCTTCATCCCAGCCATAAATCAGACTGGTCAGCGTATCCCGAGTAAACACCCGGTCAGGATGACCCATGAATTCTTGCAGCAGGGTAAATTCACGCCGCGAAAGCACAATCGTTTTATCCTGATAGCTGACGCTCAGCGTTAAGGGATCCAACCGAATGCCCCTACACTCCAGATGGCTATCCAACTGCCCTTGACTGCGACGTAGCAGTGCGCGAAGGCGCGCTTTTAGCTCCTCCACTTCAAAGGGCTTTATCAGATAGTCGTCGGCTCCGGCATCAAGCCCGGCGATGCGGTCGTTGATACCGTCGCGAGCGGTCAGCACCAGAATAGGAATTTGGCTGCCGTGGCGGCGCACGGCCTTGATAATTTGCAGGCCATCCAAGCCCGGCAAGCCTAAATCGAGTATCACGGCATCAAACGGTTCGGACTCTTTAAGTGCTATAAGAGCACTGTTGCCATTGTCCAATTGATCGACCGTATAGTGCTCCGGCTTGAGCGCCAAGCGAATGCCCGAAGACAAGCTGGCATCATCTTCAACCAGCAATATGCGCATGGTGTCAGCGACTCCTGTAACGGCTCTGATAGGAAATAACGAAAGGTAGCATCGTTAGGGGGAGTCAGTCAGGATTAACGTCAACGCAAGCAACCCAATGGCGCTTTAATTAATGCTAAAACCGACTGTCTGCAGCACTTCTGTGGTTGTCTGCCCTTCAACGCATCGTCGTGAAGCCTTGCTGCACTTGGCGGCCGTCCATGAACCGGCGCTACAGCCTATGCTGCAAACCGCCTTACAGTCGGCTAAACAAGCCGATGCCTGGGAGGGGCTGTGGGTCTCTCAGCAACAGGGCCGTATTGATGGCGCTATCTGGGTACAACCACTTGGCAATGCCACGGCGCAGCTGTGGCTTCCCCGCCAGCAAGGCCGCGCTGCACAAGCGCTGTTGCAGGCGGCTTACCGCTGGATAGCCGAGCAGAGAATAACGTTTTGCCATACGGTGTTACCCTCTGGCCATTATGCCTGGGAGACAACGCTTCTCGCCCACAATATGACGCGCCTGGCTGAGCTGTATTACCTGTCAGGCAGTATAACCTCCCCGCTAGCCTCATCTGCCCATAAGCCAGCTGCCATTCAGCTACAGGCTTTTACGGAACTGGATGAATCGGCTCAAAAAGCGTTGATCGATGGCGTCAGCCAAGCGTCTCTCGACTGCCCAGACTTACGCGAAGCATTGTCTGCTGAAACCCTATTGGCTGGTTTTTATCAAAAGGCGCCTTATGCTCCTCATCACTGGTATAGCGTTCACGTGGATAGTCAGCCGGTGGGCGTACTACTACTCTCACCTTTAAAAGACCGCTGCTGGGAGCTTCTATTAATGGGCGTAGTGCCTCATTGGCGGAGTAAAGGCATTGGTCGAGAAGTGTTGCAGACGGCCTTTCGCCTCGCGTTGCAAGAAGGCGCGACCGAGATAATATTGACCGTTGATGCACAAAATACACCCGCCCAACGCCTTTACCAGCAGGCGGGGCTTGCCTGCTATGCTGAGCAGCGCCTGCTTGCCTGGAAAGTGCCCTATGGTATCTAAGCGCACGCTTTAGATAGATTAGATAAAATAACGACAAAGTCCTCTAAGCGTATGATGAAACGCATAAATTTGAGGCCACCGGTTTTAATGTTAGCCAGCATTTTAATTTTTCTTCTATACTGGGGGCGTTATACTCGGGAACGCTTTCTACTCATGGAGGAAAAGAAATGAAAATTTTACTGTGGATTATCATCTTTATTTTTGCAGTGGGTCTTCTTACCCTGACGGGCGTTTTTAAACTTATTTTCTAAATAAGCGATAAAAAGCCACCGAAAAGCTCATGTAAAACATGAGCTTTATGCGTTTAGCGGTTTAAAAAAACGCTTTCTCTCCTCGCTCCGCTATCCAGCGCGAATAACGTGTGCCATGCCCGTTAAAAACGAGGCATACTCCTTTTTACCGTGCAAGCTGCTGCCGGTAGCGATTAAAGACGTTACGGGTACGGCGACTCAAAAGGCAAGCCGTGGGTAGGCTAAAGGGGAGGGGGCTAGGTGAATTTTAAATACATTGCATGTGTTATGACGGCTCTGGCGTCGTTGCCCGCTAGTGCGATGGCTGATGACGAGACGACAGCCCAACGTGAAGCACTGGCCAAGCGGCTGGCACCCGTCGGGCAGCTATGCCTGGAAGGGCAGGAATGCACGCCTGCTGAGGCGCCTCAGGCCGCCGTGGATGATGCGCAAACGGCCGTTGAAGACTCAAACGTCGCCGAGGTGCCCGAGTACGATGGGGAGGCACTCTACGCCCAGGCGAGCTGCGGTGCCTGTCACGCGGCAGGCATTGCGGGCGCTCCGGCCACGGGCGACAGCAGCGCCTGGACAGCGCGGCTCACCAAAGGAACGGGCGAGCTGTACGCCAGTGCGATTAACGGCCTTGGCGCCATGCCGCCCAAAGGGGGGCGGTTTAACTTTAGCGATGACGAAATTAAAGCAATCGTCGACTATATGATCAGCGAGGTCAAATAAGTTACCCACAGGCAGTTTAATGAAACCTCCTGTGGATAGTTTATAACCGGTTATTTCGCTAAAAAGGCCGGTGCCGAGTAAAAGCCTTTAACCCAATAAAGAGCGCAGCCCGGCAATCGCATCTTTGCCGCGCTCTTGTTTTTTATCCGGATCTTCCTTGTCTGCACGACCTTCCCATTCCAGATCCTCCGGGGGGAGCTCCTCTAGAAAGCGGCTGGGTTGACAGTCCATCAGCTCGCCATAGGCTTTGCGCTGGCGGGCAAGCGTAAGCGTTAACGTGCGCCGCGCGCGGGTAATGCCCACATAGGCCAGGCGGCGTTCTTCTTCTACCGTGCCCATTTCGATCGCGTTGCGGTGGGGCAGCAAGTCCTCTTCCCAGCCCAGCAGATACACGTGAGGAAACTCAAGCCCCTTTGACGCGTGCATGGTAAGCAGCTGTACACGGTCGGAATCATCCTCTTCGGCTTGCTGTTCCAGGATATCGCGCAGTACCAAACGAGAAATAGCGGCCTCTACGCTATCGGTTTCGGTAGCCTCGGAGGCAGTATCCTCTTCCGGGTCGCGATTAAGCGATTTTTCGAGCTGATCAATCAGGATCCATACGTTGGCCATACGGCGCTCGGCGATCGTGGGCGCACTGGCGTTCTGATAAAGCCACGCCTCGTAATCCATATCGCGCAGCATGTCGCGAATGGCTGCGATCGCATCGCCCTGATCCATCCGCTTGCGCACGCCATCGATAAAGTGGGTAAAGCGGGAGAGCCGCTCGACGGCGCGGGTGGGCAGAACCTGCTCGAGGCCCAACTCATGACAGGCGGCAAACAGCGAAATCGAGCGCTCGGTGGCGTAGTTGGCGAGTTTCTCGACGGTACCCGGACCGACTTCGCGGCGCGGCACGTTAACGATGCGTAAAAAGGCGTTATCGTCGGCTGGGTTAATCAGCAGACGCAGGTAGGCCATGGCGTCCTTGATCTCGTTGCGTGAGAAAAACGACGTGCCGCCGGAGAGCTTGTAGGGAATCTGGTAGTGCTGAAGCTTGAGTTCCAGGAGCCTTGCCTGAAAGTTACCGCGATAAAGTACGGCGAAATCGCGCCACTCGGCCTTCTCCTTGATCCGCCGGGTGAGCATTTCGCTGGCCACCCGCTCGGACTCCGCCTCTTCATGACGGTTTACGATCACCCGGATCGGCGCGCCGTCGCCCATATCCGACCAGAGCGTCTTGTCGTAGACGTGGGGGTTGTTGGCAATCAGGGTGTTGGCAGCGCGCAGGATGGTGGCAGTCGAGCGGTAGTTCTGCTCCAGCTTGATCACCTTGAGCCGCGGAAAATCCTCGCCCAGGGTCACCAGGTTTTCCGGCCGCGCACCGCGCCAGGCGTAGATCGACTGGTCGTCGTCGCCCACCACGGTAAAGGTCGAGCGTTCGGCCATCAGAAGCTTTACCAGCAGGTATTGGGAGACGTTGGTGTCCTGATACTCATCCACCAGCATATAGTGAATCTTGCGCCGCCAGCGCTCCAATGCCTCGGCATCGTTTTTCAACAGCACGACGGGCAGCAGGATCAGATCATCAAAATCCACCGCGTTGTAGGCTTTCAGGTGGCGGTTATAGGCCTCGTACACCCGCGCGGCAAAATGCTCATCGTCATCGGCGGCAAAGGAGAGCGCGTCACCCGGCAGCACCAGATCGTTTTTCCAGGTGGAAATCTTGGCTTGGACCGAGTTGATCTGCTCGGCATCGACCTGGGCGTCCTTGTTCATCAGGTCGCGCAGCAGCGCCTTGGCATCTTCCGGGTCGAACAGCGAAAATCCCGGCTTATAGCCCAGGGTTTTTAGCTCGCCGCGGATAATATTGAGGCCCAGCGTGTGAAAGGTCGACACCGTCAGGCCATGGCCTTCTTTGCCCTTGAGCATCTGCCCGACACGCTCTTTCATTTCGCGAGCGGCTTTATTGGTGAACGTGACCGCAGCGATTCGGCGCGCGCTCATCCCGCATTCT
The DNA here is from genome assembly GCF_017983445.1 of Halomonas sp. Classification (GTDB taxonomy): domain Bacteria; phylum Pseudomonadota; class Gammaproteobacteria; order Pseudomonadales; family Halomonadaceae; genus Vreelandella. Next base: position 93,483 of record NZ_JAGOBJ010000003.1, read on the forward strand.
TGAACCAGATAGGCAATTTTAGTCGTGATAACGCTGGTTTTACCGGACCCTGCCCCTGCCAACACCAAGCACGGGCCATCAATGTAGCGCACGGCTTCCTGCTGGCGCGGATTAAGGCCCTTGATGCGGGTTAAGATGCTTTGTGGGGTCGATGGCGTCATTAGGCACGTTATCCTTTGCGGTTTTTCATCTACAATCAGCCGTTTCTACGCGCACAACATGGATAGGCAGGTGGTGATGTTTGAAGTAGCGCTGTTTGAACCACGCATGGCGCCCAATACGGGCAACATCATGCGCTTGGTCGCCAATAATGGCTGTCGTTTGCACTTGATTGAGCCGCTCGGCTTCGACCTTGAAGAAAAAAAGCTGCGCCGTGCCGGGCTTGATTACCGTGACCTGGCCAATGTGACTCGTCATGCTGATTTTGCCGCATTTCAAAAAGCCATGTCGGGACGGCGCATTTGGGCAATTACCACCAAAGGCACGCGGCCCCACAGCGAGGCTGATTTTGCACAGGGAGATGTGCTGCTGTTTGGCTCTGAAACCGCCGGGCTCTCTGCCGAGGTGCACCAAGCGCTGCCAGACGCCCAAAAGCTGCGGATTCCCATGCAGCCCAATAACCGCAGTCTTAATCTTTCCAACGCGGTGGCTATTGTGAGCTATGAAGCGTGGCGCCAGCAAGGTTTTGCCGGCGCACTTGCCACTTAGCTAAACGGCAAATACTAGGCAGCAATACCGTAGCGGTCGCGGTAGGCGCGCACGGCTTCCGCGTAGGCGAGCATTTCGCCACCGGCATGCTCTTCAAGGTAAGTGAGCACTTGCTCAAGGGTGACGATACTCACCACCGGCATTCCGTACTCGGCCTGGACTTCCTGAATGGCGCTCTGCTCGCCCTGGCCACGCTCCTGGCGGTCGAGGGCAATAATCACGCCGCCCGCGCGAGCACCGCTTTGCTCGATCAAACCCATGACTTCGCGGATCGCAGTGCCCGCAGTAATCACATCGTCAATGATCAAAATATCGCCAGTAAGCGGCGCACCCACAATATTGCCGCCTTCGCCGTGGGTTTTGGCTTCCTTGCGATTAAAGGCGTAGGGCATATCCAGATCGTGGTGGTCGGCAAGCGCTGCCGCCGTGACCGCGGCCAACGGAATGCCTTTGTAGGCGGGGCCAAACAGCACATCGGCTTGCAAATCGCTATCTACAATGGCCTGAGCATAAAAACGCCCAAGCTTGGCAAGTGCGCGGCCCGTCTGAAATAGGCCAGCATTAAAAAAGTAAGGACTTACTCGCCCGGATTTGAGCGTGAACTCACCAAACTTGAGAACGCCCTGCTCAATGGCAAAGGCGATGAATTCGCGCTGATAGGGTTGTAAAGTGGTAGCCACGGCGTTCCTCATTAGGCGGTTGGTTCATGTCAGCCCGAAGGCAACAATAAAACGCAGGTAAATAGCAAGAATTGATGGGTCTATTTACCCAAACGTCTAAACGTCGGGTATCATACAGCAGCGACGCAAAAGGGACGATTTATGAAAATTGCCAGCATCAATGTTAATGGTATACGTGATGCCGTCGACCGTGGCTTCCTGGACTGGCTGGCTCAGCAGGACGCCGATGTGGTTTGCGTGCAGAACATCAAGGCAAAAAGTTTTGAATTGGATGACCATATTCTTTATCCGGAAGGCTATGAAGGCTATTTCCTGGATGCGGAAGAGGATGGTTTTTCCGGTGTTGGGCTTTACTGCCGTAAAATTCCCAAGGCGATCATGTATGGTCTGGGCTTTCCACAGTGTGATCACGAAGGGCGTTTTCTGCAGGCGGATTATGACCGCTTCAGTATCGCTACCTTCCTGATGCCTGATGGCAGCGACCAGAAAGCCAAACAGGCGTTTATGGAGCAGTACCAGGAATACCTGACGAAGATGTCGCGCAAGCGGCGCGAGTACATCATCTGCGGTACCTGGAACATTGCCCATAAAACGGTTGATCTGGCCAACTGGTCTGATAACCAGCTGACGTCTGGTTTTCGCCCGGAAGAACGCGCCTGGATGGATCAGGTGCTTGGCCCAACAGGGTTTATCGACACCTTCCGCGAAATCAATCGCGATGCAGGCGAGTACACCTGGTGGCCGAAGCTCGACCAAGACGTACCCCGTAGCCGTCAGGAAGGCTGGCGGATCGACTATCAGTTAGTCGGCCCCAACTTCCGTCGTCACGTGGTCGACGCATGGATCGATAAAGAGGCGACTTTCTCCGAGTACGCCCCGCTAATTGTTGAGTACGATCTCGACCTTTAAGCATCTTTCCCGCGTCGTCGTTACCAATGAGCCGACCCAGAGGTCGGCTCATTGCGTTAACGATTAAAACGCTTACCCGCGAATACCCAGTGCTTCACGCTGGTGTTCACGCAGCTCGCTGCCCGCTTTTTCAGCTAGATCCAGCATGGCATTAAGCTCGGCACGGTTAAACGCGCCCGCCTCCGCAGTGCCCTGTACTTCAATCAACTCACCGCCTTCGGTCATGACCACGTTCAGGTCGGTATCCGCCTTGCTGTCCTCGGGATAGTCGAGATCCAACACCGGCGCGCCTTTATAAATACCTACTGAAATCGCGCTCACCAGCTGCTTGAAAGGGTCGCTTTTGATCTTTTTCTCGCGCTGCAGGTAACGAATCGCGTCCACCAGCGCCACGCAGCCACCGGTAATCGAGGCGGTACGGGTGCCGCCATCGGCCTGAATCACGTCACAATCCACGGTAATCGTGAATTCGCCCATCTTTTTCAGGTCGACTGCCGCGCGCAGGCTACGCCCAATAAGACGCTGAATCTCAAGGGTACGGCCACCTTGCTTGCCACGTGTTGCCTCACGCCCGCTGCGCGAATGCGTGGCGCGCGGCAGCATACCGTACTCGGCTGTTATCCAGCCCTGATTCTTGCCCCGCAGCCAACGCGGCACGCCCGCTTCTACGCTGGCATTACACAGCACCTTGGTATCGCCAAACTCCACCAGCACGGAGCCCTCGGCATGGCGGGTGTAATCACGGGTCAGGCGAATTTCACGGAGCTGGTCGGCTTCGCGACCGCTGGGGCGAACAACATCAGGACGCATAGCACCTCACCATAAGCGCGTTATGAAGAAAAGGCCGCCATTGTACACGTCTTAACGTTCAAACCCGCGCTTATCGGGTAGACTGAGATAAATGCGTTACCAACAGGATGAACCCATGGCCACTTCAAGTCGCGTACACAGCATGACCGCATTTGCCCGCACCGAGAAGGCCGCCTCTTGGGGCACGCTGCAAGTCGAAATTCGCTCCGTTAATCAGCGCTATCTGGAGCCCCATTTTCGCCTGCATGAAAGCCTGCGTGACCTAGAACCTGTTCTGCGTGAAACCCTGCGTACCCGCTTGGCGCGAGGCAAAGTAGAGTGCAGCGTGCGCTTTGAAAGTGCCGAAACCGTGCAGGCGCCAGCGGTTAATACCACTCGCTTAGCCGCCATCGCCGAGGCGCTCAATGCCGTGCAGCAGCAGGTGCCTAGCGCTTTGGCGCCGACGACGCTTGAACTGCTAAACCAGCCCGGCGTAATGGAAACCCAGCATCTGGATCAGGACGCCATCAAGGCGGCTGTCAAGGCGCTGTTTGACCAAGCGCTAGATGAGTTGATCGAAGCTCGTGCCCGGGAAGGCGAAAAACTCGCCGAGATGATTTCAACTCGGCTAACGGCGGTAAGCGAGCAGGTCGCAACGGTTAAAAGCCTGCTGCCGCAAATTCTGGAACGTCAGCGCACCCAATTGCTGGAACGCTTGGAAATCGCCAAAACCGAACTCGACCCCCAGCGCCTGGAAGCCGAGCTGGTACTGGTTGCGCAAAAGGCCGATGTAGATGAAGAGCTCGACCGCCTAACCGCTCATGTAGGCGAAGTCAGCCGACAGCTTGCTGAAAAAGGCTCTAAAGGCCGCCGCCTGGATTTCTTGATGCAGGAGCTTAATCGCGAAGCCAACACGCTTTCATCTAAATCAGTCGTGGCCGAAAGCACCCGCTGCGCGGTAGAGCTTAAAGTGCTGATTGAACAGATGAGGGAGCAGATTCAGAATATTGAGTGATGAGGTATTAGCCTTACTTAATTGATAAGGGCAATTTGTCGCCCACCTCAATCTAAAATAACGATTTTAGTCTCTTTAGGTGGACGCTAAAATCATGACCCTAAATCCTGGACGGCTCCCTCAACGTTGCTAAGCACTTAGGCGTTATCAATGAGATTGGCTATTGCTGGCGTGAACGCAAAGACCAACCCACGCAATCGACAGGCGGTGGACGTTCCAGCTTTCGGAGATAGGTGAATGGTTGCGCATTGATAGGGGCAGATGAATATGGCCATGAGCAAAAATAAAGGGGTGCACCTCGATGGATAAACACCGGCTCAGCGAGCGAGACATCTGCACCAAGTTCATCACGCCAGCCATTCTGCAGGCGGGTTGGCAACAGAATCAGTTTCGGGAAGAAGTGAACCTTACCGATGGTCGCGTTATGGTGCGGGGAAAGCTGGCTGCGCGGGTGAAAAATCCCAATGCAAAGGGCGGCCCCAAGCGCGCTGATTATGTGCTTTACGCCAGCCCCGGCGTGCCCATTGCCGTTATTGAAGCCAAACAATCAAAATTTTCAGTCGGCCACGGCATGCAGCAGGCGCTGACCTATGCCGAAATGCTGGATGCCCCTTTTGCTATCAGCAGCAACGGAGCAGGTTTTTTGCTGCATGATCGCACCGGCATTACTCAGCCTATCGAACGAGAGATCTCACTCAATGAGTTGCCATCCCTGGCAAACTTGTGGCCTCTGTATCAGCAATGGAAAGGCTTGGTAGAACCGGAAGCGGTGAAACTGGTCGAGGAACCCTTTCATAGCGATGGTAGTGGCAAAGAGCCCCGTTATTACCAGCGTGTTGCCATTAATCGCGCCATCGAAGCAATTGCCAAAGGCCAGCAGCGCGTGCTGCTCGTTATGGCAACGGGCACAGGAAAAACCTACACTGCCTTCCAAATTATCTGGCGTTTATGGAAAGCCAAAGCCAAAAAACGCATTTTGTTTTTGGCCGACCGCAACATCCTGGTGGATCAAACCATGCAACAAGACTTTGCCCCCTTTGGCGAAGTCATGCACAAGGTTACTAATCGAGAAGCCAAAAAGAACTACGAAATCTACCTTGCTCTTTATCAAGCGGTGACCGGCCGAGAAGAGCGGAAACAAATCTACCGCCAGTTTCCCTCAAACTTTTTTGACCTGGTCGTGATTGATGAGTGCCACCGTGGCAGCGCAGCGGATGATTCTGCTTGGCGTGATATATTAGAGTATTTCGGCAGCGCCACCCATCTGGGTTTAACCGCCACGCCGAAAGAAACCAAAGACATCAGCAACACCACCTACTTTGGCGACCCCATTTACACCTACTCACTCAAACAGGGCATTGAAGATGGTTTTCTAGCTCCTTACAAAGTGATTCGTATAGCCACGGATGTAGATGCCGTAGGCTACACACCCGAAAAAGGGAAGGTCGATAAACTCGGCCAATTGGTGGAACAGCGTCAGTACAACACCAAAGATTTTGATCGCAATTTAGTGCTGGAAAAACGTACCGAACTGGTGGCCAGAAGAGTCTGGGAGTATTTGAAAGCCACCGACCCCATGGCCAAAACGATCGTCTTTTGTGACGATCAAGACCACGCCGAGCGTATGCGTCAAGCATTGGTAAAACTGATTCCTGCAGCCGCTAGTAACCGCCGCTATGTGATGCGCATTACCGGTGACGATAACGAAGGCAAAGCCCGGCTTTCCTACTTTATTGATAACGACGAGCCCTATCCCGTTATCGCCACCACATCTAAGTTGCTTACTACCGGGGTAGATGCCAAAACCTGCAAACTGATTGTGCTCGATCAAAACATCAATTCCATGACTGAATTTAAACAAATGATTGGTCGTGGCACTCGCCTGCGCGAGGATTACCAAAAGCTCTACTTCACCATCATGGACTTCAAGGGTGCCACACGACTGTTTGCTGATCCGGATTTTGATGGAGACCCCGTCGTCATTTATGAACCCAAGCCTGATGACCCGGTAATCCCCACTGACGAACTACTGCCGGAAGATCTGCCACCCGATATCACAGGCACCTCTGGTATTGGTGAAGTGGAGCCTCCACCTTACGTTACCGGCACAACCGGCGGGTTTGATGATGGCCGCAATACTGGGGAGAGAGAAGGCCGCATCAAATACGTGATCGGGGATGTCAATGTTCGGGTCGCTGTGATACTTGAACAGTATCTAGACGCCGACGGCAAACTGATTACTGACGACTACCGAGTGCTACTCAAGGCCGATATTCAAAAAGCCCTGCAGACTGAATTTGGCAATCTCACCGGCTTTCTGCGCCGTTGGAATGGGGCCGAGCGTAAGCAAGCGGTGCTGGAGGAACTTGCCGAACACGGGATACCGCTGGAGATATTGCAGCAAGCCGTTCCCAACGGCAGAGAGCTGGATGCTTTTGATCTGGTGGCTCATGTCGCTTTTAACCAAAAGCCTCTCACCCGGCGTGAACGTGCTAACAAGGTGAAAAAACACGATGTGTTCGGTAAATACGGCGAACAAGCCCGCGTCGTGCTCGAAGCCCTGCTGGAAAAATTTGCTCACCACGGCGTGCAAGATATTGAAGATGCCAAAGTATTGGAGCTGCCCCCTTTCGACCAATTCGGCAGTAAAACTCAAATCCGTCGCTGCATTTTTGGTGGCGTCGAGCAGTACACCCAAGCCATTCACGAATTAGAAAAAGCGCTTTACGACGACCAAAGCGCTTAACGACGAGTACTGGAAAACCTAATGAATCTCAGCAGCACCATCAAATCCATTCAAGACATCATGCGCAAAGACGATGGCGTCGATGGCGACGCACAGCGCTTGGGCCAGCTCACTTGGATGCTCTTTTTAAAAGTATTTGACCAGCGCGAGGAGGAGTGGGAAGACGATAATGCCAGCTATCAATCACCACTGCCGGAAGAGTTTCGCTGGCGCAACTGGGCCAAAATGAATGACGATGAGCAAGGCAAAAAATCCCATAAAATGGCCCCATCGGATATCGTCGGCTTTGTTAACAATCAATTATTTCCGGCACTGAAAGAGCTGGACGCCAACGCCAGCCCACAACACAAGGTCATTCGCAGCGTCTTTGAAGACGCCAATAACTATATGAAGTCTGGCACCCAGTTGCTGGCGGTGATCGAAAAGCTTGAAGAAGCCATTAATTTTCACGACTTCACCACTCGCTCGCAGATTGGCGATGTGTACGAACAACTGCTAAACGATCTACGCGGCGCAGGTAATGCTGGTGAATTTTATACACCACGTGCTATCACCGCTTTTATGGCTGATCGCGTTAACCCGCGCCTGGACAAGCGTGATACCGTGATGGACCCAGCCTGCGGCACTGGCGGCTTCTTAACCGCCGTCATTGACCACTTACGCAACCAGATTACCTCCAAGTCGAGCGCCGAAGACAAGCGCGCCATTGAACAGTTGATTCGTGGCATCGAGAAAAAGCAACTGCCGCACCTGCTTTGCACCACCAACATGTTACTACACGGCATTGATGTGCCCAGTCAGATTGAACACAAAAATACCCTCGGCATTGGTTGGAACGAGTGGAGTGCCAACGACAAGGTGGACTGCATTATCACCAATCCGCCCTTCGGCGGCTATGAAGACGACGGCGTCGGCAGCGACTACCCGGCCGATTTAAAAACTCGTGAAACCGCCGATATGTTTATGGCGCTAATTATCAAAAAGCTTCTAAAAGAAAACGGTCGCGCCGCCGTGGTTCTGCCCGATGGTTTTTTGTTTGGTGATGGCATTAAAGGCACCTTAAAAAAGCTGCTGCTGCAAGAATGCAAGCTGCACACCATTATTCGGCTGCCCAAAGGTGTATTTGCCCCCTACACCACCATCAAAACCAACCTGCTGTTTTTTACCAAAGGTACGCGGGTAGACGATGGCAGCGAGCATTTCCACACCGACACCATTTGGTTTTACGAACATCCCTATCCGCCGGGCTACAAAAGCTATAGCAAAACCAAACCCATACGCCTGGAAGAATTTAAGCCTGAGCAAGACTGGTGGGGCGATGAAAGCGATGACTTTGCCAGCCGTGAGGAAAACGAATCCGCCTGGAAGGTCGATTTTAAAACTAAGCGCGAACAGGCCGAAGCTGCCGCCAAACCGCATTGGGATAATGCCGAGCAGCTTAATAACCAAGCCAGCGCATTGGAAAACCGCATTCGTGACTTGCGTGGCTCTATTAAAGGAAACAATGATAAAACACAACGCCAAAGCGTGGACGATGAAATGGAAAGCTTACGCAGCGAAAGTGAAACGCTGCGCTTAAAAGCCCGCGACGCTCAGTCCGCAGGCGACCGTCTTTACTGGCCCATCTTTAATTTGGATATTAAAAATCCGAATGGCCCCGAAGAAGAAAGCCACGACCCTGACGAGCTACTGGTCAAATACAAACAACTCTTGGGTGAAATTGAAGAAACCGAAAACCAGCTCAAAAGCGAACTGGCGGCAGCCCTTGCTCACCACTTTAGCCCAGAGGCAGAAGACGCATGAGCAAGCCAGCTTTACCGATTGAACAACAACTGCTCGGCGATATTTGTACGCTGATTGAGCAGGGTCGCCAACACCTGGCTACAACCGTTAACAGCGCACTAACGATCCTCTACTGGCAAATTGGCCAGCGCATTCGACATGAAGTACTTCAGGGTGAGCGTGCTGCCTATGGCGAGCAAATTGTCTCTGCACTGTCGAGACAATTAGAGCAGGAGTATGGCCGCGGTTTCTCCGCCAAAAACCTGCGGCACATGTTGCGCTTTGCCGAGGCTTACCCCGATGGGCAGATTGTCTCGACACTGTCGAGACAATTGTCATGGAGCCATTTTCTAGAGCTGATTTACCTAAAAGATACGCTTCAGCGCGATTTTTACAGTCAGATGTGCGCGCAAGAGAGCTGGAGTGTGCGCCAATTGCGGGAAAGAAAAAACACCCTGCTGTTTGAGCGAACCGCCCTGTCTAAACAACCTGAAATGTTGCTAACGCAAGAATTAGCCAACCTGCGCCAAACAGGCTCGCTGAGCCAAAACCTGGTGCTCAAAGACCCTTACGTTCTCGATTTTTTGGGCCTGAATGACCGCTACCTGGAAAAAGATCTGGAAGACGCTATTCTGCGCGATCTGGAGCAGTTTCTGTTGGAGCTAGGAGCCGGCTTTAGCTTTGTCGCACGGCAAAAACGCATCCAGATCGACAATGATGATTTTTACATCGACCTATTGTTCTACAACCGCCGACTGAAACGCCTCGTTGCCATCGACCTGAAACTGGGCGACTTTAAAGCCGAGCACAAAGGCCAAATGGAGTTATATCTGCGTTGGCTGGCCAAGCATGAACAGGAGGCGGGCGAAGCCGCGCCGCTGGGGATTATTCTGTGCAGCGGTAAAAAGCAGGAGCAGATCGAACTATTAGAGCTGGATGCCAGCGGCATCCATGTCGCTGAATATTTGACTGCTTTACCCCCCAAAGAAGTACTACAAGCCAAATTGCATCAGGCCATTGAAAACTCACGGGCTCGCCTCGAAAACCGTGGGGAGAACAGCTAATGGACGCACAGCAGTTTTTGGCTGAGTTTGGTCATATCGCCAATGCACCGAATGGGATAGTTAAACTTCGAGAGTTAGTATTGCAACTAGCTATCTCGGGGCGACTTGTGGAAAGAGCTGAAACCTTTCAACCTGTGCAAGAGATTATCAAAGCCGCTAATAGTCTCCGTAAAGAATATGAGGAATCGCTTAAACTCCGCTCGACTAGAATGCACCCACCATTATCCAAGATACCCTTCATGATTCCTGAACACTGGGAATGGGAGCGTTTAGAAAAGCTTTGTATGTATATTCAGCGAGGTAAGGGGCCAAAATACGCAGATAAAAGCTCTACTTACGTCGTTTCGCAAAAATGCATTCAATGGAATGGCTTTGATTTAACACCTGCTCGCCATGTGGCAGATGATTCTTTAGAAAAATACGGCAAAGAACGTTATCTGTGCGATGGTGATTTGCTTTGGAACTCAACCGGAACAGGTACAGCTGGCCGCGTAGCGATCTATTCAGCTGCAGAAGAAAAGCCAGCAGTCGCAGATTCGCACGTCACGGTCATCCGACTTGCGAATTGCTTCCCACGTTATTTTTGGTGTGTGGTCGCTTCACCATGGGTACAGTTACGCATTGACCCCTCCCATTCAGATTCGCTTGTATCCGGTACAACACAGCAAGTCGAATTAAACACGTCAACCGTTAGAGCGCTTCCTATTCCTCTTCCTCCCCTCGAAGAGCAATCCCGCATCGTCGCCAAAGTCGATGAACTGATGGTTTTATGCGATCAGTTGGAAGCGCAGCAACAAAAACGCCGCACACTGCAAAACCAGTTGCGCTATGCCACCCTGCAAGCCGTCGCCGCCAGCCAAAGCCCCCATGAGCTGCAAGAAAGCTGGCAGCGACTGGAAGCCAACTTCGGGCAACTGTTCTCCGTGCCGGAGGACGTGGCTGATTTACGCAGCTTAATTTTAGATGTCGCAATGCATGGCTATTTAGTTGAGCAGGATTCCCAAGAGACAAGTGCTAAAACATTGCTTCAACAAATAGAAAACAAAAAAAAGGAAGAGTCTAAAAAAAGAAAACTTAAGCTACAGAAATCTCTTCCTGAAATGGTTATTGAAGAAATCCCTTTTCAGATCCCGAGCCAATGGGAGTGGATTCGTTTGGGACTAATTGCCGAATTAATAAATGGCGATAGAGGCAAGAATTACCCCAATAAAGATGAGTATGTTTCCAAAGGCATTCCATGGATAAATACTGGCCATATTAAACCAGATGGCACCTTAACGAAAACAAATATGAACTATATCACTAGGGGAAAATTCGATAGCTTACGAAGCGGAAAAATTGAATCGGGTGATTTGGTCTATTGCTTGAGAGGGGCAACATTCGGTAAAACTGCATTTGTAACGCCATATAATGAAGGAGCAATAGCATCATCACTAATGATTGTTCGCCCACTGGTCGCTTCACTAAATCGGTACTTTTACTATTACTTGATTAGCCCCTTAGGTCGAAGTCAAATATTTAGATTTGATAATGGCACGGCACAACCAAATCTATCAGCTAATAGCGTAGGTTTGTTTGCTTACCCATTACCTCCAATCGCTGAACAGGCCAGAATAGTCAAAAAAATTGAGCAGCTTATGCAAGTCTGTGATGCGCTTGAAAGCCAGCTAAAGAGGGTGAAGGATGTGGTTCATCACCTCGCCATAGCATCTGTCTCCACTCTCACTGGCATCGCCATCGAGCAAGAGGAAGAACCCATGAAAGCCCCGAAAACTGAACTGGTCGCCCCTGTGCGATTGGGCGCGCCGCCCAATGTCAAAGCCCAAGCACCGTTAGCCACCATTCTCGCTCGTCAGAACGGAGAAATGAGTGCCAAAGATTTATGGCAGCGCTTTGGCGGTGAGATCGATGCTTTTTATGCACAGCTAAAAATAGAAGTAGCCCACGGCTGGCTACTGGAGCCCATACCCGCTGAAATGTTGGAAAAGTAGAGTAAGGACACCCTATGCAGCTTCGTACCTTAGCCATTCCGCATTTCAGAAACCTGCGCCATCTTGCGATGACCTTTACCACTGAGCTGGAGCCGGTTGAGGGTGCGGCCATGGATGAGCCTGTAAAACGCATTCGCAGCCATGCACTGATTGGTCAGAATGGCATCGGCAAATCCAATCTGATAGAGGCACTGATCACTTTGTTTCGCGATGTCGATCTTGATCGTGATTCCTCCTTCGACTACATGTTGGAATATGAAATCAGTGGTCATATCGTACGTATTGAAGCGGATACCGCCAAACAAAAACGTCCCTATGTGTGGGTGAATGGGAAAAGTGAATCCCAGGGCTATCTACTCAAAAATCGCGAGCTGCTGCCCTCACATATTTTTGCCTACTACTCGGGTCGTAATGAGCGCATCGAGCAGTTATTTCAGGAGCATCAACGGCGCTTTAATCAGCGGCAGGAAATCACCACCGATGAAGTTTTTTCAGATTCAGAACTGAACGCCTATACCAACTCACCGAGGATGATTGATCTCCAAGACGAACTCAGAAAATTCGCAGGGAAATCAGTCAATGAAATGAGTGAAGATGAGCGAGCTGACTATCAGGCAATACAAGATGAGCTCAAGCCATTTGAAGAGCAAAGAGCTAAATTTCTCGACCGAGCTGAGGAGCAGCGCCAAAAGCGACGAGAAAGATTAGGTGATGACCGATTACGGCGCCTGTTTTATTGTCGGGGCGGGCATAGCCAGTTGGTGCTGTTAGCCTGTTTGCTCTCCGATGATCCGGTATTTCAAAAGGTACTGAATAGCCTGCATATCGAATCACTCGAATCTGCTCTATTTATACTCAAAGAACCCCACCGTCTACGTGAAAAACGCCGTGGCGGCAAGTTTGACGAGCATGAGCTGATAGAGGGTAATCCGCGCTTTTGGTATGCCCGTGGGAATGTGGTTAGTGAGTTTCTGGATAAACTCTGGCAAGTGGCCTGGGCGCCTATCGAGCAGGAAGCTAGTAAACAAATTGATTTTCGTGGCCGTACCGAAAAGCAAAAGCAGTTATACCTCTATGTGTCGAACAATAAAAAACTTAAAGAACTGGGCGAACTGGTTGGTGGGCCAGATAGCTTTTTCCGCTATGCCGAAGGCGCTTATATTGGCGATTTAATTGACGAAGTTCGTATCACCGTTAAGAAGCGAGACGAGCACGGTGGCAAGGTGAGTTTTACCCAACTTTCTGAAGGTGAGTTGCAAATGCTCACCGTACTCGGGCTGATGCGCATCACCCGTGAAGACCACTGTTTGTTTTTATTAGATGAACCCGACACTCACTTAAATCCTATCTGGAAGTTGCGTTATTTTGACGATATTGAAGGTGTATTGAGCTCCGAAAAAGATTCATTGGTGCAGGGGGAGTCGCAAATCCTGATCACGACACACGACCCAATGATGGTGGGTAGTCTTAAACGCGAGCAGGTGCACATTTTACGCAAACACGGCGAGCGCTCGGTGGTTGAGTCACCAGACGTACATCCACAGGGAATGGGTGTTACCGGCCTGCTGAAGAGCGAGTTGTTTGGTTTGTCTTCCACACTGGATATCGAAACCGAACGCCGTCTGTTTCGCCGTAATGAGCTGTTTGTAAAATCGCCACGCACAGCAGATGAAGATGCCGAGCTATCACGGCTTTCTGCCGAGCTGGCCGATCTTGGTTTCTCTACGGCTGATTTTCGTGACCCAGACTACGCACTCTTCGTGCGTAAAATGGCGCAGCATCGCAAATTCCGAAAGCCGGTGTTAAAGCCAGAGGAGCAAGCCGAACAAGATCGCATCGCCGGAGAAATCATCAGTGAAATTCTGCTTGAGGATGATGGCGAATGATTTTTATCGACCTTGAGCATAAAAAGCCAACGGATACGGACATTCCCAACTGGGTACCCTGGTCACAAGTACAATGGGATACTTGGTTGGCCAAATCCAATCAGCTCGTTAACGACTTGGCCGCACTCGAAGCGGCTGGCAAGCACAATGAACGTAATGCATTGATTGACGAAAACCGCGCCCACTGGGGAGCGCTAAAAGAATGGTTATTAGCCCTTTCTGGCCGTAAGTGTTGGTTCTCTGAAGTTCGCGAGCTGTATTCGCATTACGATGTTGAACACTTTCGACCAAAGAAGGAAGCCAAAGCTCTGGATGGCACCAACCGTGACGGTTATTGGTGGTTGGCCTTTGACTACATGAATTTTCGTGCATGCGGCAATGTGGGCAATCGTAAAAAAGGTGGCTGGTTCCCTTTGCAGCAAGGATCTTTGTTTTCAACTTACGCGGCACCTTGCGAAGAATCCGAAGCACGTTATTTGATTGACCCCATCGATGACTATGATGTTTCACTCATTGCCTTTGACGAAGAGGGTAAAGTTGTGCCAGCTCCCGGTACATCGTCATGGGAGCAGCAGCGGGTAGAACAAACGGTGAAGCGGCTCAAACTTAACGAGCATGTAACACTGGCAGAAGAGCGTCGTAAGGTATGGCAAAAAGTTGATGGCCTAATAGAAGATTTCCAGCGGGCTAAAACACGCTGCTCTACAGGAAATAACCCGGCCGCTATAGAGAAACTAAAAGCGGTGCGTTATGGCATTCGTGAAATGACCAGTCCAACAGCAGAGTTGTCTTCGGTTGCTCGCTGGTGCGTGCTAATGCGCAATGATCCTCAACTATCCATGCTGGTAGGGTAATGACGCTATAAGTTTTAGTAGAGGTTACTATTGGCAAATTAAAAATTGATTTTCTGCACTGACTAGTAAAGTTGTACATGGCTGTGACCTAGCCGTTCCATGGATACCCAATAATCAAATTAGAATTATAATTGCTTTATTCGCTCGTTTGGGCGATAAAGCCCGGTGCTTAAGTGCATTTTAATAAAATGAATGCGATTGTGTTCATTTAAGCTGCTTTAGATATTATGATGTCTTTTTAAGTTATCAATCACGCGTCGCCCTTTGCTTGCTGAAACAGTTCCACTGCCTTTGCCAGCTCACGTTTGAGCTCATCCTCAGAAGGCAAATACGGCAGATACTTCGCCGCAAACAGCTGCTTCTGGTCAGCCAGTACCGAGTACTTGACCACGGCTTCGCTTTTTCCACTGCATAGCACCAAGTCGATGGTGGGGTTGTCATCGCTGCCTTTGCGCTGTTCATCGTATAAGCGCACGTAGGTATCCATCTGGCCGATATCCTGATGCTTTAGCTTACCGAGCTTCAGGTCTACCAGTAAAAAGCACTTCAGCTTGAAGTTGTAGAACACCAGATCAATATAGCTTTCTCATATAAAACAAGCTTCGTCTTCAAAGCGGATGCGCTGCTGGCGCTCCACAAAGGCAAAGCCTTTGCCCAGCTCCAGTAAAAACTGCTGCAGGTTGCTGATAATCGCCTGTTCCAGCTGGCTTTCCTGCTCTATCTGCTGGGTAATCGCACTAACAAGGTCACTAAAAGCCGCTAGATTGGCCTCAACAATAGCAAATTTTACCTGTTAAAATGTAACCGTAAGCCGCCGCTAAACTGAACGTTTGAAGAAGACATGAGCCGTTAAGCATTAGCCGATACGTAGATACGCACCCATCAATTTCCTAGAACGATCCAAAGAAAACTATTCGCTCCTTATCCTTTGGCTTAGGTTTTAAGCTAAGGGTAATTGCTAAGGAGTATTTTATGTCGGACTCATCCGTAAGCTCAGTTCGCCGCGTTATCGCTCTGCACCCGGCCCACCGGGATGATATCGGTGATTTAACCACTCGGCGGCCGCTGCCTGCGCGTCAGCTTGAGCAGCTTGATCCTTTCCTGTTTTTAAATCATCACGGCCCGCAGGTTTATCCGGCCAACAATCAAGGCCTGCCGTTTGGCCCGCACCCACACCGCGGCTTTGAAACGGTGACGTTCATTCTGGAAGGCTCGCTTGCTCATGCCGATAGCGCTAAACACCAGAGCGTAATCCAGAAAGGCGGTGTGCAGTGGATGACCGCGGGCAGCGGTATCGTGCATGCGGAAATTTCGCCGCCTGAGTTTTTGCGTGAGGGTGGCCCGCTGGAAATTCTGCAGCTGTGGATCAACCTGCCCGCGCGCCTGAAAATGAGCGAGCCGCGCTATGTGGGCTTACAGCAGGATTCAATCCCCGCGATTACGCTGCCGGGCGGCGGTGAGCTTAACCTGATTGCCGGGGAGTGGGGCGATACGCGCGGTTCTACCGAGACGTTAACCAACGTGTTTATGTCGACGCTAAAACTGCCTGTCGGATCACGCGAGCAGCTGCCCGTTGCCCCCGGGCGGCAGGTGTTTCTGTATATCGTGAATGGTGACGTTACGGTGAGTGGTGAGCCTGCCAAGCCTCACCAACTGGTCGAGCTGGACCGGGATGGCGACAGCATCGTGATTGAAGCCGCAAGCGATGCCCAACTGCTGTTTGGCCATGCCGATGTGATCGACGAGCCGGTCTACTCCCACGGGCCGTTTGTGATGAATACCCGGGATGAGATCGTTCAGGCCGTCGAGGACTACCAGGCCGGAAAATTCGGTGGGCTGAGCGCTTAGCGCTTTCGCTTTAAACCGGCTCGCCGCGATAGTAGTGCCACAAAAACAGCGACCCCACGCTGCGCCAGGGCGCCCAGTGTTCCACAAGCTTTCGTGCCTGCTTGGGTGTGGGTTTGTCGTCAAGGCCTTTTAGGCGGCCTAAGGCTACGCGCAGGGCGAGGTCGTCGGCGGGGAAGATGTCGGGGCGTTTGAGCGAGAACATCAGGTAGATTTCCGCGCTCCAGCGCCCAAAGCCACGCAGTTGGGTAATCGTGGCAATCACTTCCTCATCGCTTAGATGCTCAAGCCCGTCGGCACTGAAGGTGCCGGCAAGCTCTGCTTCTGCAAGCCCCTTGGCGTACTCTATTTTGCGCCATGAAAGCCCCGCATCGCGTAGCGCCTGGCCTTCTGTGTCGATGACCGCTTTGGCATGCAGCTCGGGCAGCAGGGTATTCACGCGGCCCATAATCGCGCGGGCTGCTTCGGTGGAAAGCTGTTGGCTGACGATGGTGGAGAAGAACATCGCAAAGCCTTTATCACGCACGCGAGGTGAAGGTACGCCCACCAGCGGAAGGGCACGGGCGATATCCGGGTCAGCCTTGGCGAGCGACTGCATGGCGTGTTCGATTGTTTCAGGGGTTATTATCGGACTTCCTTATGCAGAAAATTGATAGGCGTTGCTGTTTATTAAGCCTTCAAACCCGGGCTTGCTTCAATGAATAGTCCGTTAAAGTGAAATAGTCGCCTGCTAATATTTTGCTGAACATATTTATACTTTCGTCTAATCTTGTGATCATTGTCTGTTAGCCATTAGTAAGAACAGCACGTCAGGCGTGCGTTGGGAGAAAAAATGCAAGAGTCGACCCAGGGGCTGGCGCGTAATCCGCGTCTGGCCGAATTCGCCTTGGCGCTAGGTGGGTTTGGTATCGGCACCAGTGAATTCGTCATCATGGGGCTGATGAACCGCGTCGCGGGTGATCTGGCGGTCAGTGTGCCGCAGGTCGGCTATGCCATCAGCAGCTATGCGCTGGGTGTCGTGGTGGGGGCGCCACTGATTTCCGCTCTGGCCGCACGGGTGCCCAAGCGGGCGTTACTGATTGTTTTGATGCTGGTATTTGCTGTGGGCAATATTGCCAGCGCCATGGCGCCGGGGTTCTGGTCGTTTGTAGGGCTGCGCTTTATCGCGGGCCTGCCCCATGGTGCTTACTTTGGTGTGGCCGCGCTGGTGGCTGCAGGGGCCGTTCCGGTTGACCAGAGAGCGCGGGCCATTTCACGGGTCATGTTGGGCTTGACGACGGCCATCTTGATTGGCGCGCCATTGGGCACCTGGGCGGGAAATCAGTTTGGCTGGCAGATCGCCTTTGTTGGTGTAGGCGTCATTGCCTTGCTGACGGCTATGTTGATTCGGCTATGGGTGCCCGTACAACCCTTTGATGCGTTGGCAAGCCCGCTGCGCGAGCTGTCGGCGCTGGTGAAACAGCGCGTACTGGTGACGGTTGCGATTGCCTGCGTAGGCTGCGGCGGCATGTTCTCGATTTTCAGCTACGTGATGCCAACATTGACGCAACAGGCGGGCATGAGCGAGGCCTTGGGCCCACTGGTGCTGGTGATTTTTGGCATAGGTTCGATCATCGGTAATCTGGTCGGAGGGCGTATGGCCGACAGAAACCTGATGCGTGCCATTCCGCGCATTTTGATCTGGTGTGCCGTGATTCAGGGCGGATACTATTTTGCTGCTGACTACGTCTGGTCAGGGCTTTTATTTGTAGGCTTGGTGGGTACTTGTATGGCGCTTGCCCCGTCACTGCAAACTCGGTTGATGGATGTGGCGGGCAACGCTCAGACCATGGCGGCTTCGCTTAACCATGCAGCGTTCAACGGCGCTAACGCCTTGGGTGCCTGGCTTGCGGGGCTTGTGATCAGCGCAGGCTTTGACTGGTCGAGCACGGGCCCGGTTGGCACCGGTCTGGCGCTTTGTGGTCTGGCTATTTTCTTCTTTGGAAAATGGCTTGAAAAACGCAGCCCTGAGCCAGACGCCGTCCACGCCCGGTAGCGCAAAAGTGGCAAAATAGTCCAATCGTCTCTAATGTGTATAGGGTGCAACCCATAAGGAGGTGACCCCATGCATACTCAAGTGACGAAAAAATCGCGTATTTTGACCCTCAGTGCTATTGCCGCCTTAACGTTAGGCTTAGCAGGCTGCGGTACGACCACCGGTGAGCGTGCGGCCAGTGGTGCGGGCGTTGGCGCTGCGGTAGGCGCAGGGGCTGCGGCAGTAACTGGCGGCAGCATCGGTCAGGGGGCGGTAATCGGCGGCGGTGTTGGTGCGGCGACTGGTGCGGCGACTGACCGAGAAGATATCAGCCTGGATTAAGTCTATTCAGCACCGGCTATGATGTACCCGATATACAAATACGTTAGCGACATAGCCTGAAGCCGCGCATGCCCATATGAAAATGATCGGCGTGCGCGGCGTTGTAATCAGGCCCCAGTACGTTACCAAACGTGCCACAAGCACCATCCCGCGCTGCCCGTAAAAACTCTCCCGAGTTTCCTTCATCATCCCAATTATTAATCAGCGTAATGCGCTGACCGTTCTCGAATCGAAAGCCGATGACATCCAGCGCTTCAGCAGTCGCGTGTTCGCTGCGCCGGGCGTTTTCACGGTGATAGATATTACGGCAGGCGAAGCTGCCCACGTGATCGACCTGGCCAACCGGGCTGCCCATTATTGACTGGGCCGCAGGCTGTAGCTCATGGCGCTCATACATCACCCAAGCAAGGGCCAGCGGGCAGGTAGCCACAAAGCTTTGATTAAACCGCACACTGCTGGATTGCATACGCACAACATTGGTAAGCGGGCAGCTTGCTGTGGGCGCGTAATCGGCAAGCGGTGTATAGCTGAGTTCGCCATCGGGCACGGTATCCAGCGCGGCCAGGCAGGCCTCTCTGTCATCGCTTAGGCGTTTGATTTTCAGCTGAGTGATGGGAGTGATGGGATCATCGACATGAAGAGGAGCCCACGGCGCCCAGTGGCGAGGGATTTCGATAATACCTTTCTGTACGGCTACCCCAACGGCAATCAGCAATAATATAAATAGCGTGCTGCGCATTTAACCTCCTTGTGTATTCACGCAAACGCTACAGTCCACGCGGTGGGTGTGCGATACTGCGCACCTTTATAAGCTTGTGGTTGGGCTACTTGTTTCGCCCACGATGTTTTTTTAAGCCATGTTTTCTTTTTCGCTAACTAGGGAAGCGCTTAATGTCCCAAGGTACGCTTTTTATTGTTTCGGCGCCGTCGGGTGCGGGCAAAACCAGCTTGGTTCGTGAGCTGATTGAAAGTCTTGATGGCATTCAGGTCTCGGTATCGCACACCACACGTGCCAAGCGTGAAGGTGAGGTGGATGGTGTGAATTACCATTTCATCGACGTGCCAGGCTTTGAGGCGATGATTAAGCGTGGCGATTTCTTTGAGTATGCCAAAGTCTTCGATAATTACTACGGCACGTCGCGTAAGGCAGCACAAACGTTACTGGCGGCAGGTCAGGATGTGATCCTGGAAATCGACTGGCAGGGCGCGCAGCAGGTACGCGAGCAAATGCCCAACGCGGTATCCATCTTTATTCTGCCCCCGTCGCGCGATGAGCTGGAGCGCCGCTTGGCGAGTCGCGGCACCGACGAGCACGCGGTGATCGCACGGCGTATGCGCGATGCCGTTAGCGAGATGTCACACTTTAACGAGTATGATTATCTGGTGATTAATGATGACTTCACCACGGCGCTTCAAGAATTGCAGTCATTGGTGATCAGCCGTCGTTTAACGCTTGCCACTGTCAGCGAGCGGCACGCCCCGCTACTCGATGCGCTCTTGTCATAAGCGCCTAGCGTCGAGTAATCTATAAGGTCCTATCATCACATTTTTCGCTGGGTCGGTGACGTTATCCAACAACGTCGGCCCGGCGTTGTCATTACAGGAAGGCCCCCATGGCTCGCGTAACTGTTGAAGATTGTCTGGAAAATGTCGAAAACCGCTTCAAGCTGGTGATGATTTCCACCCAGCGTGCTCGTCAACTGGCCCGCGGTTCGCGCGATGCTCAACTGGCGTGGGAAAACGACAAGCCCACCGTAATGGCGCTGCGTGAAATTGCAGCAGGCCTTGTCGATCACACCGTACTTGACGAGCCGGTTGAAGCGCCTGTTCGTGCGCGTCCTGCTATGGCACCCAGCGCTCAGATCGACGATTAAGACTGAACGGATAGGGGCGCGGTAAATGTTCACCATTGATGACCTGGCCGATCGACTCGGCGGCTACTTACCCTCGGACGAGATCCAGCAGGTCAAACGCGCCTTTTACTACGCCGAGCAGGCCCATGACGGCCAGCGTCGGCGTTCAGGCGAGCCCTACGTTACCCACCCGCTGGCGGTGGCCAATATTCTGGCCAATATGCACATGGACCATCAAAGCCTGATGGCGGCCATGCTGCACGATGTCATCGAAGATACCGGCGTTTCCAAAAAGGCCCTGGCGGCCCAGTTTGGCAAACCGGTGGCGGAACTTGTCGATGGCGTTTCCAAGCTGACTCAAATCACTTTTGAAGATAAAGCCGTGGCTCAAGCGGAAAATTTTCAGAAGATGGTGTTGGCAATGTCGCGGGATATTCGTGTCATTATCGTCAAGCTTGCCGATCGGCTGCACAACATGCGCACCCTCGGCGCGCTCAGGCCGGATAAAAAACGCCGTATTGCTCGTGAAACGCTGGAAATATATGCGCGTATTGCGGGCCGGCTGGGTATCAATACGATCCGTATCGAGCTTGAAGATCTCTCCTTTCAGGCGATCCACCCCATGCGCTCCGAGCGCATCAAGCGGGCCGTGGCCAATGCGCGTGGTCACCGGCGCAGCGCCATGCGTGAAATTCAGGCATCGCTACAGCAAAGCCTGGATGATGAAGTGCTGCAAGGCACGGTGGTGGGGCGACAAAAGCATCTGCTGTCGATCTATAAGAAGATGCGCGACCAGCGTAAGTCGTTTGCAGAAATCATGGACGTGTTCGGGTTCCGTATCATTACCGAAGACGTGGCCAGCTGCTATCGCATTCTGGGCGTGGTGCATAACCTGTATAAACCGGTACCGGGACGCTTTAAAGACTATATTGCCATCCCCAAGGCCAACGGCTACCAAAGCCTGCACACTACGTTGTTTGGACCGCGCGGCATGCCGATCGAAGTCCAGATCCGCACCCGCGAGATGGAAGCCATGGCCAATAACGGTATTGCTGCCCACTGGCTTTATAAAGCAGGACAAACGACCCATCCGATTGCCGAAGGCAGCCACGCTCGAGCCCGCGCCTGGGTCAAAGGGCTTCTGGAAATGCAGCGTCACGCGGGTAACTCGTTGGAATTTATCGAACATGTCAAAAATGATCTGTTCCCCGACGATATCTACGTGTTTACTCCCAAAGGCGATATCATGGAGCTGCCTCAGGGCGCCACAGTCATCGACTTTGCCTACAGCGTGCATACCGATATCGGCAATAACTGTATTGCCTGCCGTATCGATCGTCACTTGGCACCGCTTTCAACACGCCTGGAAAGTGGTCAGACGCTGGAAATTATCACCGCACCCGGCGCACGCCCTAACCTTGCCTGGCTGAGCTTTGTGTCCACCGCCAAGGCGCGCTCGGCCATTCGTCATGCCCTGAAGCATCAGCAGCAGACCGAAGCGATTACCCTGGGCCGTCGATTGCTCAATAAGGCACTCACACCCTTTGAAACCAGCCTGGAAGAGCTTGATGAGAATCTGCTCAAGCTGGCGTTTAAAGAGTTGGATGTTCCCTCCCAGGATGCTCTCTTAGAGTCGCTGGGATTAGGTAACCGTATGGCGCACGTAGTGGCCAGGCGATTAGTCGATATCGCTCACGGCGGGCGTCACGATGCTAATTTTGCAGCGGTTGATAGCGGCAAGGCCGTGCTGATCAGCGGCGGTGAAGGCATGGTGATCAACTTTGCCCGCTGTTGCCATCCGCTACCCGGCGACCCGGTGCTTGGGCATCTTTCCATGGGCAAGGGGCTGGTTGTTCACCGCGCCGAGTGCCGTAATCTTATTGAACATAAAAACGACCCGGACAAGCTGTTCACGCTGGAATGGTCTGAAACCATTGATGAAGACTTCCCGGTGGCGCTGCGCATTGAAATTGAAAGCCGCCGCGGCCTTGTGGCCGAGCTTGCTGGTCTTGTTACCGATGCCGACGCCAATATTGAGCGTATTGGCATCGAAGAACGCGATGCGCGTCTTTCAACGGTCAATCTAACCCTTTCTGTGAAGGGCCGCGTTCATCTAGCGCGCATTATCAAGCGCATCCGTAACTTGCCTAACGTGAGCAAAATTACGCGTATGACCAATTAAAGTCATTAACCCGCCTGGCTGAATCGCTATCGCGCATCGGCCATGCCGTACTATGGCGGCAGGTCATCATTTTCTAATAAAAAGTATATAAATAAGCTAGTTAGATAATTAGCGCTAAATAACTATTCAATATTAAATCTAATGTTAAAACTAATGCTAAGAACTCAGGAGCGAAACATCGTATGAGCAACAAAGCCGTTATCAATACCGATAAAGCCCCCGCCGCGATTGGCCCATACTCACAGGCAATTAAAGCTGGTAATACGGTCTATCTTTCAGGTCAGATTCCGCTGGACCCGACCACCATGGAACTGGTGTCCGAGGATTTTGAAGCGCAGGCGCGTCAGGTATTTACCAATTTGAAAGCGGTATGCGAAGAGGCGATGGGGTCGCTTAGCGATGTCGTTAAACTGAATTTGTATCTGGTAGATCTGGATAACTTTGCCATCGTCAATAAAGTGATGGAAGAGTTCTTTTCTACGCCGTTTCCGGCCCGCGCCGCGGTGGGTGTGAAGGCGCTTCCCAAAGGCAGCCAGGTAGAAGCCGAAGCCGTGATGGTTATCGGTGATTAATACGCCTTAGAAAAAACCGGCCAGATGCAATGGTTAGCGTCTGGCCGGTTTTATACAACGTTTACTTATTTAGCGTTTATATATCTTTCACACTGCTGCGCGTGTAGTACTCAGGCTTTCTGAGGCTTTAAAAAGCCGCCCTCTTTGAGTATTTGTGCATATCCTTCACGGTAGCTTGGGTAGCTAAACTGGTAGCCGGTTTCGAGAATACGCTGGTTATCGCACCGCTTGCTGGCCCGGCGGCGCAGCGGTGACTGCATGGTATCGGTAGATTCCACCTTGAGCTGCTTGCCAATCCAGGCCATCACGTTATGCATAGTGACCGGCTCGCAGTCGCTACCCAGGTACAGGTTCGCAAGCGGCTGGCCACTTTCCTGAATGCGGATCAAGTGGGCCAAGATGCCGGTGCAGTCATCCCGGTGAATGCGGTTGGAGTAGATAACCGGCGTAACGGCAGCGATACGGCCTTCTGCCACCTGATGAATCAAGCGGTCACGGCCTGGCCCATAAATGCCTGAAAAGCGCACGACGGTGCCGGGTAGCGGATGGTCAAACAGCATCTGTTCAGCTTCACACATCAGCATGCCGGAGAAGCTGGTGGGGCCGGTGGGGCTTTCCTCGTTGACCTCTTCGCCTTCCTGCTGGCCATACACGCTGGTCGACGATACGAAGAAGACACGGCGCGGCGGCTTTTCGTGCTGCTCCATCACGCCGAGCACGCGCTTCAGGCCTTCCGGATAGGCACTTTGGTAAGCGCTTTCTTCAAAGCGGTCAGCGCTTACGCTATAAATTACGTAGTCTGCCTGGGGAAGTGCAGACGCGTCGGTTTCATCCAGTTCGTTAAGGTCGAGCGCCAGGGGCTCAATGCCCGTGTCTTGTAATGCAGCTGTTTTACGACGTACGCCAATGACGCGATGTCCTTCATCAATCAACTCGCGCCCTAAGGTAATGCCAAGATCACCACAACCGATAATCAGTACAGTTAGCTTCACCTTATCCACTCCTTTTGATAAAAATTCCCTATGGGATACAAACTACCTGCGAGATGTGACATCGTCAGCAGGGTTTGCCTATCCCTTTCCGTCCCGCTGACTGCCATGATGTTAGTCACGAGCTGCTACGAGAGGATGCCCACTGGCGCCGTATGACTTTAACAGAACTTCGCTACATCGTAACCCTTGCCCAAGAGCGCCACTTTGGCCGCGCGGCTGAACGCTGCCACGTATCGCAGCCGACGCTGTCGGTTGCGGTCAAAAAACTTGAGGATGAGCTGGAGATACCGCTGTTTGAGCGCTCCAAATCCACCATTCAGGTCACCCCGCTTGGCGAGAAGATCATTGCCCAGGCTCAGCGCGTGCTGGAGCAAAGCCGGTTGATTTATGAAATGGCCAGCGCCGGTAAAGATCAGCTATCGAATCCGCTGCGCATCGGGGCGATTTACACCATCGGCCCGTATTTATTTCCGCATCTGATTCCCGCGCTTGCCGATATTGCGCCGCAAATGCCGCTGTATATTGAAGAAGGTATGACCGGAACGTTACGTGCTAAGCTAAAAAACGGTGAGTTGGATGTCATTATCGTGGCGCTACCGTTTACTGAAACCGATATTGTGACCAAGCCTATTTACGAAGAGCAGTTTGAAGTATTGATACCCGCCAACCATCGTTGGGTTGAGCGCGAGGCTATTCGTAAAGAGGAGCTGCTTGAAGAGCGCCTGTTGCTGCTGGGTGAAGGCCACTGCTTTAGGGATCAGATTCTTGAAGCGTGCCCGGCGATTACTCAAAAGCTCAACAACCCGAATAACACCCTGATTGCCGAGGGCGGGTCGCTTGAAACCATTCGGCATATGGTGGCGTCACGGTTGGGGATTACCGTATTGCCGCAGTCAGCGCTAGGAACCGATCAGTATGAAAACGCCATGCTCGAGAGCCGCCCATTCGTTGACCCAGCGCCTTCACGAACGGTGGCGATCGCCTGGCGAGCCAGCTTTCCGCGCCCTAAAGCGATCGACGCTCTGGTGGATGCCATCAGCCAGTGCAAGCAGCCTGCCCAAAAGGGTAAAGCGCGCTCATGAGCGATCTTGACGCTCCTGTCACTGCGCTTAAAGGCGTCGGTGAAGCGTTAGCGCTCAAGCTTTCGCGATTGGGTATTGAGCATATCAGCGATCTGCTTTTTCACCTGCCGCTGCGCTATCAGGATCGTACCCGGTTAACGCCGATAGGTTTACTGCGCGCCGGGCAGGAAGCCGTGATCGAAGGCGAAGTGACCGCCTCGGATGTCGTCAAGGGGCGGCGACGAAGTCTATTGGTACGCCTACGTGACGGCAGCGGTATTTTAAGCCTGCGTTTTTTTCACTTTTCGCCTGCCCAACAGCAGCAGTTACGCCCAGGCGTTTCGGTACGTGCGTTTGGTGAAGCGCGGGCGGGGGCCACCGGGCTTGAGATTTATCATCCCGAGTATCGCTTGAATACGGCGGGTGAGACGCCGGTGGATGAGTATTTCACGCCCATCTACCCCACCACCGAGGGTTTGAACCAAGCCCGCTTGCGGGCGTTGACGCAGCAGGCGCTGGGGTTACTGGATAGTGCTCCCGAAGCGTTACCGGATGTCATTCCTGACGCGCTGCGCCAGCGCTTTCACCTGCCGGGGCTGCATGCCTGCCTGCATTTACTGCATCAGCCTCCGCCCGATGTGGATATTGACAAGCTTTCCAGCGGCCAGCATTCCGCTACACGGCGCTTGGCGCTGGAAGAGCTTCTGGCGCACCAGCTTAGCCTGCGTGAAGTGCGCCTGCGTATTCAGGCTGACGGCGCGCCGGAGCTGCCTTCTGGACGCGGTTTACAGGCGCGCTTCTTAGCCCAGCTGCCGTTTGCTCTAACGGGCGCCCAGCAGCGCGTGCTTGAGGAGATCACGCTGGATTTAAGCCGCCCGGCGCCTATGCTGCGCTTAGTGCAAGGCGACGTGGGCTCGGGAAAAACCGTGGTGGCGGCCATGGCAGCGCTGGCCGCGCTTTCCGGTAATTGTCAGGCTGCCATCATGGCGCCTACCGAAATCCTCGCAGAGCAGCACTACCGGGCGTTTAAAGCCTGGTTTGAGCCGCTGGGTATCGAAGTCGCCTGGCTTGCGGGCAAGCTAAAGGGCAAAACCCGCCTGGATGCCAAGGCCGCGATTGCCGATGGCCGTGCGCGCATGGTGGTCGGCACTCACGCGCTGTTCCAGGACGATGTGCACTTTCAGTGCCTGGGGCTGGCGATTATCGATGAACAGCATCGCTTTGGGGTCCATCAGCGCCTGGCGCTGCGCGAAAAAGGTGAAGCGGGCGGGCTAACGCCGCATCAACTGATCATGACCGCTACCCCCATTCCGCGTACGCTTGCCATGAGCGCCTATGCGGATCTGGACGTTTCGGTTATTGATGAGCTACCGCCGGGGCGCACCCCGGTTAAAACGGTGGTGGTGGCAGATGAGCGCCGCCCTGAAGTCGTCGAGCGGATTCGCAACGCCTGTAGCGATGGCCGCCAGGCCTATTGGGTCTGTACGCTGATTGAAGAGTCTGAAGCGCTGCAGTGCCAGGCGGCGGAAGTCACCAGTCAGGAGTTGACGCAAGCGCTGCCCGAGCTTGCCATCGGCCTGATTCATGGGCGTATGAAGGCCAGCGAAAAAGCCGAGGTGATGATCGCCTTTAAAGAGGGCGAGCTGGATCTGCTGGTTGCCACCACGGTGATTGAGGTAGGCGTGGATGTCCCCAACGCCAGCCTGATGATTATCGAAAACCCTGAACGCTTGGGGCTTTCCCAGCTGCATCAGCTGCGTGGGCGTGTAGGCCGTGGGAGTACGGAAAGCTTCTGCGTGCTGCTTTATCATCCGCCGCTTTCCAAAAGCTCCCGCGAGCGCCTGAGCGTGATGCGTGAAACCACCGATGGCTTTCGTATCGCGGAAAAGGATCTGGAAATTCGAGGCCCTGGCGAGGTGCTGGGCACCCGGCAGACCGGTCTTGCGCAAATGAAGATTGCCGACCTGGAACGCGATGCTGATCTACTGGAGCGCGTGACCGCCTTGGCCTTTGAACTGCAAAGCGAGCCGCGTATTACCGCCGTGCTGGTGCGGCGCTGGTTGGGTGAGGCCGCAGGCCGCTACGGGCAGGTGTAGCGGCCTGCGGTGAAGCCTTATACCTTGGCGCCAGCAATGGTGGCATCTTCGATAGCGGCTGGCGTGCTGGTCAAGCGGTTGGCCGCTTCACCCAGAGGCGCCAATTGCTCGGCAATCAAGCGTAGTTGGCTTTGAATGGGCCGATACAGCGTCAGCGCTTTCTCTTCCCCATCTTCCCGATGAACGCTCTGCTCGTTTAGCTGCGCGAGTAGCTCGCTTGCCTGATCATCCAGCGGGGCGATGAACTGGCGTTTATCCAACTGCTCGGCAAGCTGCCCCAGTAATTCGCTGATACGCTTGGCAGAAGGCATTGATGCCGCATCTTCCTCTCCTTCCGCCAGACGATGGCGGTGGGCGCCCAGCGCTGAGAGATGGCTCAACAGCGTATTGGAAAGCACCAGAAAGCGCAGGCCATTGTCGGCATCCTGCTTACGATAGTGCCCCGGCTCATGAAGCATATTGGTCAGCAGCGAGGAGAGCGCGGCATCGGCGTTATGCGCATTACGCCGGGCCAGGCGATAAGCCAAATCGTCCTGCTTGCCCTCTTCATACTGGTGAACAATTTCATCCAGGTAGAGCCGGTGGCTGGTAATTGCCTTAGCGGCTTCCCGGTAGAGCCGACGGCCCTGCCAGTCGGGCAGGATGAAAAACACCGCCAGGCCCGCGATCAGCGAACCAATCAAGGTATCGAACAGGCGTGGCCAGATCAGGTTAAAACCGTCGCCTACCTGGTTGAAGCTGCATAGCACCAGTAACGTAATCGAGGCGGTGGCAATCACATAATGCCGTTCACGGTTGGCAAAGAAAGAAACGCCCGCCGCCACCGCGATCATGCTCTGAATGCTGGGTTGGGGAAACAGGCTAATCGACACCCAGCCCGCGGTTAGGCCCAGCACCGTGCCCAGAATGCGCTGAGAAAGAAAGCGCCGCGTGGTGGCGAAGTTAGGCCGGCACACAAACAGGGTGGTCAGCAGAATCCAGAAGCCCTGTTCCGGATCAAGCCATTGCAGCAGGCCGTAACCTACCATCAGCGCTGTCGTGAGACGTACCGCGTGACGAAAGGTCGGTGAGCCCAGGGTAATATTGATACGCACGCGCCGCCACGCTTCCAGCAGGCTGGAAGGTGAGCGATCATAGAGCGCGCTATCACGGCGGTCATCAGTGGTATCTGGGTTATGCGCGCTGGCGATCTGCGCTTCGAGCGTTGCGAGGTTGCTGGCGAGTGCGTTAAGTGGATGCATCAGTTTGCGCCATTCAGGTTTGCCCCGTTCGCTCAAATTATCGATAGAGGCCCTAAGGTCGGCCAGGGCTTGCTCGCTCTGCTCGTGGTCAAAAGGGCGGTTAAGCAGTAATGATTTGGCCAGTTGACGACATGCGCGCCCCTGCTGATCCATAAGCCGCTGGCAGCGAAACAGCACATCGTGATGAAAAAATGCTTCGGTGAGCGCGCTATAGGGGTAGTGAGTCGAGCTTGCCCGTTCATGGATATCCTGCGCGATGAAGTAGATGCGCAGGTAGCGGTTAAGTTTTTGGCTGCCGCGCTGGCCTTCCAGACGACGAAAAATCATTTCTTTGGCCTGATTGAGCGCATCTACCACTTTGCCGTTCTGGCGCGCCAGCGCCACTCGGCGGGCCTCAACATCCACACCGCGTACCGGCTCAAACAGGGCTGATTTGAGTATCAAGAACTCGCCCAGCGCTTTATAGACGCGTGCCATGCTCTGCTTGACGGGCTGGCGGGAGAAAAGCGCGCACCAGATAACCGAAATAACCCCGTACCAGGCGGCGCCCGCTAACAGCAGCAGCTGGCGAGACGCCACATCGGCATCCACGCCGCCGTGCTGCTCGATATTGATCATTGAATAGATCGACAAAATCAGCGTGCCCGAGGCAATCGTGGCGTACCGCTGACCGATAGCGCCCAGCATGATCAGGGTGAAGGTGGACGTTCCCAACCCCAGCGCAAACAGCCATGGCCAGGGGAAAAGCCACTGCACGATAAATGAGGCCGAGGTAAAACATACCAGCGTGACCAGAAGCGCCTGTAAACGGCCCTGCCAGCTGTCATCGGTTTCGGAAAGGGCGCAGGCGATAATTCCCAGAAAAAGCGGGATAACCAGCGCGACATCGCCCATTAGGCCGCTAAACAGCAGCGCTGCGCTGAATGCGATAAAAACGCGCAGACTATAAGCAAACTTATCGAGGGTCCAAAGACGCCGAAGCGGCAGTGAAATAGGCATAGATGCTCTTATTGTGGGTCACTGTTAGACTTTAGTATAAACGTTAAGCCTGGTTCGTTGCTATGGCTTGCAGAGTAACTTGGCATGCGCCTAAGGCATTTCGACGACCCGTTTACCTAAATTATCCCCATTGAGTAAACCAATCAGCGCTGGCGCAACGCTATCCAGTCCGCCGGTTACTTTATCGAGCTGCCACTCGATACTTTTATGAGCGACTAACGGCGCCATAAAGCACTGAAATTCATCCCAATACTGTAGGTGATCGGGCACGACAAAAGGGTGAACCGCGACGTTTTTTTGCCTTAGCTGCGCAAAGTTATCAGGGCTTTTACGCGGATTATGGGTCTGATACTGGCTGACTAATCCACACAGCACAATGCGCCCGTTAGTGGCCATTGATTCAATCGCTGCCGTGAAGGCACTTCCCCCGATATTTTCAAAATCAAGCGTAATCCCGAAAGGCGCCGCGTCATGCAACTGCTCGATATAATCCGGGCTGCGATGGTTGAGTACGCTCTGAAACCCTCTGTCACGCAGCCAAGCGCGCTTGTCGGCCCGCCCGGCTGTAACGATGACGTGTGCGCCCTGGCGCCGAGCAAGCTGCGCCGCAATAGAACCTACTGCGCCCGCCGCTGCACTGACAAGCACGGTATCGTTAGCGGTAGGCCGCCCCAAGAGCTGCATACCCACCCAGGCGGTAAATCCCGTCATGCCCAGTGGATGCAAGTACGCTTCTGAATCATTACCCTCCGGCACAGGGATCAGATGCTGTCCATCAGAAGCAACGATCTCCTGCATGGGAAGATGACCTACGACGAAGTCGCCGCGCTTGAAAGAAGGACTATTGCTTGCAATCACTTCAGCCAACGTCCAGCTGGACAACGGGCTACCGGCGGCCCAGCGCTCGATATAGTCGTACCCGGCTGGCTGCATACGTGTACGCATATACGGATCAACGCCGATATAGCGGGGGCGTAGCAGCAATGAGGGCTTATCTGGCAGGTTAATCAATGTCTTTTCGATATGCTCAGGGCGTAACGTTCCCTCAGGTAAGCGTGCAAGCTTTAAGCCTATCGTGGTCTTTGTGGATGCGGTCATGGCTACCTGTTCATTAAATTGGCAGCGCTAACGTTACCGCGAATAAAAGTAGAAGACTTATTTAAAAGAGGTATTCAAAACATTATAGCGGGATGAGAATAAGCAAAACTGGGTAGGAGTCCGCCACCCAAGGGTGGCGGGTAACCGCTAGAAGTAGCGTTACAGATACTTCAGTAGCTTTTGCAGCTTATTCATATCGGCGGAGTCGCCGACAAGGCGCACCTCGCCGTTGAGCATTCCGTCGAGGAAGGCCTGCTGCGTTGGTTTCCTGAGGATACGTAACGCGGCGTCTTGATCGCGAAAGCGCAACTCAAGATCCAGATCGACCGGTAAGCCTTTACCTGAAGAGATGCCTTTCGGCGTCATTCGGTAGTAACGGGCAACGGTTAAGTCTTCCGTGGCAATACCCCAATCTAGGCCGCGCATTCGTTCCAATTGCTCTTGAAAGCGCGGCTTGCGGCGCAGGGCGCGTTTGAGCATAAAGCTCAGCAGCCACAGCGTCAGCTTGAGCTTCATTAGGAAACGGCGTCCTTAAGCGCTTTGCCGGGCTTGAATGCCACGTTTTTGCTCGCCGGAATTTGTAGAGGAGCGCCCGTTTGTGGGTTTTTACCGGTGCGTGCTGCACGCTCGCGTACAGTAAAGGTACCAAAACCAATCAAAGCCACATCTTCGCCTTTCGCGACGCTGTTGGTGATTTCATCCAGAATGACGTTCAGGACCTGGCCTGCTTTGTCTTTGGATAAATCGGCACTTTCAGCGATGGCAGCAGCGAGTTCAGGTTTGCGCATAAGGAATTCCCCTCATTAAAATTAAGTATAAAGTGTAGCGGTGTTATTAAAAGCGCCACCCAGGCTGGGTTAGCTTCTCTAGCCTAGTCGTGAACGCGGTGAAAATCAGCCCAGTAATGCAGGTGCCGCTCTGGAAAGCTCCACTTTCCGTCTCACGCAGCCCCCTGTCAACGCAAAACCGACTAAATTCCCGTCTTTATCTTCACCCAGCGCGGCCATGTTGCCCCCTTCGCCTTCAATTCGCCAGCGTTCGGGTGGGATGAGCGGCGGGTAGGCTACCACTGGTAATAGCGGTGTTTTAACGATAACGGGCCAGGCGCCGAAGCTTACCGGGGTTGGCGTGCCGACAAGTGTTGCTGCCAGCGCCTTGGCACAGGCTTGCAGTGGCTGCACATACATGGCGTTGATATTGTCGATACAGGCGGCATCCCCCAAGGCATAGATATGCGGGTTCGAGGTGCGCAGGTAGCGGTCTACCTGAATACCTTGGTCAGAGACGGCAAGCCCTGCCGCTCTGGCCAACGCCGTTCTTGGGGCAAGGCCTGTGGCCAGTAGAACAATATCAGCGTTGATGATCGCGTTATCGTCCAGTGCCAGCCTGGCGCTGCTGTCCTCGCCCAAGGCGATATCCTTGAGCGTTCGGCCAAGCGCCAGTCGGATACCCGCTTCTTCAAAGGCTTTGCCCAGTACAACGCCAAGCGGCTCAGGCAGTAGTCTGGGCAGCGGTGTGGTTTCCGGGGCAATCAGGGTTATCTGATGGCCGCCTGCGTGCAGGTCATTGGCGAATTCGCAGCCCACCAGACCCGCGCCGATAATGGCAATGCGCGCTGGTCGCTCATGCAAGGCAGTGTAAAATCGCCGATAGTCATCCAGGTCGTTAATAACAAAAAAGTGCTGGGATACGCTTGAGGGAATGGCAAACGGTGTCCGGGGCTCGGCACCGGTAGCAAGCACCAGGGCGTCGTAGGTCAACGTTTTTCCATTGCCAAGTTTAACCGTTTGGGTGTCTGCGGATACCTGCTCTACCGGGGTGTAGGCCATGACCTGGATATCAAGCTCTTCAGCAAGGCCTGCGGCTGTCTGCTTCGCCAGCTGATCAGGTTTGAGCCCTTTCGCAAAGCCGGTCGAGAGAAGTGGCTTGCTGTAATCATCGCCGCTGTCAGCACTGACCAGCGTGATGCTGCGCTGATCGCCCAGACGGCGCAACGCGCGGGCAAGCCCAATGCCTGCCATTCCCGTGCCGATAATGATCAGCTCGGCGTGGGTAGTGGAGTCAACCGTATGTGGTGCAGGCATGCCATCCCCAAATAGTCAGTGCAACAAAAGCCAATAAGACCACCATGTTACACTAACCGCTCTGTTTTTTTGCCCAGGAGTACTCGGTGGCGACTTCCTCTTTTCGGCAAGCACACGCTTTCCCTGTTTGGCAGCCCGTGGCCGCGCTGCGCCCCGCCATGAGTGCTTCCTGGTGGCAGTGGGTGGCTTCTACCGACTCGTTGACTGCCCGTCTGACGGCAGCAGGCGGCGAAAAGCCGTTTCGTGTGCGCCTGTTACGCCAAGGCGTCGGTATGCCCCAGCCTGACGAGGCACACGCCTTGGGGCTCGCGCTACGTCATTATGCCTGGCTGCGTGAAGTGGCACTTTGTGTGGGCGATACGCCCTGGGTAGTAGCTCGCTCGGTGGCGCCTCTGACGCAGTTACAGGGGCAGCCTCTAGAGAAGCTGGGCGAGCGTTCCCTGGGCAGCTGGCTATTTCGGCAGCCTGATCTGGTCCGCGGCCCGCTTGAGGCCACTGCCTGTGCTCCACGCTTTGCTTACCCAACGGATGCCGAGAGCCTTTGTGGGCGGCGCTCCGTGTTTCAGCATGCTGGGCTTTCACTGCTCGTCCAGGAGTACTTTTTATCCGCTATGGCTGATGATCTTCGTCTGCCTTCGCGGTAGGCTTGCTCGGCATCTCTTCTTTTCGTGAGGTAAGCATGGATCGTTCTTTGTTGCGGCCAACCGGGTGGGCGCGATTGGCAGATTTTTTACACGTGATGCGCCTGGACCGCCCCATCGGTACCTGGCTATTGATGTGGCCGACCCTGTGGGCACTCTGGGTGGCGGCGGAAGGAGTGCCGGGCCGTAACGTACTGCTTATATTCGTGGCGGGTGTGTATGTAATGCGCGCCGCTGGCTGTGTGGTGAACGATTATGCCGACCGGCATTTTGATGGCCACGTAAAGCGCACCAAAAATCGCCCGCTGGCAACCGGGCGCATCAGCGAAACCGAAGCCCAGCTGCTGTTTATTGGCCTCGTGGCGGTCGCGTTTATCTTGGTGCTGCTCACCAACTGGTTTACGGTGCTCTTGTCGCTTGGTGGGGTCGTACTGGCGTTTATTTATCCGTTTATGAAGCGCTACACCCACTTTCCTCAGGTAGTGCTCGGGGCGGCTTTTTCCTGGGCGATCCCCATGGCGTTTGGCGCCGTATTAGGCCATGTACCGCTGGATGCCTGGCTGCTGTTTTTCGCCAACGTGCTCTGGACGGTGGCCTACGATACTCAGTATGCGATGGTTGATCGTGATGACGATTTGAAAATCGGTATTAAATCAACGGCTGTGCTTTTTGGTGATGCAGATCGTCTGATCATTGGCTTGTTGCAGATCGCCACGCTCGCGCTTTTGGCCTGGGTAGGCGTGCGCGTCGGGCTGGGCGGCTTTTTCTGGCTGGGGCTTGCCGGTATGGCGGCGACGTTTGTCCATCAGCAGCGCCTGATTCGTCATCGTGAACGTGACCCATGCTTTCAGGCATTTTTGAATAACCACTGGGCGGGGCTGCTCATTTTTGCAGGCATTGCGCTTAGCGAATGGCCGGTTGTGGGCTAAGCCTGGCCCGTGTGATTAATGCTTGTCATAGAAGTGTCATCAAGTCATGGTGTTATTGTCACTGAGATGTCATTGAATTTCCTTCTTTGAACACCGTGAGGCCCTGGGATGACCGCCAAGACCGTTTTGATTGTCGATGATGAAGCGCCTATTCGCGAGATGATCGCCGTAGCGCTGGAAATGGCGGACTATCGCGTGCTCGAAGCGGATAACGCCCAGGATGCCCACGCGCTGGTGGTAGACCATCAGCCCGACTTGCTATTGCTGGATTGGATGATGCCGGGCACCAGCGGTATTGAACTGGCAAGGCGCTTGAAGCGTGAAGAAGCGACGGCTGAACTGCCCATTATTATGCTCACCGCCAAAGGTGAAGAGGATAATAAGATTCAGGGGCTCGAGTCGGGTGCGGATGATTACATTACCAAGCCCTTTTCACCGCGCGAGCTGGTAGCACGCCTGAAAGCTGTACTGCGTCGTGCCACCCCGCGCGGCGTAGAAGACCCTATCGAAATCAATGGCCTGCTATTGGATCCGGTTAGCCATCGCGTGAGTGATCACGGTAAAGCACTTGAAATGGGGCCTACCGAATACCGCCTGCTGCAGTTCTTCATGACCCACCAGGAGCGGGCTTACACACGCAGCCAACTGCTGGACCAAGTGTGGGGCGGCAATGTCTACGTTGAGGAACGCACCGTGGATGTCCATATACGACGCTTGCGTAAAGCATTGGGCGAAGTGCATCAAAACCTGATCCAGACGGTACGGGGTACCGGTTATCGCTTCTCTGCTCGGGTGTAATCGTGCGCCTGTGGAGCCGTGAACTGTGGCGTATTGCCTGGTTAGCGACCATTGGGGTTTGCCTGGGGTGGTCATTGGGTTCGGCAGGGCTGGGGTTGGCGGCCGGATTGGCCGTCTGCTTGTTCTACCATCTACGTCAGCTGCGCGTGCTTTTTCAGTGGCTAACGCTTAATCCGCATAATGAACCGCCCGCGGCCAGTGGCATGTGGGGGGATCTGCTTGATCGCCTTTATCGCTATCAAAAAAGCCAGCGTATCACTCAAGGGCGATTACGGGCGACGCTGGCACGTATTCAAGAATCCTCTGAGGCCATGCGCGACAGCGTGGTCATGCTCGACCGGCACGGCGATCTTGAGTGGTGGAACAGCGCCGCCACGAAGATGCTGGGCCTGCAGACGGCGCATGATCGTGGTCAGCACATCACCAATCTACTGCGTGATCCGGACTTTATCAGCTACTTCAATGCACGCAACTATAGTGAGCCGCTAACCCTGACCTCACCGATTGATGAGCGTAGCGTTCTGCAATACCAGATTACCCTCTACGGTGACGATGAGCGCTTGGTGATGGCACGGGATATCACCCGTTTACATCGCCTTGAGCAAATGCGCCGTGATTTCGTCGCTAATGTTTCCCACGAACTGCGTACTCCGTTGACCGTTCTTTTAGGCTATCTGGAAACCTATGGCGATCTGGCCGATCAGCTTCCGCCCCGCTTAGGCCGGGGTATTGAGAAGATGCAGGAGCAGGCTCAGCGTATGCAGAATCTGGTGAATGACCTGCTGCTTTTATCGCGCTTGGAGATCGATCAAAGCGGCGAAGATCATCAGCCGCTATCCATTGAGCGCCTTCTGGATAGTGTGTCCCAGGACGCACTTGCTCTATCGCACCACCAGCATAGTGTGCGTGTCGAGATTGAAAACGAGGCGGGGCTGATAGGTAGCGAACAGGAAATCCGTAGCGCCATTTCTAACCTAGCTTTTAATGCCGTACGATATACGCCGTCATCCAGCCAGATTACCCTGCGCTGGATGACGCTGGCGAACGGTGATGCCTGTATAGAAGTCGAGGATAATGGCCAAGGGATCGACCCTGTGCATATCCCCCGGCTAACCGAGCGTTTTTATCGTGTTGATAAAGGCCGTAGTACCACTACAGGCGGCACGGGGCTAGGGCTTGCCATCGTTAAACACGTATTGCTACGCCATGATGCCCTGCTTCAGGTTGAGTCCCACCCCGGTGAAGGTTCTCTATTCCGCTGTGTTTTCCCCGCCGCTCGATTAACCACACTTTAAGGCCTGCTTTTTCCCCTTCTTAATAATTCTTGTACAAGTGTGTCACGCTGTCAGTTAATTATGGTCAAAGATTGCTCATGTGCCATTTTTAAACAGTATGTGGCCCAGTGAAAAGGCGAGTAAAAGCTAATTTTGGCAAACAGTTTTTAAGATAAATTATTGTTTTAATTGAAATATTTTTTTTATAAGCTTTTTTGGCATCGGTTCTGCAATATCCTAGACAAGGAAGACTACCGCAGGAAATGGTAAGCCAGGATGGCGCTTCCTTGAAATTATGCGGTATCAAACAGCGATCTAGGAGACGGAATATGATGTCCAAGGAACTACTCAAGAAAGCTGGTATTTTAGGTGTGACGTTCGGTCTGATGGCAAGCCCTTTCGCGTTTGCTCAAGAACCAGCTAACCCAAGCGGTAATATTTCTCCAGATGAACAGCCGGTCGAGTCTCAATCACATGGCTCCACACAAGCAGGTTCGTCTGACTATGATCAAAATGATCTGATTCACGAAGAAGGCGATAACGCTGCACATAACGATGGTGCAATGGGTTCTGCAAATTCCGGTACTCATACCGAGAATGATGCAATGGGCTCTGGTCCGACTGGCGAAACCTCGGGCGGCGACACTTCTTTTGAGTCTGACGATTTACCCAAAGAAAATAGTTCAGTAACCACTGATCAGTAAGATTTTAATATTTATAGATGCTCAGGATGAGCTAGTACAGGATAAGGATTTTCTACTGCATGGATGACTACTGATTCAAGGAATGAATCAAGTGACGATCAGAACGTTAGTCAGGGTAAATTCCAAGGTTGGAGTCCCGCAAAAGGATAGGAAGCTAGCGTTAGATATTGTCCATAGGTACGAGATCAAGACCCTGCCACGGCGGGGTCTAATCTTTTCTGTAACAGCAGTATGACATTTTAAAAAGGCACGATTGGCTGCTGTTGCGTTTATAGCGATCATTAGCCCGGCTTATCTTCTCGCGCTTACTAAGCTAAAACGGTCTATACCTGTATTACAGTGTGCCACTTTAGTTGAATATCGAAGGCGCATGTGTCATTATTGCACAATATATTAGCGTGCTATCTATTTGCGCAGCGGTGTTTGGCGTGCAATTTTTATTTGGTATATTGCTGATATTTAAAGTTAATTATTTCAGGCGAGATTGTTGGCATCTTTGATGCAGTAGAATAGATGAAAGCAATAGCCGCTAGATGATCAGCTAGGCATTAGCTATCCACCCTATCAGCGGTATTCATGTTATCAGGAGTAAGTTATGTTATTTAAAGCAATGGTAAAAAAAGTAGGTCTCTTCAGCGTTTCTTTAGGCCTTATCGCAAGCCCGCTGGCATTTGCACATAGCTCTATCGAGTTAAACAAAGATCGCGCTGTCGGTGAGATCTCTCACCAGTCAGAGTCGACCCGTACATCGGAGTCAGCCACTTACTCTGCGAACGAGCTGAACCACGGTGAGCGTGACCGTATGAACAGTAACTACACGCCGACTAGCCATCAAGAGAGTGCCCGTCAAAACGCTAACTCGTATAAAGCGTCTGATTTGACGCGCGATGAAGGCGACAGCACTGATTGGTAAGCCTTTTCTATCCTAAGTTAATAAAAAGCTAGGGTAGTAAGACACTAAGGTAGCAAGAAAAGAAGATAGTAAGTACATAAAACCCCGCTCATGCGGGGTTTTTGCGTTTCAGAATTAGCCCGTTAAGTTATGCAGAGCTTTGGTGCGTCAGTTCGCGAGCCGTGCGGTAATATTGATCCCACATCAGTACGGCGCCTGCCACTGCGCCTGGAATCAAAAAGAGATTGGCCAGCGGTATCCAAGTGATCAGAGTAACCAAGCCGCCGTAACTAAGGCTTTGCCACCAGCGCTTGGTAAGCCGTTGGCGCATATCCTTGAAGGCGACCTTATTATTATCCATGGGATAGTCCAAATAGGTAATCGCCATGACCCATGCTGAAAATAGCCCCCATAGCAGAGGCGCAAATAGGTTCAGCCCTGGAATCCAGCTGACAATAAACAGCGCAATGGCGCGCGGGGCGATATAGCCCAACTTAACCAATTCGCGGCCTATGGCATCGATCGCCGTCTTAGCCAGCCCCCGGTCATCCAGCGGTACTCTTCCAGTGGCTTGAATTTCCACTTTTGCCGCCAGGAAGCCGTAAAAAGGCGCCGCGATAAGGTGGGTAATCAGCGTAAAGGTAAAAAACACCACGGCGAGCAGGCTAATCATGAAAAGCGGCCAGATCAGCCAGGAGAGCCAGTCGAGCCAAGCAGGTACCAAGCTCATCCAATGATCCAGCCAGCCGGAAAAGCGATTGATCACAACGCCTAACATGGCGCCATAAACAAGGATATTAACGAGGATAGGCAGGAAAATATACCGCCGCAGACCTTTTTGATATACCAGGCGCGTGCCCCGTTTAAGCGCTGTTATCGCATCCAACATGTCACTCATTCCTCATAAACGCAGACGTCCAGGCCGGTGTCAGCCCAGACGTATTGCAAGAGGAAATGCCCCATGGGTCAAGGCTTTTTCATTACCTTCTGATCGACGGTGCCCAGGTCGCTATGGCGAATATCGAGGCCTTTGACGAGGTACACAACGTACTCC
This sequence comes from Halomonas sp., assembly GCF_017983445.1. GTDB lineage: Bacteria > Pseudomonadota > Gammaproteobacteria > Pseudomonadales > Halomonadaceae > Vreelandella. The sequence goes on from NZ_JAGOBJ010000003.1 coordinate 132,578, forward strand.
GCCAGGTTGTCAGCATGGTCACCAACGCGCTCCAGTGCGCGCAGTACCCACATGATGCTGAGGATTGAGCTGATCGAACGTGAATCTTCCATCATGAAGGTCATCAATGAGCGCATGGCACTGCCGTACTCATCATCAACCGACTCATCTTCACGTACTACCTGCATGGCTAGATCAGTATCAAAGCGGGCAAAGGCGGTCAGCGCATCGCGCAGCATCTTGCGTACGTGTTCGCTGATATGGCGAACTTCTATCAACCCGCGAACCGGGCTGCTGTTTTCGCTGAGCAGTAGCGCATTGCGGGCAATTTTACTCGCCTCATCGCCAATACGCTCAAGGTCCGAGGTCGCGCGGATTACGGCGAGCACCAAGCGTAAATCCGACGCTGCCGGCTGGCGGCGTGCCAATACGCGGGTGCACTCTTCATCGATTTGCAGCTGCAGATCGTTAACCTGGCGATCGTTATCACGCACTTTTTCAGCTAAGCGGGTGTCACCTTCAAGCAGTGCGTGGACGGCGTCCTGCACCTGCTTCTCCACCAACCCACCCATAGTCATCAGATGGGTTTTCAACTCTTCCAGCTCTTGATTGAACTGGCGTGAGATATGCTGGCTGTGGGTATCGCTTGTAATATCCATTGAGCACTCCTGCGATAGGGTCGGTTAGGCCTGGACTATTGTTTTCAAGTCATGCGGCCAGTGATGTAGTTTTCGGTGCGTTGTAAGCGCGGGTTAGTGAAGACTTGATCGGTCGGGCCATACTCAACAAGTTCGCCATTGTGTAAAAAAGCGGTGTAGTCGGATACCCGGGCGGCCTGCTGCATATTGTGGGTTACAAGAACAAGCGTAAGCTGCGATTTAAGATTACGGATCAATTCCTCGATCTTTAGCGTTGAAATGGGATCAAGCGCTGATGCTGGCTCATCAAGCAGCAGCACATCAGGCTGGACGGCTAGCGTCCGGGCAATCACCAAACGCTGCTGCTGGCCACCTGAAAGCTGCCACGCTGAGCGGTGCAGGCGATCTTTTACCTCGTCCCACAAGGCTGCTGAAGTAAGTGCCCATTCGATAATGTCATCGCGCTGCCGTTTGGGCAGGCGATGCTGTAAACGTAAGCCAAAGGCCACATTTTCATAAATTGACATGGGAAACGGGTTGGGAGTTTGAAACACCATCCCCACCCGGCGGCGCAGCTCGGTCACGTTCATCTGCGGGGCGTAGATATCCTGCCCTTCAAGCTGAATATGCCCACTATGCGCTACGCTCTCATTAAGATCGTGCAGCCGGTTAATGGCGCGCAGCAGGGTGGACTTACCACAGCCTGACGGACCAATAAATGCCGTTACCCGGTGGCGCGGTACGCTCAGCGTTAAGTCACGCAGGGCCGATTTCCCCGCATAAGTGAGGTTAAACTGGTCGATGCTCAGGGCGCAGTGTTCGGACGAAAAGTGCGTCACCGGCGCCTGAGAGGCAGTGGCTGAATCTAATGACGCTAGCATTCGCTTCCTCGTTGGCGCCTGAAATAATGACGCAGAAATATGGCAGTTAGATTAAGCACCAGCACAATGAGCACTAAAAGAAGTGCCGTGGCGTACACCAGTGGTATCGCGGCCTGCACATCCTCGCCATGAAAGGCGGTATCAAATAGATGATAGCCAAGATGCATGAACTTGCGCTCTAGATGTAAATAAGGGAATTCACCGTCCACGGGCATTTGTGGGGCCAGTTTGGCGACGCCCACCAGCATCAGCGGCGCCACTTCTCCGGCCGCACGGGCAACCGCGAGGATAACCCCGGTCAGCATGGCGGGTATGGCCATGGGCAGCACAATGCGCACCAGCATTTCCAGGCGCGTGGCGCCTAGCGCCACCGCCCCTTCTCTCTGGGCATCAGGGATACGTGCCAGCCCCTCTTCGGTCGCCACAATCACGACCGGTAGCGTTAACAATGCCAGGGTTAAAGATGCCCACAACAGGCCGCCGGTGCCGAAGGTAGGTGAGGGCAACGTATCGCTGAAAAACCAGCTATCGAGCGTGCCGCCAATACCGTATACGAAAACGCCCAGGCCAAAAACGCCGTAAACAATCGACGGTACGCCGGCCAGGTTGCGTACCCCAATACGCACCAGGCGGGTTAAACGGTTCTGATGAGCGATTTCATTGAGATAGATGGCCGCCAGCACCCCAAAAGGGGTCACGATCACCGACATTAAAATGACCATCAGTACGGTGCCAAAAATAGCCGGCCAGACACCACCGCCCGTATTGGCGGCACGCGGACCCTGGCTCAAGAACTGCCAGACGTTACGGCTCCAGGTATGTATTTTCTGCCACCAGGACATGGCGTTAGGCGCCAGCGCCTGGCTGAAATTGCTCAGCGGTTGACGCAGCGTCTGACCATCGGAGGTTACCAGCAGAAGCTCGGCATCAGGCCGTTCCGCCTGGGGCAGGGCGAGCGCCTGAGTTAGATAACGCCATGCCTGGTCTTCACGGAGCAACTGCCCGCCCGTTTCCACACCGGCTAAGCGGCCGATAAAATCACCCCACGGGTTACGCTCCAGGCGAATCAGGTCGCTTGGTGTGCTGCGTGAGACGATGTCGTCCAGATTTACCCAGCGCCAGCTGGCCCCGTCGATATCGCGGTTAGCCGTAAAATAAAGCCGCTCAAAGCCCTCTGCCTGGGGAAGCGGGGCCTCGCGGGTCGGCTGCCCTGCGACGCTATCGCCTGAGCGCAGGGTAATTTCTTCAAGCGTGGCGGGCCAAAAATGACCTAATCCGCGTACCACCAAGAGCGCTAACAAGGCCGCTAACATTAAAAGTGATAAAGCGACGCTAGCAGCACATAACCATGGCCAGAGTGCGTCCATCAAGCGTCGGCGAGGCGTATTTGAGAAGCGGTTCATTAATGGCGCCCCGCTTTATGATACCGGCGTCGCATGCGTGAACGGACTACTTCAGCCAGGGTATTAACCAAAAACGTAAAGATAAACAGCACCAGAGCAGCAAGTATCAAATGATGATAGGTAAGCCCGCCGGGCGAGGCTTCGGGAAGCTCAATGGCAATGGCCGCTGCCATGGAGCGCATGCCTTCAAAAGGGCTGACACTCAACAACGCCATGTTGCCGCTGGCCATCAGCACAATCATGGTTTCACCAACGGCGCGGCCCGCGCCAATCATCACCGCCGAGAAAATACCGGGGCCAGCGGCCGGTAAGGCAACTTTCCAGAGTGCCTGCCAGCGGCTGGCGCCCAGCGCTTGGGCACCCTCCATCAAGCTTGCCGGCACATCGGCTAAAGCATCCTCCGCCAGGGCGTAGATGCTGGGTATAACGGCAAACCCCATGGCGATACCCACAATCAGCGCATTGCGGGTGGCGTAATCCATCCCCCAGTGCTGCTCAAGCAGGCGGCGCAAGTCGCCGCCTAAAAAAAACTGCTCAAGCAAGGGCGCAAACCACAGCGCCAAAAGCACCATGCACGCGAGCCAGGGCAAAAGCCACAGCCCGGCCCATGAAATGGGCAGCCACCGGCGCCAGCGCGATGCGGCCATGTGCCAGAGAACACCTGCCAAGCCTGCGCTGATAGGTAACCAGATTAGTAGCGCCAGAGTGCTGGCAAGATGACGCTCTACCCAGGGGGCAAGCACTAAACCGGCAATAAACCCCACCACCACGCCGGGTATCGCTTCCATCATTTCAAGCGCTGGCTTAACGCGGCTGCGTAGGCGAGCCGACATAAATAGAGCCGAATACATCGCGGCTCCCAGGGCTATCGGCAGGGCAAACAGCATGGCAGCCAGAGCGGCTTTTAACGTTCCCCAGGCCAGCGGCGAAAGCTTGCTGAAGGCAAACGTTTTATCCCATGCCAGCAGAGGCAACGTTTCCCAAACAAGAAATACGCCGATTGCCAAAATCGCCAGCAGTACACCAATGCCACCCGCGGTAATCAGACCGGTGGCAATGCGGTTTTTTAACTGACGTAGCGGCTGTCGAGAAGCAGCGCGAGGTAGGGTCATATCAACATCATAAGAGAGCCGGGGCCGTTATGAAGAGGGTTTGCATGGTGCGTTCTCCTTACTCTAAGTCATTTTTATGACAATTAGATGATAGTTAGCTACCAGGTACGCTGAGCATCTATATCGTCATCGGGAAGCGGCACAAACCCCGCTGCGCGGGCAATGCGCTGGCCTTCTTCGGTTAAAATAAGTGCTAGCAGTGCTTGGTCAGCCGGTGGTAGCGAATCGCTGGGCGGTAAATTAACGTACAGGTACAGGTCGCGCGATAGCGGGTACTCGTTGCGCTGAATGGCCTGCTCGCTAGGTGCAATTTCAGCCCCTTCCTCGGTAATCAGGCTTAGCGCATGAACCATAGGCGTCAGATGGTTATAGCCTGCATAGCCCATGGCGTTGGGGGATTCTCCCACCGCGGCGACCACCGCTGAGGAGCCAGGATGTTCGCTGATATCGGGCCTGAAATTGCCGCCGCAAAGCACTTCGGCCTGAAATAACCCGTGGGTGCCCGAGGCTAAATTACGTCCATGCAGGGCGATGTTTCCATACGGCCAGTCACGTGTGGTGACCAATTCGTCCCAGCGTCTGAGGGGAGCTTCGCCACCACACGCTTGGTCAGTGGAGAAAATAGCGTCAGCCTGTTTACGTGTGATGGCTCCTAACGGGTTATGTCGGTGCACGACCAGAATCAGTGCCTCTTTTGCTACTCTGAGTTCCAGCGGCGGATAGCCATAGCGGTCGGCAAACGCCTGACGTTCGCCAGCATACATCGGGCGTGACATGAGCCCCAGCCGGGTAGTGCCTGCCGTCAAGGCGGGCGGTACGCTGGCCGAGCCCGTGGCTTGAAACTGCAAGTTAACGTCAGGGTAGCGGGCAGTGAGTGACTCGCCCCAGCGCAACATTAGCCCAGCCATGGTGTCTGAGCCAATAATGCCCAGCGTACCGCTAACCGGTTGAGGTTGCCCCCAGACCGCTGATGCGCATAGCATTAGCGCCATGACGAGCGTTAAACGCAGACGCGGCTTCTTGCCCGACGATAAACCGATACGCTTCAAACGTATTTCCTCTTATGATTAACTAGCGTTTTCATATTGCATTGCAGCAATAGCACAACAATAACCTTATTAAGCGACCAACTAATGACACTTTTAGAAACCGACCTGGACGATGTCCCCGCGCCTCAAGGGCAGCTCACCTTAAAATTACTGGCTTCTCGACAGGATACCAACCTTTACGGCGATATTTCGGGCGGGTGGCTGGTCAGTCATATGGATCAGGCGGCAGAACTGGCGGCAGGGCGTGAAGCAGGTGGGCGAACATCGACAGTGGCGATTGAGTCGATGGATTTTTTAAGCCCGGTACGTGTTGGCTCGATGGTGAGCATTTATACCCAGGTAAAAGAGATCGGCCACAGCTCGCTTAAAATCGATGTGGAAGTCTGGGTGCGCCCGCCTCTGGGGCGGCGCCTTGAAGAGCGCCAAAAGGTGACCGAAGCACGATTCGTGATGGTGGCACTGGACGACAATGGGCGTATCCGCGCTGTTCACAGCTGATTTTCTGCGCTAATGATTTTCTTCCCTAATCATTGTTCACTTTAACGACCAGGGGCGCCGAAGCGCCCCTGGTTCATCTAAACGTCATCAGTCGATAACGCTTAGCCGCCAACCTCGTCGCGGCCTTTCAGGTAGGCATATTCGCCGATATCACTGAAGGGACGAATAATCTTCTGGAAGGCCGAGTAGGACTCATAAACGCGACGCGAGTCTTCGTCGTTTTCGACCTGATTCTGAATCACTTGCTGCGATGACTCATAAAGCGCCTTGATCACGTCTGCAGGGAACTCGCGCAGCTCAACACCGTGCTCATCCACCAGTGTTTCAAGCGCCTGGGCATTGCGGAAGGCAAACTCGGTGTACATGGCCAGGTTGGAGGCGCGTGCTGCTTCGCGGATAACGTCCTGAAGGTCTTCCGGCAGGGCATTCCAGGCATCCAGGTTGATCATGGTCTCAACGGTAGCCGTTGGCTCGTTCCACACCGTGGTGTAGTAGTAGTCGGCGACCTGATGCAGACCAAACGCCATATCGTTGTAAGGACCTACCCAATCGGCAGCATCCAGTACGCCAGTTTGCAGCGAGGTGAAAATCTCAGACCCCGGCATGTTGACGGTGCTGACACCGATGCCGTTCATGGCTTCACCGGCAAGACCCGGCAGGCGCAGTTTGAGACCCTGCATATCGGCTAACGAGTTGATTTCTTTTTTGAACCAGCCTGCCATCTGGGGGCCTGTATTGCCCACGGCAAACGGTTTGAGATTATGCTTGGCATAAATCTCATCCCACAACTCCTGGCCACCGCCGTGATACAGCCACGCGTTCATCTCGGTGGTGGTCATACCGAAAGGAACGGCCGTAAAGAACTGTGAAGAGGCTAACTTACCGCGCCAGTAATACGGCGTGGAGTGGCCGATTTCAGCCGTTCCGGCGGCAACCGCATCAAACACTTCCAGGGCAGGCACCAGCTCGCCTGCACCGTGAACGCGGATAGTCATCCGGCCATTGGAAAGCTGCTCAACGCGCTTGGCAAAGTCGTTGGCACCGGTACCCAGCGCGGGGAAGTTTTTCGGCCAGGACGTAACCATGTCCCAGGTGTAGGTTTCTTGCGCGTGGGCGCTGGTGACGAAAGGCGCGGCGGCGACACCGGCGGCACCTAGGCCGGCGGTTTTCAGGAATTGGCGGCGTTGCATGGCGGGCTTAACTCCGAGAAGGTATGATTTTTGTGTAATTGCACGTGAGCGCAAGTTTCCGCTCGTCAGTATGCGCTAATCCGGTTTTATTGGGCAACCTGCCGATTCATTTCCCTTAATGCACCTGCTATAGCGGGACTAGCTTGGCAAACCCCAGCACTAACCATTTAACGCCATCGCCTTCAAAGCTGACCTGAACGCGCGCGCGGGCGCCTTCACCCTCGGCGTTAAGAATCACCCCTTCGCCAAATACCGGATGGCCCACACGCTGACCCACATGCAGGGTCGGCAGGTCGCCATCGCCCTCCACGCGCTGCTGGGCAAAGCTTGTGCGTGCTGCCGTCACAGGGCGCGAAATATGCCCGCGTAAACGGACCTCTTCCAGCAGATGCGGGGGTAGTTCGCGCAAAAAGCGTGAGGGGCGCGGGAAGACTTCCTTGCCGTGCATGCGACGGGTTTCCGCATGGGTCAGGTAAAGCTTTTGCATGGCGCGGGTAACGCCCACGTAGCAAAGTCTGCGCTCCTCTTCGAGCCGCCCTGGCTCCTCGATCGACATTTTATGTGGGAACAGCCCCTCTTCGACACCGGCAATAAATACCACCGGAAACTCCAGACCCTTGGCGGAGTGAAGCGTCATCAGCTGCACGCTATCTTCGAACTCCTCGGCCTCATGGTCGCCCGCATTAAGCGCCGCTTCGGAAAGAAAGGCTTCAAGCGCGGCCATGCCTTCACCCGCCTCCGGCGTTTCAAACGCATCGCCCTGGGTAAAGGCCCGGGCAGCGGTCACCAGTTCTTCAAGGTTTTCGACCCGCGCCTGGCCTTTTTCACCGCGCTCGCTTTTATGGTGCTCAATCAGCCCGGTGTGCTCGTTGACGTGGTCGATAATCTCGTAAAGGGTTAAGCCTGCTGTATCGTTATCCAACTGCTCGATCAGGTTGGCAAAAGCCTGTACGGCGTTGCCCGCACGGCCTTTCAGCGTGCCGTCACCCAACGCATCGTGCAGCGCCTGCCATAGCGAGATGCTCCCAAGCCGGGCGCGCTGGCGCAGAATTTCCACGGTGCGGGTACCGATGCCGCGGGTGGGCACGTTGATCACACGCTCCAGGGAGGCGTCATCGTCACGGTTAAGCAACAGACGCAAATAGGCCAGGGCGTTCTTGATTTCCAGGCGCTCGTAGAAGCGGTGCCCACCGTAAATGCGGTACGGCATGCCCTGGCGAATCAGGGTTTCTTCCAAAAGCCGCGACTGGGCGTTGGAGCGGTAAAGAATGGCCACATCACGCCGGTTGAATCCTTCGTCGACCTTTTCCTTGATGGTATCGACGATATAGCGCGCTTCTTCCAGGTCATTAAACCCGGCGTACACCGAAATGGGTTCGCCTTCGACACCCTCGGTCCACAGGTTTTTACCCAGCCGCTCGCTGTTGTGGCTGATCAACGCATTGGCAGCATCCAGAATAGCGCTGGTTGAACGGTAGTTCTGTTCAAGGCGTACCGTATGGGTTTCCGGGAATTCTTCTTCGAAGCGACGAATATTTTCGACCTTGGCCCCGCGCCAGCCGTAAATCGACTGATCATCGTCGCCGACGGCGGTCATGGGGGTTTGCATGCCGGTAAGCAGTTTTAGCCAGGCGTACTGCAGCGTGTTGGTGTCCTGAAACTCATCCACCAATACGTGCCCAAAGCGCTCGCGGTAATGATTTAGAAGGGCCGGGTTATCGCGCAGAAGCTCCAGGCTTCTTAGCAGCAGCTCGCCAAAGTCGACCAGCCCCCCGCGCTCGCAGGTCAGCTGGTAGCGCTCGTACAGCTCAACCATTTGCGCCAGGTAGGCATCGCCATCCACATTGACCTGATGGGGGCGCAGGCCTTCTTCCTTGCAGCCGCTGATAAACCCTTGCACCTGGCGGGGCGGAAAGCGCTCATCGTCGATGGAATAATCTTTGAGCAGGCGCTTGACCAGCCGGAGCTGATCATCGGAATCAATGATCTGGAAGTTTTGCGGCAGCCGTGCATCCTGCCAGTGAGTGCGCAGCAGGCGGTGGGCAATGGAGTGGAACGTGCCTACCCAGACATGGCGTAACGAAATCCCCTGCAGCGCTTCAAGGCGCGTGCGCATTTCGCGGGCGGCTTTATTGGTAAACGTGACCGCCAGCAGCGCGTAGGGCGATAAGCCTTCGGCCTGCATCAGCCAGGCGATCCGGTGCACCAGTACGCGGGTTTTACCGGAGCCGGCACCGGCCAGCACGAGAAGATTACCCTGCGGGGCGCTGACTGCCTCACGCTGAGCGGTGTTGAGCTGATCGAGTATCGCCGTGACGTCGTCCATAAAAGCCGCTGCCGGATCGAAAATGGGCGCTTAGTCTAGCACAGCCAGTAAACTGGCTGTGCATACAGGCGTGAGCTTTAAGAATTAGTTTTCTTCGGGATAGCGCAGCGTATTGAGGCTTTTCTTCACGGCTTTAAGCTGTTCGGCCAGTTTAGGGCCACGGGTTTTGGCAACACCCACCGCCAATACATCGATCAACACCAGGTGGGCAATCCGCGAACTCAACGGCGTGTAAATTTCGGTATCTTCATGAACGTCGATATACAGCGGCAGGCTGACTTCTTCTGCCAAAGGCGAGCCGCTAGGGCATAGCCCAATCACCGTGGCGCCCGCTTCGCGGGCCAGGCGCACGCTGGCCACTAGCGCTTTGGTACGCCCGGTTTGTGAAATGGCCACCACCACATCGCCCTCCTTAAGCGTTACTGCCGACATATTCTGCATATGCGGGTCAGCGTAAGCGGAGGTGGAGATCTGCAAACGGAAAAACTTGTGCTGGGCATCAAAAGCGACAGCGCCTGAGGCGCCAAAGCCGTAAAACTCGACCCGATTGGCCATAGCCAGCGCATTCACCGCACGGCCCAAGGCGTCGTTATCCAGCCGGTCACGTACAGAAAGCAGCGTGCCGACGGTGGAGTCGAAAATGCTATGGGAGAATTCAGCGACGGAGTCGCTATCGTTCATCGAGAACTGCGCAAACTGGCTGCCGGAGGCCAACATTTGCGCTAACTGCAGCTTGAAATCCTGAAAGCCGTTGCACCCCAGGGCACGGCAGAAGCGCACCACGGTGGGTTCGCTGACACCCGCTTCCGTCGCGAGGTCCACAATCCGCATATGGATGACCTCATCAGGATTACGCAGAACAAACCGCGCTACCTTTTGTTCGGAGCGACGAAAGTGCTCCATGCGGCGTCTCATCTCATCGAACAGGGCGCGACTCACATTTAGCTCCTCGGTTATCCAGTGCGCTGGTCTTGCTGAACGCGCTTTGCTGTATGAAACAGCATTTTCGACAGTATGCCTGAGTGACGGCATAAATGGGCAATGAAACGCTTACTTAGCCTTGCGTTTAAAGGGCGTTAAGCAAATTCGTCAACTTTCGTCATCATTTTGTCAAGTAAGGTATAGTAAGAAGTGAAGTGCCGCACTGCATCATTTATCAGTCGTCACGGATGCAGGTGGACGAAGGCATATTCACCTGGAGGCACGTCGATTATGAAAAACGTCGAACGAATCACCTCGGTTAAAAGCGAACTGCTGGATATTTTTATGAGCATGGAAGTGGATGAGCATGCTCAGCGTCAACGTAGTGCCGCTCAACGCAACTTGCGCGCGCGTCGAGGGATTGAATTGCATCGGGAGTTTCAAAAACTCTATCGGGATATCGCCCCCTTACCGGAGGAAGATGAGCGTCAAGAAGGCGAGTTGCACTAGCCGGGTAGATCCTCATCTATTGACTGAGCGTGCTGCCCCACCGCTTGGCGGGGCACGTCGTGCTAGGTGACTTAAAGCTAGGTGACTTAAATAAGACCCGTCAGGAAGACGACGATCACACCCAGCGGCGCCACGTATTTGGCGAGTAGATTCCACAGCGTGAAATCGTAGATATCCAGACGCAGCTCCTTGCGAGCTTCTTCTTTATCCAGGCAGATCGAGAAGAAGATGATCGCGCCCAGGCCCGTCAACGGCAGCAGAATTTTGCTGGTGAAGGTGTCGAGGAAGTCGAAGATATTGAGGCCGAAGAGCAGTACATCGGACCATACGTTAAACGACAGCAGCGCCGCCACACCCAATACCCACACCGCAATACCGCTTACCAGGGTTGATCCTGTACGGCTTAACGGTGTGCGCTCTTCAAGCGTTTCAACTACCGGCTCAAGCAGCGAAATAGCCGATGTCAGCGCGGCAAATGTCAGCAGCAGGAAGAACATCAAGCCTAAAATCGTGCCGCCCGACATATTGCCGAAGGCAAGGGGCAGCGTCACGAAAATCAGCCCTGGACCTTCACTGGCACTCAAGCCATTGGCGAATACGATCGGGAAGATCGCCAGACCCGCGAGCAGGGCGATGGCCGTATCCAGGATAATAACGGTACGGGCAGTACTGATCAGGTTGACGTCCTCACCAAGGTAAGAGCCATACGCCATCATGATGCCCATACCTAGCGAGAGCGTGAAGAAAGCCTGACCCATCGCTGCAAGTACAACTCCGCCGTCTAGCGCTTCCCAGTCAGGGCTGAACATAAAGGTCAGCGCTTCACCGAAGTAGCCACTGGCCATGCCGTAGCCGACCAGAACTAACAGCAGCACCACCAGCGCAGGCATCAGAATACGTGATGCCGCTTCAAGCCCCTTGGTTACGCCGCGTGCCACGATACCGACTACCAACACCATGAATGCGGTATGCCAGAGCAGTAGCGTTGTAGGACTGCCCAACAGGTTATCGAAAATGGCACCAATTGCATTGGAATCCTGGCCGTTGAACGTACCAATCACCGAACCTAACGTATAGTTCAACGACCAACCGCCGATAACGCTATAGAAGGAAAGAATCAGAAATGCGGCCAGAACGCCGCTTATACCGATGGTTGCCCAGGCCTGAGAGCGCCCGTGGCTATTTGCCAGATCGGCCATAGTATTGATTGGATTCTTCTGGCCGCGACGGCCGATCATCCATTCCGCTACCAGAATCGGCAGGCCTACCAGCGTGACACATGCCAGATAGACGAGAACGAAGGCTGCACCACCGCTTTCACCTGTCATGTACGAGAAGCGCCAGATATTTCCTAATCCTACTGCTGACCCTGTGGCAGCCAGCACAAAACCCATACGAGATGACCATTGTGCATGTGCAAGCTTTGCCATACATCACCTACTAGTTAGTTAGATTGTAATAAGCCGCTATGCGCCCCATTTACGCATGTTCGAAAAACGCAGAAACTCGAACGCTCTTCGAAAGTATGCGCAATTTATCCGATCAGGAGAGCCCATGCCAGTTAGGTTAAATTAACATTAGCTTAAAACAGCTGGTTTTGTGTCTCTCCAGGAAAGGCGTTAAGTGGTGGCAGGCAAGTGAGCTTGCCAAGCGCATTGTATAGCTGGCGGGCCATGTCCGGAGACTCGAGGTTATCGGCAGTATGCACAAATAAGAAAGGGGTTTTCCCCTGACTTATCCACAGCTTTAGCTGTGTTTTCCAAGGCGCGAAGTAGCCCGTATTAATCGTTTTGTCAATATGGCCAATAAAGCGAATGACCGGAAAATTACCTGTGGAAAGCACATGTAACGGGAGTTTCGGCTTTTCTTGCTGGGCGTGAGCAAGGCCTAGATGATCATTGGCCAGCGTTGAAAAGACCGGGCGTACATCAAGCATCACCCGGTTGGCCGAATAAGTTATCAACAGGCGGTTAAGGGCTATTTCAGCCACGCCTTTGTGGAAAAACTCAGGGTGACGGACCTCGACGGCACACGGTAGGTGCCCAGGCCAGTCCTTTAGTAACGCTGCCAGCTGAGGGAGTTCGTTAGGGCCAAAATCACGCGGTAATTGAACCATGGTAGGACCTAGCCGGTCATGAAGCGGCGTCAACGCGGTTAGAAAAGCCCACACGTCGTCGAGATTGGTTAATCGTTGGTCGTGAGTAACGCTTGCCGGGAGTTTAAAGCAGAAGCGAAAGTGAGCCGGTGCCTGGCGAGCCCAGGCGGCAATCGTCTCCGCTTTTGGGGCGCCGCTATAAAACGTCGTATTGCCCTCTACGCTTGAAAACACGGTCGCATAGTCGCTAAGCAAATCACTTTTGGCGTGGCGAGCATAAAGGCTGCCTTGCCAGTCCTGATTCGCCCACATCGGCAGGCCAAGGTAGAGAGGGAGTGTCATGGGCCACTAACCTTGATGCATTTATAAAGCGTACTAATGTAGCATGGGTTAAAGGCTTTAACGTGACGAATAACTAACCGGTAGACAAGGAAACTGCATGACGACTACGCCGCGTGTATTAGTACTCAATGGCCCTAACCTTAATTTGCTTGGCACCCGTCAGCCGGAAATCTACGGCAAGGAAACGCTTGACGACATCATCAACCGCCTACGCACCCAGGCGTTGATGGTTCAGTGGGAGCTCACTGCATTACAGAGTAATCATGAGGGTGAGCTCATCGATGCCATCCACGCCGCTCGCTTAGACGGCACGCTGGCAATCATTATTAATCCTGCGGCTTACTCCCATACGTCCGTAGCCTTGTTGGATGCTTTGAATACATTTGATGGAAAAGTTATTGAGGTTCACCTTTCCAATATTCATAAACGCGAAGCTTTCCGTCACCACTCCTATATATCTCAGCGTGCTGACGGCGTTATTGCCGGTTTAGGAAGTTTTGGCTACCAGGCTGCTCTAAACGCAATCGTGGCTACGCTAGAAAATGATTAAGCCGCTGGCTCCATAACGGGTAAACCGGCGTGGAGCCATCTAATAAATAAACATTAATTAACGTTTAAACGTATTTGAGCAGCTTTCTTTTGCATGATGGGCAGATAAACACCCAATAATGTATCCATATCCACCCTGGCGGCATTGGTACTGACGTTAATTGCACCTATCAAGTGGTGCTTTGCGTCGTATGCGGGTACCGCTAAAGAACGTAAGCCAGGATCAAGCTCTTGGTCTGCGACAGCATAACCTTGCTGTTTAGCCACTATTATCTGGTTTCTTAACTCAGCGATATCGATAATTGTTTTATCGGTGTATCTTGTTAAATCAACTTTGGATAAGTAGTTTTCCAGCTCCTCGCTGTCCAGTTGAGCGAGGAGTATGCGGCCTAACGAGGTGTGTGCTGCGGGCAGCCGAGTACCCACAGAAAGCGTAATCGCCATTAAGCGATGCTTTGCAGCTGAACGTGCTACGTAAATGACATCCTCACCATCCAACACGCCCAAGGAAGAAGACTCGCCAATTTCGTTTGTAATATCTTCCAAGTACTGTTGTATAACACCGCGATAATTATTGGCAGATAAAAAAGCATAGCCAAGATGCAGCACGCGTGGCGCTAACTCAAAATAGCGCTGCTGTTTACGTACATATCCTAGTGAATGAAGTGTCAGCAGAAAGCGCCTTGCTTTTGCTCTATTCATTCCTGTTCGTGTCGCTACTTCGCTTAGGGTCATGCGCGGATGCTCAGAGTCAAAGGCACGGATTACCTCTAACCCGCTGGCAAGCGCTGTGACAAAATCCCGGCTCTCGGGACCCAGAATATCTTCATGCATAGTTTTTCCTATCCGCTCTGCCAATGCTTTGTATTAATCACTAGCAATACTTTATCGTAATAAAGTTCGTTATGCGAACAATAGGCGGACGTTTTAGCTTTTTATATAGGGTTATCGGCACTACTTTGCGGACTGCTTTTGGTCAGGTACTACTAAAGTTGTGTTTTGTGTAGAGGTCAGAACGAAGTAGTCTCTTTGTATGTAGTGCGAATACATGTACGTATCGCGAACAAAAATTAAGTAATCATAGGAATTTAACATAATGAAAAAAATTTTCAGCGCCACATGTATAGCTGCCTGCAGCGGTGCGTTACTACTTGCTGCTTCGATTTCAACCGCCAGTGCCGCCGAGTGGCCCACGGGTGATGTGCGTCTGGTCGTACCTTACGCGCCAGGTGGCACCACAGACGTGCTGTCACGCCGTGTCGCTGATTTGCTCAAGGACGCCTTGGACACCAACGTCATTGTCGAGAACCGTCCTGGTGCAGGCTCTACCATTGGTACTGGCCGTCTGGCCCGCGGTGGGCGTGACGCTGATCATACGCTTTTAATGGCCTCACCGGGCCACACCATTGGTGCTGCAATTTACCCCGACCTTCCTTATGACCCGGTCGAAGATTTCGTCTTCATTCAAAATGTCATCGATATACCTAACGTGATGGTAGTGCCGGCAAGCAGCCCTTACCAAACGGTTGTGGAGTTTATTGAAGCCGCACAGGACCAGAACATGTCGTTCAGCCATAGCGGTGTAGGCAGCTCAATCCACATGTCCGGTGAGCTGTTTAAAACACTTACCGGATCACAGATGACTGCGGTTCCTTTTGCGGGTAGTGGCGCTGCTTTACCGGCCCTGTTAGGTGGTGATGTAGACGTTTCCTTTGAAAATATGCCAACGGTGTATTCACATATTAAGTCAGGTGCCTTGCGCGCCCTGGCCGTTACGTCTGCAGAGCGCTCGCCTTACCTGCCAGAAGTACCCACTCTGTCTGAAATCGGTGAGCACAATCTCGACCAGTTTATTACTACCGCCTGGTTTGGCTTGATTGCGCACGAATCCTTCCCCGAGGAAGGCTATGAAGCCATGCAGACAGCACTGGACGAAGTTATGCAACGCCAGGAGTTCCTCGACTTCGCAGAGCAGCTAGGTGCTCAACCAGGCCAGGTAGAAGGCGAAGAGTTTAAACAGTTTGTGATTGATGACCTTGCACGTTGGGAAGAGGTCGCTCAGCAGGCGGGTATTAGTCAATAACGACTAAATGAAATAAGAAGGCGAGGGTTGTAACTAACCTTCGCCTTCTTTGCTTTCTTTAGCTTGTCCTCTTGGGGAGGCTGCCATGTTATCTTCCGGTTTAAGCAACGTGAAACAAATTAAAGATACCTTAGATGTTATTACTGGGATCGTATTGTTACTGATCTCATTGGTATTGGCTTTCTATCTGGTGCCTAATTATATTGGGGAGCCATCTATATTACAAAACCCCATGATGTCACCTAGATGGCTTCCCAATATCGTTAGTTGGCTTATATTAGTCTTTTCAGTTCTATTGATTATCCAAGGCGTTTTAGTCCCAAGCGATGCTGAAAATGACGAGCGAAAGATAATTAAAGGCCCTTACCGGCGCTTTATAATCATGCTTATAGCGTTTTTGGTTTACGTACTGTTGTTTGAGTCATTAGGCGCTATTTTAACCGGTATATTGGCAACGGTTCTTTTATTTTTGGCTCATCCAGTGCGCGTTTGGTGGGCTTATGGTTTTGCGCTTGCGTTTCCTGTTGGAGTAACGCTGTTATTTGTCAATGTGATGAATGTACCTCTTCCTTTGATGCCTTATTAACTATTTATCGTCAGCGTGCAGCCTTGGTGACATATGGAAAACATTACTGAAGTTTTACAGCTATTTTTAAGTATCGATAACTTTATAGCGATCGCTTTAGGCGTCGTTATTGGTGTTACGGTAGGTTCAATACCCGGTCTTACAGCGACAATGGCGGTAGCGCTCGCGCTGCCGTTTACGTTCTCAATGCAGCCTGTGGCCGCTATTCTCCTGTTGGTAGGTATCTATAAAGGGGGAATGTATGGTGGTTCAATCACGGCGATCCTGATACGCACCCCAGGCTCTCCTGCATCGGCATGTACGTTGCTGGATGGCTATCCTATGGCACAGCAAGGGAATGCTAAAAAAGCGTTGAAAGCAGCGCTTTTCTCATCCGTTATTGCCGATTTTATTTCCAATATTGCGCTGATATTTTTCGCCGCTTACCTGGCGAAAGTAGCCCTTAACTTTGGCGCGCCAGAATTCTTCTGGTTAATCTGTTTCTCACTGACCATTATTATTTCTTTGGCAAGTGGCTCTATGATTAAAGGGCTCTTGGCGGCGCTGCTGGGAATTCTGCTATCTCTGGTAGGTCTTGACTCGGTATTTGGTTCACAGCGTTTAACATTTGGTAATTATAATTTAATGGATTCAATTTCATTTATTCCATTACTGATTGGCCTGTTTGCCATACCTGAAATTATCGAGTTCTATAGAAAAAAAGCACTACCGCATATTAAAGCTAAAGCCAGCGGCGTGGGCATGACACTGTCCGAACTTAAGCGCTGCATGAAAAGTATTATCCGTGGAAGTTTAATCGGTGTCATCATTGGTGCTATTCCAGGTACCGGAGCAACCGCTGCAGCGTTCATTTCTTATGGTGATGCACGACGCCGCTCCCCGAATAAAGCCAATTTCGGGAAAGGAGAAGTTGAAGGTGTGGCTGCTGCTGAAGCCGGTAATAATGGCGTGGCAGGTGCAACCCTGATACCGCTGCTTTCACTGGGTATCCCCGGGGATGTGATCACGGCGATTATTTTGGGCGCCTTTATGGTTCATGGCCTTACCCCTGGCCCCATCATGTTCCAGGAAAACCTTTCGCTGATATACGCCCTCTTTTTGGGCATCATGTTCAGTTCCGTAATATTGTTGGTTGTCGGTAATGCAGCCATCAAGTATTTCTCAATAATCGCCGATATTCCCAAAGCGATTCTCTTCCCGATCGTACTGATGTTTTGTGTTTATGGCGCTTATGCTGTTAACAACATGATGTTTGATATATGGCTGATGCTGGCATTTGGCGTAGTGGGCTATCTGTTTAATCGGACAGGTATTCCGGCAGCACCGTTTTTGATCGGCTTCATTCTCGGGCCGATGTTTGAAGACAACCTGAGACGCTCTCTTCTTATCAGCAATGGCGATATGTCGATCTTTTTCCGTGGGCCGATTACCTGGTTCTTTATTGCCATTACGTTTGGATCGATTGCCTTTGCGATATACCGCTTTTTCAAGGATCGGAACGCAAAGCTGATAAGTAACTAATGAAGCCTGAATTGTCTTGTAACGTAGACTAGCTTCGTTGATAGCGGATTAATAATAAAGAGGAGTGTGTTATGCCAGGGCCGTTAACGGGATTGCGTGTACTCGACTTAAGCCGGGTAATGGCTGGGCCCTGGTGTACGCAAATATTGGCAGATATGGGCGCCGAGGTTATCAAGGTCGAGCGCCCGATACTGGGCGATGATACGCGTCACTGGGGTCCTCCCTGGCTATGCGATAGCGCGGGGCGCTCTTCGGGTCAGTCCGCCTATTATCTATCTGCGAATCGTGGCAAACACTCCATCACAGTGGATATCAGCGTACCGGAAGGGCAGGCGCTCGTTCGGGAACTGGCGGCCGACAGTGATATATTGGTCGAAAACTTTAAAAGCGGCGGGCTGGCTGATAAGGGATTGGATTATCCTAGTCTTGAGGCTATTAATCCTGCGCTGATTTACTGCTCCATCACTGGTTTCGGTCAGACAGGACCGATGGCGCATATGGCGGGCTACGATTATCTCATTCAGGCCCAGGCCGGCTTAATGAGTATCACCGGTGTGCCTGATGGGGCGCCAGGCGCAGGCCCGCAACGAGTAGGTATGGCAGTCTCTGATTTGACGACGGGGATGAACGCAGTCATTGCTATTTTGGGCGCGCTGCATCATCGCCATCAAACCGGTGAGGGGCAGTACATCGACATGGCGCTGCTGGATGTACAGGTCAGCTGGCTTGCCAATCAGGCGCTCAACTATTTCTGTAGTGGTAACACCCCTAAGCGTACCGGTGAATATCATCCTAACCTGGTGCCTTACCAGCCCTTTCCAACCGCAGAAGGTGAGAAAGTCATCATCGCTATTGGCAATGACGGCCAGTTTCAACGCTTTTGCCAAGCAGTGGGTCAGCCTGAACTAGCGGCCGATGTGCGCTTTAGCACCAACCCGATGCGGGTGAAGCATCGGTTAGAGCTTATTCCCCTGCTGGTGGCTATCACTCGGCAGCGTACCAGCCATGAATGGATCGCGTTACTGGCTGATATTGCAGTTCCCTGCGGTCCAATCCAGAGTATCGATCAGGTTTTCGAGGATCCTCAAGTTCAGGCGCGGGACATGCAAATCGAACAGGTATCTTCCTATGGCAAGGTGCCCGGCGTCGCTAACCCCATCAAATACTCAAAAACCAAGCTGGAGTACCGAAAAGCGCCGCCATTGTTAGGTGAAGATACCGTCGATGTATTAACCAACGTATTGAATAAAACGCCTGAAGAAATAGAAACGTTACGTCTTCAACAAGCGATTTAATCAAGGGGCGTATGTGACTTAATCAAGGCTAGGCGGATGGCGTTAGCCTACCGTGACGCCGCCACATACAAAGAGCGTTTGTCCTGTAACAAAACTGCTGCGTGAGTCGCAAAAGAAGCTCACGGCGTTAGCCACGTCTTCAGGAGCCCCCATGCGCTGCAGCGGAATATTATCAATAATGCGTTTGGCCCGTTCAGAGTCTGGCGGGTTGTTATCCCAGAAGGCCGTGGTCGCAATAGGCCCAGGCGCTACACAGTTGACCGTAATGCTATCCTGGGCAAGTTCTAACGCCCAGGTTCTGGCCATCGACTGCACCGCTCCCTTAGTGGCACTGTAGAGCGTTCGCGCTTCCTTACCCAAGACCACTCGGCTTGCATTGAATACGATACGTCCATTCTTGCTGGCCCGCAGGCTTGGTAATAGTGCCTGGGTGCATATCAATGCCGGGCGCACGTTAAGATGCATCAAGCGGTCAAAATCTTCAAGGCGGGCATCATCGAGCAAGGCAGGTGCCACAATACCCACATTGTTTACCAGACAGCTGATAGCATATTTTTCATTTATTGAGTCCAATACTGCTTTTAACGCTTCTATATCTGATAGATCAACTTGATAAGCATCTTCTTTAAGCGAAGCTATCGTAGGCTCTACGATATCAAGAACGATAACACGGTAGCCGTCCTGTTGAAGACGCTCAGAGATGGCCTGCCCAATATTACGAGCGCCTCCGGTTACCACCGCGCACGGCATAGACATATGGGGTTTCCTTTAAAATAAAAGTTTGAATATGTAACGCTTACCAAAAGTTTTCGCTTAATCAACTATCATCATCACGAACAGAAGAAGGGTGGCGGCAAAGAGGCTTTACACTTATTTCCATGTAAGGAAAGAGAGGAAGATTGGCGATAATATCTTGTAGCTCTGCGTTATCAGCGACATCAAAGATACTGATATTGGCGTAGCTGCCCGCTATTCTCCATAAATGGCGCCACTTTCCCTGCTGCTGCAAGGCCTGTGAATAGGCCTTCTCTTTTGCCTTGATCTCTGATGCCACTTCGTCTGGCATATCTGTTGGCAGCTTGACAGTCATCTCAACGTGAAAAAGCATTGTTATCTCTTCTTTTAACTAGTGATTACTGTATTTAAAAATAAGACGCGTTCAGAGAAGACATTGCTTGTCTAAATAAGCCTTCCGCCAGCGAACAATTTTAATGTCTTCAAACAGGTCTGCTATATAGAACGGGTCATGACGAATAAATGCCTCAGCCTCGTCTCTTGTCTCAAGATCGACTAGATAAAGCCCTCCTGAGGCGGTACTCGCATCGTCAGAAAGCTTGGCCCCACAGGCAAGTAGCAGAGCACTGTGAGCCTTTAGATAGGCAAGATGTTCATCACGTATTTCAAGCCGTAAAGTGTGGTGTCCTGGCTTATCAAACGTTTCGATCATGAATGGCATGGCAAATCCCCCTTAGTGGTCGAGGTGGGCTGGCTTACGCGGCCATATAGCCCCAGATCCAAATGGCAGTGCCGTATATAACGCCCAGATACCCGAGTATCAGCACCATATAGCCCATGACATCGCGTAATTTAAGCCCTGAAATAGCCAGTACGGGTAGGATCCAGAACGGTTGAACCATATTGGTCCACTGGTCACCCACCTGCACTGCCAGTGCGGTTGCTGCATGTGAAGCGCCTAATGCGGTAGCTGCTTCTATCATGACGGGGCCTTGTACTGCCCATTGCCCACCGCCGGAAGGAGCGAGTAGATTGATCACTGCTCCGCTCAGGAAAGACCAGATGGGTAGTGTCTTCGCACTCGAGATATCCACGAAAATATTGGCAAAGCTCACCATCAGACCAGAGCCGACCAGGATGCCCATGATGCCAGCATAGAAGGGATATTGGACAATAATGCCTGATACGATACGAATGCCGTCATTAAGCGCTGCCAAATAATTGGCTGGGGAAGCAAAAAGTAAGATACCCAGAAATAAAAACGCAAAATTCACAGTGTTAAGGTTGAGTGACCCGCCGTCCATCGCATAAAGGGCTATATAAAGCATGCCCAATAAGCCAATTCCAATACCCACAATACGGCTGTGATTAAGTTTATCCGCAAGCGTCATTTCTTTATGATCAGGTTTGCTGGGTACGCTTGACTTAATCACTGACTCAGGGTTTATCTCAATAATTTCGCTAGGGTTTTTGGGATGTAGCCAGGCATTAAAAAACGGCAGCGTACAGATGATAATCGCGCTAGTAATCAATAAAACTGGTGAAAAAATAGTCTCTGATAAGGGAATCAGCCCCATTTCATCCTGTAGAAAGTGACCTTCTGTTGCGATTAAAAGTGGAACGCTGCCTGAAAGACCAATTCCATAAAGGGCAAAGCCTGAATAAGCGGCGGCAATCACCAATGGATAGTGTAAGCCTTTGACATTAACGGCCAGCTTCTGAGCAACGATGCCGCCAATAACTAACCCAAAACCCCAGTTAAGCCAACTACCGATTGCACCAACCAGGGTCGCTACCACAATCGCCATAAAAGGCGTTTTAACTCGGCTGGCAATTCGGTCCAGAGAACTATCGATTAAAGGGGTTTTAGCCAAAATATAACCAGCCAATAGAATGACGGTCATTTGCATGCTGAAAGCAAGCAGACTCCAGAAGCCGTCACCCCAATAACGTGTCGCCTCAAACGGAGACGTACCCTCTACAGCAATAGCCAGTACAACCGTTAATCCTGTCAGCAGGATGGCGATAACCAAGGGGTCCGGCATATAGCGATTGATCAGCCGGGTGAAAAAATTAGCCATACCGTGCATGGCAGTTCTCCAGGAGTTAAGGTATTTTTAAAAAGTGTACGCATTGCGTACTTATGTTCGATTTTGGGGTTTGATGATTGTCCTTATCCCAAGGCATCACAATTCGACGATGGTCGCACGGCGAAAAACAGCGTCTCACTCACTTTGCTGTGCAAAGAGGCTGCTCTATGAGGCAGCGCATAGCTCAGAAACAATTAACAAGAGGTCAAAGATATGGCTCATAACGTTGGGCGGGTGGTTATTGTGGGCGCGGGCACTATGGGCACAACACTCGCCAAACTCGTGTCCAGCAAGCAGTGGCCAGTACGTATCATCGATACTAACCCGGCGGTGTTAGAGCGGTGCCGTACGCAATTAATCGCAGCTTTAGACCCTGAAGTTATGGCTGGCAATCATCTGGATTTTCAATCTCAGTGGGTAGCGGATGAAAGCGTTACGATCGTCATTGAGAGCGTGACCGAGAACCTTGAAATCAAGCAGTTGGTGCTTGCTCAAGCTGAAGCGCACTGCGGTAAAGACACATTAATCGTGACTAACACGTCGGGTCTTTCGATTGATGAGATCGGTCAGAAAATGCAGTATCCCGAACGGTTAGCCGGGGCACACTTCTTCAATCCAGCGGACCTGATTCCAACGGTCGAGGTGGTGTCGGGTGCCGCTACGCTAGAGAGTACAGTGGAGCGCACATGCCAATTTTTAACGCAGCTTGGCAAGCGCCCCGCCGTTATTCAAAAGGCCGTGCCGGGGTTTGTCGCCAACCGGATTCAGCATGCCATCATGCGCGAGTGTCTTTCGTTGTTAGAAAAAGGTGTCGTCAATATAGAGGCGCTGGATGATATCGTGCAGTTTTCGATTGGCGTACGTCTAGCGCTTAACGGGCCTTTACTACAGCGTGATCTTAACGGCTTGGATACGCATCTCAATATTGCGCGCTATTTATATAGCGATCTGGAAGATACTCACTTGCCCTCTGCATTGCTTGAAAGCTACGTGGAAAAAGGCTGGCTAGGGGCTAAAGCAGGAAAGGGTTTTTACGCCTGGAGTGATGAGCAAGTAACGCAGCGCGCAGCAAACGAGGGTAAAAGATTAAGCCAGATTATCGATATAGCGCTTGATAATGACAAGGAGCCCAACTGATGGCCACGAAGAGTAATCATCCCCGCTGGGAAAAACGCCCCCAAGGCTCAAATTGGGGTGAGTTTGGGCCTGATGATCAACTGGGAAGAGTCAATCTGCTTCAGGCGGAGCAAGTGCTAAAAGGGGTCAAGGAGGTAACGGCCGGGCGAACCTTTTGCCTTTCGCTTCCGCTTAATCTGCCTGGCGGTAATGCGCTTAACCCGCGTCGCTATCCGCCCCGGCTTGCGCCAACGCAGCTTAAAAAAGACCACTACATCAATTTTCCTTTGGCCACCCATCACCCAGGCTTGCTTGATGTCATCAGTGACGATGAGGTGGTGTTATCACTGCAGTACTCTTCCCAATGGGATTCGCTTGCGCATGTCGGCGCCTTGTTTGATGCCGATAATGACGGCCATGCCGAACGGTGTTACTACAACGGCTATCAGGCAGAACGCGATATACAGCGTTTGGATAGCTCTGATGCTCATTCCTGCGCTTCTCATGCTGCTCGTTTGGGTATCGAGAACATGGCCGTACACGGCATGCAGGGGCGAGGAGTATTAGTGGATTTGACGCGGGTGTTTGGTCACAAGCGCACCATCGTCGGGTATGTCGAATTAATGCATGCGTTAAGCGAGCTGGACGTCAGTATCGAGGTTGGAGACATGCTCGTTCTGCGTACCGGATTTGCAGAAGCCATCCTGCAAATGGATGGCTCCCCTGATCTTGAGCAGTTAAAGCAAACCGGGGCCGTGCTCGACGGGACGGATGAAATGCTGCTGCAGTGGATTAGCGATAGCGGTATTTCGGCCATCTGCGCCGATAACTATGCGGTCGAAAACGCCGATCGAGAATTAACGCCTACTGATTGCTGTAAATTACCCCTGCATCATCATTGTCTTTTTAAGCTTGGGTTACCCCTTGCAGAGCTTTGGTATTTAAAGCCTCTGGCCGACTGGCTGCATGCCAATCAGCGCTCACGTTTTTTGCTAACCGCACCGCCGCTTCGCCTACCCGGCGCGATTGGATCGCCCGTGACACCTGTTGCAACGGTCTAAGTCAATATCAACCGTATAAACTTAGCGCTCAGGCAAAACGCCGTTAGCGGGTTTTAAACGGTGATGGTTTTAATGCATTAATACCCAAACGTTACGGCGTGGCCCGCGTTGGTGAGTTAACTAACTGCTCAATATAATAGGTACGTAACGGCATTACATGGGGATCGATTTTTTCAGGGGTGATGCAACTGGCGGTGAAAAAGCGAAACGCATCCACGCCCTGGAAGACAAAGAGATCCACGCCTGAGAGCGTTTTGGCTCCCGCCTGTTCGGCGGCGTTTAAAAGCTCGGTATGGGCGGGTATATAGACGGCATCAAATACCCAGTGCTGGCTGCCAAGGCCAGACGTTTCGATTGGGCACCCGGGGTGGTTGATATGCCCAATGGGGGAGCAGTTGACGATACCCTGCCAGTTGGGCAAGCCTTGCTGGGCTTGCTCTGGCGTGATGCACGTTACGTTGATGCCCATGCTGCCCAGGTCGCGACTCAAATTCTGAGCTCGCGTCGTATCGCGCTCCAGAATATACAGATGGTTGACCGCGAGCTCACCCAAGGCGCAGGCCACCGCGCGGCCAACGCCGCCCGCGCCAATCAACAGCACTTCGCCTGCGGGCTGGTTGCCAAATGAGTGGCGGTAGGCGCTGATAAAACCAGTGTAATCGGTGTTTTCGGCGCGCAGTCCCTCGGCATCGAACAGTAATGTGTTGGCTGTGCCTACGCGAAGCACGCCCTCACCGCGGATGTCGGCCAGCTGCGCGGCTTTTTCCTTGAACGGGAAAGTGACATTAGTGCCCAGATAGCCTTCAGCACGCAACTTTGCGATGGCGCTTGGGAAATCAAAATCCGCCACGCCCAGGCTATCCACTAAATCGTAGCGTACAGGCAAGCCAAGCGCTGCACCGAGCCGTTCATGCAGATCGGGAGATTGTGATTTGGCGATGCCTTCGCCGACCAGTCCGAGCTTGATCATGATGCGCTCTCATCTGTGGTGTGGTTAAGCGGGCCTTGATCGTTGCCATCCCTGTGCGCGGCTAGCGTTCCTGCCTCAAGGCGCTGCTGAGCCGTCACGCGTACAAAGGCATTGGGCGCGCCCAAGCCTTGATAGCCATCACGCTGTACCAGCTCAAAGAAGAATGCCTGATGGGCAGGTTGCTCAACATACAGCTGGTGGAATTCGCCGCTGCCGTCCTGATCAAACAGAATATGGTGATCCTGCATCCACGCCTGGGTTTGCGCTGGCAAATCAAAGCGTGCCGCCAGATCGCGGTAGTAGTTGCCGGGAATGGGCAGCAACGGCGTGCCCGCCTGCCGTAGCGCAGCGCTGGTGGTGCGCATCGACTCCGTGCGCAGGGCCACATGATGAATCCCCGAGCCGCCGTACTGGCGCACAAACCGGTTGCTGGCAGTATTGGGGGAGGCACTGGCGTTAAGCGCCAGACGAAAACGGCCGTTATAGTTTTGCAGCACCTGGCTTTGAATCAGCCCGCGCGGGTCGGTGACATCAAAGGAGGGCGTAATCTCCAGCTGGAAAATGGCGCGATACTGCAGCATCAGCGAGAGATAATCGTGATAGGAGAGCGCGACGCTGATGTGGTCGATATCGACCAGCGCCCCATTCGGTACGGGCTGCACATCCACTGGGAACTCACGGTCCCAGGTGCGGCTTAGCTGTGAATCGTCAATGATGTAGGAGAGACTGCCATCCACATTGCGCAGTGCGCTCATACGGTGGCTGGCGCCTACCTCTTCAGGCTCGACGATATCGTAACCCAGCCTGTCCGCCCGCTTGAAGGCTTCGTAGGCATTGCTCACCTTCAGACCAATGGCGGTAATCGCTGTGGCATCGCGGCCCGGCACACGGCCCGTGAACCCCGCCTCGGTGTTAAGCACCAGATTAACGTCGCCTGCCGCCCAGCGTTCGGCATTAAGCGTATGATGACGCCCGACACACGCCATGCCCAACGCGCTGAGCAGCTCACGTAGGCGTTGCAAATCCTCAGGATCAACGGCAATTTCAAGAAAGGCCACCGACTCAATGGGCTGGGGAGCGGGAATGCCGCTGCCGTCCTGCATGCTGCGCAGTAAATGGTAAGAGCGCAAGCCATCGCGTGCCGTCTGGTCGCTGTGGCCCATGCGAAAAACATCGTTAAAGATTTCGTGAGACAGCGGGCCGTCGTAACGAGTCTCCTGCAGCATGGCCATGAACTTATCCATTTGCAGCTCGCCCTGACCCGGGAAGCAGCGATAATGGCGGCTCCACGACAGATGATCCATCGAGAGACGCGGTGCATCGGCGGTCTGCACCAGGAAGATGCGATCTCCTGGAATGCGCCCGATGGTACCCAGCTCCGTCTGGCGCGAGAAGATATGGAACGTATCCAGCACCAGGCCAACGTTAGGGTGCGCGGCGCGGCGAACGACTTCCCAGCTATCGCGGTAATCATGAATATGCCGACCCCAGGCCAGGGCTTCATAGGCCACGCGCATGTTACGCCGAGCGGCCCGCTCGCCCAGTTCATAGAAGTCATCGGCGGCGCGGCTCAAGCCGGGTAGCGAGTCGGGGTGCACTGTACTGCACGCCATCAACAGATCCGTGCCGAGCTCTTCCATCAGATCGAACTTATGCTCGGCGCGGTCAAAGGCACGTTCCCGTAAACGGCCCTGCAAGCCTTCAAAATCGCGAAACGGCTGCAGCGTGACCAACTTGAGCCCCCGCGAGCGAATCAGCTCGCCCGCCTCCCTGGGTGTGCCGGTAAACGCCGTAAGGTCGTTTTCAAATAGCTCAAGCCCTTCAAAACCGGCCTGAGCGATGGCGTCTACCTTCTCTTCCAACGAACCGCTTAGGCACACCGTGGCAATGGATGAGTACATGGCATTACGCTCCTTGCATTCAGTAAAATCAGTAGCCAAACAGGCGCGGCAGGAAGGTGACCAGCGTAGGTACAAACGTGATCAGCAGCAGAACCAGGAACTGTACGCCGAGCATCGGCAGAATGCGGCGGATAATCGGGCCCATCCCCACGCCGGACACCGAGTCAGCGACAAACAGGCAAAGCCCCATGGGCGGCGTGATCAGGCCCATCATCAGGTTGAATATCACCACAATGCCAAAGTGCAGTGGGTCAATCCCCAGTGCCATGGCGATAGGGTGCAGAATGGGTACCAGCACCAGAATGGCTGCAATTCCTTCCAGAAACAGTCCTACTACCAGCAGTAGGAGAATGACGGCAATCAGAAAGGTCCACTGGGTATCGATACTCATTAGTGCCCATTCGGTGAGCATGTTGGGAATACGATTGAACGTCAGTACCCAGTTAGCCGCTGCAACGGCACCCATAATGACCATGATGACCGCGCTATCGCGCATGGCGCGGGCAAAGATGCCGGGCAGGTTGACCAGCTTGATATTGCGGTAGAGCACCACGCCAAGAATCAGCGCATACACCACGGCAAAGGCGGCAGCTTCCGTCGGTGTCACGATACCTGCGAGAATGGCCCCGACCACAAAGACCGGCATAAGCGCGGGCAAAAGGCCATGCAGAAGTGCGTGACGGCGCGACTGCTTCCTGGACTGCGTGGCACCCAGGTCGCCGGCAAAAAAGTAGACATAGATGGAAAGCCCCAGCGCCAGCAAAAAGCCCGGCACAATACCAGCCAAGAAGAGCCCTGGCACCGATACGCCTGACACTGTGAGCGCGTAGATGATAACGGGAATACTTGGCGGGATAATCGGACCAATGACAGATGAGGCCGCTGTAAGCGCAGCAGCAAAATCGCGTGGATAGCCCTCTTTTTCCATTGAGGGGATAAATACTCGACCAAGGGCGGAAGTATCGGCAATTGCTGAACCAGAGAGGCCTGCAAAGATCACCGAGGCCCATATATTGACGTGTGCAAGTCCTGCTTTAAGACGGCCGACGATGGCCGTGGCCAGGTTAATGATTCGGTGCGTGATACCCGCTTCGTTCATCAGCTCGCCCGCCAGAATGAACAGCGGTATTGCCAGCAGTGGGAAGGACTCCATACCGCCAAAAAACTGCTGTGACACAATGCGGATGTGGTAGGGCAGGTCGCCGGTGCTCATCAGTACCGTGAGAGTACCCAAAATGGCAAAGGCAAACGGTACGCCCAGCAGTATGAGTGCTACAAGCAGAATAAAAATCATGGTGATGGCTCCTCACCAGAACGGTCATTCAACCGCAGTGCGCCCATTACCAGTGCTGAAAGGCTAAGCAGGCCGCCGCCCATCAGCATGGATGTTTGAAAGACCCACATCGGTATCCCGGTGCTTGATGAGGTGCGGTTACCGCGTGCGGCGATAAATTCAACGGCTGATATCATCAAGCCAACGCCGACGGCTAACACTACTAGGTCAATAGCAACTGCCTGCCAACGCAGCCAGCGTGGAGGCAATAAGCGACGAATAAGGTCAAAGCCGATGTGTTTGTCCTGCAGATACGCCCACGCCATGCCAAACATCAAGCCGTAAATCATCAGATAGATGGCGGTATCTTCTCCCCAGCTAATGGAGCCGCCATAGGTATAGCGCGCAAAGGCATTGCCCGCGACCAATAGAAGAATCAACACCATGGCAAGGCCTGCCAAGCTGCCATTGAACAGGATCAGACCGCGGTGTAACCGGGCGAGAAGATGAGACATTAGAGCACCTTCAATCGTTTTGTCAGGCACGCAGGACTATGAATGGGCCTTCTTATAAGACCCATTCACAAAACGTTTTCGATCAAGCAGGTTTAAAAGCGCTGTGACGCTTCATCGACGGCAGATGTTAAACGTTCAATCCACTCTGCATCATCGCCAAGCTCGTCGCGCAGATATGCCTGAACCGGCGGTTGCGCCGCTTCTCGGAATGCTTCCATCTGCTCGGCGGTGGGCTGAGTAACTTCCATGCCCGCGGCTTCCAGCTTGGCAATACCTTCTGCGGAATTGAACTGCTGAATGGCGCGGCCAGTGGTGCCCGCGACGATAGCGGCGCGCTTCACGGCGGCCTGCTCTTCCTCGTTGAGCGACTGGAAGATGTCATCGTTGATCAGCAGGTGATCAACGCCATACACGTGGCCATCCAGCGTCAGGTAATCCTGAAACTCGTAGAAGTTGTTGCCAAAAATTACCGAAATGGGGTTTTCTTGACCGTCTACTACGCCGGTTGCCAGGGCTGTCGGTACTTCACCCCAGCTAATGCCCTGTGGCTCGGCGCCCAGGCCGCGCATCATTTCGATATAAAGCGGGATAGTTTGTACGCGGAACTTCAAGCCTTTCATGTCTTCCGGCGAGCTGATGGTGCGCACAGAGTTGGTGAAGTGGCGAAAGCCCGTCTCGCCGTAAGCCAGCGTGCGCAGACCCGTCTGCTCCAGACAGTGCTCAGCAAGCGCAGTGCCGAATTCACCGTCCATCACCTGCCATGCTACTGGTGCCGATGGGAAGGTATAAGGAATATCCGTCACGGCAACGGCCGGGCAGAAGTTGGCGTAGGAGCCGGAGACCATGGCGATACTGATGGTGCCATCCTGCGCGCCTTCAATCAGCTCGGTTTCACCACCCAACGAGCCCGCAGGGTATAGCTCCACTTTAAGATCGGTTTCTGCTTCCACCAGGTTCTTGAACACCTGACCGGCCGAACCTTTTTTCGACGTGGTCCAGTCATCCGGGTCAACGTGGGCAAAGCGTAGTGTCTG
The DNA here is from genome assembly GCF_017983445.1 of Halomonas sp. Taxonomy (GTDB): domain Bacteria; phylum Pseudomonadota; class Gammaproteobacteria; order Pseudomonadales; family Halomonadaceae; genus Vreelandella. Next base: position 162,251 of record NZ_JAGOBJ010000003.1, read on the forward strand.
GGCATAGGTATTGGCGGCAGCCATTAGCGTGGTAGTGGCAATGGCAGCTATCAGGGCCCGCTTCATAAACGGTTGGCTAAATGAAAAGGTAGTCTTTAAAGACTTATGTTTTAAAGACCTAGTTTTTAAAGACTGAGTTTTTAAAAACCTAGTTTCTAGAGACATTGTTATTATCCTTTAGCAGGGTTATTGGCATTAGGTTTAAAACCGTAAGCAATGGCGTGTTTTATCCTGTCTCAATTAACAATGTACGAAATGGTACGTTCAGTCAAGGTATGCCATGCTAGACCAAAGACGGTCACATAATAAAAGGTTAACTAATGGCACCCACTTCCAAAATGCCTCTTCCTGCCTCTAAACAAAGCCGACGCAAGAACGATCCTGAACTGGTTCAAGCCGATATTCTTGCGGTCGCCACGCGTGAGTTTTCCGAAAAAGGTCTTTCGGGGGCACGGATCGATGAGATCGCTGATAAAACACGCGCGTCTAAACGAATGATCTATTACTACTTTCACGATAAAGAAACGCTTTACTTGCACACTCTGGAGGCGGCCTATCAAAAAGTGCGCCTGCAGGAGGCGGAGCTGGATCTAGATCACTTCGCCCCGCTAGAGGCACTTAGCCGACTGGTGCGGTTTACCTTTAACCACCATGCTAAAAACCCTGACTTCATTCGCCTGGTAATGATCGAAAATATTCATCATGGCCGTTATCTGGCCCAATCAGCGTTGATTCAATCGCTGAACGCCGGGGTAATTGATGTTCTCACTAACGTGTATGCCCGCGGGGTGGCAGATGGCTGCTTTCGTACAGGCTTGGACCCACGGGAGTTGCATTGGCTGATTAGCGCACTGTCGTTTTTTAATGTCTCAAACCAGCACACCTTTTCGAGAATTTTCGATTGGCAGCAGGCCGCGCCGGAAAATCAGCATAGGTTAGAAGAGCACGTCACTGAAATGGTGCTGCGTTACGTGCGAACAGATGAGGCAGCGTGTTAAGCATCAACGTTAGCTAATGGGATTATTTTTTCTGAACCTGTTATTGGGAGATCTGTAGCTCATGCCTAGCGCGTTCTTAAAACATCCGTTTATGAGTCAGCAAGCACTCAGTGAGTGCAATGACGAGGCCATGGTGCGCGCCATGCTGGCGTTTGAATTAGCTCTGGCAGAAGTCCAGGAAGCCAGTGGCGCCGTACCACAAGGCGCAAGCCAGCAGATGCGTGCCCAGCTTGAGCACGTAACGTTCGATACCGCAGCGATTGCAGAAGGAATTGCCAGCGGCGGCAATGCAGCCATTCCGTTTGTTAAGCAGGGGCGCTCGCTGTTACCCGATGAGCTCAAGCGCTACTGGCACCAGGGTGCGACCAGCCAGGATGTCATCGACTCTGCGCTAATGCTGCTGCTAACGCCACGCTTGCGTGCACTGAATGATTTGTTAGTACGCTGCCGCGAGGCATCGCTGACGCTAATGGATGCTCACATCGCCACTCCGATGGTGGGGCGCACGCTAATGCAGCAGGCGCTGCCCATCACCTTTGGTGTCAAGGTTGCCCACTGGGCGATAGGACTTGAGCAAAGTCGTCGGCGCTTGGCGGCTATCGAATTACCCGTTCAGTTTGGCGGCGCGGTGGGTGTCCACTCAGGGTGGGATGCCCAAGGGCTTGAGTGGATGGATGCGTTAGCGAAGCGGCTTGGCTTGGCCACATCGGTTTTACCCTGGCATACCGACCGCTACCCAATTCATAGCCTGGGCACAGCGTTAGACGCCATTGCCGGGGCCGCCGAGAAAGTAGCCCAGGACGTTGCCCTGCTCACGCAAACCGAAGTAGGCGAAGTGGCCGAGCCTTCGGCACCTGGAATGGGGGAGTCGTCCTCCATGCCCCATAAGCGTAACCCAGTGCGTAGTGCGCTTATTCGCGGGGCGGCCAGGCAGGTGCATGGTCACACCAGTGTGTTATTGAACGCTGCCGCACAGCCACTTGAGCGGGGCTTGGGCGAGTGGCATGCCGAATGGGCGCCGTTAATGGAAAGCGCTTTGTTGGTGGAAGGTGCGCTGGAGCAGATGGCGGTACTTCTTGAAGGGCTTGAGGTATATCCCGATAACATGGAGCGCAACCTGGCGGCCACAGGCGGCGGTATCATGGCCGAGCCGGTAGCGCGACTGTTAGCCCCTCATTTGGGCGCCGAAGACGCCAAAGCGTTAAGTGCACAGGCCGCCGAGATATCAAGGCGAGATAAGCGGCCTTACGCCGATGTGCTGGCCGACCATGCCAAGGTAAAAGACCAGATTGACCCGATTACGTTAAGAAAAACATGTGACCCTGCTTTATACCTTGGTAGCAGCCAGCAGCAAGTGTTGCGCGCCAAACGCTGGCTTATTAATGCGTAACTTCATGAAATAAATTAATTTTTTAACTTTATCGTTAAGCATGATAGCAATTGACTGGGAAATTTCATCGCCTTTAGCCATTTGACCCATTTAGCATTCGGCAGTAATTTGTTCGTATTGCAAATCAATGTTCGTTTAACGAACAACAAGCATATACGTTCTGCAACGTTCAGCTAAGAGGCAACCCTAATGGCCGAGTTTCTCAGCTTGCATGACGCGGTGGCGCGCTATGTACAAGACGGCGCCACCGTCGCTATGGAAGGCTTTACCCATCTCATTCCTTTTGCTGCGGGCCATGAAGTGATCCGCCAGAAAAGGCGCGACCTGACGCTGATCCGCATGACGCCGGATATCATTTACGACCAGCTGATCGGCGCGGGCTGTGCCAAGAAAGTCATTTTCTCCTGGGGCGGTAACCCAGGCGTTGGCTCATTGCACCGCCTGCGTGATGCGGTTGAGAAAGGCTGGCCGCATAAAGTGGAGATTCTTGAACACAGCCATGCGGCCATGGCATGCGCCTTTGAAGCGGGCGCGGCTGGCCTGCCACTGGCCGTTTTCCGCGGCTACATCGGCAGCGAACTGCCCAGCGTGAACGATCAGATCAAATTCATCGAGTGTCCGTTTACCGGCGAGCGCTTGGCCGCCGTGCCCTCGGTGCGCCCGGATGTGTCCATCGTTCACGCCCAGCGCGCTGACCGCCAGGGCAACGTGCTGGTGGAAGGAATTGTCGGTGTGCAGAAAGAAGCCATACTCGCCGCCAGGCACAGCATCGTCACGGTCGAAGAGATCGTCGATGACCTGAAGGCGCACCCCAATGCCTGCGTCATCCCAGGCTGGGCGATCAGTGCCATTGCGGTGGCCGAAAAAGGCGCGCTGCCTTCTTACACCCACGGCTATTACGGTCGAAGTAACCGTTTTTACAAAGAGTGGGATGCCATTGCCCGCGATCGCGACACCTTTACCCAGTGGCTTGATGAGAACGTCTTTAAGGCTGTGCAAAATCATGCAGGGGAGAACGTCTGATGAGTCTGGAATACACCTCTTCTGAAATGATGACCGTCACGGCGGCGCGCGCGCTGGAAAACGGCACTACCTGCTTTGTGGGCATCGGCCTGCCTTCTGAAGCGGCCAACCTGGCGCGTCTTACCCATGCGCCGGACGTGGTATTGATCTACGAATCCGGCACGCTGCAAACCAAACCCGACATTCTGCCGCTCTCCATCGGCGACGGCGAGCTGTGCGAATCAGCACTCACTACCGTGGCTGTGCCGGAAATGTTCCGTTACTGGCTGCAGGGCGGCAAAGTGAACGTGGGCTTTTTAGGCACCGCACAAATTGACCGCTTTGCTAATCTCAACACTACACTGATTGGTGATTACAAAGCGCCCAAGGTACGCCTGCCGGGCGGTGGTGGGGCACCGGAGATTGCCACCAACGCCGGTGAGGTATTTATTACCCTGAAGCACTCTCGGCGCGCTTTTGTAAAAGATGTCGACTTCGTTACCACGCTAGGCTTTGGCCGTGACGGTAAAGGGCGCGATAACGTACCCAATATCGGCAAGGGTCCTACTCGGGTCATCACCGATTTATGCGTGATGAAGCCTGACCCCGACACCAAGGAGCTGGTCGTGGTATCGCTTCATCCAGGCGTTAATCGCGAAGAAGTGATGGATGCGACCGGTTGGGAGGTACGTTTTGCCGACCAGCTTGAGAGCACTCCTGAGCCCAGCGAGAAAGAACTTGAGATCCTGCGCGAGCTGAAAGCCCGCACCGAACGCGCCCACACGGGCGAATAAGGAGTCGGTCATGACAAACGTTTATTTATGTCACCCACGACGTACCGCTGTAGGCCGGTTTGGCGGCACATTGGCAAGTGTACGCCCGGACGATTTCGCCGCCACGATCTTCAAGGCAGTGCTGGCCGATGCGCCAGATATTGATCCTGCCGCCATTGAAGAAGTATTTATGGGCTGCGCCAACCAGGCCGGTGACGATAACCGCAACGTGGCGCGGATGTCGTCACTGCTGGCGGGCATTCCCACGTCGGTGCCGGGTACCACGATGAACCGCCTTTGCGGCTCAGGGATGGACGCGGTAGGCACGGCGTTTCGTGCCATCAAAGCCGGTGAAATGGAGCTGGCGCTGGCGGGCGGCGTGGAGTCCATGTCGCGTGCGCCTTACGTGATGGGTAAAGCGGATAGCGCTTTCGCGCGTGGGCAGAAAATCGAAGACACTACCATCGGCTGGCGGTTTATCAATCCGCTGATGAAGAAAGCCTATGGCGTGGACTCCATGCCTGAAACGGCAGAGAACGTCGCCGAGCAGTTCAATATTTCCCGGGAAGATCAGGACGCGTTTGCACTGCGCTCTCAGCAGAAGGCCGCTGCCGCCCAAAAAGCTGGCCGGTTTGCGCAGGAAATTACCGCCATCGAGATCCCGCGCCGCAAGCAGGAGCCGCTGATCTTTGATACCGATGAACACCTGCGGGAAACCACGCTGGAGAAACTTGCGGCACTGCCTGCGCCCTTCCGTGAAGGCGGCAGCGTCACGGCGGGCAACGCCTCCGGCGTCAACGACGGCGCGGCCGCCATGCTGGTGGCAAGCGAAGCGGCCGTTCAGCAGCACGGCCTGACACCTATGGCCAAGATTATCGGCATGGCAACGGCGGGCGTTGAACCGCGCATCATGGGTTACGGCCCGGTGCCCGCCGTGCAGAAACTGCTCAAGCGCACCGGCATTTCGCTTGATGAGATCGATGTATTCGAGTTTAACGAAGCGTTTGCCGCCCAGGCGCTTGCCTGCATGCGCGACCTGGGCCTTGAAGACGACGACCCGCGCGTCAACTCCAACGGTGGGGCGATTGCCCTGGGTCATCCGTTGGGTATGTCCGGCGCCCGCCTGCTGCTGACGGCCGCGCATGAGCTGCAAAACAGCGGCAAGCGCTACGCCCTGTGCACCATGTGTGTAGGCGTGGGCCAGGGTATCGCCACGCTGATCGAACGCGCTTAACGGAGGTAGTATGGCTTTTCATACCATCAATGGGCGCAGCGTGGCCTACCGGCTGCTGGGCGCTGCGGCGAATCCGCTTATCGTCTTGGCTCACCCGCTGGGCATGAGCCAGGCCGTGTGGGACGACGTGATCCCCGTGCTGCTGCCGCGTTATCGTGTGCTCACCTGGGACTTACCCGGCCATGGTGCGAGCCAGGCAGTCACCGGCGAGCAGCTTACGCCTGCTGATCTGGCCGCAGAAGCCTTGGCGCTGGCTGATCTTGCGGGCGCTCAGCGCTTTCATTTCGCCGGCACATCGGTGGGCGGTGTGGTCGGCCAGCAGTTGATTGCCGGGCATGGCGACCGCCTGCTCTCCGCGACGCTTACCAATACTGGTGCTGTCATCGGCACGCCTGATTTATGGAACACTCGCGCTGGCCGTGTGCGTCAGGAAGGTCTCGCAGCGATGTCATCAGAGATCGTACCGCGCTGGTTTGCCGCGGCGGCCTTTGAGACAAGCCCCGCGCTGAAAGCGGGCTGGTGCATTCAGATGGGCCGTGGTGACGATGAATCCTACGCCCAGCTATGTGAAATGCTGGGTCGTGAGACGTTTGCCGGCAAGCTTTCCAACAAGCGTGTGACGGTGCAGCTTCTTGGCGGCAGTGAAGACCTGGCCACACCGCCGGCGACACTGGAAGTCTTGTCTGCCGAACTTGACGGCGCGCCGCTTGAGATCTTTGACGGGGTAGGCCACGTGCCTTCAGTGGAAGCGCCTCAGTTAATCGCGAAGATGCTGTTGGGCATGCTGGCAGCGGATCTGGGCGACGTGGCGAACCACGGAGTTGACTACGCGACCGGTCTGGAAACCCGTAAACAGGTGCTGGGTGAGGAGCATGTGGCGCGTTCAACCGCCAATGCTAACAGCCTGGATGCTCCCTTCCAGCAGATGATCACGCGCTTGGCGTGGGGCGAGCTTTGGAGCAATGCTGATCTAACCCGCCGTGAGCGCAGCATGATCACCACCGGTATTTTGGCGGCCCTTGGTCGCGAAGAGCTGACGTTACACTTGAAAACCGCCCAGCGTATTGGTTTGAGCGAAACCGAACTTCGCCAGGTACTTATGCATGTGGCGATTTATGGCGGCGTACCGGCGGCCAACCATGCCTTTGCGCTCGCCAAAGAGCTGGGCTGGGGCGAGTAGGCGCATGAACAGCCAGCATGACAATAACAAATGAGAGGAGAGGGTGATGACTCAGCATGATAAGCGCTTCGTGGTACGTGATCGTAACTGGCATCCCCCGGCACATACGCCGGGCTACAAGACGTCGGTGGCGCGCTCGCCTCAGCAAGCGCTGATGAGCATGCAGCAGCCCACGGCATCCGAGCTGACAGGGCCTGACTTTAGCCACCTGCGCATGGGGCCGCACGACAACGATCTGCTGCTGAATTTTACCCAGGGTGAGGGCCTACCCCAGGGTGAGCGTATCTTGATGTTTGGTCGAGTCATGGACCAGTTTGGCAAACCCGTTCCCCATACGCTGGTCGAAATGTGGCAGGCCAATGCTGGTGGGCGCTACCGTCATAGAAACGATAAGTACCTGGCGCCGCTGGATCCCAACTTCGGTGGTGTCGGGCGCTGCTTGAGCGATGACCAGGGATTTTACCGCTTTCGCACCATCAAACCGGGTCCTTACCCCTGGCCCAACGATGTCAACAGCTGGCGGCCAGCGCATATTCACGTCTCGGTGACCGGGCCGTGTATCTCCACGCGCCTGATTACCCAGATGTACTTTGAAGGTGATCCGCTGATTCCGCTGTGCCCCATCGTACAGACGCTAAAAGATTCTGATGCAGTGGACACCATGGTCGGGCGGTTGGATATGGCCAATAGCAAGCCGATGGATTTTCTGGCCTATCGCTTTGATATCGTGGTGCGCGGCGAACTCCAAACCTACTTCGAAAACCAGTAAGGCGGGGATTGATGATGAAACAGCCTTCTATTCAGCCTAACAGCCAGCCGATGAGTGACCTGATGCTGCGCGAAACCGCCTCTCAAACGGCCGGACCTTACGTGCATATCGGGCTTGCGCTGGCCGCAGCGGGTAATCCCGTGCGCGACGAAGAGGTCTGGAACGAGCTGGCCAAACCTGGTGCCGAGGGCGAACACATCGAAGTCGTCGGTACGGTGATTGATGGCAACGGTGACCTGGTTCGCGATGCGTTTATCGAAGCGTGGCAGGCCGATGCCAAGGGTGATTACCAGATCGGCTATGATCTGACTAAGCCGTTCAACAGCTTTGGACGTACGGCCACGACCTTTGATCACGGCAGCGAATGGTCGCTTGTGACCATCAAGCCGGGCGCGGTCAAGCATCCAAGTGGTCAGCCAATGGCGCCGCACATTAACCTCACGCTCTTTGCCCGTGGTGTGAATATTCATCTGCATACGCGCCTTTATTTTGATGACGAAGCCGATGCCAACAGCCAGTGCCCGGTGCTCTCCCGCATTGAGTCTCCGGTACGGCGGCAAACGCTGGTCGCCAGGCGCGAGGAAAAGGGTGGCAAGGTACGCTATCGCCTGGATATTCGCCTGCAGGGTCAGGGTGAAACCGTATTTTTTGATTTTTGACCGTCAGTTTTTTCAATTAAACCGCTTGGCCTGCGTCAGGCGGTTTTGAGTATTAAGCACCTTTAAATATTGTAAAAGTCCAATTAAGAGCCGTTCGTATGGCTTATTGATAAGTAATGCCAGTGTTAATATTAGATAATAATTATTTAATCAGTAAACACTACTTGTTATTAGCCTTAAACATCGACCAAGGTCGATTAGCTCTCTTTGCCTGAGTAGATTAACGTAGCCTGTATGCCGAACTAGTGTTCGCTATAAAAACTAACAAAAATCCAATAAATGTCAGGAGCCTTCCCATGAAAACCAAGTTTGCTTGTTGTGTCTTGGCTGCTTCCATTGCGGCCGTTGGAATGGCGTCAGCCCAGGCAGCAACCACATTACGCATGGCCCACTTCTGGCCCGGGGCTTCTGGCGTCAATGAAGATATTTTACAGGCTTGGGCAGATACCGTTGCCCAGGAGTCGGATGGCGATCTCAACGTTCAGATGTTCCCCTCGGGTACGTTGGCCAAGCCGGACTCCATTTATGAAGCGGCCGCCAACGGTATCGCCGATATTGGTGCCACGGCACAGGGCTACACGGCTGGGCGTTTTCCCCTTTCTCAGATTGTAGAGCTACCGGGCATCGCCACCACGGCAACCCAGGGCGCCTGTGTGCTGCAAACGCTTTATGAAGAAGGCCATCTGGACAGTGAATACGAAGATACACGTCCGCTGTTCATGTTTACTACCGGGCCAGGCGGCATTCACACCACTGATACGGATGTACAAACACCTGCTGACCTGGCGGGGCTGCGTATTCGGCGGCCAACCGCAGTGGCGGGTGAGATGCTTGAAAATATGGGGGCCACCCCTGTAGGTATGCCGGCACCGGATATCTATACCGCCATGCAGCGCGGTGTGATCGATGGCCTGAGCTTCCCATGGGAAGGATTGAAAGGCTTTCGTATCAACGAGCTAGTCCAATACCACACTGAAGTGCCGTTCTACACACTGATCTTCGTCGCGACAATGAACCAGCGCGCCTATGAAAACCTGACGCCTGAGCAACAAGCGGTTATCGACAACAACTCCGGCATGAAGTGGGCTGAAAAAGCGGGTGAAGTCTTTGATCGCCTGGACGTAGAGGGTAAGCAGGAGGCTGTCGATGCCGGGCATACCATTCGCGAAATCGAAAACCCGCTGCAGCATCCTGATTGGCAGGAACCGCTTGAAACGGGCATCGAAAACTACTTAACCGAGCTGGAAGCGCGCGGCTTAAGCCAAGCACGAGACGTGTATGTGGCAGCGCAAGCCGCCAGCGAGTCCTGTAGCGCACAATAAAAAAGGTAGCGTGTCATGCAATCGTCTCTCTACAGGGCCAGCCATTGGCTGGCCCTCGTTTGCCGTTTCATCGCAGGGATTGCGCTCATAGGCTTGTTGATGGTCACGATTGCCGATGTGAGCACGCGCTATCTTTCCAGGCTGACGGAAGGCGCTATATCTCTGCGTGTTTACGGAAGTGTCGAGCTGGTCAGCTATTTGATGTTGTTTGCATTACTGGCGGCCATGGCAGCCAACGTAGAAAAAAGCCAGGTCGTGGTAGAGGCCTTCTCGCACCGGCTGCCTCAGGCGATTAAAAATCGCCTACAAGGCGTATTCTTTCTAGGTTTCGTGGTGTTGGGGCTGGTTTTATTTGTCGGCTTGCTGGATTCGGCTGCTGCTGCCACGCGTCATGGGACAACGACCCAGGATCTCCGATTACCCATGAGCCCCATTTATCATTTAGCGGCTATTCTCAGCTTGCTGCTTGGGTTGCGTAGCTTTATTCATGCGCTTCTCGGCGTTATCTATGCCAAGGGCGAGGAAGCCGCTCATGGGGAGTGAAGTCATTGGAGCCATTGGGCTCGGCCTGCTACTGGTACTCATGATTCTGCGCGTACCGGTGGCTCTCACCATGCTGATTGTCGGCGTAGTGGGATTTGCCCAGATTATCAGCTGGGACGCCGCGATCGCCCAGTTAAAAACGGTGCCGGTCGAGGTGCTCTCCAACTACAGCTTTAGCGCCGTGCCCATGTTTATCTTGATGGGCGTATTGGCTGCCCATTCGGGTATGGCCGGTAAGCTTTTCGATTCTACCCGGGTGATTTGTGGTGGCTGGAAAGGCGGCCTGGCGATTGCCGCGGTAGGGTCATGCGGTATCTTTTCGGCGATTTCCGGCTCGTCGCTTGCCACCGCCAGCACCATGACGCGGGTTGCGCTGCCCGAAATGGAGCGCTACGGCTATAACCGTGGCCTGGCGACAGGAGCACTGGCGGCGGGTGGCACGTTAGGTATCATGATTCCACCCAGTATCGCGCTACTCATTTACGCCATTCTTACCGAGCAGTCGGTAGGCGATATGTTTATGGCAGGCCTGATTCCCGGCTTGCTAGGCCTGGTGATGTATTCCCTAACCGTGACGGTGGTGATGCATCTACGTCCCACGTTAGCGATTGCCGGCGAACCAACATCGTGGAAGGAAAAGCTGGCCTCCATTTCAGGGCTGGTGCCTTTTTTTGGTGTTTTCCTGATAATGATTCTGGGCATTTACTTCGGTGTGTTTACACCCACCGAAGGGGCCAGCGTCGGCGCTTTCGCAACATTGCTGTATGCCGTGGCCAAGGGGATGCGTTTTGGTGGGCTTTGGCGTAGCGTACAGGAAACCTTAGCGCTTTCGGCCGTCGTGTTTTTCATGCTGGTGGGTGCTGAAACGCTGGGCTATTTCATTTCCGTATCACGAATTTCCTTCTCGATCAGCGATTTTCTGTATGGACTGGATGTGGCGCCCATCGTAGTCGTGCTGTGCATTCTGCTGCTCTATTTCGTGCTGGGCATGTTCATGGACTCAATCGCCATGCTGGTGATTACCGTGCCGGTAGTATTTCCGATTATTCAGGCGCTGGGCATCGACCCGGTATGGTTCGGGATTATTACCGTATTAACCGTCGAGCTTGGGTTGATTACCCCGCCGGTAGGCATGAACGTGTTCGTTATCAAGGCGATGGCACCGCATGTGGGGCTGGGCGAGATATTTAAAGGCGTAGCGCCGTTTATCGTATCTGATCTTCTGAGATTAGCGTTGCTTGTCGCGTTCCCCGTTTTAAGCACGTTCTTTTTACTCTAATCGATTGGCCTTATGGCCCGTAGATAGCGGCTGACCCACCTCAAGGTTCAGCCGATATCTACGTTAAGCAATTGAAAAGAAACTATAAACGTCTTTAAAAGATTTTAAAAATGGGGTGCAAGCTTTTCATGCAGATATGCACGGTAAGCTACGCGCTCGATTCGGCTATTGGTCAACATGCTTTCCAGCAGCGCTGCACGCTTTTTGGAAGAGGCCGGCAGCGCCTTGATATGGGTATCGATCCAGATAAGCTGCTGCTGATCATCCATTAACAGATTATCCAGATGCAGGTCGCGGTGGTAATAGCCCGCCTTGGCGAGCTGAATGATCTGCAGGCTCAACGTCTCGATAAACGTATAGCGGCCAGCCTCATCCAGCATTTCGAAGTAGGCGCTGCCGGTCATACAGTTCTGCATATGCTCCATGGCATATAGCGAACCTAACGGATTGAAGAAATTCAGCGCCACGCCGTAACCACGCACATCGACCGTGTGCTGGCCTAACTGCTCAAGAATACGGCGGCTGGTGAATTCCTTGCGCGCATCGTAGCTGCCTGTCAGACGCTTGGAAATAATATCGCGCCCCAGCCAGCGCCAGAAGTTCTCTTTAGGGGAGTATTTGTCCCGCACCAGTTTGAATAACGTGCCTGACTGCGCCTGAACGTAAAAGTGGCTGCTGCTTTGGCTATCCAGTCGAGGCATTGATTCTAAACCGTGCCAGCTCAACCGCGGTGCATGCTGAACTGTACGAATAAAGTACCAATGAGGCCGGCCAGGAAAGAAAAAGCGTTGCAACTTTTTATACATGTTAAACCTTGTTAAGAAAATTCAACGCTTGAGTCATTAAAGACTAAAGCACTAGCGGCTAACCGCCGGTCTGAAGGTTGCTTCACTGATATGCCCCTGTTTGGCGCTGCCGAAACTCACGCGGCGCCATGGCAGTGTTGCGCTTGAAAAAGCGCGTGAAGTAGGCCGGCTCGGAAAATCCCAGGCTATCGGCAATCTGGGCAATCGTCATATTAGTGTAGGTAAGCTGACGCTTGGCTTCCAGAAGGATGCGTTCGTGAAGCACTTGAAGCGCACTACGATCAACCAGTTTTCGACACAATAAATTAAGGTGTGCGCTGCTGATATCAAGCTGGGCGGCAAGGGTTTCAATGCTGGGTTGCTCTCGATAGCGCTGCTCGACCAGCGTTTGAAATTGTTCAAGATGCTGGCGGCCCTTCTCACGCCGCTGAGGGCTCAGGCGCTTGGCGCTGGCTTTGGAAGGCATGATTAAACGCTCAAGCTCAACCGTCAGCGCCTGGGCCAATGCTTCAAGCAGCTGATTTCTACCCAGGGCTGGCTGGCGATACTCCTGGTCGATCTGGGCGACCAGCCGGGCAATGCGCGTTGTGCTCTGGGCAGACGTCAGGCGATAGAAACCAGCCTTCTTTAACAATCTGCCGTCATTCAATGCATTATGCAGATGATCCGCCAACGGTTTCGCCAGGGTAATAATGTGGCCCTGTATATCTGATGAGAAGAGAAAACCATGAATCGTCATGGCGGGTACAACGATGGCGGCCGTACTCCCAAGTTGATGGCTGGTGCCTTCCAGCTCCAGCTCAACGCTTCCCTGGCTGATAAACAGAATATGCACAAGATCAGCATGGCGGTGTGGGCGAATGCGCCAGTCATGCAGACGGCTGCGCTCCGGTATCGACTCACAGTGCAGAAGATCCGGAGTGGGCCAATGCTGCATTTCACCGTAGAGCTTGAAAATCGGGATGGCGGTATTGGATGACATGGTTATCTCCACTCCAGCATGCGACTAAGGTTGAGGCTTTATGCAGGAAAAGTCCAAATAGTAGCCCGTATACTGCCTTATTATGCCTGTCGTTTTATTTAAAAATACAAGAATAAAATATTGCTAATGATAATCACAAGGTGCCTCATGAACACTCAGGTCGCAATTATCGGTGCAGGTCCCTCAGGGCTACTGTTAGGCCAACTATTACATCGTCAGGGTATCGATAACGTGATTGTCGAGCGCCAATCGGGTGAGTATGTGCTAAGCCGTATTCGCGCCGGGGTGCTTGAGCAGGGCATGGTAGACCTGCTGCATGAAGCGGGTGTCCATCAGCGTATGGATAAGGAAGGCCTGCCCCATGACGGCTTTGAGCTGGCATTCGATAATCGCCGCGTGCGTGTCGCGCTAAACAAGCTGACCGAGGGCAGCAGGGTCATGGTTTACGGCCAGACGGAAGTCACTCGCGATTTAATGGCCGCACGTGAAGCCGAAGGCGCCATGACCATTTACGACGCTGAAAACGTTCAGCCTCACGCCTTGGACAGTGACCGCCCGTATATTACGTTCGAGAAAGGCGGCGAAACCGTGCGTCTAAACTGCGACTACATCGCTGGCTGCGATGGCTTTCATGGTGTATCGCGTCAATCGATCCCTAAAGATCGAATCAAGGAGTTTGAGAAGGTATATCCGTTTGGTTGGCTAGGTATGCTTTCGGATACGCCGCCGGTGTCTGACGAGCTGATCTACGCCCGCCATGAGCGCGGCTTCAGCCTTTGCAGCATGCGCTCCGCGACTCGCAGCCGTTACTACCTGCAGGTGCCGCTGGATGAGAAGGTGGAAGACTGGTCAGATGAGCGTTTCTGGGCAGAGCTGAAGCGCCGCCTGCCGGAAGATGTCGCCAGCAAGCTTGTGACCGGGCCGTCGATCGAGAAGAGCATTGCGCCGCTGCGCAGCTTTGTCGTGGAGCCGATGCAGTACGGCCGGCTCTTCCTGGTCGGCGATGCGGCGCATATCGTGCCACCCACCGGGGCTAAAGGGCTTAACCTCGCGGCAAGCGATGTAAATACGCTTTATCGACTGATGGTCAAGGTCTATCAGGAGGGGCGCACGGACCTGATCGAGCGCTATTCGCAAACCTGCCTGAAACGCGTCTGGAAGGCCGAGCGGTTCTCCTGGTGGATGACCTCCATGCTGCACACGTTTTCAGAAGCGGATGATTTCAATAGTCGCCTGCAGCTGGCCGAATTGGACTACGTGACAAGCTCTAACGCGGGGCTTGCCACCATCGCCGAAAACTATGTTGGTTTGCCTTATGAGTCGCTGGAATAAACGTTAGTTACTGCTCGCCTACCGCCTAGCCCAGGCACGCCTGGGCTTTTTGATGACACAACCGCACTAACACTCAACTGCATTAACCGCCAGCCCGCCCTTGGACGTCTCCTTGTACTTGTCCAGCATGTCCTTGCCAGTATCGCGCATGGTGCGAATAACTTTGTCTAACGAGATAAAGTGAGTGCCGTCGCCATGCAGGGCCATTTGGGCGGCGTTGATCGCCTTGACGGTGGCGATGGCGTTGCGCTCGATGCAGGGCACCTGAACCAAGCCGCCTACCGGATCACAGGTCAGGCCCAGGTTGTGCTCCAAGCCAATTTCGGCGGCGTTTTCGACCTGCTCAGGCGTGGCGCCCATGACTTCGGCGAGGCCCGCGGCGGCCATGGCGCAGGCCGAGCCCACCTCGCCCTGGCAGCCCACTTCGGCGCCGGAGATCGAGGCGTTCTTCTTGCACAGAATGCCGATCGCGCCAGCGGCCAGCAGAAAGTCCACCACGTTGCGCTCGCTGGCGCCCGCCTGAAACTTCATGTAGTAGTGCAGCACGGCGGGAATAATGCCCGCCGCCCCGTTGGTCGGGGCCGTCACCATGCGCCCACCGGCGGCGTTCTCTTCATTCACGGCAAGCGCGAAGATATTCACCCACTCCATGGCGGAAAAGGTCGTGGCGATCAGGCAGTCGTTCTTCTCGGCCGCCTGCAGACGCTGATGCAGCTGCCTTGCCCGGCGCTTTACATTGAGCCCGCCGGGCAGAATGCCTTCATGTGTCAGGCCGTTATCGATGCACTCGCACATCACCTGCCAGATGCGCCACAGCTCGTCTCTCACCTCCTGTTCGCTGCGCCAGGTCTTCTCGTTTTCCATCATCAGACGGCTAATGCTCATGTTCTCGCGTTTGCAGATAACCAGAAGCTCTTCAGCACTGTTGAAGTCGAAGGGGATCTCGGCGGTATCCATGTCTTCAAGCTTGGCATCCACCTGGTTTTGATCGACCACGAAGCCACCGCCGACCGAGTAATACGTATTGGCGGTCAGCAGGCTGCCGTCTTCGGCAAAGGCGCAAAGCTTCATGGCGTTGGGGTGATGGGGCAGGCTCTCTTCGTGAAAGATAATGTCCTGAGCCCATTCAAACGTGACGTCTTTCTGGCGCCCCAGCGATAGCTGCTGGGTGTCTTTCAACGCCGCAATCGTGGGATTGATAATCGAAGGGTCGATGGTGTCGGGCCGCTCGCCGAGTAAGCCCATGACAATGGCGTGGTCGGTTCCATGGCCAATGCCCGTGGCGGAAAGCGA
This sequence comes from Halomonas sp., assembly GCF_017983445.1. GTDB lineage: Bacteria > Pseudomonadota > Gammaproteobacteria > Pseudomonadales > Halomonadaceae > Vreelandella. The sequence goes on from NZ_JAGOBJ010000003.1 coordinate 177,813, forward strand.
GCCATACAGGTGTACTTCCAGGCGGCTCACCTGGTCGAGCGTTTGGCTATCGCGCAGAACCGTCACAAACTTGAAGGCTGCCATCATAGGGCCAACCGTATGCGAACTGGATGGGCCGACGCCAATCTTGAAAAGATCGAAGACACTGATAGGCATGGAAGACCTCTGAATTGGTAATAAAAAGCCAGCTCACTGTACGTTGGACAGGGTAAACGCGGATTAATGCCGCGTGGCTTACCTGTAGCGCCGAACAGTGAGCAGACTTAATTATTGTTCTGCTGATTTGATAAATACGTTAATCGGGTAACGCTAGTTACCGAACACGACCGTGCGCCCGTTATGCAGGAAAACCCGTCGCTCAAGATGATAACCAATGGCTCGGGCCAGCGTCAGGCACTCTATATCCCGCCCTTTGGCGACCAAGTCCTCAGGATAGTGCGCATGATCGACCGGCTCCACCCCTTGAGCAATAATCGGCCCCTCGTCCAGGTCGTTATTGATGTAGTGTGCCGTGGCACCGACCAGCTTAACGCCTTTGTCGTAGGCCTGATGGTAAGGTTTAGCGCCTTTGAAGCCCGGCAGCAGCGAGTGGTGAATATTGATGGCTCGACCGCTTAAAAGCTCGCACATGCGCGGCGACAGTACCTGCATGTAGCGCGCCAGAATCACCAGTTCCGCTCCAGTGTCCTCAATGATATCGAGTACCTGGGACTCCTGCTCTGCCTTGGTCTCAGGCGTGATGGACAGATGATAGTAAGGCAGATCATGCCAGCTCGCGAGCGACTCAAGATCCGGGTGATTGGAGATGATCGCCTTGATATCCAGCGGCAGCTGCCCGGTACGATATCGATAGAGCAAGTCGTTTAAGCAGTGATCTGCCTTGGATACCAGAATGACCGCACCTGTGCGCTTGGCTGGCGGGGTCAGTTCAAACGTCATGTTGAAATCGGCGGCGCGGGGCAAAAAATTCTCCTGAAACGCCTGCTCATCAAACGCTTCTCGCTCAGGACGAAACTCGGCTCGAATAAAGAAGCGTTCACCCAGCCGATCATCAAACGAGTTAAGTTCGGTGATATAGCAGTGCTGCTCCTTTAAAAAGCGGGTAACGACATCGACCGTGCCCAAAATGCTGTGGCATTGGGCGGCAAGTATCCAGGTATCCGTCATTCGGCTCATGGCGCTTCTCTTTCATCAGCTTTAACAGCAAGTCGGGGCAGGCCAGCGATGCCGACCTGCCGGCTTATTATTGTGTGTCGATGCCATATTCCGCTGAGGCGTCAAGTAACCAGCGGTAGCAGTAGTCGGCAAAGCTGCGGCGCACGACCAGCTCCCAGTGCGTCTCGGAAGGGCGGCGCAAAACAACCGTTGCCTTGGCAAACACCGTGGTTACGCCCTTGCCGACCGGGAAGGCATTGGGGTGCACATCGTAGGGCGTCGACTTCTTCAGCACGTCAAGCGCCTTCTCGCCGCCAAGCGTGAGTACCGTCTGGCCGCCACTGGCATTGACGATGCTGAAGTGAGCGTCTCCCAGCGCCTCGCGCAGTGCACGTTCGAGTTTGAACTCCTCGCCACCCGGCACGATCACCAGCCACTCGTCAGGTGAGAGCCACTGGATGGAACGCTCGCCACTGTCATCATGCTCCAGTGCATTGGGCTTGGCCGGTAGGTTCATACCCAGCGTTGCGCGAACCGCTTCATCCAGCACGATGGCTCCGCCACGTAGTACCAGATGACCCATCAGCGCTTTTTCACGCAGGACAACACCTGCCTGGCCGTTAGCGCGGGGCGCCGGATGCTGCTGGTAGCTCCATGCCATTGGAGATTCGACCTGCGGGTTGCCGTCTGGCACGGTATTAAACTCGCATACATTAGACATGCTGGCGCTCTCCTTTCGGGTCGATAAACACAGGGCTTACGATTTCAGCTTCATGCACCGTGCCATCGGTCATGGGGATATAGACGGTCTGGCCCATTCTCTCGTGGCCACCCATCACCACGGCTAGGGCGAAGCCGTGTTTGAGCGAAGCACTGTAGTAGCTCGACGTGACGTGACCCTTCATGTCCATGGGAATCGACTGCTTGCCGTCGAAGACGATCTGCGCGCCTTCCTCCAGCACTACGCTTGGGTCTTTCGGTTTCAAGCCGACAAACTGCTTGCGGTCCTTGCGCCGGGTATCGGGACGCGACAAGGCCCGCTTGCCGACCCAGGGGAAAGGCTTGTCGTAGCCGATCGCCCACTGCATGCCGAGATCTTCCGGAGTCACCGAACCGTCGGTATCCTGTCCAACAATGATCAGGCCTTTTTCAGCACGCAGAACGTGCATGGTTTCAGTGCCGTAGGGCGTCAGGTTGTACTTTTTGCCGTGCTCGAAAAGCTTCTTCCAGACGTGCATGGCGTAGTTGGCCTGCACGTTGATCTCAAATGCCAGTTCACCGGTAAACGAGATGCGGAAAATTCGTGCGGGTACTTCGGCGACCGTGGCATCGCGCCAATCCATGAACTTGAAGTTCTCGCGATCGAGATCCATGTCCGTTAGTTCGGAGAGCAGCTTGCGCGCGTCTGGTCCGGTCACGGTCATGGTCGCCCAGTGATCGGTCACCGAGTTGAAATAGACCTGAAGCTCTGGCCATTCGGTCTGGTGCCACAATTCCAGCCACTCAAGCACGCCTGCCGCGCCGCCGGTGGTGGTGGTCATCAGGAAGTGGTTATCACCCAGGCAACTGGTGGTGCCATCATCCATCAGCATGCCGTCGTCTTTACACATCAGGCCGTAACGCACGCGGCCAGGGGCGAGCTGTGCCCACTTGTTGGTATAGACGCGACCCAGGAACTCGCGGGCATCCGGGCCTTGAATATCGATCTTGCCAAGCGTCGAGGCATCAAGAATGCCCACGCCTTCGCGCACCGCCAGACACTCGCGGTTGACCGCATCGTGCATGGTTTCTTTCTTGCCATTCACAGTGCGGGGGAAGTACCACGGGCGTTTCCACTGGCCCACGTCCTCGAACTCGGCACCGTTTTCCACGTGCCACTGATGCAGCGCGGTGTAACGCTCAGGGTCAAACAGCTCGCCGCAGTGACGACCCACGATGGCGCCAAAGGTCACCGGCGTGTAGTTGGGCCGGAACACAGTGGTGCCCACTTCTGGAATTGAGCGCTTCAGGCAGCGTGCAGCAATCGCCATGCCATTGATGTTGCCAAGCTTGCCTTGGTCGGTACCAAAGCCGAGAGCCGTATAGCGTTTGACGTGTTCGATGGATTCAAAGCCTTCGCGGGTGGCCACTTCAATACCCGCCGCGGTGACATCGTTTTGCAAGTCAACAAACTGCTTGGGCGCACGCAAGGCACTCTTTTCATGCGGCACCTGATAAAGCGCGCAGGAGGGCGCATCACGCCGCGCTCGCGTGGTGGGCAGTGCCACTTCCCTAGCGTCGTTAAAACCGCACTCCAGCGCTGCTTGACAACCAGCACGCGCGCCATCGGCAAGCGTTTCGCCGAGGGCGTAATGGCCCGCCACGCCGCCGACAGACTGCATGCCCATGACCTTGCCAGGCACAAAGCCCAACAGCTCTTCATTCCATACCGGACGTGTGCCGATGTGTGAGGAGAGGTGGATCACCGGGCTATAGCCGCCGGAGGTGGCGATGGTATCGCACTCAAGCTCTTCGACGTTTCCGGTGACTACAAAGCGCTCAAGATCGATGGCCGAGACGCGTGCTCCGGTGACGCGCTGGTTGCCGCGCGCTTCGATCACGGCACTGCCGGTGATCACGCGAATACCGCTGTCGCGTGCCTGGCGAACCAGGTCGCCATCGGGGTTGGCGCGGGCATCGACAATGGCCACTACCTTGCGTCCGGCTTCTTTCCAGTCGAGTGCTGCGCGATAAGCGTGGTCGTTACTGGTGGAAAGCACCAGACTGTTGCCAGGCACTACCGCATAGCGACGAATGTAGTTGGAAACGGCGCCTGCGAGCATGTTGCCGGGCAGGTCATTGTTGGCATATACCAGCGGACGCTCATGAGTGCCGCTGGCCAGAACTACCTGGACGGCGCGCACGCGGTGCAGGCGTGCACGTGATTCGCCGGGGAAGCCTGCTTCACGGGCGGTATCGGCCAAGTGTTCGGTACGCCGCTCGTGCAGGGTGACGAAGTTGTGGTCGTGATAGCCGTTGGCGGTGGTGCGTGGCAGCAGCGTCACGGTTTCCATGCTGGCAAGCTCATTGAGCGTCTGTTCGACCCAGCGTACGGCGGAAACGCCATACAGCGTCTCGCGGCTATCCAGCAGCGAGCCGCCCATCTCTTCCTGCTCGTCGCACAGGATCACGCGGGCACCGGAACGCGCGGCAGAAAGTGCTGCGGCCAGGCCCGCCGGGCCTGCGCCAATCACCATCACATCGCAGTGATGATGCATGTGATCGTAGATATCCGGATCGGACTCAGTCGGCGCACGACCCAGGCCCGCGCCCATGCGGATATACTTCTCATAGGTCATCCACATTGAGGCGGGGGCCATGAATGTCTTGTAGTAGAACCCCGGCGGCATGAAACCACCGCCCAGTTTGCCTACCCAGCTCATCACGTCGCGCTGAACGTTGGGCCAGCCGTTGGTGCTGCGTGCGACCAGACCGTTATATAGGCCTTGCTGTGTGGCGCGCACGTTGGGCACCTGAGTGTCATCCCGTGCGCCCAGCTGAACCACGGCATTGGGCTCTTCGGCACCGGCAGCAACGATGCCGCGAGCGCGCGAATACTTGAAGCTGCGGTTGACGATATTGACGCCGTTGGCGAGCAGCGCCGAGGCCAGCGTGTCGCCCTTGAAGCCTTGGTAGCGTTGGCCGTTAAAGGTGAACTCCAGCACCTGCGAGCGATCGACACGCCCGCCTGCCGCGATACGATTGGACTGGGTCATGACGAGGCCTCCTCGTTCAGTGCTTTGTTTTCAGGCCGGGCGCCCACGGTCTGCCAGCCGCCATCGGCCACCTGGACACCTTGTTCGTGACGAACGTCGGGCGTTGCCGCCGTAATGGTCGGCTGCTCGCCCATCGGATAGGTCTCGAGAATTTCGTAGGTCGCCGTGTTACGGGTGATATTGAAAAACTTGCGACAGCCCACCGAGTGCACCCACATCTCATGGTGAATGCCGCGCGGGTTGTTGCGGAAGAACAGGTAGTCGCCCCACTCCTCGTCGCTTGCGTTATCCGGGTCAGCGGGGCGCATCAGATGAGCCTGGCCGCGAGCGTGGAACTCCTCTTCCTCGCGGTGCTCCTTGCAGTAGGGGCAGAAGATATGAAACATGTCGGGCTCTCCTCAGTGCGCCACGCCAGCGGCGCCGTGTTCATCGATCAGCGCACCGGTATGGAAACGGTCGATGGAAAAAGGCGCAGCGATGGGATGCATTTCACCCTTGGCAAGGCTTGCAGCAAACACGTGGCCGGAACCGGGGGTGGCCTTGAAGCCGCCGGTGCCCCAGCCGCAGTTGAAATAAAGACCTTTGACCTTCGTCTTGGACAGAATCGGGCAGGCATCCGGGCAGGTATCCACGATGCCGCCCCACTGGCGGTTCATGCGCACCCGAGAGAACATCGGGAACATCTCGACGATAGCCTGAAGGGTGTGCTCGATGGTCGGGTAGCTGCCGCGCTGGCCGTAACCGACGTAGCCATCGATACCCGCGCCGATAACCAGATCGCCCTTGTCGGACTGGCTGATGTAGCCGTGAACGTGGTTAGACATGGTGACCGTGTTGAGAATTGGCTTGAGCGGCTCGGAAACCAGCGCCTGAAGCGGGTGCGACTCTAGCGGCAGTTTTATGCCTGCCATATTGGCGAGTACGCCTGAATTGCCCGCTGCCACACAGCCTACGGTATTGGCTTCGATATCACCGCGGTTGGTGTGCACACCCAGTATCTTGCCGTCGCGGATTTTGAAGCCGGTGACTTCGGTGTTCTGCAAAAGATCGACACCCAGCGCGTCCGCGCCGCGCGCATAACCCCAGGCGACTGCATCGTGGCGCGCCACGCCGGCACTTTTCTGCCAGGACGCCCCCATGATCGGGTAGCGAGCACGGCTGGAAATATCCAGTTGAGGCTCGATCTCCTTTATCTGGCCTGGGGTGACCACTTCACTGTCGATACCGTTCAGGCGGTTAGCGTGAACGCGGCGCTGAATGTCGCGCATATCCTGCAGGGTGTGACCCAGGTTCAACACGCCGCGCTGGGAAAACATCACGTTGTAGTTCAAATCCTGGGAAAGGCCTTTCCACAGATCCAGCGAATGGTTGTAGAGCCGTCCCGCTTCGTCCCACAGATAGTTGGAACGTACGATGGTGGTATTACGTGCGGTGTTGCCGCCGCCCAGCCAGCCTTTTTCGACCACGGCGACATTCTTGACGCCGAACTCTTTCGCCAGGTAGTAGGCAGTGGCTAGCCCGTGACCGCCACCACCCACAATGATGACGTCGTAGCGCTTCTTGGGTTCAGGGTTGCGCCACTGGCGCTCCCAGTTCTCGTGATGACCGAGCGCATGTTTGACCAGTCCGAAGCCGGAATAACGTTGCATAAAGTTTCTCCTTGATCGGCTCCGTGGAGCCGGCTGGCGGCTATCGTCAGGCGACTGAGGCTGCGCTATCGACTACGCGCTCATTGGTGGCTTGGCCATATACCGGGTAGTGGGCACACAGATCGGCGACGTTTTCGCGCACCTGATTTTCTACGTCCGTGGTGTCCTGCTGTTCGGCCAGCGCGTCGAGAATGTCGCAAATCCAGCCCGCCAGGTGTTCGCAGTCTGCTTCGACCATCCCACGGGTGGTTACCGCTGGAGTACCGATGCGCAAGCCTGACGTAACAAACGGGCTTTGCGGATCGTTGGGCACGCTGTTCTTGTTGACCGTGATATGCGCACGTCCAAGAGCTGCATCGGCGTCTTTACCGGTAACGCCCTGCTTGATCAGCGACACCAGGAACAGGTGATCATCGGTACCGCCGGACACCACATCAAAACCACGCTCAACAAAGACGCGGGCCATGGTCTGGGCGTTGGCGATCACCTGGCGTTGATAGTTGACGAACTCCTGGTTCATGGCCTCTTTGAACGCCACCGCTTTGGCCGCGATCACATGCATCAGCGGGCCGCCCTGCTGACCGGGGAATACCGCACCGTTGAGCTTCTTGTAGAGCGTCTCGTCGCCATCGGCGGAGAGAATCAGGCCGCCGCGAGGGCCGCGCAGCGTCTTGTGGGTCGTGGTGGTCACCACGTGGGCGTGGGGCAGCGGGCTTGGATACAGGCCTGCGGCGACCAAACCGGCCACATGGGCCATGTCGACCATCAGGTAGGCGTCCACTTCATCAGCGATGGTGCGGAAGCGACGCCAGTCGACCACGCGTGAATAGGCCGAAAAGCCGGCAATGATCATTTTCGGCTTATGCTCACGTGCCAGCCGCTCGACGTCGTCATAGTCGATTTCACCGGTGCCTTCGACCAGCCCGTACTGAATAGCGTTGTAGTGCTTGCCCGAGAAGTTGGGCGCCGCGCCATGGGTCAGGTGGCCGCCGTGGGCCAGGCTCATGCCCAGAATGGTGTCGCCGGGGCTTACCAGCGCCATGAACACCGCGGCATTCGCCTGGGCACCGGAGTGGGGCTGTACGTTGGCGTAGTTGGCGCCAAACAGGCTGCAGGCCCGCTCGATAGCCAGTGCTTCGACCTTGTCGACGAACTCACAGCCGCCGTAATAGCGCTTGCCCGGGTAGCCTTCAGCATATTTGTTGGTCAGCTGGGTGCCTTGGGCTTCCATGACCAGATTGCTTGTGTAGTTTTCCGAGGCGATCAGTTCGATATGGGCTTCCTGGCGGGCTGTCTCTTCAGCAATTGCCGAGGCAAGGGCCGTGTCGTAGTCGGCCAAGCGGGCTTTGGGAGAAAAATTGTTGTGAGCCATCTGGGTCTCCGGGCTAGTCGCTTTGTTCGGTCTAAGAGTCTTTTAGCGTCGGCAAATGCATCGCCGATCAACGCTATCCTGCCGCGATAGTATCGTTGGCCTTGCCCCCCAAGATGCTTGCCCGCGTCACCGCTCGGCGTATTTGCGACATCGGAGTGAATTTTTTATGAGGTTTCATAAGACGTCGCCCATCTATTGTTCGACGTCGTTTATGAGTAATTGCGGATAGGTCGGGTGCGTCATGCTGCGGCAACAGGTTGATGTTTTTAGTTGGCCTGCTGATCAAGAGGCGTTTATCGCAGGCGCTTCTTAAATACGCCAGCTCGATTCAAAAATAATGATGCCAGCGCAGTTATTGAGAACGTCTTCGAGACTGCGCCAGCGCCTAGAAGAGAGGATTCCGCATGTCCAACAATCGCGGTGTTGTTTATATCGGTGACGGTAAGGTCGAAGTCCAGGATATCGCCTACCCGAAAATGGAAACGCCCCATGGCAAGCCCATTGATCACGGCGTCATCTTAAAAGTGGTGTCCACGAATATCTGCGGCTCCGACCAGCACATGGTGCGCGGGCGGACCACAGCGCCTACCGGCATGGTGCTGGGCCACGAGATCACCGGTGAAGTGATCGAGAAGGGCAAGGGCGTCGAGTTTCTGAGCATTGGCGACATCGTGTCAGTGCCGTTTAACGTTGCCTGCGGCCGCTGCCGTACCTGTAAAGAGGGCCACACCGGCCTTTGCCTGCACGTCAACGATGATCGAGCGGGCGGCGCCTACGGGTATGTCGATATGGGCGGCTGGGTAGGTGGGCAAGCGCACTATGTCATGGTGCCCTATGCCGACTTCAACCTTTTGAAGTTCCCGGACCGCGATCAGGCCATGACCCAGATTCGCGATCTGACCATGTTAAGCGATATTCTTCCGACGGGTTTCCACGGCGCTTTAAAAGCGGGAGTTGGCGCGGGCTCTACGGTGTACGTTGCCGGTGCAGGCCCTGTGGGGCTGGCCGCGGCCGCCTCGGCACGCCTGCTAGGCGCGGCAGTAGTGATGATCGGTGACTTCAATCAGGCGCGCCTGGAACACGCTCGCAAGATGGGCTTTGTGCCGATTGATCTGAGCAAGCACGACCGTCTGGGCGAAATGATTGCCGCGGTGGTCGGCGAGCCCAGTGTAGACAGCGCCATTGATGCGGTGGGTTTTGAAGCCATTGGGCATGGCGGTAAAGAGCAGCCCGCGGTAGTGCTTAACCAGATGATGGAAGTCACCCGCGAAGGCGGCTCCATCGGTATTCCGGGGCTTTACGTGACCGAAGACCCGGGCGCGACCGAAAAAGCCGCGCAAACCGGAAGCCTCAGCCTGCGCTTTGGCCAGGGCTGGGCCAAGGGGCTCTCTTTCCATACTGGCCAGACGCCGGTAGTGCAGTACAACCGCCAGCTAATGCAGGCCATTCTGCACGGACGCTTGAACATTGCCGAGATCGTCAACGCCCAGGTTATCTCGTTGGAAGATGCGCCAGCGGGTTACGAGCAGTTCGATGCGGGCGTGGCCAGCAAGTTTGTTCTTGATCCTCATGGCCTGCTGGGCGCTGCCTGACTAGGCGTTAAAACGAGCGGGTAACAAACGCTGATAACGCTCATGGCTACGCGCCATGAGCGTTTTTTGTCTGTTTATTGTGAATGTAAGACATAAAAACGGATACCGATTGAGGTCGATATCCGTTTCCTGGCAGGCTTTTTCCTTAGGTTTTTCGCGTTAGAAATCGACTACCAGATTGCCTTTCGGGCGGCTGCAGCAGGACAGAATGTAACCCTCTTCAATATCTTCGTCGGTAATCCCGCCGTTATGTTCCATTTCCACTTCGCCGGACTTCAGCTCCACGCGGCAAGTACCGCAGATACCCATACCGCAGGCCTTGGGGATGTGCAGGCCCAGTTTGGCCGCTGCGGCGTGGACCGTTTCGCCTGCTTGTATACGTACACTCTTGTTCGACTGGGCAAATTCGATGTTGATCAGCTCCTCTGGCTCCGCCATTTCGGCCTCTACTTCGGCCTGCTCGGCAAGTTCCAGAACATCTTCCTGGACGTCCATCGGCGTCGCGCCAAACGACTCTTCATGGTAGTGATCCATGCCGTAGTTGTTGGCGCGCAGAATCGCCTTGATGGCGTTCATATAGGGCGTCGGGCCACAACAGAATATTTCCCGTTCAAGGAAATCCGGCGCCATCAGCTCAAGCATGGGCTGGGTCAGGTAACCGCGGTAACCGGCCCACGCCTCGCCGATATCGTCTTTCTTTTCGCACACGATATGCAGCTTGAACTCTGGAATACGCGAGAACATGTGCACCAGTTCGCGGTGATAGATGACATCACGCGGGGCGCGTGCGCTGTGAATGAACTCAACGTCCACATTGGCATTGGTATCAAAGAACCAGCGGGTCATCGACATCAGCGGCGTAATGCCTACGCCGCCGGAGAGAAACAGTACCTTTTCAGCAGGAAAGTCGATGGAGTTGAAGTTTCCGACCGGGCCGTGGACCACCAGCTCGTCGCCTACCTTGAGGTTGGCATGCAGCCAGTTGGAGACATGGCCGCCCGGCACTTGCTTGACCGTGATGGAAAAGCTGTACGGCACCGAGGGAGAGCTTGAAATCGTATAGGAGCGCATGACGGGCTGGTTATCGATTTCAAGCTCCAGCGTCACAAACTGGCCCGGCTTGAAGAAGAACATTACTGGCTGTTCAGCCATAAAGCAGAACGTGCGAACGTCCCAGGTTTCCTGAATGATCTTGACGCACCGCACATGGTGGCGGCCGTTGGTCCAGGTCTGGGTCGTGACGGGATTAAAGTAGTTCATTGTCATCGTCGTCTCAATATGGCCGTGCTATCGCGTTGCCTTCACCGGCCCGTCCTGTTTGCACGGTCCAGCACCATTAACCTGCATTCTGGGTACGCGCTTTATGGCCAGCTTGCCTGTTAGCGACACGCACTTACCTTGCGACACCTTCTGTTGATCAAAAAACTCTGCTCACGTCGTCGCCACGCCACACAGTGTCGTGGGCAGATAATTGACGGCAAAAGCCGTGCACCACAATCCATCAACAAGTAGCAAGTGCTGCGCGCTTCACAAAATCGCCAGGTTACGCAACTTAACAACAACACAATCATGTTTGATTAACGGCCCTGTCGCCGCCCTGGGTAAGGGAGGCGGTGTTAAAAAGGATATCTGGTATGAACAAGACAATGGATTACACACACAACGACCTGCTGGCATCCATGCGTGAAGCGACGGTTGATATGCTGCAGTCCCGGGCGCGTGCCTATTCTCTACCCCAGCCGTTCTATAATGATGCCCGCCTGTTCGCGCTCGATATGCAGGAAATCTTTGAGAAGGAGTGGTTGTTCGCGGGTATGGCCTGCGAGATCCCGGCCAAGGGCAACTTCATGACGCTCGAGATCGGCGACAACCCCGTGGTGATTGTGCGCGGTGGCGAAGGCCAGATTCACGCTTTTCATAATGTCTGCCGTCACCGCGGTTCACGGCTATGTACCAAGGACAAGGGCAAGGTAGCCAAGCTGGTATGCCCCTACCATCAGTGGACCTATGAGCTTGATGGCCGGTTACTGTTTGCCGGAAGTGATATGGGCACTGACTTCGACCTTAACCAGTTTGGGCTGAAACCGGTTAGCGTACGCACCGCCGGTGGCTTTGTATTTATCAACCTGAGCGAGAACCCGCCCGCCATCGACGATTTTCTGGTGACGCTTGAGCATTACCTTGAGCCGTATCAAATGGATAACGTCAAGGTCGCCGTGGAGTCGAGCATTGTCGAGCAGGCCAACTGGAAGCTGGTCATCGAGAATAACCGCGAGTGCTATCACTGCAATGGCTCGCACCCCGAGCTTTTGAATTCGCTGATTGAGTTTGATGATACCGAAGACCCGCGTGCGACGGACAAGTATAAAGACCTGGTGACCCGCAAACAGGCCGACTGGAACGGCGAGCAGGTGCCCTGGCAGCTCAAGCGTTTTGGCAAGCGTAACCGCGTGACACGTACGCCGTTACTCGATGGTGTGGTATCCATGACCATGGACGGCAAGCCGGCCTGCAACAAGCTGATGGGCCGACTGACCAGCCCGGACATGGGTTCGCTGCGCATTCTGCACCTGCCCAACTCCTGGAACCATTTCATGGGTGATCACGCTGTCGTGTTCCGTGTACTGCCGCTTGGTCCACAGCAGACCGTGGTGACGACCAAATGGCTGGTGCATAAAGATGCTGTGGAAGGCGTGGACTACGACTCGGAAAACATGCGCCGCGTATGGGACGCCACCAACGATCAGGATCGCCAACTGGCGGAAGAGAACCAGCGCGGCATCAACTCCAAGGCCTATCAGCCCGGCCCCTACTCACAAACCTACGAGTTTGGGGTCATCGACTTTATCGACTGGTACTCCGAGCGCATGCTCAGCAATTTGGGTAGCGATAGCGTCGCGCTGCAGCTGGCTCAGGGCTAGAACGCCATATAAACAGGCCCGCCAAGGCGGGCCTGCTCAGCACCGCGACTTGATCACCACTTAAAACGTCAGGAAGCGCTCAATGGCTTGGCGTACCGATGGAAGCAGGATGTTCTGCTGCTCCATAAGTTCGTCAACCAGGGCCGGGAGTTCCAAAACCGCGTTTTGCTGATGCGTCTGTGCCGCGATACGTGCACACGTATCGGGGTCGGCATCATCCGGAATATCAATCCCCAGCGCGGTTAGTCGCGCTCGAAAATCATCACCATCAATCAGTTCCACAATCATCATGACGGCATCCTCTCACGTGTTGGCCGTTGGGCCTGTCAGTGTACTCATAACCAGCCGCTAATACGTTTGTCGACGCGGCAATAGCTATGTCGGTGTCGGTTTTAAACAACTGCACAGAGGCGTATCGCCTAAGAATTCAAAAGGCCGTGTCCGCCACCTCGGCGGCTCGAGTGCATCAAACAACAACAACGAGGATAACCTATGGACCATGATGATCCGATCCTGACTCCCGGTCAGGATAATAAGCAGGTCATGGGGCTGGATTTTCATAACCCCGTCTTTCCACTTTCCGCTCTCGCTATCCTGCTGTTCATTCTTTATGCATTGGTCTATCCGGATGCGGCGAATACCCAGTTAGGGGTCGCCAAGAACTGGTCGATCGAGCATTTCGACTGGCTGTTCATGATTGCGGGCAACGTGTTTGTGGTGTTCTGTCTTTTGTTGATTGTGTTGCCACTCGGGCGGATTCGCTTAGGCGGCAATGATGCGAAGCCGGAATACTCGCGCACCTCCTGGTTCGCCATGCTGTTTGCAGCCGGCATGGGCATCGGCCTGATGTTCTGGAGCGTTGCTGAGCCGGTGGCCTACTACACCGACTGGTACGGTACGCCCCTGAATATTCCAGCCAATACGCCGGAAGGCGCTAGCGCCGCCATGGGCGCGACCATGTTTCACTGGGGGCTGCACCCTTGGGCCATCTACGGCGTGGTCGGGCTTTCACTGGCTTTCTTTGCGTATAACAAGGGGTTGCCACTGACGCTGCGTTCGGCGTTTTATCCGGTTCTGGGCGAGCGTACCCGGGGCTGGGCAGGCCATATCATCGATATCCTGGCGGTGCTGGCGACTATCTTCGGTCTGGCGACCTCGCTGGGTTTTGGAGCGACCCAGGCGGCTAGCGGGCTTGCCTACCTGTTTGATATCCCCAACACCATCGGCACGCAGCTGGCGATTATCGTGGTGGTTACCGTGATTGCGCTGTTTTCGGTATGGCGGGGCCTCGACGGTGGCGTCAAGCTGTTCTCGAACATTAATATGGTGATCGCGGCGATCCTGCTGCTGTTCGTGATTATCGCCGGACCGACCCTGATGATTCTGGCGGGCATCGGTACCACCGCAGTGGACTATATGAGTCACCTGCTGCCGCTTTCCAACTGGATCGGCCGCGACGATGATATCTGGTATCACGGCTGGACCATCTTCTACTGGGCGTGGTGGATCTCCTGGTCTCCGTTCGTGGGCATGTTTATCGCTCGCGTATCCCGGGGGCGCACGGTACGCGAGTTCCTGATCGCCGTGCTGCTGGTGCCGACGCTGGTTACGCTGGTCTGGATGAGCGCGTTTGGCAGCACGGCGCTGTTTCAGGCGGAAAACGGTGTGGGTGAACTGGCAAACGGCATTTCTGATGTCTCGCTTGCCATGTTCCACATGCTTGAGCAACTACCGTTAACCAGCATTACCTCAACGCTTGCCATCGTGCTGGTGCTGGTATTCTTCATTACCTCTTCAGACTCTGGATCGCTGGTCATCGACAGTATCACCGCCGGTGGCAAGACCGATGCACCCAAGGGGCAACGGGTATTCTGGGCCGCGCTTGAAGGTGTGATTGCCGGTGCGTTGCTATATGGCGGGGGAAGCACGGCGCTTAGCGCGCTTCAAGCGGGCGCGGTGGCCACCGGGCTACCCTTTACGCTGGTTCTCTTGTTAATGTGTTCCAGCCTTTATGTAGGACTTCATAAGGAGTGGCGCCAGCTCAACGCGATACCCAAAGCTGTTGGGTAATTAAGCGCCTAGTGCATTCGGGGCGCCCCTATAAGACGCCCCGTTTAGCTAACCTGGCGGGTGTCGTAAATGCTGCATTGAACGCCGCTGGTAACAATGAACGTACTGGCAAAGCGTTGCACCATGGCTAACACAATATTAACAACTCCACGGCCATTCCTATGATTTACACCATCGCAATACTGCTCAGCTTTGTCGGCTATTTTGTTATCGGGCATCTGGCCGGGCGACGCGTCAAAGGCTTGGATGATTATCTGGTAGCCGGTCGCAATGCGTCCACCTTCTTTATCTTGGGTACGCTGGTGGCAAGCTATTTGAGCACCAGCGCCTTTCTGGGCGAAACGGGCTTTGCCTATCAGGGCTACCCGTTTGTCATGCTCATCTTTGCCGCGATCAGCACGTCGGGCTGCCTGCTGGGCGCGCTGGTATTTGGGCGCTACCTGCGGCGTAGCGAGGCCAGAACCGTGCCGGAGTTCTTTGGCAAGCGCTTCGCCTCGCGCCGCGTTCAGGTGATCGCTGGGTTGACCACCATCATCGGCCTGGGCGCGTATCTTCTGGGTGTAATGCAGGGCGCGGGCATCATGTTCGCCGAGCTGACCGGTATGCCGTACTGGGTGGGTCTGGTACTGGTGTGGGCGACCTACACCGGCTTTATTCTCTATTCGGGTTCGCCCGGAGTCATGCTCACCGACACGATCATGTTCGTGATCTTCTCGCTGGCGGCACTCGGTGGTTCGCTCTACGTGATTCAGGATCTCGGCGGCTTCAGCGGCGTGGTCGAGGGGCTTCTGGCCCAGGCTGACAAGCTGGATATAGCGCTGTGGCACGGCGTGCTCGAAGGCCCCGATGCCGCGTTTTCGACGCCTGGCGAGGCGCTGACCTGGGGGCTGACTCTGGGGCTTGTGTGGGCGGCGGTACTGGCGGCGAGCCCCTGGCAGTCGAGTCGTTACCTGATGGCGCGCAACGAGCACGTGGTGATGCGCTCGGCCATGCTCACCGCCGTGGCGCTGGCGATCTTCTACGCGCTAATGATGATGACCGGCGCGGCGATCAACCTGTATGACCCTCAGCTTGATCCTGAACGCTCCATGATCTGGTTGGCGCTCAACGTGCTGCCTACCTGGCTTGGCGTGGTCATTTTGACCGGCGTGTTCGCTGCGGGGCTGTCGTCCTGTTCGACGTTTTTGTCGATCATTGGTTTTAGCCTTTCCAACGATATCTTGCCCGCTTCGCTGGACGATAAATCGGCCATGCGCAAAAGCCGTATCGCAGTGCTGACGGCGGGGTTGATTGCGCTGCTGATGGCGCTATTCCAGCCGCCGGCGGTCATGTCGGTGGTGTGGTTTGCCGCTACGCTGTTTGCTTCCTCCTGGGGGCCGGTGGCGCTGATGAGTATCTGGAGCAAGCGGATCACCGCTGCGGGCGCCAGCTGGGGCTTGGCGGTAGGATTCGTTGGCAATGTGGCTTTATCGATGATGATTCAGGCCGAATGGCTTAGCCTACCGGTGTATCTGCACCCGGTGCTGATGAGCACGCTGATGGCGCTGGTAGCGATTGTGCTGGCCTCTCGTGTAACCCGCGTAACCCAGGCCGAAAAAGCCTATCAGGCGTTTCTGCATGAGTTTGATGCCCAGGCCGTCAGCGGCTGGATGACGGGTACCCGTTTGATTGCGCTCTGCACCATGCTGTCTGGCGTGGCCATCGGAATATTCCTGTGGCAGCAGTATGCGGTGACGCTGGCCGGATTTGCCGCGCAGTTTAATGTGGATGCCAGTGCCGTGCAGGGCGGCTACGCCTTGGCGATTGGTTGTGGCGGCATGTTATTGATGGCTGGGGCGGTGGGCTTCTGGGTGGTTCGCCCTCGCCAGCAAAAGGCATTCGCCGCGCGCATGATCAGCTAGTTGGGGAGGCCATTCATCGGCTGTCAGGCTTAACCGCTCGCCCATTGGGCGGGCGGTTATCTGTTTTGCCAACCGGGAGACAATGTAATGCAGATAAGTCCTTACCAACGCGGTCCTTACCAACGCGGTCTGCTCATGGTGATACTGGGCGTGGTGTTTCTCAGCTTTGATGGCCTGCTGATCCGCCTGGCGGATACCGATGGGTGGACCATCGTGTTTTGGCGCGGCTTTTTAATGTTCTGCGTGCTGGTGCTGTTGTGCCTTGTAGGCAACCGGCTGGTCGGGCTGCGCGCCAATCCATTCTCATCGCTGGTCTCGGCGCTACTTTTAGGCCTGATTTCGGCGCTCTTCGTACTCGCGGTGATGAACGCAAGCGTCGCTAACGTGGTAGTGATTCTTAGCACAGCGCCTCTGTTCGCGGCGCTGTTTTCGCGGGTTTTCCTCAAAGAGCGTGTTGCCTTGCGAACGCTGGTGGCGATTGTCATCTGCATGCTGGGCATGAGCTTGGTCTTTATGGGCGAGGGCGCCACGGGGATGCTGGTGGGCAACTTGTATGCCCTGGCTGCGGCGCTGGCGATCGGGGGCAATTTAACGGTGCTGCGCCGCTATCCAGATATTGACCGTATTGTGGTGATTGCCAGCGGGGGCTTGCTTTCGGCGGCCATCGCGCTGCCTTTGGCTGCGCCGTTTTCGTTGGATGCTCCGCGCTACAGCGTACTCGCTGTGATGGGGCTTATCCAGATGCCGCTGGCCACCGTACTGATCAACAACGCTACTCGCTATCTACCGTCGACCGAGGTGGCGCTTTTCTACCTAGTGGAAACGGCGTTGGGCACGTTATGGGTGTGGTGGTGGTTGGGCGAGGAGCCTACGGCTTCGACGCTGGCGGGTGGGGTAGTGGTGATTACTGTGCTGGTGGCGCATGCGGGGATTGGCCTGCACCGGGAAAGGCAGCGTTTGCGGCTGTATCCGGGGTTTGTGGGGAAGTAGGTCATCGGTAAACTCGATTATCGGTGCAGGGAGGTCGGACGCAAGCAACCCTGCGCGAAGGCGCCGTAAATACTTCCCTGTAGGCTACTTTCGCCATCTGACCGCCATGGATGGCGGGAATGCCGAAAACGCAGGAGCTTTTTTTTGCCATGGCGAAAGACCCTCGCTACGGGTTGCTTCCATCCTCGCTCACTGGCGTAGCGAGCTTTCTTAAAAATTTTCTCAACAAAAAGCCCGCTGGTCAGGCGGGCTGAAAAGTAACATTACCAGAAGCAACCATTACCTAACGCAGTACCCCTTCCTCCTTGAGCAGTTTGAAGATCGCCTCGGCGCCCTGTTCCGGTGTGACGTCAGTCAGCGTTTGCCCGCCGCCGCCATCGGCCTTGGCCGCCGCGGCTTTGAAGCGGTCGCGTGCCGAGGAGGCCTTGACGATCTTGAGCCGCTTGGGACGTTTGCGCGCTGGCTGGATGTGCCATGCTCCCAGCGCTTCGTCGATCGAGCTGGGTTCTAGGTGAATAGCTAGCTCGCCACGTTTGGCCGGGCCGAAGGCGCTCTGACGCGCGGGGGGCGCGCTGCTATCTACGGTGGCAATGGCGGGTAGGCGAACGCGCAGACGCCGGCGCTTGCCGCGGGGGAGGGCCTGAAGCACTACCGCCATGCCCTGCTCGATTTTCTCGATTGCGGCCAGGCCGGTAATGATCGGCCAGCCCAGCGCCTCGGCCAACAGGTAAGGCGTTATACCCGAGGCCTCGCCGGTTTCGGCGCGGGTGCCGGTCAGCACCAGCTGCGGGGCACTGGCACGCAGCGCTTTGGTCAGCGCAGGTACCACATCGGCCTGGGGCTTCTGTGCGATCAAGCCGACAGAGTCGATGCCCATGCCAAGATAGCCGCGGATGGCCTCTTCGTTCTCACTATCCTGCTGGCCTGCATGCAGCAGGCTGACTGAGGCATTTTGCAGGGTCAGGGCCATTTCCACGGCGCGGGCGTCCTGATCCGCACGGCGCGCTCGCGCAGTCAGCGGGTGGCGACCTATTGATACCAGCACGGTAACGCTCAACCCGCTGGCTTTTGAATGACTGGCACTTGTGTTACTGACATCATGCGGCATCACGGTTCTCCTGCTGTTCAGCGCGATACTGCTCGACGCGTTTCACTAGTGCGGCGAGCACGGCGCTGGCATCGCCGATCACAGCCAGATCAGCGCGCTTGACCATGTCGCAGCCTTCATCAAGGTTGACTGCTACTACTTTCTCGCAGCTCTGAATACCCTGCAGGTGCTGGATGGCGCCGGAAATTCCTACCGCCACGTAAACACGTGCAGATACCCAGGTGCCGGTGGCGCCTACCTGGCGATCCCGCGGCATAAAGCCGTCGTCCACCGCCACGCGTGACGCGCCCTTGGTGGCGCCGAGAACTTCGGCAGCGTGGTGATAGCTGTCCCAATCCTTGACACCGTTACCGGCGGACAGAATGAATTCAGCTTCAGCGAGCGACACGCTGGCCGGGTCAACCGCCACTTCGCCCATATCCTCGATACGTCCGAGCACATCGGGAAGGCCTTGCGAAAGATTGATCGGCTCAGCCGCGTGCCGGGTTTCGCTGATCGGGTCGGCGCACTCGGCCAGGGCCAGCACGATACGGGGCAGGGTGCGGGTAATATCGTTTCTACCCGCCGCTCCGCGCGCGGTACAGTGCCAGCCGGTCGCGCTTTCAGCATCTGCCTCGACCTGCCAGACCTTAGCCGCCGGGCGTTCGCCAAGCCGTGCGGCAAGGCGCCGACCCAGCTCGCCGCCGACGCTTGAGTCGGGCAGCAGCCAGTAGCGGGGCGCCATTTCACGATCCACGCCCTGCAGGGTGGCAGCGCTAAGCTCCGGCAGATAGCCCGAGAAGCGCTCGCCTTCCAGATACATTAGCCGGTCAATACCTGCCTCGCCAAAGGCGGTTTCTTTATGTTCGCCAAAGACAATCGCCACCACGGCGCCGGGCTGTGCCGGGTCAGCGTCGGCCAACTGGCGAGCAAGCCCAAGTAAATCGCGGTCATGGGAGGAAAGGCGCCCGCCGGCCATATCGGGCACCACCGCGACCATAAACGCTGGCGTATCGATAACGACTTGGCGCCGTGCGTCCTTGGCTTCTGCACTGCGTCCAGGCGCCTGCGCCTCCTGTTGGGCGCCACTGCGATCAATACGCCGGATGCCGTTGGGGCCGATGAACCCTACGATGTGAGGGTTGCGGCGCATCACGCCGTTAGGTCCCATCCATTCACTGGCGACTGCGCCGCCGCCCAATTCGGCCAGCACATCAAGGTGCTGCGGGTGCAGGCGGTTGCGGGCGATCCACTCCCTGCGGGGGTCGCGACGCACAGGTTCGCTCATGGCGTTACCTCCTCGATGGTGCGCGGTGCTGCTGGCGTGGACTTGCTTTGAGTCGCCTTTTCGTCAGGCGTTTTGATGATCAACGCATCGGCGACCAGTTCGGCGATATCCTTGATATCAGCGCGGGGCTCCACAACGCCTTCAAGCATGGCGGTACACTGCGGGCAGCCCACCGCAACCAGGTCAGCACCCGTTTCGCGAACATCTTCCATACGCATATCGGGGATACGCTGTTTGCCGGGGATATCGGTGATCGGTGCGCCGCCACCACCGCCGCAGCAGCGCGAGCGGTAGCCGGAGCGGGCCATCTCTTTCACTTCGATGCCGAGTGCACGGAGTACGTCCCTCGGTGCCTCGTACTCGCCGTTGTAGCGGCCGAGATAACACGGATCGTGATAGGTTACGCTGCCGCCTTTCCAGGCCTTGAAGGTGAGTTTGCCCGCAACCACCAGCTCGTTGATATAGGTGCTGTGGTGCTGCACATGATAATCAGCGGGCGTCTCCGGCGTTCCCAGGTCCCCATACTCGTTTTTCAGCACGTGGAAGCTGTGCGGGTCGCAAGTGACGATGCGCGAAAAGCGATACTGGGCAAGCGTTTTGATGTTGCGCTTGGCTAGGCTCTGGAAGGTGGCCTCATCGCCCAGGCGCCTTGCCACGTCGCCGCTGTCGCGCTCCTCTGTGCCTAGCACGGCAAAGTCGACGTTCGCAGCACGCAGCACGCTGATAAAGGCGCGCAGGGTGCGTTGGTTGCGCATATCAAACACGCCGTCGCCCAGCCACAGCAGTACTTCGGCTTCGCGCTTGTCGGCCATCAGCGGCAGGTTCAAATCCGCCGCCCAATGCAGGCGCGAGTCAGGATCAAAGCCGCCGGGGTTATCCGTGGCAATCAGGTTATCCAGTACTTCGGCGCCCTTGTTAGGTGTGTTGCCGTGCTCCAGGGTCAGAAAGCGGCGCATGTCGACGATGGCATCGACATGCTCGATCATCATCGGACACTCTTCCACGCAGGCGCGGCAGGTGGTGCACGACCACAGCGTTTCGGCATCGACCAGCGCGCCGCCCGCACGGTTCACAATCGGCCCGTGAGGCGTACCAGCATGCTCACCCACCGGCTTGCCGGGATAGGGGGAGCCTACATAGTGGGCGTCGGTGCCGCCAGCCATGCCGACCACCATATCCTGAATCAGCTTCTTGGGGTTGAGCGGCTGGCCGGCGGCAAAGGCCGGACAAACGGCTTCACAGCGCCCGCACTGGACGCAGGCATCAAAACCCAGCAGCTGATTCCAGGTGAAGTCGGCCGGCACTTCGACGCCCAGCTTTGTCCGGTCGTCATCAAGCGCCAGCGGTTTGAGGCCGGTTGAGCGGTGTTCCCCGCCAGCGCGGTTGGAAAAACGCTCCGGGCGACGATGGAAGGCCAGATGCAGGGCGCCGGCAAAGGCGTGCTTCATCGGCCCACCCCAGGTCATGCCGAAGAACATCTCGCCCAGGCCCCAGACGATGACCGCGGCCAGCACTAAGGCAGCGATCCAGCCTAAGCCTTCCTGGAAAACGCCTTCCGGCAGAATACCCGCGGTGGGCAGGGTGACTATGAACATACCGATCGAGAACGCCATCAGGCTCTTGGGCAGACGCATCCACGGGCCCTTAGAGAGCCGTGAGGGCGGCGGGCTGCGCCGCTTGGCGACCAGCAGGCTGCCGATGAACATGCTGGTGGTAGCGGCCAGCAGTACCCAGGCAAGAATGGCGCTGTCCAGGCCAAAGCCGTGGACCACGATAGCCAATAACGCGGCCAGCACAAAGCCGCCGGCAGTGGCCACGTGGGTGTGGGAAATGTACTTGTCCCGCTCGACGACGTGATGCA
This sequence comes from Halomonas sp., assembly GCF_017983445.1. Taxonomy (GTDB): domain Bacteria; phylum Pseudomonadota; class Gammaproteobacteria; order Pseudomonadales; family Halomonadaceae; genus Vreelandella. The sequence continues at coordinate 199,454 of NZ_JAGOBJ010000003.1, forward strand.
GGTCGACCAGATAGCGCCGAGGAACCTGCATCAACCCTTTGATGACGGGAACGGAAGAGGGGCGCCCCTGGCGCCACAGGCGCACCCGGCGCACGGCACCGATGGCGGCAAGCGCGAGCGCAGAAAACAGTAGGATCGGCAGAAGGGTATCGAGCATGGCGTCTCTCCTCTCAGAGACACCGTAAGTACAAAACGTCATGAGCCGGATGGCCCATGACGTTCAGCTTACAGCGTTATTGTCAGAAGTCCTTGCAAAGCCGCAGCGCGTCATAGATGGCGGCGTGCGTATTGCGTGGCGCAGTGCAGTCGCCCAGGCGGAATAGGGCAAACCCCTCACCGCCGTCCGTCAGGCAGGGCTGAGGCTTGATTGCGTAGAGCGCTTCGATATCGGTCTGGCCCTTGTTGCGCGAACGCTCCTTGAGGCTGTAATAGAGGGCTTCATCCGGGCGCACGCCGTTTTCGACCACCACCTGATCCACCACCCGCTCTTCGAGCGCACCGGTGTACTCGTTCTCAAGCACTGCGACCAGTAAGTCGCCCTCGCGGTAGACCTTATGCAGGGCGAGATCCGAGGTCATGATCACTTCTTTCTCGTACAGGCTGCGGTAGTAGGTCGGGAAGGTAGTGCCGCCTACCGCAGCTCCCGGCTTGATGTCATCGGTAACGATCTCGACCCGTGAGCCCTTGTCGGCCAGATAGTCCGCCGCTGAAACGCCGGAGAACTCGCAGATGGTGTCGAAGATCAGTACGTTCTTACCCGGTGCCACGGTGCCATTGAGGATGTCCCAGGTGCTGACCACCAGGCTCTTGTCGGTATCCGCGTCATAGCCCCACTCCGGTACCTGGGAGAGAAACGGCTGGCCGCCGGTGGCTAAAATCACCACATCCGGGCGCAGGTCTTGGATAGTCGCCTCATCGGCCTTGGTACCCAGGCGCTGATCCACCTCGAGACGGTTGAGCTCTAACTGATACCAGCGCGTGATACCGGCGATCTGGTCGCGCTGAGGTGCTTTGGATGCGATGGTGATCTGGCCACCGATCTGGTCATTGGCTTCAAACAGCGTGACATCGTGGCCGCGCTCGGCGCAGACCCGTGCCGCTTCCATTCCCGCTGGGCCACCGCCCACAACCACCACCTTGCGTTTGGGGCCTTCGCTTTTTTCGATGATGTGCGGCAGGCCCATGTACTCGCGGGAGGTCGCGGCGTTCTGGATGCACAGCACGTCGAGCCCCTGATACTGGCGGTCGATGCAGTAGTTGGCGCCCACGCACTGCTTGATCTGGTCGATCTGGCCCATCTTGATCTTGGCGATCAGGTGCGGGTCGGCAATGTGGGCGCGGGTCATGCCGACCAGATCCACGTAGCCGCCTTCCAGAATCCGCTGGGCCTGGTTGGGGTCCTTGATGTTCTGGGCGTGAATGACCGGAACGTTAACCACTTCCTTGATACCGGAGGCCAGGTGCAGGAAGGGCTCCGGCGGAAACGACATATTAGGAATGACGTTGGCCAGCGTATTGTGGGTATCGCAGCCCGAGCCCACCACGCCGAAGTAATCAACCATGCCGGTGGCATCGTAATACGCGGCGATCTTTTTCATGTCCTCGTGGGTCAGGCCATCCGGATGGAACTCGTCACCGGTGATACGCATGCCCACCACGAAATCGTTGCCCACTTCAGCACGCACCGCCTTGAGCACTTCCATGCCAAAGCGCATGCGGTTCTCAAAGCTGCCGCCCCATTCGTCGGTACGCTTGTTGACGCGAGGACTCCAGAACTGATCGATCAGGTGCTGGTGCACGGCGGAAAGCTCAACGCCATCCAGCCCGCCTTCCTTCGCCCGGCGTGCCGCCTGGGTGAAGTCATAAATGATGCGGTGAATCTCTTCCACTTCGATGGTTTTGCAGGTCGAACGGTGAACCGGCTCACGAATACCCGACGGTGAAACCAGCGTCGACCAGTCGTGCCCATCCCAGCGCGAACGGCGCCCCATGTGGGTAATCTGGATCATGATCTTGCCGCCGTGCTTGTGCACGGCATCCGCCAGGTTCTGGAAGTGCGGAATGATGCGATCAGTCGACAGGTTGACCGAACTCCACCAGCCCTGGGGGCTGTCGATGGAAACAATCGACGAGCCACCACAGATGCACAGGCCACAGCCGCCCTTGGCCTTCTCTTCGTAGTATTTGACGTAGCGATCCGTGGTCATGCCGCCGTCAGTGGCGTATACCTCGGCGTGCGCCGTGCTGACCACGCGGTTGCGGATGGTCTGGCTGCCGATCTGGATTGGCTTGAACAGTGCTTCGAATGCCATGGCGACGCTCCTCAGTGCTTGGGCGTGACAACGAACAGGCCGTGCTCACAGCCCTCTTCAGCGCCGCTTTGGGTCTGTTCGGCGACCGTGCGCATCTCGCTTCCCCGGGCCGCCAGAATCTGGTCCATGGCCCCCGCGAACCAGCCGGTGAACATGTATTCGATCTTGCGGTTCACCTTGCCCATTTGATAGACAAACGCGCTGTGCTCGAGGCGTACGCGGACGGTACCGGCGTCGAGGTCGATCTCTTCAGTAATGAACAGACCCCAGCCGCGCTGGGAGAGGCGCTTCATGTAGTGCTCGAACACGTCCACGCCTTCCAGGCCGTGGAGCTCGGCCTCTTTCTCGCACCAGTGCCAGGCGCTCTTGTAGCCCGCGTGATAGAGAATATCGGCATATTTTTCAGCACCCAGCGCCTCTTCAATGGCCACGTGGTTATTGACGAAGAAGTGGCGCGGTACGTACAGCATTGGCAGCGCGTCGGTCGTCCAGATACCGGTTTCGCTGTCAACGTCAATCGGGAGTTCGGGGGCGGTCGTGGTCACGGTCGTATTCCTTGCGCTTATAGTTGTTCAAAAACAAGTTTTCAAAACAGATGTTTAAAAGCCGTCGGGGCATTGAGCTTATTCGCCCCATACATCCTTGAGGGTACGCACCCAGTTCTCGCCCATGATCTTTCTCACTTGGGACTCGCTCATGCCACGCTTCAAGAGCGCCTCGGTCAGATTGGGGAACTCACCGATGGTACGGATGCCTTCCGGGTTGATGATCTTGCCGAAACTGGTCAGGCGACGGGCGTAGCCCTTATCATGGGTCAGCCACTCGAAGAAGTTCTGATCATGGCCCTGGGTGAAATCGGTACCGATACCGATGGCGTCCTCGCCCACGATGTTCATGATGTACTCAATCGCTTCACAGTAGTCATCGATGGTCGAATCAACGCCCTTCTTGAGAAACGGGGTGAACATGGTCACGCCGACAAAGCCGCCGTGGTCGGCGATGAACTTGAGCTCTGCATCAGACTTGTTGCGCGGGTGCTCCTTGAGCCCGGAGGGCAGGCAGTGGGAGTAGCACACCGGCTTCTTGGATTCGAGAATGACTTCCTCGGATGTCTTGGCGCCCACGTGGGAAAGGTCGCACAGCATGCCCACGCGGTTCATTTCAGCGACGATCTCGCGGCCGAATCCGGAAAGGCCGCCATCACGTTCGTAACAACCGGTACCTACCAGATTCTGGGTGTTGTAGCACATCTGTACGATGCCCACGCCGAGCTGCTTGAATATCTCGACGTAGCCGATCTGGTCCTCGAAGGCATGGGCGTTCTGGAAGCCGAAAATGATGCCGGTCTTGCCTTCTTCCTTGGCACGGGTGATGTCGGCGGTGGTGCGTACCGGGCGTACCAGATCGCTGCACTCTGCCATCAGTTTGTTGGAGGCTACGATGTTATCCACCGTCGCTTTGAACCCCTCCCAGACCGAGACGGTACAGTTGGCCGCGGTCAGGCCCCCTCGACGCATATCTTCAAGCAACTCACGGTTCCATTTGGCGATAATTAGGCCGTCAATGATGATGGCATCTTGGTGCAACTCAGCAGGGTTCATAGCATGCTCCAGAATTGTTTATGTAGGGAGCATAGCTTTGTGATGGTGTCGATCTGCTCTTGGAAACGACGACGGAAATTCCAAAAGCGTCATCGTGTGAAAAGCACGTGCAGGAAACCTGGCGAGCAGCCTGGTTAAGCGGTACATAAGAAAGCAGGGGAGGCACAAAAGAAGGTGGCATGATATGGCAAAAGGCTTAACGAAACAGAGCCGCCTTTTGGGCAGCTCTGATATCAACGATTAATGCTGTATCAGTTAGTACTCTTTAAATTAGTACACTTTCAGGTAAGCAACGGCACGCTGGCAAAGGTGGGTTCGCCCTGTGCATAGGCAAGCGCCAGTAAGGCACTCGATGCCGGTTCGCTGCTTGCCGGTTCTACTCCCCAGCGTTTAAGCAAAGGGGGCGATTTTTCATATTTCTGGCGCGTATGGATGCCCAGGCGCTCATCGCGCGGCGGAATACCGAAGCATTCGCGGTAGCACTTGGAGAAGTGCGGGGTTGAAACAAAACCACACACCGAAGCAATCTCGATGATGGATAGCGGCGTCTGCTTGAGTAACTGACGCGCGCGAACCAAGCGTAGCTTCAGATAATACCTGGAGGGCGAACAGTGCAGGTAGCGCTGGAAAAGCCGCTCCAACTGGCGACGGGAAACGTCGACGTAACTGGCCAGCTCATCGAGCTCAAGCGGCTCTTCAAGATTGGATTCCATCAGTGCGACGATTTCCAGCAGCTTGGGCTGCGTTGTGCCCAGCACGTGCTTTAACGGCACGCGCTGCTGATCCTGTTCGTTACGCATGCGCTCATAGATAAACATCTCGGAGATGCCTGCCGAAAGCTCCTTGCCATGATCGTGAGCGATCAGGTTGAGCATCATATCCAAGGGTGCCGTGCCGCCCGAGGCGGTAAACCTGTCGCGGTCGATAGAAAAAAGCCGCGTGGTCAGCACAATCTTCGGAAACGCTTCCTGGATAGACGCCAAACACTCCCAGTGAATGCTGGTTTCGTAATGATCCAGCAGGCCCGCCTGGCCTAATGCCCAGCTCCCCGTACAGATAGCGCCCAGGCGCCGTAGCTGGCGCGACTGTGCCTGCAGCCAATGCAGGTGATCGCGGCTGACACTATGTTGGGGGGCGACGCCGCCACATACCACGACCCAGTCAAGGGTGAGGGGGGCATACATCGAAGCGTCAGGCGTTACATGCAGGCCGTCGCTTGCGCGAACCGGGGAGCCATCCTGAGTCAGGGTGTACCAACGGTAAAGCTCGCGCCCTGCCAACTGGTTGGCCATGCGCAGGGGCTCAATCGCTGACGCCAGAGAAATGAGAGTGAAGTTGTCCAACAGCAGAAAACCGAGGGTTTGCGGTACGTTCGAGTGACCTACTGTGGCTGGGTTTTTTACTTGCTCGATTGTCATGGTCTTTACCTCTATCACCTAAGCGTCATCGATTTTCTTTTTATTATCGTTCTACGTCGCTGGCGTTTTGTTCTGAGTCCCTGCGCTACATACTTACTGTCTACCTGCATATTGGCACGAATGACACTTATACTGACAAAGCAATCTGAAAAGCAATTCAATAGATGTCGCAAACAGAACACTAGAAGTCGCCGCTGAGGCGATTAATGAAGATCTAAGGCGGGCATCAGTGATGAATGAAACGTTTGTTTCAACACTAAACGTTGTTTTAATAAGTCATTAAACCTAAAGGTTTTGCATTTTAATGACGCTATAAGCTAAATAAAGTGAGGAGGCATCAATGGCCAAATTTTTCAAGGAATTCCGTGAGTTTGCCGTTAAGGGCAACGTTGTGGATATGGCGGTGGGGATTATCATAGGCGGCGCTTTTACGCTTATCGTACAAAGCCTCGTCAAGGATGTAATGAACCCGATTATCGGCCTGTTAGTAGGCGGGATTGATTTCTCCAACCTGTTCGTCGTGCTCAGCCAAGGCAACGTCGCAGGACCTTATCCCACGTTGGCGGCGGCTCAGGCGGCTGGAGCCGTTACCCTAAACGTCGGGCTGTTTATCAATGCGGTGGTCAGTTTCACGATTGTGGCGTTTGTGGTCTTTATGCTGGTAAGAACCATCAACCGTTTAAAGCGTGAAGAGGTGGCAGCACCTAAAAGCCCGGTCGAGAAGCCCTGTCCGTACTGTTTCATGACCGTGCCGATCAAAGCCGTGCGCTGTGGCCACTGCACGTCAGAGCTGCCTGTGCCTACGGAGGCTGAGCAGCAGTCGCTCAAGGCAGCATCGTCGCCATCCTCGTAACGATTGTTCACAAAAACGGGTGCCCAAAAGGGCACCCGTTTTACGTGGCTCACGTTAAGCGCGTTTTTTAGCCGCTTTCGTGTCTGGCTTCTGGCTGTCACCGGCATCGCTGGGTTGGGGTAGCGAGGGTAGCGACTTGGCAAGCATTTCCACACTATGACGGTAGTAGAGCTGGCTCTTGTTGTGCTCGCCCAGGCTTGCATATAGGCGGGCAAGCTCGGCACATACTTCGCCGTTGGGTCGCTGGCGCTGGCTGGCTTCGAAGTATTCCAGGGCTTTCTCCCACTTGCCGGTGCGCAAGGAAAGGCGGCCACAGGTCAGCAGCAGTTCTGGGTCGTTAGGTCGTTCCTGCAGCCACTTCTCGGCTTTTGCCAGCTGGCGCGCGGCATGCACGTTCAGCAGGCCGTAGCGTTTGACCAGACGAGCATCCCAATGATGATCCAGCGACTGGTTAAGCAGACGCTCGGCAATGGTTTCTTCATTGGCCTGGAGCAGCGCGTCGGTATACAGCACGATCAGCTCGGTATTGCCGCGCAGATATTCAGGCATATCCGCCCACAGCCCTCGAACCCGCTCGATATTGCTGGGGTTTCTGGCTTCAAAGACGATCAGCTCGCGGTACGCCTTGAACTCAAGCTGCTCGCGTTCCTGCTGTGCGATCAGCTTTTGCGCGGCCAGACGTGGCAGCAACCAGCGCAAGCCTTCCCAATCGTTGACGCTTAAATGCACCTGCTTGAGCAGTTTCAGCACTTGCGGGTGATCGTTGAGCTTTTTATCCAGGCGGTTGAGAATCGCCAGCGCCTCTTCAGGCTGCTGGCGGTCGATCATCAGCTGCGCCTGCATCAAGCCAATCGCGGTGTCGGCGCCCTCGGTGGAGAGCTGGGCCTGGTTCAGGTGCTCCTGGGATTTTTCGTGATTGCCCTGATAGTGAGCGGCCAGCGCGGCTGAAAGATAGTTAACCAGCGGCGTGCTTGAATCGTCGGCGGCGTGAACCAGGGTTTTTTCAGCTTTCTTCCAGCGGCCCTCGGTAAGGGCCACCAGGCCGCGTACGGTACGCTTCATGGCGCGGCGATTGCGGGCGCGGCCATTCCAGGTACGAAAGCGGCCTACCGGGCGAATAATGCCGCTCAGCAGGCGCAGCGCAAAGTGCAGTACGATAAACGCCGCGAGCAGAAGGATCAGGCCAAACCAGAAAGAGGTCTGAACCGAGGTATCACCTACCCGGATTAGCCAATAGCCGGGGACTGACATCATCAGGTGCCCAAGCAGGGCACCTACTGCCAGGCCTGCGACAAGAAGGAGGACGAGTTTTCTCATGCATCACCTCCCTCTTCACCGTTTTGCTGGCGTGATCTAAAGCGGTTTTCAATAAAGCTGGCCATTGCTTGCTGGGAGGCGCTGATGTCCGGCAGTTCCGGCTCGATTTCCGCCTGCTTCAGCTCCTGAAGGCGGGCAATGACGCTCTGGGTCGCTTCACGCTCGACGTCGTAGTAGCCGTTGAGTAACTCCACCGCCTTGTCGATACTCGCTTCATACAGCGGCTGCTCCTCTTTGAGAAGCGCAAGCTGTGCCTGCTCGATAATCAGGCGCAGGCTTTGGCGCAGGTAAGACTCCTGCTCTGGCGTGACCAGCGTTTCCATTGCCTCATCGTGATGGCGGATCATCACCAGGTCTTTAAGTTCTTCGCCAAAGCGGGCCAGCTGACGCTGGAAGGTGCCGGTAGGCGGCTGTTCAATACCGGAAGTCACGGCGCGCTCTTCCACTTCTTGCGACAGACGCAGACCGGCAACCCGCTCTTGCTGAGCATTGAGTGCCAGGTAAAGGCCGGTACGGTCCACGCGCGGTACGCCATCAAGCTCAGCAAGTTCGTTGGCGATTTCACGACGCACGGCGGTCAACGCCGGGTTATCGGTATCTGCCAGACGGGCATCGGCGGTACGTAGCAGGGCGGCGGCGCCATCTACATCCCCTTCAAGCTGTAAACGCTGGTTAGCCAGGCGTAGCAGGTAGGCGGCTTCGGCGTGCAGCCAATCGCGATCGTCGGTGTCCTGGGCTTGAGAAAGCTGATTCAGTACGTCGTCGAGCGTGCCGTTAACATCGCTGCGATAACTGTCCAGTTCGCCACGCAGTTCTTCCAACGTGCCTTCAAGCGCTTGTGCGCGCTCGCTTTCACTGCTTTCAAAGCGTGATTCAAGATCGCTCACGGTTTGCTGGGTGGCGCTGTTGTCAGCCTGCTGGCTTAGCTCATTGATACGCTGCTGCTGGCTATCCAGGCGTTGCCAGCCCTGCCAGGCCACGACGATAAGCGCTACGCCCAATATCAGTACTAAAATCAGGGCTAACAGCCCGCCTTTGCTGCCGCCGCGCTTACCGCCACCGCTGTTGGAAGCGGGTGGCGGTGTACCTTTACCGCCACTGCCGGATGGCGTATGAGGCGGAGGCGTACTGCCCAACGAATCTTTTTTAGCAGCCGCAGGCCCACTGGTAGCGGTAGGCTCATTGGCAAGCGTTGAGGCAGGCTTGTCCGTTGTGGGCGGTGTCTTCGGCGATACGCTAGCCGAAGGCGTCGTGCTTGACGGTGAAGTACTTGATGGTGAAGTGCTTGGAGATGATGCACTTGACGATGACGTACCCGAAGATCCCGCGCTTGGCGTTGGCGTGGCCGACGATGAAGCCGCCGCAGGCGTTGCGTTAGAGGTGCCGCCGCCTTTGCCACGTCGGCGCGAACGGCCGTTTCTGGACGAATCGTTTGGTGGTGGCGACGTGGTCGCGCCCGCGGGCGGGCTGCTCTTGGCCTCGCTGGCGGGCGGAGGAGTAGTGGCTGACGCGGCAGTAGCATCCGGGTTGACGCTGTCCTTGGACGCATCAGCGGACGTTTTTTGTACGTCTTCCTGCTCGTTTGGTTGTTTGCTCATCTGTCGCTAGCCCTTAATTAAGTTCCTTGATCGACATCGGCACCCTAAGGGTGACAGGACCTGTTTAACGCCGCTGCCAGGGCAGCCGGCGTTGCTCCCGACGCCACCTTGAGGTCACAAAAACCCAGTGTACCGGCCAGTGTAGCTAAACGGTGACTGGAAACGATTAGCGGTTGGTTCAACGCTGTCTGATCACACCATTTTGCCAGATGTTCAAGCAGTTCGCCGCTAGTGACGATTAACGCTCGATAATCCCCGGCTGCCAGACGCGCCTGCATGGCTTGTGAAGGCGCCCGAAAAACCCGCCGATACACGGCAACCCGGGTAACCGTGGCTCCGCGCTCGGTCAGGGTATCGGCCAACAGCGTGCGGCCGCCTTCACCGGCCACCAGCAGCACCCGCTGGTTTGCGACATCCTTGAGCGAGGCAAGAGATAAAAGCGCCTCGCTGGTGTTTTCGCCGCTACTTCTTTCCGCATGCGTAGTGTCAGAATGCAGATTATCAACACCCGTGGGAGGTATACGCACTCTGACCCCGAGCTGGTTGAAGAGTACGTCAGCCGTAGCATGGCCCACGCTGTAGTAATCAATGCCGATCGGCAGTTGCGGCCAGTAGCGATCCAGAGCGTCACTTAAACACTCGGCCGCAAAGGGGCTGATCATTACCACTTTGTCATACTGATCGATATCCAGCCAGATACTGCGCATGACAGGGTCTTCCGGCAAGGCTTCAAGCGCCAGCACGTCGAGGGATTCAACGCAGGCACCTTCAGCGCGGAGCGTATCGGCCAGCGCCTCGCCCCGTTCACCTGGGCGGCAGATTAAAACCGGTTGTGTCATACGTTGTTGCCGTACACCTCGGCTAAAATTTCGCCCGCACCCTGGTCAAGCAGGTCTTCGGCAATGCGAATCCCCAGCGCCTCGGGTTCATGAATCGAACCACTGCCTTCGGCACGCAGCACTTCGGTGCCTTCAGGGTTGCCGACAAGCCCACGCAGCCAGATCGTCTCGTTGGCTTTGTCGAGCACCGCAAAGCCTGCGATGGGCACCTGACAGCCACCTTCCAACCGCGTATTCATGGCGCGTTCAGCGCGTACGCGGGTAGCCGTGTCCGGGTCATCCAGTGGCGCCAGCAGGCCGATAAGCTCCGGATCATGCAGGCGGCACTCAATGCCCAGCGCCCCTTGGCCACACGCGGGCAGGCACACTTCCGGCGGTAGCGCCTGGGCGATACGTGCATCAAGCCCCAAGCGTTTCAAGCCGGAAGTCGCCAGAATAATGGCGTCGAATTCGCCGTCATCGAGCTTTGCCAGGCGGGTCTGCACGTTGCCACGCAGGTTGAGAATTTCCAGATCGGGGCGGATTTCGCGTAACTGTAAACCACGGCGCAAACTGGCAGTACCAATCTTGGCGCCCTCTGGCAGCTCATCAACGCTTTTGTAGTGGTTGGATACGAAAGCATCGGTAGGGTCAGCGCCTTCCAGAATCACCGAGAGTCCCAAACCTTCAGGGAACAGCATCGGCACATCTTTCATGGAGTGGACGGCGATATCCGCGCGACCATCCAGCATGGCGTCCTCAAGCTCTTTAACAAACAGGCCCTTGCCGCCAATCTTGGAAAGGGGGGTATCGAGGATTTTGTCGCCTTTGGTGGAAAGAGCGACCAGTTCAACCTCAAGCCCTTCATGTGCTGCCATCAAGCGGTCGCGAACGTGTTCGGCTTGCCACATGGCCAACTGGCTTTTACGCGTAGCGATACGCAGTTTTTTGATGGTTGACACGTTATTCTCCCTAAGCCGCTGACGCGGCGCGTCTAGCTATGATGGGTCTCATCATAAAGCACCCGGCCACACAGTAAAAATAACCGGCTGTATTTAAGGGCCTGGTTTTAAGATAAGCGCCAAGCGGGTCAAACGCCATTATGCTTAAAACGGCGTGCTGCCTGAACCCAAGCCATAAGCACAATGACTCTGTTACACTTTCCGCAATCGACTCTTTTGTTTTGTCAGCAGGATATGCCTCCGATGAGCCAAACTACGAATCAGTCCTGGGGCGGTCGCTTCAGCGAGCCCACCGATGCCTTTGTTGCGCGCTTTACAGCGTCTGTGACGTTTGACCAGCGCCTGGCGCGCCAGGATATTCAGGGCTCCATTGCCCATGCCACCATGCTTGCCCGCGTCGGCGTACTTACCGACGAAGAGCGCGATGTGATCATTAACGGCTTGACCGAGATTCAGGGTGAAATCGAGCGCGGCGAGTTTAACTGGTCGGTGCCGCTTGAAGACGTGCACATGAATATCGAAGCACGCCTGACCGACAAGATTGGCATCACCGGCAAGAAGCTGCACACCGGGCGTTCGCGTAATGATCAGGTCGCCACCGACATCCGTCTGTTCATGCGTGACGAGATCGACGTCATCGAGGTGGAATTAAAGCGTCTGCGCGAAGGCATGATCGAGCTTGCCGACCGCGAAGCCGACACCATCATGCCAGGCTTTACCCACCTGCAAACGGCCCAGCCAGTGACCTTTGGTCATCATCTGCTGGCCTGGCAGGAAATGCTTGCCCGCGACCACGAGCGCCTGCTGGATTGCCGCAAGCGTGTCAACGTACTGCCGCTGGGCGCTGCAGCACTTGCTGGCACTACGTACCCGATTGACCGCCACGTGACCGCTGAGCTTTTAGGCTTTGATCGCCCGGCAGAGAACTCGCTGGACGCGGTATCGGATCGAGACTTTGCGATTGAATTCACAAGCTTTGCCAGCATCCTGATGATGCATCTGTCGCGCATGAGCGAAGAGCTTGTGCTGTGGACCAGTGCCCAGTTCAACTTTATCGACCTGCCTGACCGCTTCTGCACCGGCTCCTCGATCATGCCGCAGAAGAAAAACCCCGATGTGCCGGAGCTTGTGCGCGGTAAAACAGGCCGGGTATATGGTCATCTGATGGGCCTTCTGACGCTGATGAAATCGCAGCCGCTGGCCTACAACAAGGATAACCAGGAAGATAAAGAGCCGCTGTTTGATGCAGTGGACACGGTGCGTGACTGCCTGAAAGCGTTCGCGGATATGATCCCTGCCATCGAGCCGAAAAAAGACAGCATGTATGAAGCGGCGCGGCGCGGCTTCTCGACCGCGACCGATCTTGCCGACTACCTGGTACGTAAAGGCGTTGCCTTCCGCGATGCCCATGAAATCGTCGGTCAGTCGGTTGCCTATGGCCTGAAAACCCAAAAAGACCTGTCAGAAATGAGCCTGGAAGAGCTGCAGCAGTTCTCCACCATCATTGAGCAGGATGTGTTTGAAGTATTGACGCTTGAGGGCTCGGTTGCCGCGCGTAACCATATTGGCGGTACGGCACCGGATCAGGTACGTGCCGCCGCGCAGCGTGCCCGTGAGGCGCTCTCCTTACTGCAGGGGCAGGCATGAAAACGCTGGCGTGTATCGCGATCATCGCGCTATTAGTCGCAGGCTGTGGTCAGAAAGGGCCGCTTTACCTGCCCGAGGATACTTCGCCCGATAACGGTGCTGCCGAGCAGGCTGGGTAAGCGGCTGCAGGAGAAATAATTCATGGATCACTTTAACTATCGCGACGGCGTACTCTACGCCGAAGACGTGCCGCTTTCACAGATTGCCAAAGAGCACGGCACGCCTTGTTACGTATACTCCAAGGCCACGTTTGAGCGCCACTTTCGCGCTTACACCGAGGCCTTGGGCAGCCACCCGCACCTGATTTGCTACGCGGTTAAAGCCAACTCCAACCTGGCCGTACTGGGCCTGTTAGCCAAGCTGGGCGCCGGGTTTGATATCGTCTCGGTAGGCGAGCTTGAACGCGTATTAACCGCCGGTGGCGACCCTGCAAAAGTAGTGTTCTCAGGCGTTGCCAAGCAGCCTCATGAAATGGCCCGCGCGCTTGAGGTGGGCATCAAGTGCTTTAACGTCGAATCGCGCCCCGAGCTTGAGCGCTTGAACGCCGTGGCGGGCGAGCTGGGTAAGATCGCTCCGGTGTCGCTGCGCGTGAACCCGGACGTAGATGCCGGCACCCACCCGTATATTTCTACCGGGCTCAAGGACAACAAGTTCGGCATCGCGGTGGACGACGCGCTGGAGGTCTACGAGCTGGCGGCCAGCCTGCCGAATCTTCAGGTCAAGGGGCTTGATTGCCATATTGGCTCGCAGCTGACCGAAACCGCGCCGTTTCTGGATGCCCTGGAGCGACTGCTGGTACTGATGGAGCGCCTTCGCGAGCAGGGCATCGAGCTTGACCATCTCGACCTGGGCGGTGGTTTGGGCGTGCCTTACCGGGATGAAAAGCCCCCGCAGCCGTTTGATTATGCAAGCCAGCTCCTGGCTCGCCTGTCGCGCTGGGAAGGCGGCGAGAATCTGATGCTGCTGTTTGAGCCGGGCCGCTCGATTGCCGCCAACGCAGGGATCATGCTGACTCGCGTTGAATTCTTGAAGCCCGGTGAAACCAAGAACTTCGCGATTGTCGACGCCGCCATGAATGACCTGATTCGCCCAGCGCTTTATCAGGCGTGGCAGGCGATTGTTGCGGTGGATACGCGCAATACCCGGCAAACGGCCACTTACGATGTGGTTGGCCCCGTGTGCGAAACCGGTGACTTCCTGGGTAAAGAGCGTGAGCTTGCGATTGCCGAAGGCGATCTTCTGGCCGTGCGCTCGGCGGGCGCTTACGGTTTTGTGATGGCCTCGAACTACAATAGCCGTCCACGCCCGGCGGAGCTGATGGTCGATGGCGATACCTGTCACGTGGTACGGCGTCGCGAAACCGTGGAAAGCCTTTGGGCGGGCGAAGCGCTGCTGCCCGAAGGAGCGCGCTGATGCTTTTACACTTCACCAAAATGCACGGCCTGGGAAACGACTTCATGGTCGTGGACCTGGTGACCCAGCGTGCCCGGCTGCGTGAAGATCAGATTCGCCAGTTGGCTGACCGCCGCTTCGGGATTGGTTTCGATCAGCTTTTGATCGTTGAGCCGCCGCGTGACCCGGAAATGGATTTCCGCTACCGGATTTTCAATGCTGACGGCAGCGAAGTGGAAAACTGTGGCAATGGCGCACGCTGCTTTGCGCGCTTTGTGCGCGACCAGCGCCTGACCCACAAACATGAAATACATGTGGAAACCGCTGGTGGTCCGCTGGTATTGAAGGTGCAGCACGATGGTATGGTACGCGTGGATATGGGGCGGCCCCGCTTCAGCCCCGCGGCGCTGCCTTTTGAAGCCACGGGCGACCAGCCGCTGCACACGCTTGACGTAGCCGGTGAAACGCTGCAGATCGGCGTGGTCTCCATGGGTAACCCGCATGCCGTACTGCAGGTCGAAAGTGTTGAGCAGGCCCCGGTTGAGCGCCTTGGGCCATTGGTAGAAGCCCACCCACGCTTTCCCAAGCGTGTTAACGTGGGCTTTATGCAAATCCTTTCGCCCAACCAGATTCGTCTGCGGGTATTTGAACGTGGCAGCGGCGAAACCCTTGCCTGCGGCACTGGCGCGTGTGCCGCCGTCGCCAGCGGTATTCGCCAGGGCTTATTGAAAAGCCCAGTGAACGTCCATCTGCCCGGTGGCGAATTGACCATCGAATGGCCTGACCCAGAGGCATCTTTAGTAATGGTCGGGCCTGCCACGCGTGTCTTTGATGGCCGCGTCGCGCTAATCAATGATGGTCGCGCTTAATTGATTCAAGGAGAACGGTGATGTCTCAAGCCCCTGAACCGCGCAAGACGCTCGATCCAGATCAAGTAGCATTTTGGCTTGCTCGTCATCCCGATTTTTTTGTAGGCCGTGAAGGGCTGCTTCAGCAGCTTAAAGTCCCCCATCCACATATCGATGGCGCGGTTTCGCTGCTGGAAAGGCTAGTGCTGGATTTACGCAAACGTGCAGAAACGGCGGAAGACCGCCTTGAGCACTTGCTGGAAACGGCGAGACACAATGAGGCGCAGTACCGGCGCTTGCGGGAAACCCTGATGGTGCTGGTAGAGGCTGAAGACCGCGACGCGTTGGCGCAGGCCCTGGCCACCCAGCTAAGCGAGCGCTTTGATACCCCGGCAATGGCGCTGTGGTGCCCGGCCACGCTAAGCGATAATGAGCCGTCGATGCCCCAGCCGCCGCGGCATGTGCTGGACCAGCATGCCAGCGCGCGGTTAGCCGCGTTGCTGGACGGTAAAACCAGCCGCTGTGCCAAGCTGAGTATCAGCGACTGGAAGTGCTTGTTGCCGCATACCAAAGCTCCACGCAAGGCGGGTTCCTGCGCGGTCTCACGCCTTTCGGCAGGGGAGCCGCTAGGCTACCTGCTGTTGGCAAGCCCCAACCCGGAAAGCTACCGCGCCAGCATGGATACCCTGTTTACCGAGTATCTGGGCGATATCGTGGCACGTTTGTTGATCCGCCTGGGCCAGCATGACTGAGTCGCCTCTTGCGACCGCTGTAACGGGCTACCTGGAAGGGCTGTCCCGTTACGCAAGCCCGGCCACGGTGGTGGCTTATCAGCAGGATTTGCACGCTCTGTGCCGGTTTGCCGAGCAGCGCGAGGTCGATGATCCTGCCACTCTGGACACTGCGCTACTGCGCGCTTTTTTAGGTACCGAGCGTAGCCGCGGGCTGGGTGCCCGCAGCCTTGCTCGGCGCCGGGCGGCACTGTCGCGCTTTGCCGATTATCTGGTTAAGCAGGGTATTCTGGCCGATAACCCGGTCGGCCTGCTGCGTACCCCCAAACAGCCCAGCTATCTGCCGCGCCCGGTCGATGTGGATGCCCTCGCGCATTTTCTGGATAGCCCCCACGATGGCTCGCCTTTGGCGGTGCGTGACCAGGCGATGCTGGAGCTTTTCTACTCCAGCGGCTTGCGCCTGGCAGAACTTGCCGCGCTTGATCTTCATGACCTGCAGTTAAGCCGTGTACGGGTAATCGGTAAGGGAAGCAAGCCGCGCCAGGTACCTGTGGGCCAGCGTGCCCAGCATGTGCTGGCTAACTGGCTGAGCTGCCGGGCAGCGATGGCGCCGGAAGGTGAGACGGCACTGTTTGTCGGCAAGCAGGGGGTGCGGCTGGGGCACCGGGCAATTCAGAAACGCCTTGCCCAGCTCTCTGTCAGCCGGGGCTTGCCTGAGCATCTGCACCCTCACCGGCTGCGCCACTCATTTGCCAGCCATCTGCTCGAATCAAGCCAGGATCTGCGCGCGGTTCAGGAACTTTTAGGCCACGCCAATCTCTCCACCACCCAGGTATATACCCGGCTCGACTGGCAGCATCTGGCGACCAGTTACGACTGTGCCCATCCACGCGCCAAGCGTCGCCCTTCTGGAAGTAAACCATGACTGCACTGCAAGCCATCACGTTTGATCTAGACGATACGCTTTGGGATAACCACGGGGTGATGCTGCGTACGGAGGAGGGTCATTACGCCTGGCTGCTTGAGGCGCTGAGCATATGGCGTGCCACGCGTCATGAGGCGCCGTTACCGCTGGGTTACGCAGAAGGCATAAAAGATTATTTACAGCGCCGCCAGCAGTTCGCCAAGGAGGTGCCTGAACGGCGCGGCGACTTTACCTGGCTGCGCCTGCGCGCGTTGGAAGCTCAGCTGGAAGCCGAAGGCCTGCCGCGCAGTGCGGCGATTTTATGGGCGGCGGCGGCAATGAATGAGTTTCACCGCCTGCGCGTGCAGGTATCACCCCACCCAGAAGCCGCGGGTTTACTGTCGGCGTTAAGCGAGCGCTACCAACTTGCGGCGATTACCAATGGCAATATTCACCTCAAGCGCCAGCCGCTGGCCGCCTACTTTCCGGTGGCCATTGCCGCTGGCGAGCTCTTGGCCCCCAAACCTGATCACACGCCTTTTCTGACCGCGCTCTCTAAGCTTAACGTCTCGCCGGAATGCGCCATGCACGTAGGTGACTCCTGGGCGGAAGACATTCTGCCTGCTCAGCAGCTCGGCATGCATGCGGTGTGGGTTTCAAATGATACCGACCAGGCCTTGCCGCCCAGAGTGCACCGCATTGCGCATATCAAGGAGCTGCCTGGCGTGCTTGACCGGGTGGAAAGCTCACTGACCTGAGGTGTCTTCCTCGGGCGTGTACAGCCACTGGTCGAGTTTCTGGGAAAGCGTGTCGACGCCATCGCGCTTGAGCGATGAGAACAGCTGAACGCTGACCAGATCTTCCCACTCTTTAAGCCGCGAGCGGACCTTTTGCAGCGCGGCGCTGGCGGGCCCTCTTTTCAGCTTGTCGGCCTTGGTGAGCAGAATATGTACCGGCATGTTGCGCTGGTCGGCATAGCTCAGCATCATCTGGTCAAATTCGGTCAGCGGATGACGAACGTCCATTAAAAGCACCAGACCGCGTAGGCTGAAACGGCTCCGCAGGTAGTCGGATAAATGCTTTTGCCATTCGATTTTGACGGCCTCAGGCACTTTCGCGTAGCCATAACCCGGTAGGTCGACCAGGCGCAGCGACTCATTATTCATGACGCTGAAAAAGTTGATCAGCTGCGTACGACCCGGTGTGCGCGAGGTACGGGCCAGACCGTTTTGCTGAGTTAGCGCATTGATCGCACTGGATTTACCGGCGTTCGAACGTCCCGCAAACGCTACTTCAGCGCCCGTGTCGTCCGGGCAGGTCGCCAGGGTGGGCGCGCTGATGATGAAGCTAGCGGTATGGTAGTTCAGCCGAACGACGGGGCTATCTTGGGGGGTGGACATGGAGTGAATCCTGAAAATCGAACCTATAAAACAGTTGGCGTTAACCACGCGTATAATGGCATGGCACGCCGCACTGCGACGAATGACCCCGTCAGGCAGGTCAAGCGTTCTGCCAAAGCGGTGATATCTGTGGCCTGGGGCGCTAGTGTACCACCGCGCTTAAGCTAACCGCGACTAATCGACATGCTGTTGGTTTGGCTTGAATCGGGATGGGCAAACAGAGTCTGTCCAGGCGGCACGAGAACCCTCTACCATTCAATAGACGAGTGAGTTGCCATGAGACTTGGGATGAGAGTTTTCAAAAAAGTTTTCAGGAGCGTTGTTAAGAATGTTGTTGAGAGCGTTGTTAAAAAAGTTGTTAAAAGGGTTGTGAAGAGCGTTGTTGGAAGGACATTGCTGGCAGGTTTAGTGGCTATATCGGGTAGCACCGGAAGCGCCTATGCCCAGCCCGAGGCCGATCCAACCGCTGGTCAGCAGAGAGCCCAGACGTGTGTGGCTTGCCATGGCCCGGCCGGTATCAGCCCTGTTGAGGCTTTTCCCCATCTGGCGGGGCAGCAAATGTCCTACCTGGCCAAGCAGATTCAAGATATTCGTGATGGTAAGCGCATCGTGCCGCAGATGATGGGTATGGTCGACGGCTTTTCCGATCAGGATGCCTGGGATGTAGCGGCCTATTACGCCGAACAGCAAGCCAATCTGGGCCATGCCAGGGCCGATGATGCCGCTCTGCTGGCGCGCGGAGAAGCGCTTTACCGTGCCGGGGACAGTCGCCTTGGCGTGCCCGCGTGTAGCGCGTGCCATACGCCTACCGGGGGGGGGATAGGTAGCGCCGTTTATCCGGCCATTGCCGGGCAGTATCCCGCCTATACCGTTGCCACGTTACGCGCCTTTGCCTCAGGCGATAGAACGAACGACCCTAATGGCAGCATGCACGATATTGCCACAAAGCTAAGCGATGATGACATGCAGGCCGTGGCTAACTATCTCTTTGGCCTGCATTAAGGTCTATTGGCTTAATTAACCCGGTTTCCTATCAGTAGGGGAACCTGATAGCGTTATTGGTAGTCCCAGCTTCGCTTACCCTTGGAGAATTATCGCTATGTTCAAAACGTTATTGGTTGCCCTGACGGGTTTAAGTCTTTCGGCGGCCGTCAGCGCTCAGGAATTGGTAGAAGGTAAAGATTACACGCTGCTGGAAGCGCCGGTCGCGACCCAAGTCGATGAAGATCAGATCGAAGTCACCGAAGTTTTCTGGTTTGGCTGCCCGCACTGCTACCGCCTGCAAACACCTGTTAGCGAGTGGTACGACACGCTGGAAGACGATGTCAGCGTAGTCCACATGCCCGCGACCATGGGCGGCAACTGGAACACGCACGCCACGGCATTTTACGCGGCGGAGTCGTTAGGCATTGAAGAAGACCTGCATGCCGATTTTTTTGATGCGATCCACCAGGATGGCCGCAAACTGACCGATTCCGACGAGATTGCCGAGTTCTTTTCCGACTATGGGGTAAGTGAAGAAGACGCTAAAAAAGCGTTAACGTCTTTCAACGTACGTAGCGATGTCAACAAGGCCAATAGCCGCATGCGCGAAATGCGCCTGATGGGCGTGCCTGCGCTGGTAATCGATGGCCGTTTCGTAGTGACGCCAAGCTCAGCTGGCAGCCTTGAGAACATGCCGCAAGTTGCAGAGGCGCTTATCGAGCGTGTACGCACGGAACGCGAGCAGTAAGGTTTTTTAAAACCAGGGAGTCAGGTGATAAGCAGATGGTCGATATGACAGCGATGAACCAGGGAACCGGACCATTGCCTCTGCGTGAGCGGGGGCATCTTCGCCTGATGACCTTTAATTTGCAGGTTGGCATTCAGACGTCTGCTTATCATCACTACGTGACCCGCAGCTGGCAGCACTTCCTGCCTAATCCGCAGCGGGTCAAACGCCTGGATATCATGAGTGACGTGCTGGGCCAGTTCGATGTCGTCGGTTTGCAGGAAGTCGACGGCGGAAGCTTTCGTTCCAGCCGTATCAACCAGGTCGAATACCTGGCGGCCAAGGCTGGATTTCCCCATTACTTCAAGCAATTGAACCGTAATCTGGGGCACATTGCTCAGCACAGTAACGGGCTGCTTTCGCGTCTGGTGCCCACTAAAATCGAAGAGCACCGCCTTCCCGGTACTTTGCCGGGGCGCGGCGCCATTCACGTGCGGTTTGGTAACGGGCCGGATGCGCTGCATATCTTTGTCGCCCATTTAGCCCTCAGCCACCGCGGCCGGGTGCGCCAGCTTAATTACCTGAGCGAGATCATCCAGCCGCTGCGTCACGTAGTGGTGATGGGGGATCTGAACTGCACGCCCGACCAGCTCCATGCTCATGAGCGGTTCAGCACTTCGCTACCCTTGCATCCCGTCACTCCCTTGTTGAGCTACCCTTCGTGGCAGCCCAGGCAGGCGCTGGATCATATTCTTCTATCGCAAACCCTGGAGGCCGCCGAGGTGCGCGTAATGGATCACCTGTTCTCGGATCACTTGCCGATTGCGGTTGATTTGCCGTTGCCAGCAGCCTGCCTGTTGGCCATTGAAAATTCGACGCCCAAGCCAAATACGACCTCGTAGTCTGCCAGGATCGTAGGCCGATAAGCGCAATTTAGGCTGCTTTTATAGCTTACCAAGACCTTTTTGGGGATGACGTTTGGCCCAGAATCAGCGATGATTCTGGGCCGTTTCTTTTCCAGGACAATTTAACATGCTCGTCAATGCCCATGAGCCGCGCTTGCTACGCTGGCTCGACTGCGTGACTGAGGGAGTGGGCCGGGCCATTGCCTGGCTGGTTGTGATCATGATGGTCGTTCAGTTCGCTATCGTCGTGATGCGCTATATGTTCGGCATGAATAGCATCATTATGCAGGAATCAGTGATGTACATGCATGCCGCTGTCTTCATGTTAGGAGCTGGTTGGACGCTACGCCACGATGGCCATGTACGAGTCGATATCTTTTATCGGCGGATGTCAGATCGTGGCCGAGCATGGATTGACCTGCTGGGCACGCTGTTTTTACTGATTCCTGTGGCAACGTTTATAGCGATCTCAAGCTTTCATTATGTCTATACCAGTTGGGTCATTATGGAGCGCTCGCCAGATGGCGGCATCCCCGCCGTTTTTCTACTTAAATCACTAATATTGTTGATGATTGCGCTGTTGCTCATACAGGCACTAGCTCAACTGATTCGGCAGGTATTGATAATTCGCGGCAAGCTACCCAGTTCCGCCCCCGAACATGAGGAGATGATCTAGTGCTGGCGACTCTATTGGAATGCATGCCGCTGGTACTTTTTGCCACGGTATGCGGTGTTCTGATGCTTGGCTACCCGGTAGCACTGGCGCTTGCCGGGACGGCACTGGCGTTTGCCGGGTTGGGATTGATGCTGCAGGCTATGGGCCTTCCTGTACCTTTTGAAGCACGTATGATGGGCGCTATGCCTAATCGGCTGTACGGTATCATGACCAACTCAACCCTGTTGGCGGTGCCGCTGTTTGTACTGATGGGCGTGCTGTTGGAGAAGTCTCGGGTTGCTGAGACGCTGCTAGATGCGATGACCATGGCATTTGGTTCGCTGCGTGGTGGGTTAGGTATTGCAGTCGTGCTGGTAGGCATGCTGCTGGCTGCCTCTACCGGTATCGTAGGAGCAACCGTGGTCACTATGGGTCTATTGTCGCTACCTACCATGCTAAAGCGCGGCTATTCTCCTGCGCTAGCGACGGGCACTATTTGTGCAACTGGCACACTTGGGCAGATCATTCCGCCCTCCATTGCACTGGTACTGCTTGGTGACGTACTTTCTAATGCTTACCAGCAGGCCCAACTTTCCATGGGTGTATGGAGCCCCAAGACTCTCTCTGTAGGCGATTTGTTCATAGGGGCTTTGATCCCCGGCCTTTTATTGGTCGTTCTTTATATCATTTATCTCTTAATAGTAGCGTGGTTGAAGCCTAGCGCAGCACCAGCGGCAGACCGCCAGTCGCTGATGCAGGAGCTTGGCCATACCGGCAGTATTTGGCCGCTGTTCTTAAAAGGATTATTGCCTCCTGTATTGCTGATCATTGCCGTTCTGGGCTCGATTCTGGGCGGCTTTGCGACACCTACTGAGGCATCCGCCGTGGGCGCCTTTGGTGCACTACTACTGGCGGCTACCAACCGGCGGTTAAGCTTTTCGATGCTGGGTGAAGTGGTGCGCTCCACCGCCCAGGTGACCAGCATGGTGTTTTTGATCCTGATTGGCGCGGCACTGTTTTCGTTGGTGTTCCGGGCGTTTGGCGGTGAAGAGTTGGTTACCCATATGTTTGAGGCGATGCCTGGTGGTGTCGTCGGGGCCACTTTAGTCGTCATGCTGGTAATCTTCCTGCTCGGGTTTATTCTCGACTTTATCGAGATCACCTTTGTGGTGGTGCCGATTGTCGGCCCGGTGCTGCTCGCCATGGGGCTTGATCCCATCTGGCTGGGCATCATGATCGCCGTTAACCTGCAGACGTCGTTCTTGACCCCGCCGTTCGGGTTTGCGCTTTTCTATCTGCGCGGCGTCACCCCGCAAAGCGTACCCACGTCGGCCATCTACCGTGGAGTTATTCCGTTTATCATCATGCAGTTGGCAATGTTGCTGGCGCTTGCGCTATTCCCGGGTCTTGCCACCTGGCTACCGTCGATCATGTAGGAGACGCCATGACGTCCAACGTCAATGTACTGACGATTGCTGGCTCCGACCCCTCTGGCGGGGCTGGCATTCAGGCCGATTTGAAGACGTTTTCAGCGCTGGGAGCCTATGGCACCAGTGTGATTACCGCGCTGACGGCGCAAAACACCCAGGGCGTACGGGGCGTTTATCCTATTCCGGCCGAGTTTATTCACGCCCAGCTGGAAACCCTGCTGGATGATGTTGAGCTCAATGCGGTCAAAATCGGTATGGTCGCCAGCCGCGAAGTGGCTGAGGTAATTGCCGACGTGCTGCGCGGGCGCCGCCCGCGCTGGATTGTGCTCGACCCGGTAATGGTCGCCAAAAGCGGCGATATCCTGGTCGATGATGCGGGGATTCAGGCGGTGCGCGACATTCTGGTGCCGCTTGCCGATATCATCACGCCCAACCTTCCCGAAGCCGCGGTACTACTGGCGTCGCCCTTGCCCGAAAGCCTGGATGCCATGGAAGCGATGCTCCCGGGATTGACCCAGCTGGGCGCGCCTTACGTGGTGCTCAAAGGCGGCCATTTACGTGGCGAGACCTGCCCCGACCTGCTGGCGACACCTACTAGCCATGAGTGGTTGCCCGCCTCACGCATTCAGACCGATAACCTGCATGGCACCGGATGTGCGCTGTCCTCTGCCATTGCCGCCTGTTTGGCAAAGCTGCCGGCTGATGCCCCAGAGGAGGCGACTGTCGCCGCCATTGGCGATGCCAAGCGGTGGCTGCATGCAGCGCTTGAAGCCAGCGTGCGTCTTAGTGTGGGTAAAGGCCGTGGGCCGGTGCATCACTTTCATGCCTGGTGGTAATCTGCTTCAAACGTAGTTTAAAGCTTAGATGCGTTTTAAAACGTACTTTAAAAATTAGTTAGCTTGCGGGATATGGCTTCGCCCACCATGCTGAGGGGTGTCTGTGTGACGACGACTGCCTAACGGTTTGGATGCTTGTTCGAGGAGCGTTATGCCATGACCCGCACGTTTGTGTTTGCCACCGACCTCTCCGCTGACAATCGCGCTGGCTTTGCCCGCGCACTGCGTCTGGCATATGCCCAGCATGCCCAGTTAGACGTACTGCACGTACTCGACCCCTATCTGCCCGCCCATTTGCTTCAAACGCTGGAGCAGGCGGTCAATGAGCACACTGGCGCCACACTGACTGATATTCGCGAAGACTACGCGCTTGAAGCACCCAAAGCGGTGGTGCAAACCGTGATTGGTGAGCCCCATGTGGAAATCGTGCGTAAGGCCCATGAGGAGCGGGCAGAACTCATTGTGCTGGGCATGCACCGTAAGCGGGGCCAGCCAGAACTATTGTCGGGCACTACGCTGATGCGTGTATTGCGCAGTGCGCCATGCCCGGTGGTGGTTGTCCGCCACGTACCTACCCAAGCTTGGCAGCATATCCTGATTCCGGTTGATTCCTATCTGGCCGCATGCCAGACCCTGATCGAGGCGTTAAAACGCTTTCCAGAAGCCAAACTGACGCTGCTCCACGCCTGGACGCTGCCTGGCGAAGGCGAGCTTGGCTCAGAAGTCTATTACGCTCAGTGGCGTGAGCAGGAAGTGGCGCGCTTACGTGAGATGCTCAACAGTGAAATAACGTGCCTAGTACGAGATAGAGATGGCGCCCCCGATATCGAACTGGTGCTCGAACCCGGTACCCCGTGCGAGGTCGTCAAAGACTATATCAAGTGTCATTCGCCTGATCTGGTGATAATGGGCAGCCGAGGCCAGCCTTATCACACAAGTGAGCTAACGCTGGCGCTGCTGAGTGAACCGCACTGTGACCTTATGCTGTGTCGTGCCTGGTAAGAAAGGCATAGGTACGAAAAGTATGGGTACACTAGGCCTTTTATCTTGTCAGGAGAGGCTGCGTTGAAGGTACTCATACAGCGAGTTAAGCAAGCGAGCGTCGTGGTGGAAGGGCAGACCATCGGTGCCATTGATCAGGGGCTTTTGGCTCTGGTCGGTGTTGAAAGAGACGACAGCGACGCCGCGGTTGATAAAATGCTGCACAAGCTTTTGCACTACCGCGTGTTTAGCGATACCGAAGGCAAGATGAACCTGAATCTTCAGCAGGTAAACGGCGGATTGCTGCTGGTCTCGCAGTTTACCTTGGCGGCTGAAACGCGAAAGGGCCTGCGCCCCGGCTTTTCAAGCGCCGCTGCCCCGGCTGAGGGAGAGCGGCTATTTAATCAGCTGGTCACCAAAGCGCAATCGGCCTGGCCGAACGTCGCCACCGGCCAGTTCGGTGCCGATATGCAGGTGGCGCTGGTCAACGACGGGCCGGTTACCTTTTTATTGGAAAGCTAGACTGCATTTGTTGGAAGGCCAGGCTTAGCGCCAAAGCCTGGCGCTAAGCGTTTTCGCTGGTGAGCAGCTCGGTCTCCATGGCTTCCAATGACTCTTCCGCGGCTAACCACTGCTGCTCGGCGCGATCCAGTCCGGCCTTGATCTCGGCCTGTTTGGCGAGTACTTCAGTCAGCTGGGCTTTGCGGCTGCTATCGGTATAAAGCTCAGGGTCGGCAAGAATGGACTCGACCTCTTCCAATGCTGCCTGCGCCTTTTCCATGGCTTTCTCAGCCTGGTCGCGCTCCTTTTTTAGTGGGCGCAGCTTCTCACGCAGTTCGGCGGCCGCCTTGCGCGAGGCTTTGCGCGCCTCGCGACTGTCGCCACTGGGCTGTTGGTTCTGGCGTTCGGCTTTTTCGCTGCGTGAATCGCGGCGGCTCTCTTCAAGCCGCGCTTTAAGCCACGCGCGATAATCCTCAAGGTCGCCATCGAACGGCTCAACCCGATTGTCCGCTACACACCAGAATTCATCGACCGTGGCACGCAGCAGGTGGCGGTCGTGGGATACCAGAATTACCGTGCCTTCAAAACCGGCTAGTGCCTCGGTAAGCGCTTCGCGCATTTCCAGGTCCAGGTGGTTGGTAGGCTCATCCAGCAGCAGCAAGTTGGGCTTCTGCCAGGCGACCAGCGCCAGTGCCAGGCGCGCTTTTTCACCGCCTGAAAAGGTGGCCACTTCGCCAAAGGCGTCATCGCCCTTAAAGCCAAAGCCGCCCAGGAAGTTGCGGATCTCCTGGTCGCTGGCTCGCGGAGAAAGACGCTGAACATGCACAAACGGGGTCGAAGTGACGTCAAGCCCCTCCAACTGGTGCTGGGCAAAGTAGCCAATCGCCAGGTGCTCACCGGGAATACGCTTGCCGTTTAACAGTTCAAGCTCGCCGGTCAGGGATTTGATCAGCGTCGATTTACCCGCCCCGTTCGGCCCCAGCAGGCCAATACGGCTGCCCGGCAGCAGAGTGATATTGACCTTGTCGAGCTGAACGGTGTCACGCTCTTTACCTCGGTAGCCCAGCTGGGCCTGATCGAGTACCAGCAGTGGGTGCGAGGTCTTGTCGGCGGCCGGTAGCGTAAAGTGAAAGGGCGAATCGACGTGGGCGACGGCAATGTCTTCCATACGCTCCAGCATTTTTACCCGGCTTTGCGCCTGTTTGGCTTTGGTTGCCTGCGCTTTGAAACGGGTAATAAACCGTTCGATCTCTTCCCGGCGGGCCTGCTGCTTCGCCGCTTCCGCCTGCTGTAGGGCCAGCTTCTCGGCCCGGGTGCGCTCAAAGCGGGAGTAGTTGCCCCGGTAAAGCTCCAGCGTTTGGTGGTGCATATGCACGATGTGGTCGCATACCGCATCCAGAAAATCGCGGTCGTGAGAAATCAGCAGCAGCATGCCGGGGTAGCGGGTCAGCCACTGCTCAAGCCATAGCAGTGCATCGAGATCCAGGTGGTTGGTCGGCTCATCGAGCAGCAGTAAGTCCGAGGGCATGAACAGCGTGCGCGCCAGATTGACGCGCATCCGCCAGCCGCCGGAAAAGTCGGATAGCGGGCGCGCAAGATCCGCCTGCATAAAACCAAGCCCTACCAGGAGCTGCGCGGCGCGGGATTCGGCACGATAGCCATCCAGTGTTTCGATCAGCCCATGAAGCTCGGCTTCACGGTGTGCTTCACCTGCCTGTTGGGCTGCCAGCAACGCGGCTTCAGCCTGGCGAAGGGCATGGTCACCGTCGAGAACATATTCAATAATTGAGCGGTCAAGGGCCTCTACTTCCTGCGCCATGTGCGCAATGCGCTGGCCGCCACTCATTTCAACATCGCCTTGGTCGGGGCCCAGTTCATTCAACAACAGCTTGAATAAACTCGATTTACCAGCGCCATTTGCCCCGATAATACCTGCCTTGATGCCATCATGTAGCGTTAGGTCAGCGTTATCGAGTAGCGTTTGCTTGCCGCGTTGCAGGGCGACTTGGCGCAGTGCGATCATGCTCTCTCCCGAAAAAAGTGGGTAAACCAATGCTTGATTCTAACCGATTGTGCCGCTTGGAGCAGGCGCCGCTATGGGATTTTGCCCTGGCGTTTTATGCCGAGCCTGGTATAGAGAGCGCTTGCCTGACACTGCAGGACACGCTTGATGTGGATATATGCGAGCTTTTAATGCACAGCTGGCTGTTGGTGCATAGGCTTGAAGCGCGGCCCTGCGCGCTGGCAGTGCAGCGTGAAGAGCGCACTCGTTGGCAGCGTGATATCACCCAGGTATTGCGTCATTTACGGCGCACTTTAAAGCCTCAGGCGCTGCAAAGTCCTTCTATTGCCACCCTGCGCAAAACGATTCAGCAGGCTGAACTCCAGGCGGAGCGTGAGAACCTTCAACGCTGGCAAATGTGGGCAATGCAAGAATCAGAAAATAATCCACACTTAACCAATTGTGATGAAAATATACAAAATGTTGCGCGATGGCTGCAAGATAAGCTGCTTTTCGATGAACTTGACAAGCATTGTTCAATTGAGTCAGGCACGCACGAAAGCGTATCCCAGGCTTGGCAGACCCTTGCCGCCCGGCTTGACCGCTTTGAATGAGCGCGCTAGCCTAAAATCAAGCTGCTTTTGATTAACCATTCGTTATACGTCCGCTGGCGCACAGCAATGAATGACGTTTATTCGTGTCAGCGAAGGTAAAACAAATCGTTAAAGTGCGTTTCTCAACGCTGAAAAACAAAAGCAGAATCTTGCGCACTCGTGTCGCGCTTACCACTGCAAGGGGAACATCGCATGAAGGCAAGCAAATTAATAACGACGGCTAGCATTGGCGCATTGCTGTTGGGTATGACCACGGCTGTACAGGCGGACAACTGGCGATACGCGCATGAAGAGTACGAAGGTGATGTGCAGGATGTGTTCGCGTATGCGTTTAAAGAGCATATTGAGGAAAACTCCGATCATACCGTCCAGGTATATCGGTTCGGGCAGCTGGGCGAGTCTGACGACATTATGGAGCAGACCCAAAACGGCATTCTCCAGTTCGTTAACCAGTCCCCTGGTTTTACCGGTGCGCTAATCCCTGAAGCGCAAATTTTCTTTATACCCTACCTGCTGCCCACGGATGAAGACACGGTCCTAACGTTCTTCGACGAAAGCAAAGCTATTAACGAAATGTTCCCTGAGCTTTACTCCGAGCAGGGCCTTG
The DNA here is from genome assembly GCF_017983445.1 of Halomonas sp. Classification (GTDB taxonomy): domain Bacteria; phylum Pseudomonadota; class Gammaproteobacteria; order Pseudomonadales; family Halomonadaceae; genus Vreelandella. Next base: position 227,497 of record NZ_JAGOBJ010000003.1, read on the forward strand.
AACTTTTGAAAATGTATCCTGAAGGGGAAATGGTGATTACCACTGACGAGCCGATCAGCTCGCCAGAGGACATGAGCAACAAAAAAATCCGTACCATGACCAACCCGCTACTTTCTGAAACTTACGATGCATTTGGTGCTACGCCAACACCACTACCGTGGGGTGAGGTATATGGTGGTTTGCAAACGGGCATTTTGGATGGTCAGGAAAACCCAATTTTCTGGATCGAATCAGGTGGCTTGTACGAAGTATCACCGCATCTGACGTTTACCGGCCATGGCTGGTTTACAACCGCGATGATGGCAAACCAGGACTTCTATGAAGGCCTTTCTGAAGAAGATCAACAGTTGGTTCAAGAAGCATCTAGCGTCGCCTATGACAAAACCATTGAGCACATCAAAGGTCTGGCTGAAGAAGCGCTAGAGAAAATTCAGGCCGCTTCCAGCGACGTGACAGTTACGCGTCTGGATGAAGAGCAGATCCAGGCATTCCGTGATCGCGCGCCGCAAGTGGAAGAAGCCTTCCTCGAAATGACCGGAGAAGGCGGTGCTGAGCTGCTTGAGCAGTTCAAAGCCGACCTGGAGGCAGTAACCAGCGAGTAATCGTGGATTACTGGGAAAAGCAAAATGGTGACTCACCAGGAGGGGCAGCCAAGGCTGTCCCTTTTTCTGTTACGTATAAGATAGGTAGTAAAACGCTTTCAAAAAGCAATAAACGTTGATGTAAATCGCACTAACGTTAAGGCGAAAAAGCAGGGTACACATTACGCTAGTTAGTGTACCCATTCGATGTATATCCAGCCTTTTGTATGAGTAAAACAACTATCATATTCAGCAATACTATTGGCCGCTATTCGCCGTAGTCATGCTGTTCAACAGGAGTTCGGCCATGACCGATGAAGAATCCGAGAAGAATTATCACTCTGGTCTACCCGGCATACTTGGAACGATCGACACTGCAATTAGCAAAATCGAGTCAGTCATACTGGCGTTAGGGGTTTTGCTAATGGCGCTGAATACGGTCACCAATGTCGTTGCTCGCTTTGTATTTGGCAATAGCATCATGTTTTCCGGTGAGCTAAACCGCATTCTAATCATCATGATTACGTTTGCCGGTATTGGTTATGCGGCACGTCATGGCCGTCATATTCGTATGTCTGCCATCTATGATGCGTTACCAGTAGGTGGGCGTAGAGTTCTGATGATCTGTATTTCGCTATGTACCTCGTTGATCATGTTCTTTTTACTTTACTACTCTATCGTTTATATCCAGGATCTTTATAACAAGGGGCGTGTGTTGCCTTCCTTGAGCCTGCCAGTCTGGATTATTTACCTATGGGTGCCGATGGGCTTTTTAATCACGGGTATTCAATACCTTTTGACGGCCATCAAAAATGTCACTTCTCATGATGTGTATCTCTCAACCGGGGTGGTAGACGGTTATAAAGATACGGAAACGGAAGTTTGACGCAGAGCATCGCACTTTAGGGGAACGTTATGACAACGATAATGGTAGTTACCATGATTGCCCTGCTATTGCTGGGCTTTCCAATGATGATTCCGCTGATTGCGGCGGCGATCATCGGTTTTTATATGATGTTTAACGGCTTTGGCCAGATGGATACGCTGATCCAGCAAATGATGGCAGGTATACGTCCAGCCTCACTGATAGCAGTACCCATGTTTATTTTAGCGGCTGATATTATGACCCGTGGCCAATCGGCTAACCGTTTGATTGATATGGTGATGTCGTTTATTGGCCATATTAAAGGCGGGCTTGCGGTAAGTACCGCGGCGTCCTGTACGTTGTTTGGCGCCGTTTCAGGGTCAACTCAGGCAACTGTAGTAGCGGTGGGATCGCCACTGCGGCCCAAAATGCTAAAGGCTGGCTATTCTGACTCGTTCACACTGGCGCTGATTATCAATGCCAGCGATATCGCCTTTTTGATCCCGCCGAGTATTGGCATGATCATCTATGGAGTTGTATCGGGGACATCCATTGGTGAACTATTTATCGCCGGGATTGGGCCAGGGCTTTTAATTTTAGTCATGTTTTCGATCTACAGCATTATCTACGCGACAGTAAAAGACGTGCCCACCGAGGCGCGGGCAAATTGGAAAGAACGTGGCGTCGCTGTCCAAAAAGCGCTCTGGCCGCTGGGTTTTCCGGTAATAATCGTAGGCGGAATCTATGGGGGAGTTTTCAGTCCTACTGAGGCGGCCGCAGCGTGTGTGTTATACGCCATTTTGCTGGAATTCGTGGTATTCCGCTCGCTAAATATGAGCGACATCTACGCTATTGCGAAGTCTACTGGGCTGATTACAGCCGTAGTCTTTATTCTGGTCGCGGTAGGTAATAGCTTTTCGTGGATTATCTCATTTGCTCAGATTCCACAAGCGATTCTGGAGGTTGTAGGAGTAAATGATGCAGGACCCACCGGCGTATTAATCGCAATCTGCGTCTCTTTCTTTATTGCCTGTATGTTCGTGGATCCTATCGTTGTTATTCTAGTGCTGACACCTATCTTTGCTCCCGCGATTGCGGCCACTGGGCTTGACCCAGTACTGGTGGGGATTCTTATAACCCTACAGGTAGCGATAGGCTCTGCCACACCGCCATTTGGGTGCGATATATTTACTGCGATTGCTATTTTTAAGCGCCCTTACTGGGATGTTATTAAAGGTACGCCGCCGTTTATCTTTATGCTCATTCTGGTCGCTGCCTTACTGATCATGTTTCCGCAGATTGCGCTTTTCTTACGTGATGTAGCCTTCCGTTAACTTTTCACAAGGAGAACTGCATGTTTAGTCGCATTTTAGTCCCCGTGGATGGTTCGAAAGGGGCCATCAAAGCACTCGATAAGGCGGTTGGGCTGCATTTGCTAACGGGCGCCGACCTGTATTTTTTATGTGTATTTAAACATCACAGTCTGCTAGAAGCGTCGCTTTCCATGATACGGCCAAGCCAGCTGGATATACCCGATGATGCATTAAAAGAATATGCCACCGAGGTTGCCGTACATGCGAAATCTCAAGCGCTTGATATGGGAGCCGAAAGTAGCTGCCTCCGCGCTTTTGTTAAAGGGGGACGTCCATCACGAACAATCGTCCGCTTTGCTTGGAAGCGAGAGTGCGATTTAATTGTTATTGGGGCCCAGGGCACCAATGGTGAAAAAAGTATGCTGCTAGGCAGCGTTGCCCAGCGGGTGGGCGGTGCGGCCCACTGTCCTACATTAGTTGTATAACGTAGCGTAAACCTCTGGGTAAACGCGCTGTCCTATTTTTTGAAGTACTCTAAATATTTTGAAGTATCTTAAGTATTTTAGAAGCACCTAAATATGGCGTATTACGCCGACGAATAAGGTTATTTCTTAATGAAAACACTGCTCTCTACAACGGCCCTGACCAGTCTGCTTTTGGTGGCACCTTTTGTTGCCGCTGCCCCTGATACAGACGAGCAGCGTCTTGCCTACAGCCTTGGGGTTACTCTGGGCGAAAGCATGAAGGCTGATATCGAAGATTTGGATCTGGACGCGTTTAACGACGGCATGCACGACGTGTTCGAAGACAACGATCTGGCGCTCAGCGAAGACGAGATGGTGGAGTCAATCATGGCCTTCCAGGCGCGCTCCCAAGAGGCGCGTGAAAAAGAAGCGGCCGAGATGGCCCAGCTAAATCAGGAAGAAGGCGATGACTTCCTGGCGGAAAACGCCGAGCGTGAAGGCGTCGAAGTAACCGAATCGGGCCTGCAGTACGAAGTACTGGAGTCGGGTGATGGCGAATCCCCGGGGCCTGAAGATACCGTGGAAGTAAACTACGAAGGCATGCTGCTTGACGGTACTGTATTTGACAGCTCGTTTGAGCGCGGCGAACCGGTAAGCTTCCAGGTCAACCAGGTAATCGAAGGCTGGCAGGAAGCCCTACAGCTGATGAGCGTTGGCGATAGCTGGATGCTGTATATTCCTGCTGACCTTGCCTACGGTGAACACGGGCAGGGCCCGATTGGCCCCAACGAAATGCTTACCTTCCGCGTTGAACTACTAGGCGTCGAATAACCTATGTTCCTGGCCCCCGTTATTGCCCGTTACACCAGTTTCATACTCTTGGTAGGCGGGCCTTTGGTGGCCAGTGCTGCTGAAACGCCTAACCGCCTGCCTGCGTTAAATGCAGCGACGGAACAGGCAAGTGTAGTAGGCGTATCCGCGGGTGGGTATATGGCCGCCCAGCTAGCGGTTGCCTGGCCTGAGCGCTTTAGCGGTGTTGGTGTACTGGCGGCGGGGCCTTGGGGATGTTCTCAGGGCTCGCTGAGCATGGCACTTAACCAGTGCATGATGACGCGTGGTGGTCTGCCTGATCCGGAAGACCTTGAAGACCGCCTCGAGCGTTATAGGCAAAACGGGCAGGTGGGCGATCAGGCCGCTCTTGGCAAGCTCAGAGCCTTTATCTGGCATGGCGGGGCAGATAATGTCGTTGACCCTGAGCTTGTTGAATTATTGACCGGTCAGTGGAGGCAGTGGTTGGCTGCGCCTGACCAATTAAAGGTCGTACGCAATCAGGCAGCGGGCCACGGCTGGCCGGTACGCCTGCACGAAGAAGAAACGGTTGGCCCCCATGAGCTGGGGAACTGCCGTCAGGGCGGAGGGAGCCATGTACTCGCCTGCGATGAAGATGTCGCCCGCGAGATGCTTGACTGGCTATATCCAGAGCGCGAAACGGTTAGTCCCGAATCAGGTGAGCTCGTCGCGTTTGATCAGTCAGAGTTTACCGTCAAAGGGCTTGCAGATACCGGCTATCTATTTATCCCCGCTTCTTGTGAAGATGAAGCCTGCCCGGTCACGATTGCCCTGCACGGCTGCCAGATGAGCACCAATGCCATCAATGATACCTTCGTCAGCCACAGTGGATTAAATCACTGGGCCGCAAGGCACCGCCAGATAGTGCTTTATCCGCAAATCGACAGCAGCCTGTCCAACCCGCAGGGGTGCTGGGATTGGTGGGGATATGCCGAAAGCCTTTGGCAGCAGAGTCTACTCCACGATACCCGTGAAGGCAGCCAGGTGAGCGCGCTAATAGCCATGCTCGACCGATTGCAAACGACTTCTACTGACGCCGATTAAGCTTTTTCTGACACCTTTACGTCGAACCGCTATTTGATCTCCCTCTTGGGATATCAAGGGTGACGCGTGCCTGCCAGAGGCATAATGGCTTGAGAGGCCGCTTTTGCTGATCTATCGACGTTAATATGCAGTGTTAACCTCCCCCCGTCGCCCAAAATAGCTGAGCAAGCCTGGCCATTAAGATCGCAGATGGCCATTGTGGGGTGCCCAGCAGTTGGGTGACTATCGTGCAGGCGATGGAAAAACACATACCAGGCACACACCGCCAGCGCTAAGCCGGTGATCAAAATCAGTAGCTTGAGTCCCTTTAAACCCGCAAAGCAAGCAGGTTGAGGTAGTATCTTCATGGCAGTATATCGCTACGCGAGCCGTGAGGCGGGGATTCGTTTCATGGTAACAGTAAACGTGTCGATGTCGTTGTGCTGTGATGTCGCAGGCCATAAGGAAACCCCATGGAGAGTATTACCGCTGCGTTAGGCCCACTGTTTCTTTTGATACTTTTTGGTGCAGCACTGGGCTACTGGCGTTGGCCGGGTACGGATTTTTGGCCGCAGATGGAGCGGTTAATCTACTTTGTGCTTTTCCCGGCCATGCTGGTCGGCACGCTGGCAACCGCGGATGTAAGCCAGGTGCCGGTAGGGCGCCTAGCGTTGGTGCTACTTGGCGCAATGACACTATTTGGCCTGCTGATCTGGCGCTTGCGACATTTGCTAAAGCTCACGCCCGCCGCGTTTACTTCGGTGTTTCAGGGCGCGGTACGTTTCAATACCTATGTGGGCGTGGCGGGAGCAGCTGCGCTACACGGGGAGCTGGGTGCGACCACCGCGGCGGTTGCCGTAGCGCTGATGGTACCTGTGGTCAATGTGATGTGCGTGGCAAGCTTCGTCGCTGCCGGGACATTGGGCAGTGCCAGTATGGGGAAAAGCGTGATGGCGCTGGTGAAAAACCCGCTGATACTCGCTTGTCTGGCAGGCATTGCGTTAAACCTGACCGGTATTGGCTTGCCAGGGTGGAGCCAGGATACCGTGGGCCTTCTGGGACGGGCCGCCTTACCGCTGGGGCTGATTGCCGTGGGGGTTGCCCTGCGCCCGACAGCGCTATTACGGATCGACCGCGGCCTACTCGCCACCAACAGCATCAAGCTAATGCTAATGCCCGCGCTGGTATTGGCGCTGGCGTGGACGTTAGGGCTGGACACGGTTAGCCGAGACGTTGCGCTGCTGTTTGCGGCACTCCCGACCGCCACCTCAGCCTATATTCTAGCCCGACAGTTAGGCGGTGATGCCGAGCTGATGGCGGCGATTATCACCGGCCAAACGTTGCTCGCCATGTTCACTTTACCCCTATGGCTACAGCTTGCTGGATAGTTTGTAAAAATAAATAAAAAGTATTCGCATTTGTATTGACGCGCTTAATGCGAATGATTATATTGTGATTGTAGCGTTTAATGAGTCGCTACAGACCACGACAACAAGCCGCCAGTTTGCTGTCATGGTTTCTCCCTCTCATTGCTAGTCACGGTCTTTTGCCACTCCATTGGAGTGGCTTTCTTTTTTTGAGCCCCAGAAATTAAAATGATGCAGTGCTGCAGGCTGTTGAACGCCTGCTAAAAGCACAGGCACTTTCTAAGCGTCTACACTCATGCGTTCACCCGTTTTCACGCCTTGAATATTGGTACCCCCATGGCCCACCAGAAACCGCACCTTCCAACGAAAATATGCCCGGTTTGTGAGCGCCCCTTTACGTGGCGTAAGAAATGGGCCCGGGATTGGGAGAACGTCGTCTACTGCTCGCAGCGGTGTCGACGTCAGGGCGTGTAATGCATCGGTGGGCTAGGGCGAAAAGCCGTCAATCTGACGGCTTTTAACGAGAGCGTCTGGCTGATTAAAGCGTTTTGCGATAAATCAGATCCCACACGCCATGGCCCAGCTTCTCGCCGCGGGCTTCAAACTTGGTCAGCGGGCGGAAGGTGGGGCGGGGCACGTAAGGTGCTGTGTCGGCATCGGCCGTATTAGCGTAGCCGGGGGCGGCTTCCATTACCTCGGCCATCCACTCCGCATAGGCTTCCCAGTCGGTCGCCATGTGGAAGGTGCCGCCGGGTTTCAGACGGGTACGAATCAGCTCTACAAACGCGGGCTGCACAATGCGCCGCTTGTGGTGCTTTTTCTTCGGCCAGGGGTCGGGGAAGAACAGCTGCACGGTGGTCAGCGAGCCTTCCGGCAGGCACTTCTCCAATACGGCCAGAGCATCTTCCTTGTAGATACGCAGGTTGGTAAGCCCGCGCTTGTCCACTTCATCCAGCAGCTTGCCGACACCCGGCGAATGCACTTCGATACCGATAAAGTCGGTGTCCGGGTGGGTTTCGGCCTGCTCGATCAGCGAATTGCCCATGCCAAAACCGATTTCAACCACGCGAGAGGCTTCCCGGCCAAACAGCGCGGTCAGATCCTGCAGGCCATCGTCAATCGTCAAGCCAAAGCGCGGCCATACGTCTTCAAGGCCCCGGTTCTGGGCCTGGGTCATGCGCCCGGCACGAATTACATAGCTTTTAATACCGCGACGATGCAGCGGCGCTTCAGCGCTTTCTGGCCCGGTTGAAGACTCATCGGTACTTTTAATATCAGTCATAAAATCTCTTAACCGTTAATGCGGCCAGCAAAAGGTGATGATGGGTCTGCCGTTTGGCGACGCGGCATGCGTCCGGCCAGGAACGCATCGCGCCCCGCTTCTACGGCATTTCTCATGGCACGCGCCATGCGCAACGGCTCACGCGCGTGGGCAATCGCCGTATTGAGCAGTACACCGTCGCAACCCAGCTCCATGGCCATGGCGGCGTCGGATGCCGTGCCGATACCGGCATCAACCAGCACCGGTACGCTGCTTTGCTCAACAATCAGGCGCACGTTGTGCGGGTTCTGAATGCCGTGGCCCGAGCCGATCAGCGAGCCCAGCGGCATGATGGCGCAGCACCCCATGGCTTCAAGTTCGCGGGCTACAATGGGGTCGTCGCTGGTGTACACCATGACGTCAAAGCCATCGGCCAAGAGCGTTTCGGCGGCTTTCAGAGTTTCGACCACGTTGGGGTAGAGCGTGGTCTCATCACCCAGCACTTCCAGCTTGACCAGATTGTGGCCATCCAGCAGCTCACGAGCCAGGCGACAGGTGCGCACGGCGTCTTTAACGGTGTAGCAGCCTGCCGTATTGGGCAACAGGGTGTAGCGCGACGGCGAAATCACGTCAAGCAGGTTGGGCCCGGCTTCCTGCCCCAGGTTGGTGCGGCGTACGGCAAAGGTGACGATCTCGGCGCCGCTTTCAGCAATCGCCGCGCCGGTCTCGTCGAAATCTTTATATTTGCCGGTGCCGACCAGCAGGCGAGAGCTGAAGTCGCGGCCAGCAATGGTAAACGGCGTATCGTTTTGAAATGTCATAGCGAATCCTGAATAAAGCTCATGAAATAGGGCGCGAGAAATAGGGCGTAGCCAGTAAAAAAGTCATGAGTGATGCGGGCTAGCCACCGCCAATGGCATGTACCACTTCCACCTGGTCGTCTTCAGCCAAGCGGGTGGTGGCCAGTTGGCTGCGCGGTACGATCTCTTCGTTGATTTCGACAGCGACGCGTTGACCGGTGAGCGCCAACTGATCGATTAGATCTGCCGCTGTAAGGCCCGCTTCCAGCGTGTAAGGCTCACCGTTGAGTTGAATGTGCATAAAATCGTCTCGTTTATCGAGGCATAGGGTTTATCAGGCAAAGAGCTAACCCTAGCGAAATACCATAAAGTGCCACTATTGTAGCGGTTTCCCGCGGTGCAAGGTATGCCGAGTCGCACGCGCGCTTATAGAGGCGCGGTAACACCTTGAAAGGAGCAGCAATGCAACGTAAAGAACGAATCATTTGGTGTCTGATCGCGCTCTCTGGGGCTGTCACGGTCATGGTGGGAGCTTACGCGGCCCATGGCCTGGCACTACGGGCCAGTGCTGAAATGGTGCATGCGGCCGAAACCGGCGTGCGCTATCAGGCCTGGCACACGCTGGCGGTGATGGCGGTGCTCATCGGGCAGCGTGTGTTTGGCCTGAAGGGTTGGCTCTGGCCGGTTGCGCTCTGGGGGTTGGGAGTCGTGGGCTTTTCCGGCTCGCTGTATGCCATGGCGATGGCTGGTTTAAATGCGGGCATCGTCACACCCATTGGCGGTGTTCTGCTGATCACCGGTTGGCTGATGCTGGCCGTGGCGGTGCTAAGAAGCCCTTAATCTCGAAGTCCTTAATCTGGAAGCCCCTAACTAAACAGCCCCAGGTAGATCCGCTGGCGCGTCTATATCACGCAAGATGCCCGCATCCGCGACCGGAAGCTCCCGCAAGCATGAGGCGCACTGCTGGATCACGCCTTTGGCACCGTCGCTGCCGCTGATTTTTTCAAGCGCAGGCCACATTGCCCGCCCGAAAATCACCGGATGCCCGGGTTGGCCCCCAAAACAGGGCCGCACGATCATATCGCGGGAGGCCAAGTGTTGCAGGGCCAGCAGCGTTTCTGGATCAACATAGGGCATATCGCCGAGCAGGATCGCTACGGCGTCAATGCCATCAAGACTAGGGTCACGGCCCAGTGCGCTTATCGCTTCAGACAGGCTTGCCCCCAGGCCAAGGTGCGCTTCACGAACGCGCACCAGCGCCACATCCTGGGCAAGACCTAGTAACGCCGGATCGTCCTCTTCGCGTACGGCCACGCGCAGATGGGTAAACGCCTTTTGAGCATTGGCAAGCGAGGCGGCCAGCAGCGTTTGGCCATCCGGCAGAAGCGCACAGCGTTTATCGTTAGGTCCAAAGCGGCGCGAGTAGCCTGCGGCCATCAGCAGAGCGACTACGTGACAGGCGCGCTTAGAGCTCATCGAGCGGTTTTCCATGCTGAACGCGCACAATATCGGCCATCACGGCCAGGGCAATTTCGGCAGGGGTCTTGCTGCCCAAGGCAAGGCCAATCGGCATATGGATGCGTGCGATTTCTGTCTCGCTCAGCCCACCGGAGCGGGCCAACCGCGCAGCTCTGGCCGCCGAGGTGCGCTGTGACCCCATGACGCCGATATAGAAGGCGCTCGTGCGTACGGCTTCCATCATTGCCAGGTCATCAATACGTGGATCATGAGTGAGCGCCACTACCGCCGTGGCGCCATGGCAGGTGTCCGGTGAAATGTACGATGAGGGCAGTAGGGTCTCCACCCGAGCACCGGGCACGTTAAAGCCAGCGCAGGCGGCCTCATTCGGATCGCAGACAATCACTTCATACCCAAGCGTCACGGCAAACGCCGCACACGGCGTGGTAATCGGTGAAATACCGGCGATGATCAGGCGATGAGCCGGGGAGACTCGCATGTTGATCATATCCCCTTGCCTCTCGACACGCGGCCCAGTGGGTGGGGCCGGGTGAAAAACGCGCGCGCCGCTTGACGTATCGACCCTACGCATCAAAGGCTCGTGGCCCTGGAGCGCGTTTAAAACCACGCCCAAGTGTTCTCGGCTCTCGGCGGTGGGCGCTAGCCGCTCGACCAGTACCTCCAGCACGCCGCCACAGGGCAGCGCCACACCCGGAGCATCGCTGTCTGCCGTGTCGCCGTAGCGGGTGGTGGTGATGGGCTTGTCGAAGGCGCCGTTCTTGAGTCTTTCGAGAAAATCCTCCTCCACACAGCCGCCAGAAAGCGAGCCGATATGCTCGCCGTACTGGTTTGCGACCAGCCACGAGCCCGGTGCCCTAGGTGATGAGCCGAAGGTATCAAGCACGGTACAAAGCCAGATCGTCTCGTCCTTTTCACACCATGTCAGCGCTTGTTCAATGACCTTGAGGTCTAGGTGTTGCATTGAGTCACGCGTTCCTTGTTCAGCGACCTGCAAGCCGGGCCGGGGTCAATGTGTACTCTAGCGTAGACCAATTGCACGTTTGAGCGGGAGTATCAGAAGAATTGGGCTGATGGCTTTAATTGTGACTATGCTTATTCCGTCATGACCGTGACTAGGCGATAGCAACGAAAAATTAAAGGCAATCCAAATGACCTCAACGACGACGTTCGAGAAGCATCGTGACAGCGCCACGAGCCGCTCCGCGGTTGCCCTGTCGATCAACGGCCAGCGCCACGAGCTGGAACTTGATAATCGCACCACGCTGCTGGATACCCTGCGCGAACACCTGAAACTCACCGGCTCCAAGAAAGGCTGCGATCTTGGCCAGTGCGGGGCGTGTACAGTATATATCAACGGCGAGCGGGTAAACGCTTGCCTGACCCTGGCGGTAATGCACCAGGGCGACGAGATCACCACCATCGAAGGCGTGGGCGATGTCGAACATATGGACCCGATGCAGCAGGCGTTTATCGATAACGACGCCTTTCAGTGCGGCTACTGCACGCCGGGCCAGATCTGCTCAGCCAAGGCGACGCTTGACGAGATCCGCGCCGGTATCCCGAGCCACGTGACCAAAGAGCTCAATGGACCCATCGAGATCAGCGATGAGGAGATCCGTGAGCGCATGTCCGGCAACCTATGCCGCTGTGGCGCCTATGCCAATATCCTGAAAGCCATCAACCAGGTAGCCGAGGAGCGTTCATGAAAGCCTTTTCCTATGAGCGCATCGACGATGCTGCCCAGGCGGCGGCGCGCGCCTTCGAAGTGCCCGGCAGCAAGTTCATTGCCGGGGGTACCAACCTTCTGGATCTCATGAAGCATGAGATCGAAGTGCCCGCGCATCTGATCGATATCAACGGTACCGGCCTTGATGACATTGCCGAGACCGATGATGGTGGCCTGCGCATCGGCGCGCTGGTCAGCAACACCGCCCTTGGCGCCGACGAGCGCATCAAACGTGACTACCCTGTGCTCAGCCGGGCGCTCTTCTCCGGCGCATCGAGCCAGCTTCGCAACAAGGCCTCCACCGGCGGCAATCTGTTGCAGCGTACCCGCTGCCCTTATTTTTATGACACGGCCATGCCGTGTAACAAGCGCGAGCCCGGTGCTGGCTGTGCGGCGCTGGATGACGGTGCCGACACCCGCCAGCTGGGCGTGATCGGAACGTCGGATCACTGCATCGCCACGCACCCCTCGGACATGGCCGTTGCCCTTCGCGTGCTGGATGCCGAAGTGGAAACCGTGAGCCCCGAAGGGCAGACGCGCAGGCTTACGCTTGACGAGTTCTACCAGCTGCCTGGCGATACGCCGGAGGTGGAGAACGCCCTTGAACCCGGTGAAATCATCACCGGCGTGGTGCTGCCTGCACCGGTCGGCGGGCGCCAGCGTTACTACAAGGTGCGTGACCGCGCTTCCTACGCCTTTGCACTGGTCTCGGTGGCACTGATTGAAACTGACGACGGCAAGGGCCGCGTGGCGCTGGGTGGCGTGGCGCCCAAGCCCTGGCGGCGTGATGAGGCAGATGCCGAGCTTGGCAACGGTGCCAAAGCGGTGATGGAAAAGCTTCTGGACGGCGCGCGCCCCACCGATGAGAACGCTTATAAGCTGACACTTGCCGAGCGTACGCTGGCCGCCCTGCTGGCAAAGGAGTGATGTATGGATTTTAATCAATCAGCCGACGATAACCTTTTCGATCACGCGCGAATCATCGGCAAGCCCCATACTCGGATTGATGGCGCGCTGAAAGTAACCGGTACGGCACCCTACGCCTACGAGCGCCATAACGTGGTGGATAACCCTCTGGTGGGTTACCCGCTGGGGTCGAGTATCGCCAAAGGGCGTATTACCCGCATGGACGCCACTGCAGCACGTAACGCGGAAGGCGTCGCGGCAGTGATCACGGCGCTGGATATCGACGAGCTGCCCCGTGCTGAAAGCAATGTCGCCAAGCTGTTTGGTGGCGACATGATCGAACACTACCATCAGGCGATTGCCGTGGTAGTGGCCGATACGCTGGAGCAGGCTCGGGCGGCTACGTCGCTCATCGAGGTGGAATACGAAGAGATCCCGAGCGAGTTCGATCTGGACGACGCCTGGAAACGGCTGCAGGACAGGGACGTGGTTTCGCACGTAGGCGATGTAGACGCGGCCTTTGACAGTGCGGACGTCACGCTTGATGAAACCTACCACACCGCTTCGCAAAGCCACGCCATGATGGAGCCCCACGCGACGATCGCGGACTGGACTGATGGCAAGAACATGACGCTCTGGACCTCGAATCAGATGATCAAGTGGACTCGCAAGGCGCTGGCCACCACGTTTGAGCTCGACCCGGCAAATATCCGTCTGGAAAGCCCCTACATCGGTGGCGGTTTTGGAGGCAAACTGTGGCTGCGCGTCGACGCGGTGCTCGCTGCGCTTGGCTCAAGAGAGACCGGCCGTCCGGTGAAGGTGGCGCTGCCACGTTCGTTTATCTTCAATAACGCCACCCATCGCTCCGGTACCGTGCAGCGACTGCGCATCGCAGCCAACAAGGATGGCCGGATCACCGCCTTCGATCACTCGGCGATTTCCCATACGCTGCCCGGCGGCAGCGGTGAAGATGCGGTCAACCAGACACGCTGCTTTTACGCTGGTGAAAACCGCCGTGTGGCGCACCACGCCATCGACATGAACCTGCCGGAATCCGCTGACATGCGTGCCCCGGGTGAGGCCTCTGGCCTGGCCGTGCTGGAAATCGCCATGGACGAAATGGCCGAGAAGCTTGAGATGGACCCGGTGGAGTTTCGGATTCTCAACGACACCCAGGTCAATCCCGAAGAGCCTTCCAAACGCTATAGCGACCGGCACTTCGTCGAGTGCTTGCGTAAGGGTGCCGAGGTATTCAATTGGAGCGCGCGTAACACCACGCCAGGCGGTAAGCGCGAAGGGCAGTGGCTGATTGGTCAAGGCATGGCCGGTGCCTATCGCGGTTCACCGACGCTTGATTCCGGTGCCCGGGTAAGGTTGAGCGAAGGGCGTCTGGTCGTCGAGACCGACATGACCGATATCGGCACTGGCTCCTACACCATCATCGCCCAGACCGCTGCTGAAACCATGGGCCTGGAGATGGCCGATGTAGAAGTGCGCCTGGGCAATAGCGCCTACCCGGCGGCGTCGGGTTCCGGCGGCCAGATGGGCGCGGCCAGTTCCACCGCAGGCGTATACGCGGCATGCGTGGCGCTGCAGGATGAAATCCTCAAGCGGCTGGGGGTTGAGTCGGCACGCTTTGAGAACGGCCAGGTGGTAACTGGCGAAAAGAGCGTCACGCTTCGCGATGTAGCCCAGGGCGAAGAGCTTGTGGGCGAGGACTCGCTACACTTTGGTGACTTCAAGGACGAGCTTGAGATTGGCACCTTTGGTGCGCACTTCGTGGAAGTGGCGGTCCACGCCTATACCGGGGAAACCCGCCTGCGCCGGACGCTGTCGGTATGCGATGCCGGGCGCATCCTGAACCCGACTACCGCGCGCAGCCAGGTGCTGGGCGGCATGACCATGTCAATCGGCGCCGCGCTGACCGAAAGCCTCAACGTCGATACCGCGCGGGGCTTCTTTCCCAACCACGACTTCGCCGGCTACGAGATCGCCGTACACGCCGATATTCCCGAGATGGAGGTGATCTTCCTGGACACGCAGGACGGTGCTTCTACACCCCTGAAAGCCAAAGGGGTCGGTGAGCTGGGCATCTGTGGCGGCGCGGCGGCGGTGGCGAATGCCATGTACAACGCCACCGGCATCCGCCTACGTGACTACCCGCTGACGCTTGACCGTATGCTGGGTCGGTTGCCTGGCGCGTAAGCCAGGCGCTTTGAATGTAGCAACCATAAAACGCGGGGGCAGGCAACTGCCCCCGCGTTTTTTTATGCCGACAATCAACGATATGGCTAGGCGTTAACCCGCCCGGTGCTTTTACGTACGATCAAATGGCTGCTTAACGTCTGACGCCGGATGACGCGCTCGCCGCGCAGCAGGTGCAGTAGCGAATGCATGGCCTGTTGGCCTATTTCGTTACGCGGTTGGCTAATAGTGGTCAGCTCGGGTTCGCAGTATTCGCTCAGCCCGATGTTGTCAAAGCCGACGATGGATAATTGGCCAGGCACCGCGATGTTCAACTGGCGGGCCGCCTTGAGTACACCAATCGCCATCTCATCGCTATGGCAGAAAATCGCGGTGGGCCGCTGGGTACTATCCAGAAGCGCCAGTCCCTGCTGAAAGCCGGAACGAAAACCAAAATCACCCCCTGCAATGCGTGCTTCACCCGTCAAGCCGTTAGCCGCAAGCGTATCGTGATAGCCGCGCAGGCGCTCAAGGCAGATAGGATTGCTCGCCGGGCCGGTAAGGGTGGCAATACGCTGATGGCCAAGCGATACCAGATAATCAATCGCCTGACAGCTGGCCTGATGGTTGTCAATGGCAATCACTGGCAGGTCGAGATCGCTGAAGAATTCACACGCCATGACGAGCGGAAAGCTCGCCTGACCATCTGCCTGCTTGACCAGCGCCTTGGGGATTTCTGAAGTCAAAAGCACGATACCATCGGCCTGATTGGTCGAAAGCAGCCGAAAGTAGGCTTCTGCGCGCGCCGGGTCGTGTTCGCAGTCGCCAATCAGTACCTGGTAACCCGCCTGATGGGCGACATCCTCCATACCGCTAATGATTTCGGAGAAGAATGGATTCGAAATATCCGGCAAGAGCGCCACGATGGTTTTGGACTCCGCGCGGCGCAAGTTGCGCGCGGCAATATTGGGCGAATAACCCACTTGGGCAATCGCTTGCACCACCCGCTTGCGGGTGGCATCGCTGACTTTTTCAGGCGTGGCCAGAGCGCGTGATACGGTCGCCGTCGAACAGCCCGCCGCTTTCGCTACGTCTTTAATCGTGGGCACGCTGTGCGGCTGCTTGCCCGTTACCTGGGTGTTAAGCATTGAACGATGGTCCTGATAAAACGTGCCGGAAGAAGCAGGCGATTAAACACAATTTTGGCGTGTTAACACCCGAAATGTAAATGTTTACATAGCGTTCAGACCATTATTAGTTCCGATGGCAGTGTTAACTTTATGATTAGCTTGATAAGTATACGCTGCTTTATTCTGCGACTTTTATTTATTCTTTAGTCTAAAGGTTAACCGTTTAATTAGCTTTTTTAATATATAAAATCTTTCCTATCATAACGTTACGTTAATCCATCTAAGCTTTTGGCACTGCTTGACCGTCTTTCTTCGCTCTGCTGAAATGTAATCCATTACATCAAGTTTTCAGCGCTGATTGCTGACGCTAAAACAACAAAACAAATGAGGTCGATGATGAAGACCCTTAAAGGGCCCGCGCTCTTTCTAGCCCAGTACATTGGCGATCAACCGCCTTTCGATAGCCTGGAGCATATCGCCCGCTGGGCATCGAAGCTGGGCTTTAAAGCGCTGCAAATGCCCACGCTGGATAAGCGGTTTTTTGATCTTGAGCGAGCGGCGGAAAGCCAGGCGTATTGTCAGGAGGTTCAAGCCCTTTTAGCGGGGTATGGCCTGGAGATTTGTGAGCTTTCCACGCATCTCCAGGGCCAATTGGTGGCCGTGCATCCGGTTTATGACAGCCTGTTTGATGGCTTCGCCCCGCCTGAACTGCACGGCGACCCGGTCGCGCGTCAGACCTGGGCTGTCGAGCAGCTAAAGCTCGCTGCGCGCGCCAGCGCCAATCTGGGTTTGAAGGCCCATGCCACGTTCTCCGGCTCGCTGCTCTGGCCATTTCTTTACCCGTGGCCGCAGCGCCCGGCCGGGCTGGTTGAAGATGGATTTGCCGAGCTTGCCAAGCGCTGGCGGCCTATTCTGGATGCCTTCGATGCCGCGGGCGTGGACTTATGCTTTGAGATTCACCCCGGTGAAGACCTGCATGATGGCGCGACCTTTGAGCGTTTTTTAGCCGCGGTCGACCATCACCCGCGCTGCTGCATGCTGTATGACCCGTCACACTTGGTGCTTCAGCAGCTTGATCATCTTGCCTTTCTTGATCGTTATCACCCGTATATCCGCATGTTTCATGTCAAGGATGCCGAGTTTCATCCCACCGCCCAGCAGGGCGTTTACGGCGGCTACACTTCCTGGGTCGAGCGGGCCGGTCGCTTTCGCTCCCTGGGCGACGGGCAGGTGGATTTCAAGGCAGTGTTCTCGAAACTTGCCCAGTACGATTTCGACGGCTGGGCGGTCATCGAGTGGGAGTGTGCGCTCAAGCACCCTGAGCAGGGCGCGGCGGAAGGCGTCACGTTTGTGAATGAGCACATTATTCAGGTGACCGACCGCGCGTTTGATGATTTTGCCGATGCCGGAACGGATCGCCAGGCCAATCGCACGCTGCTGGGTCTCGGCTAAACCACGCTCAGGGGTTAGATAATGACAACAACCAACAACACACCGCGCAGACTTCGCCTCGCCATGATAGGCGGCGGCCAGGGCGCCTTTATTGGCGGTGTGCACCGTATGGCGGCGCGCCTGGACGACCGCTTTGAGCTGGTGGCGGGGGCTTTTTCATCCCAAACCGAGCGCAATCTGGCGACCGCCAACGAGTTGGGCGTTGATGGCCAGCGCTGCTATGCCGACTACTCAGCACTTTTGGCAGGCGAAGCCGCCCGAAAAGATGGCGCCCAGGTCGTGGCGATAGTTACACCCAACCACCTGCATTACCCGGCGGCGCTGGCAAGCCTGGAAGCGGGCTTTCACGTGGTGTGTGAAAAACCCATGACGCTCAGCGTTGAGGAAGCCGAACAGCTGGCGCAAGCGGCTGAGAAAAGCGCTCGCCACTTTGTATTAATGCACAACTACGCGGGTTATCCATTGGTTCAGCATGCCCGTGAAATGATTGCCCAAGGCGCGCTAGGGCAGCTTCGCCATGTGCAGGTCGAGTATATTCAGGAGTGGTTAAGCGAACCCCCGGAAGCCGATAACCGCCAGGCCGCCTGGCGTTTAGACCCCACCCAGGCGGGGGCTGCTGGTTGCCTGGGAGATATCGGCGTGCACGCGTTTCAGCTGGCCCAGTTTATCAGCGGCCAGCGCGTCAGTGAGGTAAGCGCTGAGCTGGTGACTGCTGTGCCGAGGCGGGCGCTTGATGATAACGTTCAGGCGTTGCTGCGCTTTAATGGCGGAGCGCGCGGCATGCTGTGGGCAAGCCAGACGGCAGCGGGTTATGAGAACGCGTTAACCATTCGTGTCATCGGCGAGAAGGCCAGCCTGCAGTGGGCCCAGGAGCAGCCCAACGAGCTGTGGCTGAAACCGCTTAACGGGCCAAGCCAGCGCTTAACACGGCGCGATGACTGGCTAAGTGCGAATATCGCTCAAGGCGTGCGCGTGCCGGGCGGGCATCCGGAAGGCTACATTGAAGCCTTTGCCAACCTGTATCAGGCACTGGCCGATGGGCATACATCAGGCGAGTATCCGTCTTGGTTGCCCGGCATTGAAGACGGTGTAGATGGCATGCGCTTTATTGCCGCGGCGATTACCTCACACCAGGCGTCAGGCAGCTGGACGCCGCTGCATCTGGCTAAAGCGCCAAACACTTCCGGGGGCGCTTCATGAGCGAGCCTATTTTAACGCTTGAAGGGATCGGTAAAGCCTTCGGCCCCGTTCAGGTGCTGAATGATATTTCCCTTTCCGTTATGCCGGGCGAAGTGCTGGGTATTCTGGGGGAAAACGGCGCCGGGAAATCCACGCTGTTAAAGATCATCAGCGGTATCTACACGCCAACGGTGGGTACGATCCACCTGAATGGTCAGATATTTAGTGCGTTGGACCCGATTACGGCGCGTTTTCACGGCGTGGCGATGATCCCCCAGGAATTCAATTTAATCCCCACGCTGCGTGTTTACGAAAATGTCTTTTTGGGCCAGGAAGTACGCCGTAATGGTTTTCTTGACCACTCAGGCATGCGTAAGCGCACCCAGGAACTGCTCAGCTCGCTAGAAGTGGACCTGGACCCTGAACTTCCCATTGAGCGGCTAAGCGTTGCCCAAAAGCAGATGGTTGAAGTGGCCAGGGTGCTGGTTAACGACGCGCGACTGCTGATTCTGGATGAGCCCACTACGGTACTGACCGACCGCGAAGTCGCAGTGCTGTTTAACGTGGTGCGCGCGCTGGTCGCCAAGGGCGTCACGATTTTATTTATTTCTCACAAGCTAAAAGAGGTCAAAGATCTCTGTGACCGGCTGCTGATTTTACGCGACGGCCAGCAGGTAGAGCTGTGCGAGACCGCGACGCTTAATGAAGAGGACATGGCGCGCAAAATGGTCGGGCGTGAGCTGTCACAAATTTACCCTGAGAAGCTTGCGCAAAGTACTGATAACACGCCGCCCGCGCTGCGGGTGCGGGGCTTGAGCCTTAAAGGCAAACTCAAGGACATCAACCTTGAGGTACGCCGTGGCGAAGTGCTGGGGCTTGCCGGGCTGGTAGGTGCGGGGCGCACCGAAATTGCTGAAACCATCATGGGGCTGCACCGCAAAGAGCAGGGCGAGATATTCATCGATGGCGAGTGCGTGGATATTCGGTCACCCAGTGAGGCCCACGCCCGCGGGTTGGCGTACCTGTCGGAAGACCGCCAGGGCAAGGGGCTGATTCTCTCGTTTAACGTCATGCAGAACATTACCGCCCTTAGCCTGAAGCGCTATGTGCGCGGGTTTATCAAACATCGTGCTGAACGGCGTCAAGCCGAACATTACCAGCAGCGCCTGGCCATCAAGGCATCCAACCTGGCGGCGCCGGTGAGCCTTCTGAGTGGCGGTAACCAGCAGAAGGTTTACTTCTCAAAGCTACTCGATATCGAGCCCGATATCCTGATTCTCGATGAGCCCACCCGCGGCATCGACATCAGCGCCAAGCAGCAGATTTACCGGTTGATTCGCGACCTTACCCAACAAAATAAAGCCGTTATCGTGATCTCCTCCGAGCTTGAAGAGGTCATTGGTATGGCGGATCGGGTGTTAGTGATTCGCGAGGGGAAAATAGCCGTTGAGCTTAACGGTGACGATATCAACGAAGAACAAATAATGCTGTATGCCGCTGGCGCACGACAGCACGCCAACCGTGAACAAGTGGGGAATTAAGATGGCTCAACCGCCTAATACCAAGACAATGGGGAGCGTTGCACGCCAAGGTCTGCGCAGGCTGCCCCTTAATGCGACGATTCTGGCCCCGCTGGTGGCGCTGATTTTGCTGTTCGTGGTGTCGTCCATCGCCAGCGAATATTTTCTGAATACGCGCAATATTTCCAACGTAATGCGTCAGGTCTCCTATACCGGCATTATCGCCATCGGCATGACCTTTGTGATTATCGCTGGCGGGATCGATCTGTCGGTGGGTTCGATGGTGGCGCTGGTGGGCGTGGTTATCCTGTATATCGTCAATAGCATTAGTGACCCCATTCAGGCGGTGCTTCTCGGCCTGTTGGCCGCTATCGCTGCGGGCGGGCTGTTAGGGCTATTCAACGGCTTGTTAGTCACCCGAGGGCGCATAGCGGCCTTTGTGGTAACGCTTGCCAGTATGTCGATCTTTCGCTCACTGGCGCTCTACTTCACCGACTCGGCGGTGGTCTCTACCCCCAATCCGCTATTCTCAAGCGTGGGCGGCGGCTTTTTGCTGGGCATTCCGGTTCCGGTAATCGTGTTTTTTGGCTTGGCGATCATCGCGCATGTGCTGCTGTTTCATACCCCTTACGGGCGCCATGTGTGCGCGGTGGGCGCTAATCCTCAGGTAGCACGCTATTCGGGCATTCGGGTCGAGCGCATTGTGCTCTCCACCTTTGTGATTGCGGGGATCTGTGTGGGGCTTTCGGCCATCATGCTGACCTCGCGGCTCAACTCGGTAAGCCCGAGCGATGCAGGCTACTTTTATGAACTGGATGCTATCGCCGCCGTCGTCATCGGAGGCACGGCGCTTTCCGGCGGGCGCGGTTCGATATGGGGCACGGTCATTGGTGCGCTGATTCTGGGTATTATCAACAACATGCTTAACCTGACCGGCGTTTCCCCTTATTTACAGGGGCTGGTCAAAGGCGGCGTCATTTTGCTGGCGGTACTGCTGCAGTACAAGCGTGCCTGATTCGTTAATACGGGTTTTAAGAACGGTGTTAAGAACAAGCGTTAAACACGATCTTTTCGGTCGCTATGCCCAAACAGGGCCGACGATCACACTGGGCGGGGTTGGCTCGCCCATCCACGATGTACGTTAGAAAGGGAGCAATAACAATGACACTATCACGCCTTTTCAAGACTGCCGCGCTGGCCACGGCCATAGCGGGTACGTCCAGCATGGCGCTGGCCGACGACTACCATATTGGCGTCACCGTGCCGTCCGCTGACCATGGCTGGACTGCAGGCCTTTTGTGGTGGGCGCAGCAAGCCGCCGGCGAGCTAAGCGAGAAGTATCCGGATGTGAGCTTTACGGTACTTTCCGCTAACTCCGGTACGGCCCAGGTCTCTAACGTGGAAGATCTGATGATCCGCAACCTGGATGCGCTGGTCATTTTGCCACACGACCCGGCAACGCTTCAGGCGGTTATTTCCGAAGCCTACGACGAAGGCATCTACACCGTTGTGGTCGACCGCGAGCTTGAAACGCCTGCACAAAACGTCTTTATTGCGGGCGATAACCCCGGTTTAGGCGAGCACGCCGCGCGTTATATCGCTGAAGAACTGGGCGGCGAGGGCAATATTCTGGTGCTGGAAGGCCCGCCTATTCCCATCAACAGCCAGCGTGTCGATGCCTTTAATCGGGTGATGGAAAACTACCCCAACATCAATATTCTGGCCTCTCAAACAACCAACTGGAACCCACAGCAGGCGCTTAGCGTAACGGAAGACCTGCTGGGCAGTAACCCGGAAGTGGATGCCATTTGGGCGGGTGACGATGACGTATTGATCTCGGCGCTTCAGGCGGTGGATGAAAACAACCGCGACGATATCCAGCTGATTGTGGGCGGTGGCGGTTCTCAGCGCGTGATTGAAATGATCCGTAACGAGCACCCGATGGTTAAAGGCACCGTAACCTATCCGCCGAATATGATTGCCTCGGCCATGGCGCTAGCGGTACACGGCGTTAAAGGCGAGCATCTGGGCGATATGTACCACGGCGTGCCTTCACGGCTCATCCTTAACGCTGATTTAATCACCCTCGACAATGTAGAAGAGTACTACGAGCCAGAAGCAGCTTACTAAGCTCTCTAGCCGCTAAAACGCCCCGCCCTCAAGCTAGTAAATAGCCAAGGGGCGTTTTTGTCTTGAGAGCGGCTTTAACGTTAGCGCTGTTCGCCGCTACAGAGGCAGGGCGTAGCTTGCGGTGATATGGGCAACCGGCCGGGTGTCATCCGCGGCGGAGAAAACCTGTACCTCGCCAACGCCTAATCGGCGGCCCAGCTTGATCAGTTTGGCGTGGGCGATAATGTCGTGTTCGCCTGAAGCGGCGCGCAGGAAGTGACAGTTGAAGTCGCTCGTCACCGCCATGGGTTCCGGGCCGATTTGGGCCAGAATCGCCACATACAGCGCCACATCGGCAAAGCCCATCATCGTGGGGCCGCTTACTCGGGGGCCGGGGCGCAGGTGTTCATAACCTACCGTTAAGCGCATCGTGGCACACATCTCGCCTACGCTTTCCACTCTGCCCATTCGCTGGGGAAACACCTCATCTAAAAAGTGCTCGATCTGTTCGACAGTCATGACGGTCATTGTTGTTATCCTTCATAAAAAAGCCCCAAGGCATATGCCTTAGGGCTAGTTGTACCATAAAACGAATTTACTTCGCCTTATGCACCTGACGCCATTCGTGAAGTAGCGGCTCGGTGTAGCCTGACGGCTGTACACGCCCCTTGAAGATCAAATCTGAGGCGGCCTTGAACGCGGTGGAGTCCTCAAAGTGACTGCTCATTGCGGTGTAGGTGGGGTCACCGGCATTTTGCTCATCGACGACCTTGGCCATGCGCTTGAGGGTTTCTTTCACGCGAGTCTCATCGACAATGCCATGATGCAGCCAGTTGGCAATGTGCTGGCTGGAAATGCGCAGCGTGGCACGGTCTTCCATCAGGCCCACGTCGTGAATATCCGGCACTTTCGAGCAACCCACGCCGTGCTCTACCCAGCGCACCACGTAACCCAGAATGCCCTGGCAGTTGTTGTCCAGCTCCTGCTGCTTCTCGTCATCAGACCAGTTGGCGTTTTCAGCCACCGGTACGCTGAGCAGATCATCCAGGAAGTCAGGCTCGCCTAGGCCTTCAAGCTCGCGCTGAACGTCAGTTACGTTCACCTGATGATAGTGCAGCGCATGCAGGGTAGCGGCCGTGGGCGAAGGCACCCAAGCGGTATTGGCACCGGCTTTGGGGTGGCCGATTTTCTGTTCCAACATGTTGTGCATTAAATCGGGCATGGCCCACATGCCTTTACCGATCTGGGCGCGACCGCGCAGGCCACAGGCAAGGCCTACCTGTACGTTGCTCTTCTCATACGCCGCGATCCATTTGGCGCCTTTCATATCGCCTTTGCGAACCATCGGGCCCGCTTCCATCGCGGTATGCATTTCATCGCCGGTCCGGTCGAGGAAGCCCGTATTGATGAATGCCACGCGTGAAGAGGCCTCGGCAATACACGCCTTGAGATTCACCGTAGTGCGGCGCTCTTCATCCATGATGCCCATTTTCAGGGTATCGCGGCTCATGCCCAGCAGGTCTTCCACGCGGCCAAACAGCTCGTTGGCAAACGCTACTTCAGCAGGGCCGTGCATCTTGGGCTTGACGATATACACTGAGCCGGTGCGCGAATTGCGCGGCTGATCGGCATCTTTTTTCAGATCGTGCAGGGCAAGCAGCGAGGTCACCACGGCGTCGAGAATGCCTTCGGGCAGCTCGTTGCCGTCCTCATCCAGAATCGCTGGCGTGGTCATCAAGTGACCCACGTTACGCACGAACATCAGTGAACGGCCGGGTAGGGTGATCGTGCCGCCTTCGGTGGTGTTCCAGGTGCGGTCAGCGTGCAGCTTACGCGCGAAGGTTTTACCACCCTTGTCGATATTCTCTTCCAGGTCGCCCTTCATCAGACCGAGCCAGTTGCTGTAAACACCCACCTTATCTTCGGCGTCCACGGCGGCAACCGAGTCTTCGCAATCCATGATGGTGGTCAGTGCGGCTTCCACTACCACGTCTTTTACACCCGCTGGGTCGGTTTTACCGATGGCGTGGCTAGCGTCGATCTGGATTTCCAGGTGCAGGCCGTTATTGGCCAGCAAAATAGCCTCAGGCGCTGTCGTCTCGCCGGTAAAGCCAATCAGCTTGGCGGAATCTTTTAGCCCGGTTTCCCGGCCGCCTTCCAGCGTCACCACCAGATGGCCGTCGCGAATCGCGTACTTAATCGCGTCGCGGTGGGAGCCGGTGGCCAAGGGCGCGGCACGATCCAGAACGCCTCGCGCATAGGCAATGACTTTAGCGCCGCGCTTGGGATTAAAGCTGGTGCCTTTTTCCGCGCCGTCTTCCTCGGAAATAGCGTCAGTACCATAGAGCGCATCGTAAAGGCTGCCCCAGCGCGCATTCGCCGCATTCAGGGCGTAGCGGGCGTTACTCACCGGCACCACTAGCTGCGGGCCGGCTTGAAGTGCTACTTCACGGTCCACGTTGGCAGTATTGGCTTTCACGTTGGCCGGCGCATCTACCAGGTAACCGACCTGTTTTAAAAACGCACGGTAAGCCGACATATCGCTTAACGGGCCGGGGTTTTCACGGTGCCAGGTATCGAGTTTTTCCTGCAGCGCATCACGCTCTGCTAGCAATTGACGATTTTTTGGGGTCAGATCATGAAACAGAGCATCGACACCGGCCCAAAAAGCGCTTTTATCCACACCCGTTCCGGGTAGCGCCTGTTCATTAATAAAACGTTCCAGCTCGGCGGCCACCTGTAAACGGTGGTGCGTGATACGCTCGCTCATGGGGAGTTCTCCTGTGAAGATGCCCGTGGATTGTTTGAAGGCCACAGCTAGAGTGAAAATATATTTATGGAAAATACTTCCATATCTGGTTGGGCATGTAAACAGCGTAGACCTTAAAGCAGTAAAATGCTCGACCAAATGATGAGAAGAGGCCCAGAGTGGCCTTCTTAAAATAAGGGAAGTAGGGCGTTCACGGAGAGACAGGGATGCAGGATTTCCAACAGCTGGAAGGCTTGTTTCGGCAAGCATCAGGCGAGTCAGCGTTCTCTCGATTAATACCGGGTGAGGCGCTTTGGAACATAGTGCAGGACTATTTCCTGCACTATGGCCTCGAAACACTATTGGAAGACACCGATGAGGTGCACGCAGGGTTTATCGATACCGGGCGCTTTAGCCTGTGGTGCCAGGTGTGGAGCCCGCCCAAGCCGTCCGGCACGGCGTTTGTGGTGCACGGCTACTTCGATCATTTAGGGCTTTATCGACATTTATTAGCGCACCTATTGGCGAAAGGCTGGCGGGTAGTGCTATGGGACTTACCGGGCCACGGTCTTTCAAGCGGCCCGCGGGCGGAAATTGAAGATTTCGACGACTACCAGCACTGCCTGACACATATGCAGAATATTCTGCAAACACTGGAGATGGCCCCTAAGCCCTGGCTGGGAGTTGGGCAAAGCACCGGGGCCGCTATTTTGGCCACCGACGCGTTAACCCGCCGTGAGGAGTCCGGGTGGGATGGCTTAGTGCTATTGGCGCCGTTGGTACGCCCCTGGCGGTGGAGCCAGGCCAGCTGGGTGCATTTAATCGCGAGCCCGTTTTTAAAAGAGTTGCCGCGTAAATACCGGCCCAACTCAACCGATGAAACGTTTACCGAATTTCTGCGTGACCGCGACCCGCTCCAGCCCGAGCGATTGAGCGTTGCCTGGGTGAGCGCCATGCGCCGCTGGATGCCGCGCCTGCTGGCGCTTGCGCCTGTGGATATACCAGTGTTGATTTTGCAGGGCCAGCAGGATTTAACGGTGGACTGGGAATGGAACCTGAACATTCTGGCGGAAAAATTCACCTCTTCTGAGGTTCATTACCATCCAGACGCGCGCCACCATTTGGTGAACGAGGCAGAGCCGATTCGCCAAGTGCTGTTTGAAGCCATCAATACGTTTATTGATGGGATGCCCGCCGGTAAGCCTGAGGCTACCGACCAATAAGCCATTGACTTAACAGGAGTGTTAACAGATGACTGCAGCGCCCAAGGTCTTAGTATTTGCAGGCAGTAGCCGCCAGGACTCACTCAATAAGCAGCTAGCCCAGCTAGTGGCCAAGCGTATTGAAGCGCTGGGCGGTGTAGCAACGTTCGTGGATTTAAAAGACTACCCGTGCCCCTTGTTTGATGAAGATATCGAAACCCAAGGCATGCCCGAGAATGTGCTTAAACTGCGTAAGCTATTGGCCGATCACCAGGCGCTGTTTATTGCCTCGCCCGAATACAACGGCTTTATCACCCCGCTTTTGAAGAACACCCTGGATTGGCTCTCGCGCCCTTATGAAGACACGCCCGGCCTGGCGCTTTATTCAGGCAAGTGGGCCGCGCTGGTATCGGCTTCCCCTGGTGGCTTTGGCGGCATTCGCGCTATGCCGCTAGCTCAGCAGCTGCTCGCTAACCTAGGCTTGATCGTACTGCCCCAGCCCATGTCGCTATCCAAGGCGCACACTGCTTTTGATGAAACGGGCGCATTTATCGAAGAAGCCAATAGCAAAAAGCTCGATGCCCTCTGTCAGCGGCTGGTGGATATTCTGGCGCGTACCAGTGCGTAAGCTTTTACCGCTAAGCCTTTCAACCCAAGGGAGTTTCCTCTTATGTCGGATATTCTGATTAGTGCCCATGATCTACTGGATCGTCTGGCGAGTGATGCGCCCCCCAAGGTGCTGGACGCCTCGCTGCCTAACAGCCCCATTGCGGCTCATGTACCGGAAGATGATCGAAAAATACCCGGTTCAATTGAGTTCGATATCGAACAGGTATTTTCCGACCGCGAAGCGGCGTTTCCGCATACGCTGCCCGCAACAGAGGCCTTGGAAGAGGCGTGCCAGCGGCTCGGTTTGGCCTCTGGCGACGAGATCGTGATTTACGATAATCGCGGCGTCTACTCCTCCCCGCGAGCCTACTGGTTACTTACCCAAGCGGGCTTCACGAATGTAAAACTGCTGGATGGTGGCTTGCCTCACTGGCTCTCGCTGTCGCTGCCGGTCCAGCACGGTTATTCCGTGCCAGCGCCGCTGTCCTCCCGCCCTGCGCTCCAGGCCAACCAAAGCGTGGTCAGTGTGGATGAGGTTTTTGATAATATTACGCGCCAACGCTTCAAACTAGTGGATGCCCGAAGTGCCGAGCGTTTTTCGGGGGCGGGGCCCGAGCCCCGTCCGGAGTTTCCCAGTGGGCATATCCCTGCCTCTTTTAATCTGCCGTTTACCGAGGTTCTGGAAAACGGGCACTTCAAGAGCCGGGAGGAGATTGCAGCGCTCATGCGCAGCAAAGAGCTTGAGCCGTCGGACCACCTGACTTTTAGCTGTGGCTCTGGTATCACCGCCTGCATTGTGTGGGTGGCCGCGGAGCTTGCTGGGTACGAGCACCTTGCGCTGTTCGATGGTTCATGGACGGCGTGGGTGATGAGCGGCCGCCACGAAAGTTGATGGCAGGCCTTTCTGCCTGACGCCTTCAGCCTTTCCCCAACATCCGATCCAGCTGTCGATAGCCGATGGCCTCGATCAGGTGCGCCTGGGAGGGCTTGGGCTCGCCCTGTAAATCGGCCAGTGTCAGCGCCACACGCAGCACCCGGTGGTAGGCGCGCGCAGAAAGCTTGAGCTTTTCCAGCACGCTGGCAAGCCAAGTGCGCTCCTCATCGTTCAAGTCGCAGGCGGCTTCCAGCGCCTTGCCGCCTAACTGGCTATTGAGTGCGCCGCGTGCCATCTGGCGCTCTCTTGCGGCCATTACGCGTTCGCGCACCGCTTCAGAAGATTCGCCCTGGGTCTGGGCGGTCAACTGTTCGGGCGGCAGCGCAGGGACTTCCACCTGTAGATCGATGCGATCCAGCAGCGGGCCGGAAAGCCGCGCCTGATAGCGCTGAATCTGGCTGGCGGTACACTGGCAGCGCTGGCGTGGGTCGCCCAGGTGGCCGCAGGGGCAGGGGTTCATTGCCGCTACCAATTGAAACTGCGCTGGATATCGGCGTTCGTGGCTGGCCCGGGCCAGATGTATCTCACCAGTTTCCAGCGGCTGGCGAAGCACTTCTAATACGTTACGGGAAAATTCTGGAAGCTCATCCAAAAACAGTACGCCGTGGTGGGCGAGCGAGATTTCTCCCGGCTTGGGTTTCGAGCCACCGCCCACCAGCGCCGCGGCGCTCGCGCTATGGTGGGGCTGACGAAACGGGCGCTTGCCCCAGTCGGCATCAAGCGATAGCCCACATACTGAACGTACCGCAGCGACCGCCAGAGCGTCTTCTTCGGAAAGCGGCGGTAAAATGCCCGGCAGCCGGCTGGCCAGCATGGTCTTGCCCGTGCCGGGCGGGCCTGCGAAGAGTAAGTTGTGCCCTCCCGCCGCGGCGACCTCCAGCGCGCGGCGCGCCTGCTGCTGGCCACGCACATCGGCCAGATCCGCCATGGGCGTGGTGGTTTTCACTGAGGCGGGCAGATGATGGGGCGGGATTTTTTCCTGGCCGAGCAGGTGAGCGACAACCTGCCAAAGCGTATCGGCAGGTAATACCGGCAAGTCGCCTGCCAACGCAGCTTCATCGGCGCATTCGCGAGGGATAATCAGGGCTTTTCCAGACCGGCGCGTCGCCAATGCGAACGGAAGAATGCCGTGTACGGCGCGCAGCTTTCCGTCCAGCGCTAGTTCACCTGCGCACTCCATGCCTTCTAGCGCCTCCACCGGAATCTGGCCGGAAGCGGCAAGAATCCCCAGCGCGATAGGCAAATCAAACCGGCCGCCTTCCTTAGGAAGGTCCGCCGGGGCGAGGTTCAGGGTAATCCGCCGGGTGTTGGGAAAATCAAACCCTGCATTGACCAGGGCGCTGCGCACACGCTCGCGGCTCTCTTTTACGGCAGTTTCAGGCAGGCCCACCAGGGTTAATCCGGGCAGGCCGTTAGCCAGATGGACTTCTACATGTACTGCCGGTGCGTCTAACCCCACGCCTGCGCGCGTGGCAACAATGGCCAATGTCATTGTGCTTCCTCGCTAGGTTTACTTAACCCTAATTTAACTTATTTAAGCAGACGTTGATAGCGCAAGGGTGGCGACGGTATAGTGCATTTGAATAACAACCATTATCACTATCTCTCAAACACTATTCTCTTTGCTGACAACAACCTGAGTGCCCAACATGCCTTCTTTGCCGTTTATACGCCGACCGCTGGTGCGTTCCATTGCCGCGTTGATTCCGGTTTCCACCGTTTTAATATGCACGACCGTCAATGCTCAGGAAACGGTCGACAACGATACCGTGGTGGTCGTGGGAACGGCATTGAAGGTCGATGCACCGCTGGTGGAAACACCACGTCCGGTATCCAGCGTTGACCGAGAAGAGCTTGAAACCCGCAACGTGCAGCAGCTGGATGAAACCTTCCGCTATCGGGCAGGGGTGCTTGCCGGCCACTACGGCAGCGATAACGATACCGACTGGTTCAAGGTGCGCGGGTTTGACCAATCCACCTATCAGGACGGCCTGCGGATTTATCGTGAAGGCTTCTATCAGTGGCTGCCGGAGCCTTACGGTCTTGAACGCATTGATGTATTCAAGGGCCCGTCTTCGATTCTTTACGGCGAGGCGCCTCCCGGTGGCTTGATCAACGCGGTGAGCAAACGGCCAACCGATACGCCCCAAGGCAACGTGAATTTACAGCTGGGTAACCGCAACCATCGCCAGATAGGCGTGGATACCAGCGGGCCGGTAGGTGAGTCCGACGATGTTCGCTACCGTTTGGTGGGCATGTATAAAGAGCGCGACGGCGACCTGGATAACACCGATAACGAGCGCTACTACTTTGCGCCCAGCCTGGCGGTGGATTTCAGTGAAGACACCAGCGTTACTTTCCTGGCCAGCGTACAGAAGGACGACGGCGTGCCCGTCAATGGCTTCAAGCTGCCTTACGGCAGCATTCAGGATACGCCGTTTGGCCGGGTCAGCCCGCAATCCAACGTCAGCGAGCCTGACTACGACCGTAACAAGCGCACCCAATGGGGCGTGGGTTACGAACTGCGCCACCACTTTAACGACACCTGGGCATTTGAGCAGGATCTGCGCTATAGCGAACTCGACCTTGAGCTGCGCAGTACTTACGCGCTTTCCATGGTGGATGATCGCCGGGCGTCACGTGGCTTGACGCTGCGCGACGGCAAGGCCGATAGCTGGACGGTGGACAACCGCTTCGTGGGCAACTGGTATACCGAGCGCACCGAAAATACCCTGCTGTTAGGCGTTGATTACCAGAACCTGGGCCTTAAAGGCCAGGAGGGTGACGACTACGCCTTTGGCGCGCCGATCGATATCTTTAATCCCACTTACGGCAACTACACGCCGTTTGCCGACGAAGACCTGGTCGAGCGGCATATCGACAAAGAGCAAACCGGTATTTATGTACAAAACCAGCTGCGCCTGGATGACCGCTGGGTTGTGCTGGGTGGCGTGCGTTATGACCAGGCGGAAACTGAAAACACCAACGTTACTACAGGCGCTACCGAACGCTCTGATGATGATCAGCTCTCCTGGTCGGGCG
This sequence comes from Halomonas sp., assembly GCF_017983445.1. Classification (GTDB taxonomy): domain Bacteria; phylum Pseudomonadota; class Gammaproteobacteria; order Pseudomonadales; family Halomonadaceae; genus Vreelandella. The sequence goes on from NZ_JAGOBJ010000003.1 coordinate 258,241, forward strand.
GAGTCATGTACCTGGGCGAGAACGGGGTTAATCCTTACGTCAGCTACACCGAGTCATTTGAGCCGATTGCCCAGTCTGATAGCGCTGGCAGCCTTTATGACCCGCGTGAAGGGCGCCAGTGGGAAGCTGGCGTGAAGTATGCGCCAATAGGCTGGGATGGCTACGTGACGGCCGCCGTGTTTGATCTGGAAGAGAGCAACACGCTGGTAACTTCACCGGCTGGTTTTCAGGTGCAGGAAGGCGAGCGCACCTCTCAGGGCTTTGAGCTTGAAGGCGTGGGCTATGTCACCGATGACCTGAAAGTCACTGCGGCCTACACCTATACCGATTCGCGTCTGGAAGATGACCAGCGCGCCAGCTTGATTCCGCGTCACCAGGCATCTACCTGGCTGGATTACGCCTTTACCGGCGGCGCGCTGGATGGCGTTACCCTGGGCGGCGGCGTGCGCTATGTGGGCGAAAGCGTGGATGGCGACATCCAGGTGGACAGCTTCACCCTGGCCGATGCCATGATCGGCTATGAATTTGCCGAAGGCTGGCAGGCTCAGCTCAACGTCAATAATCTGACCGATAAAGAGTACGTGGCAAGCTGCGATTACTGGTGCTATTTCGGCGAATCGCGCAGCGTGATCGGCAGCGTCACCTACCGCTGGTAAGCCGTACGTTAATCGCCACTTTGGCCGCTGGGCGAAGCCTCCTTCAGCCCAGCGGAAAGCACATTCGCAAAGCGCTGGGCGGAAGGCAGCGCGCCAAAACTCCATACTGGCGGCAGGCGTAGCAGGTGGGTGTTTTGGACAATCGGCAGCTGCTGCCACAGGCCGCTTGTGGCCAGTTGTTCCTCCACACCTAGGGGCAGTGGATCGATGATCACCAGGCGGGCGTCTGGATAGCGGGCGAGCGCCTCAACACCCGTCAAGGCAAACCCCCAGTCGTTAGTAGGCTGATCCCAGGCGTTAGCCAGGCCAAGCTGCTCAAGTACCGCGTTATATAAGCTGTTTTCGCCAAAGATGCGTACGTGTCGCGCATCCATGAACTGCACCATCAACAGCGGTGCGGTGTCCGGCTGCGTGTCGCGCAGCGAATCCATCAGCGTTTGCGTGTCTTCAATCAGTTGCTCTGCCGCTGCCTCTCGGTCGGTCAGCTCCCCCAGCTCGCGCGTCAGCGCCTGCATTTCCTGCCAGGTATCTGCACCAGGTGAAAAGAGCGCAAGCGAGGTGACTGGGGCAATGCGCTCCAGACGCGGCGTGAGCGAGGCGAACATTGGCGATATCAATATTTGCTCGGGGGCAAGCTGGGCCAGCAGTTCAAAATTGGGCTGAGCGCGCAGACCAAGATCAGTGGCGCTTGGCGGGATGTGCGGCTCACCCACCCAATCGTAGTAATCCTGCTCCTGGGCCACGCCGCTGATCGGCGCACCAATCGCCACCAGCGTCTCTGCAATGGTCCAGTCTACCGTGGCAAACTGGGCGTGGGCGCTGGTCATGCTTAGCAGGCCAGCCATCACCAGCAGGCCACGGGCAATAAAGTGGATCAGAATGCAGCGCATGGAGTGGTGCCGTTTTGAAATAAGAGCTGTATTTAAACGATAATCTTTATTGTTTGCAACGCCCTGCCTTTAAGCATTTGGAAGGACAGGGCCGTTGGACTGCGTATCATTTGCCCTACCTGCCCTGGCCAGCCCGGCGATAAAGGCAAGGCAGGCGAAAGCAATCACCGCGTAGGTGGGTGTCAGTTGGTCCATGAGAAGCCCAAAAACAGGAGCGCCAGCGGTTTGACCGATAGCAATGGTGAGAAAGCCGATCATCAGGCCCGTGGCGGGGCGGTTGGGTAATGCCGCGACGCCCCATACCAGATACACCCCGGTGAGCATGATGTAGGCCATGCCAAACAGCGCGCCACCGAGTAGCGTCAGAACGGGAGTGGTACCCTCAAAACCCACCAGCAAGATGCCACCTGACAGCGCAACCAGAAACAGCCAGTGCGTCCGGTCAATTCCAAACCGGGCAACGAGTGCGCCTGCGCCTGCGCCCATAATGCCCGCCGCGCCAATGGCCATCCACAGAAGCCCCGCGCCGGTATGGCCCCAATCCAGGCGTAGTGTGACCAGTTGGCTGCCGAAAGACCACAGGGCAGTGCTTGAGGCACCCATCAGAAAGGACGCGATAATCAGTCGTTTAAGTGCCTTGTTGAGTGGCGGTAAGCCTTTCTCGCTACTTCCCGCTGGTTGAGAGTTACCCGGTACGCTGATGACTACCGCTATCGCCATGCACAAAGCCGTGGCTGCAAATATCAAAAAAGCGATCCGCCACTGACCTCCCATCAATAACGCGACGGGGCCTGAAAGCACTACTCCCACGCCTGTTCCAGCGTTAATGATCGTGTTAATGGCGCCCTGCCGGGCAGGTTCGATCGCCGCAGCCACAGCGGCGGCCATGGGCGGAGACGCAAGGCCTGTGCTGGAGCCTGCCAGCATAACGGCGCAGGCAAGCCATAACGATGAGGGCGCCGCTGCAATACCAATCATACCTATTGCCGCCACCAGCGCCGCACCGGTTGCCACCGCGCGGGGGCCTAGCCGCTCGGTCAGGTAAGCAGAGACAACAATAGCCACGCAATAGCCCAGAAAAGAGCCGCCTGATATCAACCCGCCCACGATTGAGGATAAAGAGAGATCCGCGTCGATTTGGGGAAGAAACAGCCCAAAAGCAAAGCGGGCAAAGCCGTAGCAGATGGCAATGAGCCCAAATCCCACGGCGCCGAGTGTAATGCCCGGGCTCATGATGATGCCTGCTTGACTAGGCGAACCGCGCAATGGCGGGCGGTGGCAACGGCATCCGCGCCGCGATAAACGGCGGTGGCCGTTGCACCTTCGAACAGAATCAGAATTCGCTCGGCGAGCTGCTCATCGCCACGCCCGTTGGTTTCGAGTGCGACGATCTCCTGAATCTTGTTCCAGATCCCGGCCTTATGAACGGCCATGGCCTCGGCGATTTCCGGTACATCGCCACCGGTTTCCCCGTAAGCGCGTAAAAACAGGCAGCCACGACAGCCTTCTACTCGCACCCAGTCTTCCAGCGCTTTGAACAGTCCCTCAACACTGCTCACATCCAGCCTGCGCAAGAATCGTTTGTCGCGCTCCGAAAGCACTTTGGCGATCAGTGAATGTTTACTGCCAGCATGTTTATACAGCGTTCTGCTCGACATGCCGGCAGCCTGCGTAAGCCGATCCATTCCGGTGGCGGTAAAACCGTGCCGGTCGAAAAGGGATTCAGCGGCGGAGATAAGCTTCGTTTTAATGTCCATGTACTCAATGTAAAACGATCATTTTACATTGTCAAAAAGAATCTCTTTGGCTGACCCCGGACGACGTGTTGGCTGAACAGGTGTGTGGGGCTCAGCGGCTCTTTAAGATGTGTTTAGAAACGGTAATGAACGCTTGCGGTAATGCCGCCTTCGGCACCGAAGTAGCAGTAATCCAACGAGTTGCAGGATGCCACGTACTCTTTATCCAGCACGTTATTGACATTCAGGCGGGTTTCGACACCGTCAACGCCCACATGGCTCCAGTCGTAGCCAATGGTGGCATCCACCAGGGTGTAGTCAGGCACTGTTTCGGTATTGGCGCGATCAGCGGCGATGTCCGCGTAATGCCGCACTCCAACGCCTACATCCACGCCGTTTAGCCAGCCATTGTTCGCTTCATAATGGCCCCATACCTGCACCTGGTGTCTGGGCGAGTAAATGGCGTTGTTGCCCTGGTTGCCGTCATCGCTTTTGGCATAGGTAATATCGGTGAAGCTGTAGCCTGCCTGCAGCGAGAGCGCTTCGGTCAACTGGGTCTGAGCTTCCAGCTCAAGGCCTTGGGATTCGATTTCACCCACGGCGCGATACGGGTCAGAGGGCTGCTCTTTGGTGGCCACGTTTTCCTGGCTGATATGGAAAAGCGCCGCGCTGTATTGGCTGGCGCTGCCGTTGGGCTGGTATTTAATGCCGGTTTCCCACTGCTCGCCTTCCATGGGGGAAAGCAAATCGCCGTTTGCATCCACAAAGCTTGTAGGGGTGAACGCGGTGGAGTAACTCAGGTAAGGTGCTACGCCGTTATCGAACAGATAAACCACGCCGGCGCGGCCGCTGAACTGGGTATCGCTTAGCGAGCTTGTGTCGTCGGTATCCACGTTCGTGTTGTCGATGCTGACCCAGTCGTAGCGCCCACCCAGCGTAAAGCGCCAGTTATTGAGCGCGATCTGATCCTGGAGATACACGCCGGTCTGCTCTATTTCATGGTGCTCGCGTACGGGGTCGTAAAAGGCTATCGGGCCCGTGCCATAAACCGGCTCAAACGCGTTGATAGGTTCAAAAGCGCCGGAAGGCCAGGCAACTTCGTTTTCGCGCTGCTGGTAATCCACTCCCAAGAGCAGCGTGTGATCCATAAAGCCGTCGCTGAGCCGGGCTTCCAGCTGATTATCAATCGTCCAGGCTTGAAGGGACTCGTTGCTGCCGGAGTAATAGCGGTTCAGCTCATTGGAGGTAGGTGACGTCCAGCCAAAGCCATAAGGCTGGTTGAGTACCACGTCCGAGTTGAGGTAACGCAGCATCTGGCGACCGGTCATCTGGTCATTAAAACGGTGCTCCAGCGTATAGCCGAACATGCGTTGGGTGCGCTCATAGGCATCGTAATCTTCTTCTCCATCAAAGAAGTTATTGCTGATTTTACGCCCGTTGCGCGGTACCACGGCACCTTCATAAGGCACGCCCGAGTGATAACCGCCTTCGGGCTCATCCTGAAGGTAGGCTTCCACGGTCAGGCTGGTGTCATCGGTCATATCCCATGTCAGGCGCGGGGCAATGGCGTAACGCTGCTCTTCGGTGGGGCCAAACTGGGTATCGGCGGCGCTGGCAATACCGGTTAAGCGGAACGCCACCCGCTGCTGCTCGCCAATTGGCCCGGTAAGATCAAAGGCGGCGCTGCGCTGATGATTGTTGCCTGCTCGCAAGCGCAGCTCACCGCCCGGCTCGAACTCAGGGCGCTTGCTGTTGAGCGCTACCACGCCGCCAGGGGATGCGCGGCCGTAAAGCACGGACGCAGGGCCGCGGACAACTTCGATGCTTTCCAGAAACCATGGGTCGATACGCATGGAACTGTGTGAATTGGCATCACCCATTACCTTGAGCCCATCTAAAAAGGTATTGCTCAAGCTACCGTCGGAAAACCCGCGCAGTACCAGGTAATCAAAGCGGTTGGAGGCACCCACTTGGTTGGAGTAGACACCAGGGGTGTAGTCGGTCGCCCGCTGGACGGTACTTACCCCACGGCTCTCCATCTGCTCGCGGGTAATCGTGGAAACGCTTTGTGGCGTTTCGATGGCCGGCGTTTCCAGTTTGGTCGCGGCTTGCTGAGCGGTCACCGTCACCGTCGAGAGCTGGCGCGAGGCATTCGGCGCCTGTGCATAGGTAACGGATATCGAGCCGCCTGCAAGGGCAACGGATAGGGCAAGGTGGCGATAGGGGAAGCGGTGCTGGCGCATAAGCATGACAATAAGTCTCAACCGTTTATAGTAATGAGAATTATTGATTTTTAAGGGCCTGTTGAGCTATGCCAGATGCCAAACCTGATATGCGCAATGCTAACTCTTGGGAAAAGTAGCGGCGGCTACGCTTTGGGGGCCTTACATGCGAGCCGATGGACGTCTGTCGGCGGGATACCAAAATGGCGCTTGAAGGCGGTCGCAAAGTTGGTCGCGTGGCGATAGCCGCAGGTATGGGCTGCCTGCTGAACGCTGTAGCCTTTTTCCAAAACGCCATACGCCTGTTGAAGCCGGCATTGGCGCAAGTGATCAAAGAGAGAGTAGCCGTACAGCGCGCTGAATTTTTTCCGCAGGCTGCTGGGGCTCATCGCCGCACTACGGGCCAGGTCGCTCAGGCGGTAATCGATCATGGGGTTATTGCGCAGCTCGGCATGCAAACGGGCGAGCCGCTCGCGTTCGCGATGCTTAATGCCCGGAGCGGGTTTAATCTCGCGGGATGGCGATAGAGGTAGTCCATGACCCAGAAGCTGCAAGGCAAGCCCGTGCCAGACTAACGACTGCCGCCAGTCGTCGAGTGGAAATTCACTGGTGGTACACAGCTGTTCAAAAAGCGCGGGAGGTAGCGTCCAGGCGTGCAGTTGGGGTTCGTGAGCACAGGGTAGTGAATAAGGGGCGGTGGTCAGTACGGCGATGTTCAGCGTACGCAGGCGTGATTGAGCGGGCTGTTCGACAACCAGCGGCGCCTGCGGCGTGAAATGCGCGCACAGCCCCTGCCCGGCGCTAATCGATAAACGCTTTTGACCCTGGGCGATCTCAATGCCGCCTTCCATCACGACACATAAAAACCACGGTACCGTTTGCGTGGAACGCGAGGCGTAGCGTTGGCGTACTTCAAGGTCGGATAACGTGAGATGCAGGCCAGGGGGCAGCGGCAAGTCGCTGACGCTGCCCAATGCAATGGGGTGATCATGCCCTTGGTAGGCGTGTAAGTAATCGATGCCGAACTTATGCCCCAACTGGCTTAGGGTCGACGGCGTGAGAGACGTGATAGTCGGCATCGATAGACTGACCTATGACTTAGTAATCCAGTGACCAACCCAGCGTGAACGTGCGGTCATAGGCGAGTATTAGGCTTTATGAAAGCGTCAGCAAAGGAAAAGCGCCGTTCAAAAGACCGGCGCTTACAGCGATGTAGCGATTCATTGATAATCCACGTGATCCGTTTTTGTTAGCTGTGATCCTATCACCAGAATGCTAAAACACAATGATTTTGGTTCGCATTATTGAGTTCTTACGTTTTCGCTAGCCCAAACGGATTATTTAGCAGCAGTTAACTGCATCAATAACCCGTTGGACTGATTCACTACATCGCTTCACGCGACGGTTATTCACTATCGGGTGAGGTGCCCGGCGGTTTGGAGGGTTTACCGGCCGCTGGTTTGGCTTTAGTGGAGGCTTTAACGGTCGTAGTTGTTGATGCAGGCGCGGGGGGCGTTTCTGGGGCTTGCGCCGGTGCGGGCTTGGCGGTGGCTTTTTCCACGGTTGCCTCAAGGCTCGCCACTTGACGCTCCAGAGCCTCCACGCGAGAGCGCGTGCGCTGGAGTACATCCATCAGGATATCGAAGTCTTCCCGAGAAACGAGCTCTAGACGATCAAAGGCGCCGCGAACGACCTGCTGTACGCCTTTCTGGATATCTTCGGGGGCCTGTGATGCATGCTGTAAACGATCACCAATCTGTTGGGCCAATCGGCTGATACGGTCTTGGGGCGCCATCGTTCTCTCCTTGATAGGGGTCATACAAAAGTGGGCTCTTTCTCAAGGATACGCAACCCTTGAGGAGTACGCATGTATTGCATGGCGTGTTTGAGGGTTTTGTCTGCAACGAGGCGCTGCGCTTCTTCTTGGTGCGGCGGCGTATTTTTATTGCGCTGTGGTGGTGCATGCCCTGTCCGGTCAGCCAAACAGTGCTCCCTTTTCGTGCTTATACAGCTGGTAAATTAATATAAGTAAATGAAAATAATAATAAAAAATTCTACTGGCACGATATGCGCATTAGTAGGGCATTGTCATTTTTAGCGACGTGTCGCTACACATCCAGCAAGCCTTATCAAGCAGGGGAGATCGGGATGAAACTCATCACCGCCATCATCAAGCCATTCAAACTTGACGACGTTCGTGAGGCGCTTGCCGATAACGGAGTCCAGGGGATTACCGTCACGGAAGTAAAAGGCTTTGGTCGCCAGAAAGGCCATACCGAGCTTTACCGCGGCGCTGAGTACGTTGTCGACTTCCTGCCCAAAGTAAAAGTAGAAGTGGCGGTTGACGATGCGCGCCTGGAAAGCGTTATCGATGCTATCTGTAACGCCGCGAATAGCGGGAAAATCGGCGATGGCAAAGTCTTTGTCACCCCGCTTGAGGACGTTATCCGTATTCGTACCGGTGAGCGTGGCGCAGACGCAGTGTAGGCAGTGAGTGACAGGGATACTTTCATAGTTCAACGGGGAACTAACAATGAATGAGCTGGCTGATCTGAGCTACGCGCTCGATACGTTTTACTTCTTGATTTGCGGTGTGCTGGTCATGTGGATGGCCGCAGGCTTTGCCATGCTCGAAGCAGGCCTGGTGCGCTCCAAGAATACTGCGGAAATTCTAACTAAAAACATCGCACTATTCGCCATTGCTTGCACCATGTACTTGCTGGTCGGCTACTACATCATGTATTCAAGCGACGCGGGCGGTTTCTTGCCCAGCCTGGGCTTTTTGATAGGTACCGAAAACAGCGTTGATGCAGTGTTGGCCGGTGGTGAAGACGCGCCATACTACGCTATGCGCGCTGACTACTTCTTCCAGGTAGTGTTCGTTGCAACCGCGATGTCGATTGTGTCGGGCGCCGTGGCTGAGCGCATGAAACTCTGGGCCTTCCTGGCGTTTGCCGTAGTAATGACGGCATTCATCTATCCGGTTTCCGGCTACTGGACCTGGGGCGGCGGCTGGTTGGACGGCGTAGGTTATTCTGATTACGCCGGTTCAGGCATCGTGCATATGGCCGGTGCGGCGGCGGCCCTGGCGGGTGTGCTGGTACTCGGCCCGCGGAAAGGCAAGTACGGTAAAGATGGCGCTATCCATGCGATCCCCGGCGCCAACATGCCGCTGGCAACGTTGGGTACGTTTATTCTGTGGATGGGCTGGTTCGGCTTTAACGGTGGCTCTGAGCTAAAAATGTCGGATATCGGCTCGGCCAACAACGTCGCCCAAGTGTTTGTAAATACCAATGCGGCTGCGGCTGGCGGCGTGATTGCGGCACTGGTTCTGGCCAAGCTGTGGTTCCGCAAGGCAGATCTCACCATGGCGCTTAACGGCGCGCTTGCAGGCCTTGTCGCGATCACCGCCGACCCGCTTTCGCCAACAGGTCTAGGGGCTGCAACAATCGGCGCATTAGGCGGTTTGATTGTGGTGATTGCGATCATCACGCTCGATAAGCTGAAGCTGGACGATCCGGTCGGCGCGATTTCAGTGCACGGTGTGGTAGGTATCTGGGGTGTTCTGGCCGTGCCGATCACTAATGAAGAAGCCTCCTTCGGCGCTCAGCTAATCGGTATCGTCGGCATCTTTGCCTGGGTGTTCCTGGCAAGCCTGGTGGTCTGGCTGGTGCTTAAAGCCATCATGGGCATCCGGGTCAGCGAAGAAGAAGAGTATGAAGGCGTGGATATCGCAGAATGCGGTCTTGAAGCCTACCCCGAGTTTAGCGTTAAGAAATAAGCATAATGTTAAGCAAATGAGCTGGCGTGCTCCTTATGGCCTTCCTTTCGAGGAAGGCCTTTTTATTCTCTGCCTGTAGCGGTGTATGCTTAGCGTTAGAGGTGGCTGGCTTTCGCCGCACCCAATAGACAAGACAATGGCCACCAAGCTAGAGGATGTCGCAATGAAATTGATCTCAGCCATTATCAAGCCGTTCAAGCTTGATGACGTACGCGAATCGCTCTCCGATATCGGCGTGCAGGGTATTACCGTCACAGAAGTGAAAGGTTTTGGCCGTCAAAAAGGCCATACTGAGCTTTATCGTGGCGCCGAGTACGTGGTGGATTTTCTGCCCAAGGTGAAGCTGGAAGTGGCTGTCGACGATGATATGGTCGAGCAGGTGATCGATGCGATTACCCAGGTTGCCAACACGGGTAAAATCGGTGACGGCAAGATTTTTGTCATGCCGCTTGAGCAGGTGATTCGCATCCGTACCGGCGAAACGGGTAAAGACGCGGTTTAAGCGGGTGAGTGGTGAGTAGTGAGTAGTAAGGTGTGAGGCGTAAAAAAGCCCCTGCGGATCGTATCCGTCAGGGGCTTTTTGCTGGAAGGTGGCGGTAACCGAACTAGAATTTTCTATTCACCCTTCACCAACAAATCACTTCTCAACAAAGGCGCGCTCGATCACGTAGTCGCCCGGCTCGCCCATACGCGGGGAGATATTCAGCCCCAGCTCATCCAGAAGCGCGCTGGTGTCATCCAGCATTGCAGGGCTGCCACAAATCATGGCGCGGTCCTGGCGTGGATCAATCGGCGGAAGGCCGGTATCTTCAAAGATCTTGCCGCTGCGAATATGGTCGGTTAAGCGGCCCATGGTGTGGAACTCCTCACGGGTTACCGTGGGGTAATAAACCAGCTTGTTAGCGATATCTTCACCTAGGTACTCGTGGGCAGGGAGTTCTTTGGTAATGAAGTCGGCGTAGGCCAGCTCAGAGACTTCACGCACCCCGTGTACCAACACGACTTTCTCGTAGCGCTCATACACTTCTGGGTCCTGAATCAGGCTCATAAACGGCGCTAGGCCCGTGCCGGTTGAAAGCATATACAGGTTGCGGCCCGGCAGCAGGTCATCGCAGACCAGCGTACCGGTCGGCTTGCGGCTGACCATGATTTGATCGCCTACTTTCAGGTGCTGTAAGCGTGAGGTCAGCGGACCATCGGGCACTTTAATGCTGAAAAACTCAAGGTGATCTTCGTAGTTGGGGCTGGCGATGGAGTAAGCACGCATAAGCGGTTTGCCGTTCACTTCCAGGCCGATCATGACAAACTGACCGGTCTTGAAGCGCAGGCTGCGCTCGCGCGTGGTGCGGAAGCTAAACAGGGTATCGTTCCAGTGGTGAACGCTGAGTACTTCTTCTAAAGCAAACTTACTCATGCCGACGTCTCCATCAGGTGATAAAGCGTAAGCTTCACCACCCATATACTTAAAAAGAATAAAAATTTCTAAAGATGTTGTCAGTAAGTCTAAGTAAAGAGTGGTATATCTGTTAAGCAAATTATATTGATAACGTTTATCTCTAAAATAGATATAGGCCTCGTATGCACTACACCTTGCGCCAGCTGGAAGTGTTTGTAGCGGTAGCACAGCATGAAAGCGTGTCTCACGCTGCCCGCGCGCTCTCCATGTCGCAGTCGGCTACCAGTACCGCCTTAGCTGAACTGGAACGACAGTTCGATTGCCAGCTACTCGACCGTATCGGCAAGCGCTTAAAGCTCAATGCGCTGGGCTTTCAACTTCTGCCCAAGGCGGTTGCTCTGCTTGACCGTGGCGAGGAAATCGAAGAGCTGCTGCGCGGCCAACAGGGCGTAGGCACGTTGGATGTCGGCGCGACCCTGACGATTGGCAACTATCTGGCAACGCTTTTAATCAGCGATTTTATGCAGCGCTATCCCGGCAGCCGCGTGCGCCTTTCTGTTCGCAATACGCGGCATATTATCGAGAGCGTACGCCAGCACTCGCTGGACCTGGGGCTTATAGAAGGGCAGTGCGACGACGAGATGATCATCAGCCAACCTTGGGTTGAGGATGAGCTGTGCGTTTTCTGTTCGCCCCGTCATCACTTGGCGGGAAAAGATCATCTTGAGCTTGAACAGCTGCTGCGCGAAGACTGGATCATGCGCGAGGAAGGTTCAGGCACCCGCATGACCCTGGAGCACGCCGCGCGCCACCGGCGTAGCCGCTTTAATACGCTGTTGGAGCTTGAGCATACTGAAGGAATTAAACGTGCGGTAGAGTCTGGCCTGGGTATCGGCTGTGTCTCCCGCTTGGCGCTGCGCGATGCCTTCCGGCGTGGCAGCCTGGTACCGCTACCCACGCCGGAACTGGACCTAAAGCGCCAGTTCACCTTTATCTGGCACCGCCACAAGTACCTGACCACCGGCGTGCGCGAGTTCCTGCGCCTGTGCCGAGAAATGACCGCTGGCGCCAAACGCAGTGATGATATTGAGCTGCCGCCGGTGCCTTAGTCGATCAATAGGCTGATATCGTGCTAGATGGGCGTAATGCTAGAGAAGCCACTGGATGCTGCGATAGTTTGAAGCTCCCTATCGTGACTGCCAAGTGGTCGGCCTGCTCTTTCAGTTGCTCGGCGGCGGTGGTGGACTCTTCCACCATGGCGGCGTTTTCCTGCGTCATACGATCGAGTTCGGCAACCGCAATGTTGACTTGATTAATACCATCACTTTGCTCGCTGGTGGCCGCCTTGATCTCTTCCAGGACATCGGTCACTCGGGTGATGTGGGCTACGATATCCTGCATGGTGGTGCCAGCATTGCGGACTAATGTCGTGCCGTTATTCACCTTGTTCTGTGAATCTTCAATCAGTTTCTGAATATCACTGGCGGCGTCGCTGCTACGCCCGGCAAGCTTGCGCACCTCATCAGCCACCACTGCAAATCCACGGCCGTGCTCGCCAGCGCGAGCGGCTTCCACCGAGGCATTCAGCGCCAGCAGGTTGGTCTGAAATGAAATACTGTTCATCAAGGTGACGATTTCACCAATTTTATCGGACGCGCGGGTGATATCTTCCATGGTGGTCACCACATTTGCGACTACTCTCCCGCCTTCGTTAGCGACTTCTGAGGCGGTTTGCGACAGTTTGTTGGCTTCCTGTGCCGAGGCTGCAGTGTGCTGAACGGTGCTGGTGATTTGCTCGATGGAGGCCGATGTTTGTTGCAGGCTGGCGGCCGCGTTGTCGGTACGCCGGGATAGGTCCTGGCCACCCATGGCGATTTCATTGGCGGCATGATGCACGGACTCACTGCTTGTACGTACATCCATCAATACCGCTTCCATCTTGTTCACGAAGCGGTTGAAGGCACCGCTTATCTGGGCCACTTCGTCGCGGCCTTGCTCAGGCAACCGGCGGGTCAGGTCGCCTTCACCACTGGCAATGTCATCCAGCGCATCGCGTGCGCGCTCAAGGCCGGCGAAAGTACGCTTTAGCCACAGGCTTAGCAGCAGCGCGGTCACGGCGATGATCGCAAGCAGCGTGACCAGGGATGATTTGAGAATGGCGCGAAGACCCTCGGTAGCTTCATATTCGTCCAGCACCACGCCAAGTTCCCAGTTTGTACCGGCGATAGGCGTTACCGAGAGCCGCTTGATGTGACCCGCAACCTGAATCGGCTCCCACGCACCCTGGCTGGTGCTAAGCTGCTTGACGGTAGCTGGTGTCAAAGAGTCGCTGATTCGATCTAGGGGCTCAAGCGTCAGCGCGGTATCGGGATGCGCGATTACCGTTTCGCCACCGTTACTCAAGAAGGCAAAGCTTGAGGGGGTTGGCTGGATATCGTTGACTTGATTGACCAGATTATCGATTGCTACATCACCGCCAATAACTCCATACAGATGGCCATCTCTTTTTACCGGGGTGGCGAAGGTCACTACCAGCTGATTACTGTTGGCATCCACATAGGGCAGAGAGACGATGGTTCTATCCTGTGCGGTAGCTGCCTGATACCAGTCGCGTTTTCGCGGGTCATAGTCACTACCCGGTACCCAGCCATCGGACGAAAGATGGCTGCCATTACTCTGGCCGAAGAACGCCGCTATGAATCCGCCGGACTCCGCTAGCTGAAGCAGAGGAGCGAGAGGTTCGTTATCAATCACCGGCATGCGTGCTGCTTCCAGCATGGCGGCGCGCGCAGCCACCCACTCCTCTATGGCCAGAGCGTTGCCGCGCGAGATGGAGGTCAATTGCCGGGCTACCTGCTCATCATTATGAGTCTGTAAGGTTAAATAGCTAACGGAAGCATTAATGGTTAACGCCAAGGTAATCACCACCAAAGTGATTGCCAGAATACGAAAGCGTAGGGATGACAGCATGAGCACAATTTCGAGATTGAGGAAAAGTAAGGCCGGGGGGAGTAAGCCTTTGAGGGGCGTAATACCTGCAATCCTATTATCGGCATTAATAAATACGACTTTAGGCATAGATCACCTAAATACTTTCCATCAAAAGGATCGGTATTGATGTCAGGAACCAGCCTACTCGCGCTTATCGACGATATTGCGCTAAAGGCACAACAAGTAACGGGAAGAAATTCTGTGCGGGAGTTATCCGTCGACCAAGGTGATTCTCGTATTTACCGATGGCCTGTTCGGCGTGCTGGCGGGTGTATTGCGGATGAGGGTACGGCTATGGGAGGCGAGATCGACGGCTTCTTGAGTCACTGACAGGTGGAAAGTAGCGCAGGGCAGCTGCGGCGCATGACTCAAATAATTAGCTTTGAGTTAATCAGGCGCCGCCACCTTCAAATACTTACCGCAGATCGCTGACGGCTTCCTGAATATCATCAAGCGATGCCTTGCTGAGGTCCTTGGCCAGCGTGTGCGTCACCAGCTTCTGGGTTGGTGCGTCGAGTTTGTCACGCAGCAAACCCAGAAACTTGGGTGGCGCGACCAGAATCAGCTTTTCCATGCTGTTATTGACGCGTGCATTATAAAGGCACTGGGTGACTTCTTTGGCAAACAGCTCGTTTTCATGCTTTAACGCCGTGCCCCCTTCTGAGGATGAGCGTGATGACGACGATCCGGATTCATGCACGTCGGCCCCGGCGCTGTCAGTGATCAGGTCGCCTTCATGCAGGCGGCCTTCGGCATGAACCAGGCTCTCTTTTTCCTGTAGGTTTAGTGCATCACGGGTAAAGATACGCGCCCTAGCAGCATCAGCTACCACGATATAGGTTGTCATCATTAAACGTCCTCCGTGTCGTTAAGCGTCTGTTTAACCATGGCAAGCGTTTGGCATTCGGTCAACCTGGAGTGCTCTTCGAGTATGCTCCTGAAGGTACTGTGCCTAGAGCACCTTGCGCCGTAGCAGACTGGTAATCGCTTCGCCGATCAACACCAGCAATATGATGGCGATCAGGATGGTTGCGACCGTTGGCCAGGCGAAGGTATCAATCGCGCCCTGCAGAATCACGCCGATGCCGCCTGCGCCCACCAGCCCCAGCACTGTGGATTCACGAATGTTGATATCCCAACGTAAAATCACGATGGCAAAAAAGGCAGGCATGACCTGAGGCACGATCGCATAGATGATGACCTTGGCCTTGGAGGCGCCGGTGGCTTCCATGGCTTCGACCGGCCGCTTATCGATTTCCTCGATGGCTTCGCCCATCAGCTTGCCGATAAATCCGATCGAGCGAAACACAATGGCTAGGATACCGGCGAGCACGCCGGGCCCGAAAATAGCCACAAACAGCAGCGCCCAGATAATCGTATTCACCGAGCGGCTGGAGACCAGAATAAACCGTCCAAGCCACAGGCAGGCGCGGTTGGGCGTGGTATTTTGCGCGGCGATATAGGCCACCGGCAGCGCCAGGAAAATGGTCAGAAAGGTAGCTAACGTGGCAATGTGAACCGTTTCGATCAGTGCATTCACGATATTGCCAAGCCCGGCCGCACTGGGTGGCCACATACGGCCGCCAAGGTTTGAGATTTGGTTGGGCGCATCCCAGACCCAGGGCCAGAAGATATCGATATCGCGAACCGCCCATACCACCACCATCAAGGTTACGAGCAGCACGGCGTAGCGAATAAGGCGCTCCTTGCGATCAAAACGTTGCCAAACGTGATCGGCGAGCTTTTGTGCGTGATCTACCATATTTTTTTCCTTACCCAGCCGCTGATGCCTTCACTGAGCAAAATAACCGCAATGATGACCAGCAAGATCGCAAAGGCGAAATCGTAATCGTAGCGCCCAAAGGCGTTCATCAAGGTACTGCCAATTCCGCCGGCCCCGACAATACCCACCACGGCAGAGGCGCGCAGGTTACTGTCCAACTGGTACATGGAAAGGCCTACCTGACGCGGTAAAATCTGCGGGAATACGGCGTAGAAGAGCGTCGCCAGATATCCGGCGCCCGTGGCGCGCATCGCCTCTACCTGCCCCCAATCAATTTCCTCGATCTCTTCGGCGAGCAGTTTGCCCACAAAGCCAATCGAATAGAGAGTGAGCGTGAGAATGCCTGCCAGCGGGCCAAAGCCGACGGCCGCCACAAACAAGATGGCCACAATCACCGGGTGAAAGCTGCGCGAGATAATGATCACCGCGCGCCCCACCAGGTAAATCGGCATGGGAGCGACATTGCGCGCGGCCATCACGGCAAACGGAATCGACAGAAAAACGCCCAGCAGGGTGGCTAAAATGGCTATCTGAAAGCTTTCTTTAAAGCCCGTCAGCAGCAGCTCATAGCGTTCAAGGTTCGGTGGAAACCCGCCACTGAAAATGCGTGCCGCACGGGGCAGGCCTTCTGAGATGCGCGCCCAGTTAAACGGCAGTGAACCAAACGCCCACACCAGGTAGGCTACCGCTAAAATGAGAATGCCGTAGCGAATTAACGGGTTAGCGATAAACGGCGGTTTTTTCCAGGTACGCGGCGCCGTGGTATGAGCATCAGGCCGGGTCATGGGCGCGTTCCTCGACAGGGGCGTCGCTTACGGCATCGTCGGGCGCTTCTATACCGCCATAAATGGCGTCCAGGGCATCTTTATTGAAATCGGCTGGCACACCATCAAAGATCATCTTGCCGTGGCGCAGACCCACAATACGCTCGGTGTAGGTTTTGGCTTGAGCGACGTTGTGAATGTTGATCAGTACCGGTAGTGACAGCTCGCTTGCCAGGCTCTGCAGCAGCATCATGATCTGTTCGGAGGTGCGGGGGTCGAGTGATGCGGTAGGCTCATCGGCCAGCAGTACTTCGGGTTCCTGCATTAGCGCACGTACCACGCCCACCCGCTGGCGCTCGCCACCGGATAGCTCATCCGCGCGCTTGTTGGCGTACTGGGCAATGCCCACGCGCTCCATCAACATGAACGCACGCTCAATATCCGCCTGCGGATAGCGGCGGGTAATCGCCTGATAAAGATTGACGTAGCCCAGCCGCCCGGCCAGTACGTTTTCCATCACGGTCAGACGGTCGAGCAGGTTGAATCCCTGAAACACCATGCCGATCTTGCGGCGCGCGCGGCGTAAATCGGCGCCTTTGAGGTTAACGAGCTCGGTACCGTTTAGAGTGATTGAGCCGGAGGTAGGTTCTACCAGGCGATTGATACACCGCAGCATGGTGCTTTTGCCTGCGCCTGAGGCGCCAACAATCGACACAACGCTATTGCCCTCTACTTTCAGATCCAGCCCTTCCAGCACGGCTCTATCGCGGCCATAACGTTTGACCAGATTTTTAATTTCCAGCATGTTTTCGCTTCCATCCACTAGTAATAACCGCGCCACGCGAGCGTGGCGCGGTGCGTTTCACTCTTCCAGGTTTTCAGGCGTATAGCTCACGCCATTAGCGGCCTGAATGGTGCGAATAACCTGCCAGTTATCCTTATAGTTGATGGGGATGAACTTCTCGACGCCTTCAAACTCTTCGCCAAGCTCTGTACCTACGAAATCAAAGCTGAAGAAAGCTTCTTCGATTTTTTCGACCAGATCAGGGTGCAGGTTATAGGCATAGTTGTAGGACGTCGTGGGGAAGCGGTCAGATTCATAGATCAGGCGAACGTCCTCGGTATCGTAAAGCCCGCGTGCGGCCATGCGGTCGACTACTTCCGAGGCCACCGGTGCGGCATCGTAATCGCGTGCCACCACGCCCAGCATGGACTGGTCGTGGCTGCCGGAGTAGACCACCTCGTAATCTTCATCAGGCGTTATGCCGAGTTCCGGCAACAGTGCGCGAGGCGCCAGGTTACCCGAATTGGAAGTTGGTGAGGTATGGGCAACGCGTTTCCCTTTAAGGTCTGAAAGCTCCTGAATATCGGAGTCGGCATGGGTGAATAGCTGCAGAGTGTAGCCAAACTGGCCATCATCAGAGCCCATCAGCGCAAAAGGCACCGCGCCTGCCAGGTTCACCGCAAACGGCGTGGGGCCCGTCGAGAAACCGGCGATATGCAGACGCCCGCTGCGCATGGCCTCTACCTGGGCCGCGTTGGACTGAACCGCGAAGAAGCGCACATCGCGCCCGGTCACTTCTGACAGGTGATCGATAAAGGGCTGCCAGATATCTGAATAGATCGCCGGATCTTCCACCGGGGTGTAGGCAAAAATCAGCGTATCGGGATTGGCCCATTTTGACTCATCGGCTGGAAGGTCAGCGACCATATCGCCATTTTCATCACAGTAAAGGGCATCAAGATCACCGCGCTCGCACTCGGCATAAGCATGGGTGGAAAGCAGCGCGAGGGGGAGTAGCGCTGTTGCAGTCATTAACGCAAGCGGGCGCTTGCGAAAAAGCGACGTAGCCATGTGAAACCTCATTAGTAAGTTATTTTTGTGGTCTTGCTGTTTATGGTCGTGCTATTTGTTGGGGCATTATTTAAGGTTGGATTAAGGGGTAGCTAATAAGCGCCTGGGTGTTCTTTTCTCTGCGCTATGTCACTCACATGGCGACACTCGCTGTTCGAAAGTGCACATTTAGCCGCTTAAATATTGGTTTTCGAAAATCAACACTCTCAATCTAGGGTTTGTGACAAAGTTATGTCAAACACTTTCCTTGCCTCCTCCGACCATTGGCGCAACCGCTACTTGCTAATGCGCCATGGCCATAGTCAGGCAAATCAGCAAAAGTTGATTATTAGCAGTCCTGAACGCGGGCTTAGCGCCTTTGGACTGTCAGAAATGGGTGAACAGCAGCTCGCGCAAGCGGTAGCCAAGTGGGCATGGCCAACCCCGACGCGAGTGATTCATTCTGACTTTTTACGCACCACGCAAACGGCTGCGCGGATCGCAAGTGCCTTCAAGCTTGAAATGAGCAAGGATGAGCGTTTGCGTGAACGCTATTTTGGCGAATTCGACGGCGAGGGAGATATTCATTATCCGGATGTATGGGCGCTGGATGCTCGTGATGCCGAGCATTGCCACCGCCAGGTGGAAGCGGTTAGTTCAGTGGCGGCGCGTATGATGGCCGTGATTGAGCACTGGGAAGCGCAAACCGATGATGAAACGATTTTGCTGGTAAGCCATGGCGACCCGCTGCAAATACTGCTCACTGCATTGGCGGGCAAGCCGCTCAGCCAGCACCGTGAGCAGCTTGCCTTGTTACCGGCCAGTATTACCGCTGTGGGCGCTCGTTAGGCGCACGGCAACGCTTAATGGCCCAGTATCTGGCTCAAGAACAGCTGAGTACGCTCCGACTGGGGGTTATTGAAGAACGGTTCCGGTGCGTTTTCTTCAATAATCTGCCCTTGGTCCATAAAGATCACCCGGTCGGCGACGGTTTTGGCAAAGCCCATTTCATGGGTGACGCAGAGCATGGTCATGCCTTCATTGGCAAGCTCAACCATCACGTCCAGCACTTCCTTGATCATTTCCGGGTCAAGAGCGGAAGTGGGCTCATCGAACAGCATGATATCCGGATGCATGCACAGCGAGCGGGCGATGGCCACCCGTTGCTGCTGGCCGCCGGAGAGCTGACCGGGGTATTTCCTGGCCTGTTCTGCGATCTTTACCCGTTCCAGATAGCGCATCGCCTGCGCTTCGGCTTCCTTACGAGGCTTTTTTTGTACCCACATTGGCGCGATACAGCAGTTCTCAAGCACGCTTAGGTGGGGAAAAAGATTGAAGTGCTGAAACACCATGCCGACGCTACGACGAATCTGCTCGATGCGTTTTACATCCTGGGTGAGCGGTTTCCCGCCGACCACGATCTCGCCCTGCTGGTGCTCTTCCAGATGATTGATACAGCGAATCAGCGTCGATTTACCCGAACCGGACGGGCCGCAGATAACGATACGCTCGCCGCGTTTTACTTCGAAATCAATATCACGCAGTACGTGAAAGTCGCCGTACCACTTGTTGACGCCGCGCATTTCAACCATCAGGTCAGGAGTACTTGTAACAGAGCTATTATTGGCTGCTTGTGTCATGTGTGAAGTCCTACTCAAAATCTTTAAGAAAAGCGGCGTTAGCGCTTATGGCCGGTATTGAGCTTGCGTTCCAGATACTGGCTATAGCGCGACATGCTGAAGCAGAAAATCCAGAAAACGAACGCTGCAAATACATAGCCTTCAATGGAAAAGCCCAGCCAGTTCGAGTCGGAAAGCGCGGCCTGCACGATACCCAACAGATCAAACAGGCCAATGATCATGACCAGCGTGGTGTCTTTAAATAGTGAAATAAACGTATTGACGATGCCTGGAATCATCATCTTCAGTGCTTGTGGCATAACAATCAGCCCCATGCGCTTCCAGTATGTCATTCCCAGCGCGGCAGCAGCCTCTTCCTGGCCTTTGGGAATCGCCTGCAGACCGCCACGGATCACCTCGGCCATATACGCGCTTTGAAACAGCGTCAGGCCGATCAGCGCGCGTACCAGACGATCGACACTGATACCCGAAGGTAAGAACAGTGGCAGCATGACCGAGGCCATAAACAGCACGGTGATCAGCGGTACGCCCCGCCAGAACTCAATAAAGATGACGCAGAAGCTTTTCACGATCGGCATGTTGGAGCGCCGTCCCAACGCCAGCACAATGCCGATGGGAAGCGCCCCGATCATGCCCACAGAGGCCAGTAGCAGCGTCAGCATCAAACCGCCCCAGCGGTGGGTCGGTACACGCGGTAAATCGAAATAGCCACCGTGCAGCAATACATAAGCCGCAATCGGGAATCCCACTAACGCAAGCACGGCCACCCAGCGTTTAAACGGCATGCGCGGTATGGCAAGCCACGCAATCAGCGCAAAGAAGCCCGCAAAGACGATATTGGCCCGCCAAACCTCATCGCGTGGGTAAAGGCCATACATGAACTGGCTAAAGCGCGCCTTTACGAACACCCAGCAGGCGCCCTCGCGTGAGCAGTCTTCCCGCGTGGTGCCGCTCCAGTCAGCGTTGATAAACGCCCATTGAATGGTCGGCACCAGCAGTAGATACAGCACGTAAAGGCCAATCAGGGTAAACAGCGTATTGATAGGCCCGCTGAATAGATTGGCGCGTAGCCAGGCAAGCGGACCAATCGTGTTGGTAGGTGCTGGCCGCTGGTTGATCATTGTTTGATTATGAATCATGCAGAAATCCTCACCGTCACTTAGCGCTCGACCAGCGCCACGCGGGCGTTGAACCAGTTCATAAACATGGAAACCAACAGACTGATGGTCAGATACACCGCCATGGTCATGGCAATGACCTCAATGGCCTGGCCTGTTTGGTTGAGCGTTGTGCCCGCAAACACTGAAACGAGATCGGGATAGCCGATCGCGGTGGCCAGTGACGAGTTCTTGAACAGGTTCAGATACTGGCTGGTCAGCGGGGGGATAATGACCCGCAGTGCTTGGGGAATGACCACCAGTCGAAGCACAAGATTGCGCGGCAGGCTTAACGCCTGGGCCGCTTCGGTTTGCCCATGCGAAATGGCCTGGATACCCGAGCGGACAATTTCTGCAATAAACGCTGCGGTATAGATCGACAGCGCCAGCCACAGGGCCAGGAACTCGGGAATGATCGTAAAGCCACCCCGGAAGTTGAACCCACGCAGCTCAGGCACATCCCAGGTCACCGGTACGCCTGTCGCGAGCAAGACCAGCAGCGGTAAACCAAAAATGAGCGCCAGAGAGATCCATATAGCCGGCAGGCGTTTGCCCGTGGCCTCGTGTCGACGCTTATTCCAGATCACCAGAATAATGCTGGCCACAATCGCTACCAAAAACGTCGCCGGAATTAACCCAAATCCCGACTCAAAAAGCGGTTCGGGTAAGTAAAGGCCCCGCACGTTAAGGAAGAGAACTTCGCCGAAAGACAAACTGTCCCGGGCACTTGGCAGGGCTCGCAGCACGGCAAAATACCAGAAGAAGATTTGCAGCAGCAGCGGAATATTACGAAAGGTTTCAATATAGGCAGTGGCGATGCGCGCCAGCAACCAGTTAGGCGATAGGCGGGCAATCCCCACAATAAAACCAATTGTGGTAGCCGCCACTACTCCGAATCCACCCACCAGTAACGTATTGAGCAACCCTACCAAGAAGGTACGCCCATAAGTGTCCTGTGAGGAGTAGTCGATCAGGCTTTGGACAATACCAAAACCTGCGGTGTTATTTAAAAAGCCAAAGCCGGTGGTAATGCCCCGGGCGGATAAGTTGTCCTGAACATTGCCCACGATATACAGCAGAAAGGCGGCGACAGCCGCCATTAATAGACACTGAAAAATAAGTGCACGTTTAGCGCGGTCTCGCCAGAACGGTGGCTTTTGGCCAGCGGGGCGAGCGTTGGGTCTTACTGACATGGGTGGCGTCTCCGCTACACGGAATTCAATCAAATGGCCCGCCGATGCTCTTTAAGGGCTGGCGGGCCGGGTCAAGCGAGACGCTTAGCGAATCGGCGGTGCGTACTGGAAGCCACCTTGGTTCCACAGGGCATTAACACCCCGTTCAATTTCAAGCGGAGAGCCCATGCCGACATTGCGCTCAAAGCTTTCGGCGTAGTTACCTACTTGGCTAATGATGTTATAAGCCCAGTCAGCGTCCAGGCCCATGCCTTCGCCGTAGTTACCGTCCTGACCCA
This sequence comes from Halomonas sp., assembly GCF_017983445.1. Lineage (GTDB taxonomy): Bacteria > Pseudomonadota > Gammaproteobacteria > Pseudomonadales > Halomonadaceae > Vreelandella. The sequence goes on from NZ_JAGOBJ010000003.1 coordinate 280,562, forward strand.
GCAGGCGGGCGATGTCAGGATTTTCGGAGCTGGTCATTTCATCAACGTTTTCGCTGGTCACGCCGTACTCTTCAGCGTTCAACATGGCAAACAGCGACCATTTGACGATATTGAACCAGGTGTCATCGCCCTGGCGCACAACCGGGCCCAGCGGCTCCTTGGAAATAATCTCGGGAAGGATAACAGCGCCGTTCGGGTCGTCCAGCTGAATGCGTAGAGCTGCCAGCTGCGAGGTATCGGAAGTCAATACATCACAGCGGCCAGCCTGGAAGCCACCCACGGTTTGCTCGGACGTATCAAACACGATGGGATCGAACTGCATGTCGTTGGCGCGGAAATAATCGGCCACGTTAAGCTCGGTGGTGGTGCCGGTCTGGATACAGATCGCCGCACCATCAAGCTCATCTGCGCCGCTGATGCCCAGGTCACGGCTAACCATAAAGCCGATGCCATCGTAGAAGTTGACGCCTGCGAAATTCAGACCCAGCGTGGTATCTCGGGTGGTCGTCCAGGTCGTGTTACGCGAAAGCAGATCCACTTCGCCCGACTGCAAAGCGGTAAAGCGTTCTACGGCATTAAGTGAAATGTAGTTAACCGCGTCGGCATCTCCCAGAACGGCAGCTGCCACGGCACGGCATACATCGACGTCCAACCCTTGCCAGTTGCCATCGCCATCGGGTGCGGAAAAGCCTGGCAAACCGTCACTGACGCCGCACTGAACCGCGCCACGCTCAATCGTATCTTCCAAGGTAGCTGCATTTGCCGTCGCGGTTCCTGCTAGAGTGACGACGCCTGCTGAAGCCAGCAGTACCAGGTGTTTTTTAGTTAGCATGGTTATTTCCCATTGTGTTTAGTCTTGTTATGCATGCAGAGGCATGACATATAAAACTAGCAAGGAAGATGCCAACATGGGATATCGCCAAATTCAGCGCTTTTCAACGCAAAACATCCCGGTTCCGACGAAAGTTTAGGTGCAAAAAATCAGAAACGGTTACTACACGCCCTGGTTTGGTGCAGTAACCGCTGGTCGCCATTCAAAAGTGTTTAACGAATGGGCGGCGCGTACTGGATGCCGCCATCTTTCCACAGCGCGTTCAAACCGCGGGCGATCTTGAAGTTGGAGTCCGCACCTACGTTGCGCTCATAAATTTCTGCGTAGTTACCCACCTGGCTGATGATGTTGTAGGCCCAGTCAGCGCCCAAGCCCATGCCTTCGCCGTAATTGCCGTCCTGGCCCAGCAGGCGGGCGATGTCAGGATTTTCGGAGCTGGTCATTTCATCGACATTTTCGCTGGTCACGCCGTACTCTTCAGCATTCAACATGGCAAACAGTGACCACTTCACGATATTGAACCACTCATCGTCCCCTTGACGTACGGCAGGGCCAAGCGGCTCTTTGGAAATGATTTCGGGCAGCACAACGGCCATATTCGGGTCGGCAAGTTGCATACGCTGCGCGTAGAGCTGAGAGGCATCGGAGCTTAAAACATCGCACCGGCCAGCCTCGAAACCCGCAATGGACTGCTCTGGGGAATCAAAGACCACCGCGTCGTAACTCATGTCATTGATACGGAAATAGTCGGAAAGGTTCAGCTCACTGGTAGTGCCCGACTGGGTGCATACCGCCGCTCCGTCGAGTTCCTCAGCGCTCTGCACGCCTAGGTCACTGGCGACCATAAAGGCTTGGCCATCATAGTAGGTCACCCCGGTAAACTGGAGACCGAGCGTCGTATCACGGCTTGAAGACCAGGTGGTGGTGCGGGATAGCAGGTCCACCTCGCCAGACTGCAGCGCAGTAAATCGTTCGACCGAGTCCAGCGGTACAAAATCAACCTTACTGGCGTCCCCCAGGGCCGCTGCGGCAACCGCACGGCAGATATCGGTATCCAAGCCCTGATACTGATCGTTGTCGTCCAGCGAGGAGAAGCCGGGCTGCGCGGCATTGACGCCACAGCGCACGCTGTCACGGGATTGCACCTTTTCCAGCGTAGGGGTATCCGCCAGGGCAAATGTGGGAACCAGGGCACAGGCGCTAATACTTAACCAACGTACGGTTTTCATTGTTGTTTCCTTAACGTTGAGACACAAAAAAGCCGGGCAGAGCAGCCCGGCCTTTATCGCTTGCTGGCGCGTGCGTTAAGCGAATGCTTTTCGCATAAACGGCGGCAGCGCCAGGGCGCCACGGTGGGCATCCACTGTGTAGTACTGTAGCGGCATTTCGTGGCTAGCGGCAGCCTCTTCGCGGAAGGTTTCCACGTTGGTACCTTTACCGGCAAGCGTCACGCTCCACCAGCCAGACGGATAAACCGGCTGGGGGAAGGGCAGTGTGGCGACACTCTCAAAACCCGCTTCACGCATATCATTACGCAGCTCGCGAATGATATTGCCGCTGTGATAAAGCGGCGATTCACTCTGCTGGACCATCACGCCATCGGCTTTCAAAATCCGATGACAACGCTTCAGGAAGTCGGTCTTGAACAGGCCTTCGGCGGGGCCAACCGGGTCGGTGGAGTCGATAATCAGCACGTCGATGCTTTCATCGGCGGCGTCATCCACCCACTTGACGCCATCGGCGAACAGAAGCTCGGCACGCGGATCGCTGTTGGCTTCCACTAGCGCCGGGAAGAAACGCTCGGATGCCTTGGTCACTTCCTCGTCGATATCGATCTGGGTGACTTTCTCGACGCCCGGATGACGCAGGACTTCCTTGAGCGTGCCGCAGTCACCGCCGCCAATAATTACCACGCGCTTGGGCGCCGGATGAGTAAACAGCGCCGGATGGGCGATCATTTCGTGATACAGGAAGTTGTCGCGGTCGGTGAGCATCACGCAGCCGTCCAGCACCATCAGGTTGCCGTAGGTCTCGGTGGCGTACACTTCCAGATGCTGGTATTCGCTCTGTACATCCAACAGCTTTTCAGAGATCTTCAGCGAGAAGGCGCTGCCGTGGCTATCAAAAACTTCGGTAAACCACTGGTCGTCGCGTAATTCGCTCATCAATTGGCTCCTGAGGAAGGGGTGTTGGAATGGGTTGGAATACCTTGATGATACTGCGGGCTTAGCTCGTGCAGTGCTTCCATAAAGGCGGTAACGTTATCCGGATTGGTAAACTGGCTGATGCCGTGGCCCAGATTGAACACATGGCCCGGGCCATGGCCGTAGCTTTCCAGCACGCGGGCGACTTCGGCACGAATCGCCGATGGGCGCGCAAACAGCACGTTGGGGTCCAGGTTGCCCTGTAGCGCAACCTTATGGCCCACGCGGGCACGGGCACTGGAGAGCTCGGTCGACCAGTCGATGCCCAGCGCATCGGCGCCCGCGCAGGCGATATGCTCAAGCCACTGGCCGCCGTTTTTGGTGAACAGAATCACCGGCACGCGGCGCCCGTCATGCTCGCGGATCAGCCCCGAGACGATCTGCTCCATATAACGCAGCGAAAACTCCAGGTACGCAGGGGTGGAAAGCGCGCCGCCCCAGGTATCAAAAATCTGCACCGCCTGGGCGCCCGCGCGAATCTGGGCGTTCAGATAATCGGTCACCGACTGCGCCAGGGTGTCCAGCAGCTGGTGCATGGTGTCCGGCGTGTCGTAAAGCATGGTTTTTAAATGGCGGAAGTCTTTGCTCGAACCGCCTTCCACCATATAGGTCGCAAGCGTCCAGGGGCTGCCGGAAAAACCAATCAGCGGCATGCGCCCGTTCAGCTCTCGGCGAATAGTGGATACCGCACGCATCACGTAGTCCAGGTCGCGTTCGGCGTCCGGTACGCTGAGTGCGGCGACTTCATCAGCGGTGCGCACGGTCTTGCGAAACTTGGGGCCTTCGCCGGTTTCAAAATAGAGCCCGAGACCCATGGCGTCTGGAATCGTTAGAATATCTGAAAACAGAATCGCGGCGTCTAGCGGGTAGCGTTCCAGCGGCTGCAGGGTGACTTCGCAGGCCAGATCGTGGTTACGGCACAGATCCATAAAGCTGCCCGCATCGGCACGCCTGGCGCGGTATTCCGGTAGGTAGCGGCCAGCCTGGCGCATCATCCACACCGGCGTGCGGTCAACGGGCTGACGCGCCAGCGCGCGAAGGAAACGGTCGTTTTGCAAAGGTGTGGGGGTCATAAACATTTACCCTAAAGAAATTTGCCTGCGGTGTATTTTAAACAGTATACAAAACAGTGCTTACAACTTATTTGAAACGACACCTGCAGGCCGCGAATCTTGAAACAGCCTTGCAAGTGTACTTGAAAGCGTACTTGAGAAACGTACTGGAGATTGTACTTTAGAATGAGCCAGTGAGCGGCGTATCGAAGTGAAAAGTATGGTGGTCAAATAAAAAAGCTTACCCAGTCGCGACCCTCTGTAGAAAGATCAGGGGGCCGCTGGTTCGATATTTACTTCTTAGTCGAATTAGTCGAAAAAGGATAAACCTCATCCGTTGCCTTCTGGTCTTTCGCGCGATCGACTGGGCGCCGATCGCGAGCCCGTAGATCGCGGTAGACAGCAGTGCGCATAAGGAGCATGGCCACCACCGGCGCGGTGAGCATGACAAAGACCGTGATCAATAGCTCATGAATCACCAAGCGTGATTGCAGCGCCGAGAAGTACATCATCGAGGCGATAAGGATGGAACCGGTACCTAGCGTAATAGTAATGGCTGGGCCATGAATTCGCTGAAAGAAGTGCGGCAGCCTGACAAGGCCCAGAGCACCGATCAAAATAATCGCGCTTCCGAGCAGCAATAATAAAGTGACCGGCAGACTGATCCATATCGGCAGGGCTTCCAGTTCGTGGTTCATTCAATCACCTCGCCGCGCATAAGAAATTTAGTAAGCGCGACTGTCGATACAAAACCAGTGAGCGCAATCAGCATCGCTGCCTCAAAATAAATCACGCTGCCAAAGCGTATACCCAAGGCAAGAGCAAGCAACATAGCGCACATCCATAAGGTATCCAGCGCTAATACGCGATCCTGAGCAGTGGGGCCTAGCAGTAGGCGAATTGTACACAGCAGCATGGCTAATAGAACGCTAAGCAGTGTGATATTAATCGCCAGAGAAAGCAGTGCGGTCATAAAGAACTCCGCTTATTCATGTTCAAAAATCTCGATCAATGGCTGTTCATATCGCGTTTTAATGGTGTCAATCCACCACTGTTCATCGTGAAAGTCAAAAACATGGAGCGCCAGGTCATTGGAGTCAGGCAATTGTTCCACCCACACGGTGCCGGGTGTTGAGTTGATCAGGCAAGATAGGAGTGCCAAGCCATACGGGTCTTTAATATCCAGTGGCACACGGATGAACTGCGATTCCACTCCCTTAGCATTGAATAAAATAATGCGACTGACGTTGAAGCAAGAGCGTACGATTTCCACCATCGACATAAACAGCAGTCGTGCCAATACGAGCGGTTTACGAAAAGGAGCAGGGGCAAGCGGGCGCAATGGCCTAGCGAGCAGCGGAGCGGCAATAGCCAAGACACTACCCAGCAAAATCTGTGCGGGAGCAATACTTTGGCTCAGCAGTAGCCACATGACCAGTAAGGCGCCCGATAGGACAGGAGAAGGAAGCCAGCGCAATGTCATTGAGTCGTCTCCTCAAGCGTAGCGCCAATAACTACTGTTGAATTCAAGCGTTCCAAATAAATATCAGGTTGGTTGAGTGTTTCTGTACTGCGCTCCAGAAAAGCCATCGTGGGGCCTGCCTGGACGGTTAGTAGGACACAGGCCAGTAACAACGTAGTAATTGGCATTACTTCAGAACGCTGCAGGTGGGGTGCCACCGGATTCTGAGCGGCCCAAAACGTTCGCACGCCAAAGCGCATCAACGAAATAATGCCCGCTAACCCCGAGAGTACGACTAGCGTAATCATTAGCCAAGTTACCAAGCTAATACCCATAGCGGCGTCTTCGGGGTTCAGCAGTCTATGGAAGAGGCTGAATTTAGCGATAAAACCGGACAGAGGCGGGAGCCCGGTAATTATCAGCGCGCAGCAGGCGAAGGCCAGGCCCAGAAAGGCCAGTGCACCTGAAATAGCCTTTCCAACGGGCTCTCCCGGCTTATCCTCGACCGCGAAAGCCTCCATGGTCAACGCCAACATGGCTGCCCCTGGGGTTCGGATGCGGTCAATTAATTCAATTAGCAGGAGAAACGCCGCAACAGCCAGCGTTGAACTGATCAAGTAAAAGAGCGCCACATTGATGAGCTCCGGTTGGCCGTATCCTACGGCAGCCAGTAGTGTGCCCGATGATATTACCGCTGCATAGCCTGCCATGCGGCCAGGTTCCTGGCTGGCCAGAATGCCTATAGTGCCAAAGGCAAGGGTAGCAAGGCCCCCCCAGAGAAGAAGATCAAAACCGAAACCGGCGGCTGGGCCTTCTGAGAACAGTAGTAACCACAGCCGGATCAATACATACACGCCGATTTTGGTCATCAACACCATCATTGCGGCTACCGGTGGTGAAGCGGCCGAGTACGTTGTGGGTAGCCAGAAACCTAGCGGCCACATGGCGCTCTTGGTCAGAAACGCTAGCGCTAGAATGACAACACCAATTTTTAGTAGCACTAAGTCTTCCGGATTCAGCATATTCAAGCGTGCCGCTAAATCGGTCATATTAAGCGTGCCAGTCGTCGCATAAATCAGCGCTACACCGATCAAGAAGAAAAATGACGCTAATAAATTGACGACGATGTACTGCATGCCTGCACGGATACGCATGCTGTTGTAGCCATGTAGTACCAAACCATAAGAGGCCGCCAGCATCACCTCAAAGAAAACGAACAGGTTAAACAAGTCATTAGTAAGAAAAGCCCCGTTAATGCCCATTAACAAAAATTGAAATAACGAGTGAAAATGCACCCCAATCCGGCTCCAGCGGGTCATCGCAAAGACTAGAGACGCGGTTGCCAATACCGATGCGAGTAGCAGCATCACTGCTGTTAGCCGGTCAACTAATAAGACAATACCAAACGGGGCCGCCCAGTTAGCCGAAAGATATAGGCCAATGCCATCCGGCCAGTATTCATGATCTGCCAGCAAGAGAAGCGCCACCGAAGTCACCAACATGGCCAACGTACTGGCTAGGTTTATGAAAAACTTTTTTTGGTGATGGCGCTCATTAATCAGTATCAGCCCCGCGCCAAATATCAAGGGCAGCAACACAGGCGCCAGGATTAAATGTTGTACCCAAGAGAGACTCATCGATTGGTCTCCTTGCCGTCAACGTGGTCGGTTCCCGTGAGACCGCGGGCGCCGATCATTACCACAAGATAAAGCGCCGTAGTGGCAAAGCCGATCACGATAGCTGTTAACACCAGTGCCTGCGGCATAGGGTCGGCATATAGAGCAGGGTCGATAGCACCCTCGGCAAGTGTTAAAGGTGGCTGATTGATGGTGAGTCGCCCCATGATGAAGATAAATAGGTTAACCGCATAAGAAATAAGCAATAAGCCAATAATGACCTGAAAGGTTCGTGGGCGAAGTAGTAACCACACCCCGGAGCCAAACATGATGCCCATTGCAATGGCAATAACTGCTTCCATTATTTGGTCTCCTGTTGAGTAGGGAGGGGCGCCGGTGCCGTGGTGGCGGGCAGGCGGTGGCTGCGTACAGATTGGTGCGCCAAGGCGACAAGAATCAGTATGGAGGAACCTACCACTACGCCAAATACGCCTAAGTCAAAAATGAACGCACTAGGCAGGTGCACTTCACCCAGAAGCGGGAGCGTGAAGTGTGCGGTGTGAGTGGTCAGGAACGGATAACCCAATAGCCAGGCGCCCAGGCCGGTCGCACAGGCAGTGAGTAGACCAAATGCAATCCAGCGATGAGGTTGAAGGCGTAAGTGTTTTTCAACCCACTGAGTACCTGCCAGCATGTATTGAACGATGATAGCAACCGCAAAAGTCAAACCTGCAACGAAACCACCACCAGGCAGGTTATGGCCGCGAATAAAGAAGTAGGCCGCAATAACCCCCATCACCGGTAACAGCAAGCGCAAATAAACGCTGGGAATTTTGAGATAGCCTGTTTCCACCTGCTGAATGGGCGTTTGACCTGCAGCAGGGTCAACGCTATTAGTCTGTTGAGCGGGAATGGGCAGACTTTCAGGCGCCGGACGGAAGCGCCGCAGCAGCGCGTAAACGGTCAGCGCCACAATAGCCAGTACCGCAATTTCACCCAGAGTGTCGAAACTGCGGAAATCGACGAGCAGCACATTGACCACGTTGCTTCCCCCACCTTCACTTAAGGCGCGGGTAAGGAAAAAATCAGAAATACCCCCTTCAGAAGGTGTACGCAGCAATGCCGCATAGCTTACCAATGCCATTGCTAGGCCAGCACAGGCCGCAATGATGACATCGCGTGAGCGGCGAAGTAACGCGCTTTTTTTGGTCGTAAGGTTTAGCTCACGCGGTACTATACGGGGAGGGAGCCAGCGCAGGCCTAACAAAATCAGCACTGTGGTGATGGTTTCCACCATCAGTTGCGTAAGCGCCAGGTCTGGTGCGGACAGCCACAAGAACGCCATGCTGGTAACGATTCCCACGCCACCGACCAGGCTAAGTGCTGCCAAACGATGGTATTTGGCTTGCCAGGCTGCCGCGACGGCACAGATAGCCCCAATGAGCCATAGCCCCGCAAATAGCCAGGAAAACTCCCCATTAGCAGGCAGAACAAGCAGGGATACCGGCCGTACAATCAGCATTGGCACTGCCAGGAGCATGATGACCATCAACAGAAGCTGGGGCTGTAAGCGCCGAGTTCCGAGGATTTTTTCCAGTAATGATGCGCTTGATGAAAGGCGCAGCATGGTGCTCTCGTAGGCTTGCTTGCCATTAAACCGGCCAAGCAGCGGCACGTAGGTTGATTGGATGAGCCCGTAACGGGTGCGTAGCCATATATAAAAGGCCACACCGCCCATTAATGCCACGATGCTCATCATTAGAGGAATATTGAACCCGTGCCAAACGGCGAGGCTGTAGTAAGGGGTTGTATCTCCTAATACAGATGTAACCGCGACATTCAAGAATGGTCCGATACTAAGGCTGGGAATAACGCCAACGACCAAACAGCACAGCACTAGAAATTCAACAGGAAAACGCATCCAGCGCGGTGGCTCATGTGGTTGTTTTGGCAAATCATCAGGCTGCTTACCGAAAAAGACGTAAATAAAACGCAGCGAGTACGTGACACCAAAAATGCCCATTAATACCGCCGCAATCGACATTCCCCAGTTGCGTGCCGAACCAACCGCCAGCGCTTCAGCGAAAAACATTTCTTTTGAGATGAAGCCGTTAAGCAGCGGTACGCCCGCCATGGCAGCACTAGCCACAATGGCCAGCGTCGCTGTATAGGGCAGGGCCCCGTAGAGTCCGCGTAGATGACGCATATCACGCGTACCGGTTTCATGGTCGATGATGCCGGCAGCCATAAAGAGGGATGCCTTAAACGTGGCATGATTAAGCGTATGGAAAATAGCGGCCACCAGCGCCAGCGGGCTGCCAATACCCAGCAGGACCATAATCAGGCCCAGATGGCTGATGGTTGAATAGGCAAGCAGCCCCTTGAGGTCATGCTGGAAGATAGCCGAGAAAGCCCCAATCAATAGCGTACATACGCCTGCGCCAGCAATTAACCAGGTCCATTCCGGAGTGCCGGATAACGCGGGCCATAGGCGCATCAGTAAAAATACCCCCGCTTTCACCATGGTCGCCGAATGCAGAAAGGCGGATACCGGTGTGGGAGCGGCCATGGCGTGAGGCAGCCAAAAATGGAAAGGGAACTGGGCACTCTTGGTGAGCGCTCCTAATGCGACCAGCAGCAGCATGGGCCGATAGAGGGAGTGATCTCGAATGAGGTCTCCCGATGCCAGAACGACATCAAGCGAGTAGCTGCCCACCATATGACCAAGCAGTAATACGCCGATCAACAGGCAGAGGCCGCCGCTTGCGGTTACGGTGAATGCCATGCGCGCGCCTCGGCGCGCATCGGCTCGGTGATGCCAGTAACCGATCAATAAAAACGAGGTGATACTGGTCAGTTCCCAGAAAATCACCAGCTGTATCAGGTTGCCCGAGAGCACCACGCCCAGCATTGAAGCCATAAAGGCGAGCAGGAAAGAAAAGAATCGCGGTACAGGGTCTGCAGGCGACATGTAGTAGCGGGCATAGATAACTACCAGTAAACCAATGCCTTGAATGAGCATGGCAAATAACCAGGCCAGGCCATCCATGCGTAACATGATGTTCAGGCCAACATCCGGTAGCCAGGCAAATTCACTGCGGACAATCTCGCCGGTGCCTATCTGGGTATATAAGTAGCTTGTAATCAGCAGCCCGGACAGGGTGACGCCGCCTGCGAGCCACGCTTCCCGATTTCGGGCATTGGCAGGCATCAGTGCGGCCATGATACTGGCAATGAAAGGCGTTATAATCAGTATAAGTAGCAGCATGGATTTCCGTGAAATAGTAAAAAGAGTCTGGGATCTCAGCGGTTATCCCGCCGCTAAAAATGGTCTATCTGATTAAATGAGCGCGCTTTTTACGGGGCCTTTTTCTTCATTAATACAGCTGTATCTGACTTTTAAGTCCTAAAATTTACTCGAAAGACCGTGTTGAAACAATCCGAATGCATGCGTAATAAACGCACATGCCAGACAAATACTGATGTTTGTCAGGCCTTTTTTGCTTCAATTTTAGTGGGTAACAGTCGTGAGGCGTGAGTCGCTTCCTGATAAACTGTCAGCTCACTTTGCCAACACTGGTGTGGTTAACTGGTTTGGTTAATCAGCGAGGTAACCTGTGACCATCCGCTTCATTGCTGCTTCCCGACTGCCCACCCCCTGGGCCACGTTCACCATGCACGGCTTCGAAGACGAAGCGACGGGCAAAGATCATATCGCTTTAACGTTAGGCGATGTTGATGGCGGTGAACCAGTATTGGGACGCGTACATTCAGAGTGCTTAACCGGCGATGCGCTGTTCTCTATGCGCTGTGACTGTGGCTACCAGTTGCAGGAGGCGCTTAAGCGTATCGCAGAAGAGGGCCGTGGCGTACTGCTTTATTTGCGCCAGGAGGGGCGCGGTATTGGTCTGCTCAATAAAATCCGAGCCTATCACCTGCAGGACCAGGGTGCGGACACGGTAGAGGCCAACGAGCAGCTAGGCTTTGGCGCCGATATGCGCCGCTATGATCTGTGTGTGCCCATGCTCAATCATCTGGGGGTTACCGCGCTCAGGCTGATGACCAATAACCCGCGTAAAGTCGATGCGCTTACCCGTGATGGGGTCAATGTGGTCGAACGGCTGCCTATTACCACCGGCCTCAATCCACATAACGAGCAGTACCTTGCCACCAAGGCAGGCAAGCTTGGTCATATGATGGCGCTGGGCGACTTTACTCAGGCAAGCGATGTAGATATCGAGCGAAAAGGCTGAAAATAACGCCTTAATGCGGTCAAAACTGCCAAAAATTGCTTTTTCTTAAACTTTTTTGCCCGGTGTCTGGGCTATGTTGATACAGAACGGTTTTGATACAGACCGATGCTGATACATAGCAGGACGCTACCTATCTGCAAAAGAGTAAGGAGAAGCAACGATGAAAGCACTTTGCTGGCATGGCAAAAATGACGTTCGTTACGACACGGTTCCTGATCCTGAAATAGAACATCCCCGCGACGCTATTATCAATGTAAGCAGCTGCGCCATCTGCGGCTCTGACTTGCACCTTTACGATCACTTTATTCCCGGTATGCAATGCGGTGATGTACTTGGCCATGAGTTTATGGGCGAAGTCATGGAAGTGGGCAGCGCTAACAAGAAGCTTAAAGTCGGCGACCGGGTAGTGGTGCCGTTCACTATTTTCTGCGGCGAATGCGAGCAGTGCCAGCGCGGCAACTACTCGGTTTGCGAGCGCTCCAACCGCAATAAATCTCTGGCCGACAAGGCCTTTGGCCACGGCGGCGCTGGGCTGTTTGGTTACTCGCATTTAACCGGCGGCTACGCAGGCGGCCAGGCAGAATTTGTCCGCGTGCCGTTTGCCGATACCACGCATATCAAAGTCCCCGACACGCTCACCGACGAGCAAGTGCTGTTTCTGGGGGATATTTTCCCAACCGGCTGGCAGGCCGCCGTACAGTGCGATATTCAGCCCACCGATACGGTCGTTATCTGGGGCGCTGGGCCTGTTGGTCAGTTCTGTATTCGCAGCGCCGTCTTACTGGGCGCCCGTCAGGTAGTGGTCATCGATAACGTGCCCGAGCGACTTTCCATGGCCCAGGCAGGCGGGGCAATAACGATCAATTTCGATCATGAGAGCGTGCTTGGCCGTTTGCAGGAGCTGACCAACGGCAAAGGCCCAGAAAAATGTATCGATGCGGTAGGCCTTGAAGCCCATGCCACACGCTCACTGGATTCTGCCTATGACCGGGTCAAGCAGGCGATGATGCTCGAAAGCGACCGCGCCCATGTACTGCGCGAGATGATTTACGTATGTCGTCCTGCTGGTGTCCTGTCCATCCCCGGCGTTTACGGCGGGCTTGTCGATAAAATCCCCATGGGCGCGCTAATGAATAAGGGGCTCACCGTGCGCACCGGCCAGACCCACGTGAATCGCTGGACAGATGACCTGCTCAAGCGTATTGATGAGGGGCAGATCGATCCCTCTTTTGTTATTACCCACTCCGTAGGCCTGGATCAGGGGCCTGAAATGTATAAGACCTTCCGCGAGAAGCAGGATGGTTGCGTCAAGGTGATTCTCAAACCTTGACCAACAAGCCATGGAGGTAGCTATGCACCATCAATATCATCAATCAAAAGATATGGCCCGTTCACTGAGCACCGCCGATAAAGTAGCCCGCGGGCTTGGCTGGCTAAGTTTGGGCCTGGGGCTTTATCAGCTGTTGGCGCCTCATAAGCTAGGTGAGCAGCTGGGCCTGCGCGGTCATGAGAACAAAATGCGGGCTTGCGGCGCGCGTGAAATGATCAGCGGCATTGGCGCGCTTTCAGATAACCCCACTTCTGCAATCTGGAGCCGGGTGGGCGGCGACACTCTTGACTTGGCTGCGCTGACCTATGCGCTTCAGGACAGGCACAACCCCAAGCGAAAGAACCTTTATCTGGCGCTAACCGCCGTGGGGATTATTACTGCAGTTGATGTTTATTGTGCCCAAGCGTTAACCAAGCGGCATGCCTACCAAGCGGGCGTCACGCCAGATTACAGCCATCGCAGCGGCTTCCCGCAAGGCCTGGAAAGCGCCCGAGGTGCGGCGCGTGATTTTAAAGTGCCCAACGATATGCAGGATGCGCTGCCCAGCCTGCCGCTTTGATAGTGCAGACGTGTCGTTGTTTTAATCACAGCGGCTACTGTTTTTATGACACCACAAAACCCAGACGCTAAACCAATGGCGCCTGGGCTTTGTCATATTCGAAAGATAGGATGGAGCCTGGTGATTGGCACTCACCGCTCGATAACAGCAGCTATTAAAGATGGGCCAGGGCATGAGCAACGCACACGATGTTGAACCTGAAGAATTCAGCGCCTTAGAAGAGCGCTTGCACAGTATCAGTCACGGGGTGGGGGCGTTACTGAGCGTCGTTGGGGTGGTGGTGCTACTGGTGATGGCGAGTATTGCTGCTCAGGTAGACCCCTGGAAGCTGGTGAGTCTTGGTTTGTACGGCATGACGCTGGTATTGCTGTACACCGCTTCTACCCTTTATCACGGTATTCCGCATAGGCTTTGGAAGCAGCGCTTTCAACTGCTGGATCACTGTGCGATCTATCTTCTGATTGCGGGTACCTATACGCCATTTTTGCTTGTGAATATGCGCGGCCCTACCGGCTGGGCGCTGTTTGTTGCCGTGTGGTCGCTCGCGCTGGTCGGGATTATCTGCAAACTGCTGTGGCCGCAGCGCTTCGCGATCTTAAGAGTGGTGATTTATCTGCTGATGGGCTGGATGATTGTGCTGGCAACCGAAGAAATGACCGCCAGCCTCTCAGTGACCGGCATTACCCTGTTAGCGGCGGGAGGTATGTTCTACACGCTGGGCGTGATTTTCTACGCTGTACGGGCGATCCCCTACAATCATGCTATTTGGCACTTGTTCGTGGTGGCGGGCAGCGTATGCCACTATTTTGCGGTAGTGGCAGCCGTGTTGCCGTATTCGGCGTAAAGCGTTAAATGCCTTGTTCAGCCGCTTGCTTCTCACGCGCCACCGCTTTTGCCAAGGCCGGGCGCTGGGTGTGGCATTTGTGATAGGCCACAAGCGGTTCGGGCAGGCGGTGTTTCATGCTGATCGCCCAGGCAAGCGTGTGGGTGAGAAAGATATCCGCCAGTGTGAAAGTGTTGCCCACCAGGGTTTCCTGGCCTTGATAGCGGCGCTCTAACGCACTTAATGCACGCTGAAATTCCCATGTGGCCGTCGGCACGATAGTCGGCACGCGCTTGTCTTCAGGCAGCGCAAATTTATGCTTGGCGTGGGTCCACAGCGGCTGCTCCATTTCAGAGACGATAAAGCTTAACCACTGGTCAACCTGGGCACGCTCGGCTGCATTGGTAGGCAACAAGTTGCCGTCACCATACTGTTCCGCCAGGTAACGGCAAATGGCGGATGATTCAAACAGGGTGAGCTCGCCGTCTTCAAGCGCCGGTACTTTACCGTCCGGATGGCGCGCCAAGTGCTCCGGGGTTTGGCCTTCACCTTTTTCCAGCGCGACATAGCGGCAATCATAGTCCAGGCCCAGCTCTTCAAGCGTCCAGGCGGCGCGCAGTGAGCGAGAATGAGGAAAGCTGTACAGCGTAATCATGGCGTGCTCCTGACAAGGTGCCAACCGCAGCTGGCGAAAAGAAGACGCTTTCAATCTAACGGCTGAGGTACCGGCTGTCGATATCAGAATAGCCAACCAGCGTAGCCCTTTAGAGGCCGCTTAGCTGTCGCGCGCTTTACGGATACGCTCGTAAGCGTTGCCGATTTCGCTGGTGCGTGCCTGGGCCACTTCGCGCATGCTTTCGGGTAGCCCTTTACCGGCCAGCTTGTCCGGGTGGTTCTGGCTCATCAGGCGGCGGTAGGCTTTTTTGATCTCGGCGTCGCTGGCATCCTCGGAAACGCCCAGCACGCGGTAGGCATCTTTAAGGGCCTCTTCACTTGCCCCTTGAGAGTTAGCCGCCGCGCCATGTAGCATGGCTTCAATCTGCTGTACTTCGGCTTCACTACACCCAATGCCCCGTGCAACCCGCAGGATCATTGTATGCTCTTCAGGGTGGAGTACGCCGTCTGCGGCGATGGCTGAGAGCTGAACCTGTAAAAATACCTGGCGCATCACCGGCTGGTTGCGGGTCAGGCGACCGACGCTGGCAAGCTCGGCATCAAGGTCAAAGTTATCTGCACGGCCACGTTCAAAGGCGGCGCGTGCCTTGGCCCGCTGTTCGCCTTGTAGATGCATCTGGTCAAACAGCTTTTCGGCAACGCCTAGCTCGCCGTCAGTGACTTTCCCGTCGGCCTGGCAAAGGCAGCCCATCACCGAGAAAATTGATTCTAAAAAGCCTTCCTGAAGACGCATGCGCGCCTCCATCAGGCGACGGCCAAGGCGACGTCCTAACCACCAACCCAAGGCGCCACCAATTAACAACCCAACGGGACCACCTGTGGCAAGACCAATCAGGGCAAAAAATACAATCAGAAGTAGCATGGCTCTCTCTAGTCAAAAGTCGTGGGTTTGCAGCCGGAGATAGGCGTATTATCGTTGTTACTTGACCAGACGGCGCGTTTCGCCGAACGTAAGGCGATAAAGGAAGCTGACTAACGTCTACCCTGAGCTTCCTGCCCCTTTTGCTTGGAGAAGCGCTATGGCCTCGCCCAATCCGGATGCCCCAAAAAGCTCTACGGTACACGATCCCAAGGTTTTTGAGTATCACAACCCTGCAGGTGGATGGGGGGCGCTCAAGGCGGTCAGCAAGCATTTACTGCACAGCCGCTCGCCGGCCACCAACGCCCGCTCGCTGTTCAAGCTTAACCAGCCCGATGGGTTTGACTGCCCGGGCTGTGCCTGGGGCGATCCTGAACACGGCTCCTCATTTGAGTTTTGCGAAAACGGCGTCAAGGCGGTGACCTGGGAGGCCACTTCCAAGCGTGTCACGCGGGATTTCTTTGCCAAGCACACCGTCAGCGAGCTTAAAACCTGGGATGACTATCGTCTGGAAGATCAGGGGCGGCTGGTCGAGCCGATGCGCTACAACGCCGAGACCGACCATTATGAGCCGATTACCTGGGACGCGGCTCTGGATCTCGTCGCCGCTGAGCTTAAAACGCTACCCACGCCGGATGATGCAATTTTCTATACCTCTGGCAAGGCGGGCAACGAATCGGCGTATGTATTTCAACTGCTGGCGCGACTTTATGGCACCAACAACCTGCCGGACTGCTCGAATATGTGCCACGAGGCCAGTGGAGTCGCGCTGAATAAGGCACTGGGTACAGGTAAAGGCAGCGTACGGCTGGAGGATTTTGAAAAGGCAGAAGCGATCTTCGTGTTTGGCCAGAACCCCGGCACCAATCATCCACGTATGCTGGGGACGCTGCGTGAAGCATCCGAACGCGGCGCCACCATTGTCAGCTTCAACCCGCTGCGTGAGCGGGGCCTTGAGAAATTCGCCGACCCGCAAAAGCCTCTTGAAATGCTGCATAACGGCAGCCACCCGATCAGCTCGCATTACTTCTGCCCTAAGCTTGGCGGTGATATGGCGGTGGTGCGCGGTATGGCCAAAGCCCTGTTTGAGCGCGACGCGGCAGGCGAGGCGGTGCTTGATCACGCTTTCATGGGCGAGCACACCGTTGAACTGGATGCCTATCGCGTCTTGGTGGAGGCAACTGCCTGGGAAACGCTGGAGGCCCAATCCGGGTTAAGCCGCAAGGAGATGGAAGAGGCGGCCGAGCTTTATGCCCGCTCCAAGGCCACCATCATCTGCTGGGCCATGGGCATCACCCAGCATGTGCACTCGGTGCCGACGGTGCGTGAGATCGTCAACCTGCTGATGCTGTGCGGCAATTTAGGTAAACCCGGTGCGGGCACCTCGCCGGTGCGTGGGCATTCCAATGTGCAGGGCGACCGCACCATGGGAATTTTCGAGAAGCCTTCGGACGCTTTATTGAACGCCCTGGAAAGCCATTATGGAAAGCCGATGCCGCGAGAGTTTGGGGTGGATTCCGTGGCCGCCGTACACGCCATGCACAACCAGCCCGGTAAGGTGTTTATCGGCCTGGCGGGTAACTTTACCCGCGCCATTTCCGATAGCCGGGTGACCGAGGCGGCGATGGCGCAGTGCCAGCTTACGGCGTTTATCAGTACCAAGCTCAACCGCAGCCATCTGGTCACCGGTAACGAAGCGCTGATTCTGCCCTGCCTGGGACGTACCGAAATCGACCGCAATCAGGCGGGTGAACCACAGCTGATCACCGTGGAAGACTCCATGAGCATGGTGCACGGCTCGGCGGGGATTAATCGTCCGGTAGATGCCTCATTGCCTTCAGAAATCACCATTCTGACCGGCATTGCCGAGCGCCTGCTGGGCAGTGATGTCGTGAACTGGGCAGCCATGCGCGAAGACTACGACGTAATCCGCGAGCATATCGAAGCGGTTATTCCCGGCTTTGATAATTTCAACGAACGCGTTCGCGTGCCGCGGGGTTTCTGGCTAACCAACCCGGCATTCGAGCTGCGCTTTCCTACTGAAAGCGGTAAAGCTGAGTTTTCGGATGCGCCACTGCCCGAGCAGGTCGTCCATCAGCAAATGGCGACCCGCCAAGGCGGTTGGTTGACGCTTCAGACCATGCGCTCTCACGACCAGTACAACACCACGGTGTACGGCTATAACGACCGCTATCGGGGCATCGAAAACGGCCGTCAGGTGATTTTCCTGAACCGTAAGGATATAGATCGGCTAGGCGTTAGCGCCGGGCAGTGGGTGGATTTGATCGGAGAGTCAGGCGATGGCATCGAACGGCGTGTGGACGGCTTCAAGGTAGTAGCCTACGACACGCCCGAAGGCTGCGCCGCTGCTTATTATCCAGAAACCAACCCGCTGATTCCGCTGGACCATAAGGGCGATCAAAGCCACACCCCGGCCTCCAAGTCGATTGCCATTCGTTTGGAGGCGAGTGCCCGCATTGCTTGATCTGTCTGATCAAATGGCGAATCAGCAAAAACTGCAGGGCGCACTTGCGGCGCTGCAGGAGGCCCATCCTGAACTCGACACGCTGGCGGCCTTGGTGCTGCTGGCGCTGCGTGAGTCACCGCGCGCTGAAAAAGGCATTTCCAGCGCGCGACTCGCCAGGCATCTGGGTATCGAACATGCCCTGATCCGCCGCGCCTGCGCTGCGCTTGAAGACACGGGCTGGGTGAGCACCCAGCCAGCAGGCGGCGCCAGCCCAGCACTCCGGGTGGCGTTGATAAAACCGCTGTTCAGCTAAGCTTCAGGGCAACCGTTGACGAATCGCGGCTTCGATACCCGCAGCATCCAGGCCGCAGTCACGCAGCAGTTCATCTGGCGTGCCGTGCTCGACAAACGAGTCCGGCAGGCCGAGGTTGAGTACTTCTACCTGGACGCCTTCGGCGTTGAGCAGCTCGTTAACGGCACTTCCCGCGCCACCGGTAATGACGTTCTCTTCAAGCGTTACCAGAAGCTCGTGCTCATCGGCGGCGTGAAGTACCGCGTCGCGGTCCAGCGGCTTGATGGAGCGCATATTGATATGCGTGGCGTTGAGCTTTTCGGCAACCTCTGCGGCGGCGGTATTCAGGCTGCCAAACGCAAGCAATGCAATGCGCACGCCGTCACCTTGTGACTGGCGGCGTACGTCTGCCTGACCAATCGGGAGCGATTCCAGGTGCTCGGGGATATCCACGCCGGGGCCGGTGCCACGCGGGTAGCGAACCGCCGCGGGGCCGGGGTGGTGGTAGGCCGCGCTCAACATTGCGCGGCACTCGGCTTCATCGGCAGGCGCCAGAATGACCATGCCGGGTACGCAGCGCAAAAACGAAAGATCCATGCTGCCGTGATGGGTGGGGCCGTCTTCGCCGACAAGGCCTGCCCGGTCGATGGCAAAGGTAACGTCCAGGTTCTGCACCGCCACATCGTGAATCAACTGATCATAGCCGCGCTGCAAGAACGTCGAGTAGATCGCCACCACCGGCTTCATGCCTTCACAGGCCATGCCCGCCGCCAGCGTCACTGCGTGCTGTTCGGCAATCGCCACGTCAAAGTAGCGCGCCGGATACTCCCTGGAAAAACGGATCAGGTCGGAGCCTTCACGCATGGCCGGGGTAATTCCCATCAGGCGTGAATCGCTTGCGGCCATATCGCACAGCCAGTCGCCGAACACGTTGCAGTACTTTTTCTTGGGAGCAGACGGCGCCTTGGGCGGCGGCGTGGGCGCTGCGCTGGTTTTTTCGAGCTTGGTGATGGCGTGGTAGCCGATCTGGTCCGCCTCGGCGGGTAGAAAGCCTTTGCCCTTGCAGGTCTTGATGTGCAGAAACTGTGGGCCATCCAGATCGCGTAGGTTGCGCAGTGTCTCGGTGAGCGCTTCAAGGTCGTGCCCGTCAATCGGGCCGATGTAGTGAAAGCCCATTTCCTCGAACAGCGTGGCGGGGCTGACCATCCCTTTCATATGCTCTTCGGTGCGCTTGGCAATTTCCAGCGCGCCGGGCAGATGAGAGAGCACTTTCTTGCCCTCTTCGCGCATTTTCAGGTAGGGCTTGCTCGACATCATTCGGGCGAGGTATGTTGCCAGGCCGCCGACGTTTTCCGAAATCGACATCTCGTTGTCGTTGAGCACGACCAGCATATTGGCATTGACGTGGCCTGCGTGCGCCAATGCTTCGAAAGCCATGCCTGCCGTTAATGCGCCGTCACCAATAATCGCGCAGACACGGCGGTTGTCGCCTTTGGCCTGGGCCGCCAGCGCCATGCCGAGTGCGGCAGAAATCGAGGTGCTTGAGTGGCCTACGCCGAAGGTGTCGTACTCGGATTCAGCGCGGCGCGGAAACGCAGCCAAGCCGCCGTGCTGGCGAATGCTCAGCATTGCTTCGCGGCGGCCAGTCAGAATCTTGTGCGGGTAGGCCTGATGGCCCACGTCCCATACCAAACGGTCCTTGGGCGTATGAAACGCGTGGTGCAGGGCCACGCTTAGTTCTACAACGCCAAGGCCCGCGCCAAAGTGGCCGCCGGAAACGCCTACGCTATAAAGCAGGTAGGCACGCAGCTCGTCGGCCAGCTGGGCAAGCTGCTGGGTATTCATGGCCCGCAGCGCAGCGGGATGATCAAAGGAGTCGAGCAGCGGCGTTGCCGGGCGCTCGCGGGGAATCTCGTCGAACAGCTTCATGGGCATTTAGTGGTCGCGCTCGATCATGTAGTGGGCTAATTCGGCCAAGGTCGCGGCTTGCTCGCCTAGCGGGGCGAGGGCGGCAATGGCCTCGTCAATCAGGGTACGCGCCTTTTGCTGCGCGCCGTCCAGCCCTAAAAGGCTGGGATAGGTTGGCTTGGCGCGTGCGGCATCGGCGCCGGATGTTTTGCCGAGTGTTACGGTATCGCCCGTCACATCAAGAATATCGTCGTGAATCTGGAAGGCTAGACCAATGGCACGCGCGTAGCGAGTCAGAGCTTCTAAACGTGGGTCGTTCTCGTTAACGGCAATAAGCCCGCCCATGCGCACCGCCGCGACAATCAGCGCACCGGTTTTATGGGCGTGCATATGCGCCAGGGCGTCTACATCGGGGTGGCCGCCCACGGCGGCGAGATCCAGCGCCTGGCCCGCCACCATGCCCTCACGGCCAGAAGCCTTGGCAAGTGTGGTGATCAGGCTGCCAAGCCGCGGATGCGCGGTGCGTGCCAGCACGTCAAAGGCTAGGGTCTGTAGCGCGTCACCGGCCAGGATTGCGGTCGCTTCATCATAGGCGATATGCACGGTGGGCTGGCCACGGCGCAGGTCATCGTCATCCATGGCGGGTAAGTCGTCATGGATTAACGAGTAGGCGTGAATCAGTTCAATGGCGGCGGCTGGGGCATCAAGCTCATCATCACGTGCGCCAAGCGCCTGCCCGGCAAGGTAGACGAGCAGCGGGCGCAAGCGTTTTCCTCCTACTAAAAGGCCATGGCGCATGGCGTCATCAAGCCGGGTGACCACCGCGCGCTCGTCGAAAAGCGCCTTGAGTGCGGCATCTACCCGTGTGTTGCTGATGGTGCGTAAGTCAGTCAGTGAGGTGGCGTGAGTCGCTACCATGGGGGCGTCTCCTTACCCTCGTCAGCGTCATCCTTGGGTGCGTCAGCATTGGCGAAGGGGGTAACGTTTAAACGGCCCTCGCTGTCTTCACTCAGCGCACGTACTTTTAGTTCTGCGGTGTCCAGGCGCTGCTGCGCGTCGCGGGTCAACCGTACGCCCTGTTCAAAAGCGCCCAGCGCATCTTCCAATGAGAGCTCGCCTGATTCCAAGCGTTCTACGATGGTTTCCAGCTGTTCAACCGTGGCCGCAAAATCCTGCTGCGAGGGTGTGGTATCGCTCATTGGTCAATGCCTATGTTTTCGGGCGCTCCGTCAAAAGGCAGCGCGCGTGCCTGCAATGTAAACGTCCAGTATACACCGAGGCCAGGGGGTGGCGTCTGCCCCAGCCTGCTTTACCGTATGACTTGCACTGTTTTCATCTTGAAAACGCACACATTTCATCAGGTCATAAAGGCCTGAAAGGTATGCGGTGTGATACTATACGGCCTTCCGTTAACCGATACACGGCGCACGCCGCCGACCATAGAGGTTGATTCAGCCATGGCCAAAACGTCCCTGGAAAAGAGCAAGATCAAAATCCTGCTACTCGAGGGCGTCCACCAAAGTGCGGTGGACAATTTTCACAACGCCGGATATGAAAATATCGAGCATCTACCGACATCGCTGGATGAAGCGTCGCTGATCGAAAAAATTCGTGATGTTCACTTTATCGGCATTCGTTCGCGTACCCAACTAAATGAGCGGGTATTTGCTGCGGCAGAGAAGCTGGTCGGCGTTGGCTGTTTCTGTATCGGTACCAATCAGGTAGATCTGACCGCTGCCCTAAAACGCGGTATTGCGGTGTTCAATGCGCCTTACTCCAATACCCGCTCGGTCGCTGAGCTGGTGCTGGCTGAAGCCATCATGCTGCTGCGCGGTATTCCCGAGAAAAACGCCCGTGCTCACCAGGGCGGCTGGCTGAAATCGGCCAGCAACTCGCACGAAGCACGCGGCAAGACCCTGGGTATCGTGGGTTACGGCAGCATCGGCGCACAGCTTTCCGTGCTCGCCGAAGCGCTGGGCTTTAACGTTATCTATTTTGATAGCATCACCAAGCTGGGCATGGGTAACGCAAGCCAGGTGGCAAGCCTTGAGGAGCTGCTGAACCGCTCGGATGTGGTCAGCCTGCACGTGCCGGACTTACCCTCTACCCGCTGGATGATTGGCGCCAAAGAGATCGCCGCCATGAAGTCGGGCGCGATCCTTATCAATGCCTCACGCGGTAGCGTGGTCGAAATCGAGCCGTTGGCGGACGCGATCAAGTCAGGCCATCTGAACGGTGCCGCCGTGGACGTCTTCCCGGTTGAGCCCAAGGGCAACAACGAAGAGTTTGAAAGTCCGTTGCGTGGCCTCGAGAACGTGATCCTGACGCCGCATATCGGTGGCTCTACGCTCGAAGCCCAAGAAAATATCGGCATCGAAGTCGCTGAAAAGCTGATTACCTACTCGGATAACGGTACCACCATCACCTCGGTCAACTTCCCCGAAGTGGCGCTGCCTGCGCACCCTGATAAGCACCGCTTGCTGCATATTCATGACAACGTGCCGGGCGTGCTGTCGCAGATCAACCGCGTGCTGTCCGAAAACGGCATCAACATCTCCGGCCAGTACCTGCAAACCAACGATAAGGTCGGCTACGTGGTCATCGATGTCGACAAAGCTTACGGCCCGCAGGCGCTGGAAGCCTTGAAGCAGGTAGAGCATACGCTGAAAATCCGCGCGCTGTATTCGGCGCACAACAGCTAGGCTCAGCAACACCGAAACTGGGCAGCAACGTAAAATGCCTTGCGAATGGCGTAAAAAAAACGGCTCCCGAAAGGGAGCCGTTTTGGTTGGTAAGGTTGAATATCAGGCAAGATCAAACAGCAGCACTTCGCTTTTATCCTTGCCGGTCACGCTAATGGCATCGCCGGG
Organism: Halomonas sp.; assembly: GCF_017983445.1. Taxonomy (GTDB): domain Bacteria; phylum Pseudomonadota; class Gammaproteobacteria; order Pseudomonadales; family Halomonadaceae; genus Vreelandella. Next base: position 303,764 of record NZ_JAGOBJ010000003.1, read on the forward strand.
CTGGAATGCAGCAGCATCGCCAGTGCTGAGCAGTTCTCTATTGACCTCTACCGCGCCTTTTACCACGTGCAGCCAGGCATAGCGTGTGGCGGGCGTTTCCACGCGTTGGTCTGCCTCAAACGAGCCTGCGTAAAGATTAACGTCCTGGTTGAGGCTGACCGAACCTTCACGGCCTTCTTCCGAGGCCACCAGGCGCCACTGGCCCTGCCTTTCAGCTGCGGGGAAGGGCTTCTGCTCGTAGCTGGGCGCAATGCCCAGCGCTTTGGGCTCAATCCAGATCTGCAGAAAGTGCAGGCCGTCCTCCTTGGAGTGATTGAACTCACTGTGCAGCACGCCGGTACCCGCGGACATGCGCTGCACATCGCCTGGGCGCATTACCTCACCGTTGCCCATGTTGTCCTTATGTTCCATTTCGCCTTCCAGCACATAGGAGATAATCTCCATATCGCGGTGCGGATGGGCGCCAAAGCCATGACCGCCGTCGACGCGGTCCTCGTTGATCACCCGCAGGGCGCGAAAGCCCATATGTTTGGGGTCATGGTAGTTGGCAAACGAGAACGTGTGGTAGGAACGAAGCCAGCCGTGGTCTGCATAACCTCTTTCACCCGCGCGACGAATTTTCATTTTTGTGCTCCCAGCCGTGTTTAATAAATAGCTGCTGAAGGAATAGCTGTTGAGGAATGAACTCAATATACGCCTGTAATCGCGCCGCGTCGGGCGAAGGTTTCTGCATGATAACGTCGATTAAATCGACGAATTTATAGGGAGATGACCTGCGTCAATCTGGCAGGATTCAAGCATTACGCCGTTTGCGTTAGACTATGCGCGTTTATTAACCCGGTCCGCCCTTTACGAGGGCGACTACCAGGAGCGTGTCATGTCTACCCCTGTTTCTGAAACTGTCTCAAAAACTATCCCTCAAACGATCTCTGAATCTGGTAATACGCCGCGTATTGTTGTCGCGGCGCTTTATAAGTTCGTCACTTTGAGTGATTTTGAGGCGCTGCGTGAGCCGCTGCGCCAGGCCATGGTCGATAACGATGTCAAAGGTACCTTGCTGCTGGCCAAAGAGGGCATTAACGGCACCGTGGCGGGCACCCGCGAAGGCATCGACGCCTTGCTTGCCTGGCTGACCGCTGACCCGCGTCTGGTCGATATCGACCATAAAGAGTCTTACTGCGACGAGACACCGTTCTACCGCACCAAGGTCAAGCTCAAACGTGAGATCGTGACGCTTGGCGTGCCGGGCATCGACCCGAACGACACCGTGGGTACTTACGTTGAGCCGGAAAACTGGAACGACATCATTTCCGACCCAGAAGTGCTGTTGATCGATACCCGCAACGATTACGAAGTGGCGATTGGCAGCTTCGAAGGCGCGGTTGACCCCAAAACCACCACGTTCCGTGAGTTTCCCGAGTACGTGCGCGAGCACTACAACCCGGAGACGCACAAGAAAGTCGCCATGTTCTGCACCGGCGGCATTCGCTGTGAAAAAGCCTCCAGCTTTATGCTCAAGGAAGGCTTTGACGAGGTTTATCACCTCAAGGGCGGCGTGCTGAATTATCTGGAAAAAGTCCCTGAAGAGAAGTCGCTGTGGCGCGGCGAGTGTTTCGTGTTTGATAACCGGGTAGCGGTACGCCACGACCTGAGCGAAGGCTCCTTTGAGCAGTGCCACGCCTGCCGCATGCCGATTTCCGCTGACGACATGCAGTCTTCCGCTTATGAACCGGGCATCAGCTGCCCGCACTGCATCGACTCATTGCCTGAGAAAACCCGCGCGGCCGCCCGCGAACGTCAGCGCCAGATAGAGCTTGCCAAGGAGCGCGGTCAGCCCCATCCCTTGGGTTATAACCATCGCGAAAAAGCCTGACGCTCTGGCGTAAGGCGTAACGCTTGCCAGGTGGCCATGCGCGTGGCCGCCTTTGGTCGTAGGCACCCCGTTTTTATTCTGTGAGGCACTAGACTGAAGATTATTCAGCTTATCTAGAGGCCTCCCATGCCTGTTTCTGTTGAGTCTTCATCGGCGACCGAGTTACTGCTCCGCGATGATCAGCAGGGCGTCATCACGCTCACGCTCAATACCCCAAAGAGGTTCAACGCGCTTTCCGAGCAGATGCTTGAGGCGTTAGAGTCGGCGCTTGCAGATATTGCCCACGATGAGCAGGTGCGCTGTGTGGTGCTGGCAGCCAACGGCAAAGCTTTCTGCGCCGGGCACGATTTAAAGCAGATGCGCGCCAACCCTGATAAAGCCTACCACCAGGCGCTGTTTGCTCGCTGCAGCCAGGTAATGCAGGCGATCGTCCATTGCCCGGTCCCGGTGATTGCCAAGGTTCAGGGCCTTGCCACCGCTGCTGGCTGCCAGTTGGTTGCCAGCTGTGATTTAGCCGTTGCCGCGCAGAGTGCCCGGTTTGCGGTGTCGGGAATTAATCTAGGCCTTTTCTGCGCGACACCGGCGGTGGCGCTGTCGCGTAACGTGCCCCGCAAACGGGCGATGGAAATGCTCCTGACGGGCGATTTCATCAGCGCCACCCAGGCGGCTGAGTGGGGTTTGATCAATCGGGTTGCCGAGGACGGAGCACTCGACGACGCCGTTCAGGCCCTGACCGCGAGTCTCTGTGCCAAAAGTGCGGCGGCGGTGAGAACGGGAAAAGCCATGTTTGCGCGCCAGCTGGCCATGCCGCTGGATGAAGCTTACGCATTTGCCGGAGAAACCATGGCCTGCAATATGCAAACGCTTGACGCTGCAGAAGGCATTGATGCGTTTATCGACAAGCGTTCGCCACGTTGGCAACACCGCTAGCGCCTATCTGTCATTAGTATCTATCTGTCGTTGGCACCTATCCGTCTTTAGCGCATCTTCACTATTAGTGGAATTCGTTTCCGTAAACGCGACAGCGGCCATGGCCGCGCGTTATCCTGTTGCTCTTTGCGCCTTCAGGAGAGAGCAGGGTGAGTGAAGCCAAGCGTAGGACGGTTGGGCGTCCGGCAAGCGCCGCCAAAGCGGGCGGCGGGCATAGCCAGTCTCTGGTACGGGGCTTAACGTTATTGGAGTATCTGGCGGCAAGCCCCTTGGGGCTTGCGCTGTCGGAAGTAGCTGAGAAAGCTGATTTGGCCCCTTCCACCACCCACCGCCTGCTCCAGGCCTTGCAGAGTCAGGGCTTTGTGACCCAGGAGAACGAGCAGGGGCTATGGCGCATTGATGTCAAAACCTTTCGTATTGGTAACAGTTTCCTGGAAGCCCGCGACGTGGTGGCGTCAAGCCGACCTTTTCTGCGCCGCTTAACCAGCGAAACTGGTGAAACCGCCAATCTGGGTATTCGCGACGGTGATACGGCGGTATTTCTCGCCCAGCATGAATCACCCCAGATGATGCGTATGATTACTCGCTTGGGATCGCGTGCGCCTCTGCATGCCTCCGGCGTGGGCAAAGCGCTTCTAGCTTGGATGCCTGCCGATGAACGCGCCCGCTTTCTGGATAACCGCGAGCTTGCCCGTGTGACTGACAACACGCTGTGTAGCTCCGATGCGCTGTTGGCGGAGATGCAGCAGATTGGCCAGCAGGGGTTTGCCTGCGACCGCGAAGAGCATGCCATTGGCCTGCACTGCGTGGCGGCCTGCATTTACGACGAGCATGCCACGCCGCTGGCGGCCATTTCCGTTTCGGGTCCCGTGGCGCGTATTCCTGAATCACGCCTGCTGGCGCTAGGCGCGCTGGTGCGCCAAGTGGCTGATGAGATCACCACACAGCTAGGCGGCCACGTGCCGCGTTCATCGTAAGCGTGTTTTAATATGCTGAGTCTTTTCCTGGTGGCTCTGGCAAGCGCGACACTGTTGCCGGGCGGCTCCGAAGTATGGCTTGCTCGGCTTTGGTGCCTGGGCGAGCCTGCCGTGCTGCTGTGGGTTGTCGCCACCGCAGGCAATACGTTGGGGAGTCTGGTCAATGTGGCCATGGGCCGCTACGCGCGTCAGTTTCAGCATCGGCGCTGGTTTCCCGCATCGCCCAACAGTCTGGCACGGGCCGAGCGCTGGTATCACAAGCTGGGGGAGGCAAGCCTGCTGCTTTCCTGGGTGCCGGTGATTGGCGACCCGCTGACGGTGCTGGCCGGTCTATTTCGACTGTCCTGGTGGCGTGCTGTTCTATGGATTGTGGTGGCAAAAGGCGCTCGCTACGCGCTAGTGCTAGGCCTTGCGAACCAGTGGCTGTTACCGCTCTGCAAGGCCTGACTAACACGCCAAACGGCACAACAACGTTTCAATCCGCGTCCATACCTTGCCCATGTTCCCATGTTACCCTGTGCGCTTTTACCGCTATCGACATGCGGTACGTGTGCATTATGGTTTGCATAAAGTGGGCCAACCGTTAGATTTAAGTAAGCATTTACTCAAGGGAGGTTGAGGTGTGACGCCATTACGCTTATTACCCTGGTTAGGCATCTGGCTGATGACACTATGTGTGTTGTTGGCAACGCCGGCATTAGCTCAAACGACGACGTCGGCTGTCGGCGATCCTGCACCGCCACCGGCAGAGGAGCAGGCATCTTACGAGGCGCTTGTCGACCTGCTCGAAAATGAGCAATCACGACAAGAGCTGATTGACGTGCTGCGCAGCCAGGCGTCGGCGCTACCGGCTGGCTTGCAAGCGGAGTTATCGCCAGAAGCCGCCGCCGCGGGTGGCAATGTGTCGCCTGAGGATGTGTCACTGCCTCGCCAGCTCGCCGAGCTTACCAGTCGAGTAGTCACCGATATTGGTGGACAGATTGAGCAGGCGGCCTCCGTGGTCGGCGATCTGTTTACCGGTAGCGGTGACAGCTCGAGCACATTTGACGCGTCTGCATTTACCCAGGCGGCGATTAATCTGGGTATCGTGATTGTTGCGACGTTCGCGCTGTTTTTTGTGTTGCGCTGGCTGGGCAAACCCGCGTTTGCCAAGGTAAGCCGCTGGTCGTTAACCGGTACCGGTTTAACACCTGTGCTGAGGCTTATCCTATGTGTTGCTATCGCGGCAGTTGTCGACTTTTTGATCGTCGGTTTAGCGTACGTAGGCGGCAATCTGATCGCTACTTTTGCCGTGGGGCAAACGGGCGAGCTTTCCACCCGTGCATCGCTGTTTCTCAACGCCTTCCTGATTATCGAGCTGTTCAAGGCCGTAATGCGTATGCTCTTCTCCTCCCATTACGAGGGGCTACGCCTGCTGCCTATTTCTGCGCATGAGGCGGCTTACTGGAATCGCTGGCTGGCGCGTCTGATCGGAATGGTGGGGTATGGCTTGATGGTCGCTGTACCACTGGTCAATTTCTATCTGGGTGTATCGCTGGGTCAAGCGGTCGGTACGCTGATTATGATTACCGCCTTTGTCTATGCGGTGAGCGTGGTACTTAAAAACCGCGTACGTCTGCGTGGCAATATGAATACGATCGCTGCCAACACCACCATGACCGCAAGCCGTGTATCGCTACAGCTATTTGCGCGTACCTGGCACCTGTTTGCGCTGCTGTATTTCCTGATTGTGTTTGTACTGACCTTAACGCGTCCGGGCGATGCATTACCCTTTGTGCTATTTGCAACTCTGAAGACCTTGGCGGCCGTCGTGGTTGGCCTTCTGACGTCTACGTTCCTGACTCAGACCATTGGCCGGCGTATTCAGCTATCCGATGATTTGCGCCGCAAACTGCCGATGCTTGAACATCGCCTGAACAGCTACGTGCCTAATGCGTTACGCGTGCTGAGAACGGTGATTCTGGTCGCTGTGATCATGGTAGTGCTGGATGCTTGGGGCGCCTTCAATCTGGCTGGCTGGTATGCCTCCGAGCGCGGTGCGCATATTGTGGGTAATCTGATCAGTATCGCAGTCATCCTGATTGTATCGCTGGGCATCTGGCTGGCGCTGGCGAGTCTGATCGAGCATAAGCTAAACCCCGAAACCGGCGCCGGTGAACCCTCTGCACGTGCTAAAACGCTGCTGAGCCTATTCCGTAATGCCTTGGCGATTGCCATGGTCACCATTACCGGCATGATCGTGCTGTCCGAGATCGGCATCAACATCGGGCCGCTGATTGCCGGTGCCGGTGTGCTGGGTCTGGCGATTGGTTTTGGCGCTCAGAAGCTGGTGCAGGATGTAATCACCGGGGTATTCATTCAGGTTGAGAACGCCATGAATACCGGCGATGTGGTCACGCTGGGGGGTATCACGGGTACCGCCGAGCGGCTGAGCATTCGCTCCGTGGGTATTCGTGATCTTTCCGGCACCTACCATATCGTGCCTTTCTCAAGCGTGGATACCGTATCCAACTACATGCGTGAATACGGCAACCATGTGGGCGAATACAGTATCGCCTACCGCGAGAATATCGATCATGCAATTGACCAACTCAAATTGGCGTTTGATGATATCCGATCCAGTGAAGAGCATGGCTTCAAGATACTGGCTGATCTGACCGTTGCTGGCGTGGTTGCCTTAGCTGATAGCTCGGTGAATATTCGTGTGGTCATCAAGACGACTCCTGGCGATCAGTGGGGCGTTGGCCGTGCCTATAACCGTCTTGTGAAGATGCGTTTTGATCAGGCAGGCATTGAGATTCCGTTCCCGCATACCACGCTTTACTTCGGACAAGATAAGATTGGTTCTGCACCGCCTGCGAACCTGCGCGTTATGCAGCAGGACTTCACCATTGATGGTAGCCCGGCAGGTCAGCCTAAGTCGGGTGATCTAACCTCGGATGATCGCTATGATCCACGCAAGAAAAACCTTCAAACGGGTGACCCAGATCACCATAAGCCTGATGAGGAAGATGTTTAGCCAGATGGGTTAATGCTTCTGTATTGGGTCAACACGGGCCGCCGAAAGGCGGCCCGTGTTGTTTTTGACATGATTTAGGGAGCGTAATTTTCTGAGTGTCTGCCTTCCAGATAGATTGACTCGCCACCATCGACACATAGCACTTGGCCTGTGACAAAATCGTTATCCAGCAGGTAGTGCACGGCCTTTATCAAATGCCCAGGCGCTCCCTGCCGATGAAGCGGAATGCCCTCCAGGCGCCACGCAATATAGGCATGGTTACGCTGTGCGATGGGCAGTATGACGCCTGGCGCAATGCCGTTAATCCGAATATGCGGTGCAAATTCAATGGCCGCCATTTGCGTCATGTCCGCCAGGCCCTTTTTAGACAGCAAATACGCTGCATACGGATACTGATGATAAGCCACTTTATTATCGATGATATTAATCACGCAGCCTTGGGAAACTACCTGGGCAAAATGGCGGATTAATAACAGAGGGGTAAACAGGTTAATGCGAAACTGCGTCTCCAGTATGGCCAGGTCGGTTTTGGCGATAGGCGCTGCCTGATAACTTGAGGCGCTGTTAAGCAGCACGTTTAAATGGGGAAACCGCGCTTGTGCCGTATGAATCAGCGTATCAACGGATTCGTGCAGAAAATCGCACGGCAATATTTCACACTCGCGCCCCTTGCTACGAATACTCTTCGCTACTTCTTCGGCTTCTTCTCGTGAGCTATTAACATGCAGGGCAATGTCATACCCCGCATCCGCTAATGCTTCAGAAAAATGGCGCCCTAAGCGGGTCGCGCCCCCTGTCACTAATGCAGCTTTAGCAGTCATTGCGTATCCCTGTATCTAATAATTATGTAGTGGTTGCGTGTATCTTGCGTTTATTGTTAGCCGCTTTACGGCTTGCACACTAAGAGCGTAGCGCTAGTCTGATAGTTGGTCATTACCAAAATGTTAAGAATATTTCGGCCACTTCGGATGGGGAATCTCTATGCCAACAACGGCGTTACGAGCAGGGCAGAACACGGCGCTTCATGAGTGTTTGATTTCCATAGGATCGAATATTGAGCCCGAGCTTAACTTTGCCCAGGCGTTAAATTTCTTGCGTACCGAATGCGAACTGGTGGCTCACTCGCAGGCCATTAGCACCCCGCCGGTAGGGTTTTTAGATCAACCTGATTTTCTCAATGCTGCGCTGTTGATCCGCACGGCGCTTACCTATGAAGCGTTTCGGGTCTATTTGAAGGCGCTGGAAAACCGGCTGGGGCGCGTACGTGGGCCAATCAAATCAGGCCCTCGCACCATGGATCTGGATATTGTGGCGTGGAATGGCGAGCTATTGGATCAGGGGTACTTTGAGTACGATTACGTGCGGCTCCCGGTCGACGAGGTGCTTGCCGCCAGCGGGCGCTCCCTGACAACGAAAAAAGGCTAACGTTTTATCCATTCAGGCCGATAAGTCTATTGCCGCTATTCAGTAAGCAAGTCAGTAAGTGCCAAGCTTCTCCCCTGTGAGGGTTTATATTGTTTAGCCTGAATACCAATCTAACCTCGCTGCTGGTGCAAAATAATTTGCGCAACAGTCAGCAGGCGATACAAACCTCCATGCAACGGCTATCGTCGGGCTTGCGTATTAATAGCGCCAAGGACGATCCTGCCGGGCAAGCGATTGCCAATCGGATGGGCGCCCAGATTCGTGGAATGCATCAGGCTATCCGCAATACCAACGACGGTATTTCGCTGGTACAAGCCGCCGAAGGCTCGCTTAATCAGATCAACGACAATCTGCAGCGCATTCGTGAGCTGAGCGTACAGGCGGGCAATGGGACTTATTCGGCAACCGATCTGGAGTCGATCCAGGACGAGATAGATCAGCGGCTGGATGAGATCGATCGCATCGCCGGGCAGAGCAACTTCAACGGTATTAACCTGTTGGGGGAGGAACGTAGCCTCAATATCCAGGTGGGGGCCAATGCTGGCGATACCATCAGCGTTCGTATGGCGGCCATGAACCGTGACGCGCTGGGCCTTGAAGGATTCAGCGTGCTTGATGGCAGCACCACTGATAAACCCATAGACAAGCTCGATGAAGCCATCAAAAAGCTGGATCAGCAGCGCAGCTATTTCGGCGCGGTACAAAACCGTTTTGAAAGCGTGATCGACGGCCTGAATAATAATATTGTGAATCTCTCGGCCGCGCAGTCACGTATTCAGGACACCGATTACGCCCAAGAAGTCTCCAACCTGATCCGCGCACAAATTCTCCAGCAGGCGGGCATGTCGATACTCGCTCAGGCCAACCAGCAGCCGCAGATGATCCTGCGCTTGTTAGAGGGCTTATAGCGCCGCTAAGCATTAAGCCAGGCGCAGTTTTGAATTCCTTTCATTCCTTTCTTACAGATCGTTACTCACTAATATCACCCTCGGTGATACCTGATACATTAAATGCATTCCAATTTGGCATGCATTAAGCGTTTTTTTTCGTTTGTGATCTCGCCTGATAATTTGCTTTGATAACGTCATTCACCCTGAATGGCAGAAAAGCAATGGCGATGGATCTTCCTCATGTAAGTGCTGCGTTAGGCGTTTTACACCCTATTTGTATAGCCCGTGGGCGTAATGCGGAGGTTTGGGATGAATCAGGCCAGCGCTATATCGATTTTATCGGCGGCATCGGCGTGCTTAACCTTGGTCATAGCCATCCGGCAGTAGTGGAAGCCGTTCAAAGCCAGGTAGAAACGTTAATGCATTCTGCATTTAACGCAGTACCACACCGGGGTTATCTGTCGGTAGTAGGCGCATTAAACCAGTTTGTACCGGTCTCCTATCCGCTCTCCTGCATGCTCACCAATAGTGGTGCGGAAGCAACCGAAAACGCTCTCAAAGTGGCTCGAGGCGTCACTGGGCGACAAGCAGTTATTGCCTTCGATGATGCTTTTCATGGGCGAACGCTGGCCGCCTTGAACTTGAATGGCAAGGTTAAACCTTACAAGTCAGGTCTTGGCGCCTTACCGGGGCCGGTTTACCACCTGCCTTTCCCGAGCCGCGATAGCGGTGTGACCGATGAACAGGCGCTTGCCGCGTTGGAACGGCTATTTGAAGTTGAAATACCCGCCGATGAAGTGGCGTGCATGATCGTTGAACCCATCCAGGGAGAAGGTGGCTTTCGCCTACTGTGCCCTAAGTTCGCCAAGGCAATGCGTGAAATCTGTAATCAACACAGCATCGTACTGATATTTGACGAAATTCAATCAGGGTTCGGACGCAGTGGTAAGCGTTTTGGCTTTTCACACTTGGGCGTTGAGCCAGATCTTCTGTTGATGGGCAAAAGCATCGCCTCAGGATTGCCGCTGGCGGCATTAGCGGGGCGGGCAGAGCTGATGGATGCGTTACCCAAAGGTGCGCTGGGTGGTACATACTCAGGCAATGCAGTGGCATGCGCAGCTGCACTGGCCGTCATGGACATCATGCAGGAAGAGGTGCTTGCCTGCTGGGGAGAGCGGCAGGAAGCGCTGATAGTTGAGGCTTACCAGACGTGGCAGTCGAGCGGCCGCTTTCCTATGCTGGGAGCTATGACGGGCGTTGGTTCGATGCGGGGTGTTGTTTTCAACGATACGCAAAATGCCACAGGTGCCGAGCATCTGACGGCGCTATTGACCGCCGGACGTAACGCTGGCGTTCTGCTGATGCCCAGCGGGCGCAAACGCAATATTCTACGTTTATTACCGCCGCTCACCACTGAGCCAGAAATATTAAAAGAAGGTCTAAGCCTTATTGAACAGGCGCTGGAGACGCTAAGCGCATGATCGCAATGCAAGCCGGTGAAAGTGTTAGCGCGGTATATCAGCGCTTTCTGAAAGCCCTGAAGACCCGCGGCTTCGACGGCGAGATTGCCCCTGACTACGCTCAGCGCACGGTACTGGCAACCGATAACTCGATCTATCAGCGCCTGCCCCAGGCGGTGGTCTTTCCCCGCCATGCCGAAGATCTGGAGCGCCTCGCCAAGCTGGCGGCCGAGATGCCTTACCGTGACGTCGTCCTTACCCCGCGAGGCGGCGGTACCGGCACCAACGGCCAATCGCTCACCGACGGGATCGTGGTGGATGTGTCCCGGCATATGAATCAGGTGCTGGAGATCGATGTCGAGGCCCGCCGGGTACGCGTTCAGGCCGGGGTGGTGAAAGACCAGTTGAACGCTGCGCTAAAACCCCATGGCCTGTTCTTTGCCCCGGAGCTTTCCACCTCCAACCGCGCCACCCTTGGCGGCATGATCTCCACCGACGCCAGCGGTCAGGGCAGCTGTGCCTACGGCAAAACCCGCGATCACGTGCTGGAACTCGACACGGTTTTGCTCGGGGGCCAGCACCTGCATAGCCGGGCGCTGAGTGCCGAGGATGAGCAACACGCCTGCCAGCAGGAGGGGATCATCGGCCGCGTTCACCAGACGGCGGCGGCGATTATCGACCAGCAGCGCGCGCTGATTGAGGCGACCTTTCCGCCGCTGAACCGCTGCCTGACCGGCTACGACCTGGCCCACCTGCGCGACGCCGCCGGCCAGTTGAACCTCAATAGCCTGCTGTGCGGCTCGGAAGGCTCGCTGGGGTTTCTGAACGAAGCCGTTCTCAACGTGCTGCCGATTCCCAAGTACGCCACGCTGGTCAACGTGCGCTACCCAAGCTTTATGGAGGCCCTGCGCGACGCCAAGGCGCTGATGGCGAATGCCGAACCCATCTCGATCGAGACCATCGACGATACGGTGTTGACGCTGGCCATGGCCGATTTTGTCTGGGACAGCGTGGCCGCGTTCTTCCCCGAGAGCGACACACCGATTCGGGGCATCAACCTGGTCGAGTTCAGCGGCGATGACGCAGGCGCGCTGGCCGAGCAGGTCGAGGCCTTTACCCGTCACTTGGCTCAGGATGCCACGGTCACGCGATTAGGCTATACCCTGGCCGAAGGCCGTGAGCAGATCGGTGCCGTGTACGGGATGCGCAAGCGCTCGGTCGGCCTGTTAGGCAATGTCCAGGGCGAAAAGCGTCCGCTGCCGTTTGTCGAAGACACCGCCGTACCGCCGGAGCACCTGGCCGCGTTTATCGCGGAATTCCGCGCCGCGCTGGACGCCCGCGGGCTCACTTACGGAATGTTCGGCCACGTCGATGCCGGGGTACTGCACGTGCGCCCCGCCCTGGACATGAAAGACCCGGCCCAGGCAGCGCTGATTCGGGAAATCTCCGATGAGGTGGCCGCCCTGACTCAAAAGTACGGTGGGCTACTATGGGGCGAGCATGGTAAAGGCGTGCGCTCCGAGTACGCACCTAAATTTTTTGGCGCACTCTACCCCAGCTTACAACGGGTCAAAGCGGCTTTTGACCCGTATCACCAGCTCAATCCCGGCAAAATTGCGTCGCCGGCAGAGGGTGGCGAAGAAGACCGCGCGCTGATCGCCAAAGACAGCGACCCGAACCTGCTAACAATTGACGGCGTGCCGATGCGCGGCCAGTTGGACCGCACGATCGACGAGCGCGCCTGGCAGGCCTATGACGCAGCGGTGTACTGCAACGGCAACGGCGCCTGCTACAACTACGATGTCGATGACCCCATGTGCCCCTCGTGGAAGGCGACCCGTGATCGCCTTCACTCGCCCAAGGGGCGCGCCAGCCTGATTCGCGAATGGCTGCGCCTGCAGTCCCAGGCGGGTATTGACGTGGTGGAAGAGTCACGCCAGAAGAAAGCCGAGCGCACCTGGGGGTTTATCAAGCACTACCCGAAACGCATAGCCAATACGCTCAGCCGCCAGCAGCACCACGACTACTCCCACCAGGTGTATGACGCCATGGCCGGGTGCCTGGCGTGCAAATCCTGCACGGGGCAATGCCCTATCAAGGTCAATGTGCCGCAGTTTCGTTCGCAGTTCCTGGAGGTCTACCACGGGCGCTATTTACGCCCGTTGCGCGACTACGTGATTGGCGGCACGGAGTTCATGCTGCCCACGCTTGCCAAGGCAGCGCCGCTGTATAATGCCTTGATGGGCCAGCGCTGGATGGAAACGCTGATGCGGCGTGGCGTGGGCATGAGCGACTCACCGTTACTCTCCCGCGCCAGTGTGAAAAAGCAGCTGCGGGCCTGGGGCGTGGCGGAAGCCACGCCCCAGGCCCTGCTCACCGAGCAGCAGCGCGCCCAGAGCGTGATTGTGGTTCAGGATGCCTTCACCACGCACTTTGAAGCCAAGCTGGTGATGGACGTGATCGAACTGCTCTCACGCCTGAACCTGCGCGTGTTCGTGATGCCGTATAGTGCCAACGGCAAGCCGCTGCACGTACAAGGCTTTTTAGGCGCCTTTGAGCGCACGGCGGAAAAGCAGGCCAAACGCCTGCGCGCCTTAAGTGAGTTTGAGGTGCCCATGGTGGGCATCGACCCGGCCATGACCCTGACCTACCGCCAGGAGTACGTGAAAGCGCTGGGCGCCGACGCCGTGCCTGACGTGTTAATGCTTCAGGAGTGGCTGGCCACACGGGTGAACACTTTAGCGCCCAACCATCTTTCACTGCGCGACCCCGGCTTTACGCTGCTGTCCCACTGTACGGAAAAGACCAATGCGCCCGGCAGCCCCAAAGCATGGCAACAGGTATTTGCCTCGTTTGGCCTAACGCTTGAGTTGGCGGCGACGGGCTGCTGCGGCATGTCCGGCACCTACGGTCATGAAACCCGTAACGCCGACACCTCCAAAACCATCTACGCCCAGTCCTGGCAGCCGCAGGTGGAAACCCCCGAGAATGCGGGCAAACTGCTGGCGACGGGCTATTCGTGCCGCAGTCAGGTGAAGCGCTTTTCACATATAAGCTTACAACATCCCCTTCAGGCACTATTAGCACAACTAAAATCAAACACTCCTTTTCACCGTAACAATATGCATAGAGAGCTGTGAAATGAACCACGCACTGTTTTTAGCAACCAATGATATTCGCGACCGTTTCTCCAAAGCCATGTCGGCGATGTATCAAACCGAAGTGCCCCAGTACGGCACGCTATTGGCGTTGGTCGAGCAGGTAAACCAGGAAACGCTTAGCCAGCAGCCAGAGTTACGCCGCCGCCTTGAGGCCCAGGGCGAGCTTGCGCGTCTGAGCGTAGAGCGCCACGGGGCAATTCGCGTGGGCTCAGCCGAAGAGCTATCCATGCTGCGCCGCCTGTTTGCCGTGATGGGCATGTACCCGGTGGGCTATTACGACCTTTCTGAAGCGGGGGTGCCGGTTCACTCCACAGCGTTTCGTCCTGTCGAGGATGACGCGCTGGCCTGCAACCCGTTCCGCGTTTTTACCTCGCTGCTGCGCCTGGAACTCATCGAGAGCGAGACGCTGCACCAGCGTGCCGAAGAAATTCTGGCCAAACGGGATATTTTCACGCCCGCCGCCCGTGAGCTGATTGAGCGTTTTGAAAACCAGGGCGGATTAACCTCTGAAGAGGCGGATCAATTCGTTAAAGAGGCCCTGGAAACCTTCCGCTGGCACCAGGATGCCACGGTAGATCTGGATACTTACCACGCGCTGAGCGATGAACACCGCCTGATTGCCGATGTGGTGTGTTTTCGTGGGCCGCATATCAACCATTTAACGCCGCGCACCCTGGACATCGACGAAGTTCAGCGCCGTATGCCAAGCGTTGGCATGAACCCCAAGGCGGTCATCGAAGGCCCACCGCGCCGTGAAGCGCCCATTTTGCTACGCCAGACAAGCTTCAAGGCGTTAGAGGAATCGATCCGCTTTGCAGGCGATGCCCAGGGCACGCATACCGCCCGCTTTGGCGAAATTGAGCAGCGCGGCATGGCGCTTACGCCGAAAGGACGCGCGCTTTATGATCAGCTGCTTAACGAAGGCCGTAAACAAACCGCGGGGCTGGATAACAACGCTCACCAGGCGGTCATGAACAAGGTATTTGCCGCCATGCCGGATAGCGATGAAGCAATGCGACGTGAAGGTCTGGCCTACTTTCACTACCATCTTACAGAAGCTGGGAAAGCCGCTGCAGGTGATGCCGGCACCGATATGAACGCCCTGATTGCCAAAGGGCTGGTAGAGGCGCAGCCGATTACCTATGAAGACTTTTTGCCGGTCAGCGCGGCGGGTATCTTCCAGTCGAACCTGGGCGGTGGCGAAAACGCAGCCTATGCGGGCAATGCCAACCGTGAAGCGTTTGAAGAGGCACTGGGCGCCCCGGTGACCGATGAGCTGGCGCTGTATGCCGAGCGTGAACAGGCATCCAAGCAGCGCGTACTGGCGTCATTGGAAGGTTAATCTACGCCAGCAATTGCTTGAAATTCAGGCTGCCTAACCGGCAGCCTGAAGTGTTTATACGCGGCGTTCAGCGCTTGCTGTAATGTGCTCGACAAAGCGGCGTACTTTACCCAGTTCACCCAAGTGCTCGGGGTAGACAAGATAATAGGCGCTTTCGCTGTATAAAAGATGCGGCCAAGCGAGTATAAGGCGCTCGGCGGCCAGCTCTTCATCCACGGTAAAGTGCGGCACTAAAGCAACGCCTCCACCTGCCATGGCGGTGCGTACCAGCATGGGGAAGGTCTCAAAACGAGTGCCGTGGTAGCTGCGATCAGTGGTGATTTCTTGACCTGCAAACCAGTGATGCCAGGCATCCGGGCGGGTAGATAGGTGGAGTAGTGGCAGCTGGGCCAAGTCACTCGCAGTATGGATAGGATGCTTCGCCAGAAGCGATGGGGCGGCAACCGCGACCATTTCTTCATCCACCAGTTTATGGCAAGCAAGATTAGGCCAACTACCATGACCGTAAAACAGCGCAATATCGATATCTTGCTGTTCAAGGGCAAAGTCTTCCACCCTGTCGTGAAATTCCAGACTAATGCCCGGGTTTGCAGCTAGAAAGGCGGGCAGCTTGTCTGCTAGCCAGCGGCTGCCAAAGCTTGGCAGAGTGGCTACCTTGAGTACTTCACTATTGCCGCTATAGGTCATGATGGTGTGGGTCGACATCTCAATCTGAGCGAGCACCTTGCGCACGTCGCTTAAAAAGATGGCACCCTCCGGCGTGAGCACAAGCGTGCGTCTTACGCGACGAAACAGCTTATGTTGTAGCGTTGACTCAAGGTGGGCGACCTGTTTGCTGACGGCACTTTGGGTCAGGCTTAGTTCATCGGCCGCCCGGGTAAAACTCATATGGCGCGCCGCCGCCTCAAAGCACTGCATAGCGGCGGTTGAAGGAAGGTTGCGTGAGGCCAAATGAAATGCTCCTGATAACCTGTGAATCACCCCGGTGACCTAGCACCGGGGTGATGTAGAGGTGATCATAACTCATGAAGCGAGTGGCTGAGCATCCTGGAAACTATCCTTACGACGTGATTGCCACCAACCAATGGCTGCCATGGCAATCAAACCTAAACCGCTGGTCATTAGCTCAGGCACCACCATGGCAAGCCCGGCGGCCAGGAGTACGAAACGCTCCCATACGCGGGAGTCGCGAATAAAGTAACCCAGTAATGCGCTGCTGACGCCCATAATTCCTAACAGCGAGAAGCCCAATGCGCTAATCAAGCCAAGCGGTGTGGGATCAACCATTACCAGCATCGGGTTATAGATAAACGCGTAGGGGATAATAAAGGCCCCAATGGCTAACTTAACGGCGGTAAAACCGGTTTTCATTGGGTTAGCTTGAGCGATACCTGCGCCGGCAAAGGCAGCCAAACACACCGGCGGGGTGATATCAGCGATGATGCCAAAATAAAACACGAACAGATGCACCGCCATGGGAGGAAGGCCAAACTCATTGATGAGTGCCGGTGCCGCAATAGTAGCGGTAACCACATAGTTGGCCGTAGTGGGTAGCCCCATGCCCAGCACGATACAAGCGATCATGGTGAACAGCAGAGCGAGTATCAATACGCCATCAGCTAAACTGATAATACCGGCTGCGAATTTCGCACCCATGCCAGTCATGCCCACTACGCCTGCAATTATGCCCGCACAGGCTACGGCGGCAATGACCGGTAAAGCCACGCGCGCCCCTTGTTCGAAGATATTGAGAATACCTTTCAATGAAGGCCGAGTATCTTTACGTACAAAGCTCACCGCAAAGGCGCAAGCGATGCCCAGTAGCGCGGCGCGTTGTGCCGTAAAACCTGCACTAATCGTGATCACGATGATCAGCAGCGGCAGCAGCATATAACCTTTTTCCAGTAACAGTTTACGCTTGCTTGGCAGCTGGTCTTTGGGAAGCCCCAGGATACGATGGCGCTTGGCTTCAAAATGAACGCCGATAAAAATACCGGTGAAATAGAGAATTGCAGGGATTAGCGCGGCGAACATGATCTCTCTGTAAGAAACGCCCACGTATTCCACCATGATAAATGCGGCTGCCCCCATTAACGGTGGCATGATCTGCCCGCCGGTTGATGCAGAGGCTTCAACTGCACCAGCCACTTCGGGCTTGAAGCGTGCATTTTTCATCATGGGGATGGTGAACGAGCCAGAAGCGACGGTATTGCCAATAGAGCTGCCGGAAATCATGCCTTGTAGCGCGCTGGCGATGACGGCTGCTTTACCTGAGCCGCCGGTAAAGCGTCCGGTAACGGCAAAAGCCAAATCATTAAAGAAGCGGCCTACGCCAGTGTGCATCAGCACAACACCGAAGAATAAAAACAGGAAGATAAAGCGCGCCGATATTTGCAGAGGTGTACCAAACACACCGCTTTCTCTAAACCATAAATACGGTGAGATCTGCTCAAGTGCAAAACCCGGATGGGAGAGTAAGGGGCTCGGGATTAGGTTGCCAAATAGTGCGTACAAAATCGCTATTGCTGCCATGACGACAATAGGCATGCCGACTGTACGGCGGGTCGCTTCAAGAACAAACAGTACACCCAGAACGGCTATGGTGAGATCAAATGTTGAGTAGCCGGTAATACGGGCGCGCAGCACCTCTTCGTAAAAGATGATTTTATAATAGGCTGTAAATGTCGCTGTAAAAGCCAGTACGATATCGTACCAGGGAACGCCGTGGCGAGGACTGGCGCCACGTGTGGCAGGAAAGAGGATGAATATCATCCCAAGAGCCATGCCAAGGTGAACAGCACCTTGCTGCTGTGAAGGAAGCGTACCGAAATAAGCTGTGTAAAGGTGGAAGCAGGTGAGTGATACGCCCATTAACGTAATGAGCCATGCCCATTTGCCTAATTGAAGTGGCGAGCGTACCTGGGACTCACGATCATATTTCTCTAATAGAGATGCTTCGTCAGGAGTTTTTTTTTATCCACGATTAAGCCTCATGCGGATGACGCCGCTGGTTTACCCAGCGGCGGAAAAGGATCAGTGATTAGTTAGCCAAATCGCTCAAGCTTTCAATCTTGGAGCGCTCGCGAGTGACAATCTGAATGACTTCTGGATAGATATGCCCGATGAAAGCGACGTTATCGATAGCGCCGCTGTCGAACTCTCCACGGCCTTCAACGGCGTCTTGAGCAGGCGCATGAACCGTCATCCCAAGATCCATACTATTGTCGCGAATGCTCACTAGGTTCTCGATTGAGGCACCGGTCTCGATGTTGGTGAAATTCTGGCCATCCAGGTAACGGTTCCAGATAGTCGCCATCTCGCCACCCAGCGGGTAGTAAGTACCGCCTTGGCTACCGGTGCCCAGGACGAATTCACTTTTAGGCTCAATATCGCCCAGCTCTGCCACGGAATTATCGACAGTCAACCCTTGCTCTTCATAATAGCGCTTGGCGCCAGGATGAATGGGCAGACCTTCAGAGCCGTTTAAAGCATTTTCCAGGGTCATGAATGCTGATTGAGCATGCGTATTCTCTTCAGCATGCTCATGCATCAAACGAGCCAGCTCATAGCCTAGCTCCTCATCAATAGTCTGGGTATTGCCGACCAAAATAGCGTAGGCCGTGATGGTTTCTACATCCTGATCCTGAAAGTCGTAGCTACCGGCCGGAATCGTGAAGCGTTTATAGGCACTATTGGCTTCGATGTAGTCGATCGCCTCGTCACTTAGGCCCAGTAGTCGAGCGTCACCGCTGGAAGCTTGCAGGTTTTCAATACTGCCTGAAGGCAAACCAAGAATGCCGATTGAAATATCAATGTTGCCATCTTGAACGCCATCAAGTGCAGCGCCAAAGCCCTCTTGATACGTGCTGTATTTGTCCTTGCCTATACCGTAGGCATCAAAGAGCAGTTGGGAAACGCTTTGCGTTGTACTGGCAGGAGGCCCAATAGCAATATTAGGTTTACTGTCGCTACTACATCCCGCTAGTAAAAGACCAGCACTTAAGCCACAGCAGACCTTGGATAGGTAAGGTTTCATATTAACTCCTGCTAATAAATTTATTGTTAATAATTTAGTTGCGCCCATTGCTCGGTCACATCTTCGATTGATGGGTGAAGATGACCAGACGGAAGCGTGAGCGGAAAATAGACTGGCTATTGTTCACGCACATGGGGCAGCAGACAAAAGAAATTAAGTTGCGTATGCATTCCATTTTCTCATATTTAAAGCAAAAGTAGCTTGTTAGCTAGTTACAAAAACGCTATTTAAATGAAATTAAATCTTATAAGTGACTTATAAATAGGGGAAAGACCTAACTTAATTCTGTTAAAGGTTAAGATTAACTAGCATTACCTGTATTCAATGAGGGAATGCATGGCCTCATACGATAAGGCCATGCGTATCACATTAAAATGAGAAAGACCTACCAGCTAGCCGTCAATAATGCCTTGCTCACGCGCCATGGCAAACGCCGCTTTAGGGCCATCCCAGAGTGAGGGCAGCAGAATCAGAGATACCGGCACGGCGGTGATCACGATGAATTGCTGCAGCGCGGCGATCTGCCCTTCACGCATGGCCAGCAGCACCGCCGCCATGATCGTCATGATTACGCCCCAGAAGGCACGTAGAAATGGGCTGGGCTCGTCGTGGCCAGCACCGACCATGGCAATGGAGTAACTCATGGAGTCGCCGGTGGTAGCCACGAAGATGGTCGTCAGCAGCAGGATTGCCAGCGCCATCCAAGTGCCGCCAGGCAACGCCTGGGCCAAGGTGAGCGTGGCGATGTCGAACTGAAAGCCCAAAAGCGCATCGGTCAGATCGATCACGCCGACCAACTGATAGTAAATGCCCGAGCCGCCCAGCAGTGTGAACCAGACCGTGGTGGCGATGGGGGCGATGACCGCGACGGCCAGAATCATTTCGCGAATGGTGCGCCCGCGGGAGATGCGCGCCACGAAGATCGCCATCAAAGGCGCAAAGGCGATGAACCAGGCGTAGAAGAACACGATCCACCACTGCATCCAATCCACCGGCGCGGTTTCCGCGGTGATGGTGACCATCTTGAAGAAGTCATCCAGGTACGTGCCCATGCCGGCAAAGTAGCTGTTGAACAGAAACAGCGTCGGCCCGAACAAAAAGATGACCGCGCCGATGCTCAGCGCCAGCATGACATTGAGGCGGCTCAAGAGCTGCATGCCCTTGTGCACACCGCTGACCGCGGAAAGTATGTATACCATGCCCAGGGTTGCAAGGACGCCAAGCCGTGTCACGAAGGTATTAGGCAGTCCGAACAAATCCTCAAGGCCATGGGTAACTTGGGTCGCCAGAAAACCGACCGGCCCGACGGTGCCTGCCACTACTGCCAGTACGCAGCAGGTATCCACGACGCCCCCCAGCGGGCCACGCATCAAGCGCTCACCAAATAGCGGGTAAAGCAGGGTGCGCGGTTGTAACGGCTGGCCTTTCACGTAGTGGGCGTGGGACAGTACGATCGCGGTGAGCGACCCCAGTATCGCCCAGCCGACGAACCCCCAATGGGTGAACGACTGCGCCAGCGCCCCAGGCACTGCGGCGGCCACGCTCGGGTCGGTATCGAAGGCCGGCGGCACGTTCACGAAGTGATAGATCGGCTCACCAGCGGCGAAAAAGACGCCACCACCGCCCAGCAGCGTACACAAGATGATCGAAAGCCACTTGAAGTTACTCAGCTCCGGTGCATCCAGATTGCCGATCTTGGCATTGCCGGCCGGTGTCAGCGCAAGCCCTATGGCGATGAAGAACGTCAACAGCATCAGAAACTGGAAGTAGGTACCGAAGGTCAGCGCGCTCCAGGCAAAACCCTGGCTAATCGAGTCAGCGACGAAGTCTAGGTCATAAAAGGAAAGCGCTAGAAAAAGCACTATAAATCCTATGCTTAGCGTGAGTACGATGGGGTCGCCAAGCGAAGAATGCTTTTGGCTTTCAGCATTGGAGGTTGGTTGGTTCATCAATAAGAACACCTTGGGTGGAACATGAGGAAACAGCGCAAATGCGGAAAGCGCAGCAAAAAAAAAGCGCCATTCATTGAATGGCGCGAGGACAGGAAACTGGCGCTAGTATATCGCGCGCTTAGACCAAAGTCGAACGAGATTAAGGTGGATGCTTAAAATGGGTGCTGAAAAACAAGTCAATGCGCCCTGCTGGTGCGCTGAAGAAATCATGGTGGTGCTTCTAACGGTGAGCCACAATGCGAAGCATCACTTTCATTACCAGTGATAAAGCAGCGATGCGCTGGTGGTATTATCGGTGCGTTCGCTGGCATCGTCCGGCGGCTGAGAGTTGTGCTTGATTTCATGGGACAAGCGTAGCGACATGCGCGAGTTGAGTCTTGCGGTAAGCGCTGTCAGTGACCTGCCTGTGGTGTTTTGCTGGGTGTATTCCACCGACATTTCCTGTTCAATATCGGCGTAATCCGAAAAGCCCCAGTGATAGGCCAAGGCGGTATAAGCAACCGCGAGCTGTTCGTTATCCGCTTCACGCAAGCGATCATTCCGGTAACCTGGGCCTGCCTCAAGCGACAGGGAATGGCGCGAGCCTTCTAACAGCTGACGGCCATACCCGCCGATCACGGAAAGCTGCTGGTCGTAGCCCGCAAAGCGATCTTTTTCCCAGCGGGCAAATCCAAATACATAGTGCGGGCCGTTAAAATCGTAGCGTTCGCGGGCAGCGAGCAGATATTGCTCGGCGCTGGTTTCACCATCCTTGCTCACGTTGCGCACCTCGCCGCGCAGCGAATGGGTAAAATCGCCGGTTAACCACGTCAGGCGGGTTTTGCCAATCAGCGTCTGGCTATTGGTGTTGCCGGAAAGGTGGGTAAAGCCAAGTTCAGCGTCGCCGCTGAAAATCGGCGCGTCATCGGTAGGCGGCGGGGGTGCATAAAAAGGGTTGGCTACCGCAGGGCTTGCAAGCACAAGGCTTAAAAAGGTAACGCTCACAAACAGGTAACTGCTCGACGAAATAACGCGTTTAAATATGCTGAACACCCAACGCCTCCCTTAATGACATAAAAGATGGCGATTAACGCCCCCTTGCTGCGCATGTCATAATGACGCTGTCGCGCACTTTGAGTTCCGCCATGACTGATTCCCGCCCCCGTACCTTAGCTGAATTACAGCGCTGGCGCCGTACTCGTGCGAAACGGCGCTGGTATAAACGTAGCTTTCGTTTACAGGTAATGATGCTGGTTGGCTTACTTCTGGCCGGCATGCTACTGGCTCAGGGTACATATCTCAATCATCGTAAAGCAGATATTATCAGCCATCAGATCGGTGAGCGGGCACTGGCTGTGGCTAAAACGGTGGCTAGCATGCCGCAAATCATCGATGCATTTGCCACGCCTGACCCTGCGATAATTATTCAGCCGCTGGCAGAGCGGGTGCGCCTGGAAACCGGTGCGCGCTACGTGGTCGTGGGTAATATGCAGTCGATTCGCTATTCGCACCCTATGCCCGAACGCCTTGGTCACCGAATGGTGGGGGGCGATAACGATCGAGCGCTATTGTATGGCCAATCCTATATATCCGAAGCTACGGGAACCCTGGGTATCGCCATGCGTGGTAAAACGCCGGTGTGGGATGAAGAAGGCAATATCATCGGACTCGTCTCTGTCGGTTTTCTGATGGATCGTG
Organism: Halomonas sp.; assembly: GCF_017983445.1. Taxonomy (GTDB): domain Bacteria; phylum Pseudomonadota; class Gammaproteobacteria; order Pseudomonadales; family Halomonadaceae; genus Vreelandella. The sequence continues at coordinate 326,506 of NZ_JAGOBJ010000003.1, forward strand.
TCGAGATGGACGTGGCACGTTATACAAGCCTTGGGTGGGCATTGGTCGCATTGATGATTCTGTTGGGCTTTGCAGGCGCTTACTGGCTTTCCCAGCATCTGAAAAAGGTCATTCTGGGTCTGGAACCTTATGAAATTGCCCGCTTGGCGATGGAAAAAGAAGCCATCTTGCAGTCAATTCATGAGGGAATCCTAGCGGTTAACCGCGACGGCCATATTACGCTGGTTAACCAACAGGCACGCCGCTTTCTAGAGCTGTCCGATGAACATGTACTCTTAGGCCAGCCGATTCGGGAAGTCGTTCCCAATTCGCGCCTGATTGAAGTGCTCAAGCACGGTAAGCAGGAGTTTGATCAAGAAATGTGGCTGGGTGATCATCCAGTGGTAGTGAACCGCGTGCCTATACTCCACAACGATGAGATTGAGGGCGCCGTGGCAACGTTTCGCAGTCGGCGCGAAATTATTGACCTTTCCCAGGCGCTCACCCAGGCAAGCCGTGATGTCGATATGCTGCGCGCTCAGGCTCACGAATTTTCCAACAAACTTTATACCATTTCCGGCTTGCTACAGCTTCAGCGTATTGATGAAGCGCTAGCGCTGATACATCAGGAAACCGAACGTGCCCAGGCTCAGATGAACTTTTTGATGCGCCACGTCGCTGATACGGTGCTAAGCGGTACACTGCTGGGTAAACTTACACGTGCCCGTGAGATGGGCGTAACTATGGAAATTGATGAGCAAAGCTCGCTTTCTCGCCAGCTAACGCCGACGGGTCAGGAAGCAATGATGAGCGTAGTGGGCAATTTATTGGATAACGCCTGCCATGCGGCACTTCATGGCCCGAATGCCTCGTCCCCCAAAGTACGGCTTTTTTTTACTGACCTAGGTGAGCAACTACTGGTTGAGGTAGAAGATAATGGCCCAGGCATACCCGAAGCGCATGCTGAAACAGTATTTCAGGAGGGGTTTTCCACCAAAACCGGCAAGCATCGAGGGATTGGACTAGCGCTGGTAGCACGGCTATGCCGCCAGCACGGGGGCGAGGTAACCTTAGAGGAAAGTGAGCTAGGTGGCGCATGTTTTATAGCAGTACTTGACCGTTCGCTGTGTCTTCCATCTGACATAGCCGATGAAACATAACAATGACGCCCGTAAGAGGAGCACGCATGTCTGCAACGCAATACGGCATTTTAGTTGTCGAAGACGATTTTCGCATTGCAGATATCCACAAGGCCTTTATCGAGCAAAGCGAAGGTTTTGACATAGTAGGTATGGCACGCAATGGCAGCGAGGCAAAAGCGTTGATGGCCCAGCATGCTAAAGATATCCATTTGATCTTATTGGATGCATATCTACCTGATGTAGAGGGGCTAGAGCTTTTATGGTCCATCCGTCGTGACTATGTGCATGTGGATATCGTGATGGTAACGGCTGCCCGTGAAGTGGAAACCATTAGCGAGGCGCTGCGAGGTGGGGTTTTTGACTACTTGATTAAGCCTATCGAAGCGGTACGCATGCGTCAGATGTTAGCGCGCTTTCGCCGTGAGCGGGAGGCTTTGGCCAACCGAGCCGAAATGAACCAGGATGAGCTTGACCGTGTGCTGGCGCGGTTACAGCCAGGTGAGTCCTCTCGATCAGCGACGGGTGCTTTACCAAAAGGCATCGACCGCCTAACGCTTCGTCGTGTGGTCGACGCGCTAGCGGCTGAATCTTCACCTTTAGCGGCTATGCAAGTGGCCCGCATTATGGGTGCTAGTCGGTCAACGGCGCGTCGTTATCTCGAGTTTCTCGTGGCGGAAAAGAGTGTGAGTGCCGAACTGGGTTATGGAGATGTCGGCAGACCTGAGCGTCGCTATCGGCTGGTGGGCGATATCTTGCCCTGGTGCGAAGAAGAATGAGAGGGTTAAAAACCAAGGTAGACGTGTGAGCAAAATGCGCACAACGCTCACAATGCACTTTTTGTTCCTTATGTTCACAACGTTGAAAGGCGAAGTGCCAATCTATTAACGTGCACTTCGCGCGCTTCCCTAGTAATGCTTTCTTCCCAAGAAGAGCGCCATGTTCGTCAGTTTCTGCACTAGACATATTGATTGGCTTGAACTGTCTCAGAGCTTACTGGCCGAACCTGGCGGCGCTATCAAGGTGGACGGGCAAGAGCCGTCTTATTCTAGCTTCCAGTAGAATTCTAACTTTTTTCAATTCCAGCGAAAGATAGCGTATCCCGGTCTAGTTACCAGGCAGATTCTGCTTGCCTTGTCCGTTCATGGTAGGCCGGGAAGGGTTGAGGCGATGCCTCTTTTCAAATTGCTATGGCTGATTAAGTTAAAAATCTAACAAAGGGTTAATAACGCATGAGCTTAAGTGTTATTGGGTTTATTACCATAATCGTTATCGTTGGCTTGCTTATTAGTGGTCGTGTTTCACCTCTAGTGGCGATGGTAATACCGCCGGTGATTGCGGCTTTTGCAGCCGGGTTTGACGCAAATGATCTAGGTGGGTTCTTTAGTTCGGGACTGAGCTCCGTTATGAATGTAGCGGTGATGTTCATCTTCGCCATTATCTTCTTTGGAGTTATGCAGGACACGGGGCTGTTCGAACCTGTCATTAACAAGATGATTGCTCTTTCGAGAGGCAATATCACTACCGTTGCGGTGATTACCGTACTCATTGCCATGGTCGCGCAATTGGACGGCTCTGGCGCGTCGACCTTCCTGATTACCATTCCTGCGTTATTGCCGCTTTATTTGCGACTGCGTATGAATCCTTATTTATTGTTAATGCTCATCGCAGGGTCAGCAGCCATTGTTAATATGGTGCCGTGGGGTGGGCCTCTGGGCCGAGTTGCATCGGTACTAGAAGTAGATGTTACCGAGCTATGGTACCCGCTGATCCAGATTCAGGCCATTGGGCTCGTCCTGATGTTGGCGCTGGCTGTCTTTATGGGCACTTTGGAAAAGCGCAGAATTTTGAAAACCTATGGCACGCTTCTGCCGAGCCAAGAGCATACTGAAACACCACATACCCAAGGCGTAGTATCCAACGAGGTGGATGTAAGCTTAAAACGTCCCAAGCTGATCTGGGTGAATGCGCTGCTTGCCATTGCAGTTATTACTATTTTGGTAACGGGCGTTTTGCCTGCTGCCCTAGCCTTTCTGTTGGGAGTTTCTGTTGCGCTGCTGGTGAACTACCGCACGCCTAAAGAGCAGATGGCGCGTGTTCAGGCACATGCGCCGGGTGCGTTGACCATGGCATCTATTATTATCTCGGCCGGACTGTTCCTGGGAATACTGAATGGCACAGGTATGTTGACTGCCATCGCGAACGATGTCGTAACGGTGATGCCGACAGCGCTCTCAGGCTATTTGCATATCATTATCGGGGTGCTGGGCGTTCCATTTGATCTGCTGCTCAGTACGGATGCCTACTACTTTGCCTTGCTACCGGTGGTAGAGCAAATTGGCCTTACCTTCGATATTGACTCCTATTCCACTGCTTATGCCATGATCATTGGCAACATCGTGGGAACGTTCGTTTCCCCTCTAGCTCCGGCAGTATGGTTAGCCCTAGGCCTGTCTGGCCTGGAGATGCACAAACACCTGCGGTACTCGTTCTTCTGGATGTGGGGGTTGAGTATAGTACTGCTGGCATGTGCTGTTTTGCTGGGCGTGATTACCGTTTGATGCACTACTGAAAATACACCTGCTGCGGGTAAGGGGTCTATCGCAGGTAAAGCGCTAATTGCCTTTATATTGGTTAAAGACGCGCTCACGAAGTAGTATTGATAAGCAACCTGAGCGGCGTTATTGGTTTCTAGCGATCGCTCAGGATTAGTTTTTAGCCCTACTGTTTTACGCGCGTGAGCATAAAGAACAAAATGAGCATAAAGAACGTTTTGTTCTTTATGCTCACAAACTTGTTGTAACGAGCAGGTTTCTTCTAACGTTCGCGGCGTAACCACGAAATAATAACAGTGAACCACACAACAACATTATATGTGGAGAACGCCAAATGACCTCGCTTTCCTTGAAGCGCTTAGCCGTGATTGCGCTACCGATAGCCGCCCTGGCAGGCATGACGACATCTGTTCAAGCACAAGAGTGGACACCGAGCAAGTCGATTGAGTTCGTTGCACCGGCCAACCCCGGTGGCGGCTGGGATACACTGGTACGTACCGTATCGCGCGTTATTCAGCAAGAAGGTCTGGCTGATAAAAACTTTGCGGCGATCAACGTACCTGGTGGTGGCGGTGCCGTGGCATGGGCACAGATCGCCCGAGATAGCGGCAACCCGCACAAGCTATTTGCCACCAGCCCGCCGATCATTCTGGTGCCGCTGGCAGGCGCTTCGCGCTACGACCACACTAATTTCACGCCGGTCGCTCGCCTGATTACTGACTATTCCATCGTGCTGGTATCGACAGACTCTGAATACGAGACGATCAACGATCTGTTCGACGCTTTCAAAGAGAATCCGAGCCTGAGCGTAGGCGGCGGTAGTGCGCCGGGCTCCATGGACCATATCTCTATTGCGGGACTCGCATCGGCGGCAGGTCTTGAAGCCTCGAGCGTGAACTACATTCCGTTCTCAGGCGGCGGCGATGCCATGACCAACCTGATGGGCGGTCATATCGAAGCAGTAATTACCGGTGCCGGTGAGTCGGTAGGCCAATTGGGTGAAGGCAGTCAGATCCGTGCACTAGGTGTATCGGCACCGAAGCGCCTGGGTGGCGGCCTGGCCGATGTACCGACCTACCAAGAGCAGGGTATTGATTACACCTTTGATATCTGGCGCGGCGTAATGGGCACTCCAGATATGCCGGAAGAAGCGGTGACCTATTACCAGGATCTGTTTGCCGAAATGCTCGAAACCGATGGCTGGCAGCAGGCTCGTGACCAGTTGGGCTGGATCGATGCCTACCAGAACAGTGAAGAGTTCGGTACTTTTCTCGATGAGCAGCAAGAGCAGTTCAGCGGTGTGCTGAGCGATCTGGGTCTACTGCGTCAATAAATATCCTGTAGCGCTATAGCGTGTTCTCCCAGCGGCCTTCGTGCGCCGCTGGGAATGCCTGTTCGTGTTGATTAGGTACGTGCTCCTCGGAGAAAACCCAATGACTAAATTGAATACCAATCAGTGGTTAGCGCTAGTATTGGCATTACTAGCGGCTGCGTATCTCGCCACGGCGTGGCAGATACCTACCTTTCCTCTGCCACGCCCGGTCGACTCTGACCTGTTTCCTAAAGTGCTAGGCTTTTCACTACTGATTCTCTCCGCGTTTCTGTTCTTTGAGAAACCCACGCCGCTTGCCGGTGCCGATGAGATCGATGATGACGCTCAACAAGGCCCGATGCTGCTGACACCGTGGGCACGAGTGATTATCACCTCACTGGCAATTGCCGCCTACGCGCTGTTACTGGTGCCATTAGGATTTGTACTGGCCTCGACGCTTTTATGCACGGGGCTAACGGCTTATTACGGCTATCGCCGCCATTCGGTCAATCTAGCGACATCGTTAGGCGTCGTACTGGCGCTTTATCTGACGATGACGCGCGTAATGGACGTTTATCTGCCGACCGGCGTGATCCCTTTTTAACGCCGACGTGCTAATGCCTCCTGCGTCGTATCTGAGCTGGTTTTTAAGCTAGTTTTGAGCTGGTTTTTGAGAGAGTAAGTCCCATGGATGCCTTAAATAATTTGATGTACGGCTTCGGCATCGCGCTCGAGCCTATCAATATCGCGTACGTATTTGCCGGTGTGTTTGCCGGTACGATTATCGGCATGCTGCCCGGTCTTGGGCCGATCAGCGCGCTGGCCCTGATGATTCCCATCACCTTTGCCATGGAGCCTTCGTCTGGCTTGATCCTGATGGCAGGGGTATACTATGGCGCCATTTTTGGCGGCTCCACTTCCTCTATCCTACTCAACGCCCCCGGCGTTGCAGGCACGGTCGCCACGTCTTTCGATGGCTACCCGATGGCTAAAAAAGGCATGGCCGGTAAGGCGCTTGCCATCGCCGCCTACTCCTCGTTTGTGGGTGGAACCGTCTCGGTTATCTTCTTGATGCTGGTGGCACCGTTGCTTTCCAAGGTAGCGGTAAGCTTTGGCCCTGCCGAGTACTTTGCATTGATGGTGCTGGGCTTAACCGCGGTAGTCTCACTGTCGGATAAGTCGCTGGTCAAAGGCCTCATTGCCGCGGTGGTCGGGATGATCATCTCGATTGTGGGTATCGATCTGCAAACCGGTACTGAACGCTTCACTTTTGGCTCTATTCAGCTGCTGGATGGCATCGATTTCCTAGTGGTGGCATTGGGTATCTTTGCATTGGCTGAAGTGTTCTACATGTTGCTGCGCGGCGGCGGCGGTAAAGAAGCCCCGCGTAATGCAATTGGCTCGTTAAAGCTCACCCGTAGTGAAGTAAAAGAGATCGCTGGCCCCGTTAGCCGTGGCTCTGTGCTTGGGTTCTTTACCGGCGTACTGCCGGGCGCAGGGGCGACGATTGGCTCGTTTCTGGGCTACAGCATGGAAAAGCGTATTGCCAAAGATGGCAATACCTTCGGCCAGGGCAACATTAAAGGGGTTGCAGCACCGGAAGCTGCCAACAATGCGGCGTGTACCGGCTCGTTTGTACCGCTTTTAACCCTGGGTGTGCCGGGTTCGGGTACCACGGCGGTACTGCTAGGTGCCTTGTTGGTAATGGGCGTAACGCCTGGCCCGATGATGCTTGAGCAGCGTCCAGACGTGTTCTGGGGCGTGGTAGCCAGTATGTATATCGGCAACATCTTCCTGCTGGTCTTGAACCTGCCGTTGATTCCGTTTATTGCCAAAATTCTCGACCTGCCTAAACCGCTGCTGCTGTCGTTGATTCTGATCTTCTGCATGATCGGTGTTTACGGTATGAGCTTTAGCGTGTTTGACCTGCTGCTGCTGTTAGGCTTTGGCCTACTGGGCCTGGGAATGCGCCTGTTTGGCTTCCCGGCAGCACCGCTGATTCTGGCGCTGATTCTGGGTAATATCATGGAAGAGTCCATGCGTCGTGCGTTGCAGATCTCCGGCGGTGACTGGATGACGTTTATTGATAAACCGATTTCACTCTCGCTGCTGCTGATCGCTTTACTGTCGCTTGGCCTGCCGCTGTTGAAAAAGCGTCGTAAACGCGTGGCTGCGACCGCCGAATAAACGTTTTCAAACAGGCTGCTCAAAACGCCCTGGGGATATTTCGGGGCGTTTTTTTTGTATATGCGTTTTTTAAGCGCACTGTTGGTGCAAAGCGTCGCTATGGTGCATAGAAGCGTGCGTCGGAAATTCATGCACGCGCTATCGCAGTGCAAAAGGCGAAAATGGTAGCTTTTTAAATATGTGCAAGTAATTGATTGAAAACTTAATACTGGCTTTTGTTTCAATGTGGCGCATCCCTTGCAGATGCTAGTGGCTAAACCCTCGTGGATATACCGAGTAGATGCCATGTCAATAGTCATCACGCGTAATGGCAAACCGCTCGGCCGCGAAGCCCCTATAACAAGCCCCAGCTACCAAGGGTGCAAGGAGATTCAAGTGGCCATACAACATCACAATGTCCTTTCTCGCCGTTTTATTACTTCTCTACTGGCCGCCGCAGTGATGGGTGCAAGCGCCCAGGCCATTGCCCAAAGCGGCGATCAGAACGACGACCCGATCAAGGTCGGTATCCTGCACTCTCTGTCCGGCACCATGGCGATCAGTGAAACCGTTCTCAAGGATACGGTCGAGATGCTGATTGAGCAGCAAAATGACGCTGGGGGCTTGTTGGGCCGCCAACTGGAGGCGGTAGTGGTTGATCCGGCCTCTAACTGGCCGCTGTTTGCCGAACGTGCCCGTGAACTGCTGGCCCAGGAAGAGGTTGATGTCATTTTCGGTAACTGGACGTCGGTATCGCGTAAGGCCGTGCTGCCGGTGGTCGAAGAGTTAAACGGCCTACTGTTCTACCCGGTGCAGTATGAAGGCGAAGAGTCATCAGAAAACGTGTTCTACACCGGGGCGGCGCCTAATCAGCAGGCCATTCCTGCCGTTGAATATCTGATCAATGAAGTCGGCATTGAGCGCTTTGCTCTGATCGGTACCGACTACGTTTATCCGCGCACCACTAACCGTATCCTCGAAGCTTTCCTCAAGGATGAACACGGTATTGCGCAAGAAGACATCATGGTCAACTACACGCCGTTCGGTCACTCGGACTGGCAGAATATCGTTTCCGAGATTCGTCGTTTTGGTGAAGAGGGCAAACCGACCGCCGTGATTTCGACGATTAACGGCGATGCCAACGTGCCGTTTTATACCGAACTTTCTAACCAGGGCATCGACGCGGCCGATATTCCGGTCATTGCCTTCTCGGTTGGTGAACAGGAACTTACCGGTATCGATACTGGCCCGCTGGTCGGCCATTTGGCCGCCTGGAACTACTTCATGAGCGTCGATAACGACGCCAACTACGACTTTATCGATGCCTGGATTGATTACACCGGCGATGAAGAAGCCGTTACCAATGACCCCATGGAAGCTCACTACATCGGCTTCAATATGTGGGTCGAAGCGGTGCGTAAAGCGGGTACTACCGATGTCGATTCTGTTAAAGATGCCATCATCGGCGTAACGGTACCCAACCTTTCCGGTGGCTATGCCGCCATGATGCCCAACCACCACATCACCAAGCCGGTGCTGATTGGTGAAATTCAGGACAATGGGCAGTTCGACATCGTCTGGCAAACGCCCTCAACCGTGGCCGGTGATGCGTGGTCTGACTACCTGCCCGGCTCGCGCGACCTGATCGCCGATTGGCGCAAGCCCATGGAGTGCGGCAACTTTAACGTCGTGAACGGCTCGTGCGGTGGCAGCACCGCCGCTGAAGAAGCCGAAGCGGCACTCGCCGAGTAATCACCTGGGCTAAAACACCTCCCTTGCCGCGCTGTTAAACCCGGCGCGGCAAGGAGCACGCTACCTTTCTCACTTGGATAACCAAAGGAAGAACCCCATGAGGCGTTTCTTTTCCTTGGCGCTGCTCTGCTGCCTGCTGTTGGGGGCCACCCTCACGGCACAAGCACAAACGGACGCCGCCACTCCGCCCTCTAACGATACCGCTGCGCTTGCGCTTCTTGATGCACTGGACGTCGATTCCTACCGCGACAAAGGCGAAGCCATTACCGCCATTCTACAGAGCGACAATGAGCGCGCCCGCGATTGGCTGCAGGCCCTTCTGGATGGCCGCTTACAACGCAGCGAAGATGGTCGAATGATCGTAGTGCTTGAAAACCGAGGCCGCGAGTGGCCGGTGGCCGACGCCTTGACCGGCGAGGCGCTGGGGGAGATGTCGCGGCGTGACCTGAAACGCATCGGGATCAATAACGCACTGCGCAACCAGCTGCGCAGTGCCATTGCCGTGGTGGATCTCTATTCACCTAATCTGGATCGCCGCCGCACCTCCGCCGCTCGCCTGCTGGGAGAGGTGGACAGTGAGCTGGTAGCACCGATCAATGAGCTGATTGCCGAAGAAGACGACCGCCAGGTGCGCGAACGTCTGACCCAGGCAGTGGCTATTTACCGCGCCGAACAGGGCGAAATGGCCGGCGTCGAAGCGCTCACCGGCAGCCTGCACCCCCGCGCCCGTGTTGCCTTGAGCCGCGCAGCCAATGGCGACGACCCGGTGGTCGCAGATGCCGCCCGTGCCGCACTTGTCAGCGTGGAGCAGAATCTGAAAATCAATCGGGGGATTGAAACGCTCTACTTTGGTCTTTCGCTAGGCTCCGTGCTGGTACTCGCAGCCATCGGTCTTGCGATTACCTTTGGCGTGATGGGCGTGATCAACATGGCCCACGGCGAGTTGATGATGCTGGGGGCGTATACCACCTGGATGATGCAGCAGCTGTTACCCGGCCAGCCTGGGCTGGCGCTGGTGCTATCCATTCCGGCGGGCTTTCTGGTTGCCGCCCTAGTGGGTGTCGCGATTGAGCGCAGCGTTATTCAGTTTCTGAAAGGCCGCCCGCTTGAGACGCTGCTCGCCACTTTCGGTATTAGCCTGATTCTGCAACAGCTGGTGCGCACCGGAATCTCACCACTTAACCGCACCGTGATTACCCCTGAGTGGATGAGCGGCTCGCTGGTGATCAACGATGCGCTGTCGCTGACCATTAACCGCATGGTGGTACTCGCCTTTGCCCTGGTCGTGTTCGCTGGTTTGATGCTGATCATGCGCCGCACGCGCCTGGGGCTTGAGGTGCGCGCAGTTACTCAGAACCGCGCTATGGCACGCTCCATGGGCATTCGCGCCACCCGTGTGGATATCATGACGTTTGCGCTGGGTTCGGGGGTGGCCGGGCTTGCCGGGGTCGCGCTTTCCCAGCTCACCAACGTGGGACCGAACCTTGGCCAGAACTACATCATCGATTCATTCATGGTGGTGGTGTTTGGCGGCGTGGGCAATCTCTGGGGCACGCTGGTAGCGGGGCTGTCGCTGGGCGTGATCAACCAGGTACTGGAACCCTGGGCGGGCGCGGTGCTCGCCAAGATTATCGTGCTGGTGTTTATCATTCTGTTTATTCAAAAACGCCCGCGTGGACTCTTCCCGCAGAAGGGCCGGGCTGCGGAGGGCTAACCCATGATGCAACCTTCTTCAAATCAGTCACTTTCAAGCCAGTTCTGGCTAACCCGCCCGTTTGATGAGCGCGCCACGCAGCTGTTTCTCGGCGTGCTGTTTGCGGCTCTGATTCTGGTGACCGTGCTACATGTGGTCGTGCCCCAGGGTAGCACGCTGCACGTCAATGCCTACACGGTGAACCTGTTCGGCAAATACCTAAGCTATGCGCTGCTTGCCGTTGCGGTCGATCTGGTATGGGGGTATCTGGGCATTTTAAGCCTGGGGCACGGCGCGTTTTTTGCTATCGGCGGTTACGCCATGGGCATGTACCTGATGCGCCAGATTGGTGACCGAGGCACCTACGGCCACCCGGAGCTTCCAGACTTTATGGTGTTCCTGAGCTGGGACAGCCTGCCCTGGTACTGGCAGGGCTTCGATATGGCCTGGTTTGCGTTTGCCATGGTGCTACTGGCGCCGGGGCTTCTGGCGCTGGTGTTCGGTTTCCTGGCGTTTCGCTCGCGGGTGACCGGGGTGTATCTGTCGATCATTACCCAGGCGCTTACCTTTGCGCTGATGCTGGCGTTCTTTCGCAATGAAATGGGTTTCGGCGGCAACAACGGGCTGACCGATTTTCGTGAGATTCTAGGCTTTAACCTGCGCAGTAATGACACGCGTCTGGGGCTTTTCCTGGCGACCGGCGTAGCACTTGCGCTGAGCTATATCCTGTGCCGGGCGATTGTTTCCAGCAAGCTGGGCCGGGTGTGTGTGGCCACGCGCGATGCTGAGGCGCGCACGCGCTTTATCGGCTACCGGGTGGAGCGCTTTCAGCTGTTTGTGTTTGTGGTTTCCGCGATGATCGCGGGGCTGGCTGGTGCCCTTTACGTGCCTCAGGTGGGCATTATTAACCCCAGCGAGTTTTCGCCGCTATTCTCGATTGAGATCGTACTCTGGGTTGCACTGGGCGGGCGGGCCACCCTGTATGGCGCGGTTATTGGCGCGATTTTAGTCAACTACGCCAAGACCATCTTTACCGGGGTAATGCCTGATGCGTGGCTGTTTGCCCTGGGCGCGATGTTTGTCCTCGTGACGGTATTTCTACCCAAAGGCGTAGCGGGGCTTCTGCGTAAGCGCCGCCGTGCCGCTACATCAGATAACGCGGGTACTCAGGAGGCGATCGTATGAGTTTGCTGCAATCACTCAAAGCCCGCGACCGGGTGTTTGATTTTATGGCGCCGGACGCCTCGCCAGTTGATGTGCGCCACGGCCCGATTCTGTATATGGAAGATGTCGCGGTGAGCTTTGATGGCTTTAAGGCAATCAATAACCTCAACCTGACCATTGATGACGGCGAGCTGCGCTGCATCATTGGCCCCAATGGCGCGGGTAAAACCACCATGATGGATATCATCACCGGCAAGACGCGGCCCACTGAAGGCAGTGTCTGGTTTGGCAGCCGTCACAATTTGCTTCATATGAACGAGCCGGAGATTGCAAGCCTTGGCATCGGGCGCAAGTTTCAAAAGCCCACGGTGTTTGAGGCGCTGAGCGTATTCGAGAACTTGGAGCTTGCCATGGCCGCCGATAAGGGGATATGGCCCACGTTAACGGCGCGCATGACCGGTGAAATCAAAGACCGCATCGACGAAGTGTTGCAAACTATCGGCCTGGTTCCACTGCGCCACCAACCCGCCGGGATTCTCTCCCACGGCCAAAAGCAGTGGCTGGAGATTGGCATGCTGCTCATGCAGCGTCCGCGCCTGTTATTGGTCGATGAACCCGTGGCCGGAATGACCGAGCAGGAAATGGAGCGTACGGCCGAGCTGTTAACTGGTCTTGCAGGCAAGCAGTCGGTGGTGGTGGTCGAACACGACATGGGCTTTGTGCGCTCGATTGCCCGCAAGGTGACCGTGCTTCACCAGGGTAGCGTACTGGCCGAAGGCAGCATGGACCAGGTCTCAAGCGACCCCAACGTGGTCGAAGTGTACCTGGGTGCCGATGACGAGGAGGCTGCCTGATGCTAGCAATTGAAAAGCTCAACCAGTTTTATGGGGAAAGCCATACGCTTTGGGATCTGGACCTGGACGTGCCCGCTGGCCAGTGCACCTGTGTGATGGGTCGCAACGGCGTGGGTAAAACCACGCTGATGAAGGCCATCATGGGCGAAGTGGCGGTCAAAAGCGGTCAATTACGCTACCAGGCGGGCAGTGAGGCGGTTGAGCTAACCAAAAAAGCCGTGGAAGCGCGCTCGCGGCTGGGCATTGGCTTTGTGCCCCAGGGGCGGCAGATTTTTCCGCTACTCACCGTAGAAGAGAATTTGCGTACCGGCCTTGCTGCGCGCAGCGACGGGCTGAAAAAAATCCCCGAGCGTATCTACGAGCTGTTTCCAGTGCTTAAAGAGATGAAGCACCGCCGCGGCGGTGACTTATCCGGTGGACAACAGCAGCAGCTCGCCATTGGCCGGGCGCTGGTGATCGAGCCCAAACTGCTAATTCTGGATGAACCGGGAGAGGGCATTCAGCCCAATATCGTGGCGCAAATCGGCCAGGTGATTCGCCAATTGATTGCTGAAGACGGCCTGACGGTACTGCTGGTCGAGCAGAAGCTGCCCTTTGCGCGTAAATATGCCGACCGCTTCGTGATCATGGACCGCGGCCGCCCGGTCGCCAAAGGCGATATCGGCGAGCTTTCCAATGAGCTGATCAAGCAGCACCTGACGGTTTAAGTTATCCACAGCTGGTTTTGGTCACCGCATGTGAATGAGGCGCTAAAGACCTTCCGCCCTTTTATGACCACAGCCAGGGGCGGAAGGTTATATATCAGGCAGTTTGTTTGATTGGCTGCTTGTTCTCTTGTGGTGCGGCGGGATTTTTTAATGGTCTTTTTTGGTGCAAAAAGCATTTGGCACTAATGGTTTATAACGGCTAAATCAGTGCAGTGATAGTAAAAATCCGTTTTTCACCATTTTGGCGCATTCCTTGCATTTGTTTAGGTATGACCTACTCAAAAGGATGCGACCGCCTGCCATGACCTTGCGAGAACTCGCCACACCGCTTGCGGGCTCCGGCCACCGCTTTGACCAGGAACGCCACTGGGCGGCCTCACTGACGCTGCGTTTTGCCAAGCGCGAAGGCGCCACACGGTTAATCCAGGCCCGCCACCGCGGGCCACTTCGGGTTCAGCGGCCGTTTTACCCTGAAGGTAGCCAGGAGGCGTGCCATATCTACGTGCTGCACCCCCCCGGCGGATTGGTAAGCGGCGACGCGCTCACCATCAAGGCCCACGTAGAGCCGGACGCACATGCCCTGCTGACTACCCCGGCGGCGAACAAGCTTTATAAGGCCGACAGCCAAGGCGTGGCTTGGAGTCAGCGTACCGAACTTGAAGTGGCCGATGGCGCAACGCTTGAGTGGCTACCTCAGGAAACCATTGCCTTTGATGGCTCTAAAGGCGAACAGCGTACTCATATTGATCTTCACGGTAGCGCTCGCTGTTTAGGCTGGGAAGTCATGGCTTTAGGCCGCCCGGCGAGCGAGTTGCCGTACTTGTCGGGGCGCATTGAGCAGTATTTTCGTTTGACGCTGGATGGCAAGCCGCTGTGGTTGGAGCGCCAGCCGCTAGACCCGTTACACCCACGCTTTACAGGACGCTGGGGGCAAGGCGGCGCCACGGCGCAGGCCACGCTCTGGGCGGTGGGTATTAACGATGCGCCAGCGGTTATTGATGAGCTGCGTGACGCCCTGCCGGATAACCCGCGCTGGGCGGTAACGGTACGCCAGGGCGTTTTATTGCTGCGCTATCTGGGTAACTCGCGAAATGAAGCCTGGGCGCTGTGCGAACAGGCCTGGCAGCTGCTGCGTCCGCGCTGGATTGAGCGTGAGGCCCATATCCCGCGTATTTGGTTAACTTGATCGATTCTGGTGGAGACGCCCTATGGAATTAACCCCAAGAGATAAAGACAAGCTGCTGCTGTTTTCCGCCGCCCAGCTTGCCGAGCGGCGCAAGGCGCGTGGTTTAAAGCTCAACTATCCCGAAGCGGTCGCGCTGATCAGCTTTGAGATTATAGAAGGTGCCCGCGATGGCCGCAGTGTGGCCGATTTGATGAGCTACGGGCGCGAAATCCTCAGCCGTGATGACGTGATGGAAGGCGTGGCCGAGATGGTAGATGAAGTCCAGGTCGAAGCCACTTTTCCAGATGGTACGAAACTCGTGACGGTTCACACGCCTATTGTGTGAGGAGTTAGGAGTGAATGGTAAGGGGTAAGCGGTATTACTCCTCACATCTTACGCCTTACGCCTCACAACAAAACAAAGGAGTAAGTAGATGATTCCCGGTGAGTATCAGTTAAAAGAGGGTGATATCGAGCTGTGCGTGGGGCGTGAGCGAATCACGGTAGAGGTGGCCAACACCGGTGATCGGCCGATTCAGTTGGGTTCTCACTATCACTTTACTGAAGCCAATCCCGCACTGGTTTTCGATCGCGCCAAGACGCGTGGCTATCGGTTGGATGTCGCCGCTGGCACCGCGATCCGCTTTGAGCCCGGCCAGACCCGCGAAGTTACGCTGATTCCGTTTGTGGGCAAGCGGGAGATCTATGGCTTTCGTGGCGAAGTGATGGGGCCGCTGGACGTTTAAGCGGCAGGTTCGATAGATGCCATCGCGTGCAAGGAGGGCATTGCTTGCGGGACTGTCTGCGGCATGGATGCCGCAGTCAAGCGTACACGGACGTATTCACAGCGTGTCCCGCAAGTGATGACCTCCTGGTGCCAGGCTCAACCTTTAAGGACGAGGCAGAACATGAAACCGGGTAACAAGATCAGTCGGCAGGCCTACGCCGATATGTACGGCCCCACGGTAGGCGACCGGGTGCGCCTGGGCGATACCGAGCTGTGGATCGAGGTCGAAAAAGACGCCACCCACTACGGCGACGAGGTCAAATTCGGCGGCGGTAAGGTCATTCGCGACGGCATGGGCCAGAGCCAGCGCAATGATGAAACGGTCATGGACACCGTGATTACCAACGCGTTGATTCTCGACTGGTGGGGTATCGTCAAAGCCGATGTGGGGCTACAGAACGGGCGTATCGCCGCGATTGGCAAAGCGGGCAACCCTGACGTACAGCCCGACGTGGATATCGTGATTGGCCCCGGCACTGAAATTATCTCGGGCGAAGGCAAGATCCTGACCGCGGGCGGCATCGACGCGCATATCCACTTTATCTGCCCCCAGCAGGTAGACGAAGCGCTGATGAGTGGCGTCACCACCATGCTGGGCGGCGGCACCGGCCCGGCCACCGGGTCGAATGCCACCACCTGTACGCCGGGCGCGTGGCACATCGGCAAAATGCTTCAGGCGGTGGATGATCTGCCCATGAACATCGGCCTTTTGGGTAAAGGTAACGCCAGCCTGCCGGAAGCGTTGGAGGCCCAGTTGGAAGCGGGCGCCATGGGTCTTAAGCTCCACGAAGACTGGGGCACGACGCCCGCCTCGATTGATACCTGCCTGAGCGTGGCCGAAAGGTACGACGTGCAGATCGCCATTCACACCGACACCCTCAACGAGTCGGGCTTTGTGGAAGATACGCTCGCGGCGTTTAAAGAGCGCGGCATTCATACCTACCACACTGAAGGCGCGGGCGGTGGGCACGCGCCGGATATCCTCACCGCGTGCTCCAAAGAGTACGTGCTGCCGTCATCCACGAACCCCACGCGGCCCTACACGGTGAATACCATTGATGAGCATCTGGATATGCTCATGGTCTGCCACCACCTGGACCCCAACATTCCCGAAGACGTGGCCTTTGCCGACTCGCGCATTCGCCGCGAAACCATTGCCGCCGAGGATATCCTGCATGATTTGGGCGTGATCTCGATGATCGCCTCCGACTCCCAGGCCATGGGTCGAGTAGGCGAAGTGGTCTGCCGTACCTGGCAAACTGCGCATAAGATGAAAGTGCAGCGTGGTTTACTGCCTGAAGACGAAGCGCTTGGTGCCGATAATCTGCGTGCCAAGCGCTATATCGCCAAGTACACCATTAACCCGGCGATTACCCACGGCATCGCTCATGAGGTGGGCTCTGTTGAGGTAGGCAAACTGGCTGATCTGGTGCTCTGGAAGCCGGCGTTTTTTGGCGTTAAGCCCTCGCTGATCTTGAAGGGCGGGATGATCGCGGCAGCACCTATGGGCGACCCCAACGCTTCGATCCCCACCCCCCAGCCGGTGCATTACCGGCGCATGTTTGGTGCCTTTGGCCGCGCGGCCAGCCAGACCCGGCTCAACTTTGTCAGCCAGGCGGCGATTGATGCGGGTCTCAAGGAGCGCCTGGGGCTTCAGAGTACGCTTGCCGCGTGCAAGAACGTGCGTGGGGTGCGCAAGAAAGACATGAAACTCAACGATGCCTGCCCTGAGCTGACCGTGGACCCGCAGACTTACGAAGTGCGCTGCGACGGAGAGCTTTTGACCTGCGAGCCCGCCACCGAACTGCCGCTGGCGCAGCGTTATCATTTGTTTTAAGGAGCTCTCATGCTGAAACTGATAGAACGTTTAGGCCCGGTGGATGAAAGTACCGCCAGCGACACCCTTACGCTGCCCTTTGAACTGCGCATCCGCGGGCGTCTAAAAGCCGAAAGCGACAGTGGTCAGGCGCTGGGGCTGTTTTTAGACCGCGGCCCGGTGCTGCGCAGTGGTGAAGGCTTAAAAGCGGAAAGTGGCGAGATCATTCGCGTATGTGCCGCCATTGAACCGGTGGTGACCGCGCGAGTAAGTACTGGCTTACCCCTGGCGCGGCTTGCCTACCACTTGGGCAACCGCCATGTGCAGCTGGCGCTGGGCGAAGACGAGCGTGGCGGTTGGGTGCGTTTTCCGCCGGATCACGTGCTGGAGGAACTGGCTGTGTTGCTAGGCGCGACGCTTGAGCACCATGAGGCCACGTTTGATCCAGAGCCGGGCGCCTATAACCAGGTGGGTGGACATGACCATTCACACGGGCACTCGCATGCTCACGGCCACGACCACGACCACGACCACGACCACGACCACGACCACAGCCATCACCATGCCCACTGAATCAGCGGCGTTGGGTAGCCAGCCTGATCTAGCCCTGCTCGGGCTAATGCAGTTGGTCAGCCCGGCGCTACCCATCGGTGCCTTTGCGTTTTCTCAAGGGCTGGAAAGCGCCTTTGAACTTGGCTGGGTGCACGATGAAAAAACGCTGGCCGAGTGGCTATCCGGCGTGCTGGAAGATGGTCTGACTCGCTGCGAGCTGCCGGTAATTGCCCGTTTGCACGCCGCGTTTACGCAGCAGGACGGCGCAGCGATTGCCCACTGGGATGATTGGCTGAGTGCCACGCGGGAAACCGCCGAGCTTGCCGCTGAAGATAGCCGCCTGGGGGCATCCCTTAAGCGCCTATTGGGTAGCCTTGATCTACTACCCAGTGAGGACTTACTACCGTCCTTGTTACCGGCTCAGCCTGGCTATGTCACGCTGTTTGCGTTTACCGCCCATACGCGGGGCGTAAGCATTCGCCAAGCGCTTATCGGATTTGGCTGGGCATGGCTTGAAAACCAGCTGGCGGTGGCCTGTAAAGCATTACCCCTTGGCCATACGGCCGCGCAACGGATTATCGAGCAGTTGCGCCCAGAGCTGGTTAGCGCGGTAGATGAAGCCTTAACGCTTAGCGATCACGACCTTGGCCCCGTATTGCCGGGCCTGGCGCTGGCCAGCGCTCTACACGAAACTCAATATTCACGACTGTTTAGAAGTTAGGAGATATTCACCATGACTCACTGTTTACGTATTGGTGTGGGCGGCCCAGTTGGCTCCGGCAAAACGGCGCTACTCAAGCAGCTCTGCCTGGCACTGCGTGACTATTACGACATCGCAGTGGTGACCAACGATATTTATACCCGCGAAGATGCCGACTTTTTGCTCAAGCACGATGCCCTGGCGGCTGACCGCATTCTGGGCGTGGAGACAGGCGGCTGCCCGCATACGGCCATCCGTGAAGACGCCTCGATGAACCTGGCGGCCATTGATGAGCTACAGGCGCGTCACCCCAAGCTCGAACTAGTGCTGGTGGAGTCGGGGGGCGATAACCTTTCGGCAACGTTTAGCCCAGAACTTTCCGATTTAACGCTCTATGTGATCGACGTCTCGGCAGGCGATAAAATCCCGCGTAAAGGCGGGCCGGGGATTACCAAATCGGATCTGCTGATTATCAACAAGATCGATATTGCCGAGCAGGTTCACGCGTCGCTTGAGATCATGGAGCGCGACTCAAAAAAAATGCGTGGCGAGCGGCCATTCGTGTTTACCAATCTGTATGACGGCGTGGGGCTTGAAGAGATTATCCGCTTTATTTTGGATAAGGGGATGCTGGACGAAAGGCGCCCACAAGCTACTGAACAGGCGTAAGCAAAAAGGCTGCCATGACCAGGCGGAAAAAGGTCAGGGCAGCCAAAAAAGGGTGGTTAGCGTCTTGCCAAACGGGCCGTCCCTGGCCACCACGCCGCTACAGTGAACGTTGTGATTATTTATATCCTTAACCTAGGTTATAAATTTGAATTTATACTGTTTTTAAACGCTAGTTTGGTTAAAAAATCAGCGCTAACTAAGAGAATATTGATAAAAGTCAAATTGATAGGGGCGATTTGGCCGTTTTATTAACAGTAGATAACGCTAATGTAGAAAGCAGCTTTGTTACTCAATAAAGCGATCCTCAGTCGAAGCGGCGGCACGTTGCGGTGACGGCGGTTTCCTCATTGCGCCCACCTGGGCGGTGGTAGATCAAATGACGGCCAGGACGAGCAAAACCCGCCAGCAGCAGGTTCGCTGTGCGCGCCTGCTCCACCGCCAGGGCCGTGGCAGCGGAAACGGCGACCAGCGCGCCAATCCCGGCACTGGCACACTTGTGCACCATTTCGTAGCTGGCACGGCTGGAAACCAGCACAAAGCCTTCTGCAAGCGGCGCTGCATCGCGGGCAAGCGAGCCGATCAGTTTATCCAGAGCATTATGGCGGCCCACATCCTCCCGCAGGCGCTGAATCCACCCATGTAAATCGCACCAGGCAGCGCCGTGCACGGCGCCTGTCGCCGCCTTTAACGGCTGATAGTCGGCAAGCTCCCCCAGAGCGTGCTGAATGGCCACGTCATCGAGTGGCGGCGCGGTTACCGTCGGGATTGGCCGAATGGCGTGCTCCAGGGCTTCTGTGCCGCATAGCCCGCAGCCGGTGCGTCCGGTCAGGCTGCGCCGTCGCTCCTTGAGTTCGGCCAGCCGTTGCGTGGCGATGGTCATATGAACGGCTAATCCCTGAGCTTCCTCACGAAGTTCCAGGTCATAACATTCGTGAGGATGAGCCAGAATGCCCTCGGTCAGGCTGAACCCCAAGGCCAAATCTTCAAGCTCAGTGGGGCTTGCCATCATCACCGCATGGGAGATGCCGTTGTAAACCAACGCCACCGGCACTTCCAGGGCCAGGGCGTCCTCCTGCAGATCGGCGAACCAGCCGGTTGCGCTCTTGCGCACCTCAACCGGCAGACGCGCCAGGGCGTTATCCGACTGAGGTGGCGTGCCGCCTTCGCGGTTTGTGCTCATGGCGCCTCCTGTTGTGCCTTTGCCTTTGTCCACGCTGAGCATGGCTAAAAGCGTTAGTTACTGCAAAGCGTTTTATGCATGCCTAATTACCCGACCAGCCCATAAAGATGGGTACGTAAACGACCAACAGCAGCACGCCGATCAACCCCAGCATATACGGCACGATGGCCTTGGTAATACGCTCAAGCGGCAGCTGTGTGACGGAGGACGCAACGTACAGGTTGATCGCCACCGGCGGAGTAATCATGCCTATCGAGAGCCCTACCACGATAATCAGGCCGAAGTGGATCGGGTCGATACCCAACTGCAGCACCAGCGGTAGCAGCACTGGCGTCAGGATGATCAGCGCGCTTGCCGTTTCGATGAACACGCCGGTCAGCAGAATGACAGCGACCACCAGCAGCATGATGACCAGCGGGTTGGTGGAGAGCGAGAGCACCGATTGGGCGATAGCGCCGGGCACCTGCCAGCTAGAGAGCGTCCAGCTCAGCACTGCCGACATGGCGATTACCAGCATGATCACCGCAGTGGTCATGGCTGAGCGGATCAACAGCCGATACACTTGGGGCAGAGTCAAATCGCGATAGACGAACAGCGAGACCAGCAGCGCATAGTTCACGGCGACCACTGCCGCTTCAGAAGGCGTAAAGATCCCTGTGAAGATACCGCCAAGGATAATCACCGGCGTCATCAGCCCCCAGCTGGCATTTTTCAGCGTACGCCAGATGGTGGCTAAAGAGAGAGGTGTACCCTTGGGGTATTGGCGTTTATAAGCCTGCACAATGGCAATGGCCATCAACCCCAAACCCATGGCCAAACCGGGCAAAAAGCCGCTTAAAAACAGCTTGGATACCGACTGCTGGGCGATTACCGCGTAGATGATCATGGGCACTGACGGCGGAATAACCACGCCAATGGTACCGCTGGCGGCGATCAGGCTGGCCGCCGAGGCGGGGTTATAGCCTTTACGCTTGAGCTCCGGCACCAGGCTTGAACCGACAGCTGCCGTGGTGGCCGCTCCCGAACCCGAAATAGCAGCAAAGAACATGCCCGCCATGACCGATACGACCGAAAGCCCGCCGCGCATAAAACCCACCAGCGAATCGGCAAAGCTCACCAACCGCTCGCTCACCTTGCCCTGAGCCATTAAATCACCGGCAAGAATGAACATGGGAATTGCCACCAGCGCGAAGGAGTTGATGCCCTGGAACATCTGCTGGGTCACCACCATCAGCGGCACGCCAGACTGATACAGGGCATACAGAGTGCTTGCGCCAATCGCAAAGGCAATCGGCACGCCCATCAGCATCAACAGGAAGAACAGGCCAAATAGCAGCATGGTCATGGTGTCTGTTCTCCCATGGGCTGCGAGGGTTTGCCTTCAAGTACCAGTTCAAGCAGGTCGATCAGAGCATACCAGGCCATGATGGCCGCACTGATGGGCATCACGGCATATACATACGACATCGGCACGCGCAGCGAGGCCGATTTCTGGAAACTCTGTACCTGCATATAGCGATAACCGATCACCACCAGCGCAATCATAAAAGCGATAACCGCCACCACGGCCAGTATCCGCGCTATCTGGCGTAAACGAGCGGGGAGCGCATCGACGGCAAAGGTAACGGCGATATGATGGCCGCGCTGAAAGGCCAGCGTACCGGCCAGAAAGGTAATCCAGATGAGTAGAAAGCGGGCGACCTCTTCGGTCCAGCCGACCGCAGTAAACAGCACCCGCGAGACGATCTGCAGCGTGATCACCCCGATCAAAGCCGCCATACCGATAAACACGACAGGCTGGATGATGCCATCCAGCCCGCGCTCGATCAGCCGCAGCGGTGTCAATAACGTTTGAGACAAAGTGGCCACTTACTGCAAAGCCTCCTGAATACGGGGAAGGTAGTCACCGAACTGCTGACCGTATTTTTCATACACCGGGGCAACGGCTGTCTGGAACGCTTCGATATCCGGCGAGTCGTTGATTTCCATGCCTGCGGCTTCCAGCGCCGCCAGCTGCTCGGCTTCCATCTCGGCATTCTGCTCGCGGGCGTAAGTTGAAGCTTCGCGCGCGGCGTCAAGTACGAGCGTCTGGACCTCTTCGGGCATGGCATTCCACTTGGGCAGGCTCATCACGAAAAGCGCCGGCGCGTAGATATGGCGCGTCATGGTCAGGTAGTTCTGGGTTTCGGCCAGGTTAAAGGCGTAGATGGCGTTGATCGGATTTTCCTGGCCATCGATGGTGCCCTGCTGTAAGGCGGTCAGGGCTTCGGTCCAGGCCATGGGCACGGCGTTGGCGCCCAGCGTGCGGAAGGTATCCACATACACTTCGTTTTCGATTACGCGCAGGCGCAGCCCATCAAGATCGTCCGGAGCATTGATCGCGTTGCGGCTATTGGTGATGTTCCGAAAGCCGCGCTCAGCAAACGCCAGGCCTTTCAGGTTAACGTCTTCGAGCTTGTCGAGAATCTCCTGACCAATCTCACCATCCAGCACTTCATAAGCGGCTTCTTTGGTGGGGAACAGGAACGGCAGCTCGAACACCGAAAACGCATCGACAAAGTTCGCCACCGGGCCGTTGGTAATCACGCCCATATCGACCGTGCCGATCTGCATGCCTTCAAGCAAGGTGCGCTCATCGCCAAGCGATGCATTGGGGAAAATCTCGACGCTGATCGCGCCGTCGCTTTTCTCGCTTAAAAGCTCCTGAAAGCGGGTTGCGGCAATATGGTAGGTATCGTCGCTATTAACCACATGGGCCAAGCGCAGGTTGGTGGCGGGCACGTCGGCGTGGCTGGCAAGCGAAAGCCCCAGAAGGCTAGCGCAGGCCATGGCCCGCGTGGCGCGTTTAAACAGGGTGCGGGGCGTGCTGGAAAGTGCAGTGGTGTCCACGTGATCTCCTTGATGCGATCAATTTTTTTATAGTGTTAAAAGGATGTGTCCTTGATAGGCGCGTCATCTATACCATATTGGTTTTAGCGAACAAATAATTGATTGTAACCCTGCCATTCGTCTTAGAGCCTGCAGGCGATTCACGCTTGCCATAAAAAAGCGTTTCAGGGCGTAGACTTGAGCAAATGCCCGGTTGAGGATAGCCTCATCGCCCTGGCAAATCTGGAACGCTAAACGATCTTCCCGATGATGCATTCCCATTGCTTGCATAAAATAACGAATCTTCTCTCCGCACCGACCGGCCAATACAGGAACAGACAATGGACACGCTGATTAAAGAGCTCGAAAACATCGTAGGCAAAACGGGTGTGCTGCTGGGTGACGATGTCGCGCAGCGCAGCGTCGACTGGTTCACCAAAGCGCCCTGCGAAGCCAAAGCGATCATTCGGCCGCAATCCACCGAACAGCTCAGCCAGGTGATGGCCAAATGCCATGCTGCCAAGCAGGCTGTGGTAACTCACGGTGGCTTAACCGGCGTAGTGCATGGCGCTATTGCCAGCCCCAATGAGCTGGTGGTGTCTCTTGAGCTGATGAACCAGATCGAAAACATCGATGCGGTCGGCTCGACGATGCAGGTGCAGGCGGGTGTAACGCTTCAGCGTGTTCAGGAAGCCGCTCAAGAGATCGACATGCAGTTCGCGCTCGATCTGGGTGCGCGCGGTTCCTGCACCATCGGCGGTAACATCGCTACTAACGCCGGCGGCATTCGGGTTATCCGCTACGGCATGATGCGCCAGCAGGTGTTAGGGCTGGAAGTCGTCCTGAGCGACGGCACCGTGGTCAGCTCGATGAACACCATGCTGAAAAATAACGCCGGTTACGATTTGAAGCAGATGTTCATTGGCAGCGAAGGCACCCTGGGGATCGTCACCCGCGCCGTGCTGCGCCTGCACCCCAACATGCCCAGTGAGCAGACCGCGCTGGTCGCCGTGCCGTCCTTTTATGCCCTGACCACGCTGCTAAAACTGGTTTCAAAAGAGCTTGCCAACAGCCTGAGCGCCTTTGAAGCGCTGTGGAACAACCACTACGCCCTGATGACGTCTGAAACCACCAAGCACACCGCGCTTTTGGCCACCGACTCACCGTTTTACGCCATCATCGAAACGCTGGGGTCAGACGAAAAGCAGGAAGCCGAGGCATTCGCCCGCGTGCTGGAACAGGCGCTGGAAGCCGAGCTGATCACCGATGCGGTGCTTGCCAACTCCAACACCCAGCGCCAGGGCATCTGGGAAGTCCGCGAGGATATCGAAACCCTGGTACACGAACTCAACCCGATGTTCTCCTACGATGTCAGCCTGCCGATTGTTCATATGGATGAGTACGTAACGGCGCTTGAGCGCAAGCTGAAGGAGCAATGGCCGGAAACCGGCGCGCTGGTAGTGTTTGGCCACCTGGGCGAT
Source organism: Halomonas sp. (assembly GCF_017983445.1). Taxonomy (GTDB): domain Bacteria; phylum Pseudomonadota; class Gammaproteobacteria; order Pseudomonadales; family Halomonadaceae; genus Vreelandella. The sequence goes on from NZ_JAGOBJ010000003.1 coordinate 351,045, forward strand.
GGCAACCTGCACATCATGATCACCGTGCGTGACGCCAGCCCGCACAGCCGCCATCAGGTAGAAGAAGTAGTGTATGGGTCGCTTGCCGCCTATAACGGCTCCATTTCTGCTGAACACGGCGTGGGTATGGAAAAGCGCGATTATCTGGCGATCTCGCGCACACCGGAAGAGATTGCGCTGATGAAACGCATGAAGCTGGCGCTGGACCCCAAAGGGCTGCTTAACCCCGGCAAGATTTTAGGTTAAGCCAAGCGCACAAGGCAGGCTTCTCGCCCACTAAAAAGGCCACCGTGCGTACGGTGGCCTTTCGCATAAACGGCTCAAGCAATAGTTGATGCCGGTTTACTCAGCAATGGCTTCGCGAATGCGCGGCAGGTAATCGCCAAACTGCTGTCCATACTTCTCATAGACAGGTACGACCGCTGCCTGAAAGGCTTCAAGGTCAGGCGTTTCGTTGATTTCCATACCGGCTTCTTGAAGCGCAGCTAGCTGCTCGGCTTCCATATCGGCATTCACCTGGCGCTCATGCTCGGCGGCTTCCTGGGCGGCTTCTTTCAAAACAGCCTGCGCTTCTTCCGGCAGCTTGTTCCAGGCGGACATACCCATCACAAAAATGGCCGGGGCATAGGTATGACGCGAAAGCGTCATGTAGTTTTGCGTTTCGCCCAGATTGAACGAGTACACCACGTTGACCGGGTTTTCCTGGCCGTCGATAGTGCCCTGCTGCATGGCGGTCAGCGCTTCGGTCCAGGCCATGGGAATGGCGTTGGCGCCCAGCTCACGGAACGTATCGGTGTAAACGGGGTTTTCCATCACGCGAATACGCAAGCCGTCCATATCGTCCGGCGTATTCACCGCGCGCTCGCTGTTGGTCAGGTTACGAAAACCGCGCTCGGCGTAGGCCAGACCTTTCAGGTTAACGTCGGAAAGCTTGTCTAGAAGCTCCTGACCAATCTCACCATCCAGCACGTTGTAAGCAGCTTCAGGAGAAGGGAACAGGAACGGTAGTTCGAACACCGCCATCTCTTCGACAAAGTTGGCCACCGGGCCGTTGGTAATCAGGCCCATATCCACCGTGCCGATCTGCATGCCTTCAAGCAAGGTGCGCTCATCGCCCAGGGTCGCATTGGGGAAAATCTCAATGCTTACCTTGCCGCCGGTGCGCTCTTCAACCAGCTCTTCAAATTTGGTGGAGGCGATATGAAAGCCATCCTGCTCGTTGACCACATGCGCCAAGCGCAGGGTAACCGGGTCCATATCGTCAAAATCAGCCGCGTTGGCAGCGCTTGCCAGCGCCAAAGAAATACCTAACGCCAGCGTGTTCAGCGTGAATGTTTTCATTTTTATGAGTTCCCGATGTGTAAAAAGACGAAGTGCCCACAAATCATGCCCTACACCTGGGAAAACGGTCAATCGAGGCAAGCAGTAAAGCCGCCGCGCGGCTGGACACAGCGCGCCCGCACAGGTACGATACGCACCCTATGCGCCCGTAGCTCAGTTGGATAGAGTATCGGCCTCCGAAGCCGAGGGTCGCAGGTTCAAATCCTGCCGGGCGCGCCAGATTGTAAAACCCCGAGCAGCTATTTCATCTGCTTGGGGTTTTTTCGTTGTAGCTACCGATTTCTCCGAGTACGGTTGTAATATCACGCATAAGCAATTTATATGAATGTTGATTTAGTTGAGATTCGATTTTGGTGGAAAAATGCAGGAATCTAAACGAAATGCTCAGCTTTTTACGAGTAAGCGAATTAATGATATCGCCGAAGGTGATTTTAATTTCATATTAGAAATGGCTGCCTTCCACGAAAAAAAATTACCGCATATTTTCTCAGTTCTAGACGTGTTTGAGCTTTGTTTCCTTGAACTATCTAAAAGCTATAGAGCTGAATACTACTTTAAAAGTATCGTTGCCAAGAAGATTCTTTTTGGAATTCATTCTTTAAATACTGCAACAGTTATTCCAGAGTTTCGCGTTGGCAAAAACAAAGCCGACTGTGTTGTTTTAAATGGAAAAAGCGTTTGTTATGAAATAAAGTCTCGTTACGATAATTTGTCTAGATTGCCTGAACAGTTAAATTCATATCAAAAGATATTCGACCAAGTTGTTGTAGTGACTAGTGATGAACATTTAGAAAAAGTTCTTTGTAATGTACCGTGTGATGTTGGCGTGATAGAGCTGACTAAAAGAAATACTTTGAGAGTTGTAAAAAGCGCTAATGATAATAAAGAACCTGTCGATGTTTCAGTATTAATGAGATCCTTGCGTTTAAAAGAATATAAAGAAATGGTTCGCTTAGTCACAGGAAAAACACCTCTGCAAAATAATACAGAAATCTTCGAGGTATGTGAGAGAGAGCTTTCACAGGTTTCTTCGCAGGTTCTGCGAGAAATTTTTTGTAAAGTACTAAAAGAAACAAGAAAAATTGACAAAGAATACGTAACTAATCTTCCTGAGTCATTGTTAATGGCTGGTATTGGCTATAATATGAAGCTAAGTAGCAAGAAGTCATTGATAAAAAATTTAAAGATAAACTTGAGTAAGGACCTGTTATGTACTATCCAATCCTCAGAGGTAAACAGTTTGAGTTAATCGCGATTAGAGAGCTTGCTAGCTCTATTGAAGAAAAAAACTTTTGTCCTGTTATTGAGCCAGTTAGAACTAATACTAAACCTCTGAAAAAAACACTTGAAGTGCTTTCAGGAAATGGAATAAAACCTCTTTTAATACTTAATCCAGATATCGGTAATTTTGCTAATAAGAAAGCCTCGCTTGATTTTTTTTCTGATATGGAAGAGTATTCTGATTTATACGTTCCCTGTATAAAAGTAAGTGACATTAACGATATCGAAAGTATATCAAGATATTCTTTTAAGATAGAGGATGTTGCTGTTTTTGTAGCAGGAAGTATTGATAAAAATATGTTGAGTCGTCTAGTCGATGCTAAATTCGTTTTTGTTGATCGTGAGAAAATTCATCCGGGCGCCTTGGCCCAGTTGAAAAGAGTAGTGCTTTACTCAGATTCATTTGATAAAAAAACTAGAAATGCTGACTATTCGGAAACTTCATTTTTCTCTACTCTCCACGCTGAATGGAAAAACATCGGTGGTTCCATAGGCTTTGGTGATTATACAATACTAAGCCAAGATTATTCTGAATCTGGAGGCCCTGCATATGTTGTTACGATCCATCTTAGCTATATTGACGAAGAGTCATTCGATTCTATGAGGGTTAGACACTTTTCATCTTATGATGACGAATCTCCCGCAAACCCTGGGGGCAAGTTTAAGAGTGCACTTCAAGAGCTATGCGATTATGTAGAAGAGAATCCAAACGAGTTTTATATGACTTCTGGTTTGAGTGAATTTATTTATCTCAAAAATAGTTCGTTTCCAGGTCTTGGACATGTTAAAAAACTTTCAATGAAACATCATATTGAGACAACATGTCACTATATCGGAGCATAATAACATGTCTAATTGCTGTGTTAACTGCATCTCCGATTCGGCCTTGATTACAGAAGTTCATAAAGAAAAAAATGTTACTAGATGTACATACTGCGGTTCTAAGCGCGTTCATTGTATTGATTCAAAGAGGTTGTCTGAAAAGCTAGAGATCTTTTTTTATGGTTTGGTAGATGATGAGGACGGAAAGAAATTTTCCGAAATATTAGACTGTTATGGAGTCTTTGAACGAGATCATGGTGCAATCGAAGAAATTGTGAAAGATGCTTTTGGTGATAGTATATTAGATAAAAAATATATATTTGATTTTGACCTTGATGGATTTAAAGTCCAATGGGAAGATTTTAAAAAAGAAATAAAACATGGGAATCGTTTTTTTCCTCGAGGAACAATTTACTCTTCTCTTTTTTCAAACTCTGAGGAAAGCATAGATGCCGCAGTTTTTTTTCAACTTCTTGAACAGCTAAAAATTTCAGTTTATCCTCAGGACAGGTTTTTTAGAGCAAGAATATCTGATTATAAGCTTGATGCATCAGAAATGGGTTGTCCTCCTAAAGAGATAGCTTCCGGAGGAAGAGCAAACCCTGTTGGCATACCTTATTTATATGTCGCTGATAATATTGCTACTTGTATAGCGGAAGTAAGACCTTCAAATACTAGTAAGGTCTCCGTAGCTACTTTTTCCCTATCGAGCGAGTTAGCTGTACTCGATCTGACAAGTCCAAGAAGGCTTTGTTCTGCTTCGTCTTTCGAAGAAGAACAGCTCTCTATAGTTTTAAACTACTTAAACTTGCTTGAACAGTTATCTTTTGACCTATCTAGACCTGTTAGTAAAGAGCGAAGTCAGTTGGAGTATATACCAACACAATTTTTATGTGAGTTCATAAAAAGTGTCCCCGGGTTTAGTGGTCTTTTATTTAAAAGTTCCTTTTCGACAGGTAATAACTATGTATTTTTTGATGATGATGACTTGCAAGCTAATGAGTCAGAGCATTATGAAGTGTATGAAACACAACACAGTACCCGTCTGATTGATAGGGAGGTTTAAAAAATCCTGACACTTACAATTGCTCTATTGATTTAAAGGGATAATGGTGGCATGGCTATTGAGCAAGGAATCTGGAAGCTTGCGAGCACTCCCGGTGCTTCACCACAAAAGCTGCGCCCGGCGGGGCTGGCGGATGAAAGCCTGCTGGAAGAGCAGATCATGCAGGATGTTTCGATTCTGAATCGGGACTGGCTGCTGATTGGCCGTCAGGTGCGTACCGGCTTCGATAAGTTGATTGATCTACTGGCCGTGGACGCTAACGGTACGGTGATTGTGATTGAGTTAAAGCGTGATAAAACCCCGCGTGACGTCGTCGCTCAAGCTATCGACTACGCCTCTTGGGTGGTAACACTTGCCGATTACCAGCTGATTGATATTTACCAGCAGTTTGCCGAGCGCTATAGACGCCCTTATGTCACGCTGGGAGATGCCTTCGAGGCTAAGTTTGGTATTGCGCTGGATAGCGTGACACTCAACGAGAGCCATCAACTGGTCGTGGTCGCCACGCAGTTAGATGCCAGCAGTGAGCGCATTATCAATTACCTGAACGAACATGCTCAGCTGTCCATCAACGCCATGTTCTTCTCCGCGTTTGAGGATAACGGCAATCGCTATCTCAGCCGCGCCTGGATGATTGACCCTGACGAGCCGCCCAAGCCAGTAGCACGTAAAGCCAATAAAGAACCTTGGAATGGCGAGTTCTACGCCTCGTTTGGTGACGACCGGCCCTGGGAGCTTGCTCGGCGCTTGGGTTTTATCGCCGGTGGCGGTGCTACGTGGTATTCCAAAACGCTGGCGATGCTTTCGGAAGGCGACCGCGTGTGGGTCAATATTCCTAAAACAGGCTACGTGGGCGTTGGAGAAGTTATCGGCGAGCGCAGCCGGGCCACGGAATATCCGTTTGAAACGGAAAACGGCCCCAAAACGTTACTCGATATCGTGCATCCAGATGATTACCCCCACTTGTATCGAGAGCCTAATGACGAGGAAGATAGCGCCGAATATCTAGTACCGGTGCGCTGGCTCTATACCGTCGAGCGTGCGCAGGCGTTCAGCGAAGTGGGGCTGTTTGGTAATCAAAATACGGTGTGCAAGCCTACAGCGCCAAAGTGGTCGCATACGGTCAATCGGCTTAAGCAGGTGTGGCCGGTAGATGTTCGTTCTCCAACGTGATGCTAATTATCTAGATACCGCTCGTACTCCTACGTAATTACACCCTCAAAAAGCGTCTTAACGCTCACCGAGGGTGTGCAATCCTCAGATATGTTTATAGCTAAAAAACTACTGACTAGCAGTAGGCCGCACCACAATATCGCTGGTGTCGACATCGTCAGGCTGGTTGATGGCGTGGGCGATGGCGGAGGCAATAGCCTCGGGTTTAAGCGCGATCTGGCGATAGGTCGCCATGGCCTCGGCGGCTTCCTTGTCGGTGATGGTGTTGGCCAATTCTGATTCCACAACGCCGGGGTAAACGCAGGTGACGCGCAGGCAGTTGGTTTCCTGGCGAAGGCCGTCAGAAATAGCGCGCACGGCGTATTTGGTGGCGCAGTAAACCGCGGCGGTGGGCACGACACTCAGCCCGCCGATGGAGGAGATGTTGATAACCTGCCCCGCCTGTTGTGCCTGCATGGTGGGAAGAACCGCCGCGATCCCGTTCAGCACGCCACGAATGTTCACATCGATCATGCGGTTCCATTCATCTACCTTGAGCGCTGCCAGCGGGGAAAGCGGCATGACGCCTGCATTATTGATGGTGACATCAATGCGGCCATGGGTTGTGATCGCGAACTCGGCAAACGCCTGCATATCTTCAAGGCGAGTGACATCCAGCGCCTGGTAATCAACCGTGCCGCCGATGGCACGCAGCTCGTGTGTCAGTGCTTCCAGGCGGTCGGTACGCCGTGCGCCAATCATCAGGCGATGGCCTTGCTTGGCTAGTTCGCGGGCTGTGGCTTCACCAATACCGCTGCTGGCGCCGGTCAATAAAATAACTTTAGAAGGGATGTTCGATAGGCTGGTCATACGTTTTTCCTGTTGTGGGGGAGTACAGGGAAAGCGTAGAGGGTGACCACGAACGGCAATATAGACGATCCTCTTGCATGCTTGCCTAAAGCTATTAATTGGCGGGCTGGCGGCAGGAAGCTGACCCAACAACCTATACTATTGCTCTTATGTTGGCTCAGGCACTGCCAGTGTCAGCGGCGAAAAACAATGGCGAACAGTGAGAGCATTTAGCGAGGTTGCCCATGGTAGCGAGTAGCGATGCGTTAGTGCAGCGCCGGATAATCGAGCGGTTATATCAACTTACCCCGCACGAGGGCTATACCCAATCGCTGGTAGATGACGTGCGCCTGATGCGTTCAAACCGGACGCTTAAAAATACCCCGGTTCTGTATGAGCCGAGCATCGTCATCATTTGCCAGGGGCGTAAGCGGGGTTATCTGGGTGGTGAAATGTATCTTTATGATGCCCATCACTATCTGGTGCTGGCGGTTCCTCTGCCGTTTATTTCAGAAACGGAGGCGAGCCCTGAAGAGCCGATGCTGGGGATTGCGATACGCCTTGATGCCGCGGTCATTGCAGAGCTTGTCACCCAGCTGGATGAAGCGGGCGATGTTCAGTCAATCCCTCCGCGGGGCATGCTTTCCACACCGCTTGATCAATCGCTTGCCGGGGCAACACTGCGTTTACTGGATGCGCTGTCAGCGCCTGTGGATGCGCGCATTCTGGCGCCGTCCATCGTGAGAGAAATTTGCTACCGGGTGCTGACCGGCGAGCAGGGCGGAAGTGTTCGCTCGGCGCTATCTCACTATGGGCAGTTCGGAAAGATAGCCAAGGCGCTGAGGCGCATACATGTGCATTTCGCCGCCCCGCTGGAAGTGGGCACGCTCGCCAGTGAGGTAGGCATGAGCGCTCCGGCGTTTCATGCGCACTTCAAATCCGTCACTCAAACCTCGCCTATTCAGTACATCAAATCGACGCGCTTGCACCATGCACGGCTGATGATGATTCGTGATGGGCTAACCGCAGCGGCCGCGGCGAGCCGGGTAGGCTATGAAAGCCCTTCCCAGTTCAGCAGGGAGTTCAAGCGGCTGTTTGGTCAGCCACCGGCAGAGGAGGTGCGCGCCATGAAATTGAGCCTTGCGCTATCCCCGCCTGCGTCAATCACCGATATCGCTGTGCCGCATTGATATCGCCAAGTACTGCACCAGTGAAAACGACATCTGCCGCTCCTTTAATCAATCCGACTGATCGGCTGGCGGTCGGGGTCGATATGCCAGGGGAGCCCAAGGCGCGAGTTACGCTCCAGCTCAGCGATGACCTGAGCGCCCAGCAATAAAATGATGGCGCCTATTTCCAGGCTGAGCAGCACGATCACTAAGGCTGCCAGGGAGCCGTAGATGGCGTTGACGAAAGAGAGGTGGGTAAAGTAGTAGACCAGCAGCAGCCGCACGCCTTCCCACAGTAGTGCCGCCACGAAGCCGCCGACGACTGCCCGGCGCAGGGAGATTCTGACGACCGGAAGCACCTTGTAAATGGCGCTGAAGAGCAGGAATACACCGAGAAAACTAATCAGGTTGAGCACCGACCCTGAGAGCCCTGCCAGCGGTAGCTCCTGGGCGAAGAGCGCCAGCGCCAGCGCATTGAGCGAACTTGCCAGCGTGACGACCAGGGTCAGCGCCATTAGCCCGGCACCCAGTACCAGCATGAAGGCGTAGGGCAGCAGCATCGATACCCAAAGGTGGCGCTGGGGCGTCTCTGAGGTATGAAAGATCAGCGCCAGGGCGTCTTCGAGCATACGAAAGGCAAAGGAGCTTAACAGCAGCAAGATGGGCACGCTGAGAATGCCGATCACATCGCGGGAATCCAGCAGCCCTCGGACGGCGTCCATCACGACCTCGGCATGGGCTGGGGCGAGGTGGCGCGCCTGAACCGCCAGCACCTCTAGCAGGTGTTGCTCGTCCACCACGCGCGTCAACATCACCCCTAGCAAGGCAAAGAGCGGCACGACCGAGAGCAAAATGTTGTAGCCCACGCCGCCAGCTAGCAGAATACCGCGGTTTTTCAGAAAATGGCTCAGTACCCGCCAGGCAAAGGCGGTAAGCCTTGGCAGCAGTAATAAGACGCTGTTGAGCAGTGTGCGATTGCGAGCCATAGCTTGCCACGCTCCTTGTGCATCAATGCATGGTTGAACGAACATGAACGAAGTATGAATGAACGTATCATGCTTCGGTAAGGTGGGCTTGAGTAGAGTGAGTGCCACTGGATGACATCGCCTCACCCTGAGGCGTTTCATTCATCGAAGCGTCACTTCATCGAAAAGGGATATTGCCATGAAAAAGACATCGATCGCACTCGCCTTCACCGCCGCCGCCACGCTAGGACTCAGCCAGGGCGCAATGGCCGACCGTAACGACTATCAAGAGGCACTTGATCAGGCGGCCTTCTCTGACATGATCGGCCAAGCGGCCAATGCAGGCGTCACGTCGTTTCGCGAACTGCAGATAGACGAAGAGCGCGGCACATTGGAGTTTGAGGTTGAAGGCTGGAACGCCGAGGGTCAAGCGTATGAGTTGACGCTGAACGGCGAGAGCGGAGAAGTCATCCGCGAGTCGAGCAACGACACTCAGGTCGCGCCTTGGGGGCTTGATCAGCAGCAGCTCAACAGCCTGCTCGACCGGGCTAGCGGCGACGGCTTCGACCGTTTCGAAGATATCGATCTTGATGAGAACGGTACGGTCGAGATCAGCGGCTTCGATAGCGACCAGCGTGAAATGGAGCGCAGCTACGGCATTGATGAGTTCAACGCCGGACAATAACCACCAGGCCTCGATACCGTTATGCCACGCTCCGCCGGCCCACGCCGGCGGGGCGTTGTCGTTTTAGCCTCAGCGATCAATACCTGGTCTGGCGCTGGGTAAAAGGCCGCGCCGCATGTCAGGCATCAGCGCTGTGCCTTTCTCGGCCAGCGATGTCAAAAAGCTGGTGGGTGCGGTACGGTGAGTGCAGTACATTGGTTGAGCAAAGCTTATAAATTTAGCATGTTTAGCACGTCTTACAAACGGCCAAATAGAACATAGAATATGGGTAATCTCAAATATTATAATATTTGTTAATTATTATAATTAAGTGACTGATTTTATATTAATAATCAGAAAACACTCAAGAGAACCCAATGAAAAACCTTTCCGTAAAGACACTCATTTCGGCAGCGCTCATACTACTGTTGAGCATGATCATCATTCTTGGCTCGCTGGCCATACAAAGCGAGCTTGAATCCATTGATAAAATCTCTGAAATTAACGAGATAAGCGCCATTCAGGCCAACGATGCCAACCGCGCGAAGGCCCACCTCATGGAGGTACGGCTGCGTTTGGCGCGCATGGTGTTGCATAATATGAGCGGTAATAATGATCGGGCCACCCTGGCACTGAATCAGGCCCGCGACAATTTGGCCCAGACCGATAGTCTCGTCGAACGCCTCACCCCGGTCGAGGCCTCAGCCCAGTCGGAGCGCCAATCATTATTAGCTACTATCTCGACGACCTACGACAGCGTCATGACATCATCGCTGCGCCAGGCCATGGCGGCTGGGGACTATGCCGAACTCGACCGCCAGCGCGATGCACTTAATGAAAGCTTTACTGCCTTCAGTGAAGCGGTGGATCGCTTCAGTGCGTTCGCGCTTCAGTACGGCGAAAATCTCATCGAAGGCGAGCGCCGCGACAGCAAGGTCTCCATGCTGACCGTCGGTACGCTGCTGGCACTTGGCATCGTGATCTTCATCGTCATGCAGATACTCATCAATCGCCTTGTCGTCTCGCCGCTCAAGCGCGCCGCCGACGTGTGCGAAGGTATCTCTCAGGGCAACCTGACTCACCACATCGAAACGGGCGGACGCAATGAAGTGGGTCGGTTCTATAACGCTCTTGGCAACATGCAGTCGCACCTTGAAAGCATTATTGGCACGTTGAGTCAGAGTGGCGAGGCCGTCGCCAGTAGCTCGAAGCAGATCGCCAGCGGTAGCCAGGATCTGGCGTCCCGCACCGAGCAACAGGCGGCCGCTCTGCAGCAGACTGCTGCTAGCATGGATGAGATCTCATCGCTGGTGCGTCAGAACGCCGACACTGCCGCTGAAGCGGAGCGCTTGATGCAGGACGCCGCCAACAGAGTTTCGCAGGGTCAACAGACCTCGGAGCGCACCACGGAACTCATGCGTGAACTCGAGGCAGCCTCTCATCGCGTCCATGATATCGTTCAGGTTATCGACTCCATCGCTTTTCAGACCAACATCCTGGCCTTGAACGCGTCCGTCGAGGCGGCGCGGGCCGGCGAGCATGGCCGGGGCTTTGCCGTTGTGGCAAGCGAGGTGCGTTCGCTGGCCACTAAAACCTCCACGTCGTCCAAGGAGATTCGTATCATGATCGAGGATATCGCCCAGCGCATCGCGCAGGGTGCCGAGCAGTCGGCGCGCAGCCGTCACGACATGAAGGATATCAATGGTGCGATCCTGAAGGTCAACGATATGATGCAGTCGTTGGCCATGGCCGCGAAGGAGCAGGATGCTGGTATCAGCCAGGTGAGTACGGCGGTGTCGGAAATGGACAGCGCTACTCAAGAGAACGTATCGCTGGTCGAGGAAACGAGCACCGCTTCGGCCGCGCTTGAGGACGAAGCGAGTCGCCTCGCCGATCTGGTCAGCGCTTTCAAGCTCAATCGCACGATCGAGCGTACACCGTCACGCTCGCGCTCCGTATCGACAGGTACTGCCCCTGGGAGCAATGCCTTAACGGTCCCCACCAGCCGACGTGTTACCCGTGAGTCCGAGTGGGAAGCGTTTTAATCCATTAGCGGAATCATGAGCGGCAAAAAACACCAAGCGCCATGCCGACGGTTACGACATGGCGTTTTTTTGTTTAAAGCTCAGTCCTTAAAACTTATCCCTTAAAACTTACTCTTTAAAACTCAGTCCGCAGCGCCACCATCGCACTGCGCGGGCTTCCGAAGATAGAACCGGCAGACGCCGTAACGCTCGTAGTAGGGCTTGGCCGGAGTAGGGCATCGCACGGGAGGCGCTGCCAACGGTCGCGAAGGGGATCGTGCATTGTTTTGCTGGCTGGTGTTTAGACCTGCAAATTTGCTGACTGTGCTCATCCAGGAGCCAAGACTTCGATCTTCCGCGTTCTGACTTTGAGGTGCTGAAGACCTTGAGAGAGGTGCCCGATCAAATCGTCAGTGCCATCAAGCGCCATCGGGTACGGCTTAGGGGTGAGTATTGCGCGGAGCATCGTGATGGCACATCGCGGCAGGCTTGCGCTTGAAGCCCGTTAGCCCAGCAGCAGGTCGCTCTTGATAGGGATGAACTCGCTCGACGCATTAATGAGCGACGCGGCGGTAAGCTGGGGAACGCCATACACTTCCACTTTCTTGCCATGTACGGTGCGGATTTTATGGGCGAGAAGATCAAAGTCGCCGTCACCCGAGACCAGAACGATAACATCGGCCTTTCCAGCGTACTCGATAGCATCGAGAGTAATGCCGACGTCCCAATCACCCTTGGCCGAGCCGTCTGCGCGTTGAATAAACGGTTTAAGCTTCACTTCAAAACCGATCGCCCTGAGTATGTTCTGAAACTCACGCTGTTTCTGATCACCTTTATCGATAGCATAGCAAAACGCGCCCATAACCTCTCGGTTGGCAGTGGCCTGCGCCCAAAACTTGTTGTAATCAAAGTTTTTTCGATAGGCGTCCCGCGTGGTGTAGTAGACGTTTTGGGTATCAACAAAGATGGCGACGCTGGTCATATGCAGTAAGGCTCCTTGAAAGGTGTTAAAGCATGCCAGCATGGTCAGGCGAATGTAAGGTTTTACGGCACAGCACGGTGCATCAGGTGCGCTAGTTGATTAGCATGCTTTATGTATCTCCAGCCTATTGCGAGCCACCCATGAATATACTCGATAAACGTGCTTTATATTTGCTGGAAGTAAACAGCTGCGGCGGTATTCGCGCGGCGGCTGAGCATTTGCATATTAACCCTTCTGTGGTGAGCCGGCAGGTGCGCAGTCTTGAGCGAGAGCTGGGCATGGCACTTTTAGAGCGCCAAGGGCGCCATATGATGTTAACCGAGGCGGGCTTACTGGTAGTAGATAGCTTTCTTGCCCAGCGGCGGCTCAACTCAGAGCTGGGTGATACGCTTTCCCGGCTACGCAACCTGCAGGCGGGAAAGGTCGTGGTATCAGTCGGTGACGGGTTCGTGGATAGTTTTATCAACTATGTGATGAAGCGTGTCTCCGAGCATTATCCGGACGTGCTGATCGAGATCAAGACGGGCATCTACTACCCCCGTGAGCCTCATGAGATGGTGGCCAACGACGAGGTTGATATCGCGATTACCTATGGCCCAATTTCTGACCCGCGGCTGGTCGTGCACTCCTTTGAACGCGGCCCGCTATGCGCCTTGGTAGCGCCTTTTCACCCGCTGGCCCGGCAGACAAGCGTTACGGTGGCGGAGCTTTTGCAGCATAAGCTGATTTTCTTGCCCGATGTGTCGGGATCGCAACAGTTCGTGAATGCGCTGTTCAGTGCCGCTGGGCAGCCCGCCACTCCTGCCTACCGTTGCAACCTGCATTCTGTTTCACGGCGCATGGCGAGTGCCGGTATCGGCATATCGTTCATGACCGCGGCGGCGGCGCGCAACGAGGTGGACGCGGGGCAGCTCATGGCGATCCCCGTGGCCCACCCGCTGGCGGCCAGCAGCCAGGGCAACCTGGTAAGAAGAGCCGGCAGAAGGCTTTCGCCCGCTGCCGACTATCTGTGGAAGCTGATGCTGACGATGCAGTAATCAGTTCGCCATCATGTAAACACCGGGGCCAATCGGCCAGCCCATGGCCAGCCAGAACATCAAAAAGGCGGACCAGACGAGCAGGAAGGTAACCGCTAGTGGAAGCATGGTGGCTATCAGCGTGCCCAGCCCCATATCCGGCTTATAGCGCTGCATATAGACCAGCGCAACCGAAAAGTACGGGCTCATAGGTGAAATGATATTGGTGCTGGAGTCACCAATGCGGAACATGGCCAGTACAAAGGCCGGGTCAAAGTCGATCATCATCAGCATGGGCACAAATACTGGGGCCATCAGCGCCCACTGTGCCGAGCCGCTGGTCATGAACACGTTAAGCACTGCACTCATGGCGATAAAGGCACCCACCAGCGGTAGGCCGGTAAATCCGGTACTTTGCAGGATGTCCGAACCTACTATGGCGATGTACTGGCCAAGCTCCGACCAGCGGAAGTAGGCGATAAACTGCGCAATGGCGAAGAAGAGGACCAGAGTGGGTGCTAAATCGCTCGCCGACTCGGCCATGCGCTGAGGCACATCGCGGCTGGTTTTGATCTTACCGGTGGTGATGCCATAAACCAGGCCGATGGTCACGAAATAGCCAAACATGAGTGGCACCAGCGAGCGCAGAAAAGGTGATGGGATCAGCCCGCCCTCTTCGTTACGCAGCGGCGATGCTTCTGGAAGAACGGCCATCAGGATCAGCGCTAGGTAGATCAAAGTGGCAAAGCCGACCCGCTTGAGCCCTAGCTTTTCTGCAGGCGTTAACTCCGGCTTGATGATATCCGTCTTGAAGTCCTTGCTCATCGGCAGCGTGCGCGTGAGCCGCGGTTCAACCACCTTATCGATAATCAGCGTACCTGCAATGGCAAGCACGAACACCGAGCAGGCCACAAAATAGTAGTTATCCACCGGGGAGACATAGGCGTCGGGATCAACCAAACGCGCCGCGTCGGTAGTGATACCGGCAAATAGCGCGTCCCCGACGGTAATAAACAAACTGGCATCAAATCCTGCACCGGCGGCAGCGTAGGCCGCAGCGGCGCCAGCAATCGGGTGACGGCCCACCGAGTGATACAACATGGCGGCCAGGGGAATCAAAATCAGGTAATTGGCATCGGAGGCAATGCTGCCACAGATGCCCGCCAAAAAAACGCAGAAGGTCAGCATAGAAGGTGGGGCTTTGGCGACGCTTGCCTGCATCAGCGTCGACATCAGGCCGACCTTATCGGCCAGGCCGATACCGAACATCACCACCAGAATCAGCCCAAGCGGCGGGAAGTTGACGAAATTACTGACCACACTGGTCAGCATGAACTCCATGCCATCGCCTGACAACAGGCTTTGTACGTAGACGGTGTCGCCGGTTTGTGGGTTAACCGCCGAGACGCCGAATGCCGCAAGTAAAGCGGAGATAACCACGACCAACACGGCGAGAATAGTAAACAGAATGAACGGATGGGGAAGCTTGTTACCCACGCGCTCAATAGAAGCGAGTACGGACTGCATAATATTAACCCTTATTTTTAGAAATTTTTTGGCTGTAAAAGGTTGTTAGCTGCGTGATAGCAGCCCTTTTGCTAAAGCTACAAACATGCCGCCTGCCACCGGCAATATATTGTCGTTAAAGTCGTAGTGCTCGTTGTGAAGGTAGGCGCTGTCACCGTTACCAACGAAGAAAAAGCAGCCGGGCACTTCCTGCAGATAGAACGCAAAGTCCTCAGCCCCCATGGTGGGCATGTAATCAAGCTTTTGAATATCGTTGCTCACCGTGTACTCGGAAGCGAGTGCCAGCACGCGCTCGGACCACTCGGGATCGTTGACCAGCGGTGGGATCTGGTGAATATGCTCAAGCTTGAAACGGGCGCCATGGGCATCGCACACGCCTTGTATTACCTGTTCAAGCTTGCCGGCCAGCGCTTCGCGGGAGGAGGGGCGGTCGCTTCTTATGTTAACCATCAGCTCAGCGCTGCCCGGAATCACGTTGGCGGCATCGCCTGCATGGAAGGCGGCCACGGTAATCACACCGGATTCCAGGGGCGATTTGTGGCGGGCCACCAGGCCTTGCAACTGCTGAATGAGCGAGGCGCCTACATAAATAGGATCAACGGCCAGATGAGGCATGGCGGCATGGCCGGAGACTCCCTTGATGGTGACCTTGAACGTATCGTTGCCACCCATGGCCGGGCCGGGTTTCACGAATAGCTGGCCTTCAGGAAAGCCGGGGCGGTTGTGGTAACCAAATACGGCCTCCACTCGGGGATTTTCAAGCACACCGGCCTTGACCATCGCATCCGCACCATTGCCACCTTCCTCCGCCGGCTGAAAAATCAGCTTGAGGTGTCCGCATAGTTCATCACGCTTTTCCATGACGGCTTCGGCGGCGAGCAGCAGCGTTGCGGTATGTCCGTCGTGCCCGCAGGCGTGCATCAGGCCTTCATGCTGAGAGCGGTGGCCAAACGTATTAGCTTCGTGAATGGGCAACGCGTCCATATCGGCACGAAACGCGATCACTGGGCCTTCGCGGCCGGTATCCAGCTCCGCCAGAATCCCTGTGGTCGCAATACCCTCTGTTACCTTATAGCCAAGCGCGCGTAATCGCTCAGCGGCGAGCCTTGCGGTTTGGGCTTCTTGATATTTAAGCTCAGGGTGCTGGTGAAGGGTATGTCGCAGCGCAATCGCATCTTGTACTTGCTTGTCGGTAAACATTGCCTGTCCTTGCCACTATTGGTGTCATTTTGATGTGCTGTAAAGCTAAGTGACTTGTGGGTCTTAAAGGAGAGGTTTGTGTGTTGTGTTTGTTGCTTTTGGAGCAACAGTGAAAAAAACCTAAGATCTCTGAATTTATTGGTCACGCTAATTTCTTGTGAGTGTGGTGTGTTATTTTACGTTTAGTTGTATCAATCCGTTACGTTATAAAAATAGAAACCCAGATGATTATCAGAGACTATATGAAAGCGTAAAAGCAGTTTACGCCTGAGTCATTTTGTCATTATTCAAGGTAAGTCATGTCCATATCTACTCTATTTTCGTTTGACGATTTTCCTGTAGGGTGCATGGTTACCGACAGTAAACGGCGTATTTTGTACAGCAATCACTATATTGAAAAGCATTACGGTTATTCAGCCAGTGCGCTGGTCGGCACTGACCTATTTATCCTATTAAGTAAAGCGTCGCAGATTATGTATGAGGCGTATATCGTGCCTCTGCTGCTTCAGGAAAAATACTGTGATGAAATCCGCCTGACCCTGGTCACGCCCTCAAAAGGCAAGGTGCCAGTCTCGGTAAGTGCTTTCTTTGATGGCAGTTCTGATGGAAACGTTTATTGGAGTATCAGTAATGCCAGCCGTTCAGATCAATTATTTGAAGAGCTAACGGAAACCAAAAAACTGCTTGAGCAGAAAGTATCCGTACTGCGTACACTATCCGATACGGATCCGTTAACCGGGCTGCCTAATCGGGCAGCTTTGACTAAATACCTTGACCATAAAATGCTGGATCGAAAGCGTAGCGTTATGGCGTTCGCTTTGGCGTTTGTTGATCTTGATGGTTTTAAGGAAATTAACGACCGCTATGGGCATCATGTAGGTGATAAAGTTCTGCAGTTAGTGGCTGAGCGGCTGGCCAATAATCTTCGAAGCGACGATTTAATTGCCCGTTTTGGGGGCGATGAGTTTGTTATTTTTTTAAATGGCCGCTTTAGCGCAGGTTTGGTAGAAGAGTCACTAACGCGGCTAATCGGTAAACTTTCAGAAACAATCAGCATCGATTCAATGCACTTAAAGCTCTCTGCCAGTATTGGCGTTACGCTTTATCCGCAGGCGAAAGAAGTACAACCGGACCAGCTTATTCGCCAAGCCGATCAGGCAATGTATCAGGCAAAACTTTCCGGAAAGAGCCAAGTGTGCCTTTTTAATATCGATAATGAAGCCGTTCAAAAGGAATGGTATTCAGAGCTGCTGGCAATTAAAACTGCCATCAAGGCCGATCAGTTTGAGCTTTATTACCAGCCCAAAATCAATATGCGTACCGGTGAGGTCTTTGGCGTTGAGGCCTTAATACGCTGGAACCACCCGGTAGAGGGGTTGAAAGGGCCGGCTACTTTCTTACCGGTACTCAGCAATACATCTTCCGGTTTGACGCTGGGACGTTGGGTGATCACAAAAGCACTTTGCCAGCTGCAAATATGGCTACAGCAGGGACTGGATCTGCAGGTCAGCGTCAACATTGATGGTTATCACTTGCAGCACCCACAGTTTCTGCGCGATTTAAGCGTCATCCTTTCTGACTTTCCCAATCTGCCTAAACAGCGGTTTGAGATTGAAGTGCTTGAAACCAGCACTATTGAAGATGTAAGCCATGTTTCTTCTGTGCTTAATGCCTGCAGGATGATGGGGATTCGTATCTCGCTGGATGACTTCGGCACGGGTTACTCCTCCTTGAGTCATCTCCGCGATCTGTCGGTAGATACTCTTAAAATTGACCGCAGTTTTGTCAAGAATATGCTTACCAGCAGCAGCGATTTGGCCATTTTGAAAGGCGTTATCGGCTTCGCTCGCGCATTTGAATGTGACTTGGTCGCAGAAGGAGTCGAGACACTCGAACATAGTCGACTGCTGATTGAGCTTGGGTGTGAGTGTGGTCAGGGTTACTACATCGCCAAACCGATGCCTGCCCGTGCCTTTCCCGCATGGGTTGATCAGTGGTATCAAAGAGAGTTTCAAATGAAATATTAAACTCATTTATTTAAAACCTATTTATTTAAGACGAAGGAGTAAAGCTGCGTGTTAACTAAAGGACAGGTCATAGCGCGGAATAATGTGACTATCGTCGGGTCTGGCGAAACAACACTAATGCTTGCTCATGGATTCGGCTGTGACCAACAGGTATGGCACTACCTGATCCCTAAATTAAAAGATCATTACCGGTTAGTGCTATTTGATTATGTGGGTTCAGGCCAATCGCAGCTATCGGCCTTTAATGAGGCGCGCTACCACTCGCTTGAAGGCTATGCCCAGGATGTCACCGACATCTGCGCGGCGCTGGATTTAAACCAGGTGCATTTTGTCGGGCATTCGGTAAGCGGTACGATTGGCTTGCTAGCAAGTATTGCCCAGCCTGAGCGCTTTGCCAGCCAGATCATGATTTGCCCTTCACCCTGCTTTTTGAACATGCCACCTGACTACTACGGCGGTTTTGAGCGAAGTGACTTGGAGGAACTCATCGGTTTGATGGATCGCAATTATATTGGCTGGGCAAATTATCTGGCGCCCTTGGTAATGGGGCCTGAAAGCTCTGAGTTATTGGTAGGCGAGCTTTCCAGCAGCTTCTGCTCGACTGACCCGGTAGTTGCCAAGTTATTCGCTAAAGCGACATTCTTTTCGGATCATCGCTATCTATTGCCTCAAGCTAAGCATCCTGCCTTAGTTCTTCAAAGCCAGGTAGATACCCTTGCCAACCCTGACGTCGGCAAGTACATGCATGCGCACATGCCGGGTACCACACTGCATGAAGTACCAAGCCAAGGGCACTGCATTCATATGACTCACCCTGACCTTATCGCTCAGGAGATCAATGCCTGGTTGGGGAAATGAGAGCCTGTTGGATTGATGCGGGGTTAGTTTTTTAAAGGCCTTGGCATGAGGCCATAGCCTGCCAATAGAAGGGCAACTTAGGTATTATTCCTATCAGCCTTTAAAGGTTCGCTTTAATAGCATCGGTTTAGTAAGGCTGACAGGATAGGGTGCTAGTTTTATTTAATATTTAATGCAGTTCCATGATTATCCAAGCACCGAATTGCGGTCGGCGTTGGCGCGCTCTTGGGCGCGTTCACGGGCATTCTCAAAGGCTTCAAGGAAATTCTCGCCGTCTTCGCCAAAATGATCTAAGTACCATGCGCGAATGGGATCGGCCAATGCACGGAATTCCTTCATTTCTTCTTCGGTGGGTGTGTAAATCTCGCCACCTGCATCTTTCCATTTACGGTAAGCCGCTAGCTCTTTGCGGGGCTGGATGCCGAACTGTACCGTTGCCATCATGGCGGCACCGTCAGCAACAACACGCTGTTGCTCGGGTGTCAGAGACTGAAACTTCTGATTTCCCATCAGCCACATGGACGCCATATACGCATGGTTATCCATGGTCATATATTTGATGACTTCCTGAAAATTCATGTTGGTGATGTCTGAAATGGAGTTGAGCGTGCCGTCGACGACGCCTGTCTGCAGGCCGGTATATACTTCAAGCCAGGGCAGGGGAGTGGGGGAGGCCCCCATTTCGCGAACCATGAGCTGCTGTATTTCTGACTCAATGGTACGAAAGCGGAGACCTTCCGCGTCGCTGGGCGTGCGAATTTCACGCTCGCCATTAGTGATGTTGCGCCAGCCACCCGTTTGAGTCATCGACATCAAGCGGATTCCGCCATTGGTGGACCTAAGAATCTCGTCTCTTAGAAACCCCGTGAACTGCGGGTCTGTCAGCATATTCATGGCCGCCCGGTCATCAGGGAATGCGTAAGGGATATCTAATCCCTGGATTGGCGGATAAATGGAGGCAACACCGCCGGCCGTCGCAGTATACAAATCCACAATTCCTGCCTGCATGGCTTCAAAGCATTCGTTGGCAGAACCACACAGCTGCGCGCCTGCAAAGATATTAACCGTAACGTCTCCGCCGGTGCGGCTCTCAACGTAGTTCTTGAACACTAATGCAGCGTCATACTCTTGATCTTCTTCGTTTGCGAGAAAAACGAGGTTGAGTTCTGCAGCCTGGGCGATGCTCGACATGCAGAGTGCGCCGCCTAATAATAGTGAAGCGAGCGCTTTCTTGGTGTGCTTTATAGGCATTGTCATTGTTCTCCTAAAATATATATTGCGGGTCAAGCGACGTATCCGAACATTCTGGGCAGCGCCAGAATGAGATCGGGGATGTAAACCAAAGCAAAAAGGATGGCGATTTCAACGAAAAAGAGCGGCAGCATCTCCCAGGCAATCTTTTCGATACGCTCCTTACTGATACTGCTGACCACAAAGAGCACCAAGCCCATGGGAGGTGTTATCAGTCCCATGATCAGCGTGATGCTCATTACGACAGCAAAATGAATAGGGTCAACGCCTACACCCACCATTACCGGCGCAAGGATAGGCCCCAGGATCAAGATGGCGGGACCTGCATCCATGATGGTGCCTACCGCCAACAGGAAGGCCACTACC
Organism: Halomonas sp.; assembly: GCF_017983445.1. Classification (GTDB taxonomy): domain Bacteria; phylum Pseudomonadota; class Gammaproteobacteria; order Pseudomonadales; family Halomonadaceae; genus Vreelandella. The sequence goes on from NZ_JAGOBJ010000003.1 coordinate 371,605, forward strand.
AAAAAGAATAGAATTCTAGGATCATCAGTGACTGAGAGAATGAATGCACTTACCAGTTGGGGGGTGCCTTTAAGGCTAACGAGAGATGCAAAGGCCACAGCAGCGCCGACTAAAAGCAGAATGACCGCAGAGTTGATAGCCGCTTTACCAAACAGGCCGGGCAGATCCTTGAAGGTAATCTCCCGTGTTACGAACAGGCCCAGAATCAGCGCATAAAAAGCAGCAACGGCAGCGCCCTCGGTGGGCGTAAAAATACCACCCACAATACCGCCGATAAGAATCAAGGGAGTCAGAAGTGGCATAAACGCAGTGACAAAGGCCTGCCACTTTTCTTTCCAGCTGGCTTTGGGCAGCGGTTCTGGAAACTCCTTAAACCGAGCCATAATCGCAATCGTGATCATTAACCCTATGCCGATGAGTATGCCTGGCACTACACCACCTGCAAACATGCCAGCTACCGACACGTTCATGATAAACGCATAAAGAATGAAAATGCCGCTTGGTGGAATAATACTGGCTATGACCGCGGAAGCCGCTGTAATGGCCGCTGAAAAGCGGTTGGTATAACCCGATTGGCGCATTGCGGGAATCATTACTGAACCCATTGCTGAAGCGTCTGCCACGGCAGAACCGGAGCCGCCCGCCAACATCAGTGAGGACGCTACCGACACCTGTCCAAGGCCAGCCTTACGATGGCCAATCAGCGTTTCGGCAAAACGCACGATACGCTTCGTCACACCCCCCGCCGTCATTAGCTCACCGGCCAGAATGAAAAACGGCAGTGCCATGAGCGGGAAACTATCGATCCCTGCAAAAAGCCGCTGAAATAATAGGTTAAGAAAGACCGGCTTACCTTCCATTAATAAACTAATGCCTGGCGCAAAAAGCATTAGAAATACGATGGGCATACCGGCAATTAACAGAAAGAGGAAGATCCATAAATAAGCGAAAGTCATGGTCATACCTCAACGTTGCTATCAGCATTAGGCGTTTCCTGCCTAACGGATAAAGTGGTGTTAAAAACGAGGCAATACCCTAAGCGAAGCACACGTTCGAAAGAGCTTAATGCCGTTAGGAAGAAACTTAAGGGGAGTACGTAATAGACGCTGGCCATGCTGATGCCCAGCGATAAGCTTGAAATAGTGGCGCCGCGCTCTATGCGCTCAAAACCGAGCTTGATGCACCATATGAGTACCGCCAGAATGCAGATTTCAAGTAACAGCTGTAGAAGCCGCCATGCGACGGAGTCGCGAAACCATTCTGTTGCGATTTCCAGACTGGCGTTCAGCCCTTTGCGATGGGCCGCAGGAAAAAACAAAAAGGCCATCCAGACCATCATGAAACGGGCTAATTCTTCCGTCCAGCCGAAACTATCGCTCAATACATAGCGGAAGAATACGTGGGTAATCATGATGCCAAGCATACTGGCCAGCAGCAGGGTGGCAGCGTAACCGGCCCAACGTGTGGTTACCTCATTAATACGGTCAAGCAGGGCGATGAACGTGGGCATTTTCGCCTCCGGAAGGCAGTTCTACTCCCGCAGGAGGGTGCCTTTGTCATTATATTAGTGAAGGTTAAGAACCGAATTACAGTTTTCGTCGTAGCGCTGCGAAAATGTTAAGGACACCTCTATAAACTGTCAAGCAACCCAACGCTACTCTTGACAATATGGCCTTAGACATAAGTCGTAATTATAAGGTTGTCTTAACAAATAAGCTGTTAAATAGTTATTGAACAGTATTTATTTTTACCTTTAACAGCTCTTACTAAGCCATCAAGTTGACATCCATAAATGCCAGCAGCTATATTTTCGCAGCGCTACGAAATTTAAAAGCAGGGTATAAGAATCACGACCATATAACCGCCCGCTACGACTTAAAGGCATACGACGTGACAACAAAACATCGACGCAAGATCGAAGAACTGCGCAGTCAGCGTTGGTACGATTCGCAAGACATGCGAGGTTTTGCGCATCGGCAGCGGACCCAGCAAATGGGATTGCGGCGTGATGAATTCATGAATAAGCCGGTCGTCGGCATTATTAATACATGGAGTGATTTAAGCCCGTGTCATGCGCATTTGCGCGACCGCGCTGAAGCCGTCAAGCGGGCCGTATGGGCAGGCGGTGGTTATCCTGTAGAGTTGCCCGCTCTGTCGTTAGGCGAAGTGCTCGTCAAGCCCACCACCATGCTCTATCGAAATTTCCTGGCGATGGAAGCTGAAGAGCTGTTGCGCTGTCACCCGATCGACGGTGTCGTATTGCTGGGCGGTTGTGACAAGACGACGCCAGCCCTGCTGATGGGCGCGATCAGCATGGATATACCGGCGATATTCTGCTCGGCGGGCCCCATGCTGAACGGAAAATGGAAAGGCCAGACGTTAGGCGCCGGCACCCATACACGCAAGTACTGGGATGAGCTGCGCAGCGGAAATATTACCCAGGAAGAGTGGGTCGATCTTGAGTCCAGAATGACGCGCTCCAACGGCACGTGCAACACCATGGGTACCGCATCCACCATGACCTCGATCGTCGACACAATGGGCCTTACCTTGCCTGGCGCTTCGAGTATTCCAGCAGCGGACGCCGCCCACATTCGTATGGCGTCCGAGTGCGGCAGCCGAATTGTAGAAATGATCTGGGAAGATCTTAAGCCTTCCGACATTCTTACCCGCGATAACTTTCTCAATGGCGTCAAATGCTATATGGCGCTGGGCGGCTCGACCAATGCCGCGATCCACCTGATTGCCCTGGCCCGACGCGCTAATGTCGACCTGACCCTGGATGATCTGGACGCCGCCGCCCGACAAATCCCCGTACTGGCGAATATCTTTCCTTCAGGTGGCTACCTGATGGAGGACTTTTATTACGCGGGCGGCCTCCCCGCCCTATTGCTGCATTTGCGCGATCATCTTGAACTGGGCACGGCCAGCGTCAGTGGCCAGACGCTGGGTGAGAACCTGGCGGGCGCTGAGTGTTATAACGAGGATGTGATTCGCTGCCTGGATAACCCAGTCTGTGATGGCGCAGCACTGGCGGTACTGCGCGGTAACCTGGCACCCCGGGGGGCCGTCATCAAACCCAGCTCCACCGATGCGCGTCTGACCCGGCATCGGGGCAAGGCAATCGTCTTCGACAATCACGCCGATATGGTGGCGCGTATTGATGACCCGGACCTTGACGTTACAGCAGACAGCGTCCTGGTACTGCGTAACGCAGGGCCCAAAGGAGCGCCGGGCATGCCCGAGTGGGGCGCGTTGCCCATTCCCAAAAAGCTTTTAGCTCAGGGCGTGCGCGATATGCTACGCCTTTCAGATGCGCGCATGAGTGGCACCCATTACGGCACCTGCGTGCTGCATATCGCTCCCGAATCGGCAGTAGGCGGGCCGTTGGCCTTGGTGCGCGATGGTGATGAAATTGAGCTGGATGTGGACGAAAGACGGCTGGCGTTGTGTATCAGTGACTCAGAACTTGAGGAGCGCCGTCAGGCTTGGCGCGCGCCCAGCCCGCGCATCGACCGAGGCTATACCGCCATTTATCAAGAGCATGTAACCCAGGCAGATCAGGGCTGCGATTTCGACATTCTACAAAACGGCCAACGCCAGCCAGAGCCGGAAATCTTTTAAGGAAGTATTTCGATGACGACACTACCCAAGAACAAGTTCAAACAGTGGCTAAATGATGCTGACAAGGTACCCGTTGGCACCTGGCTGATGACAGCCAGTCCTAATGTGGCTGAAGCCATCGGCTGGGCCGGTTTCGATTACGTTGTGCTCGATATGGAGCATGTGCCCATTGGTATTCCCGAGGCGATTGCCATCATGCAGGCGGTCGCGGGTACGCCGACAGAACTGGTCGTGCGTTTGCCGTGGAATGACCCGGTCATCGTCAAGCGCGTACTTGACAGTGGTGCCCAGACTTTGATGTTCCCCTATATACAAAATGCCGAGGAAGCGTCTCGTGCGGTGCTGTCGACACGCTATCCGGGTAAGGGCAGCCGCGGCGTAGCGGCAGTTCATCGAGCCAGCCGCTACGGTACGGTTCCCAACTACCTGCAGCAGGCGGGTGACGAGATCGCGGTGATTCTTCAGCTGGAAACGCCGGAAGCGCTGGCGGCTATGGATGAGATTGCAGCAGTACCTGATATCGACGGGTTATTTGTCGGGCCTGGGGATCTCTCAGCGGCGATGGGCTTGATTGGCGATATACGCCACATCGATGTTCAGAATGCCATCAAGAAAGCAGTGAGCAAGAGCCAGCAGCTGGGTCTGCCCTGCGGCATCGTGGGCGCCGATCCTGAGCTTGTGAGCCAATACCGAGCGCTGGGCTTCAGTTTTGTTGCAGTGGGCTCTGATATGAGCCTGATGATGTCACGTGCCAAGGAGTACGTAGGTGCTCTCAAGGGCAGCGAAGTAGATACGAAGAACAGCGGCGTTTATTAACCGCTTCGACAGATATGTTTTGCCATCTGCAACCGACATTCGAGAGTGATCATGACGGATACCTCCTTCACGACGGTTCTGCCTGCCCAGGCCCTGCTTGGCGAGTGCCCGGTATGGGCCGAAGACGAGCAGGCTCTTTACTGGGTGGATATCGAAGCGCCCAGCCTCAATCGGTTCGATCCGGCCATCAGGCAAAACCAGCAATGGTCACTGCCCGAGAATATCGGCTGTTTTGGCCGTCGCCAAAGCGGTGGCTTCATTGCCGGGCTGCGTTCGGGAATATGGCTATTGAATAGTGAGGCCCAACTGACCCAGTGCCTGGCACGCCCGGTGGAGGATACGTCGATCAGCCGCTTCAACGATGGTCGGGTCGACCCCTGGGGGCGCTTCTGGGCCGGCACCATCCATGAGCCCCGAGACGTTCCGGCAGCGTCGCTTTTCCAGGTTGATGCCAATCTCGAGTGCCAACGGTTGGCCGGCGATATAAAGGTCTCCAACGGCGTGGCCTTTAGCCCGGACCGCCGCTGGGCCTATCACTCCGACACGCCCAATCATGTGATCTACCGCTATCCCTTGAACCCGGATACCGGGGAAATTGCCGGGCCGCGTGAAGTGTTTCATCAGTTTCCGTTCGGCAACGGCCGTCCGGATGGCGCGGCGGTCGATACGCAAGGCTACTACTGGTCGGCGCTGTACGAAGGCGGCCGGGTCGTTCGCCTGTCGCCGGAAGGCGACATCGTGGCCGAGTACCCCGTGCCTGCGCGCTGCCCCACGATGTGTGCCTTCGGTGGCCCCGATCTCAAGACGCTTTACGTGACCTCGGCACGCCATGGGCGCCCGGAAGAAGAGCTTGAACGCTACCCCGAGTCCGGCAACCTGTTTGCCATGCGCGTTGACGTAGCGGGCCAGCCAGAGCCCCGGTTTATCGGCTAGCACATGCCTAAGCACGAACAAGACTAATTTGAGGAGCGGGTAATGTTGAAATTGAAAGATGCGACTTTGCAACGTGAAGCCTGCCTAGTGGGCGGCGAGTGGGTCGGTGCCGATGATAATGGCTTCGACGACGTCACCAATCCGGCCGATGGCAGTGTCATCGGACGCATACCGCGCCTGGGCGAGGCCGAGACATTACGGGCCATCGACGCGGCTGACGAAGCCCTGCCTGCCTGGCAGGCGATGACGGCCAAGGCGCGCGGTGCGCTGCTGCGGCGCTGGCACGATCTGCTGCTGGAAAATCAGGAAGACCTCGCGGCCCTCATGACCGCCGAGCAGGGCAAACCGCTGGCCGAGTCGCGTGGCGAAATCGGTTTCGCCGCCAGCTTTTTCGAGTGGTTTGCCGAAGAAGGGCGGCGCACCTACGGCGATATCATTCCTACGCCACAAAGCGATCGTCGCCTGCTGGTCGTCAAGCAGCCCGTTGGCGTGTGCGCGGCCATTACTCCCTGGAACTTCCCGGCGGCGATGATCGCCCGAAAGGCCGGGCCCGCCTTGGCGGCCGGTTGTACCATCGTGATCAAACCGGCCGGGCAAACGCCTTATTCTGCTCTGGCGATGGCCGAACTTGCCATGCGCGCAGGCATTCCCTCCGGTGTTGTCAACGTGGTAACCGGCGAAGCGCGAGCCATCGGTAAAGCCATGACCGAGAGTCCGAAAGTACGCAAGCTGTCGTTCACCGGCTCGACGGCCATTGGCAAGATGCTGCTCAAGCAGAGTGCCGATACCGTCAAGAAAGTCTCGATGGAGCTGGGTGGTAACGCGCCGTTTATCGTGTTCGACGATGCCGACCTGGACAAGGCCATCGAAGGCGTGATGCAGGCGAAGTTCCGTAATGCGGGGCAAACATGCGTGTGCGCCAACCGTATTTTTGTTCAAGCCGGTATTCACGATGCCTTTGCCGAACGCCTTGCCGAAGAGGTCGCCAAGCTTAAGGTAGGCCCGGGCAACGAAGAGGGTAGCGACGTAGGCCCGATGATCGACGCCTCGGCCGCCGACAAAGTGCTGGAGCAGCTTGAAGATGCGATTGCCAAGGGAGGCCAGCTGTTGATTGGTGGCGAGCGTCAGAATGGCAACTTCCTGACGCCTGCCGTGATTACCGGCGCGACACCGCAGATGGCGTGTTTTGGGGAAGAGACTTTCGGCCCCCTGGCGCCCGTGTTCCGCTTCGAGAGCGAAAGTGAGGTGATCACGCTTGCCAACGATACGGAATATGGGCTGGCGGCATACTGCTATACCCGCGACCTGAGCCGCGCGTGGCGCATGTCGGAAGCGCTGGAGTACGGCATGGTGGGCATCAACAACGGCCATGTGTCTACTTGTGAAGCGCCCTTTGGCGGCATCAAGCAGTCAGGGCTGGGGCGTGAAGGCTCCTACCTCGGCATCGAGGATTACCTTGAAACCAAGTACATCAACATGGCTATCGGGTGAAGCGCACTCATGAATGATTATCGTGATGTGACGTATCGGTCACTCAATAACAAGCGCGTGATAGTTTCCGGTGGCGGCTCGGGCATTGGTGCCGAGCTGGTCAAGGCTTTTGCGGCACAAGGCGCCCGCGTGGCGTTTCTGGATATCGATGAAGGCGTGGGGCAGGAACTGGCGACCACACTGGGTGAGCAGGTGCGCTTTTACGCCTGTGACATTCGAGATATTGCGCTCCTTCAGACGGTGATTACTGATATTGAGGTTGATCAAGGCCCAACGCATATCCTGATCAATAATGCAGGGCTTGATGATCGGCATGCCATTGAGGACATTACTCCCGAGTATTGGGATAACTGTCAGGCCATCAACCTGCGTCATCACGTGTTTGCCACGCAGGCCGTACTACCTGCCATGAAAGCGGCGGGAGCCGGCGTGGTAATCAATCTGGGCTCTATTTCCTGGATGCGCGGGCGACCTGGAATGGTGGGCTACACCGCGGCCAAAGCTGCGATCAATGGCCTGACCCGCACCCTGGCCCAAGAGCTTGGCGAGCACGGTATCCGGGTCAACTCACTGGTGCCGGGCGCGATTTCAACGCCGCGTCAGGAGCGCCTTTGGCTGACCCCCGAACTCAATCAGCGCTTTCTGGACCAGCAGGCACTCAAGTTTCGCCTGTACGCGGATGACGTTGCCCGCCTGGCGCTTTTTTTGGGTTCTGACGAGAGCCGCGGTTGTACCGGCCAGAACTTCATCGTCGATGCAGGCCTTACCCTCAACTGATTTAGCGGCGTTTGGCGTCGCCCTTTCAACGAGATACTCCTATGCAAATAAGTACTATGCAAACAAGTACTATGCAAACAAGTACTATGCAAATAAGTACGAAACACGATCAGCTAAGCGTGATGCTGGGTGGCGAAGCACTTCTCGTTCACCGCCCTGATGCACCGGCTTTCTTTATTGGTCGCGGCCAGGAGCGTATGGAGATGTACCGGGGTAACTTCGACATTGAAGATTACCTGGAAAGCCGCGAAGCGCTGCGGCATTTAACGGTCGTTGAGGGCGGCGCGGGGCTTGAGCTGACGCTACGCCGCTACGCTGAAGACGACGTTCAGCTAACGTTGCGGCTGGTAGAGCTGGAAGACGGTATTCGCATGGAGTCGCTGAGCGCGGCAGAAGGCATCAACCGTTTCTGGCTGCGCGTGGCGGCTCAAGATGAAGAGCGGGTATGGGGCTGCGGCGAGCAGATGTCCTATTTCGATTTACGAGGGCGCCATTTCCCTCTGTGGACATCGGAACCGGGGGTAGGGCGCGACAAGTCCACCTATGTGACATGGCAGTCAGACGTGGTCAATCGGGCAGGTGGTGATTACTACCACACCAACTACCCCCAACCCACGTTTGTTTCCTCGCGGCGCTACTTCTGCGATCTGGAAACCACCGATTATGCGGACTTTGATTTCAGAAGCCCGGACTTCCACGAGTTGCAGGTGTGGGGAATTCCTTCGACCATTCTGCTGCGCAGTGCACCAACCTTCATTCAGCTCGTCGAAAAGATCGGTGCGCATTTTGGCCGCCAGCCCGAGCTTCCTGAATGGATCTACAACGGCGTTATCTTAGGACTCAAGCGTGGGCAGGCCCATGCCGAGACCAAGCTGGCTGAAGCGCTGGCCAATAATATGGCAGTCTCCGCGCTTTGGTGTGAGGACTGGGCGGGCGTTCGTGAAACCAGCTTCGGGACACGGCTTTTCTGGGACTGGCGCTGGCAGGCGCAGCGCTACCCAAGCCTGGACAAGATGATCGATGAACTGCGCCAACAGGGCGTGCAGTTTCTCGGTTATGTGAACCCGTATCTCTGCGCCGACGGGCACTTTTTCCCGGAAGCAGAAGCGCAGGGCTATCTTGCCACTGACACGCAGGGGCAAACCGCCTTGGTCGATTTCGGTGAGTTTGATTGCGGCGTCGTGGACTTCACCAATGAAGCGGCATGTACGTGGTTCAAGGACGTCATTATCAAGCAGCAGATGCTGGATCTGGGCTTGAGCGGCTGGATGGCAGACTTTGGTGAGTACCTACCCATTGATGTGATCCTGAGCAACGGCGTTTGTGCCAAGCAAGAGCACAATCGATGGCCGGTACGCTGGGCGCAGGTGAATGCTGAAGCCATTGCCGAGGCGGGCCTGACCGACAAGACAACTTTCTTCATGCGGGCAGGCTATAGCGGTGTTCAGGCCCATTGCCCGCTGTTGTGGGCAGGCGATCAATCGGTCGACTTCACACGCCACGATGGCCTGGCAACCGTTATCTGCGCCGCGCTTTCCTCAGGCCTGATGGGCAACGCCTTCCATCATAGCGACATCGGCGGCTATACCAGCATCTTCGGCAATACGCGGGATGCCGAGCTGTTCATGCGCTGGTCCGATATGGCGGCGTTTACGCCAGTGATGCGTACCCACGAATCCAATCGCCCCACCGAGAATGTGCAGTGGTTCGATGACGAAGAAGTCGCCGCGCATCTGGCGCGCATGAGTCGGATTTATGTGCGCCTGGCGCCCTATCTCAAGTCCCTGGTGGCTGAGGGCAGTGAAAAGAGTCTGCCGGTACAGCGCCCGCTATTTCTGCATTTTGAAGACGACGCAGAGTGCTATGCCATTCAGGATCAATACCTGTATGGGCCTGATCTGCTGGTAGCGCCCGTGCATGAGGCTGGTAGAAGCGATTGGTCGGCCTATCTGCCGGAAGGCGTTGAATGGGTGCACCTATGGAGCGGTGAGCGCTACCAAGGGGGGCAGCGTGTGACGGTGGCTGCGCCCTATGGTAAGCCGCCCGTCTTCTATCGCTCAGAGAGTGCCTGGGCACCGCTGTTTATTGAAGTAGCGGATCAGGACTGATGGATGTAACAGCCATCTTATTGCTGTTGGGCTGGGTAGCGTTGGCTACCTATGCCCAAACGGTAACGGGGTTTGCCTTTGGGCTCATATTGATGGCGGGCGTAGTGCTTTCTGGGCTTGCTCCGGTGTCGATGGTGGCCATCTTGATCAGCATTCTGAGCCTGTTTAACTGTTCGTTGGCGCTTTATCGGAACCTAAGCAATCTTGATTGGGAGATCATCATTTTCTGCTCGCTCAGTGGGTTTGCCACGCTCATTTTCGGCGTCTGGACACTGGAGCTTTTGAGTGGTAACTACGTGCACTGGCTGCAGTTGATATTGGGGCTGGCGATTATCGCTAGCAGTCTAATGTTGATTGTGAACCCTCTACCTACAAAAATCCGTTCCGGGCGTCTTTCTTTCTTATTCTTTGGCGGGCTATCCGGCTTCATGGGCGGGATGTTTTCTACGTCAGGGCCGCCTTTGGTGTTCCACTTCTACCGCCAACCGCTCACGTTGGCAGTGATCCGCGACTGCCTGCTGCTCATCTTCGCGATCAATTCCCTGCAACGCTTAATCATCGTGGGTGTACAAGGCCAGCTTGATCTGAACATTTTGGGGTTGGCGGCCACGGCTATCCCAATCGTTATGCTGTTCACCTGGCTGGGCCGCCGCTACCCGCCTCCGCTCTCCGAGCGCAACCTGCGAAGGGTAGCCTTTCTGCTACTGTTTGCCTCGGGGCTGAGTCTCTGCGTTTCCGCACTGCTTAAAGCGTGAACCGTGTGGCTAGCGGCGCAGGCTGCTACCTCTGGGCAGTACTTCAAAACCCAAGTCCAGGCAGGTTTCCTGAGGACGGCCTTGGACTCTTTTAAGAACGCACTGGGCCACTATGTTGCCAATCTCTTCCCTTGGAGGACGGATCGTGGATAAAGGGGGCAGCGTACAGTTGCTGAAGTCCATGTCTCCGAAGCCAATCATCGCAATATCATCAGGGATGCGGATTCCACGCCGCTGAGCTTCGCCCAGCGCGCCCAAGGCCAGCATGTCATTGCCGAAAATGATGCCGTCGGTATCCGGGTGGCTTGTGAGTAAATCAGCGAAGGCATGGTTGGCGGCTTCCGCCATACGCCCAGGGCCGCAGTCGATGACGCGGATGTGCCGACTATTCAGCAGATCCATCAGGGCCGCTTCGCTACCGGCGCAGCGCTGCTTGGCACGTTCATCGACGCTCAAGCGTGTGCCGATAAACGCTATCTTGCGACAGCCTGACTCCACTAGATGACGTGCCTGGGCGCGTCCCACATCGTGGTGGGAAAAACCCACCAGGGTGTCTAGCGGGTTGGAGCCTAACTCCCACATCTCGATAACGGGCACGTCGGAGTTGCTCAGCATGCGCCGTGTCTCCCGGCTGTGGTTCAGGCCGGTCAGCACCATGGCGCTAGGTGACCAGGATAGAAACGTTCTTACCACCGCTTCTTCTTCGGCTTCTGCGTAGTCGCTATGCCCTAATAGCAGCTGATATCCCTCTGACCCTAACGCCTTCTGCATCGTATTGACCGTCGAAGCAAAAATGGCATTGAGCATCGAGGGAACCACCACACCAATGACACGCGTTCTTGCTGCGGCCAATGCGCCGGCCATCAAGTTAGGCACATAGCCCAACGTGTTGATCGCGCCTTGGATACGCTTACCAAGCTGCTCAGAGACTTCGTCGGGCTTACGCAGATAGAGAGATACTGTGCTTGCAGATACATCAGCAAGTTTAGCCACATCGTTCATGGTAACGCGCTGCGTGGAACGACGTTGACGAGATTTATTGTTCATTGAAAAAACTCTCTAACAAACACAATATCGAGGGCATAATCCCTCTAGCCTTTAAAATTAGCTGCATTATAGCATAAGCACGTTTTTCGCAGCGCTACGAGTTTATTGTAAATATAAAAAACCCCATGGAGTGACTCCATGGGGAATGCAGACATTAAATACAGTAAGTAGTAATGCTTACGCTTAATGTAGACGTTAAAAAAAGGTTTCCGCCTGTACACCAAAGCTCCACTGGCCACCGGTAAAGTTATCGCTACCAAAGGCGTCCTGAGTGTCATAACCGTTTAGTTCGCTGCTCCAGTCGGTATAAGAGGCAAACGTACGAATTTCAGGCCGCTTCCAGAATCCGCCCACATCCAGCTTGAACGTGGGTGCAATCGTGAACTTGGCAAAATCCCCGCTCACGGCGTTACGGTTCCGGTACCCCTCAGGATTAAGGTCCATGTACTGGTAGCTTAACTCGTATTGCATCTCAAAATTACGGGTAAGCTCATTGGCAAGACGCGCATTCGCGGTTATCCAGCGGTAGCTGTCTCCTTGTGAAAAGCGATCCTCGCTCGTTTCAGCCAGGATTGCCGGGGCAATGCGCCAACTCGGAGAGAGATACGTGGTGCCATAGACAGCAAGCCGGGCCGTCTTGGCGTCATCCAGTAAATCTCCGTTGGAACCCAGGCGCTTAACCTCAGCACCGAGCCCTTGACCGTAGAGCAACGCTGCCTTGAAATTGCCGTCTGCCAGCCCAAAAAAGGAGTCACCGTGATAGGCCAGCATGCTATGAACGCCGTTATCCGCTGCGCTATCACTACTTTCCGTTAGCCGCTCATCATTATCAGCGGCAGAAATAGCGTTAACCATCAACTGCCAATTACCAACATAGTTATTGGTCGTCAGTATCAGACTATCGGTATCGCCGCTACCCGGATTACGCGGATCGCCGACTGGGAAGTCATTAAAGCTTCGGCCATAGAGCGAGAAATTGGTACGCCAGTCAGGTGTAGGTTGTACGTCATAAATACCGGCGCCTGTGCCTGCTAGAAAGACCACATCGCTATCCAGCCAGTGAATATCGAAAGTGTCGCGGTCGATACGTTTGCCCGCCCAAATGGCCGCATCGGCAAACGCGCCGGTAAAACTGGGCAGATTATCCAACTCAATATAGACTTGGCGAACGTTGAGTTCCGACTCGTTGGACGTCCAGTCATTGCTGGTGGTTACGGAATCGGCAATAGCGACCCGGAAAAGTGACCTGGCGCCATTATCGAGCTGCTTTCTTAAATTAAACATCAGGTTGACGTAGGTATCGGGCTCGTTACCTAAGCGGCCAACCGCACCGCCAAGGGGGCCAACGGGTGTTATATAAGGCCCGCCTGAAATACTTTTAGCGTCTTCCCCAATCAGCAGCCCTGACCGGGCGTAACCGTTGAGTGATAGCCCTTCACCATTGGAAGCCTTTCTTTCCAAAGTCTCAAGTCGCTCGTTTACTGTGGTGGTGTTGGGCTCCACGGGTTGGTTGTCTCGTCTTTCAGCGGCCGCCAAACGTGCTTCAAGAGCCGCAATGCGTGCTTCAATATCCGCATTATCTGCATAGGCAAATGTACTTATATTGGCGAGCGCCACCGCAGCCACTAACGGAAAAAGTGCAACAGGCTTCATTAATTTTGGTCCTTTGCTTAACAAGCTATTGTTGTTGTCTATCATTTAATCGTAGCGCTACGATTTTTTGCTAAAAAAAATAGCACTTGAAGGTAGTGTGTAATCGTAGCGCTACGAAATATATTTTGTACTAGACGATAGTATTGAACTTACCTTTTAAAGTTAATTGGTGAGAAATTAAACGCCAAAACAGGAATAGGCGGTTTAAACAAAGGAAGTCGTATCTCGATTGAGCCTAATTATTATGCAGTTTCTCTGATCTCACAAAAAGTTGCTGGGGTAGCCTGTCACGATGTCATTGCGCCTAACGCTTGGCGTGCCTAACCTGAAGAAAGAGTCTTCAGGAGCAAGGATGCCATGGTAAATGAACTCACCTCCTTAAATGTTGATACGAAACGCTCGTTATGGGCGGCGGTGCTGTTGGGTATCGGCGTAATGGCGGCCGTCGATGAAATCATCTTTCATCAGCTGCTCCAGTGGCACCACTTTTTTGATTTTGGTACTCCAGCGTTTGGGATTTTGTCCGACGGCCTGCTGCATGCTTTTGAGTTACTCGCCATTGTGGTCGGCGTGTTTATGCTGCTGGATCTTTCCCAGCGCAAGCGCCTGACGATCCCTTGGGCCAAGGCGGGCTTCTTTTTGGGCATGGGCGGTTTTCAGCTTTTCGATGGCCTGATCAACCACAAGATTTTGCGCCTGCATCAGATTCGCTACGGAGTCGATCCGCTGCTTTATGACATGGTGTGGAACGGTGCGGCGATAGTGCTGCTGTTGGCAGGAGTCTGGTTCTATCGGCGTGCCAAGCGTATTGGGCGTCGCTAGACATGCACGATCATGCTCACACAGCGCAAGGAACGTTGCTCGATTGGCTACCGCTGGCGCTGATCGTTTTACTCATGCTTGCGTATCTTGTCGCCGCTTATGCCCAGCGTCATAAAGCGGCGGGCTGGAGCACTTGGCGTAGTACCTTTTTTATCCTGGGCAGCCTGCTGCTTGCTCTCGCCGTAGCGCCCCCTTTGATGGCCTGGGCGCACCAGAATCTAGTGGGCCATATGGCCCTGCATTTATTGATCGGCATGCTGGCGCCGCTTGCCTGGGTGCTGGCCGCGCCGATTACCTTACTTCTGCGCACGTTGCCTCAGGCGGGGGCAAGGCGGGTAGCCGCCTTGTTGCAAAGCCGGTTCGTGCGTTTTGTGTCCCATCCCATCAGTGCCTTGATGCTCAATATTGGTGGGATGTACGTGCTATACCTTACGCCGCTGTATAGCGCGTCTTTACATCACCAGGCGCTGCACTACTTTGTGCATGTGCATTTTCTGGTGGCGGGGTATCTTTTTTGCTGGGCGATTCTGGCCGAGCCTGATGTGTCGCCCCACCGGCTTAGTCTGCGCTTTCGGTTAGGTGTGCTGTTTGCGTCTATCGCCACCCATGGTCTGCTGGGCAAGCTGATGTACGGCTATGGTTGGCCGCGCGGCACCGGCCATAGTCTGGAGAACGTTCAGGCTGCCGCCCAGTTGATGTATTACGGCGGCGATTTGGCAGAAGTGCTGTTGGCCGTGGTGCTTTTGACCTTTTGGCTACGCAGACCCGTCGAGCGGCGTGAGGGATTGTTCAAAAGTGCCGAACGCGACATAAGTCGCGTTCGAATCAATACATAGATGCGTAAATACTATTAAGCGCTTTTACCCGCCGCCAACACATACAAGAACTCAAGCCCCAGCGTTGCCGCGGCAAGCGAAGTAATGTCGCCGTGATCGTAGGCCGGGTTAACCTCGACAACATCCATACCCACCAGATCCATACCCACCAGGCCGCGGACGACCTTGAGCAGCAGGTCGGTGGACATACCACCACACACTGGCGTGCCGGTGCCTGGCGCGAAAGCAGGGTCCAGGCCGTCGATGTCCAGGCTGACGTAGGCGGGATGATGGCCCACACGGGCGCGGATTTTCTCCAGCACCGCTTTGGGGCCATTGTCATTCACCCAGTCGGCATCCAGCACTTCATAGGGATGGTTGTGACGATCGTAGCTTGTGCGAATGCCGATCTGCAGCGAGTGCTCGGGTACGACCAGCCCCTCTTTGAGGGCGTGGTGGAAAATGGTGCCGTGGTCAAAGCGCGTGCCTTGCTCGTAGGTGTCGGTATGCGCATCAAAATGGATCAGTGCCACCGGGCCATGCTCGCGGGCATGGGCACGTAACAGAGGCAGGCTGATGTAATGATCGCCACCCAGCGTCAGCATTTTTTTACCCGCGCTGAGCCAGCGGTTGGCATGGTTTTCCAGATTATCCACCAGGCTTTCCGGCTCGCCGTAGGCGTAATCCAGGTTACCTGCATCGCACACGCTAAGGCGTTCTTCCAGCGCGAAATCCCACGGCCAGCGCTTGCCTTCCCAGATCAGGTTGGCGGTCGCTTGACGAATGGCGTTCGGCCCCATGCGAGTGCCCGCCCGGCCGGAACACGCTAGGTCAAAGGGCACACCGCTAACCACAACGTCCGCGTTGGTGGCTTTCGGGTCAGTGGCCTTGGCCACGTTCATGAAGGTTGAGATAACATCACCAAACAGGCTGGGCATGATGGGTGTCTGGGTCACCGGCGGACGTCTCCTTGAGTACAAAATCGCGCGAGCCACGCGAACAGGAAGCGACCATAAATAATTTTCAGCAATAAATTAAATGAATGTTTAGAATTAAATCATTCGCTATATAAATAATGGTTAACGACGGATATTTATGAGCGCATTGCGTCACTTTGATTTAAACCTGTTACGCGTTTTCGAGATGCTGATGCGCGAGCGTCACGTCACGCGGGCCGCTGAAAAGCTGCATCTTAGCCAGCCTGCCTTGAGCCATGCGCTGAAAAGGCTGCGTGAAGCGTTAAATGATCCGCTGCTGGTGCGCACCGATCAGGGAATGCAGCCCACGCCCCGAGCGCTCGCCCTTCTGCCGATTGTCCAGCAGGCGCTAGCCATGTTGCAGGAGGGGCTGGCACCGCCTGCCAGCTTCTCGCCAGAAAGCAGTACACGCCGCTTTATTCTGGCCACTACCGACTATTTTGAAGAGGTCATGTACCCCACGTTTCTCAGCCAGCTATTAACCTATGCGCCGGGCATCAGCTTTTCCATTGAGCTGATTACGCCAGAGGTATTGAGCGAAGGGCTGGAGCAGCGTCAAATCGATATGGTGGTAGGGTTGGATAGCCAGATCGAGCTGCCTGGGGGCGTGCTGAAAACCCCCTGGATGCAGGAAGAGCTAGTGTGCCTGGCGGCGTTGAACAATACCCAGGTGGGTGATTCGCTGACCATTTTACAGTTTGCCGATGCACTGCATGTGGAGCTTGCCGATATCAGCGGGCTGGGCCCGAGTAACATTGATAACTGTCTGGTACAGCATGGGTTAACCCGGCGGGTGATTTCCAAAAACCTTAATTATATCGCTGCGGCGAGAGTAGTGGCGCTGACCGGAGCGATCATGACGCTGCCCCGGCAGATGGCCCAGCGCTTTAGTGCCATGCTGCCGGTGCGCCTGATTGAGCCGCCCAAGGAGCTACCCGCGCTCAATATGACGTTGATTGAGCATGGGCTGTATGCCCATGAGCCCTCCACGGTTTGGTTACATCAGCAGCTAACCGCGTTTGCCCAGGCATTTAGCGAGTAGATATTCAGTGAACAGGCCTAGCGCGAACGCGTTTCACGTATGTAGTTGGAGCGGTACGATAAGGCTGGCATCTATCTTGCTCGATAATTCGAATATCTTTGGGCCATTGCCATTGCCATTGCCATTGCCACTGTTACACGTAACCGGATTACACTGAATGGTAGTCGCCACCATCTTTTATAACAACATCAAGGAGTTCGCCGATGTCGCTAAATGTTCTGGTCATTGGGGCAGGCATGGGAGGTTTGAGCGCTGCGCTGGCGTTTCAGCAACACGGCCATCGCGTTACCGTTATGGAGCGTGTCGAAGATATTCGGCCCATCGGGGCGGCCATTTCGCTCTGGTCCAATGGCGTCAAGGTGATGCACCAGTTGGGGCTGGGCACCACGATCGAGCGCTTGAGCGGCGATATGCAGCGTATGCGCTATCTGCGACACGATGGTGAATTGCTCAGCGACTTCTCCTTGACGCCCCTGTATGACGACGTAGAGCAGCGCGCCTGCCCCATTGCGCGGGCAGCCCTGCAGCAAACCCTGTTTGACGCTGTGGGCGCTGAGCATATCGAGCTTGGCCGGCATTGCGTGGATTATGTGAGCGATGCCGACGGCGTGACCGCCTTGTTTGCCGATGGCCGGCAGGTAACGGCGGATCTGTTGATTGTGGCTGACGGCACGCACTCCAAGCTGCGCAACAAGATCATCGGGCGCCCCGTCGAGCGTCAGTATGTGGGCTATGTGAACTGGAACGTACGCGTTCCGGCAAGCGCTGAACTCGCTCCGCTGGATAGCTGGGATCAGTATGTCGGCGAGAATAAGCGTGTATCACTGATGCCCATGGGCACCGGTGGCAATGCCGAAGAAGAGCAGGAGTTTTACTGTTTTTTTGACGTTCCGCTGCCCGCTGACACGCCCAATGAGCCTGCGCGCTACCGCGAAGAGCTGCGTGAGCATTTTTCGGGCTGGAGTGACGCCGTGCAGAGCCTAATCACGCATTTTGACCCGGTGCGCATGGCGCGGGTCGAGATTCATGATATTGAACCGTTGGAAACCCTGACCGATACCCGCGTGGCCCTGTTGGGCGATGCCGCCCACGGCATGGCGCCTGATTTGGGCCAGGGCGGTTGCCAGGCTATGGAAGATGCCTGGGTATTGGCGCAGGTGGTCCAAAAGGCGCTTGAGGACACGCCAACGCCGAATGATGCGTTATGCCAGGCGCTGGATAATTACAATACGGCACGCGTCAAGCGGGTAGGGGAGATTGTGGCAAGAGCGCGAACGCGTGCACAAATGATTCATGGTCACACCCCGGCGCTCACCCAAAACTGGTATGACGAGTTAAGCCGTGAAGATGGCCAGGGCGTGCGCGAGGGAATCAAAAAGACCATCTTAGACGGCCCCTTAGGCTAAAGCGCCAGGGTAATAGCGGCCGAGATAAAAGCGCGGGTAAAGACAATAAAGGCGCATAAAAAATGGCGTGCTGTTATCCAGCACGCCATTAATATGAACGCCTAACGCCTAACGCCTAACGCCTAACGCCTAACGCCTAACGCCTAACGCCTAACGCCTAACGCCTAACGCCTAACGCCTAACGCCTAACGCCTAACGCCTAACGCCTAACACCTAACGCCTAACGCCTAAC
>NZ_JAGOBJ010000016.1 GCF_017983445.1 Halomonas sp.
TTACACGCGCAATAGCGTCGATGGCTTGGCTAAAGTGCATAAAAAAAGTCCGGTACCAGAGAATCACTGGTACCAGACTGTCTCATGATCTGCTAATTGATGAAAACCTTAACTGACTGGCATTACGCCCTAAGGCGCCGTTTGTCTTTTCATGTCGTTTATTTACTTCAAGCGCTCGCTTACTTCAAACGTTCAAATACGGTTGCCACACCCTGCCCCATGCCGATACACATGGTCGCCAAGCCGAGCGTGGTATCGCGCTGCTGCATGACGTTCAATAGCGTGGTGCTGATGCGTGCCCCTGAACAACCCAGCGGGTGACCCAGTGCGATCGCGCCACCATGCAGGTTGACCTTTTCATCCATGGCATCCAGGAAGCCCAGGTCTTTTAATACCGGCAGACTTTGCGCTGCAAAAGCTTCGTTAAGCTCGACAGTCTGGATATCATCCGACGAAAGGCCAGCGGCCTTCAGCGCCTTTTTAGAGGCTGGCACCGGGCCATAGCCCATAATCGATGCATCACAACCTGCCACACCGGTGGAAAGCACTTTAGCGATAGGCTCCAGGCCCAACGCCTGGGCGCGCTCGTAGCTCATGATAGCCATGGCCGAAGCGCCCACTGAAAGCGCTGACGACGTACCCGCCGACACGGTACCGCTACGCGGATCAAACACCGGTTTAAGCTGCGCCATGGATTCAAGGCTTGCATCGGAGCGGATCACTTCGTCATTCTTGAACAGTACTTTAAAACCGCGCTGATCGTGACCTTCAACACCAATAATTTCGTTATCGAAGTAGCCTTTCTCCATTGCCGCCTGAGCACGCTGGTGCGAACGCACGCCAAATTTGTCCTGCTCCTCCCGGGTGATGCCGTGCATCTTACCCAGTAGTTCAGCGGTAAGACCCATCATCATGGAGGCTTTGGCAGCATACTTGCTGATTGCCGGGTTCACATCGACACCGTGAGCCATGGGCACGTGTTCCATATGCTCAACGCCGCCGATGATATAAAAATCGCCCATACCCGCTTTGATATTCGCCGCCGCAATATGCAGCGCGGTCATGGAAGAGCCGCACAGGCGGTTAACCGTCTGCGCCGGTACCGAGCGAGGAATGCCGGTCATGATCGCCGCATTACGCGCGATGTTCATAGCCTGCTCAAGAGTCTGGTTAACACAGCCCCAAATCACATCATCCACTTCCGAAGGATCTAAATTGGGGTTACGTGTGAACAACGCCTGCATGACCGCAGCGGACAGGTTTTCCGCACGAACGTTACGAAACGCGCCATGCTTGGCTTTTGCCATGGCGGTACGTACACCGTCGACCACCACGATATCTCTGGGATTCAAACTCATCTTATTTCTCCTGTTCGCGGTGACTTAGGCCTGACCGGGGGCGGTGTAAAACTGCTCGTTGTTTTGCGCCATCTGGCGTAGCTTGTCCGTCGGCGCATAAAGCGGGCCGAGCTCTTCAGCCAATCCTTCAGCCAGTTTGACGAATTCAGCAACGCCCATGGCATCAATGTAACGCAGCGCACCACCGCGGAAGGGAGGGAACCCAATTCCGTAAATCAGCGCCATATCGGCTTCAGCAGGCGTATCAACGATGTCGTCTTCAAGACAGCGCGCCGTTTCCATGCAGAGCGGTACCATCATGCGCGCTATGATGTCCTCGTCGGAGAACTCTTTCTGCTCTTTAACGACCTCTTTGATTAGCGCGTAGGCCTGTTCGTCGGTCACTTTCTTGGGCTTGCCCTTTTTATCCTCTTCGTAGGCGTAGAAGCCCTTGGCATTTTTCTGGCCCAGGCGCTCGTTTTCATACATCACCTGAATCGCGGTTTTGCCTTCACGCGCCATACGATCAGGGAAGCCTTCTGCCATCACTTCATTGGCGTGAACCGCCGTGTCCATACCCACCACATCCAGCAGGTAAGCAGGACCCATTGGCCAGCCAAATTTTTCCATGACTTTATCAACGCGCTGGAAGTCGGCGCCCTGCTCTACCAGGAAGCTGAAACCACCAAAGTAGGGGAACAGCACGCGGTTAACCAGAAAGCCTGGGCAGTCGTTAACCACAATCGGCGTTTTACCCATCGCGCGGGCGTAGGCAACCGTAGCAGCAACCGCGGCGTCAGAGGTTTTTTCACCGCGAATAACTTCAACTAACGGCATACGGTGCACGGGGTTGAAAAAGTGCATGCCGCAGAAGTTTTCCGGACGCTTAAGGTTCTGGGCCAAGCGGTTGATCGAAATCGTCGAGGTATTGGATGCAAGGATAGTATCTTCGCTCACCATGCCTTCGACTTCGGTCAACACCGCGTCTTTAACCTTGGGATTTTCCACCACGGCTTCGACGACCAGATCGACATTGCCGAAATCACCGTAGGAAAGCGTGGGGCGGATGTTGGTCAGCTTTTCGGCCATTTGCTCATTGGTGAGCTTTTTACGCTCTACCTGTTTGCCAAACAGCTTGCGAGCTTCTTTCAAGCCCAGCTCAATGGCCTCATCCTTGATGTCTTTCATCAGGATGGGGGTGCCTTTGGAAGCGCTTTGGTAGGCGATGCCGCCGCCCATGATACCCGCCCCCAGTACCGCCGTTTGCTTGACCGGCTGGGCCTGCTTTTCATACTTGCCGGCTTTCTTTTTCACCACTTGGTCGTTCATGAACAGACCGACCAGGTTAAAGGCCACGCTGCTCATCGCCAGCTTGGCAAAGGCTTTCGCTTCGATGGCCTGGGCGCGGCCGCGCTCTTCACCCGCCCCTTTTTGAATAACCTTGATGGCTTCGATCGGCGCGGGATAATGCGGACCGGCTTTACCCGCGACGTATCCTTTGGCGGTTTCAAACGCCATCATCTGTTCAATGGCGTTGAGCTTAAGCGGGCCTTTTTTCTCTGCGCGACGCGCCTGATAATCAAGCTCACCGTTATTGGCGCGGTCGAGAATATCCAGCGCCGCCTCGTCTAGCTGTTCGGCGCTAACCACTGCGTCCACAGCGCCTACTTTCAAAGCCGCATCGGCGCGGTTTTCGGTACCACCGGCAATCCACTCAACCGCATTGTCAGCGCCGATCAACCGCGGTAAGCGCACACAGCCACCCCACCCCGGGAGAATACCCAGTTTGGTTTCGGGTAGACCAATCTTGGCTTTTTCGCTCATTACGCGAAAATCGGTAGTGAGCAGCACTTCGCAACCGCCGCCGAGGGCAAGGCCATTGATGGCCGAAACGGTTGGGAAAGGAAGATCTTCAATCGCATTAAAAATATCGTGTACCTTGAGGTTCATCTCCTCAAGGTACGCTTCACCCTTGGTAAACAGGCTGTGAAACTCGGTGATATCCGCCCCGACGATAAACGCGTCTTTGCCGCTACCAATCATCAGGCCCTGCAAGTCGTTTTCCGCCTGAAGAGCACTAACGGCCTCTCCAAGCTCGGTAACA
Organism: Halomonas sp.; assembly: GCF_017983445.1. Taxonomy (GTDB): domain Bacteria; phylum Pseudomonadota; class Gammaproteobacteria; order Pseudomonadales; family Halomonadaceae; genus Vreelandella. Next base: position 3,442 of record NZ_JAGOBJ010000016.1, read on the forward strand.
ACAGCGCTGGAAAGCTTGTTTACGGACTCATCTTTTAAATCAAAAATGAGCCGTGCGATATGATGGCCACCCAGGGTGTCACGACGCTCCACCGTGATGGCGTTGCCTTGATAGATCATCCGTGCTCTCTCCACAAGTTGAACTGGCGCCCTGTCAGCAAGTTTTCAGCAGGTTCGCCGAACATTTCATACGGTCGTTTGATAGCATTAGCTTGGTTGAGTAATCGAACAACGTCAAGCCCTGACTTTTGGCTAATCCCCGCCTTATTGCGACCCTTTTTAAGCGTTTATCGTTCGCTATTGAGGAGACTTTCAGGCTATTGCATGCCGAGCGTCGACTTTTATCGAGAACCCAAGGATCATGGTCGTTTTATTTTAGAGTCTTATATTTTATGGGCGCACTGCTAACACCTTCGCGTGTCAACGCTATTCAACAATTTGTTGAGCGTTTGATCGAGCGGCTAAAACCCTGGAGCTGGCTATGGCCACCGATGGCGTTTGCCGCGGGGCTGGGTAGTTTTTTCTTGGTTGACCGCCAGCAGTGGCTAGGCGCGGCCCTGGCGCTTGGCCTGCTCTTTACCTGGGTGCTATTACTTTCTGAAAGCTTGATTGGCCGTTGGTTAGCGCGGCGCGGGCACCCTACCCTGCCCAGGGGCGCCACCACCTTTATTGCCCAGATGATTCACCAGGAAACGCTGTTTTTCACGCTGCCGTTTATTTTAATTACCACGGTATGGAACAGCGGACAAACCCTGTTTGCTTTATTTGTGGTGGTAATGGCGCTGCTCTCGATTATTGATCCACTGTATTACAAAGTCGCTGGCCGGTGGCGCAGCCTGTATTTTGTTTTTCATGCGCTTTGCGTTTTTTTAGTGGTGCTGGTGACGCTACCGATCATGCTGCACCTCACCACCGGCCAAAGCCTTTTTCTGGCGATGTCGCTGATGGTGCTGGTTGCGCTGCCCAGCTTTTGGCATTTACTTAAACGTCGCTCGTTAAAGCGCTGGTGCGCCTTTTTAGGGTTAACGCTAGTGCTTGCTTATGCTGCCTGGCTAGGTCGCATCTGGGTGCCGCCCGCGAGCCTCTGGATGACCAGCAGCGCGCTTTCTCCTGCGCTCAATATTCAACAGCGCACGCCTCAGGGCTCGATCGCGCTTACTCCACAGGCTATTCGTGAAAACGGCCTGTATGTCTATACCGCCATACGCGCCCCGCGCGGCTTGAGCGAAACGATCTACCATGCCTGGCGGCACAATAGTGAGCCTCTGGATATCGTTACGCTGGATATTAATGGTGGCCGCGAGCAGGGCTATCGAGCGTGGAGTCATAAGCTTAATTTCCCGGAAGACCCCACCGGCGACTGGCGAGTGGATATCATGACCGATAGCGGCCAGCGCTTGGGGCTTATCCGTTTTACGGTATCGGAAGACCCGCAAAAAGCCTCCATAGCAGATAGTACTATTCGTCCCAGCGGTTTGAGCGGGCTTAATTTACGTCGTTTTGTGCCCGGTGGCCGGAATGATTCCGAGGTATCAACGGATGGCTAAGCTGACCTATGCTTGCAATCTGAGCCATTGCTTATGACAATTCATCCTCTCACTTTTTAGTAGCGAGTTGCCCATGGCTTCATCGATTGGTTTTCGTCTTGCACGCCTGCCGCATTTGTGGCGTTCGATTTTGGATCGCAGGCTGGCCCCGTTGGGGCTAACCCAAACGCGCTGGGTCACGTTGTATCATATCTGGCGTTTGGGTGAAGGCCATCCACAGTGTGATCTGGCCCGCGTGATTGGCGTAGAAGCGCCTTCACTGGTGCGTACACTTGGTCAGCTTGAAGAACAGGGTCTGGTTGAGCGACGCGCCTGTGACAGCGACCGCCGCAGCAAGCGCATTTTTCTTACCCCGGCCGCCATGCCGCTTCTAGAGCAGATTGATAGCGTCGCCAAAGAAGCACGTACTGAGATGCTGGCAGGCTTGAGTGATGAAAATATTGAACAGCTGGATGAATGGCTAACCGTTATTGAATCCAACGGCCTTGCGATTCAAGGCCGCGACCAGGAAACACCGTCTGAGCCGCAGGCTTCTTCAAAAATCTCTTCAACGCCAGCTTAATCAAGGAGTAGGTGAAGCTCCATGATTGGGGGCACCAAATTCTTTTTTTGGATTATCAGCTAACCCACCAAGCTCGCTACGCAGCTGATTGAACGCAGCTGCGTAGACCTCCAATCGCTTCGCCGTTTGTGATTCCCACCACCATAACGCCAGCCCGGTTGAAGTAGACTCCACAACCAGTGCATCCTGAGGTAAACGCTCAAGCAGCTCCTTCAAGGTTTGGTCTGCCGTTTGCGGTAAGGGCCGCAGTGGTGCGATGCGCCAGCGCCATCCGGCACAGTAACGCTCTAACGCACTGCTCGCATTGCTATCCCGTACCAGTAAAAAATCAGGGCCTGGGGCTGCTTGAGGGTAATACCACCGGTAGGCTGGCATCAGACCTTTAAAATGATGCAGCGGTGGTTTTTCAAGCTTAACGTTAATGCCATACTCAGCGGCACAGTTGCGTAATACCCCTTGGCGTTTTTGGCGCGGGCTAGGTTTTAGCCACATGACCGGCGCTGAGACGAAGATCAAAACAAAGATAATTATTAACCATTCCATTGCTACTTTAACCTCACTTAAGCCACACTAACTTAGCTACTTAAAAAAACCATGACGCAGGTCGTTGTGAAGACAAGGTACGCCACCTAAAGTAATAATTATTAAACAAAGCGATTTCTTTGTTACTCACTGCTGAGGAGAAGTGTCATGAGCTACCGCCATATTCTAGTTGCCGTCGATTTAACCAAGGACTCTCACAAAGTTCTGGAACGCGCTGTGGTGATTGCTGAACGCAATAACGGCGCCAAAATTTCCATCATGCATACCCTGGAGCCTCTCGGTTTTGCCTATGGCGGCGATATTCCGATGGATCTTACCAGCATACAAGACCAGTTGGATGAGCACGCCAAATCGCGCCTGGCCGAAATTGCCACTCCGCATATCGCGCCAGCCGACCAGCACGTTGTGGTAGGCATGCCGGATACTGAAATTCACCGTTTTGCCGCTGACCATGATGTCGATTTAATCGTGGTAGGCTCCCATGGCCGACATGGCTTTGCCCTACTGCTGGGGTCTACTTCGACCGGAGTGTTACACGGCGCTCAATGTGACGTGCTTGCCGTACGTGTTGGCAACAAGGGTGAAAAAAGCGTCGAGTAAGGCGTGAGCGAACGCTGTAAAACGTATCCCCAGGAACATAAAAGAAGGCGCCTTGCGGCGCCTTCTTTTTTAATCACCTGCAACCATTGCCTCAAGTTCCATCCAACGCTCCATTGCGGTTTCCAGCGATTGCTGAACAGCCTCAAGCGCTTGAAGTCTTGCGGTTACATGACTAGCGTCCTGTTGATAAAAAGCAGGATCACCAATCTCCTGCTCCAGGGTTTCAACCTCGCTTTCTAGACGCTCAATCTCTGCGGGCAGCGCGTCCAGCTCACGCTGCAGCTTATAAGACAGTTTAACCGTCTTCTTGGCCGGCGCAGCCGCAGGCGCCTCAACCTTTTTAGCCGGCGCTGATGAGGTAGGTTCCGTTTTCTGACGGGCCGCCCCCTCCCAGGGTGCAGGGGGAAGCGTTCCACCCTGACGAATCCAGTCGGTATAGCCGCCGACGTATTCCCGTACCTTACCTTCACCTTCAAAGGCCAGCATGCTGGTCACGACGTTATCCATGAAGGTTCGATCGTGAGAAACCAGCAGCAGCGTGCCGTCAAAATCAAGCAGCAGCTCTTCAAGCAGCTCCAGGGTTTCCATATCCAGATCGTTGGTCGGCTCATCAAGCACCAACATATTGGCCGGCTGAGTAAACAGCTTGGCCAACAGCAGGCGATTAGATTCACCGCCCGAGAGCGCTTTGACCGGCTGGCGCACGCGCTCAGGGGTAAACAGGAAGTCCTGCAGGTAGCTCATCACATGGCGATCTTTACCGCCAACGCTCACCCGGTCACTACCCTGGGCCACGTTGTCATAAACGGTTTTTTCCAGCTCAAGCCCGGCACGCAGCTGGTCGAAATAGGCCACTTTCAGGTTGGTACCCAGCTGTGCGCTACCTTCGGTAGGCTCAAGTTCGCCAAGCAGAATTTTGAGTAGCGTTGTCTTGCCCGCCCCATTGCGGCCCAAGAATCCAATACGATCACCCCGCATTACTTCAAGGTTGACGTTGCTCAGGATCACATCATCGCCAAACCGCTGGGTAACGCCTTTAAGCTCAACAACCCGCTTGCCGGTACGCTCGCCGCGATCCACGGTTAGATTGGCCGTGCCCTGACGCTCACGGCGCTGGCTGCGCTCGTTGCGCATGGCTTCAAGTGCGCGAACGCGGCCCTCATTGCGGGTACGCCGCGCCTTGACGCCTTGACGTATCCAGGCCTCTTCCTGCGCCAGCTTTTTATCAAATTCGGCGTTCTCCCGCGCTTCCACCTCAAGCTCATGCTGCTTGCGGGCCTGGTACTCTTCGTACTTACCGGGGTAGCGTCCCAGCTGACCGCGATCCAGCTCCAAAATATTGGTCGCCAATTTGGAGAGGAATGCCCGGTCGTGGGTAATCAGCAGCACCGCGCCGTTAAACGCCAAGAGCTGCTCTTCAAGCCAGGCAATCGTATCCAGATCCAAGTGGTTGGTCGGTTCATCGAGCAGCAACAGATCCGGCTCGGAGACCAATGCGCGAGCCAACGCCACACGCCGACGCCAGCCACCGGAGAGCGAACTCATTTCAGCATCGGGCGGCAGGCCCAGGCGGGTAAGCACCGTGTCGATACGTTGATGAAACGACCAGCCATCGATGGCTTCCAGGCGCGTTTGCAAAGTCGCCATGCGATCCATGTCAGGGTCGGGATCATTGATAAGATGATCGTACTCGGAGAGCAGCTCGCCTGCTTCCGGCAACCCCTGGGCCACCATATCGAAAATGGTCATGCCCGAAGACTCAGGCAGTTCCTGAGCCAGTACGCCTATTTTCAGGCCCGGCGCCCGCCAGATCGAACCGTCGTCCGCCTGAATATCACCAGCGACCAACTTTAAAAGCGTAGATTTACCGGTGCCGTTGCGCCCGACCAGCGCCAGCCGCTCGCCTTTTTCTACCGTAAGATCGGCGCGGTTCAATAGTACTTGGGTGCCGTAGGCAAGTTGCAGCTGTTCAAGTCGTAACAAGGTCACGCAGTATCCTCCTTCGTCGTGAGGCGCACAGTGTAACGCATGCACTCATTACGCGCGTGGTCCTTATAGAGCCAAATGCATCATCGTGCTAACGTTTGAGATAAAGACTAGGGAGGCGAACACGTAGTGACCGTTACCGTCTCGATGCATTTTGTTAACCAACTCTTTTGTGGCCTACCTGCCACAACAAAGCCACGTGCTCATTATTTGGCAAAAGCTGGCATTTCGCCTTTTTTAATTGATGCCCCTCATGGTCGAGTCACCGTTGAGCAGTTTGCCGAACTCTATCGTCTTCTGGTGTTTGACCTAGACGATGAAACGCCGTGTTTCTTTGCTCGTCCGCTTCGTGGCGGCACGCTTAAACTGCTCTGCTTAAGCATGCTGGATGCACCAAACTTACAGGTGGCGCTGCACCGCTATACGCAGTTCTTCCATATTTTACTTGATGACTTTAGCTATCAGTTTTCAGTTGCTAATGGCCTGGCGCGCATGGCACTAAAAGAGCATGCGCCGTTAAAGGGCAGCCGTATTTTAATTCATGAATTAATGCTTAAGTTGTTTCATGGCATTGCATCGTGGTTAATCGCCAGTAAAATCCCGCCAATCTTGATGGAATGCGCCTACGCGCAGCCCATTCATAGTGCAGACTATCTTTATTTTTATCCGGGTATCGTACGTTTCGACCAGCCCCAAACGGCGATGTCTATAGATTCAACGCTTCTGGATCATCCAATCCGACGAACCAAACAGCAGCTAGGCGCTTTTTTACGGCATGCGCCAGCGGATTGGTTTTATGTATCGTTTGAGGATCGACTGCTTACCCACCGGGTACGCGAACATCTTGCCCGTCATTTAGCAACCTCAGGCACCGTACAACACGTTGCTCGTGCTCTGCATATGTCAGTGCGTACCTTATCGCGCCACCTTCAGCAGGAAGGTACTCACTTTCAGGCAGTAAAAGATGAGTACCGACGTGACTATGCCGTGCAGGCACTGACGCGAAGTGAAAAACCTTTGATAGCTATCGCTGAAGCGCTAGGGTTTCAAGACTTGGCCTGCTTTAGCCGGGCGTTTAAAACCTGGACCGGCAATTCACCCGCCGCGTACCGCAAAGCACGAACGACGGGGCTGGCAGTTAATTAATCAGACTTCAGAACGTATACGCTTTTTGTCCAGCTTACCGACGCTCGTTTTAGGAATCTCATCGACAAACCGGATCATTGTGGGAATTGCCCAGCGATTAAGCTTTCCCTGTGCTACAAACTGTTCCAAAAATTCTGTTACGTCTTGTGTGGTCGGTGGGTTGTTAAGATCGCTAGGAACCACAAGTCCAGCAGGCCGCTCTCCCCATTTTTCATCCGCCACCCCAATAACCGCGACTTCGGCTACGCCAGGGCATTGGCTAATGAAACTCTCAATTTCCAGCGATGAAAGCCACTCTCCACCCGTCTTAATCACATCTTTAATACGATCGCTAATCGACAAAAAGCCGCTTTCATCCAGTGTTGCGACGTCCCCCGTATGCAACCAACCATCGCGCCATAGATCTTTACTGCACGCCTCTTCTTTGTAATAAGCCTGAGTTAACCAAGGTGCCTGCACCCGCACTTCACCAACGCTTTTACCATCATGAGGTAGCGGTTGGCCGTCTGGATCAATCACCTGCAGTTTTACCAGTGGTATCGGCAGCCCTGCTTTACACCGCCATGGAAGCTGGGTATCAAAATCCGCCTGCTCAATGTGAAAAGGCAAGATGTCGGCCGTTAAAAGTGGGCAGGTCTCCGACATACCGTAAGCACTGCGCGTATCGATTCCCAACTCCCAGGCACGCCGTGCCAGTGATTGTGTCAACGCACTGCCGCCAACCAGTACTTTCCAACCCGAGAGATCAACGCGCTTTGAGGCGACGGCTTCGGAACTCACCACCATATTCAACAACGTGGGCACGCAATGGGAAAAATCGACCTTCTCATTGACCAGTAACGCCACGAGCATTTCAGGTTCGTAACGTCCTGGGTAGACCTGCTTGGCCCCAAGCAACGTGGCGGTATAAGGCACACCCCAGGCATGAACATGAAACATCGGGGTGATCGGCATATACACCTTATCGCGGTTAAGTAGCGCGAAACCCGGCACCTGAAATGTACTTGCCTCACCCAGGGTATGTAACACTAACTGCCGATGAGTAAAAAAGACCCCTTTAGGGTTGCCCGTTGTGCCGGTAGTGTAAAACAGCGTTGCGACTGCATTTTCATCAAAGGTGGGAAAATCATAACTTTTAGGCTGCTCGCTTAGCAGGCTCTCATACTCCCCCACTAGAGGCAGCGATGTGCTGACGGCGCTTAAAGTCTCTTGGCATAGTAGATAGCCACGTACACGGGGCAGCTTTTCAGCCAGTGGCTCCAAAAGCGGCACAAAGTCTTCGTGCACTAATACAAAAACGTCTTCCGCATGCTCCATGGTATAAAGAATCTGCTCGGGGGCGAGCCGGACATTGACGGTATGCAGTACAGCGCCAATCATGGGAATCGCGAAAAAACACTCTAAATAGCGGTGGCTATCCCAGTCCAACACGGCCACTACGTCCCCGGCTTTAACGCCTTGAGCGGACAATACATGGGCAAGCTGATGCACCCGCTCACGAAAGATTTGATAGCTATGCCGACGCTGGTCACGATAAACAATCTGGTTATTGCCCGCCATACGAAGCCCTGAATCAAGCAAGTCGCCAATCATTAGCGGCGGGTTCGTCGCGCTAGGCGCAGCTGGTAAGATTTTTGGTGTTACCGTCGGCATAAAAAGCTCCTTAGATTTTATTATTGTCTGGGTATAGGTCATTACCAACGCTCAATTAACAGCGCAATGCCTTGCCCTCCGCCAATACACAAAGTGATCAGACCGAAACGCCCATTGATTCGCCCAAGCTCATGTATAGCTTTAAGAATTAATATTGCACCGGTTGCGCCAACCGGATGGCCAAGGGCAACGGCACCGCCATTGGGATTAAGCTTATCCAGAGGAAACTCAAGGTGCTGGGCAACGGCAAGCGCTTGAGCGGCAAATGCTTCGTTGGATTCAATCACATCAATATCATGAATGCTCAGCCCGGCTTGCTGCAAACAGCGCTTAACAGCCGGGATAGGCCCTAGCCCCATAAGCGAGGGCTCCACACCGGCAGTCGTTGCCACGCGCAAGCGCGCCCTGGGCGTTAGTCCTCTCTGCTTCGCTTCATCCATATGGGCAAGTACCAGTGTTGCTGCCCCATCGTTAATTCCCGATGCATTGCCTGCGGTTACTCGGCCCTCTTTTTGAAAGGCAGGTTTTAAACGGGCTAAATCTGCCAGTTGGATGCCACTGCGCACATGCTCATCCTCGGCAAAGCGAACGGATTGCTTGCCCTGCACAACGTCAACCGGCACTATTTGTGCCGCAAAGCGACCTTCCTCCGTTGCCCGGGCAGCTTTTTGATGGCTTTCAAGTGCAAACTGATCCAGCTGTTGACGGGTTAAACCATACTGCTGGGCAATATTTTCAGCGGTTATTCCCATATGCCCGCTACCAAACGGGTCGCTAAGCACACCTAGAGTCAAATCTTGTACGGCTATATCACCCATGCGGATGCCATTACGCGCTTGCGGCGGCAGTAAATAAGCGCCCCGCGACATCGATTCGGCACCACCCGCTAGCGCTAACCGACTATCCCCCATGACAATCTGCTGGGCAGCAGAGATGACCGCCTGAACGCCAGAGCCACACAGCCGGTTGACATTAAACGCGCTAGCTTCCTTGGGAACACCGGCTTTCAAGGCGATGTGCCGTGCCAGATACGCATCTTGTGGGCCGGTGGTAATAATATGGCCATACACCGCGTGGTCGATATCATCGCCTGAGACTTTCGCACGCAATAGTGCCTCTTTCGCCGTGATTGCGCCCAGCTCATAAGGCGCCATAGACGAAAGCGATCCGTTAAAATCGCCAATAGCGGTACGGGCTCCCTCTAAAATCACCACATCATCAAGCCGCATAAAGATCTCCTGTTGTCATGCAGGTATTCACGTAGCAATGATCTGTTAAGCTGCTTTACCTAACAGTGAACGCGCCACAATTTCTTTCATGATTTCTGAGCTTCCGGCGTAGATCGTTTGCACACGTGCATCCAAATAAAATCTTGAAATTGGGTATTCCTGGGTATAACCGTAGCCGCCAAATAACTGCAAGCAGCGATCAACGGCTCGACACTGCAGCTCACTTAGCTGTAATTTCAGGATTGCCGCATCGGTGCTGCTCATGCTGCCCTGGCGATACTTATCAACGCAGTGATTAAAGTAGGCACGCGCCATATCAAGCTGTGCTTTAATTTCTGCCAGCGTAAAACGGGTATTCTGAAAATCGGCCACCCGTTGGCCAAAAGCTTGGCGTTGGGCAACATAATCAAGGGTCAATGCCAGAGCGCCCTCGACCGCCCCCAGCGCTTGAGCGCCCACCCCTAAACGCTCACGTAGAAGTTCTTGCATTAGATAGCGAAAACCGGCGCCTTCATCACCGAGCAGAGCATCATTGGTAAGCTCCAGCTGATCAAACGCCAGCTCCGCCGTATCGCTGGCATGCTGGCCAATCTTTTTAATGGGTTTACCACGCGAAAAGCCAGGCAACGAAGTGTCCACTAAAAACAATGAGACCCCTTTTGCTCCTGCACTCGGATCGGTTTTTGCGCATACAATCACTATATCCGCCACCTGGCCATTGGTAATAAACAGCTTACTGCCGTTCAATACCCAGCCTTCAGGGGTTTTGGTAGCGCGCGTTTTCATCGCGGCCAAATCACTACCTGCGTGGGGTTCACTCATGGCGATGGCTCCTAAACACTCGCCTTGCACCATAGCAGGTAACCATTTTTGACACTGATCGCTTGTGCCTAAATTTTGTAAGTAAGGCATTACGATGTTGGCGTGAATATTGTAGGCGCTGGCAAGCCCACCAAAGCCTTGACGGGAAATCTCTTCTAGTGCCAACTGAGTAATAGCGATATCCGCGCCTGCGCCGCCATAAGTCTCATCTAGGTCGATCCCCAAAAAACCTGCGGCTCCTAACGCTCTCCAAAGGCTACGAGGTATTTCACCCTCGGCTTCCCACTGTTCATAGAAAGGAGCGACTTCTTGCGCTAAACAGCGCGAAATCATGGAGTGAAACAGCCCCGTCGCTTGCTCGTCCATGTTTACTCCTTGAGCTCTTCACGCAAATGACGTTTAAGAATTTTACCGGCGGTACTTTTTGGTAACGCTTCTGCAAACACCACTCGCTTGGGGACTTTATAAGGAGCTATTGCGCTTTTGGCATGATGGATAAGTTCGCTTTCACTAACGGATTGCCCCTCCTTCACTACTACCACTGCCGTAATAGCTTCAATCCACTTGTCATCAGGCAGGCCAACTACTGCTACTTCCGAAATTGCGGGATGTTTAAACAGCACTTCTTCCACTTCGCGGCTGGCCACCAATATGCCACCGGTATTAATGACATCTTTTATACGATCAACAACATATAAGTACCCTTCTGCATCGAAATACCCCATGTCGCCGGAGTGAAACCAGCCGCCTTGAAAAGCCTCTGCAGTCATTTCGGGCTTATCCCAATACCCTGTCATCAATTGCGGTGAACGGTGAACAATTTCGCCGTGTTCACCAGGCGCAACATCATTCAACTCCAGATCCACTATTCGGGTTTCGACCGTTAATATTGGCCTCCCGGCGGAGGCGGGGCGCTCAAGATGCTCTTCTGGTCGCAAGACCGTCGCCAGAGGCGCCATTTCGCTCTGTCCATAACAGTTATAAAGCCCAACGCCAGGGAAACGCTGCTGCATTTCTTGCAGTACCGGTACCGGCATAATAGAGGCGCCGTAATAAGCCTTTTTCAGACTGGTTAAATCAAACTGATCAAAATTGGCATGGCGTAACAGGCTGATCCAAACCGTGGGAGGAGCAAAGAACGAGGCAGTTTTTTGTTCGGCAATAGCATAAAGGCAACTCTCAGGCAGCGGCGCTTCCAGTAGATAAACGTGCGCGCCTAATAGCAAAGCTGGCATCAAAAAGACATGCATCTGTGCCGAATGATAAAGCGGCAGCGCTGCCAGCATCACCTCACTGCCCGTTATATCCAGCTCCACCATACACGCCATATATTCAGCCATTAACGCTTGGTGACTCATCATTGCGGCTTTTGGCGCCGCTGTTGTACCCGAGGTGTAGAGTAATTGCGCTAAGCTAGCCCCCTCCAGCGCCACCTCTGGCTCATTTGCTGCCTGCGTTGAACACGCCACGGCCAATACGTCAAAACTGCTTTCCTGGGGGGTAGAATTTGCGGCATGCAGCGTTCCACTTAGCACCAATCCGAAAGCTTGTGTTGCCTGCGCGACTTTTTCTTCCAGGGAAATATCACTAAGCAGCCCCTTCGCTCCAGACTGTTCAAGGATATAGCGCAGCTCATCGCTGCTCAGCGCAAAGTTGATAGGCACATGCACAAGGCCTGCCTTGGTGGCAGCCAGCCAGGCAATTACGTAGGCATCCGAGTTTTTACCGTATACGGCCAGCCGGTCACCGGGGGCAAGACCAGCCGCTAACAGGCTATTAGCCACATTATTAGCAGCGTCGTTAAGAGCTTGATAGCTCCATGTACGTTCGCCAAACGTCAGCGCGGGCTGCTGTGAATATTTTCGAGCACTACGATTTAACGCAGCGCCAATCGTATTTCTCTGAATCAAATGTGTATCAGACATGCCAAGACCTTTATGTTTTTGTTTCGTTGGCAACACTTCAGCTATTCACCAATGGGCATACGCTCTCAGAAAGCGGCCGAAATGCCTCTTCTGCAGGAATCGTGCGCACAATGCGAAAGAGGTCGTCTTCGTCTGCAGATTCTTCGGGGGTTTTCACTTCAACGAGGTACATGTCATGCACCATACGTCCGTCTTCACGAATGTAGCCATTGGCCGCGAAAATATCGTTGATCGGTGTATCCACCATTTGTTGGCGTACTAATTGGGTATTGTCAGTGCCTGTGGCATCGATGGCTTCCAGATAATGGCGGGTGCTCGAGTAAAGCCCTGCATGCACCATGGTAGGCATGCTGCCGGTGCGCTCCCGGAAGCGTTCAGCCCATGCGCGGGTCTCATCATTTAAGTCGTAGTACCACGCTTTGGTAAATTGCAGCCCCTGGGCGTTGGCTAAACCGATACTTCGCACATCCGTACTGAATAACACCATGCCAGCGAGGATTTGCCCTGCCTGCGTGATGCCAAACTCACCGGCTGTTTGCACCGCATTGATAGTGTCGCCTCCGGCATTATTTAATGCGATTACGTCAGCACCCGATGCCTGGGCCTGCAGCATGAATGAAGAGAAATCATTATTTGGGAAGGGGTGCCTGGCACGACCAACCACCGTGCCGCCGTTTTGTGTGACAACGCGCTCAACGTCTGCTTCAAGCGCATGGCCAAACGAATAGTCTGCACTTAGCAGGTACCAGTTTTTGTATCCTTCTTGGGTAATCGCCTTGGCCGTTCCGTTGGACATGGCCCAGGTATCGTAAACCCAATGAATATGGTTGAGAGAACAGTGCTCATTCGTAACGCCTGACGAAACAGCACCGTTCACCAAACCCAGCTTATCGGCGTCTTCGAGTAGTTTTACAGCGGCTAATGTGACCGATGAAGCGACCAACCCCGTGACCATATCGACGTTACGCTCATCAATCCACTCGCGTACAACACTCGATCCTACATCAGGGCTGTTACGGTCATCCGCACTAAAGACCACCACTTTAGCGCCATGCACACTACCGCCTATATCTTCAATTGCCATTTCAATAGCGTCTTGCCCTAGCGGCCCGATCGGGTCACGGTAGACACCTGACATGTCGGCTAAGTATCCAATGCGGATCTCATTGTCAGAAATACCCTCGTTCGCAGCGACGCCTGGCATGTAGCTCGCTAGTAGAACCGCTGAAGATAGGGTGGAAATAGCAAAATGGCGTGATAGTCGCATAGCGTTTTACCTATGTGTTGTTGTTATTGGATAAGCCTTAAGTACGCTTTAGTGCATGGCTTTCTCCATAGTAGGAGTAAACACCTCTCGCCTGTTTACCTATCAAGCCAGATTTTTTGCAATTCGTGCCATTCGCTGCTGACACCCGAGGGAATCTTCGCGCATTAGTCGATACTTGCGCTTAGCGTTACAATGGCGTTTTTGCTTTTTCGATGTTTTTACTTTCTCGACAAAGGAGTGACGCTTGGCTTCATCGACTGTCGATAGTTTTTTACCTGAAGCGCTTCAGTTTCGTTCTCCTTCACCGCTGGTGGATATCGGCGCTAATTTGACGCACGAGAGCTTTGATCGCGATCTTGACGATGTTATTGCACGCGCTCAGGCGGCACAGGTCAAAACGCTGATTGTGACCGGCACAGACTTGGCCCATGCCGAGCAGGCGGTAAACCTTGCGAAGCAATACCCAGGCTTGTATGCAACGGCGGGCGTTCACCCGCACGATGCCAGCGGCTGGAGTACAGAACTGGCGCACAAGATGAAGGCGCTACATGCGTTACCCCAGGTCGTTGCCGTGGGCGAGTGCGGGCTGGATTTTAATCGCAACTTTTCCACACCAGCCGAACAAGAGCATGCGTTTGAAGCGCAGCTGACGCTGGCCGTGGAAAGTGGTCTGCCGCTTTTTTTACACGAGCGTGATGCAGGCGTACGAATGCGCGAAATACTCACTGCCTGGCGTGATGATATCAGCGACGCTGTCATTCACTGCTTTACCGCAGACCGCGATACGTTACACGGCTATCTCGATCTGGATATGCATATTGGCCTGACCGGCTGGATTTGCGACGAGCGCCGTGGCCATCATTTACGTCCGCTGGTTAACGATATTCCGTTGGAACGGTTGATGGTGGAAACCGACTGCCCTTACCTGCTGCCCCGCAACCTGCCGGCTAAGCTAAAGGGACGCCGCCATGAGCCAGCGCTTCTACCGTGGATCGTAAAAGAAATTGCCGAGTGGCGCGGTATCAGCGAAGCTGAACTAGGCAGCGCCACGACACTCACCGCACAGCGTTTTTTCCGCCTGCCCACCGAATATTGAAAGGAGTACGAGCGTGGCCGATTACCCAGGATTTATTGCCATTGAAACGGGCGAAGATGACGGCCTTCCTCTTGCCATTGCGTGGTCACTGCCCGACGGGCGCGTGAAGGAAACCTTGATTCAACCGGACGATAGCTGGATCAAGGAAGATACCAATGCCATGGGCGCTTATAGCATCGAGGAGCTTGAGAGTCTGGGCGTTAGCCCCCTTGAAGTGATTCGCGAGCTTGAGAACGATCATTTTTCGGCGACGCTTTACACAAGCGATAACGGCGATGAAGAAGCCGCACTTGCACGGCTGTTTGATACCTACGGGCTGGACCCATTTGTCGAGCTAGCCCCTGCCCCGGTGCTCTACCCCTCACTTGAGCCGGGCGAATGGCAACGCCAGCGACGCGAGACCTTCAGCGAGCTGGGCCTGGAGCCCATGCGTCCAGAGCATGAGCTTGAAGTCATGCTTTCCTTGCATCAGCGTTTGACCGATACGGATTAAACATTAACGGTCACAGACGCTTGCTCCAAGACCGCTTGGCCTTGGGCAATCGCAACGGTTAATGATTCTTCGCGCTGATAAAACGACGTCAACGCGACATAAAGGGCGTTGGCGCGCGTGGGCAGGCCTTCCTGTAGAAAGCGCTGTTTTCGGGTGTTTACCTTCTCGAAAAATGCGGCACGATCCACTTCGACATCGCCCCCCAAGTTGTCCACGCTGACATGAAAGGTACGCCCACACGCGTCGGCAAACAGCGATTCTAGCGCCTGAGGGACAATTTCTGCTTGCTCAAAAGCACTCTGCTCCTGGGCATTGCGCCCATCGGGAAAATACCAATAGCCATAGTCTTCCAACTGGCGGCGCTTGGCACCGGCAATACACCAGTGACTGATTTCATGCAGGGCGCTGGCGTAAAACCCCCGCGCAAAAATGATCTGATGATAAGGCGTTTGCTCATCAGCAGGCCGATAAAGTGGTTCATCCTTACCACGCACTAACCGGGTTTGGTAGTGCGGCATAAAAACGCCATCAAAAATTGCCGTAATGTCTTCAAGCAACCATTTGTCATGTGAGTGAACCACAATATCCTCGTTATTTAAGCCCTTTTTGCCTAGTATAACGGCCCTCGTTAGGTAGGCTGAAGTCTAAACGGCAAAAACCAGCGAGTCCTGCTAATCTAGCGGCGTTTTATAGCTTACTTTACTGACGGAGAGCCTTTCCTTGGCCCGCTTTGCTAACGACATCAAAACCACCTATTGGCCCGAAACCCGCGCCTTGATTGCCTTGGCGCTGCCCATCTGTGGCGCGCAGCTTGCCCAGGCGGGCATGGGGGTAGTCGATGTCATGATGACGGGACGCTTTAATGCTACGTCACTGGCGGCGGTCTCTGTGGGTACAAGCTTATGGGCACCATTGATGCTCTTCATGACGGGTACGCTGATGGGGCTTACGCCGATTGTGGCGTATCATCTCGGCGGGCAGCGCAACGATGCCATTCGCCCGGCGGTGCACCAGGGATTATGGGTGGCTTTAGTACTGGGCATTATCGCTGCGATTCTGCTTAGAACCAGCGTTATGCCCATTTTCGAATTAATGGATGTACCGGCCCAGGTCGCGCAGGATTCAGCGGCCTATCTTTCCGCTGTGGCATTCGGCATGCCCGGCATTGCGCTTTTTCAAGCGTTACGCGCTTTTTCGGATGGCATGAACCATACGCGGCCGTCGCTGTGGATCAGTGTCATTGGTCTGCTTGTGAATATTCCAGCTAACTATTTGCTGATTTACGGTGGCGATGGGTTGGTTGATCTGCTGGGCAGTGGCGTGCCTGATAGCCTGCAGCAAATTCCAGCCATGGGTGCCTTTGGTTGTGGTATCGCGACCGCTATCTCCATGTGGATCATGATGTTCACCATGCTACTGTATACCCGCCGCGGACGAGCTTATAAAAACGTATCGCTATGGCATCGCTTTACTCCGCCGCAGTTGGCAGGCATTAAAGAGCTTATCTTTGTGGGCATGCCGATTGGCGTGGCCATTTTTGTTGAGGTTACCCTTTTCACCTTAATTGCCCTATTTGTCGCAAGCTTAGGAGAGGTAACCGTAGGGGCTCACCAAATCGCGCTAAGCTACACCTCTATCCTGTTTATGTTGCCGCTGTCGCTGAGCATGGCGCTAACAGTACGCGTGGGTAATACATTGGGCAGGCATCGCCCATCTTTGGCACGCCAGGTCGCCTGGAATGGCGTGGTGGTGAGCGTGCTCATTGCGGCCTTCAACAGCCTTTTTTTGTGGATCACGGCAAAACCGGTAATTGCTCTGTATACCTCGAACGCTGAGATACAGGCGCTTGCGCTTTCCATCGTGGCATTAGCGGTTATTTTCCAACTGTCTGATTCCCTACAGGTGAATCTTGCAGGCGCGCTACGGGGATATAAAGATACCCGTATTGTCATGGTCATCACTGTGCTTTCCTATTGGATTGTGGGTCTGGGCGGCGGACATTGGCTAGGCACCCATGGGGCAGGCGGTTTGACTGAGCCACTAGGTGTACATGGGTATTGGATAGGCCTGATTGCGGGGCTTAGCACCGCCACGCTACTGCTGGGCTGGCGTTTAAAATGGATTAGTCGACAGGAGTAAACCATGCCTCACTGGATGAGGGCTCGGTCTTGGCTGGCGTTGTGCGCGTTATGTGTAAGCCTGCTGCTGGCAGGCTGTCAGGGTAATGACGCCGAGCAGCCGTGGATCGCCTATCATCAGCAGCTTGCCGAAGACCTGTCCTCTCAAGTAATTGAGCGCACGCAGATACCTAATATCGGCGCGTTTCCTGAACGCCGGGAACGGTTGATTCCGGTCGCAGAAACCCGCGATGGCATGCTCAATATCTATGCACTGCGCGAGTGCCAGATCACTTCTCTCATTGCTGCGCGCAATAATCAGCTAGGCCGTGTGGCACCGCCGAGCCAGCATTGGTTATATGAACGCGAGCTATGGCAACGCCTAGATGCCTGCTGGGAAAGCGAGATTCCTGATCACTTGGGCGAAAAGGATAAAGAGCGCCTTGAGCAGCTGACCCTTCTCAAAACAGCCCAGCTCCCCGCTGTGAGCTGGAACGCAATTTTTGATTCAGAGGAATGGATAAACAGCTTTTCACGGGCAAGCCATCCACTGGTGATTAACGATCTTCCCAACCTTGATGAGCAGTTTGCTGCGATTGATTATCTACAGCAGATGGTAGAAAGCCAGTTTAGCCAAGCGTGGCAGCAGGATTCCTCCCGGCTTGAAAATCATCTCAAGCATTTGCAAGAGCGCTCGTTGACCGCCGAAATACTGCGCACGCTACTGCTGGCCTCGCAAAGCTTACAAGATGCTAACCAGTTTTTAATTCAGCATGAGTCAGATAGTGAAACGTGCTTAACGTCGTGGGACACGCGTGCACTGGGCAACTTTGAAGATAGCGCGCAACAGTGGCTAACCTCTATTAATACACTTATAACTAGCCAGCCTGTCGAGCCACCTGACGCTATACGTTCCTATCAGGCCCGGTGGCTCTCGCTTAGCCACTCACAGGCTCCCTGGCAGCGGTACCGAAAGGCCATAGAGCAACATCAAATGCTTAGAGATAAGCACCCCGTTTGCGTAAACGATTAAATTATTCGATTTCCTCTTAACCTTGCGGTCAACCTGTGCTATTGGTGAACTATGCGGTAAGCATCATATTGTTTGTCAATGTCGTGACCACGCAGCACAAGGAGGGACATCATGGGCGTATCCCAGTCACCCCGCTCTGCCCAGGTCATTGACCTGGCTACCGCGCGTCAGCGTCAGCAGGCGCAAAAAAGCTTGGTTCGTTTGGCTCCCGAGTTAGATGGCTTGGAAATGGTCTATCAGCTCTCAGGAAGCCCCGATGTCTTTTATGGCATGCCTATCTTAGCCTGGGGGTTAAGAGAAGATGGCAATGTTGTGGGGCTAGTGCCGTGGATGGAAACGCTCACCGCTTGCCAAGAGGTCAATAGTCAGGAAAACGGCTTTTTTATTGGCTACCGTGACCCGGAAACAGAAGAGATATTCGATACCCCTCCTGATCATAAATATTATGAGCTGACGGCTGCCGCAGATTACTTTGAGTACGAAGCGTCTGGCGAAGTCACGCTTATCCAACAGATCCCCGACACTTTGGGCACGCATGCGCTATGCATGAATCATCCGAATGCTCCCTGGCATATGAAGCCTGTTTACGGGTGGCGCTTATATAGCGACGGTTCAGTTGATGCCTTGTTAGCTGATGAGCAAAAGGCGACGATGACGCCAATTTTATTAGGCGATAACTGTCTTTATTGCGCCCGCGCCCACCATCAAAGTGTCTATTTCTTTCAACGCCACATCGCCAACCGCATTCTTGAAGAGGATCCTGCAACCCTTGAAGCATTAGCGATGATGGTGATTCCTGAAGAGTGAACCGCCTCTTGAAAAAGACTTATTGATTAGCAAGGCGCCGTGCGGGGTTTATTCGCCATTAGTCGATTCTTGCCTCGCGCAGGCTGCACATCATCAGGCTAAACGTATAAAGTAAATATAGCCGTCGGTTGTTTCACTGCTCTGCATAAGCTCATGACCTAGAAACTGGCAAAACTTGGGGACATCGCGCGTAGTAGCCGGGTCGGTTGCAACGACTTTAAGAATTTGCCCTGAATCCATATCTCTTACCTTGTTATGCATCAGCATAATAGGCTCAGGGCAATACAGCCCGGTGGTGTCCAGCAGCGTGTCATGACGGGGTGAGGCTTCGGTATTGTCAGCCATTCATATCCTCGGTTTAGGAAGTAGATAGCATGATTAAAGTTATCATCGAACGACGTATTATGCCCGGCTTAGAAGATGAGTATGAACAAGCAGCGCGAGAAGCCATGCGTGTTTCTCTTGGCGTCAGGGGTTTTATCAGCGGCGAAACGCTAGTACAACAAGGCCATACTGATCGTCGTTTAATGATTACCAAGTGGCGCGACTTACGTGCCTGGAAAGAATGGCACGCCAGTGAAGCACGCGCCACTGCCATGCAGCGTATCTTACCGCTTTTAACAGAAGACGAAACTATCCGTATCTACGAAGCGGGCTACTAATAATCGCCTAATGGGCTAGCCTTACGTGCACAGTCACTTCTTCTCTGTCGTGATAAAGGTGCCTACAGGTAACCGTTGCCCGGACGCCAGCACTTTCCAGGGCATCGTCCAGCTTCGATAAGCAGCGGTTTACTTCATCCCAGCGTTTTTTCATGGGCAGCTTCAGGTTGAAAATGGCCTCACGGCACCATTTGCGTATTAACCAGCGCTCTACCATGGCGAGCACGCGCACAGGCTTATCGACGATGTCGCACACTAACCAGTCCAGACGCTGCGGCGGCTCCCACGTAAAGCCATCTTCTTTGAGGTGATCAATCTGACCGGTGGCCATCAACTGCTTATCCATCGGGCCGTTATCGATGGCATATACATACATACCGCGCTGTACCAGTTGCCATGTCCAGCCACCAGGGGCGGCGCCTAAATCGGCGGCCTGCATATGATCGCCCAAGCGTTCATCCCACTCTTCACGCGGAATAAACTCGTGCCATGCCTCTTCAAGTTTAAGTGTCGAGCGACTTGGCGCACGCGTTGGAAAACGCAACCGGCGAATACCGTTAAGCAGCTCGCTGCGATTACCGGGGAAACTCATGCCCAGCTGAACACGATCACCATCGGTCCAGAAGATATGCAGCCGACGTCCACCCGCCTTGCCGCGTAGCGCACCACGCTTCTTTAACATGCTTTGCAGCGGCTTGGTGAGGGCCTTAATAAGTCCTGCCAGTGCTTTGCCATCATTGGTATCGGGCGTTTCATGCCAAATTTCTTCAAAGCTCCAGCGACTGGTTTTTACCTGATCTAAAATAGCGGTCAGTCGGTCATCGCGTGATAAAGCAAGCGCCGGTAAGGCAGCCAAGCTTTGGCGAGCAAAGATAAGCTTCTTAAACGCGGCCTGCCGGTGCAAATCGTTAACGGGCTCATCGTCGGTACGCGTTAGGCTAACCCACCCTTCCCCGTAAACAGGTTCACAGGTGACATCCTCAAGCTCTGCATGATGCTGCATCTCAGCCAGCGCATCATGTTCAAAGCCAGGACGGCAGTAAACTAACCACGACGTAGGTACCGTTTCACTCACCACTTCACCTCTATTTGCGTCCATCATTCAAAAACGATAGCCGTTTGATGTAATCCTTGGGGACGCATCATAGCACTTATAATAAACACCAAGCTCATCGGCTAAAAATTTACTGACCGCTAAACTGTGCCTTAAACGCAGCCAAAAAAAATCCCCCCAGGCGCACGCCCGGGGGGATTTTTAGGATAAGTGCCTGACGATGACCTACTCTCGCATGGGGAGACCCCACACTACCATCGGCGCTAAGCGGTTTCACTACTGAGTTCGG
>NZ_JAGOBJ010000004.1 GCF_017983445.1 Halomonas sp.
CCTAACGCCTAACGCCTAACGCCTAACGCCTAACGCCTAACGCCTAACGCCTAACGCCTAACGCCTAACGCCTAACGCCTAACGCCTAACGCCTAACGCCTAACGCCTAACGCCTAACGCCTAACGCTTAACGCCTAACGATCAGTAAATAAAGCGTACGTAAATATAGCCCAGCGAAAGCAGCGTCAAGGTGGCGATTGCCAGCCAGCTCCATGCATTGATCAGGCGCGATGGACGCAGTGCCAACGGCACGGTAGAACCGTTTGCTGTCAGATGATTAAGCGTGGCAAGAACCGGGCTTATTAGAAACGCCACCACCATCACGAAATCCATGAATAGGCGGAAACTGCCCATCAGGGTATACAGAATTACAATCGCCAACAGCGACAGGCCTACCATGCATACCAGAAATGCCCGGCCGCCCTCGAGCGTGCGGGTTTCTTCCGTGTCGGCCTCGCGTGTAAACGTATAGTAAGAGGCGGTGATCATGCGCGGAAAGCCGTCCAGCACGGTCAGCAGCGTGGTGAGCATGACGGTAAATGCCGAAATACCTACGACCACGCCGCTCCACTCACCCAGGGTGCTGGTATAAAGGCTGATTACCTGGCTTGCAAACCCCACGGCGCCATCGGCGGGCGTAATCCCCTGGCTGTGCATGACTCCCGCACCCATGATCACGAAACACGCAGCAAGAACGGCCGCACCGATATAGCCAATGTTGAAGTCGATCTTCTCTGCGGCGGTATCGCTGCGCACTCCCTGGCTTTTATTGCGCGCTTCCGACCACAGCGAGTTCATGATCGCCAGCGTAATGTCCGAAGGCATCAGGCCCAATACGGCCACGAGGGTAATAAACGTGGCGGTGCTGAACAGCGGAGAAATCGCAGTTGCCGGATAAAGCGTCCAGTCAACCAGAGGCACGGCGGCCAGGGCGGCGAATACGGTGGTAACGCTAAGAATGACGATAAAGACCTTATTGACCCAATCGAGCAGCTTATAACCGCCCACAAAGGTGAGCACGCAGCACAGCGCAATCAATATCACGGCCACTGTGGGCGGGCTTAGCGTCAAGGGCACAATACTACCTGCGAGGCCCGCTGTGGTAATCGCAATGGCGGCAATGATGATCGCTGAGACAGGGATTTGTACCAGCGCAAACAGGGCCACCACGGATTTTCCGAACGTCTGACGGTAACCTTCCACCAGTGACTTACCTGTCACGCTGACATAAAACGGCCCAAAGAAGAAAGACGGATACTTAAGCAATACAGCCAGCAGGATAAAGCCTAAAAGTCCGATGCCATACTCAGCGCCAGCACGCGTTGATTGAACAACGTGGGAGGTACCAATGGCGGCACCTGCAAATAAAAAACCGGGCCCGAGAGCCGCTAGATACTTGGCATATACGGACTTGGCCGACGGGGAGACCGTCAGCGTACTGGATTCTTGTGGGGGCATGGCAGGCTCCTTGTGAGCAGGATTTTGTTTAAATTTAATTATTGTTTTGTCGCGAGTAGGCTCGTGGGGGCGCTATGTTAGCCTAGTCAGGGGGCGCTTTCCTATGCGCTGCGTTATCCACCTCGACTAAAATCCATTCAAAGGTCGTCAGACTACCAAGTCCTTGGCTGAAAGAAGTACTTAGCTGAAAGAAGTACTTAACTGAAAGGAGTACCTTGCTGAAAGCGCATTGCTTGTGCCAGATCAGTCTCTAGACTGATATGTATTTATTGCGTCTTTCTGTGTCTGTACTGGGGAAGCCGGGCAAGGCATAGTCGTAGCGGCGTGGCTAAGTGCGCACCGTTAGCTCGCTGGGCCGCGCGGATAGGGTGATAAGCGGATAGGGTGATAAGCGAATAGGATGATAAAACGTTTAAGGGGCCGACAATGTTGACTGTTTTTATCTATTTCATGATTTTTGTGGGCGTTACGGTCGCTCTTTATCAGGTCTATGAAGTTAATTACAACATTAACTTCGCCAATGACTTGAAGCTTTCAAGCATCGATAAAGAGCATTTGAGCGAGTTAACCCAGAAGGCCGGTGCCGTCAGACAAACCCATGACGCGAGCACCTTTAACCAGGCGGTCACGCGTATCTTTGGCCCCAGGCTTGACCCTGGACTGGCGCTGGTGGCCTTTACGGAAGAGAAGCCGGGTACTTACGCCATCCCTCTTTTGCGCCGCAGACAGCAGCTTTATTTCAACGAAGAGATAAGCGTTCATCATCTTTCGTTCTGGAAAGCGCGATTGCCTAAATGGGATCCCCGTGTGCTGATGATCTCGCTGGTGATTATTAACAGTATGCTGGCGCAGTTTCTGGGCGGCATGAGCATCTATACGCTGGTATATCCGTTCTCATCAGCAACGTTCGTCTGGCTAAACGAACCCGTGGTTCTGATGCTGTTGACCTTTGTATTGATCGTGATATCCCACGGCATTTTCCGGCTGGATATGTATCTGCATGACCTGTATCAAATTGGCAAGCTTGCCCGGCAGACACCGGCAGGCAATCATCGCCTGCATAGCCAAAACGCTTAAGCGCCTAAGACACCAGCATGTTGTTAAGCTGTTCCCCCAGCAATGCCATGGCCTCTTCGCTGCGCGGCGTCCACGGGTGGCCATAGCTCAAACGGGCACAGTGTTGATACCCCTGAGTGGCAGAAAAGATAGGCCCAGGGGCGATGCTGATCCCTTGCGTCAGAGCCATTTGAAACAGGCGCAGCGAGTCCACCTGCTTGGGAAACTCAAACCACAGAAAGTAGCCCCCTGAGGGGCGTGTTGCCCGGGTATCGGCTGGAAAATAACGCGCCGCTGCCGCGAGCATCTGCCCTTGCTGGGTCTTGAGCGCCAGGCGCAGCTTGCGCAAGTGCCGGTCATAACCACCGTGCTGAAGGTAATCGGCGATCGCGACCTGGGCCGGTACCGATGGTGAAATGGTCGTCATCAGCTTCAGGCGGGAAATGCTTTCGGCGTAGCGTCCTCCTGCTACCCAGCCCACCCGATAACCGGGCGCCAGGCACTTTGAAAACGAACCGCAGTGAATTACCAGTCCATCATCGTCAAAGTGCTTAACCGGGGTGGGTGGCTTGTCACCAAAATACAGCTCTGCATACACATCATCTTCAATCAGCGGTACCTGATACTTTTTTAACAGCGTATAAAGCGCCTGCTTTTTAGTATCACTTAGGCTCGCACCCAGCGGATTCTGCAAATGGCTCATCAGCCAGCAGGCCTTGATGGGATACTTGGCAAAGCTGTCCGCCAGCTTGTCCAGGTCGACCCCTTCCCGCGGGTGCACCGGAATCTCGACCGCCCTTAATTTCAAACGCTCCAATACCTGAAGGCTGGCGTAAAAGGCCGGGGATTCGATCGCCACAAGATCGCCCGGCTGGGTCACGCACTGAAAACCGAGGTTCAGCGCTTCCATCGCCCCATTGGTAATCACCAGCTCCTGGGGTGGCAAATGCACGCCTGTCAACCGATAGCGCAGGGCAATCTGGCGGCGCAGCCCTGCATCGCCTGTGGTCATATCGGTGATGATGGCGTTGGGGGAGAGCTCCCGCAGCCCTTTGGTCATGCTGCGCGCCAAGCGCGGCAGCGGGAACAGCTCCGGGCTTGGAAAAGCGGAGCCAAAGGGCACGGTTTCGACATTCTGCAACGAACCCAGCACCGAAAAAACCAGCTCGCTAACCGCGATATCTGCCGTTTCAGGGTGGCCTTGGGTCATTTCGGGTTCGTTGAGAAAAAGCTTTGCCTGTTCGCGGACAAAATAGCCAGAGCGCGGGCGGGCAACAATTAGCCCCTGCTTTTCGAGCAGATAATACGCTTGAAAAACGGTCGAAGGGCTAATGGCATAGTGGCGGCTTGCCTGACGAACGGAAGGCACACGCTCACCCGGCGTCAGGACGCCGCTGCGAATAAGCTCGGATATTTCCTCGGCAAACCGTTCGTAGCGCTTCATGTTTCCCAGTCGCTAAACAACAGGTTAAGAGGATACGCTAACCGCAGACAAAAACCGATTGGCAGGTGATCCTGATCCACCAATCGGGGGTTGCAGAAAGGTGGGGTATTACACGCGGCTGATAATCAGCGCCGCGTTGACGCCGCCAAAACCAAACCCGTTGCACAGCACATGTTGAGTGGGCTGGGTGCGTGATGTTAGCGGGATAAAATCCAGATCCTGCATATCTTCATCGCAGTGGGTCAGGTTGAGTGTGGGTGGCAGCTGGCCGGTGGTGGCCGAAAGCGCTGAAAAGATACTCTCGACGCCGCCAGCCGCGCCCAGCAGGTGGCCAGTGGACGACTTGGTTGAAGAGATGGGCATGTTAGGCAGCGCACTACCAAATACGCGCCGTAACGCAGCAATTTCCGCCCGGTCGCCTACCGGCGTGGAGGTGGCGTGGGCATTGATATAGCCGATTTTCTCAGCGGAGAGCCCGGCCATTTTAAGCGCTGAATGAATCGCAGCAGCGGCGCCGTTACCATCTTCTGGCCCGGCAGTAATATGGTGGGCATCGGCACTGGTACCGTACCCGCTGATCACTGCCAGCGGTGTGGCGCCACGCGCCAGGGCATGTTCCAGGGTTTCAATCACCATTAGCCCCGCGCCTTCGCCCATTACAAAGCCGTTACGGGTACGATCAAAAGGCCGCGATGCACTTTCAGGCTGCTCATGCTCGGTGGAAAGCGCTTTGAGCGCGTTGAAACTCGCTAAAGACAGCGGGTCGATACACGCCTCGGCGCCGCCCACCAGTGCCACATCGGCCTCACCGCTGCGAATTAAACGCATGCCGTCGCCAATCGCCTGAAGGCCCGCCGCACATGCCGTGACCGGACAGCCCAGCGGGCCCTGAAAACCGTAGCGAATCGACAGATTGCCGGCGGCCATATTGGCCAGAAAAGCCGGCACGGTAAACGGTGATACCCGACGATAACCTTTCTGCTGTAATGTTGTCTGAGCTTCGGTAATGGTTGGAAAACCGCCAATGCCTGAACCGACAATCGTGGCCGTGGCGCGCCGTTGGGCTTCATTTTGAGGTTGCCACCCCGCCTGTTCTAGCGCCTCTTTGGCGGCTGCCATGGCATAAAGGCTGAATAAATCCAGCTTGCGGCGCTCTTTGACGTCTGCGATATCATCCAGACGCAGGCCCGTTTCGGGATCATCTGTATAATGCGCAACGGCCCCGGCAATCTTGATGGGAATGGCGTTGGTATCAAAGCGCGTGATCTGGCTAATGCCCGATTGGCCTTCGATCAAGCGCTGCCATGTTGTCTTGACGTCGCACCCTAAGGGGCTGACCATACCCATGCCGGTGATAACAATAGGTGAATGCATAGCGGCTTCTCGTGCTTCAAATAAGCTAACGCTAGCATTGCGCACTATATGATCAAGATAATATTTTGCGGCACCATGTAGCGGCATTATCTATGTATCGCAGTACCACCTAGCTATATATCGCAGTACTATCCAGCGGTGCCATGACGAGGTAAACATGCCTTATCCCAAAAGCCACAAGGCGAAAACCCGGGAACGGATTCTTTCCTCAGCGACTGAGTTGTTTAGTCGGTACGGGTTCAACAAGGTGTCCATTGGTCAGGTAATGACGCTGGCTAAAATGACCCACGGCGCTTTTTATGCCCATTTTGCCTCTAAAGAAGCGCTCTATGATGCCTCTGTGCGTAAAACCCTGGAGGGCAGTCGCGCAGCGCGGCTGGTCAAAGGGCCGCTCTCCTTGCAGCATCTCACTGAGCTTGTGTCCAACTACTGGAATCTGCAGGAGCTTGAGCGTAAGCAGCAGCCGGGGCCTGAAGCGGTGCTGTTTAACGAGATAGGCAGTGAGAAAGCCGAAATTCGCACCATGTTTGAAGCGTCGTACTTAAGCATGAAGAAAATGCTTGAAACGCGCCTGCTTGCGCTGAGTAAGCTTAAACAGCTGCCGTTTGCCAATGACCGCAATATCATTGCCGACAAGTCGCGGGTGATTTTGGCTTCATTGGTGGGCGCCGTTGCCATTGCCAAGAGCTTGCCGGGCGAAGAAGAGCGCCAGCATGTATTGATGGCCACCCAACGTCAGATTCTGCTAATGCTCGGCGTAAGTGAAGGCGACGCCGAAGAGATGTTAAAGAGCGTCATGGCGACCTGAAACACTGATAAATGAAACAGCATTATTTTATTACGTAACCTGTAATAATGAATTTATTTGGCTATTTGGCTATTTGGCTATTTGGCTATTTAGGTGTCTTTTAATGGTGAGATGCTGCGCGAAAACTTCTATACACTCCACGTGCATTGTAAAGTAGCTCGCTAGCTAACTATTTATAACCCTGCGACAGGTACTTTATATGGCACAACGACAATTTCCTGAACAGCGCATGCTGGCAGCGCGCAAGCTGCATCCCCGTTTTACTCCTGTCGTCTTTGCTTTTTACATGTCCACGGTGATGGCGTTTTTAATGACGCTGATTATTACCGCCGTTAATGCGGGTGTGAGTGACAGTTATTTTAGCCAAGTGTGGCACGCCTACCGTGTGGCCATGCCCAGCGCCTTTGTCTGCATTCTAATAGTGCGCCCGCTAGTGGCTCGCCTTGTTCAGCTAACCATCAGGTCGCATTGAGATAATTACCCCGCCTATTTTTTGCTCATACTGCTCTACCCGTGTAATGACTTTTGAGAAAGCTCATGCCATGCACCCATCAAAGGTTGAATGGCTTTTATTAAAAGCATCATGAGAATCTACAACGTTTGAAGAAAGGTGGGGCGGTGAGAATCAACCGCCTTTTTAACGGGCTGTGCTTTAAATTAAAACAGACAATTAAGGCCATCGCCCACTTCTAAACCGTAGGGAGTACCCGTGTGAGAATAGGCGCACCTAAGGAAACGAGCCGGGGCGAAGCGCGTGTGGCGCTCACCCCTGAAAGTGCCAAGCAGATCCAGAAGCTAGGCCACGAGTGTCTGATTGAAACAGGCGCAGGCCTCGCGGCGGGCTTTAATGACGACACTTACCGTGACGCTGGCGTGACCGTAGTGGATAGCGCGGACGCACTCTGGCAAGACGCTGAGGTAGTCATTAAAGTCCGTGAGCCCTCTGATAGTGAGGCCGCGCGATTACGCGAAGGGCAAACGCTGATCGCGTTTTTCTGGCCCGCGCAAAACGAAGCGCTGTTGGAAAAATGCAAGGCACAGGGCGCCAGCGTGATCGCCATGGACATGGTGCCGCGTATCTCCCGGGCTCAGAAGATGGACGCGCTCTCCTCAATGGCCAATATCGCCGGTTACCGCGCGGTAATAGAGGCGGGTAATAACTTTGGCCGTTTCTTTACCGGACAGGTAACCGCCGCCGGTAAAGTGCCCCCTGCTAAAGTGCTGGTGATTGGCGCAGGCGTTGCCGGGCTTGCGGCCATTGGCACCGCCACTAGCCTGGGTGCCGTGGTGCGCGCTTTTGATGTACGCCCCGAAGTCTCCGAGCAGATCGAGTCGATGGGCGCCGAGTTTTTGTTTCTGGATTTTGAAGACAGCGAAGACAGCCAGGATGGATCGGAAAGCGGCGGTTATGCCTCGCCCTCCAGCCCCGAGTTTCGTGAAAAGCAGCTTGAGTGCTTCCGCGCACAGGCGCCCGACGTGGATATTGTCATCACCACCGCGCTGATTCCCGGGCGCCCGGCGCCCAAGCTGTGGCTTGAAGATATGGTCGCGGCCATGAAACCCGGCTCGGTAATTGTCGATCTTGCCGCCGAGAAGGGCGGCAACTGCGATCTGACCCAGCCCGATGAGCGCATCGTCTCCGATAATGGTGTGATCGTGGTCGGCTATACCGACTTCCCTTCACGCATGGCGACCCAGTCATCCTTGCTTTATGCCACCAATATTCGCCATATGCTGACCGACCTGACGCCCGAGAAGGATGGCGTGATCAATCACAATATGGACGATGACGTCATTCGTGGCGCGACGGTGGCCCACCAAGGCGAGGTAACCTTTCCGCCACCACCGCCCAAGGTAAAAGCGATTGCCGCGGCCAAGCCGAAGAAGAAAGAAAAACAGCCGACGCCTGAGGAGAAAAAAGCCACAGAAGCGGCGGCGTTCAAGGCCCAGACCAAACGCCAGGTCGGCATATTGGCTATCGGCGGTGCGCTGATGCTGTTGCTCGGTCAGGTCGCGCCCGCGTCCTTTATGCAGCACTTTATTGTCTTTGTGCTGGCGTGCTTCATCGGCTTCCAGGTGATCTGGAAAGTCAGCCACTCGCTGCATACGCCGCTGATGGCGGTGACCAATGCGATCTCCGGCATCATTATTTTGGGCGCGATTTTGCAGATTGGCTCAGGCAGCGCAGTGGTTAGCGTGCTGGCGGCTATTTCGGTACTCATCGCAACAATCAATATTGTGGGTGGCTTCCTGGTGACACGCCGGATGCTGGCCATGTTCCAGAAATCCTGAGCGGCGGAGAGACGATATGTTAGGTCAAGGATTCGTATCTGCCGCGGCGATTGCGGCAAGTGTGCTGTTTATTTTATCGCTGGGCGGCCTGAGCAATCAGGAAAAAGCCAAGCGCGCCGTGTGGTACGGCATCGTGGGCATGGCGGTCGCGGTATTTTTTACCGCCTTCGGTCCGGGGATTGGCGGCTACTGGTGGCTGATCCCGATGATGATTATCGGGGCAGGCATCGGTACCTATATGGCGGGCAAGGTCGAAATGACCGAAATGCCCCAGCTGGTGGCCGCCCTGCACAGCTTTGTGGGGTTGGCGGCCGTGTTTGTTGCCTGTAGTGCGGATCTGGAGCGCCGCCGGGTGCTGGCGGCGCGCGCCGCCGATGGCGTCATGCATGAGTTTTCGGCGTTTGCCGCGCTGGTGGCTACCAAGGCGCCTGATGAACTGACCTTTCTGCAGGTTGAAGTGGTGCTGGGCATCTTTATCGGCGCGGTGACGTTTACCGGCTCGGTGGTGGCGTTTGGCAAGCTGGCAGGCAAGGTGGATGGCAAACCGCGTCAATTGCCTGGCGGGCATCTGCTCAATGCCGGGGCGGCGGTGCTTTCACTGCTGCTGGCGATTCTCTATATCAACGGCGCAGGTTTCTGGACGCTGATCTTGCTAGCCGCACTTGCCTTCTTCATCGGCTATCACCTGATCATGGGGATTGGCGGTGCGGACATGCCGGTGGTGGTGTCGATGCTCAACAGCTATTCGGGCTGGGCGGCGGCGGCTATCGGCTTCACGCTGGGAAACGATCTGTTGATCGTGACGGGCGCGCTGGTGGGCTCTTCCGGGGCAATTCTTTCCTACATCATGTGCAAGGCGATGAACCGCAACTTCGTTAATGTGATTCTGGGTGGCTTTGGCGGAAGCACTGGGCCAGCCGCAGAGATCGAAGGCGAGCAGGTAGCCATCGACGCCGGTGGCGTGGCCAGTGCCCTGAACGATGCCGATAGTGTAGTGATTGTGCCGGGTTACGGTATGGCAGTGGCGCAAGCTCAAAGTGCGGTAAGCGATTTGGTGCGCAAGCTGCGCGCCGCAGGCAAGACCGTGCGTTTCGGCATTCACCCGGTGGCGGGGCGCCTGCCCGGCCACATGAACGTGCTGTTGGCAGAAGCCAAGGTGCCTTACGACATCGTACTGGAGATGGATGAAATCAATGACGATTTCGCCAGTACCGATGTGGTGATCGTCATCGGCTCCAACGATATCGTCAACCCGGCGGCGCAGGAAGACCCCAACAGCCCTATCGCCGGTATGCCGGTCCTCAAGGTGTGGGAGGCCAAACAGGTCTTCATCTGCAAGCGTGGCCAGGGCACCGGCTACTCCGGCATCGAGAACCCGCTGTTCTTCAAGGAGAACAGCCGCATGTTCTACGGAGACGCCCGCGATAGCCTTAATGCATTGCTGCCACTGGTGGATTGATTCTGCCAAGCACGTTGCCACTCCCCACAGGGCGCCTCGGCGCCCTGTGGGCTTTCAAACGTCCTTTATTCCTTCCGCTTCCCCCTCCATAGATATTTTTTGGGATACCGATTCTCTTTGATTGTAAATTTCTATCAATTTAGTCGGTAAATGCAAATTGTTGCTATCGCCAAAGTGCTTTAAAAATACGCCATGTCAGTGAGGCGTCAGCCTGCTCGCGTGCAGGTCTTGAGTCTGGCGGCGCTCACCGTGGTTTCCTGGCAATGCCGGGATAAAGAACGATAAGGGGAAATGCAGCATGAGTGGTAAATGTCCGGTAATGCACGGTGGTAATACAGCGGCCAGCAAGTCCAACACCGACTGGTGGCCTAACGCCCTGAACCTCGACATCCTGCACCAGCACGATACCAAGACGAATCCTCTAGGCGAGGAGTTCAGCTATCGTGAGGCGCTTAAAACGCTGGATGTCGAGGCATTGAAAGCGGACCTTCGCCAACTGATGACCCAGAGCCAGGCATGGTGGCCAGCGGACTGGGGAAGCTATGTAGGTATGTTTGCCCGCGTTGCCTGGCACGCGGCGGGCTCCTATCGCCTGGCCGATGGCCGTGGTGGTGGCGGTACCGGCAATCAGCGCTTTGCGCCGCTCAACTCCTGGCCGGATAACGCCAATACCGACAAAGGCCGCCGCCTGCTCTGGCCGATCAAGAAGAAGTACGGCAACCAGATCTCCTGGGCCGATTTGATGATGCTCTCCGGCACCGTAGCCTATGAAGTCGCGGGGCTTAAAACCTTTGGCTTCGCGTTTGGCCGTGAGGATATCTGGCATCCGGAAAAGGATGTCTACTGGGGTGCTGAAAAAGAGTGGCTGGCGCCCTCTGACGGCCGCTATGGCGATGTGGCAAACCCCGACACCATGCAGAACCCGCTGGCCGCCGTGCAGATGGGCTTGATCTACGTCAACCCGGAAGGTGTGAACGGCCAGCCCGACCCGCTCAAGACCGCCGCCCAGGTGCGCGAAACCTTCAAGCGCATGGCGATGAACGATGAAGAGACGGTGGCCCTGACCGCTGGCGGCCACACTATCGGCAAGTGCCACGGCAACGGCAAACCCGCCGACCTGAGCCCGGAACCCGAAGCGGCAGGCCCCGAGCTTCAAGGCCTTGGCTGGATGAAAACCAAGGGTCGTGGCATTGGCCGCGATACCCTGGTCAGCGGTATCGAAGGTGCCTGGACCAAGAACCCCACCCAGTGGGACATGGGCTACTTCGAAATGCTGTTTGGCCATGAGTGGGCGCTGAGAAAATCCCCCGCCGGTGCCTGGCAGTGGGAACCTGTCGAGATTAACGAAATGGACATGCCGGTCGACGTGGAAGACCCCTCCATCCGCTGCATGCCGATCATGACCGATGCCGATATGGCCATGAAGGTCGATCCAATTTATAACGCCATCTGCCAGCGCTTCATGGCGAACCCTGAGTACTTTGACGACGTCTTCGCCCGCGCCTGGTTCAAGCTGACCCACCGCGATATGGGCCCAAAAGTGCGTTATGTGGGTCCCGATGTACCTCAGGAAGACCTGATCTGGCAGGACCCGGTGCCCGCTGGCCGCACTGATTACGACGTCGACGCGCTGAAAGCCCGCATCGCCGCCAGTGGCCTTAGTATCAGCGAAATGGTCAGCACCGCCTGGGACAGCGCACGCACCTACCGCGGTTCTGACATGCGCGGCGGTGCCAACGGCGCTCGCATCCGCCTGGCACCGCAAAACCAGTGGGCAGGCAATGAGCCCGAGCGCCTCGCCCGCGTGCTGGCCGTGTTTGAACCCCTCGCCCGGGAAAGCGGCGCCAGCCTTGCCGATATCATCGTGCTGGCGGGCAACGTGGGTATTGAGCAGGCGGTAAAAGCCGCAGGCCTGAGTATTACTGTGCCCTTCGCCCCGGGCCGTGGGGATGCCACGGATGAAATGACCGATGCCGAGTCATTCGAGGCACTCGAGCCTCTGGCTGACGGCTACCGTAACTGGCAGAAAGATACCTACGTGGTCAGCCCTGAAGAAATGCTGCTGGACCGCACCCAGCTGCTCGGTCTGACGGCGGCGGAAATGACCGTACTGATCGGCGGCATGCGCGTACTGGGCACCAACCATGCAGGCACTAATCACACAAACATCAGGCACGGCGTGTTCACCGAGCGCGAAGGCGCACTGACCAACGACTTCTTCGTCAATCTGGTGGACATGGCCAATACCTGGCACCCGGCGGGCGATCACTATGAGCTGCGTGACCGCACAACCGGCAAGGTGAAGTGGACCGCCTCCCGCGTGGACCTGGTGTTTGGCTCAAACTCCATCCTGCGCGCCTACGCTGAAATCTACGCTCAGGATGATCACGCCGAGAAGTTTGCCAACGACTTCGTTGCCGCCTGGACGAAAGTGATGAACGCAGACCGGTTTGATTTAGCGTAACGCCACGCGCCCCAGAAGGGGCGCGTAAGCAGTAAGTACTATTGATGTACCCAGTCTTGCCCGCATCGAAAGATGCGGGCTTTTTTTAGGGCATAAAGAAAGGTTTAGAACTCTTCCCACTCAGGCTCGGCGACAACTTTTCTAGCCTTGGGAGCTGAAGGCGCAGAAGAGGCTACCGGTAAGCGCGGGTGGCTGGCGGCAGACGGAGCAGTGCTGGTGGAAAGCGATAGCGGCTGCGTATCGCCCAGCACGAACTCACTCATCAACTGATCCAGGCGCTCGGCATTTTCACGCATTTTCGCGGCAAGAGAAGCATTCTGGCTGACCATGGAAGCATTCTGCTGCGTCATGGTATCCATCTCGGCAACCGCGGTATTGACCTGCTCGATACCTGCGGTCTGCTCGCGGGCGCCAGCGGTGATTTCACCAATCACGTCAGACACCTGCGTGATGCTGCGGTGAATTTCCTGCATCTGCTGGGCGGCGGATTTGACGATATGGTTACCTTCTTTGGCATGATTGACCGACACATCGATCAGCGCACGGATATCCTGAGCAGCGGTGGCCGAGCGGCTGGCCAGCGTACGTACCTCGTTGGCCACCACTGCAAACCCTCGGCCCTGCTCACCGGCTCTGGCGGCTTCGACCGAGGCGTTAAGCGCCAGGATATTGGTTTGGAAAGCGATGGAGTCGATCAGGCCGATAATATCGCTGATCTTATTGGATGAGTCGCTGATCGCGCCCATCTTGCTTTCCATCTGGGTCATGGATTCAGTGCCGCGCTTGGAGGCACCTGCGGCTTCAATCGCCAGGCCATTGGCCTGTTCGGACGCTTGCGACGTGTGCGCCACGGTTGAGTGAATCTCCTCCATGGAGGCGGAGGTTTCCTGAATATTGGCAGCGGCCTGATCGGTACGTGAGGAGAGCTCATGAGTGCCATCCGCCATGTCGCTGGCACCGGCAAGTACCGTCTGAGCGTTATGGCGTACTTCCTGAAGGGTAGCCTGCATACGCTCGACGAACGCATTGAAACCGCGCGCCAGATCACCGATCTCGTCTTGCGATTTAACTTCCAACCGGCGGGTCAGGTCGCCCTTGCCCTGAGCGATATCGGCCATGGCGTTAGCCGTATGCTTGATTGGCGCAAGCGAACGGCGGGCCGCGTAGGCGACTACCACCAGCAGCAATATCAACAGCAACCCGCCTGCCAGCAATAAGGACTTCAGCAAACTGTTGGTTACGGCGGTAAAGGCGGACATCGGGACGGTCATCCCAACAACCCAGGACGTGCCCTCCACAGGGCTCCACATAAGCCGAGTGCGCTCGCCGTTGGGCATGGTAATTTCACCAGAACCGGGGGCGCCGCTGAGCATCGACTGACTCAGCGCATCCAACCCCTGATACCCCTGAGTGCGGTCGGCGTCGGTATAGTTCAGCGACATACGGTACTCTTCCACCGGATGGGCGATAACCTGACCCTGGCTGTCAATAAGCCAGCCGTAGCTTCCTTCACCCACATTGATAGCTGAAGTGATATCGGATACTGCCGCCATGGAGACGGTGATACCTAGTAGTCCTGCGCGATTGCCGCGTTCATCGAAAACGGTATCGACCACTAATGCCGTCGGCAGTCCGCTGACCATAGAGATAACCGGGTCGACAAGCAGACTGTCCTGGCTGCCTTCAGAAATGAGTGTCTTGAAGTAGGAGCGTTCCGAGATGTCCAGCGGCACGCCAGCATGGGTTATCGTGTCACCCGAAGCATTTGAGAAGAACAGTGACTCGATGGTGCCGCCCGGCGGATAGCGTTTGGCGAGCCAAGCAAGATGCGAGGCGACAGGGACGTTCTCGGCGAGACGTTCGTCCTCGGCCAGCACCGCATTCCAGTTACGGTAGCCGTTGATCCAGCGGCCTATCTCGTCGGCGCGCGCCTCAACCTGCCGTGTGCCAGCATTGTCGATCAGATCAGGAATGGCTCGGTTGAGCTGCTGGTTGACAATAATGCCGAGAACGATGGCAACAACCAGTAAAGGAAGCGCGACTGCGCTCAGCAATTTTTGTGTTAACGACAGACGAGAGAACTTGCTCATTAAAAGCCTCGGTGAGTTAGAGGTTGGTCATCACTGACCGGTCATGATCCACGCAGTTTTTTTATGACGCAGAGATCGTTTTTATTGCTGGCGCAAAGGTTAATAACGACCGTTTTGCGATTAACTTAAGTGGAATTATCTTTGTTGTAGAACAATAAATGCTCAGGATGCTTTCATTTAGTCTGTTGAATACCTTATTGACCACCGTTGTTATTACCGCTGGCCAAGTCACTTCCCTCGATAGATACGCAGGATATCGGCCATGGTCGCCAGCGCGATCTCTGCCGGTGTTTTGCTCCCCAGCTCCAGGCCGATCGGCATCACGATCCGCGCGATATCGATGTCGGACAAGCCGCCAGAGCGCCGTAAGCGTTCGGCACGTTGGGCTGAGGTCTTTTTTGAGCCCATGACGCCGATATAAAAAGCGTCAGTACGTACCGCCTCGATCATCGCCAGATCATCAATGCGCGGATCGTGGGTCAGGGCGACAATCGCCGTGGCTGCGTGGCAGGCTCCTGAAGCTATGAACTGCGAAGGCAGCACCGCCTGTACCTCGACACCCGGAACATCGAAGCCGCGCCGCATCTCCTCGCGTGGGTCGCAGGCAATGACTTCAAATCCCAGTGCCTGAGCGAACTGGGCACAAGGGGTAGCGATGGCGGAAATGCCTGCGATTACCAGGCGCAGTGAGGGGCCAATACGAAGATAGGCGGCCTGCTCGTCGCGCCTAACGACAGGCCCTGGGCCTTCGGGCACGATAAAGCGCTTACGCGAACCGTCCAGCATCACATGGCGTATCAATGGCTGACGCCCCATCAGCGTGGCATGCATGACTTCAAGATGAATCAGCGTGTCGGCGCTGGGCTCAAGCCGCTCTACCAGCACATCAAGACGTCCGCCGCAGGGCAGTCGAATGGTGTCATTGCCTTCCCCACCATAATGAATCAGTTGAACCGCTGAGGGCGAAAGAGCCCCTTGTTCCAGGCGTTCCAGAAAGTTCTCTTCAACGCACCCGCCGGATAGCGAACCAATGAACTGCTCTTTTGAGCACGCGGCCATGATGGCGCCAGGTTCTCTGGGTGACGAGCTAAAGGTCGACAGTACCGTGCACAGCCAGACCACATGGCGCTGGTTAGCCCACTGGAGCGCGCGCTTGATGACCTGAAGATCAAGATGCTGCATTACAACGCCACCTCGGCGCGTTTTGCTGTAGAAATATCGCTTTGCTGAAGCTTTTGACGAACGGTCTCGGCGGTAAACGGCGGGTGAGTAAAGCGCACCCCGGTCGCATCGAACAGCGCATTGGCAATGGCCGGAGCGCCGGGGAGCGACGTGGACTCACCCACACCTAGCGACGGCTGATCCTTTCGGTCCAGCATTAGAAGCTGAATGTCCGGAAGTTCTGAAAAGCGCAGGATGGGGTAGCTGCCCCATTCGCGATTCATGGGTAAGCCCTTTTCGAAGCTCACCCGCTCTTTCAGGGTTCGGCTAAGCGTCTGAATGACATTGCCATGCACCTGATGACGTACGCCGTCGGGGTTGATCATGAGTCCGGCGTCTTGGCCCACGTACAGGCGCTCAATAATGATCCGCCCACTGGCGGGATGCACTTTCAATTCGACAACCCAGGCCGCCAGCGCGGCGCCGAACCCGGGGAATTTGCTATGCACGTACTGCGCGTAGGCAAATCCTCGCCCGTAATGCCAGTCCGCTTCGCTATGGGGAACAGAGCATGCTGAGCGAGTCTGCCAACTGGCGCGTGCTGCCAGGGCCTTGACGAGTTCTATGGCGCGCGTATCGGTTAAATGCCGAATTCGGAAGGCAATAGGGTCTTCCCTGGCCAAGTAAGCCAGCTCATCGATGGCACTTTCATGCGCAAACGCGTTCGGCATGGCGGAAACTCCGCGTAGCCATGAGGCGCGCACGAGTGTAGGCACATCATCACAGGCAATGCGCCGGTGCGGATAGCCATAGGGCGGAACGGATGTGCGATCCCCCATCTGGAAGGGCACGTCGCTGGGCTGCTGTGCGCCTGTCAATAAAAGCGCCAGAGTCGGTGCATTGTTGGAAGGGTAGCGCGCCACGAAACGGTAGCCTGTCAGATTACCGTCGGCATCGACCCCGGCATCGACGTCCATCCGCTGGGCGGCTCCCTTGGGCTCCCAGAGGTGTTCCTGCTCGCGGGTGAGCTGGACGCGCACGGGGCGACCCACTGCCCTTGATAACAACGCCGCATCAGCGCCCACATCATCGGCGCAGTTGCGGCCGTAACAGCCGGAGGCCTCCATGCGCGTAATGGTAATAGCGCTTTCATCCAGCAGCATCAGGCGTGACAGCTCGGCACGCAGGCTATGTGGGTTCTGCGTGCCTGACCAGACGTGCAGTTGGTCATCACGGTAGTGAGCCACCGAACATGAAGGCCCAATTGAGCCATGCAGTTGAAAAGGCCAGACATAAGCGCGTTGAACACGATGTCGAGCATTCTTAAGGGCATCGTCGACCTGGCCTTCTTCAAGCAGCAGGCGCCTTTGCATCGGTAGTTCGTCCAGCGCCTGCTCTATGTTATGCATGGGAGGCAGAGTGTCGGGCTTACGCCAAACGACGTTGAGTTTACGGGCGATAGCGGCGGCTTGCTCTTCGCGTTCAGCCACAACGCCGATAAAATCGCCAATCGTCACGACGCTGACCAGCCCAGGCATGTCAGCGACCGAGCTTTCATCGACGGATATCAAGGAATTACCGACGAAGTCACCCCGGTCATAGCCACTGTAGGGAGGCCGTATCACGTGGCCATAGAGCATGTCCGGCAGGCGAAGGTCATGAACGAACGTCAGTGCCCCGATTACCTTGCCGGGGATATCCACGCGAGGTGCTGCCTTGCCCACCAGGCTGTATTGATGGGTAGGTTTAAGGGGCACATCGTCGGCAAGCTTCAGGGTATGCCGGGCGCCGGCGAGCAGTTCGCTATAGCTAATGCCCGGTAATGTGTCGTCTAACGGGGCAATATGCCCGGCGCGGCAACAGAGCCTGGATTGAGATAGACCAAAATGAAGAGCCGCGCGATACAGTAAGTATTCACGCGCCTGAGCGGCAGCACGACGAAGCGGCTCGGCCGTAATCTGGATAGTGGCGCTAGCAATCGTCGGCCCTTGATTTGGCACCTCGAACGGGTCACCCAGAACCATGGTGACGGATTCAAGCGCTACCTCAAGCTCTTCAGCCACGATCTGGGCAAGTGCTGTGCGTATGCCTGTGCCAAGATCCACATGACCGTTGAATGCCAGCACCTGGCCCGTACTCAGGATAGCAATGAATATTTCGGGCTCGGTAGGCACGAAATTAGAATGTGTACCCGGTTGTCCCGGCGCGGGCTTGGGAGGCGTAATCGGATCCCGATACACGATAAGAAGATCTGAATCATGTAGAAGGGCTTTTCGATCATAGACTTTGTTGCCGGTCATGTGGCCTCCTTGGTTGTTTTTAGATGCTCAGGTCTTTCATGTATCGCGAGAGGTTGCTTGAGTTTAATATAAAATTATAATGTGTACGCCATAAATTGGCGGTAAATCAGGCGGTAATTCTCGCGTTATACGTAAAGTTCTCTCTAGCCTTTTTCCACTGCCATACTTCAGTAACATCACTTCGCATCAGCAAGGAGTTTGAATGACATCGGATCGTTCCCTCGACGTCCAGAAAAACGCACACCCAACACCATCTGAGCAGGGGTACGATTTTTCAGAACAGGTAGGCCATCTGTTACGTAAGGCCTATCAGCGCCACATTGCCATTTTCCAGCGCCATGTCTGCGATAAGCAGCTGACGGCCATTCAGTTTGTTGCGCTGTGCACAGTGATGGAGCGTGGGGCCAGCTCCTTGACCGATATCGTTAACGCCACGGCCATTGATCCTGCCACTGTTCGGGGAGTGATCAAGCGCCTCAAGGCCCGTGAATGGGTAACGCTGACCACCGACCCCAACGATCAACGCAAGGTGATGGTGGTGATTACCGAAGCCGGGGCCGCCATCGTTGAAGCGATGGTGCCTAATGCCCAGCAGATCAGCGATGCCACCATGCAAAACCTCAATCCCGCCGAGCGCGTCGCGCTGATGCACCTGCTGGAAAAAATGAATGCAGACCCCGTGCCATAGCACGGGAGATTTTTTCCGTTTAGTGATTGCGACGGTCAACGCATCCTTACTCGTTTGACGTCGTTACTAAGTCGCACCCAAAGGGGTGCCAGCAGCGGCAGCACGATGGCTAGAAGTGACAGTCCGAACAAACTCATGGCAATGGGGCTTTGTAGAAAAACCTCCCAGGATCCACGGCCCAGCAACAGGCTGCGACGCAGATTCTCCTCAAGCAGCGGCCCTAGGATCAAGCCGAAGGCCAGAGGGGCAGCGGGTAGCGACAAGAGATATAAGACGTACCCCACAGCGCCAAAGAAGAGCATGATGTAGACATCTGCCATGCTGCTGCGAATAGCATAGGCGCCCACCATGCAGAGCAGCGCAATGCCGATGAGCAGCGTGTGGGAAGGAATGCGCAGTACCCAAGGCAACCAGCGCATCAGTAAAAGACCGATGACCAGTGTGAGCACCAGCGCGAGAAAGAATCCGGCGTAGAGGCTCGAGACGAAACCTGGGTTTTCGGCGAAAAGCATTGGCCCTGGCCGCAGCCCATGAATCAGCAGCGACCCCATCAATACTGCCGTGATAGCGTCCCCCGGTACGCCCAGCGTAATCATCGGTATCAGCGTGCCACCGATGCTCGAACTGTTAGCGGCCTCTGGCCCCACCACACCTTCTACGGCGCCGTGTCCGAAACGCTCTGGGTGTTTGGAAAAGCGCATCTCCTGAGCGTAGGCGATAGCTACCGCGATAGCCGATCCGGCGGCGGGTATAGCGCCAACAAACGCTCCGATAAAGGAGCCGCGTAGCATTGACGCCCAGCGTCCAGCGAATGTGCGTAAATTCGGTAGGGGCGACTGAGTAGATTGCATGTCGAACTCAGGAGTGACGCGGTGAGAGCCGTGCAGATTTCTAAGTACTTCAGCGAGCCCGAACAGTCCCACGCACAGCGGTACCAGCTCGATACCACCTTGCAAGCCGCGCGTCTCGAAGGTGAAGCGTGAGACGTCAGTTAGAGCATCGAATCCCACCATCCCGCAAAGTAGACCGACGGCGCCGACCAGCAATCCGCGTACCGTTGAACCGGGCGAGGCGTAGGCAAGTAGCACCAAGCCGAACACCGCAATAGCCGTGAACTCGGGGCTTTTGAAGCGCATCGCGATCGAGGCCAGCATGGGAGCAGTGACCACCAGAAGCACTAGACCAATGACGCCTCCCACACTTGAGGCGATCAGCGCATAGGTCAACGCTTCCTTGGCTCGGCCTGCACGGGCAAGAGGATGACCATCCAACTGAGTGACAATTGCACCCGGTGTGCCTGGAATGTTGATAAGGATGGCGGAGATTGAGCCGCCGTAGACGCTGGCAACGAACACGCAGAGTAGAAAGAGGATGGCAAATGCGGGATCCATACCGAAACTTAGCGGTAGCAGAATAGCTAGAGCCATGGTGGAGCTAACGCCCGGCAGGGCGCCGAGCACGATGCCAAGCAGAGTGCCTAGCACGGCAAGCATCAACCCCCATGGCGACGCGAGCGTTGCCAGGAGCGAGGTAAAGAAACTGTCGATCAGCATGGTCGTCTCCTGACCGTGGGCGTCATAGTGCGACACCCAGCAGAGTGATGAAGATTAGTTGCAGCGCAAGGCCCAGCAGCGCGGCGGTCACGATGCCGAGCAGTAGGGCACGACGCAGGCGATGGCAGCGACGATACTCCAGCCAGACGAGCCAGGGAGCGGCGAAAAGCCAAGTCGCTGGCAAGAAACCAAGCGATGTCACCATACTCGGCAGCAACAGAAGAGAAGCAAGCAGGGCTACCGCGTGCATGTGACGGCTGAAAGGAGCATCACTTTGGGGCGGCGTCTGCTCGGTTGTCTTGCGCGAGTGCAGTGCCCAACTGGCCAGCCCCTTGATAAGGAGAATACCTCCTCCCAATAACATGAAGCTTAGAACGGTCAGCGGCAGCAGCGCGGGCCCCGGATCAGGGCTCCGGCCCAGCGTGTTCATCAGCATCGTATTGCCGCTTACATCGATGAACCCGATAAGGGCGATGCCACTGAAAAGAAGTCCACAGAGGAGATCGCGCCCGGTGGCGCGATCTAGATGAGTGTTAAACGAACGCATGGCGTTTCTCCTAAGGCGTGAGTAGGAGCTGTCAGCGCGTCAGCGCGATGTCCACCAAATTGGCGGAAGAAAGGATCTCGTAGACCTCATCGGCGCGCTGGGTAAGGTACTCCGAGCTTGCCTCCTTGGGTTGCGGAGCTATCACTAAGCCCATCTCGCTTGCTGCCGACTGAAACGCCTCGTCTTCGAGAAGGGCGTAGAACGCCGACTCCAACGTATCGCGGCGCTCATCGGGTACGCCTTTTGGCAGATAAAGCATAAAGAAGTCCTCCGCCGTGAAGTCATAACCTTGCTCCTTGAAGGTAGGGACATCCGGTGCAAAGGGATGGCGCGCATCCGAGGCCACGCCCAGTAGCTTGAGTTGCCCCGAGGAGTGCTGGTCGGCTAGCAGCGGTATTGGCAGCAGGGCGGACATGACCTCGCCAGAAAGCAGTGCCGAGAGGGTGGGAGCGTAACCCTGGTAGGGGATCTTCGTCAGCGTAACGTCGAACTGCGACTCGAGCATGCTGGCTGCGATATAGGAAAAGCCGCCGGGCGAGTCGTTACCGTTGATGATCGCCCCGGGTGCGTCCTGAAGCGTTTCCAGGTAGGCATCAATATCCTTGATACCCGTATCGCTGCCCACTGCGAGTGCGGCCGGCTCGGGGCCGATGAAGACCAGCGCCTCAAGCTCGTCCAACGGCGTGGCGTTAGGGTTCATATAGCTTTGGGCGATAGCGTGGGTGCCCATCATGCCCAGTGTATAGCCATCTGGATCGGACTCAGCTACGTGGCGAATACCCGTGGATCCGGCTGCCCCCGTCACGTTCTGTACGACTATGGGGACAGAGAGTACCGTGCCAGCATGCTCGGCCATAAGACGGGCCGTCAGGTCATAGGCGCCGCCGGCGGGCCAGGGAACGACGAGTGTGAGCGCACGCTCGGGAAAGTCATCGGCGAGAAGCCCAGAGCTTAGGGGTAGGGTGAGGCCCAAAACGGACGCTATCATCAAACGGCGAAGTATCATGTCGGTTACCTATTGTGATGTCAGTAGAATCAACGCGAAGCGTTTTTGTATTTTGTTGATGGGTGCTGGCGTGCGTTGAGTCGGTCCTCCTTTTAGTAAATCGTGAATGGTTATGCGTGCGTGATGAAACACCGAAAGGCCGGGTGGGCGGCCTTTCGGATTTGTAGTCAGTTTCCCAGCAAATGATCGATCGCTGCCTGACGGTCGATGACATCGCCGTACTTGCTGTCGATGTCGAACAGGTTCGCCTCGTGCGGATCAGGGTGGCGATCGCCCACACAGTCGCGTACCACCATCACGCGAAAACCGTACTGCAGGCCATCGACGGCGGTGGCGCGGATGCAGCCGC
Source organism: Halomonas sp. (assembly GCF_017983445.1). GTDB lineage: Bacteria > Pseudomonadota > Gammaproteobacteria > Pseudomonadales > Halomonadaceae > Vreelandella. Next base: position 22,050 of record NZ_JAGOBJ010000004.1, read on the forward strand.
TGGTCGAGCAACCGGTAACGATAATCGTGTCCACATCCATCGCCACCAGCATGGAAGCGAGCGAGGTGCCAAAGAAGGCACTCGCGTACTGCTTGGTGATAACTGGCTCCGTTGAGTCCGGCACCACTTCAGCACAGAACTCGGCGAAGGGGTTGCCTGCCACCATGGCGCGCATGACCGGCGATTTCTTCACCCAGATGCCACCGTCGACCTGATCCGGGGCGTGGTAAAGAATATTGGTATGGATGACCGGGGTGCCACTCTGCCGGGCGGCCTCCAGAAGCGGCGGCATATTGGCCACGGCCTCGACCACGCCGGGGGCATAAAGCGGTGACTCCTCAAGCACGTAGCCCTGCATGAAGTCGACCACTAAAAGCGCCGCCTTGCGCCCAAAGCCGATGCGCCCGTCCCAGACGCCCCGATAGTTGTCTTGAACCGAGTTGTCTTGAGCTGAATTGCCTTGAAGCGGGTTGTCAGAAATTGTGTCGTGGGTTGCCATGGGCGTACTCCTAGTAGGCGCCGGAGAGCAAAGCACCCGCGCCGGGTACTACCGGCTCCAGATCCAGCGCCTTGAGCATGGCGTAGGTAGTGGCGATGGCAGCAGTGACCACGGGCTTTCCGGTCAGCGCTTCGACCTTGGCGACGGCCGGAAGTGAAGGCATCTGCACGCAGGCCGAGAGCACGATGGCGTCGATATCGCTCAAGTCTAGACTGGCCACGATCTCGGGCAGCTTGGCCGGATCATGACGCGCCACATCAAGGTTGTTGGGAATTTCCAGCGCCCGATAGTCGACCACCTCAACCCCTTCCTGGCGGATATAGTCCACCACCATTTCGGTCAGTGGCTTCATGTAGGGAGCAACCACCACGACGCGCTTGGCCTTCATGACGTGCAGGGCGTCTACCAAGGCGCCTGCGCTGGTAACTACTGGCGTGTCGCAGCCGTTCTCTTCAGTGCGGCGACGCAGACGCTTCTGTGATTCACGATGATAGCCCGGGCCCATCGACATGATGGCCACCAGGCAGGCGTATCCCATCACGTCCACGGCGGCATCGGAAAGCTCCAGCGCGCAGCGGTCTGACTCTCCGTCCATGGCGGCCAGCTCGTCTTTACTTACCGTTTTCATGCGCATGCGGCTTGAGTGAAAGGTGAAGCGCTCAGGACGAATTAGCTGCCGCGCGGTGAGCATGGCGGGGATTTCCGTCTCCATGGTGATATTGGAGCTCGGCACGATTTGGCCGATACGATAGGTCTTGGTTTCAAGTGTCATGGCAATCGGCCTCTCAGAGTGGGGTGCCGAGGAAGTCTTCGAAGGCAGTGAAGAAGCCTTCGAAGTCATCCCAGGGAATCATGTGACCCGCATGCGCGGCGGTAGTGATACGAATCGACGGCAAGAGTGTCTGGATCTCTTCGCAATCCTCCTCCTGAATCACGCCACCTTTACCGGCGCAGACCAGCAGCGTAGGTACCTCAATGGCCGGAAGATCCTGGTGGATATCCACGCTGTGGAACTCCTCGAACGCCTGCACGATGGCCGGTGTATAGCAGGTGTGCAGCCATTCGGCACGCAGGCGCAGCTGCTCTTCGCTCCAGGTGGGGCAGTAGGTGCGCATGGTGTCGAGGTCGGCGCCATGGGCGCAGTCGCGGATGGAATCCACGTACCAGGGCAGCTTGCTGGGATACTCCCGACGACCAGGACCAGAGACGGGCGGATCGATCAGCACCAGTTTATCGATGCCGCGTGCGCCACGGGTCATGGCGCGCAGGGCGAAGCGCGCACCCATGGAGTGGCCGGCAAGAATCACGTTTTCAAGCCCCAGCGCTTCGATGAAAGCAATGACGTCGTCGGCGCAGGTGTCGATATCGTAGTCAAGGTCGGGCCCCGTGGAGGAGAGTCCACGCCCACGCACGTCCAGCACGTAAGTATCGAAGTGTTGCCCAAGGCGTTCGGCGACGAATGCCCAGGTGACAGCGGGGCTCGTGATGCCCGGAATCAGCACCAGAGGCTGACCGTTGGAGGCCGACTCGCCGCCAAAGCGCAGGTAGTGCTGGCGAATGTCGTTGGCGTGAACGTTGGCGCCGTAGCGGTATGTACTGACAGAGATCGTATCGGTCATGCCGGGCTCTCCTCGCTAATGGCTTCAGGCGCTTTCAGCGGCGTTTCAAACACGTCATAGCCGAAGACCCAGGCGGGGTCTTCATCCTGACGTAGCCAGGTGTTGTCGTGGGAAACCTTTTGCACGCGAGAAGCACGCTCGAAACGGTTGGTGCGGTAGAGCTCAAAGGCTTCGCGATAGTCGTGGGCGCCCACTTCTTCCAGACAGCGCACCAGCATGGCGGCGTCCTCGATAGCCATGGCAGCCCCTTGGGCCATGTGGGGCTTCATCGGGTGGCAGGCATCGCCCAGTAACACCAGGCGGTTGTCGTGCCATAACGGAAGAGGATTACGCTCCAGAAGCGGCCATTTGGTCACCGTTTCGGTGCAATCGATCAGGGCCTGAACGGTGGGGTGGTAGCCCTTGAAGGCTTCACGCATTTCTTCTTGAGAGCTATCGACGAAGGACGTACCGTGGCTCCATTCGGGCTCAGGTACGCCGGTAACGTAGTAGTACTCCTTCTCATCGCCGGTGACGAAGTAAACCATCATGTGACGATCTTCCGACCACCACTTCACACAGGCCTCAAAATCCAGATCGTAGGCCTTGAGTTTTTCAGCGGAGATGATCGCCCGGTGCGCGACCCAGCCGCTATAGATTGGCGCCTCAGACCCCAGCAGTTTTTCGCGAATTTGCGAGTTGACGCCGTCGGCGCCGATTACCAAGTCGGCCTCTTCGCTAGTACCGTCGGCAAACGTCATGCGCACCTTGTCGCCGCTGTCATCAACGTCCACTAAGCGCTTATCGAAAAAGAGGTTTTCCTGATCGAGTGTGCTGACCATCAGCTCGTGCAGATCCCCGCGATGAACGGTGATGTACGCCGCACCGTAATGTTCGCGAGCAAAGTCACCCAAGGGAATGCGCGACTGGTACTCGCCAGTCAGGCCGTTGCGGCTAAACCAGTGGTCAGGATGCGAGCCCATGGCATTGAGCTTGTCCTCGATACCGATGCGCCGCATTACCTTCATCACGTTGGGGCCCAGATGAATGCCAGCGCCTAAGCGGGAAAATGCCGGAGCCTGCTCGTACACCTTGGTGGGGTAACCGGCCTGCTGCAGCAAGGCGCCAGCAGCGGCGCCGCCAAGGCCTGCACCAATCACGGCAATGGTGGGTTTGTTATTCATCACGTTATTTTCCTCGTTTTTATTGGCATAACGCACAGGGGAGGCAATAGCCAAACCTTTAAAAGGGTATTTGAAACGTTATAAAACAACGTATACACCATTTATTTTTTGGTCAAGAAAAAATGAGCCAAAATCATAAGATAATTACTATCTTCATTAATTTTTATATAAGTACTTATTAAATATGATTATTTATATTTAATAAGACTGTTTTTATAAAAAACTTGCGAGATGAGAGAGTAGAATGGTATATGTTTTATAGTCGCGCATTTATAGGGTATGCACTATTTTTAATCGAATTTCGACAGACTGCACCGCGCAGGTGCATTGAAGATGGTAGCGACTCTAGTAGATCAAATATGGTCAAAAAATAATTAATAATTACCTTAGTGCTGCCGATTAATAAGAAAGCTCTAAATAAATATTTGCTTTAACAATAACGATGACACTTCCCTATGACGCTGAAGCTAAAAGTGAATGGACAGAACGTTGAGCTGGCCATTCCGCCCACAACACCCCTGCTCAACGCACTGCGTAATGACCTGGCGCTAAATGGCCCGAAGTATGGCTGTGGGCTGGGCGAATGCGGTGCGTGCAGTGTGCTGGTGGATGGCATGGCTGCCAGAGCTTGCGTGCTGACTGTCGCCTCGGTGGTTGGACGAGAAATCACGACGCTGGACGGGCTGTCCGCTACTGGCCGCCTAGACCCCGTCCAACAGGCGTTTATCGATGCGCAGGCCGCACAGTGCGGCTATTGCCTGAATGGCATGGTCATCAGCATTCGTTCGTTGTTGAATCACACCTCTACACCTTCATCCGAACAGATTGGGGCGGCGCTGGAGCATCATCTTTGCCGTTGTGGCACGCACCTGGAAATCCTGGAGGCCGCCCATCGCGCTGTCGTTCTCAACGCTGTAGCGTTGGGAGGCATTGATGACTGAGCCCCACTCTATGGTGCAGCCCTATCAGGCTGCCTTGCCCGCCGGTTTCGAGAACCTGCACTACGGTGTAGTAGTACGCCCGCCTCACTACCGCTGGAACGGCGAACAATTTACGTGTGACCAGTTGGTGCATGTTGATACCTCGGCGTTGAAAACGTTGTCATATGATGCCAAAGCGGTGATTGAGGGTAATTTTGTAGGAGTTGTGGCAAACAGTGTCGAAAATGCCCGCGATGCCGCAAAGCGTCTGATCCTGAGCTGGCAGCCATATGGCCCGCTATCGGCTACATCAGCACAGCAAGCACGCGTAAACGAAGAAAGCCACAAGCCTCCGGTGCACCAAAAAACCGGCGTAGCTGATATCGAAGGCGACCACGCTGACAGGTATGAACGCGACTACGGCTGGCCCAGCCGCATGCGCTGGGGGGAAGCCGAAGGCTGGGTGGTTGCCGGTTATCGAAGCGACCGCCTTGAAGTCTGGACACAAACCACAACGCCACAAGCACTGCGTCAGGATCTGAGCGCGCTGACAAAGCTGGATGTGGACCAGATAGCGCTTTACACCAGCGAGGGAGCCGAGCGGCACGTAGCCTCCGGGCTTGGCCGCCACTGCGGTGACGATGCGGCCGCGGATGCTGCACTGATGGCGCGCGCGCTGGGTCATCCGGTCGCTGTTTGGCTGGATGCGCAATACGGCGCTGATGTGAAGGCGCTAGGACAAGCACAGCGCCTGTCAGTCAGTGCCGCTTTTGATGAAGGGGGCCGTATAGAGCGTTATGGCTATCGGCAAGCGTATGCCGGTGGAGAAGTAGCGGTTGTCGGGCTGTTTCTAAGCGGGCGAGTCCTTGCACAGAGGACTTCAGAGGACGCGGATAAGCCGCTGTATTCTCCATATACCTTCCAGTATGCGCACCTGTCGGCCAACACTGAGCGCCCCTTCGGGCAGCCGTTGAACGATACTTTGCTGGGTATTCAGCAGACCTTCGCCCGTGAATCATTTCTCGATGAAGTCGCCCGTGCGCGGGGCCAGGACCCGCTAGCGTTACGCCTGCACTATCTTGACGACGCGCGCGGTCGCGAGCTTATTGAATCGGTTGCCAAGCGAGCCGACTGGCAGATAGACCTTCCTTCTCGTTCAGCAACGAGTGATGTATTGCAGGGCCGTGGTCTGGCGTATGCACAGTTACCCGACCGTCAACAGCGCCTGGAAAGTGACGTACGTTCTGCCTGGATTGCCGATGTCGAGGTCAATCGAATCACGGGGAGCGTACAGTTGACGCGCTTGGTCGTGGGCCAGGATTCGGGCGTTGAGGTTGATACAGCACGTTTGCAACACACGCTTCAAGCGCGTGTATTAGGCGAAGCGCGGCCGCTGCTTGGCAGTGAGCCTGCTTTCGATGAGTGGGGCGATGGCAGTTTAGACGCCAAAAAAGAGTCATTACTGGTTAGGCGTCAGCCTTCGTTTGCAAGGCAGGTGGTAACATCAGACGAAGCATCCGTCGCGTTGCCAGTCACCCTGGAGGATACCGAGTTTTCGCCGGGTGTCGCCGTTATCGCCAATGCGCTGTTCGATGCCACCGGCATACGTTTTCGCCAGCCGCCTTTCACGGCCAACCGGGTTAGGCAGGCGCTACAAGAGCAGGATCTGGAAGCATCCCAAGGTCGCAATAGCCTGTTTTTACCTCGCAAAAGTAAATCGCCGCGACGCCGGTGGTTGGCCGCTGCTGCTTTCATGACGGTTGCCGGTAGCGCGGCCATGGCCTGGCCCTGGAAAGGCGCCATTGCGCCTGTCTCCCGGCCAGCAGCCAATCTCTATTCCGCCGAGACGATCGAGCGCGGGCGGCTTGTGGCGGCGGCGGGCGACTGCGCGGCCTGTCACACCGTGGGCGGCGGGGCCATCAATACCGGCGGTCACGCTTTTGAGACGCCATTCGGTACGCTTTACAGCACCAACATCACGCCCGACGAGGCGACCGGTATTGGTAGCTGGTCCTATGCCGCTTTCGAGCGTGCGATGCGCCACGGCATTGGTCGTGATGGTCGACATCTGTATCCGGCGTTTCCGTATACGGCGTTTGCCAAGACCAGCGATACCGACCTTCAGGCACTCTATGCTTACCTGATGTCTCAGCCTGCCGTATCGGCGCCAGCGCCTCAGAACGCTTTATCCTTCCCTTTCAATGTGCGTGCGCTAATGGCGCCCTGGAATGCGCTTTATCATGACCCAAAGCCATTTCAGCCAGACCCTGCGCAAAGCGAGCTCTACAATCGTGGCGCTTATCTTGCCGAAGGGCTGGGGCATTGCAGTGCCTGCCATAGCCCGCGCAATGCGATGGGCGCGGAAAAGAATGGTAAGGACTACTTTGCCGGTGCCGTCGTAGATGGGTGGGAGGCGCCTGCCTTGAATACACTTTCGCGCTCCCCCGTTGGCTGGAGCGAAAGCTCGCTATACGACTATTTACGTCACGGTGAATCGGCCCTGCATGGTGTTGCATCAGGGCCAATGGCGCCCGTGGTCGCCGGGTTGAGCGAACTGCCCGAGTATGATGTTCGCGCCATTGCCCATTATGTAGCGCAGCAGATGCAGGCGCCGTCTGGGGACAGTGAGGCACAGCAAGCCGAGGCTAACCGCCGCTTGGCCGCAGCGGCGGTTAGCCCCAGTGGTATGGAGGAGGGCGAGCGCCTGTTTGAAGGTGCCTGCGCGGCCTGCCATCTGGATAACGGCTTGCCATCGTTTACCCGAGCCAGAACGTCGCTTGCGTTGAATACCAATCTTTACAGCGAGCGCCCCGATAACGTCATTCAATCGATTTTAGGCGGTGTACATGCTGACACCGTCCCTGATGTAGGTAATATGCCCGGTTTTGCCGACAGCTTCAGCGATACGCAAGTCGCCACCCTGGCCACCTATCTACGGGCGCGCTTCGCGCCCGACGCACCTCCCTGGCAACAACTTGAACAACGCGTTGCCGCAATACGCCAGCCTCATCACAACAATACGCACTCTTCTCTCTGACAATACAAAACGAGGTGGATCATGAAACGCAGCAAGTGGATATGGGTAGTCTGGGTAGTGGTTCTTTTGAGCTGTCTTGTGCCCTATACCCTGTTAACGAATGTCGCGGCCTGGTACGGCAGTTTCCTTTTCTGGACCTGCACAGGGCTTGTAGTAATCGCACTGAATATCTTCATTACTAAGGATTTCGAGGAGCACGACCATGACTGAGTCAATGATCTGGTGGTCAATTGCCATCTATCTGCTGATCGCGGTCGGTATTGCCTTCCTCTCCCGCCAGGGGCCGGCGGAAAGCATGTCAGGCTACTTCCTGGGTAACCGACAGATGAACGGGTTCGTGTCGGCGCTAAGCTACAGCGCAACCACCTACAGTGCTTTCATGATGGTGGGCTTGGCCGGGCTGACCTATGCTGGCGGCGTCGGCGCGTTAGGCTTTGAGATCATCTATTTTGCTGGCGTTTCGCTGGTGGCCGTTTTCGGCCCGCGTTTCTGGGCGGTCGGCAAGAAGTTTGGTTTTGTCACGCCCAGTGAAATGCTGGGGCATCGCTATAACAGCAAGCATGTCGCAATGGCTGTTTCGATTGCCAGCTGCATCTTTTTGATCCCTTACTCTGCCGTTCAGCTCGCCGGGGTGGGTTACCTGCTCGAAGGCATGACCGATGGCGCCATCACGTTTACTACTGGAGTGGTAATGGCCACGGCGATAGCGGTTTTCTTCTCCTATATCGCCGGTATTCGCTCGGTGATGTGGACCGACTCGCTGCAAGCGTTGATGATGATCGTTGCCTCGACGCTGGTGGCCTTTCTGGTCATCCAGGGCCTGGGCGGCTTTAGCGGTCTGTTCGGCACGCTTGCAACCGAGCACCCTGCCTCGCTCAGCGTGCCGGGGCCGGGACTTTTCAGCCTGGTTACCTTCCTAGGCTTGAGCATTCCCTGGTTCTTCTTCAGCCTGTCCAACCCGCAGGTGAGCCAGCGTCTTTTCATGCCGTCTTCCCTGCGCGCCATGCGTCAGATGCTGATCGGTTTTCTGGTGTTCGGCTTCATTTATACGCTGGTATCCGTGCTGTGGGGCTTCTCGGCGCTGGCGGCGTTCCCCGAGCTTGCACGTGCCGACCTTGCGACACCCGCACTGCTGGCGTCTGACTTTATCCCGCCGGTGCTGGGTGTCATCGTCATGATCGGCATCATGGCTGCTGCCGTCTCAACGATCGATTCGATCATGCTGACCCTGGCCTCCATGCTGTCCCGGGATGTCTACGCCAACGCCAAATCGGGTGTGGATGAAAAGCGCCAGCTGCTGATGGGCAAGATCGTCGTACCGGTGATTGCGCTGTTGGCATTGGGTTTTGCTGAGCTGCAGCTGGATTTGATCGCCGTACTTTCAGTAGCGGCGTCATCAGGCCTGGTCGCCATGGTGCCTGCCATTATCGGCGCCTTCTACTGGAAACGTGGCACCGCCACCGGTGCGCTGGCAAGCGTCGTGGGTACCAGCGTGTTCGTCCTGGTGATGTATGCCACGGGTAACTCCCTGCTGGGCTTACCTGCCGGTATATGGGGCATCTTTGTTTCAACGTTCCTATTTGTGGGCGTAAGCCTTGCCACTAAACCGCATAAAGCCTCCGCCGATGCCTTCTTGAGCGCCATTTCTGAAGAGCTGGGACGTAAAAAGCGCGCGCCCGTCAGTGCGCCGGCATCTCAGAAAGCGGCTGTGTAGGGCTTTTTCTACCAACGCTATCTCTCGGTAACCGTCTGCCTTGAGGCTGGGCTGGTAAATCCAGCTAGCATCAGGGCAGCGGTCATCGCCTTCAACGTCATGCTGACGATATGCAGGAGTGGTTATGGATCACGCAAGCTTTACGGAAATCTGTCTTCATCAGTTGAAAATGTCCGGCGTCCAGTCCGATGAAAGGCTCATCGTGCTGACTCAAGGTAACGATCGGCTCGATTATGCCGATGCCTTCATGGCTGCCGGGCAACGTCTGGGCGCCAATATGTACCATATGCGCCTGCCGCCACCGCCTCTTGTGGGTGGTTGGAACGTCGGCACTACCGGACTTGCTGCAATGCCCGAGGCGGTGGAGGCGCTCAAGAACTGCGATATGCTCATCGACTGTATCTTCCTGCTGTTCTCCCCTGAACAGATGGCCATTCAGGCGGCAGGCACCCGGATTCTTACCGCGGTGGAGCCGCCTGAGCTGCTGGCGCGCATGCTGCCAACCCAGGAACTCAGAGAGAAGGTCGAGATTGCCGCCGAGCTTTTGGCTAAGGCCAAGGTAATGCGCATCACTTCCGCCCATGGCACCAACGTAACTTACCAGCTCAATACCTACCCGACAGTCGCTGAGTATGCGTGTACCGATGAGCCGGGCCGCTGGGATCATTGGCCGTCCGGCTTCGTGTTTACTGGTGGTGATGACGATGGTGTGGACGGCACCATCGTTGTGGCGCCCGGTGATATCCTGCTGCCCCAGAACATGTATGTCCGCGAGCCGATCACTTACACCATCGAGAAGGGCTGGATTACCGATATTCGGGGTGGTCTGGATGCCGAACTGGTCAAGTCCTACATGGACAGTTTCAACGACAAACGCGGCCTGGGCATGAGCCATGTTGGCTGGGGCATGAACCCGGATGCCAAGTGGCATCGTATGGTACCCGGCGAGTTCCCTGGCGGGATGGGCATGGAGCCACGCAGCTTTTATGGCAACGTGATGTTCTCCACCGGCCCCAATAACGAACTGGGCGGGCCCAATGATACGGCGTGCCATCTGGATATCCCCATGCGCAATTGCTCGCTATTTTTGGATGACGAGCCTGTCGTGGTCGATGGTGATATCGTTGTAAAAGAGATCCAGATGCTTCGCAACTGACCGTTTGCTGCATTCAACGCAAAAGGCACCCGCTTGGGTGCCTTTTGACGTTAGTGCCTTTCTTAACGGCTCACTTCCATACGGCCAGCTGGCGGCGGTGAGTAACCTGAGCCTGAGTAGCACTCACTGGCTGCAGCCAGACCTCGGTGCCGGGCAGGCACTGGGAGAGCATCGCGCAGGCGCTCGGCGTGAGCGCGCCGATACGGGGGTAGCCGCCAATCGTCTGGCGGTCATTCATCAGGACGATCGGCTGGCCATCGGGGGGGATCTGTACTGCACCCAAGGGAATGCCTTCTGAAATCACGCCTTCCAATTTGCTGTTAAGTGCCTGTCCGGTCAATCGAATGCCCATACGGTCGGCGCGTTGGTCGACCGTCCAGGGTTGGTTGAACGCCTGATAAAGGCTACGCCCGGCAAAGTGGGCTACCTGCGAGCCCAACACCACTGGAAGCTGGCAGCGCTTTTGTGGCATGGGCAAACCGGCGTTATCAGGCAGTTGGCGGGGCGATGGTGCATCGCCTTGCCAGCTTAACTGATCGCCGGTTTGCAACGGTTTGCCGTCTTCATGCAGGCCACCGATCATTTCCCGCGCGGTGCAGGCACGGCTACCGAGTACCTCGGGTGCCTGGAGCCCGCCGGGAAAGGCCAGATAGGTGCGTAGCCCCAAACGCGGCTGACGAAACACCAGGCACTGCCCGGCCTTGAGGGTAAAGCATGCGTTAGGGGCGAGCGGCTCGCCGTCGATGCGGGCATCGAGATCGGCGCCGGTCAGCGCAAGGCAGACGTCGCTGTCGGCTTCTAGCGTCAGGTTGCCGCCCATGACGATTTCCAGCGCCGCGCTATTGGCCGGGTTGCCTAGCAACCAGTTCGCCCAGTGATAGGAGATCCAGTCGGCAGCGCCACTCTGAGTAACGCCCAGGTGGCCCACGCCGAAGCGCCCCGCATCCTGAATCAGGGCCAGTGGCCCAGCCTGTTTGACGATCATGCTGCCCTGGCTCATGCGCGCTCCTCCAACGGGGTGGTATCGCCGCCCGTGGCTTCGAACTCAGCCTTGGAGATGGACATGAAGCGTACCTTGTCACCGGGGCGAAATAGCGGTTCACCGCGCCGGGCGTACTCGAACAGGGGAACCGCCGTGCGGCCCAGAATATTCCAGCCACCGGGTGAGAGCAGCGGATAGATGGCCGTCTGGCGGTCGGCGATACCCACGCTTCCGGCCGCTACGCGCCGTCGCGGTGTTTTCAGGCGTGGCGTGGAAATATCTTCATCCACCAGCCCCATGAACCCATAGCCAGGCGCAAAGCCGAGAGCAAATACGCAGTAGTCGTGACTGCAGTGACGCTTGATCAACTGCTCAACGCTTAGCCCCGCGCGCTTGGCCACCTGTGGCAGCTCAGGACCAACGCTCTCGTCGTACCACACCGGAATCTCATGCAGCTGGCCGTTTTGGGTATCGGCGGGCTGCAAGTCGTTAAGCGCTTCGCGGGCGAGGGATGTAGCCTCGACAAAGGTCATTACCTGGCAGTCATAATGAATCAACAGCGTTGTGTACGAGGGAACGAGGTCGATCAGCGCATCGCCGAAAGCATGACGCAGGGCGGTATCGGCCGCCATGATCCAGGCCATATTGCGCTCGTCGATGGCATCGAACAAGCGTACTGTCAGCGCATCCATGGCAGCGGTTTCAAGACGCAGTTTCACGCGGACTCCAACGCTTTGAAGGCATCACGGATGGCACGCACGGCCGCGATTGATTCGGGATTGTCGCCATGCACGCAGAGCGTGTCGCAGGGCAGGTGAAGTGGGGTGCCGTCACGGGCAGTCAAGGCTTCCCCCTTGGCCAGCGCAATGGCCTGGGCAACGATAGTCGCCTGGTCGTGATGCACCGCACCTTCCAAGCGGCGCGACGCCAAGTGACCGTTGGCTTCATAAGCGCGGTCGGCAAAGGTCTCGAACCAGAGCGTGATGCCCATTCTTGCAGCCAGTTCGCGATGCGGCTCGGCATCGGCGGTTGCCATCACCATCAGGGGAAGGCTTGCATCAAAAGCGCGTACGGCCCGCATCGCGCCTTCAAGCAGTTCAAGGTTGGCAGCCATATCGTTATACATGGCGCCGTGCGGCTTGATGTAGCTAAGCTCGGCACCCTCGGCGCGGCAGATGCCGGAAAGCGCGCCCGCCTGATAAAGCATCATATCTTCGACTTCGGCCGCCGAGCAGGCCATGGAGCGTCGCCCAAAGCCCATCAGGTCCGGATAACCCGGATGAGCGCCGATACGCACACCATACTTGACCGCCAATGCCACGGTGCGGCGCATGACGTGGGGGTCAGAGGCGTGGTAGCCACAGGCGATATTGGCACAGTCAACGTAAGGCATGACCTCTGCATCAAGTCCAAGGGTCCAGTTGCCGAAGCTTTCGCCCATATCGCAGTTGAGTAGAGGGAGTTTTTTGTCGGTCATTATGTACTCTCCTGGTGATCGACGTCATTGATATATGCAGGCGATCGGCAGCGAATGCCAAGCGTTTCGGGTTGCCTGCCTATTGGGGCAGCGTCATCGCCTGGTAATACCGATAAGCACTCATGATGGTTTCGTACTGCACCTGATGCGCCATGATGAAATCGGCATCGTAGATCGTTTCATCCGGATATTCGGTAATCAGCTGCAACGGTGTCAACTGATCGTCATCGCGTGTCAGCAGGTAAGGAATCCCGTGGCTTATATTAAATTCTAGACGACCTGCATGGGCTTCAAAGGTATCAATTTGGCCACGGTTGTAATCAACCAGGCCTGGCACCGTGGCGAGATGCTGGGTAACGCTGGTAAGCAGTGCTTTGGCTTGACTCTCCCACGCTTGGTGATAGCGCATGATCAGAAAAAAGCCCTTGGGGATGGACCATAACTCGAAGTTGCGCGGCACATAGCCGGTCAGCGGGCGTGTCCATTCATGGGCGGGGTAGCCATGCAGGTTGATATGCAGATCGGCGCCGCTCAGCGCTTTGGCGCGCTCGCGAATCGCAAGCTCGAAACCGCCGTTAGCTGGTTGGGCCTGAAGGTCGTTACCAAACGCTGTATAGCGCGCCGCATGATGCATGTGGGTTGGCTGTTCGGCGACGAGACGCTGCTGTAGATGATAGCCGTCAGGGTTTTCCAGTGGCGAGAGCACAAAGTGCGACGTGGGTCGCGAGGCCAGTTCACGTCCGGCACGCAGCGCGCCGACGATGCCCGAGGTTTCGTTGGCATGCTGGGCCGCACTGATCATTACCGCACGGTCACTGCCCTTGCGATAGCGAGCCGATAATATTCGCCCGCTACGGCTCTTGGCGGTGATAGCGTCACCGTCAATCGCCTCTAACAGGTTGGTTATCTGTTGCACACCCGGCGCACGCGGCGCCTTGATAAGCGCAATATCGGCTGCCGCTGGGGCCTGAGCAGTACACAGCGGGCGCAGCGTAATCGAAATGGACGGCGGTGCATCGATACGGGTACGTATCTCGGGGACAATTTGCCCCGGCTGGATCGAGCGGTCGCCCAGAGGCAAGCCTGCAAGATGCTGGTAATACTCCAGCAGCGAAAAGTAGATATCTTCGTGCAGCCCTTCGGCAAGGCTGATGTGCTCCTTGCCGAAGGGTAATAATGTATCCTGGCAGGGCAAGTTGACGCTGATATTCAACTCTTCGAACAAGGGCTGCTGGGCAGGCCAGGAGGCTTTAGTGACCGTTTGCATCGCCAGCTCGAACAGCTGAGCGTAGTCGCAGGCATAAAAAGCGCTTTCGCTCTCTCCCTGAGCAGTACGCCACTGCACCCAGCCACAGGGTGAAAGCTGCTGGGTATCGGCATGATCGATATGGCAACGATTGGGCGCGGCTACCTCGATGTGCTCAAGCTTACCGTCAGTGTGGGTGAGCGTCAGCTCATAGTAATAGAGTGCGGTTTGCGATTCACAAGCTACCGCCTCCCAGGTAAGCGTCACGGCGTCTTTAACAAGTCCTGCCAGTGGGTAAGCTTCCAGCAGAAAGCGCTGAGGCGCTTCTTGGGGGGCAGGGTAGCGGATATGAATCGCGCGAAGTGGACGCTCGCCCAGCGTTTCGATAAAGAAGTGTACCAACGGTTTGTAGGCACTCAGAAAGCGCGCCTGGATTCCGTGAGTCGCCAATGCCTGTTCAGCTGCCTGCCGGGCAGCTAAATCATCGAATACCCAGGCGCTTAAGTGATCACCCGCGAAAAGTTGCTGCTGATACTGTGCTACGAGCGTATCGACGCTGCGCTCTAGCGTGGTTTCCAGGAGTGTCTTCATCGTGAGGTCCGCCCTGTTGGATCAAGGGCATCGCGCAGCCAGTCGCCCAATAAGTTGAGGCCCAAAACGGTAAGCAGAATCGCAAGTCCAGGGAAAACGCTGACCCACCAGGCTGTTTGCAGATAGTTGCGGCCTTCGGCCAGCATGCCGCCCCAGCTTGGAATAACCGGATCGATTCCCAGGCCCAGAAAGGTCAGGCTGCTTTCGAGCAGAATATTGTTCGCCACGTTGAGTGTCATCAGGACGACGACGGGGCCAAGCAGGTTGGGCAGCAGGTGCTGGAACAGAATCCGCCAGTCGCGCACGCCGATCGCCTTGGCCGATAAAATGAACTCCCGATCCTTGAGCGACATCACAGACCCTCTGACCAGGCGAGCGTACTGCACCCACTGGGAGATAATCAGCAGGATGATCATGTTATTCAGACCACCCCCGATCACCGCAATGAACGTGATCGCGAGCAGTATGAAGGGCAGGGCGAGCTGAACGTCGGCAAAGCGCATGACAATCATGTCGACAAAACCGCCGTAGTAGCCTGATAAAAGCCCCATGATAATACCGATCACGACCGCGCCGAGTGCCGAGTAGAACCCGACTTTCAGCGAAATTTCGCCACCGATGATGACACGTGCCAGCACATCACGGCCCAGCGGGTCGGTACCGAACGGAAAGCTTGCCTCAGTCATGGGCGGCGTCAGGCGCATGGCGAGGTTTACCTCGCTACCGCCACCCGGAAACAGCCAGTGGGAAAACAGCACGGCAAACGCGATACCGCCCACCAGCACGGCGCCCATGATGAATTCGATACTTTTGAAGCGTCCCAGATCAAGCGAATTTACGGACATGATGGCACCCTAGCTCTTCCGGACGCGAGGATCGACGAACCCATAGGCGACGTCGACCAGCAGATTGATGGAGATGATCATTAGCGACAAAATGGTAATGACACCCTGCAGTACGGGGTAATCACGGGCGGCTACGGCGTCAAAGGCCAGCGTACCCAGCCCCGGCCAGTTGAACACCCGTTCGACGACCACAATGCCACCCAGCAAGCCGCCGAACTGCAGGCCGAAGTAGGTGATCAGCGGGATCGAGCAATTGCGCAGCGCATGCTTGTAAAGCACTGCAGAATTGGAGAGGCCTTTCGCGCGTGCAACCATGATGTACTGTGAGCGCAGCGTCTCGAGCATGGTGGTTCTCACCAGCCGAACGTTCGTCGCCGTCAAGATGATGCCCATGGTGGCTGCTGGCATGATAAAGCTCTGCCATCCTTCCATGCCGCTGGGTGGCAGCAGGTTAAAGGTGATCGAGAATAGCAGCACCAGCATGATCGCCAGCCAGAAATTAGGAAAGGAAAGGCCTACCAGCGACAGGATTCGAATCATCTGATCCGGCCATTTTCCACGCGAAACCGCGGCCTTGATGCCCAATGGAATCGAGACAACGATAGATATCAGCAATGATGCGAAAGCCAGCGCCAGCGTTGCCGGAAGTGCACGGCCAATCAGTTCGCTTACCGAGGTGCCGCCCATAAAGCTGCGCCCCATGTCACCGGTAACCAGGCCTTTTAAAAATTCCAGATACTGCACCAGAAACGGCTGGTTCAAGCCGAGCGCTTCGCGAATACGCTCAAGGTCTGCCTCGGTAATGCTACCGGCGCCCTGTGCAAGCATTATTGCCGGGTCACCCGTCAGGCGAATCGCAAATGATACGATCAACGTTACTGCTACCAGCACGAACAGTGCTTGTAGCACGCGATAGAATAAAAACTTGGCCACGTGGCCTCCCCTCAATGAAGAAATGACCGTTGCCCAGGGGCAACGGTCAATCGGGATTACTCAGAAACGTCGACGTCGGTCAGGCGCACACGGTTATCGGGCGCTGGTTCGAAGTTTTGTACCCGGTTGCTGACGCCATATAGCGCATTCAGGCTATAGAGTGGCATTTCAAGCGCACGCTCCTTGGTGTAGCGGGCGACGAACTGCAGCAGGGTTTCCCGTTCTTCGCGGTTGGTGATACTGCGCTGTGAATCGAGCATTTCGTCCAGCGTGGCATCGCTGTCATAGGGGTTCCAGCGCTCGCCGGAGTGGTACATCAGGTAGGCAGTGTTGTCGAAGTCAAAGGTCCAGCCGCCCCACTTCTGTTGGAACATCTCGCCGGTACGCCCTGCGGGGATAATATCGTTGAGCAGTACGTTCGTTTCGTAAGGCTGGATGGAGGCGTTGATGCCCACCCCTTGTAGGTAGGCCGCGACGACCTGAGCGACTTCACCAAAGGTAGCGTCGTTGCCGCGTACATCGATTTGTACCGAAGCGCCCGGTTCAACACCGGCTTCTTTGAGCAGTGCCTGAGCGCGCTGCGGGTCGTAAGGGTAGGGCTCAAGTTCTGAATCGAAACCAAAAGACTGGGAGCCCTGGAAACTGGCAATGACTTGACCTTCGCCACCCAGAATGGAATCAACGATCGCTTGTCGATCGACGGCCATGATCATCGCCTGACGCACGCGCTCATCGGCGGTAATGCCCGACTGGGTATTGAACCGCAGCGCTTCGACGGTTGGCGAGGGAACGCTGACCACCTGAGAATTAGGGTGATTATTGATCGAGCCGATCATGCCGATCGGAATGGTCGGCGGTAGAACGATATCCACCCGACCAGACTGCAGCTCAGCCACGGCGGTTGAGGGCTCGGAGATAAAACGGTAGGTGACGCTATCAAGCTTGGGTGCACCGCCCCAGTGGTCGGCAAACGCTTCAAGCTTCACATCGGAGCGCGGCGTGTAGTCGACCACCTTGAAAGGGCCGGTACCCACGGGGTGAGTATTGAAGTAATCATCGCCGTGCTCTTCGATATAGCCGGGTGGCACGATCATAGCGCCGTAACCGGCAAGCTTGGTCAGCAATACCGGATCCGAGTTATATAGGAAAAAGTCGACGGTGTAGTCATCAATGACTTCCACATGAGAAATCGCCGTGTAGTTGGAGCGCTGCGGCCCGCGGGAGCCCTCTTCACCCAGCAGACGGTCAAAGGTGAATTTTACCGCATCGGCATTGAAGGGCTCGCCGTTATGGAACACTACGCCTTCGCGCAGGGTAAAGCGGATACGCTTACCGTCGTCCAGCTCTTCCCAGCTGGTCGCCAGCCCGGGTACCAGTTCAAGGTCGGGGCCACGATACGTCAGGCCATCGAAAATATTGGTGGCGACGGACGCCCAGTTAACCAAAAAAGTGTCGATGGGATCCCAGCTACCGGGGTCCTGGGGTGAAGCGATGGTCAGCGAACCGGCATAGCTTGCAGACGTGGCAAGCATGGCCGCGGTGAGGGTGCAGACTTTAAATAGCGTTGTCGTTTTTTTCATTTTTTGTTTCTCCAAACCTTTATTATTTAAATCAGGATGCTCACTTACAGGGGGGCGGAAGCTTCACTGTGTGATACGTAGTGGCCAGGCTGAACTTCGTTCAAGGGATTAACGATGGGTTCATCACCTACTTTTCTAATCGGGCTGGGAATATCGCCGTCCAACAGTAAATGCTGGCGCTGATGTTTGGGGTCGGCGACCGGCACGGCTGACAGCAGTTTTTGGGTATAGGCATGTTGAGGCGTATCGAAGACGAGCTGACGAGGCCCCATCTCGACAATCTGCCCAAGGTGCAGAACGGCGACCCGGTGGCTCATCTTCTCCACCACGGCCATATCGTGGCTGATAAAGAGATAGGCCAATCCCTCTTCACGCTGAAGCTGCATCATCAGGTGGATAATCTGCGCCTGAATGGAGACATCCAGAGCAGAGAGAGCTTCGTCGGCAATGATGAGCTTGGGTTTGGAGGCGAGCGCGCGGGCGATACAGATACGCTGGCGCTGGCCACCTGAAAACTCATGTGGATAGCGTTTGGCGTGTTCGGGCTTGAGGCCGACCCGTTCCAGTAACTCATTTACTCGCTGGCTGACGTTTTGACGGCCATTGAGCAACTGATGGGTATGGATGGGCTCGGCGATAGAGAAGCCCACGGTCTTGCGTGGATCAAGCGAGGCAAAGGGGTCCTGAAAGATATACTGCACCTGCTGGCGCAGTGTCATTTTTTCACTACGCGACATCTGTGAGACAGGTTTGCCGGAAAAGATGATTTCACCGCTAGTGCTTTCCTGCAGCTGTTGGATCGTCCGTCCGATCGTCGATTTTCCCGAGCCGGACTCACCTACCAGGGCGAGCGTTTCTCCCGGATAGATATCAAAACTGACATTCTCTACTGCATGCACGCGGTGGCTCACACCACCCCAAAAACCTTTATTGATATCGAAACGCGTGACGAGATTTTCGACGCGAACGATCGGTTCCTCCTGAACACGGACCGTATCCTGAACGGTGGCTTCACCACGGGTAACGACGTCAGCGCCGTCAAAAATCACCAGCGGATCTGAGCAGGGCAGAGTTTGGCCTTTCATGCTGCCAAGGGTAGGTACGGCGGCTAATAGAGCGCGGGTATAAGCCTTTTGCGGCTGCTCGAAAAGCGGCTCCACCGCGGCTTCTTCTACCTTTTCACCCTCCCGCATCACCACCACATGGTCGGCTATCTCGGCGACGACACCCATGTCGTGTGTAATGAAGATGACCGCCATGCCCAGCTCTTTTTGCAGGTCGCGTATAATCGTGAGGATTTGTGCCTGAATCGTGACGTCCAGCGCGGTCGTCGGCTCATCGGCAACCAGTACCTTGGGCTTGCAGGCAAGTGCCATGGCGATCATGACGCGTTGACGCATACCCCCCGAGAGCTGGTGGGGATAGCGCTTTAACAGAGACTCCGCATCGGCTAGACGCACCAGCCGCAACAGGCGAAGCGCCTCATCACGCGCGGATGCTCGCGTATAGTCGCCGTGCAGCAACAGCACTTCGGTAATTTGATCGCCCACCGTGTAAACCGGATTGAGCGAGGTCATCGGCTCTTGAAAGATCATGGAGATATCTTTTCCCCTGATCTTGCGCATCTGGCGGTCGGTGAGCTGCGTAAGATCGACAGGCGCGCTGTCCGTGCTGCGTCGAAAAAGAATATTACCGCCAGCGATAGTGGCATTGAGGTAATGAACCAGCCCCATGATGGCAAGCGATGTCATTGACTTGCCCGACCCTGACTCTCCAACTATTGCCAGTGTTTGGCCGGGATACAGGTCGAAAGAAAGACCCTTGACGACTCGGTTGGAGCCGAAAGCGATATCAAGCGAATTGACGGACAGCAGCGGTAGGGGAGGTTGTAAAGACACAGAACATATACCTGTATTTTTTATGTAATTTATCTAGAAATTATCTGTATGGTGTTCGTATGTCAATCACGCAATGCCTATTACATAGCTGTCTATGCAAAAAATACGCTCACGTGAACAAGTTGCCAAACACCCTTGAAAACAGGGACTATGAGCTTTCAGGAACGTCAGCACGCCACGCAAGATGCTTTTACAATCAAAGATAAATAGATGAGTCACTGATGACAGAACCCAGCCAGACCGCGCCCAAAGAGCGAGAGCCGATTGTCTCATCGGAGCATTTATCACATACGGCACACGAATTATCAGAGTTCGAGTTCGGCGTGATTATTCAAAGCCACGCGTTTAACCGCTGGATGGTGCGCTGCATGACGGCAACCGGTTACCCAGAGTTGGGTGCACTGGACGTTTTGGTACTTCACCGGGTTAATCATCGGGCACGACCCAAGCGCCAGTCCGATATTTGTCTGGTACTCAACGTCGAAGACACGCATACCGTCACTTATGCATTACGAAAACTCGCCAAACTTGATCTGGTCGTTGGTGAGAAGCAGGGGAAGGAGACCTTTTTCAGTACCACTGAAAAAGGTAGGGACGCGTGCAGCCGTTACGCGGAAATACGCGAGGCCTGTCTGATCGATTCGCTATCTTCGATGGGTATCGAGCGTGCTGAAATCAGCAAAGTGGCGGGTATTTTGCGTGCCATGTCAGGGCTTTATGATCAAGCGGCCCGAGCCGCCGCATCACTATAAATACGCTTTGCTATCCGATACTGATAGTTCATTCCAGCAAACTATCGCTTTTGCCGATAATCGGTATCGGGCGTTTCTATCGTATTGTTATTTCTTAGAAAAATAGTTGACGATGGGGAGAGATACGATTATCAAATAATAAAAGCACTCGATAAAAAATAAAGAAAAACGCCCCTTTGGCCCAGGCTACTCACAATAATAGGTCAATAAAAAAGCGTTTTATGGAGTGAATCATGCGCTTGCCAGCCACGCACCATCAACGGGGCGCTTTACTGCCACCGTTGGACTTGAAATTACATTGCAGCGATAACTCGCCCTGCGGGCCAAACGACTGCTCTGTGAGTCGACGCGCCTCAATAGGCAGCGCCGATATCTTTTGGTCATTGCACGCGTGGATTAGGCAACATTATGCTCGATTTCAAAGAACTTGAAGCCTTTGTTTGGGCCGTCAAATTGGGGTCCTTTCGCAAGGCGGCCGCACGCCTGCATTTGACTCAACCCTCGGTCTCAGAACGTATTTCGCGCCTGGAAGCGACGGTAGGCGAACTGCTGCTGGAGCGCTCGGCCCGCCCCGTGCAACCTACGATGCGAGGGCGGGAGTTTTTCCTGCATGCCGAGCGTATGCTCAACCAGCGCGACGAAGCCATGAAACTCTTCGACAGCGAAGAGGACTACTCGGCCCCCCTTCGGCTCGGCACTATCGAAACCATTGCCCACAGCTGGTTCCCCGAGTTCATGCGCCAACTCACCGAACGTTATCCGCGTTTAACTATTGAACTTACGGTGGATTACTCGCCAGCGCTCAATGAGCGGCTGATGAGTAATGAGCTGGATATCTTACTGGCCATGAATGGCTACCTACCGCCCAAGCAGATCGATTACGAAGCGTTAAGCCCTTACGAAATGGGCATGTTCGTATCTCCACGCCATGCCGAGATGCTTAGTGAAAACGCTGAGGCCTGGCGTCAAAAGCTACCGTTTATTTCGTTTGGCAAATTGGCCCGGCCTTACGAAGAGCTAGTTCAGTACCTAGCCGAGCAAGGTGTCACTAGCCCGCGTATCCATAGCGTTAGCACTCTGATGACGATTGTACGCATGACGATGGAAGGCTTGGGTATCGGTGCTCTGCCGGTGGCCACGGTGCTTGATGAGTGGCGGCGTGGCGAGCTTTTGCGCTTGGCATTACCGGTACCGATACCGGCGATGAACTATGATGTGATATGGCGTCGCGCCAATCATCCCCGCTTTTGTAGAGGCGTTGGCCGTTTAGCCCAAAAAACGGCCTGCGCCTACGCACAGGAACGCCGTGTCGAGATGACCAGTGCGTTTTTTTCAGGGCGCTGGGTTCAGCCGGGTGCCTCTGTAACCACCTCCAACGCAGCACCTCCACTAATATGAATAAGAGGAATTACCCCATGCGTATGCGCATTGCGACCCCCCTACTGTTTGCCACAGCTTATGGCTTGGCAGCGACAGCTTCTGTCCAAGCCGCTGAATGGAACATGGCGACACCCTACGGTGACGCCAGCTTCCACACCAAAAATACCAAGCAGTTTGCTGAAGATGTTGCTGACGCGACCGATGGCGAACTGACCATCACCGTGCATAGCGGTGGCTCGCTCGTCTCCCACGGTGAAATCAAACCATCGGTACGCCGCGGCACGATCGATGCTGGTGAAGTATTCATGTCGGTGCTATCCAACGATGATCCGATTTTTGAAGTGGATACGCTGCCCGGTGTAGCCGGTAGCTACGATGATGCTTACGCGTTATGGCAAGCCACCAAGCCTATGATTACTGAGCTCTTTGCCGAGGAAGGCTTGATTCCGCTGTACGCTGTCGCGTGGCCTGCGCAGGGGATTTATACCGCCAATGAGCTGACCGATCCTGCACAGTTTGAAGGTTTGCGGGTGCGAGCCCCTAATATCAATACCCAGCGGTTTGTGGATAACCTCGGCGGTAGTCCCACCGAAACCGAAGAGTCGGATATCCCTACTGCGTTCAGTACTGGCCGTGTAGACGCCATGATTACCTCAAGCTCTACCGGTAATTCAATGACGGCATGGGACTATGTGTCCTATTACACCGATGCCAACCTGTGGCTTCCGAAAAATATCGTGTTTATCAGTCAGCGCAGTTTTGATCGTCTGGATGAGGCGACTCAGGAGGCTCTGATGGAAGCGGCTGAACGCGCTGAAGAGCGTGGTTGGCAGATGAGCCGTGATGATAACGATGCGAGCCTCGCTACGCTTGAAGAGAACGGAATCACCGTATCGACCCCGAATGAAGAAGTCGCCGCGGCTCTTCAGGACGCGGGTGACAAGCTCTTCCAGGATTGGCTGAGCCGTGCTGATGATGAAGCCGAAGCTGCCTTGGAAGATTACCGGGAGCAGCAAGGTAGCTAAACGACATAAGACCTGTACGGAGGCGGCGCTGGCCGCCTCTTTTCACCCACGCGCTCGGTGAGATAACGAACATGACGTTTAAATTCGACAGACTCTACCGTCTAGGTGCTTGGGGTGCCGCGGTGTGCATGATCGCGATTTGTGCCCTCATTGCTTTGCAGGTGGCTTTTCGTGCCATCGATGCGCTGTTGATGCTGGTGGGGCTAAACCGCCTGGGCATCAGTATTACAGGCGTTTCCGAGATGGCGGCCTATTTATTGGTGGGCGCCACCTTCCTTGGCCTGGCGTATACCTTTGTGCATCACGCCCATATTCGCGTGACGCTTCTGATTTCACGCCTGCCTTCTGCCATTCGGGTGTGGTTTGAAGTAGCCGGCCTGCTGATTGCTTTAGCGATTAGCGTGATACTCGGTTATGGCCTGATTGGGTTGGCAAGAGAAAGTCTTCAATACAACGATGTGTCATCGGGTTTTTTATCCATCCCGCTGTGGATACCCCAAAGCGTTCTGGTCATCAGCGTAGGGCTACTCAGCCTTGCATTGATAGAGGCGCTGATTATCGCATTGCGGATAGCAAAGCGTGACCCATCCAGTTTTCGCGAAGCGACATCCACCGATGACAGCGAAATGCACTAGGCCCTGTCTGAAAAGTGCCTGCGCTCGATAATACGGCGTTAAAAATCGGCTCGCGCGCGAGTCCGATCATAATACTCATTTACACGAGTAAACTCCGTTTCTTCGCCGATTTTTGCCTTGTCTTATCATCGCTCGTCGACTTTTCAGGCAGAACCTAACTCTCTGCCAGCACTGCTTGGCCACGTTATGTTGGAGAAGACCTTGTGTTAACACTCAGTTTGGCAACGATTTTTACGTTACTGCTTTTGCTGGGCGGAGGCGTATGGATCGCTTTTGCCCTAATCGGTACCGCGTGGGTGGTATTGGCGTTCTTCAGCTCGTTTGACCCGGGGCCGATTCTTGCCTCTGATTTTTGGGGTGCGAGCTATGGGTGGGATTTGACGGCGTTGCCGATGTTTATCTGGATGGGCGAGATCCTATTCCGCTCAGGGCTTGCAGATAATATGTTTCGCGGCCTTTCACCCTGGCTCAACCGTCTCCCCGGGCGTTTGCTGCATACCAATATTATCGGCAGCGGCATGTTTGCAGCGGTGTGTGGTTCATCTGCCGCTACCTGCGCTACCGTGGGCAAAATGACCCTGCCTGAGCTTGAGCGGCGCGGCTACGACAGCAATATGGCTATCGGCACATTAGCGAGTGCCTCGACATTAGGCCTGCTGATTCCGCCCTCCATCATGCTGATTGTTTACGGTGTGGTGACAGAGCAATCCATTTCACGGCTATTTATGGCAGGCGTTGGCCCAGGCCTGATGATTCTGGCGCTGTTTATGGCATACCTCATATTTTGGGCACTTATTAAAGGGAATCGGGAAGGCCTTACCGGTGAAGATGAGTCCGACATGAGCTTCGCTGAGAAGCTGCGTAATACCTGGGCCTTGATGCCAATTCTGCTGTTGATTGGCGGGATCATTACCTCGATCTACGGCGGGCTGGCGTCACCCACGGAAGCTGCCGCGGTCGGGGTCGTGCTATCCATGGCGATTGCCCGCTGGAACGGCCATTTTACGGCTCAGATATTTAAAAGCTCGCTATTCGCGGCCATTCGTACGGCGTGTATGATCGCGTTTATTATTGCAGGCGCCTCGTTTCTTACCTCGGCCATGGGCTTTACCCAAGTGCCCATGCAGTTAGCGCGCGCGATTAGCGAGATGGGGTTATCACCCACCATGCTGCTCATCGCCCTGACAGTACTCTTGCTGATCATGGGCTGCTTTTTAGACGGCATCTCGCTTATCCTGCTGGTAACCGCGATTATCATGCCGGTGGTCAGTGCCGCGGGGTTTGACCTTATCTGGTTTGGTATTTATCTGGTGGTCGTGGTGGAAATGTCACAAATCACCCCGCCTGTGGGCTTTAACCTGTTTGTCATTCAGGGACTGACCGGCAAGGATATTTTCACTATCACCCGAGCAACGCTGCCTTTCTTCCTATTGATGCTGCTGGCGATTGCCTTGATGCATGTTTTCCCCGCGATAGCGCTTTATCTGCCTTATGCGATGAATAGTTGAGATTAATCAGGCCGTGAAAGCGGCCTGGTTATTAATGAAAACGAATAATTAAACTACGCTTTTTTTACTGGTTCGCATAAGCCTTGCGCGGCTTACATTGATGGAGGCATCAAGGCGGCTATCCTCTTTGTGAACAGCATCAGGGTAGCGTAAAGAAGTTAATGCCTGCTGCTGCTCATCCAACTGCACACCTAGCGTAAGCGTATGTTCAAACAGTATTTGCTGGGCTTCGGCTAATAAAATGTCACTACCCACCTCAATGGGCGCCGTCATTTTCAATGCACTGGCGAGCACGTCGGTCTGCTGCTGGACATGCTCGAGTACATCCTTTAACTCTAGTGTGCGTGTCCGCCCAAATGCTTTTAACTGATGCAGCAGCGCTGCCAGCATAGGAGCAGGGTTGGCCGATAGCCAGGCATCGGTAATAGGGCCTGATAAACGAATGCACAGTACTTCTTTATCACTCACCAGAAAGCTTTCATGACTTTGATGGATCGCATTTACTATGTTGTCCGGAACTCCCCACTTAGCGGCTAACCATGCCCCGACTAACGTATGGTCGCAGCCAAAATAGCGTTGCTCTGCACGGGCTAGTTGTGTGTGCGAGCATTCTGTATTGCTTGTTTTCGTATGGCCCAGACCTGTAAAAGACAGCCCAGAGTGAGAGTCATTTACATGGGGTGGTTGTGTGCATGACGGATGAGGGTCGGCGTATAGCGATTTCGCTTCCTCAGGGTAGGTCGATTGAAAGGCTAATATGCCAATATCCTGCAATAAAGCCGTAGTAAATACACTCCCGCTTTGCTTGGGACATAGCTGCTCTGCAAGATAGCGAGCTACTAAGGCGGCGATAATCACACGTTGCCACGTTCGTTTGCGCGCGCTTTCTCCTTGGGCATGTTGAAATAAACTGAATCCTAATATGACCGTCAGTGTCGTATCCAAGCCTAGACGCTGCATGGCTTCAAGGCAGGTTTGAACGGGTAATGATGGGCGTGAGTAATACGCACTGTTGGCAAGCGCAATCAGGCGCAGGGTAAGAGCGGGATCATGTTCAATGGCGTTGGCGTAATCGTTTAGGGTTGACCGGGAGGAACGGGCAATTTCAAGTACCTTAAGCGCCACAGAAGGTAGTGCAGGCAAGTTCTTGCACTGTAAAAGCGAATGGCTTAGAAACGCCGGTAGGGCGCGAGTAAGCGTCATGTAGAGCGTATCGTCTGATGCTAAAGAGCCCGTCATGTGATGATCTCCTCATGCCTTGTCAGCTTAGCGGGCAAGTGCTGGGGTATGCATTTTTATCATATACCCAGGGGGCGTTAACGTCTTCTACGGTGTAATTCAAAGCCCTTTACAACCGATGACTAATCAACCCGTCGTGCTTAGGACAAAGAGAAGGTCTTCTGATCATGTAGGTTGGCTTTACCCTGCGCGCCGTCACTCGCTACGCAAGGGTTGTGACATGCAGTTTCCTGTTTGGTCTTAAGGCGTTAAGGCTTGCCAGATTAAATTAATGCCCACCAAAAACATCGCAAGAATTACCAGTCGATAAAATAGCCTTTCATTGACGCGGCTTTGCAGCCAGAAACCGTTGCGTACGCCGATCCAGGCGATAGGCACCAGCAGCAGCGATGCCCAGGCGCTGGTCATGTTAACCTCTCCCAGCCAAAGATAAGGACCTAGTTTGATCGCGTTAACTACCGCAAACGAGACGGCGCAGGTGGCAATAAAGGTCTCTTTGGATAGCTTGCGTGGCAGCAGGTAAAGGTTAAGCGGTGGAGCGCCCGCATGGGCGATGAAACTGGTAAAGCCACATACGCTGGCAGCAGGCAGCGCCCAACGGGTGGAGATGGGCTTTTTGGCCACTGGCTTGAATAGCATGTAGGTGGCAAACAAAAGCGATATCCCACCCAGCACCAGGCGTATCCCCTGTTCGCTCAGACGATCAAATAACAGCGTGCCCACCACCACCCCAACCAGTAGCCCCGGTAAAAAGCGCCATACTTCGGCCATATCATGCTTACCCCACCATGCCTTTACCGCAAATACATCCATCACCAAGAGCAGTGGCAACAACAGGCCCGCCGCCTGAGTAGGACTAATCGCCAGCGCCATGAGCGGTACCGACAGTGTGCCGAACCCACCGGCAAAACCTCCCTTGGAAACTCCTGTCAGGTAAACGGAAAATACGATTAATAGCCAAGCGATGGTGGAGTAATCAGGAAGCACGTCAATTCCTTGGCAGCCAGTCGTGGAAAAACCTAACGCGAAAAGCCCCGTGTAAGCGGGGCATATTCCAAACCGCCATGGTAAGTGTTCAGCACCGCATCGTCACTCTTGGTGCTGCATGCAGGTCTCTTTAATCATCAGGAAAGGGGCAAAGCTGGATAAAGACGGCTGGGCATATGTTAGGTGCTCTCACCGACCTGAAGCGTAAAGCCCACATCATGCTGGCGGCGATAGACGTTTTTACCGCTTAGCCGACGGATTAACTCTTTGGCGGCCAGGCGCCCCATTTCTTCTCTGGGAGATAGGATGGTGGTGAGCTGAGGCGTAACGTGCTGGCCAAGAGAAAGCCCGTTAAACCCGGCAATCGCGATATCATTGGGCACGTTCAGGCCCTGACGTTGAGCTGCTAGCAAAGCACCAGCCGCTAAATCATCATTGGCAAAGTGAATGGCCTGGGTTTGCGGATACTGTTTCAATACCTGGGCTAAGCCTTCGGCGCCCGCCTGCAGGCTGCCCAAGGTGCCGAGTTCTAGCAATGGCGCTTCGATTTTTTTGGACTGCAGCACCGCTTTATGGCCTTCATAGCGCATTTCCGCGCGATAATCGTGTGAGAGCCGCGCGCCAACATAAACTATTCGCTGATAGCCTCTCTCGACAAGGTGGCTGGCCATGCAGCGGCCAGCAGCCACATGATCCAGCCCAACGTTGAGATCAACGCCTTTACCTAGTTCCATCACTTCCATAATCGGATGGCCCCAGCTGGCCAAGAGCGTATTGCACGCATCATTATGGCGTAGCCCGGCAGTGACCAGAGCCGAACAGGACCAGCCTAGAAATGTACGCACCAGCTGATACTCACGATCCAGGTCGTAATCGGTATTGCCGAGCAGTATCTGATATCCCTGCGCTTCTAATGTTTCCTGCAGACCCTTGATGACTTCCACAAACACGCTGTTGATCAGTGAAGGCACGATGACTGCAACCAGCCGGGAGCGAGAAGATGCCAGGCTTCCTGCTATCAGATTGGGTACATAGCCCAGGCGTTCTACGCTTTCCAAAACGCTTTGGCGGGTACTATCGCTCACCTTGTCGGGGTGGTTCAGTGCCCGCGACGCTGTTATCGGGGAAACCCCCGCGGCTTGCGCTACCTGGCTGAGCGTAATTTGGTCGGAGCGACGGCGTGACTTGGTAGCGGCCGGGAGGTCTTTAGACATTAGTCACACGTCCTCGATGTTCAACTTGTCGATACGCTGAGAGTAATCTAGAAGTAATGGTAGCGCTATCATGATAGCGCTACCATTTTTCATGTAACGGCCAACAATCAGACAAGATCCAAGGGTAAATTAAAGCATCGCAACGCCAGCAATCCATACAACAACAGCGGGGTGTCAGCTGGTGAGTCAACACGATAAGCAATCACTTCAAGTAGGCGTCATTGGTCTGGGTGCCATGGGGTTGGGCACCGCTACCGCTTTATACCATCAGGGATTTAACGTGACGGGGTGTGATATTGCCGCCGGGTCACGCGATGCCTTTATAGCGGAAGGGGGCACGAGTGTCGCAACGCCGATGGAGCTCGCTCACTGTCACATTGTGCTGATAGTGGTGGTCAACGGTAGTCAGGTTGAGCAGGTGCTGTTTGGTGAGCAGGGCGTCGTTGGGCATCTAGCGCCAGGCAGCCTGATCATACAGTGCGCCACGGTGGCGCCCAGCCAGGCGAAACAGCTTGGCGAGCGCTTGGCGGCAGAGGGCTTGATGATGCTGGACGCGCCGATTAGCGGCGGTGCTGCTAAAGCCAAAAGTGGTGAGTTATCGGTCATGGCGTCGGGCACCGCGGAGGCATTTAGCTACGCAAGTGACGTGCTCGATGGCATGGCTGCCAAGGTTTATCGCCTTGGCGATGATCCCGGCGTAGGCTCCAGTATGAAGCTGGTCAATCAGCTGTTGGCAGGCGTGCATATTGCGACCGCCGCTGAAGCCATGGCGCTGGGTATCCGGATGGGACTTGACCCCGAGGTTATCTTTGAGGTGATTACCCACTCGGCGGGCAATTCCTGGATGTTTGAAAATCGTGTACCCCATATTCTCAAGGGTGACTACACGCCGCTTTCGGCGGTGGATATCTTTATTAAAGATCTCAATATCGTGCACCAGACCGGGCGCGAGCTTTCCATGGCAACGCCGGTTGCCGCCAGCGCGCTACAGCAGTTCACCTCGGCCAGTGGGGCAGGTTTTGGCCGGGAAGATGATTCCGCCGTTATCAAAGTCTATCAGCGGCTATCAGGCATCGCGTTGCCAGAAGCGGCTAACGATACGCCATGATTCGATTAGCCGCCAACCTCAGCATGCTGTTTAACGAGCACGACTTCATGAACCGTTTTTCGGCGGCGGCTGATGCAGGGTTTAAAGGGGTCGAGTACCTGTTTCCCTACGCCTACACAGCTTTAGAACTGCGTCAGGCGCTTGACGAAACGCACTTGGAGCAAGTGCTGTTCAACTTACCACCGGGGGATTGGGATGCCGGTGAAAGAGGCCTCGCCAGCCTGCCTGGGCGCGAAGCCGAATTTCGTGATTCGGTCATCGAGGCGCTACGTTATGCCGAGACGCTCAACTGCCCCCGCGTTCACACCATGGCGGGCGTGCTACCTGAAGGTGCCGATGCCACGACCCAAATCGATTATCAGGCTACTTACCTGCGTAACCTGCGCTACGCCACTGATGAGGCCGCCAAACTGGGCAAGGACATATTGATAGAGCCCATCAATACTCGTGATATGCCCAACTACTTTCTGTCGAGACAGGCGCAAGCCATGGCGGTATTGAAAGAGGTAGGGGCGAACAATTTGAAGCTACAGTTTGATCTTTACCATTGCCAGATAATGGAAGGAGACCTCATTCGCCATCTTGAACGGCAGTTTAGCGCGATCGGTCATGTTCAGGTGGCGGGGGTGCCTGAACGGCACGAGCCTGATGTTGGCGAGGTCAGCTATCCGGCGCTGTTTGCCAGGCTCGAAGCGCTGGGCTATAGCGGTTGGGTGGGCTGCGAATACAGGCCCGCTGGCGATACGCGCCAAGGTCTGGGCTGGGGTCGACATTACGGGCTTAACTCATGAGCGAGTAATGGAAAATGGTCTCAAACGCTAACAACCTACAATAAAGCGAGGACACCTTAATCATGCATATCTTGATAACGGGCGCCGCCGGTTTTCTGGGTCAGCGTCTTTTACATAGATTGATTAGCCGTAAAGCGCTGTGCGGTCAGCCGATCACGCACTTTACCCTGGTCGATCAAACGAAGGCCCTCGTGCCCGAGGCGCCTGATCTGACGATCCACAACGAGGCCGTGGATATTACGTTACCAAGCGCGCTCGACGGTGCGCTTGATCGAAAACCCGATGTCATCTTCCATCTGGCCGCGGTCGTAAGCTCTGCCGCTGAGGCCGATCTGGACCTGGGCATGGCGGTCAATTTTGATGCTACTCGCGCCCTGCTGGAAAGCTGTCGTACCCGGCAGTTGAGTAAGACGCGCCTGGTGATGGCAAGCTCCGTGGCAGCCTACGGTGGGGATCTGCCTGATGTGCTGGATGACATGACGGCCTTGCAGCCGCAAACGTCCTATGGCACGCAAAAAGCAATGTGCGAGCTTCTCATCAACGACTACAGCCGACGCGGCCTGATTGACGGCAGGGTACTGCGTTTGCCGACTATCGTGATTCGCCCTGGGCGGCCCAATGCCGCGGCGTCGAGCTTTGCCTCCAGCATTCTGCGTGAGCCCTTGAACGGCGAGGAGGCCATTTGCCCCGTGCCGTTGGATCAGGCGCTGTTCGTGATGTCGCCGGATAAAGTGATCGAAGCGTTGATACATGGCGCCGAAGTGCCGGAAGAGGCGCTCGGCAAGTTTCGCGCGTTCATACTGCCGGGCATCACCACCGATGTGTCCGAAATGCTCGAGGCGTTGCATGAGGTGGCAGGCGCCGACGCCGTGGCGCGTGTACGTCATGAGCCCGACTCGCGCATCGAACCGCTGGTGGCTAGCTGGCCTGCGCGTTTTGAAACCGCTAAAGCTAATCAGCTGGGCTTTGTCGGGGACCGGGACTTCAAGCAGATTATTGATGCCTATGTGGCAGAGCATCGCTAATGAATCTTCGCCTGCTTGGCGGGCGAGCAAGAAGGGGCTACTACTCCCCGTCGTTCTTACTAATAAATACAATCAGGAGTATTACCATGACCACTCGTTTCGCTCGACGTACGCTTGCGACCGCCATCGGCACCGCTACCACGCTGGCCCTGGCGAGCCTGGCATTTCAGGCTCAGGCCGCGACAGAAGTCAGCGTGGGCTACGCCATCTCCAGCAATTCTCACTACGGCGCCGGTTCCAAGGCCTTCAAAGAGACGCTCGAACGCCTCTCTGACGGGGCCTTTACCGTGACGGATCATCCCAGTGGCTCGCTCGGTGGGGAACGGGCCATGATCGAAGGGCTGCAGATCGGTACTGTCGATGTAGTGATTACCTCTACCGGGCCGCTGGGTAACTTTGTCCCGGAGACCTATGTCCTCGACTTGCCGTTCCTGTTCACCAGTTACGAACAGGCCCGCTGCGTGCTTGATGGCGAGATCGGCCAGGAGCTGCTCGATAAGATGAGCGATCACGACCTGGTTGGCCTGTCCTGGTCGGAAAATGGCTTTCGCCATATCACCAATAGCCAAAAAGCCATTGAAAAGCCCGAGGATGTTAGTGGCCTGAAAATCCGCACCATGGAGAACCGTATTCACCAGCAGGCCTTTGAAGAGTTAGGGGCAAGCCCGACGCCCATGGCCATGCCGGAACTGTTTACCGCCCTGCAGCAGGGTACGGTGGACGGCCAGGAAAACCCCATTGCGGTGATTGTGGCCGCGAACCTCTACGAAGTTCAGGACCAGCTATCGCTGACCGGCCACGTTTATTCGCCGGCCATTCTGCTCGGCTCGCCGGTTCTGATCGATGGGCTGAGCGAGGAGGAGCGCGCCTGGTTTGATGAAGCAGCCCAAGCCGCTACCGAAGCGACCCGTGCTGAGGTGTCACGCTTGGAAGAGGAGGGCGTGGCGTTCCTGCAAGAGCAGGGTATGACAGTCACCGATAACATTGATCCTGCACCATTCCAGGAGGCGGTAGAGGCCATTCACACTAATTTTATTGAGCAGTATGGCGATGAGATGCTAGAGCGTATTCGCAACAGCAGCTGCTGAGCGCATCCCGTGGCGCCCCTGGGCGCCACCTTCCTATTACCTGGCGGATGAGGTGACTCATGGTGTCCTGGTTTCTGCGTGTCGAACATGTATTGACTCGGTTGGCACTTACGATTGCTATTTTGATGTTAATCGTTTCAGTGTCGCTGGGGTTCTATCAAGTGCTCACGCGATTTATTTTCAACGCACCCTCGACCTGGTCGGAGACGCTATCACGGGCGACGATGATCTGGTGTGTGTTTATGGCAGCTGCCGCCACGTTTCGCGGTGGCTTTATGATGGCCGTGGAGGTGATCTACAAGCTCGTGCCCAAGCCCACCTTGCTGGCGCTTGAGTGGTTTATCGGGCTGTGCTGCCTGCTGGTGCTGACCGTACTGGTTTACTATGGCATTCAAATGACTCAGCGTGTCAGTAACCAGACGCTGTCAGCCCTGGAGGTATCGATGTCCTGGGCGTATGCGGCGATTCCTGTAGGCAGTGCTTTTGCAATGCTAGCCGTTATCGCGCGGCTGCTGGCCCAGAGCTGTGGCCTGGAAACCCTGGGGCCGATGCACGATGAGGCAGCTGAACCCGAGGTGGTCGCTATGCCTGCTATGCCATCCTCAGGAAGCTCACCCGAGGTTCCTGTTACTACTCATAAAGAGTCTCGCTTATGAACCTCGCCATTGGTCTTTCGCTATTGATTCTGTTCGCCACTGGCGTGCCGATCGCGATCTCCATTCTGTTGGCATCGATCATCGGCATTGAGTTTTTCTCACGTTTTCCCTTGGTGATGGTGCCCCAGCAGTTGTTTGTGGGGCTGGATAATTTCCCGCTGATGGCGATTCCTTTCTTTATCCTGGCGGGAAACCTGATGGCGGCTGGCGGTATCTCCAACCGACTGGTTGATCTGGCCAAGTCGATTGTGGGTGGCGTCCAGGGCGGGCTGGCGATGACCTGTGTACTTACCTGCATGATGTTCGCGGCAGTGTCAGGCTCCAGCGTAGCAACCACTTTCGCTATCGGGGCGATCCTGATTCCGGCAATGGTTAAGCATGGCTACCCCAAGCC
This sequence comes from Halomonas sp., assembly GCF_017983445.1. Taxonomy (GTDB): domain Bacteria; phylum Pseudomonadota; class Gammaproteobacteria; order Pseudomonadales; family Halomonadaceae; genus Vreelandella. The sequence goes on from NZ_JAGOBJ010000004.1 coordinate 55,512, forward strand.
CCTGGCGGCATCCATTCAGGCCTCCTCGGCGGAACTTGGGGTGCTGATCCCTCCCTCCATCCCGCTGATTCTGTTTGGGGTGAGCACCGATACCTCGATTGGTCAGCTGTTCATTGCGGGCATTGGACCCGGGTTTCTGATCGGTTTCGCATTGCTGGTTTTTCTGTACATCTTCTGCAAGCTACGTGGTTTCGGCCTTCAGGACAGCCAGGACCGCACGCGTTTCACGACAGCCTTCCAGCGTGCCTGGGCAGCGATGCTAATGCCGGTGGTGGTAATTGGCGGTATCTATGGCGGTATTTTTACCCCTACTGAGGCCTCTGCAGTGGCGGTGTTTTATGCCCTGATCGTCGGTGCTTGCTATCGCGAGCTGAAGCTTGCCGAGCTGATGCCCGTGTTACGCCAAAGCGTTATCTCAACCGCCGCGGTGATGCTGATTATCTCGGCCGCGGCACTATTCAGCTTCTTGATCAGCCGCTCCGGGCTTCCGGCCCACGTCGCCGCCGGAGTCACGGCCATGTTCGAGAGCCCCTGGGCTTTTTTGCTGGCCGTTAATGCGCTTCTTCTTGTGGTGGGGATGTTTATTGAGACCGGCGCGGCCATCTTGGTACTGGCCCCGATCCTCACCCCGATTGCTATCCAGTTCGGGGTTCATCCGGTGCATTTTGGGCTGATCATGGTGGTCAACTTGGCACTTGGAATGATCACCCCGCCGCTGGGCGTAAACCTGTTTGCCGCGTGTGCAGTGGCGAAGATTTCCATTGATCAGATGCTGCCCTGGCTAATGCGGTTTGTGCTGGTGGTGCTGGTGTGTCTGATGGCGATTACCTATATGCCCTGGATCTCCATGGGCTTGGTTAACCTGCTGTATGGCTAAGGAGCATGTTGATGATTGATTTGCCCGACTTTCCGCCCCAGGCGGCGCTGATCGGCAATGTCTGGGTCGATACCGATGCGACGCTACCGGTAGAGGCGCCCGCCCGTGGCGAAGTCGTCACGCACATTGCCCGCTGCACGCCCGAGCACGTTAATGATGCCGTTACCACAGCGCGGCGCGCCTTTTCTGGCGAGCTGGGGGAGTGGGCTCAGTGGAGCGCGCGGCAGCGCAGCGCCTGGCTATTGGGTTTTGCCGATGCCATCGAGGCCAACCATGAACATTTATCGGCCCTTGAGTGCCTGGATACGGGTAAACCCTTAACTCAGGCGCGCGCGGACATTAAAGCCTGCGCGCATTACTTCCGCTTTTACGGCGGAGGCGCCGATAAATTACATGGCGAGACCTTGCCCTATGAAGAGGGCTACACCGTCATGACGCTACGCGAGCCGTATGGTGTTTGCGCCCAGATCATTCCCTGGAACTACCCGGCCCAGATTTTCGGCCGTTGCGTGGCAGCCGCCCTGGCTGTCGGCAATACCGTAGTCCTCAAGCCTGCCGAAGATGCCTGTTTGAGCGTTTTGAGCCTAGCAAAGCTGGCGGTATCCAGCGGCCTGCCGGCGGGGGTGCTCAACGTGGTGCCTGGGCTTGGGCGTGAAGCCGGTGCTGCCCTGGCCGCGCATCCAGGGATTGATCATCTCTCATTCACCGGATCGCCTGAAACCGGCACCCAGGTAACGCAGGCGGCGGCAAAGCATCACGTGCCCGTCACGCTAGAGCTGGGTGGCAAGTCGCCGCAGATTGTCTTTGCAGATGCCGATCTGGAGGCGGCTTTCGAAGCGGTGGTGCGTGGGATTATCCAGAACGCGGGGCAAACCTGCTCGGCGGGCAGTCGCCTGTTGATACAGCGCGATATATCGAAAGCGTTTACGGATCGCCTGATAGAGCGCTTTTCAATGCTGCAGTGTGCCTCGGGCGAGGAGGACGCTGACTGCGGTCCGCTGATCAATGCCCGTCAAAAGTCTCAGCTTGATAAGCGGCTAGCCGCGGCCGAAGCTGACGGTATTCGAGTTGCGGCGAGAGGAACGTTAGCTAAAAACGCCTCATCGGCCGGGCATTTCGTCGTCCCGCATCTGCTGACCGATATTCCCGATAATCACGACGTGCTGCGCGAAGAGCTGTTTGGGCCCGTACTGGCCGTGCAGATATTTGACGATGAAGCGCAAGCGCTGCGCCTGGCCAATGCAACCGACTTCGGGCTGTGTGCCGGTGTCTGGACGCGTGACGGTGGCCGCCAATTGCGCTTGGCAAGAGGCATCCGCAGCGGCCAGGTATTTATCAATAACTACGGTGCGGGCGGCGGTATTGAGCTGCCTTTCGGCGGTGTGGGGCGCTCGGGCTTCGGGCGGGAAAAGGGCTTCGAGGGGCTGCGCAGCTATACCCGGATAAAAACGGTCGCCATTCGCCATGGCTAGCACAAAATCATAACTACCTTAGGTTAGGAGCTTATTCATGAATCAATCCGTTCGCACAGAGCATCGCATCGGCATGGTGGGTGTAGGCTTGATGGGTCACGGCATTGCCAAGAACATTCTCAATGCGGGATATTCCCTGGCCTTTCTTGATCACCCTGGCAACCAGGGCGTGGACGATCTACTGATGGCGGGCGCCGTGCCGTGTTCCAGCGCGCGGGAAGTGGCCGAAAAAGCCGATGTGATACTGCTGTGCGTAACGGGGTCACCCCAGGTAGAGGCCGTGCTTTTTGAGCCTGATGGCGTGCTGGAAGGGCTCGCCCAGGGCACCATCGTGGTGGACTGCTCTACCTCGTTACCAAGCTCCACGGCTAAGGTCGCTGCCCGGGTAGAAGAAGCAGGCGGCCATCTGGTCGATGCGGCGATGACACGTACGCCCAAAGAAGCCGAGGAGGGGCGCTTGAACCTTATCGTCGGGGCACATGAGACACTGTTCGAGGAGCTGCATCCGCTACTCGCAAGCTTCGCTGAGGTGATTACCCACGCAGGAGACGTAGGCGCAGGGCATACTCTTAAGCTTTTGCACAACTATGTGTCGCTGGGCTTTTCAGCGGTATTGGCCGAGGCGACCGCGGCTTCCCGGCGGGCGGGTATCGATGACCACGCTTTTCTGGAGGTGTTGACCAAGGGCGGTGGGGGCGGCGTAGTGCTGGAGCGGTTGCGTCCCTTTATCGAATCAGGCGATGCTTCGGGGTTTCGCTTTAGCGTGGCGAACGCACATAAAGACCTCGGTTATTACCACACCATGACTGATGAGCTTAATACGACAAGAGGCGTGGCTGGCGCGGTGGCGGCGCTGTATGCCAGTGTTGAGGATCAAACTATCGCGGTGCCGGAGCTGATTCGCCTGCTTGAGACACGCACTGACTCCTGATGCCCCATTCTGACAAGCGCAGCTTGGCAGAATAGACGTATCCGCTATCGGCAGCCGTAATCAATAAGGGCAACGCTCAATGAGCGTTGCCCTTATGTTTTTTGCTCTTATGTTTAAAATGCGCTTACTGAATAGCTTAATCCCTTGGGAACCGGGCTTCCAATTCAGCAACCTGTTCAGGCGTCAGCGCGCGCGGGTTTTCGCCGCGCAGCAGCAGAAACAGCTTCGCCGTTTCCTCGAGCTCTTCGGTAGCATACACCGCCGCTTCGAGATTCTTACCGGCGACGACCGGGCCGTGGTTGGCGAGCAGCACCGCACTGTGCTTGCCTGCCAGGCCGCGTACCGCTTCGCCTAGCTGTTGGTCGCCCGGGATATGGTAAGGCACCAGGGGAAGCTTGCCCACACGCATGGCGTAATAAGCGGTGAGGGGGGGAATACAGTCGCAGGGATTGATACCCGGCAGGCAGGAAACCGCCACCGAATGCGTGGAGTGCAGGTGAACGATCGCGCCGGACTGAGGGCGCTCATCGTACATGGCCATATGCAGAAACTGCTCTTTGGTGGGCTTATCACCACTGATCAGCTGGCCCTGGGTATCCAGATGCGAGATGCGAGCAGGGTCCAGGCGCCCAAGGCAGGCGTTGGTAGGCGTCATCAGCCAGCCACCGTCATCCAGGCGCACGCTGATATTGCCGCTCGAACCCATGGTCAAGCCACGATCAAACAGTGATTTCCCCAGCGTGCTGATCTGTTCGCGTAGGCGGTTCTGGTCGTGAGTGCTCATGCTAATACCTCAAACGCCCGAGTGAAGAAATCAACGCCTCCAAAGTTGCCTGACTTGAGCGCCAGTGAAAGCGGCGCCTCGCGGCTGGCCAGTGTCGCTTGTGTCCAAGGCACACCAGGGTCTATCTGCTCGCCAATACGCAGTGCCGAAATGCCCAGGGCCGACACCACCGCGCCCGAGGTTTCGCCACCGGCAACCACCAATCGGCCTATGCCTTCATTGACCAGGGTAACGGCAAGCTGGCTTAACGCTTCCTCGACCAGAAGTCCCGCTTTATCGACGCCCAGCTCGGCCTGAGCGGCCTTGACCTGTTCAGGATCGGCAGAAGCATAGATCAGGGCAGGTGCATCTTGTTCAAGACGCTCGAATGCGAAGGCCAGCGCCTGCTCCCACTGTTTGTCGCCCTTGGCCAGCGCCTGCGGGTCAAGTGCAAAGCCAGCACCGGGATGACGGGCCAAAAAGTCAGCAACCTGAGCAAGCGTTGCCCGCGAGCAGCTGCCTGACAATATCAGCGTATTGCCAGAAGCGGGCTGAAGGCGTCCGGGCTCGGCAATCTCGGCAAGCCAGCCCTGCTTGCGGTACTGGGCAGGCAAGGCCTGGCCTAGCCCCGAGCCGCCAGTTACCAAGGGCATCGTTACCGTTGCCTCCGCCAATACGTCAAGGTCGCTGTCATCGACGGTGTCGCAAATGACGTGACGTACGTTGTCAGCCGCCAGGGTCTCAAGGTGTTGCCGAGTGGCTTCAGCCCCTTGGGCTAGCGTGGCCCGGCTGGCCAAGCCTACGGTGTGCGAGGTCTGGCGTGAAAGCACACGGACCAGATCCGCATCGGTCATGGGTGTCAGCGGATGATGCTGCATGCCACTATCGTTAAGCAGGCGATCGCCAACGAATAGATGTCCTTGATATACCGTCCGGCCATTAATCGGGAACGCAGGCACCATCACAGTTTGAGGTGCACCCAACGCTTCCAGCAAAGCATCGACGACCGGGCCAATGTTGCCCTTATCGGTTGAATCAAAGGTCGAGCAGTATTTAAAAAATATCTGCCGGGCACCCTGTTCACGCAACCACTCAAGGGCCGCCAGTGAATCGGTGACGGCTTCATCAACCGGACAGGAGCGCGACTTGAGCGCCACGATCACGGCATCCACGTTGCTTAAGTCGAGCGGGGTGGTCGGCACGCCGATAACCTGAACGCAGCGCATACCGCCGCGTACCAGATTGTTGGCAAGGTCAGTGGCACCGGTAAAATCGTCGGCGATAGCGCCCAGTACGATGGTCATAGCATTCTCCAGGATACGGGCTTCAGGTAGCGGCGGTTTTGCGGCGTACGCGCTTGATCAGGGGCGTGATCAGCGTTGCTGCCAGCAGCAGGAAAGCGATGGCCAGCAAGGTGGCGCTGATGGGACGCTCAAGGAAGATGCTGAAGTCACCCTGAGACATGGATAGCGCCCGGCGTAGTTCGCTTTCTGCAATGGGGCCCAATACCAACCCTAAAATGATGGATACCAGGGGGAAATTGATCTTCTCAAGCAGATACCCCAGTACGCCAAAGCCAAGCATCAGCCATACATCAAACATCGAGTTGCGCACCGAGTAGGTACCTACGATGCAGCACATGATGATGATAGGACCCAGCGCTGAATAAGGCACGTTCAGCAACTTGGTGAACAGCATGATGAACGGTTTCGAGAACAGCAGAATCATGAAGTTGACGATAAACAGCCCGGCAAACACCGCGTAGATCAAATCGCTGCTGGTCAGCATGAACATGGGCCCAGGCTGCAGGCCATGCATGATAAACGCGCCCAGAATAACGGCCGTGGTGCCACTACCTGGGATGCCCAGTGCAAAAAGCGGCACCAAGGCGCCCATGGCCGCTGCGTTATTGGCTGATTCCGGTGCAGCAATACCTTCCGGCGCGCCCTTGCCGAATTTTTCGGGATCTTTGGACCAGCGGACCGTTTCACTGTAGCTCACCATGGCCGCAGTGCTGGCACCGATGCCCGGCAAAATGCCGATGATGACACCAATGATCGATGAGCGCGACAGCGTCATGCCGATCTTGCGCAGGATGGGAAGATCAAAAATCTTCACCTTCACTTTCGTCAACGGCTGGTGGTTTTCATGATCCAGCGTGCGTTTCATTACCTCTGAAATGGCAAACAGGCCGACAATGACGGGAATCAGGCCAACCCCTTCGGCGAGGTTAAGATTATCGAAGGTGTAGCGACTGGTGCCGGTTAAAGGATCGATACCGATAGTGGCGATAAAGAGGCCTAACGCTGCGCCTATCAAACCATAAATAAGGCGCCCGCCTAGTGAAGCAACAACGGTTAAGCCAAGCACGGCCAGGGCAAAGAACTCGGGCGACGAAAACTTTATGGCCATCTTGGCAAGCATGGGCGTAAAGATAATCAGCGCAATCGTACCTACGAGCCCACCAATCGCTGAGCTTAAAACGCCAATGCCCAGCGCCTTGCCAGCTTCACCCTGCTGGGTCATGGGGTAGCCGTCAAGCGCCGTCATTACCGCTTCTGGCGTGCCGGGGGCGCGGTACAGAATAGCCGTAATCAGGCCTGAAAAGACCGTGGCGCCATAAATGGCGGTCAGCACCATAAAGGCCGTGGTCGGCTCCATGCCATACGTAACCGGCAGCAGGATAACCACCAGAATAACGCCGCTAATGCCGGGCAGTGCGCCGCCGATAAAGCCGATAAATACGGCAGAGGTCAAGAGCAGCAGGTTGAGTGGCTGCATCACCACGGCTAACCCGCCCAAAAAATGTTCTAGCATGGTCGACTCCCTAGAAAGTTGGGTCTGTTATGGGTCAGCCTTACGGCATGGGGATACCGAGCAGCGACACGAAAACGCCCTGCATCAGTACGCCAGCAACCACTAACGTAATGGCAATGGTCACCCACGAACGGGCGCCCAGCAGCAACGTGCCGATAAACGTAAAGATCAGGCTGGCGATTAAAAAGCCCACGCTCTGCATCAATAGCGTGTAGGCAACAGCCGCCGCCATGAACCACCAGTGGCGGGTGCGGCCAAGGGAGAAGCGTGATGAAGATGGCGCTGTTTCAACGGAGGTATCCGGGGTCGCCTGAGGCTCGGTGACCAGTGCCTGTTTGCGGTCACGCCACGTGATGGCGATCAGTACAATGCCCAGCGTAAACAGAATGATCAGCAGGGTCAGCGGCCAAACGCGCGGGCCGATAAACGTGGAGACTTGCGCAGAGCTTGGGAATTGCAGCGTGGGATAAAGACTCACCACCGCGAGTGACACGACCCCCAGCGCAAAAAGAGTGATCCTGGCGTGCATGGTAAACCCTGAAGGGGACAGTGAAAGACCGGCCCCGCAAGACCGATATTTCAAATGGATATAGGAGGGGACATGCCCCTCCCCCAACCAGCAACTGCTGGTTTAGTCGTTTTGCAGCAAGCGTGAGTAAAGCTCGTAGTTGTTCTCAAGACGCTGACGGTACTCGTCGCTACCCATCCAGCCATCACGGTAGGTAAGGTTCACGCGCTCAGCGTAGCTCTGGTAGTCCTCGGAGTCGTATACGTCCTTGAAGGCATCTTCCAGGCGTTGCACGATCGGCGCAGGAGTATCAGCGTGTACGAAAATGGCGCGGTCATTGCCATCGGTAAGATCCCAGTCATGCTCAACAGTGGTGTGAGCGTCTGGATAGTCTTCCAGACGCTCATCGCTGAAGATCAGAATCGGGATCATCTGACCGGCTTCAATGTAGCTTAACAGCGGGCTTAGCGAGGTGGTGGTGGCATCGATGTTGCCGCCCAGCACGTTCGCCGTTGCGTTGCCGGTGCTATCGTAAGGGATAAAGTTCATATCCAGGCCAGACGCATCAAGCAACGAAAGAAAAGCCACGTGGTCAGGGCTTGCGGTATGGGTACCACCAACCGTTACCTTACCGGGATTTTCTTGTGCGTATTCCATGAACGCATCGAAATCTTCAAAACGATCAGGGTTAACGAACAGGGCCATTACGTCAGACTGCATGCGTGCAATAGGTGTCAACTGATCCAGGCCGACCGGGTTTTGGCCCGCTGCCAGCGAAGTAACCAGTGTGGTGGAGGCAAAGTCCAGCGTGTGACCATCAGCTGCGCTTGTTGCGGTACGCTGGTGGGCTAAAGCGCCGGACGCGGCTGGCAGGTTAACTACCGTAATGCGCGCACCGCCAATGGCTTCTTCAAACATCGGGCGAACGACCCGAGCAAAGTTATCGGTACCACCGCCAGCACCCGCCGCTACCAGAAACTGGATCGGCTTGCTGGGGAAGTTGTCGGCATCGCTGGCGCTTGCGCCGGTAGCAGCGCCGAGCATGGCAAGACCTAGAGCGGCGTATTTAACACTATATTTGGTAAGCATAATTTTCTCCACAGTGATTGTTGTTGCTTTTAGGGCCATCAATACAGGAAGTAGAGCACCTTAACGGCGCTCTACCGTTAGTTACTGGCTATCGTCTGCGTAAAACAGGTCGTCCTGTTTAAGGCGAAGCTCATGTAAGCGAGAAGATGGTAGCGTGACATCGGCTAAAGTAATGGGTTGATTAGGCGCTATATCGCGAATAACTTCGGCGCCTGGTAACAGATAAAAAGGGACGTTGGCCTCAGCTGAAAGCGCGGCGGCGGGATGAATCTCCGGCCGCAGTCCTTCGATATGCCGATGATGGCCTTTCATCTCAAGCCGCTGGCCCGCCTTGATTGCCTGAGTGGCGCGTGCCGTCAGGTCGAATTTAGGCGTGGTGGCATGGCCGCCACCAGACGTCAAGCCGTTGAGTACCACGTCCAGCAGCGAGATGGGCGCTTCCAGACCCAGCAAATGGCGCGGTAGATAAACCATGGCGCTATTGCCGCTGCGGCTTAGTACGTGGCCCTTATCGCGCAGCAGTGTCCAGACATGCGGGTCTTCGCAGCGCACCACAACAAACACGCCGCCGGCAAAGCTCAGCTCGTCAGGACGGCGCAGGCAGTTAAAGACTTCAAGACGCTCGTTACCTTCCAGAACACCGCCTTCTGCCTGGGTATCCAGAAGCGTCGGAACTTCTGTGGTTCGTAGCACCATGGCATGAAATTCGGGCAGGTCTGGCTGCAGGCCGGTTGCGTTGGCAACGTTGACCATCTCACAAAGGTCAGGCACTGAAATCTGCGGAATAGCGGATAGAACCTCGCCGCGGGATTTGACCGTGGCGCGCGCATCGCTATCGTCAAGCTTCCAGAGCGCAGCCATTTCGCTGGCATCATATTGAGTGCCGTTACAGGTCACGGTGCCTTGCGCTTCATCCCAGATGAAGTCGTATTCGCTGCTCTTGCCGGCTGAGATAATCTCAAATCCCAGGGTTCTGGCCCATGTGACAAGACCAATCAGCAGGCTTGGCTGGTCGCCGTCCAGCGGCGTGAAAAGACGCCCCTGGTCTTCGGCCAGACGAGTCAGGTAAGGCCCGACAACCGACTCCGTTTCCTTGGTGGCAATACCGACATGCTTGCCCGCCAGTAGGGCAGCTTCTGCATAACGGGCGCCGACGTCAGGGATACCGGTAGATTCAACCAGGATATCGAACGGGAGCGCAGAAACCGTATCAAAAGAAGCCGTGGCAATGAAAAAGCCTTTCTGCCAAGCATCTTCAGCATCGCTTGCAGAATGGCATACCATTATTTGTGCATCAGGAATACCCGCATGGCGTAAGGCTTCAGCCGCTTTTTCAGGATTGATATCAATCGCAATACGCGCCGACAATCCTGGCATCTGGCGGGCTTGGCGCAATACGCCACGACCAAAATCACCAGCGCCCGCAATACAGGCTTCAACTACCTTGGTCGTATCAAAGTGTTGTAAGTAATTCATAGATAAAGGGTATTTCCTGTTTAGGTCAGAACTTGCCGAACGGTGACCATGAACTTGTTAATGCTTCTTTGCCACGCAAACGTAGTATACAGATGCAGGAATGTAGTGGTATACCATTTTGGGGGTCAATATAATCGGTATGATACTTTAGTCTCAATAATTGTATTTTAATAATTAAATCATTGGCTTGAGTAATTTAAACAAATTATGTCTGTGCGTTTACTTATTTGAAAGGAGTTTTTTGGTATGCCATTCTTGATGATCGCTAATCAAAGTGAATAATCTCATGGAAGATGTCGCTCCAACCCATAACGCCGGGCTTGTTGAAAAAGTCGCGCACTATTTGCGCGAACATATCGTCATGGATCATTTTCAACCGGGCCAACGACTGCCCGAGCGTACGCTGGCAGTTGAGTTACAGGTCTCCCGCACTCCGCTACGCGAGGCGCTCAAGATTCTCGCGACCGAAGGGTTAGTGGTGATTTCCCCTAACCGCGGGGCGGTGGTTGCAGATGTAAGTGCTGCGGATATGAAAGAGAAGGCCTATGTATTAAGTGTCCTTGAGCAGTCAGCTGCGGAGCTGACGTGTACCAGGGCCAGCGATGAAGATATTGCCGAGCTACAGGCGCTGCATTACGAAATGAAAGCGGCTTTTTTGAGAAGGGATCGACAGAACTACTTTCGGCTTAATCAAGATATCCACAACCGGATTGTGGCACTTTCGGGGAACGCTACCTTGATTGATATACACGCCAACCTCAGTCGGCAGCTCTATCGGGTGCGCTATCTGTCCAATCAAAAGACCGATAAATGGGCGAAAGCCATGGAAGAACACGAGGCCATCATGGCGGCCCTGAACGCTCGTGATGCCGCACGCGTCGGCGATGAGCTGCGCAATCATCTGGGTAAAACGTGGATCAAATATGCGAATGGAAAGCCGGTCAGCGGCGAGACGTCATGAACCGGTTTGTATGAATGACTGGCTGTCTGCCGATCAAGCTTCCCTGGGAACAGAAAACCCTACTCCCGCGTGGCGGGTTCTGGCCGAGTGATAAGCCAAGCCGCCACCCCAACCAATAGGGCGATAATTGCCCAGCGTAGCCAGCCGCTGCCCAGATGCAGCAAGATAAATAAAGCGCTGGCGCTGATCATGCCGACCGCAATGAATTTGGCGCGCCGCGGAATGGCGCGCTCCCGCTCCCAGTTGGTGATAAGCGGCCCAACATAGCGGCGCGAGCGAATCCACGCTTCAAAGCGCGGAGAGCCTTTAGACGCGCAGTAAACGGCGCCCAGCATAAACTCAGTGGTAGGCAGCAAGGGCAAGAAGATACCGATAACCCCAATGCCGAAGCTCAGTGCAGCAAGGCCTACCCATAAGGCGCGTGCAAGCGTCATGGGTTCTTTTGATGAGGGCTTTTGCGGCGAGCTAATGGGCGGCTTCTCGTTCATGCATCCAGCTTCTCATGGATAACAGTGATTAGCGATGTGCCAAGTCAGTTTTGACCGGCTAATACGCTGATGTGCTAAGCATACTACGCCTTATTTAAAGCTGCTTGACTCTCTCGACGCATCAACGTGCAAGGGCAAGAAGCGGATGAGAGCCTGCGTGGCTCGTGGTCGCTTGAAACTCTGCGTCGTACACATCTGCGACGCGGGCGGAGGTTAGCACGTGATGCGGCTTGCCGTAAGCGATACGCTGGCCCTGCTGAAGTAGCCACACCCTGTCGGCGTAAGTAGTGGCTAGGTTCAGGTCATGCAGGACACACACGATGGCCATGTTGTGTTGTTCGGCCCAGGTACGCAACTGGCGCATCAGGCGCTGCTGCTGACCAATATCCAGTGCGCTGGTGGGTTCATCCAGCAGAAGCAGGCCTCCATCTCTTGCGACTGCCGAGCGCCGCGAGAGTAACTGGCAGGCGCCTCGAGCGATCATCACTCGCTGGCGCTCGCCGCCCGAAAGCGAAAGTACGCTGCGCTTGGCGAGCTGGACAAGGTCCAGGTCATCGAGCAGTTCGGCGATGAGTGCTTTTTCGGGGTTGCTCCCCAGACACACCAATTCTTCTACTCGCCAATCAAACCCGACAGGTTCCTGCTGAGCGACTAGCGCACGTCGATTGGCGAGCGCCGTGATCTCCCATTCATGTAGCAAGTGGCCATCCAGCTGTATTGTGCCCTGCTCGCAGCGGCGATAGCCTGACAACATGCGAAGCAGCGTGCTCTTGCCTGCACCATTAGGCCCTACAATAGCGAGTAGTTCGCCCGTATGGATCTCGTCATCGATAGGCGCTAGTGCGGGAACCGAGATGAACCCCGCTTGACGCAGGATCAGCATGGCGAGCCCCGGCGTATAAGTAGATACAGAAAGTAGGGTCCGCCCAAAAGACTCGTCAGCAGACCGACCGGGATCTCGGCAGGTGCACCTAGCGTACGTGCCAGTGTGTCGGCGACCACCAACAGCAGTGCACCGCCCAGCATTGAGGCGGGCAGGAGTAGCCGGTGTCCAGGCCCTAGCCAAAGCCGTAAACAGTGGGGAACCAGCAGGCCAAGAAAGCCAATGACACCCGTGAGTGCCACGCAAAGCCCAACGCCGATTGAGGTGGCCACGACGATGCGGCGTTTCAGACGGTTGGCATCCAGCCCCGCCGCATGGGCCGTGGTTTCGCCTAGCTGAAGCAGGTCAAGCTCGCTGGCGCTGCGCAGTAGCATCCACAGTGCCAGGCTAATCAGCACTAGAGCGATAGCAGTGGTTCGCCATAAGGCATTCGTCAGCGCGCCCATGCCCCATAAGCTAAGCTGACGTAGCTGTTCATCGCTGGCAATAAACGCAAGAACACCACCCGCGGCACCGGCCAAGGTGTTAATTGCCAGACCTGCTAGCAGCAGGGTCATGACAGCGGCACTGCCACCCTGTCGTTTAGCCAAGCCAAACACGATCACACATACGCTCAGTGCACCTAAAAAGCCAGCAGCAAACTGGCCGTAAAGGCTGTTGGCAGCGCTATCCTGAAAGATCACTATCCACAGGGCCACAAAGAGCCCGGCACCGCTGGCAAGGCCGAGCAGCGTTGGGTCGGCTAAAGGATTACGAAATAGCCCCTGCATGGCAGCGCCGCTGCCCGCGAGCATGGCGCCTACGGCAACACCCAGCAGCAGGCGCGGTAAGCGCAGCTGCCACCAAACCTGCATGCTGAGTGTATCTGCATTGCCGCTTAGCAGTGCCCATGGCGAAAGCCCTAACACGCCCGACGCAGCGCCCCACGCCAAGGCAAGTAACAGTGCCAGCGTTAAACCGATGAGGACTCGCGGAGCGCGCCCCATCGGTCGCACCACACGCTGACGATAAGCCGTTAAGCTGACCATTACGGTGCAGCCAGCGCAGTGGGCGAGGCGTCGAGCAGCGCTTCAACATCCTGGCGTAAGGCTAACAGTAGGTCGGGCGCACGCGGTCCAAAACCCAACAGTGCTTGATCATCGATAATGATTAACCGCTGCTTCTGGCCTGCCGGAGTAAGTGCCATACCGGGTAATTGCCATAAGGCCGTTGGGCCACCCATGGCGTCTAAGCCACGCGCCGACATAATGATCAGCTCAGGCGCCTCGCGCACCAATGCCTCGGCACCAACGTTGTGATAGCCCTCCATTGCTGCAAAGGCATTTTCCAGCCCAACGGCTTCAAGCGCCGTATGCGCCGCGGTTTGGCTTCCGGCGGCGCGCGGCGTTAAGCCGCTATGCTGGAGAATAAACATCGTCCGAGTTGAAGGTAAGGGGGGCAGATCGGCTAGGTATTCAAGCTTTTCAGTCAAGGTTTGCGCTAAAGCGTTGGCTTGTTCACGCCGGTCAGTGTAGCCACCCACCGCGCGAACCTTTTCAGCAATGGCCGCTAGCGTGGTGGCGGCGCTGACAACATCCAGCGTAACGCCGACAGCGTCCAACTGCTCAAGCACTTCTTTAGGGCCTGCATGCTGATTGGCCAGGATCCGATCAGGCTGAACCGACAGTACGCTTTCGGTCGAGAGTTGACGCAAATAACCCACGGAAGGCAGCGCGGTAAGGGATTCGGGGTAGATAACCGTATCGTCGCGGGCGACCAGATTAATGTCCGCTTCCAGAGCCGACAGCGTTTCAGCAATATCGCCGCCCAGCACAACCCAGCGTTCGCTGGCGTTCGCGTCCAGGCTCAAAAGTGTAAGTGCAGATCCCAACAGCCATCGAATACGCTGCTTCACGCCACGGCCTCCTGACTGTTCAACTCACTCAAGAGCTGTCGCCATTCAAGGCGTTCGGGGTTGCCCTCACGGCGCTGCGCATAGATCTGCAACACCAGCGAGCCTTCTGCATCAAACGCTTCCACGCTTGTCACGCCGCCATCGCGGTTGGGTTTGGTGACCTGCCACACCTGGTCAATGGCAGTATCGTCAAGGTGTAGGGTAAAGCGCTCGCCAAACAGATTCAGCCAGCCCCGTGCGCGCTGGGGCGTGGGCAACGTCCCCGTGCGGATTTGTACGCAGCCGGAGCTGGCGACAAACAGCATCAGCGGCAAGGCGTGTTGGCTTGCCTGATGAAGCAAGTTTTCCAGTATGTTAGCCGGCAGCGCCTGGGTGTAGTGGCCCTCCATCAGCTGGTTAGCCTCAATACGTTCCAGGCGATGGCGCTGCAGCAGAGCGAAAAACTGATGCACGTCCTGCATTGCCCCCCATTCGCTCGCAAGGTCGGGAGCATTGGGAAGCGGGCGTTTAAGGCGTGGTGCACTCTGGGTGAACGCTGGAGTGTCCTGGGTGCCGAGTGCTGCAAGCGCGCCCCAGGATCTGGGAAGCGGTGTTTCCAGCGCAAAACATTTGTGCACGGCGCAGCCATGCTGATTAAAAATTTGCAGGCTCCAGCGCCACTCCTTCGAGCCATCTTGTGAAGGCATGGTATCGCGAATCAAGCATACCCAGTGCCAGTGGGAATACAGCAGGCGAAGATCCAAACCGCCGGGGTCGAGCAGCAGACCCGTTTGGGCTCCGCCGCGCAGTTCAGGATAGTCCCCGGTTTGTTCAAGCACGGCCAGGCGCGAGCGGGTCAGCGATTTTATGCGGCCAAGCGTGGGCAGATAGCTTGCGATCTCGCTGGGTGGCAAGGGCAGTGTCCATACATCACGGCCCAGGCGAGCCGCCTGTAACTCGCCTTCGCTAATGGTCAGACGCTCGGCAATGTCGATGGCGGGCAGGCGCGGCTGGGCCGCCCGCGCAGCATCAAAGGCTTCCAGAATAGCGATCTGTTGGGATTGAGTCATGGCGCACCTATATCGGGTTCACTGAATGGATTTACCACTGCCAGTTGAGGGTAGCGAACAGGCTGCGCCCATCGCCTAAGCTGCCATCGGGGCGGTACCACACTTTATCGCCTAGGTTAGCCAGGCGTAGCGAGGTATCGATGGCGGGGGTAAGGCGCCAGGCCAGGTGCACGTCGTGCAGCCCATAGCCGGGCAGACGCTCGTCATCGCCCTGTTTGTCAAAATCACGCGCCAAGCGGCTTTGCCAGCCGATACGTACATCATGGTTGTAGAGCGCCACTTCACTGCCGAGGGTCACTTCCATGGGGGTCTGGCTGCCTAACGCGCCGCCGCTGTCGCGGTCTTTACCGGAAACTTCTGAGAGTCCTATAAAGCTTGTAAGTAGGGGAAAGGCGCTGGGCTGCCAGGCAACGCGAGCGTCATAGCCCCATAATTGAGCACGCTGTACGTTCACGGCCTGGGTGGTGCCCGCCATAATGTCGACCTGGGTGTCGATAAAATCATCGGCGCGGGTATCGAAGTAGCTGGCGCGCACCTGCCAATCGCCCTGATGCCAGACCACACCGCTTTCCCAGGTATGGCTGGATTCAGGAGACAGGTTAGGATTAGGCACCCAGTAATTATCGGGCGTACAGAAGACAGGCCCGGCGCAGAAACCGGCAAAGTGGCGCTCGTTGGCGTATAGCTCAGAAAGGCTCGGCGCGCGGAAGGCTTCTGCGTAACCGGAGAACAGCATTAGCGCGTCAGCGGGTCGCCAGGCCAGGCGAAAACGTGGCGAGACCTGGTCATGCACGCTATCCGCATCGCCTTGGCCGGTGGCGTCGTAACGGTCATAGCGGGCACCCAGGCCCACATCAAACTGACCGGCACCGCCATCAGTCAGGTAGCGGCCAGCGGTTAGCGTGGTGTCTACATAAACGGCCTGGGTGTCGATGTCTGCCCGAGGAAAGCCATTGGCCTGCCCATCCGGACGTTGGCGGGCTTGTTCCAGTTCTGCACCGAACACTACCGTTTGAGATAACCAGCCGTGATTGATGGTGTGGTAGCCATCGCTTTGCAGGCCAACGCGTTCCAGCGTGCGGCTGGCTTGGGGTTCATCAATATCCTGCTGACTAAACGTCAGTCGCGAGGTGATTTCTGTCGCTTGGCCGGGCTGCCAGCGGTGGCCAAGCTGTAAATTGTTACTTTCGACATTCCGGTCGCGCAGGGGGTTACTGGCATCGCGTGACAGCTGCTGTGGGTTAGCAGGCTGGGTGGCGCGCTCATCGTAATGCTGCCAGCTGATAAACACCCGCTGATCACTACTTGGCTCCCAACCGCCTTTGACCAGCAGGCTGTTGAGTGAGGCATCATCTTCGGCCTCCTCGCCACCTGCGCGGCGAATATCGCCAGACTCGCTACGGCCTATTGAAATCAGGCCATCCACTTGGCCACTGGGTGCAGCGTGACGCCCAAAGGCTGTCAGACTGCCACGTAGCTCATCATTCGCTGTTGCGCCGCCAACCGAAAGCCGGGCGCCGCTGTCTTGGCCGGGGGCAAGCAGGTCATCGGCTTCCACGCTTGTGAAACTCACCACGCCGCCCATGGCGTTGCTGCCATAAAGGCTTGATAGCGCACCCCGCGCGACCTGCACTTCCTGAATCAGCGCTGGATCCAAGAAGAAGTTGCCCACGTGACCCGTGGAAATATCCTGGCGAACGCCATCCAGACGAACCAGCACGCCCTGACGGCCAAAGCCTCGCATGCTCAACGTTTGACCGTTACGCCGCCCTTGCCCAGCAACGTGCAGGCCTGGTTGACGACTCAGCACGTCTTCAATACGCCCTGCAGTAGCCAGGACGGCATCGTCACGGTTGATAATATCGATAATCAGAGGCGCGCGAGAAAGGTCGGTAGGCGCCCGCGTGCCGGTAACGGTCACTGGATCCGCCGTTGACTGCGCTAACGCAGGGGCGATAAGCAAGGGGCAAAGAGCAAGGTAAAGCGGGCAAAGCGAGTAAACACGTTTCATGAGCCAGACCGTTCCAACAATAAGGAGGAAATAGGCGCTGGCTGGGTGCGTGGGCTACCTGGCTGGCGTGAAGCGGCGTAAGAACTGATTGAGCGTTACGCCGTTAAAATAAGTTTTCCGCTTTTGGTAATGCGCAATACATAGCGGCGATTTTCATGTTGAATCACTAGTTGGCCTTTCGGCCCAAGCAATTCTCGGCTTTCAATCTCACGAGGTGCAGGCGTAGTGCTTGTGTCTGTACCTCTAGCGGCAAGCTGCATGAGATATGGTTCCCTATGTTAATGATAATTATTGACGATAAGATAACAGGCTGCATGCGTAGGCTCAAGTGCCTGAATCAGGAACCTGTCGAAGCGTAGGGAAAAAGGGGAGGAAATGGGCGCTGACAATAAAAGCGCTTTGAATCATTCGTTAAGGTTTAAATATGGATAGTTAAAACTATCCATAAACTTTAGGTGAGCTATTTGCTATCAGCCCACCTAAAGTAACAAAACTGACGATTGGTCTTCAATGAAGCAAATCATATAGGTTAACTATCAATAATTGACCGCTTGTTTAATAGAGTACGACCAATACGACCAACCGTTGATTGCTTCTTAGCTAAATGGATTTTACCCCGCTTTTTTATTAACTAGCGTCTCAGCCAACTGAGTTAGCTTATCGTCGGTATTCTTTTCTTCTTCAAGCGTTTCAGCCAGAATGTTCTTGGCTTCGGTATAGCCTAGCTGCTCGGCAAGAGCGCACAGAGTACCGTAGGTGGCAATTTCATAATGCTCGACTTTCTGAGCTGCGCCAATAAGACCTGCATCGCGCACCGGGCCTTTCTCGGTCGCATCAATCAGCTCTTGGCCTTCTTCGATCAAGCCTTCCATTGCATGACATTTCATACGCTTGATTCGGATATCTGGCAGGCTGTCGGCTACTTTTTCAAGCCTTTCCAGCTGGCCTTGGGTTTCTTCCAGGTGGTGCTTGAATGCCTCAGCCAGTTGGGGGTCATCAGCTGCCCGAGCCAATTTGGGTAGCGCCTTTGTTATCTGTTTTTCAGCACTGTTCGTGTCGGAAAGCAGATGAATGAAAAGGTCCTTGGCGTTTTTAATAACCATCGTATTGCTCCTGCTTGATTAATAAAAAGGATCATCCTTAATAAATATTTTCAGCCCTTTTAAAGCTAGCAGGAAATGTGCGCTGGAGAAATTTACGTAAGTTAAGCTTTGCGTTATAAATTAAGCGCCTTCATGCATTATTTGTTAAAATTTTGTAGAAGGAAGCTTGATTAAAGTTAAAACAATAATGGCGGCTGAACAATATAGTTCGTTACAGCCCTCCGATTAGTAGCTGTGCGGCCACGCTAAACATCATAAGTGCTACGCCAATATCAATCAGGCGCCAGGTAAGCGGGCGCGCCAGCCACGGCGCAAGACTTGCGCCACCCAAGGCCAGTGCGCTGAACCATATAAATGAACCGCTAGTGGCCCCCAAAGCGTAGGCGCTGGGCATCGGCTGTTGTGCACCGAGTGAGCCAATCAGCAGTACGGTATCTAGATAGACGTGCGGGTTAAGCAGCGTGACTGCGAGCGCGGCCAACATTACGGCGCTTAACGAGCGGGATGATGTGTCGGTCGCCCGAAGTACTTGTGGGCGCCAGGCGCGGTATAACGCCTGACTGCCATACCAAAGCAAAAACGCAATGCCGCCCCAGCGTGCGATGGCAAGCAGAAGCGGACTTTGGGTCAATATGCTTGCCAGACCAAATACGCCCGCGGTTATTAGCGCGGCATCACATAAAATGCACAGTAACGCGACCGCTATATGATGCTCGCGCCGCAAGCTTTGCGATAAAACGAACGCATTCTGTGCGCCAATCGCCATGATCAATCCAATCGCCATCAACAAGCCGTTACTGTAACTCTGCCACATTGTGTGTATTCCTTGTTAATCGCTGTTTAAGGAGCGTTACTCCGCTCAACACCGGCGCAGTTTGCTAGAATCATTTTTATAAGAAAAACGAATCTTCCTGATGTCCTATAAGGAAAACTGATTGCTCGACTATAAATTGTTGGCAGCCCTGGCCGCCGTGGTAGAACAGGGCGGGTTTGAGCGCGCGGCGAATTCGCTGGGGCTATCACAGTCGGCGGTATCGCAGCGGGTCAAGCTGCTGGAAGCACGTATTGGCCAGCCGGTGTTAGTGCGTGCGACGCCGCCTGCTCCGACCGAAATAGGTCGTCGGTTGCTAAACCATGTACAGCAGGTGCGCCTACTCGAGCGTGATCTTACGCGTCAGGTGCCCGCATTGGATGACGCAGTGCCAGAGCGCCTGCGTCTGGCGATTAATGCAGACAGTCTGGCCACCTGGTGGCCCTCGGCGGTGAGTGATTTTTGTACCCACCAAAACGTATTGCTGGAGCTGGTCGTCGAGGATCAGGAGGTTGGATTAAAACGTATGCGGGCAGGCGAAGTGGCAGGCTGCGTATGTGCGGCCGAACGTCCTGTCGCGGGGGCCAATAGCGTTGCGTTAGGCGCCATGCCGTATCTGGCGGTCGCAAGCCCGGCCTTTATAAAGCAGTACTTTGCTGATGGCGTGGGTGCAGACGTTCTGCCCCAGGCGCCAGCCATCGTGTTTGGTACGGATGATTTACTGCAGCACCGTTATTTAGCGACGCTGGGTATAACCGGCAGCTTTGCCTATCACCTGTGTCCTTCATCGGAAGGCTTTGTACGTTTGCTGGAAAGCGGGCTCGGTTGGGGGATGGTGCCGGAGCTTCAGGTGCGTGATGAGTTGGCCCAGGGCAAGTTGGTAGAACTGATACCCGGGCGCGCCATCAATGTGCCGCTTTATTGGCATTATTGGCGCAACGGCGGGCGCTTGCTGGCAGGTTTGACGCAGCACCTTCGCCGTGAGGCGTTAGAGGCATTGGTGCCGCGTTAAAGGTCAACTTTAGAAGATGGCGCGGACGACAAGATACAGAACTGAAGGGGCAATCAGCGCGCCGAGGCCAATGTAGAACGTGGCAATAATTGCCAGATCGCGCAGCATGCCGCCGCCCACTAAGGCAAACGCCGCGATCAAGTGCTGTTTAGTGGTCACGAATTATCTAATTATTATAGACCATTAGCAGAAGCATATAGCGGTGGAAAAACTTCGCTGATGTTATTTTTGTCATCGCATACCTATCGCGTGACCAGACCTCAATGAAGGCATTTCAAGTATTTCTATAAGCATCCAGGCTTCTTAAGCAGTTTGGGCGCATCCAGTATCGAGGAAGCTTGCTTGTCTATATATGCGACCCTTTTTCATACTCTACGCTGAGTTATTGCTCAGCCCTTGTAATATCCTATCTGCAAAGCGCTTTGCGGCTGGCGACAGCACTTGATTCCGCCGCATGATCAAGGCCATCGTTCTCTCAATAGGAGGGTCTACAAGATCTAAGACGGTAATTGGCTCGGCGCCGCTTAGCTTGTTTAACCGTGAACCTGGTTGGATCGCGGCACCCAGGCCGGCTTCAACCATGGCAATAATCGTTTCGCCTTGAATGAACTGATACGGCGTTTCAATTGAGACGCCAAGGTCATCCATCATCCGATCCAGCAGCCGTCGCATAGCAGTTTCGCGGCTTTGCACCAGTAGCGGCAGCTGCGAGAGCTGGCGCCAGGTGATGGACGTTGTAAACGGTGTTGCCATCGCCGTTGGCAGCAATGCTTTAACGGGATCTTTAAGAATAGGCGTGAACGTGAATTCTTCATTCTCCAGCATCGGACCTAGCGCAAAGTCGACCTCGCGATGGTGCAATGCTTCATAAAGCTGGCTTGAAGTTAGCTCTCGAATGGTGACGTTGATCTGGGGGTAGTCGCGCACAAAGGCGGTTAGTATCGCGGGAAGATGAATCGATGCAATGTTAGATGAACTGGCGACGGACATGTGCCCCCGCTTGAAATCGGCAGTTTCTCTCAGCAGTCGCAGTCCCTGCTGCATTTCATACACCGCGCGGGTGGCGCTCTCGAATAACTGCTTGCCCTCGGGTGTCAAAGTGACGCTGCGCGTAGTGCGTTCGAATAGCATCACGCCCAGCTGTTGCTCCAGGGTCTTTATTTGGTTGCTGATGGCGGAGTGCGAACGGTGCATACGCTCTGCCGCAACGCGAAAGCTACCTTCCGTCGCAACAAGGATGAAGGTTTGTAAAAACTTTAAATTAACGCTGCCATCAAATTCCACTCTTGACTCCGTATTGGTTCGTGAAAGTGCATAATCACCAGAAAAAATGCGCTTGTCTATCCGATAGCGGCGGCCTAATGTTCGTTGCTTGGAGAACGCTGTCACAACGCTCTGAATTAAGTATCCCTGCGCTGGCTGTCTAGCAGAGCATTAAGTCATACGTCATCGCACGCTATTGCTTGAAAAGGAACACTGAGGTTCAGAGCACCTGACGGAAATTTGCGGACAATGAGAGTAAAAATAATGGTCCTGAAAACAAAGATAAATTGCCGGGCATTTGGCGCAGGCGCGATGGTATTGAGTGTTTTGTCACTGCTGCCGGTATCAGCACACGCTGAAGAATATCCTGGCCATAATATGACCTACATTGTTGCTGCTGGCGTTGGTGGCGGTAGTGACATTCTGGCGCGCACGCTGACTCGCGTGATTGAACAAAAAGACCTGCTGCCGGTATCGATGGTTGTCGAAAACCGCCCCGGTGGGTCAGGCGCGATCGGCTATAACTATATCAATTCACGCCAGGGCGACGGCCACTTCCTTGCGGGCGTAGGTGTCAGCTTTTTTACCACGCCGCTGATGGGCAAGATGCGTTACAACTACGAAAGCTTTACGCCGGTTGCAGCGCTGGCTCGATCGCCCTACATCCTTGTTGTTTCGACCGATTCTGATATTGAAACGTTGGAAGACCTGAAGACGGCCTCTGGCGTGCGTGCGGGTTCGGTTGGCGCAGTTGCCGATGGCGCGCTGCTCTCTTACATGCTGAACCAGGCGCTGGACACGGAAATCCGTGTTGTCCCCTATGACGGCGGTGGTGAGGTTATTGCAGCCGTACTGGGCGGGCATCTTGAGCTGATGTGGGGCAATCCCAACGAAATGCTTGAGCAGGTTCGCGCTGGCAATATGAGGCCGCTAGCGGTATCTGCACCTGACAGAATTGCGCAGTTGCCTGACGTTCCGACTTTCGCGGAGCAGGGCTATGACATCACCCATACACAGTTGCGGGCCATCGTGATGCCCGGTGACGTCTCAGACGAGGCCGTCAGCTATTGGGAAGACCTGTTGCAGACCGTGGCTGAGAGCGACGAATGGCGCGAGGCCTACCTGGACCGCTTTAACGAGATCCCGCTATATCTTGACGGCGCCGATCTTGCCGAAGAAATGGCCGCCACCTCTGACCGTTACGAGGCAATGATGAGAGAAGTGGGCGTGATCGACTGATTGCGTCCCGCCTGCCGCTGTGTCAATGCGCACCGGCAGGCATCCCGTCATGGCGTGAATTTCAAGGAAAAATCATATGCTTCGATTGCACAGACTTGATCTGGCTGTTTCCGTCATCCTGTTCCTGTTGGGCCTCTACGTAGTGATAACGGGCTTCGACTATGGCTTTTTGGATCGCGGTACGCCGGATGCAGGCTTCTTTCCAGTATTTATCGGTTTCGGCATCAGTGGTTTTGCCACGATCAATTTCTATAACGTGTTGCGCCGTGTATATACCGAGTCGGGCAACATCTCTGGCGAAGCGATTTTACGTGTTGCCTTTAGCAGCGCCGCCCTGATCGTCTTTGTCGTACTGGCATCCTTAATAGGCATGTTGGCTGCGGGTTTCCTGCTGATGATAGCGATTGCCATAATTTTTGGTGCGCGGACGCCAACGATGATCCTGCGGGCAGCAATCGCAGCGGCGATCATGTCAGGCGTGCTTTACCTGATCTTTTTCAGGTTCCTGGGTATCGTTCTGCCCTGATGCTCTTTCGGAGAAATAACTATGTTTGAAACCTGGGGGCTTCTTCTCGATGGGATCGCGATGGCCAGTTCGCCTGCGATTTTATTTGCCATCTTCTTCGGCGCCATTATTGGCCTATTCATTGGCGCGCTGCCGGGCCTCGGGCCAACGGCGGGCGTCGCCATTCTTCTACCGCTAGTGGTCGGGTTCGACGGCACTGCCGCCATTGCGGCTTTAGGCGGCGTGTATTACGGCTCGCAGTATGGCGGTGCGGTGACTGCGATTTTGCTGGGCATCCCCGGCGACTCTGCTGCCACCATGACCGTCATTGATGGCCACGCGCTTGCTAAGCGCGGTGAGGCTGGCGCAGCGCTGGGCATTTCGATTGCGGCATCGTTCATTGGCGGCATCGTCGGCCTGATTATGCTGACCTCGTTTGCGGTCACTATCGCAAAAGCAGCCATTGCGTTTGGTCCAGTCGAGATGACCGCTGTGATGATCTTTTCGCTATCGCTGGTGAGTGTGTTGGGCGGTAAGGATCCGGTTAAAGGCCTTCTGGCATTGTGTATGGGGCTGTGGCTTGGCACGGTCGGGCTTGATCCCATCGTTGGTATCCCGCGCTTTGATTTTGGGGAAGTCCATCTGATGGAAGGGTTGGAGTTTTCAATCCTCGCCGTGGGTCTTTTCGGTCTCGCTGAGATGTACAACACTCCGCTGGGCAGTGGCCACGGTCAAAACGCGATTCGTTTCCGTATGCTCGATCTGCTGCCTAAACCTCGCAAGATCGTGCGTTGCTGGCGCGAGCTTGGTTTTGGTTCAATTATTGGCTTCTTCGTGGGTGTCTTACCTGGCGCGGGAGCCACGGCCGCGACGATGATTGCCTATGCAACGTCCAAGCGCCTTTCACGTACGCCAGAAGTGTTTGGTAAAGGCGCCTATGAAGGCGTAGCGGCACCTGAATCTGCAAATAACGCCGCGTCCTATGGTTCGATGATTCCCATGTTTGCGCTTGGTATTCCAGGATCGGGCACCACCGCGGTGCTGCTAGGAGGACTACTGATGATCGGCCTTCAGCCGGGGCCGCTATTGTTTGAGACTCAGCCGGATTTCGTTTGGACAATCTTCGGCAGCTTCTACATCGGTAATCTGGTGCTCGTGGCGATCACTATCGTGCTGACGCCGCTTTTGGCCAGCTGTGCCTTTGTGAAGCCCGGCTATTTGTTCCCCGCGGTCATTGCCATCGTTGCCTTCGGTATCTATTCAATTAATTACTCAATGTTCGATGTGATCTTGGCAATGATCTTTGGTGTGGTGGGATATGTGATGGTCAAGCTGGAATATCCGCCGGTGCCACTCATCCTGGGACTCATCCTTGGGCCCATCTTAGAGCGCGGCATCCGACGCACCTTAGTGGGCACGGATGGTGACGTGCTGGTCTTCTTTCAAAGCCCCATCGCTCTTGTGTTGCTTCTTGCCAGTGCGTTGATGTTGTTCTGGCCGCTGATCCAGAAGCTACGCCGCGGTCCTCAAAACAGTCTCGGCACTAGCTAACTAGAAGGTCGTTCCGGCCTTCGAAAACCACTTGACCCTTCTCCGGGCGGCCCAGCCGCCGCCCGATCACCCCCCTGTGTCTGACGCGCGGGGCCTTCTAAAGGATTTAACGCTATGGTTTACCATTATCTTTATGACCGCTTTGCCAAGATAGACACAGTTCGCGTTGGTATCATTGGCGCCGGCAATTACGGTACAGCGATCGTTACTCAGGCGCCGCACACCCCTCGTTTGTCCGTTGTACTGGTCGCTGATCTGTCTCTGGAAAGCGCCCGTGGCGCATATGAAAAGGCCGGCTACGCTGCCGACACGCTAAGCTATGCGGCCTCGGCCGAAGAAGCACAGTCGCTGATTGACCAAGGCCTGCGGGTCTACACCGATAAGCCTGAAATCGTGGCGTATGTGCCCGCAGTTGATATTGTCGCTGAAAGCACCGGCGTCCCCGAGGCGAGCGCTCGGTTCTCCTTGGATGCCTTTGCCAACGGTAAGCACGTTGCGATGATCACCAAGGATTGTGATGTTTCCGTTGGGCCGATCCTGAAACGCAAGGCTAAAGAAGCCGGCGTCGTTTACACCCCTGTGGACGGCGACCAGCACGGCCTGCTGATTGGGTTCTATGAATGGGCCAAAACGATCGGCCTCACGGTGATATCGGGCGGCAAGGCGACGGATGGCGAGTTCATCTACGACCCCGACGCTTCCACCGTGACCATTAAAACCGATAAAAAAATCCACGCACCCTATCAAGAAACCGTCAGCGTCGCGCCAGAAGACCGCAAGTATCTTGAGCCAATTCCTGTTGGCAAAGTGCAAGAGTATGTTGAGGCCCGCGCCCGCATCCTTGCTGGCCTGCCGCAACCCGGTGCCTACGACTTATGTGAAACCGCCGTAGCGGCAAACTATACCGGTCTCGCACCGCAAGTGGATACGCTGTACCACGCCCCTCTGCGCATTACCGAAATTCCCGAAGCCTATGCTGAAACAGCCACAGGAGGGCTGTTTGAAAACCCCGGCGCCATTGATTTGGCTACCTGTCTACGGTTGCCTAATGAATCAGGCCTGGGGGGAGGCGTTTGGCTAGTGGTACGCGCCGATAGCGCCTATTCGCAGCACATTTTGGCGACCAAGGGGCAGATCGCGAACCACGACGAATCCACTGTCGTCATTTATCGCCCCTATCATCTGTGTGGGGTGGAAACGTCGACCTCGTTACTAATGGCAGGCCTTCTGGGGATTGATACCGGTTCGGATGATTACCGCCCACGCTTTGATCTGATCAAGGTAGCCGCGCGTGATATCCAGGCCGGCGAAGTGTTTGGCAACGACCATGACCCGATGATGACTGCGCGAATTGTTCCCGCTCAGCCTATTGCGGCAGGTAATTTGGCAACGGCGCATCTGCTGACCGGCAACCGTGCGGCAGTCGATATTCCTGCCGGCACCGCCATCACCTATGACATGGTCACTGAGCCAGCTGATTCCGTTATTTGGCCGCTGCGCCGCGAGCAGGACGCCGTGTTTCTGGGCTAAGGACTAGCCGGGCGGGACATCTCCTGGCCGGCATCAATAAAGGATATCGCCATGACTGCGCCACGCATCGTGCTGTTACACGCTACCACCGTTGCTATGGGCCCTATTCACCGCGCTATGCATGACATGTGGCCTGAAGCCGAGTCGGTGAACCTGCTGGACGATGCACTGAGCATTGATCGTGCACAGGAGGGCGAGACCCTGTCAGATCCGTTGATCGCGCGGTTTGAAGCACTTGGCCGCTATGCCGCTGGGCCGATGCGTGCAGCGGGCATCCTTGCCACTTGTTCAGCGTTTGGCTCGGCGCTCAATGTATTGGCCGCTAATCTAGCGATTCCCGTCGTTAAGCCGAATGAGCCGATGTTTGAGGCGGCTATTGCTGCTGGGCCACGTATCGCCATGCTGGCCACTTTTGCCCCCGCTGTCGCCAGCATGGAAGTTGAATTTAAGGCGTTGGCCCCTGATGGGGATCTAACCTCGATTGTCGTGCCTGGCGCCATTGAGGCGTTACGGCGCGGGGACGCTGCAACGCATAACCGGCTGATCGCTGAAACTGCTACCCATTTGCGCGGATACGATGCGGTGATGCTGGCGCATTTTTCAACCTCGCGCGCGCTTGCGGATGTTCAGGTGGTTACGGACTTACCGGTATTCTCGGCGCCCGAGTCGGCCGTTAACCGCATTAGATCGCTTGTCGAGCAACGCTGCGTTTAGCGACTTTTGACTACTCACCGCTGGCGGTAAATATCTTAAGCGCGGATGCCGTGCTTTACGCCCTGAATGAAGGAAACATGCCATGACAGTGCTTGGCTGTATCGCTGATGATTTCACCGGAGCCACTGACCTTGCGGGTCTTCTCGCCCGATCAGGCGTTCGAGTTCGGCTGCATACCGGGCTACCGGAAGCCCTACCACAAGGTGAAACGGTTGCCTTCGAAGTGATCGCTTTAAAGATTCGCACGGCACCCGTGGACGAGGCCGTGGCTCAGGCTCGCGTGGCGCTGGACTGGCTCCGGAAGGCCGGTGCGGAGCGGTTCTTCTGGAAATATTGTTCGACCTTCGATAGTACTTCGGAGGGTAATATCGGCCCCGTGGCAGAGGCGTTGATGGCCGATCTTGGTGCCGGGGCGACAATCCATTGCCCGGCCTTTCCCGAAAACGGGCGACGAGTGTTCATGGGGAATCTATTCGTTCATCGCCAGCCCATTTCCGAAAGCCCTATGAAAGACCATCCGCTGACCCCGGTGCGTGACAGCGACGTTACACGGCTTTTGTCGCGCCAAGTGCGTGGCGCTGTGGCACTTGCAGATCATGGCGAAGTAGCGGCAGGTGCGACGTGGTTGCGTCAACGCATCAATACGCTGTCGGCCGCGGGTGCCGCGCATATTGTGGTTGATGCTATTAATGACGATGACCTTAGCAATATAGCCAAAGCCTGCCGTGATATGCCGCTAATCTGTGGGGGATCTGCGGTGGCCATGACGCTGCCTCAACTTTATGTGAGTGATGGAACGCTTTCGGCGGATGCGCTTCATGCCGCGCATCCTTCGCTAGCGCCTGGCGCCATTGTGCTGTCGGGAAGCGCTTCAGCTGCAACTAATGCTCAGGTCAGCCGTTACTTAGCGCGCGGTGTGCCTTCTCTACGACTCGATCCACTGGATTTGGCTGCAAACGGCCATGGTGCAGCGCTGGATTGGATTGATGAGCAGGACCTGTCGTGCGGGCCGCTAATTTATGCAACGGCGCAACCTGAGAGCGTACGTATTGCACAGGAAAAGCTGGGTGCCGCCCGTGCCGGTGCATTAGTGGAGGCCGCGCTTGCTGCGCTTGCCGTTCGTGCCCGTGATCTTGGTGCCCAACGTATCGTGGTGGCAGGCGGAGAAACGTCTGGCGCCGTGACGCAGGCCCTTGGTGTGAAGCAAATGGATATCGGCCCTGAAATTGCCCCCGGCGTGCCGTGGTGCTTCTGCGTTTCGGCGGGGCAGCAGATTGCGCTGACCTTGAAGTCAGGAAACTTTGGCGCTGAGACATTCTTCTCCGACGCGCTTGAACAGCTGGGTGCATCATGAGTGAAGAAACTAAACTGCGTGAACGCATTTGCTTGCTAGCAAAATCGCTGTTTGACCGCGGCCTGACCGGCGGCTCGACGGGGAATATTTCGGCCCGCACGCCGGATGGTGGCTTGCTGGTAAGCCCGACAGGCACCAGTTTTGGCAGGCTTGATCCTGGCCGCTTAAGCCGATTTGACCCCACGGGACGTCTGATCGAGGGTGACCCGCCCACAAAGGAAATGCCGCTGCATACGGCCTTTTACGACACGAGGTCGCAAACCGGGGCTGTGGTTCATCTGCATTCGTGCCATTCAGTCGCGCTCTCTATGTTACCCGAGGCCGATCCTGAGAATTTCCTACCGCCATTAACGCCTTATGGAATCATGCGATTAGGCAAGGTGCAGCTGTTGCCCTATTTCATGCCCGGTGATCCGGCTATGGGCGAGGCGGTACGAGGCCTTGCCGGACGGCGGTCGGCGGTAATGCTTGCTAACCACGGCCCGGTCGTGGCCGGCACTAATATTGAAGCGGCATGCAACGCAATTGAAGAGCTGGAAGATACTGCGCGCCTTGCGATTTTGACACGGGGTATGTCCCCTAAAATGCTGTCGAATGCGCAGGTGCAGGCCATTGTCACCAAGTTTCGCCCAGATTGGGACTGACAGGAAAAATAATGAATAACAATATATTAGCAGTCACTGTGCTTGCTTTAGGGCTTAGCACCACGCCGTTGAATGCCGATGAGAAAACCTTCGTTTATATCTCAAATGCTGGAGATGGCACGATCACAGGGTTTCAGCTAGGTGATGACGGTAATCTTGAGTCTGCTGGCACGACTGAGGTCGCGGCGCTAGTGATGCCGATGGCTGCCAGCCCGGACGGCAAGGTCCTTTATGCTGCGACGAGGGCCGAGCCATTCACACTTTATGCGTGGCATGTTTCGCCTCAGGATGGATCGCTTGACCTGCTGGACACCGCCCCGCTTGGACACAATATGCTTTATGTTTCCACTGATCGCAGTGGGCAATACCTCCTGGCCGCCTCTAATAGTAGCAATGTGATCACGGTCACCGCTCTGGATGAAGAAGGGCGCCCGGCATCTGAACCGCTGTTCACTCAGCCAACACGCCACTACACCCACGCTATTCGCACCAACCATCTGAACACATTGGCCTTTGCGCCAACCTTGGGTGAAAACGCCGTCGAGCAATTCCGTTTCGACGTTGAGGCAGGGGCATTAAGTCACAACGAGCCTCAGCTGGCTGCGATTGGAGAGGGCGCGGGCCCACGCCATTTTGTTTATTCGCCCGACGACCGGCATTTGTATGTAGTGAATCAATTCATGGGCAGTGTCGCAGGCTTCGTGATTGATCAGACCAGTGGAACGTTAGCGCCGCTCGGTATATTTGATGCATAACCTGGCACCTCGCTGCATCCTGGCAGTGAACGTCCGCCGGTATCCAGCAATGGCCCCGCCAAGCCTGACCCTAATGCAATCTGGGCCGCTGATATTGAGATAACCCCCGATGGCAGGCTGCTGTATGTGACTGAACGAACGACCAGCCAGATCATTGGGTTTCGCCGCAATGGCGAAAGCGGTGAGCTTACCTACTTAGGTGCCACGGCAACCGAAAATCAACCGCGCGATTTTGCCATTGACCCATTGGGACAATTCTTGATCGTGGCGGGTGAAAAGTCGGGCCATGCCACCGTGTACAGTATTGATGCCGAAAGCGGCGAGCTAATCTCTGTTGACAGGGCCGCGACCGGTACGGATTCGGCGTGGGTTGAAATTTTGACAGTTATAGATGATTAACGTCGATATATTAATAATATAAAAATCCCTAACGACATCAATATAAAGGGAATAAACATCCTAAAAAACAGACAATAATGCACATGTCGCTATTAGAGATAGATATTATATCTGCTCTTAAGCATGCTATGACGTATGGCTCGTTGGTTGAAAAAGTTACTCAAGACATGCTCTTCGGCTGAAAAGCATGGCTTGATCTCTGTAACGATATAGCGCAATGATTAGAACACTGCGCGGACAGCAAGATACAGAACTGAAGGGGCAAGCAGCGCACCGAGGCCAGTGTAGAACGTGGCCGTCATGGCACCATAAGGCACCAGTTTCGAGTCGGTGGCAGCAAGGCCTGCGGCAACTCCGCTGGTGGTGCCCATCAAACCGCCGAAAATCATTGCTGAACGTGGGTTATCCAGGCCGATATGGCGGGCGGCGATGGGGGTTAGAATCATCACCAGAATCGATTTGAACAGGCCGGCGGCAATGGAAAGGGCAATGATCTCGGAAGAGGCACCAATCGAAGCACCCGCGATGGGGCCGACAATATAGGTTACGGTACCGGCGCCAATCGTGGTCAGTGAAACCGGGTCGCGATAACCGAACGCGTAAGCTACCGCAACGCCTGCAACGAACGATACGAGGACACCCAGAAACAGGGCGATAATACCGCTGAGACCCGCCTCGCGAACTTCTTGAAAACGCACTCCGTAGGCCGTGGCAATAATCGCTAAGTCTCGTAACATGCCGCCGCCCATTAAGCCTAGCCCGGCAAACAGGCTGATATCGGCAAGCCCCCGCGTACCGCCCGTATGGATACCTCCAAAATAGGCCAAGCCTAGCCCCACTATAATCGCAATGGCCGAGCCGTGAATGCGCCCGTTGGTCAGTTTGTCGCTGATCAGGTAGGAGAAATACATGGCGCCACCCACTAAGGCAAACGCCGCGATCAAGTGCTGTTTCTCAAGCTGAGTGACTAAAGATTCAATCATAATAGTGACCTCCAGTTAGCGGGCATGACGCGCACGAGCGCGAGCATGAGACGGTGAGGAGGCACTTAACACTTTACGCGGATTGTGTGCCGGAGTGCTTTCCTGGGTGTCGGAAGTCTTGGGCCGGCCAAGTTTGTTGAGAAAGGGAACTAACGCAAAACTTGCGATAACCGCAACCAGGCTTGCGAGTAGCGCAATCAGGCCGCCATCAAACGCGGCGGCGACATTTTGGCTGGCGGCCATTGCGACCACAATCGGAATGTACATGCCGTTCCAGAACTTGATGCCGTCTTCCGTGCTGGCGGGCATCTTCTTTTTGTCCATAAGATAGCCGCCCAAGAAGATCAGCATCAGCATGGCAATGCCGACACCCCCTACGTTCGAATTTACGCCGAGCAGCATGCCCAGCACATCACCAGCCCACAGGCCAACCAACATACACCCTGCCAGAAGGGCAACACCGTAAATCACCATGGCACAATTCCTGTTTTATCGTTGTTGTGAAGAGCACATTTTATGGCCGCAGTCGGGGCTTGGCCCGATCCCCTGCGGCGCGGGAAGTATGATCAAGCGTCAGCAGGCGCATGCTCCGAAGCGAACGTATCCGTATAGGTGGTGCGCAGCTGATTCTTCTGGATCTTGCCCATCACGTTACGCGGCAACGACTCGGTAAAGAAGACACGCTTAGGCTGTTTGTAACGGGCTACCTGATCCTTGAGGGCTGCGAGTATCTGCGCTTCGCTAATCGCGTCTGAAGCGTTGGGCACGACTACCGCCACGACCCCTTCACCAAGATCACCATGCGGCACGCCAATGACGGCCGATTCCACCACCCCAGGTAAGTCATCTATCAACTGCTCGACTTCTTTCGGGTAGACGTTGTAGCCACCAGAGATCACCAGGTCTTTGTCGCGGCCCACAATATTCAGGTAGCCGTGCTCGTCAATAAGCCCCAGGTCGCCGGTGATAAAGAAGCCGTCATCACGAAACTCGGCCTGGGTTTTTTCCGGCATACGCCAATAACCCTGGAAAATATTCGGGCCGCGTAGCTCAACCATGCCGGTTTCGCCCTGAGAGAGCGCCTTGCCGCTTTCACGGTCAGCGATACGCACTTCCACACCGGGAAGCGGCATGCCTACGGTGCCTGGGCGGCGCTTGCCGTCGTAGGGGTTGGAGGTGTTCATATTGGTTTCGGTCATGCCGTAACGCTCAAGAATGGCATGGCCGGTGCGCTCTTCAAACGCTTCGTGGGTTTCGGCAAGCAGCGGCGCCGAGCCTGAAATAAACAGGCGCATATTGGTAACCACGTCGCGGTTCAAACGCTCGGAGGCGAGCAGGCGGGTGTAGAAGGTCGGCACGCCCATCAGTACGGTGGCATGGGGCATGAGATCCAGCAATTCATCGACATCCAGCTTGGGCAGAAACGTCATCGAAGCGCCGTTGATCAGCGTGATGTTGCACGCCACGAACAGGCCGTGGGTATGGAAAATCGGCAGTGCGTGGATCAGGTGATCCTGCTCGGTATACTGCCACGCTTCGCTAAGCGACTGGCTATTGGAGGCCAGGTTCTTATGGCTGAGCATGGCGCCCTTGGAGCGTCCGGTGGTGCCGGAGGTATAAAGAATCGCCGCCAGATCGTCACCCGCTACTTCGCATACCTGTTCGGTTTCCGGCGCATTGGCGACTTTTTCCATCAGGCTGCCGTCGGCCTTGGTGCCCAGGCTTTCTACATGGGCAACGCCACTGGTGCTGGCGCGTTCTTGAGCTTCTTTGAGTACCGCCGGGCGGCACACGTAAAGCTGTGGTTGCGCATCTTCCAGGAAGTAGGCAATTTCGCTATCGGTATAGGCCGTATTAAGCGGCAGATACACTGCGCCAACCTGTAGGCAGGCAAGATACAGCATGACGATTTCAGGACTTTTATCGACCTGGACGGCGACTCGGTCGCCCGGTGAAACGCCCAGTTCCAAAAGGACGCTGGCCATTTTTCGGCTGGTCGTAATGACATCGCCATACCGGTAGCGCTTACCGTCCAGCGTATCCATCAGTACCTTGTTGGGCTGACACTCAAAGTGTGGGTAAAACTGCAGGTAGAGGTTGTGGTTCATGAAAGGTGCCTTGTTATTTTGGTAGCGCTAACCGTTAAGCGCTCGCTTCGGTATTGAAATGCTGGCTAGCCTGGCTTGCCAGTCGACGAATATCATTGGCGCATACCACGCTATGATCGCGGGTATAGGCTTCATGGTTTTGTTCGATGCGGTCCAGCTGATAGAGGTAATTGACCATCAACCCGTGTGCTTGTTGGCGCCCTTTAGAAGAGGTGTCTCCCAGCCAGTTAAGCCGGTGCAGACTTGCGCCATTGCCCAAATGAAAGCGTGCGACAGGATTCAGCGGTTGGCCGCTTCTGTGCTTGGCCTCGACCAGATAGTGGGCGGCGAGGCGCATGAATTCCTTGTGCGCGGCCGCGGGCAGTTCGTTTGTTTCAGAGTTGTCCAGAAAGGTTGCCAGAGGATCGGACGGTGTGATGGCCTGAGAGGTTCGCTGCTCGGCCAGCCAGTCAGCAAAGCCTGGTACCGGTGACAGGGTAACGAAGTTCTTGAGCTGTGGCAGTTCGCGACTGAGCTCCTGAACCACCTGCTTGATCAGGAAGTTGCCGAACGATACGCCCTTAAGCCCCGCCTGACAGTTGCTGATGCTGTAGAACACAGCAGTATCTGCTTCATCCAGCGGGACCTCTTCACCGTGTTCCAGTATGCGCTGCACGTTGTCGGGGATACCTTTGCATAGCGCCACTTCCACAAAGATAAGCGGCTCATCACCGGTTGCCGGGTGAAAAAAGGCGTAACAGCGGCGGTCTTCCGGATCCAGCCGACGGCGCAAATCGCGCCAGTCGCTGATGGCATGCACGGCTTCGTATTGAATCAGCTTTTCCAGCACGGCGGCGGGCGTGTTCCAGTCGATGCTTTCCAGCACCAGAAAGCCCCGGTTAAACCAGGAATTAAACAGGTGTGAAAAGTCGCTGTTCAGCGCGGCAAGCTCGGGCGCATGACGTAGTTGCTTGAGCAGGTCGGCACGCATTTTCACAAGCTCGAAGGTACCGCCCGGGCAGAGGTTCAAACGGCGGAGTAAATCCTGGCGACGTGGCTCACAGGCGTTAAACAGCTTTTCAAGAGCCGCGTTATCTTCAGTCTCGCAATAAGCCTGATACGCGGCATGGATGGCCCCTGGCTCGGCGGCGTAATCACTGGCAAGCAGTGAGAAGAAGGCCAGGCGCTCTTCAGGCTCCAACTGCTGATAGTGGGTCAAGGCACGCTGTGCGGTCATTATCTGGGAGGCTTCACCGCCGCGCTGCATCAGCGTTTCGCAAGCCGAAGAGAGAGCGTGAAGGTGCGCATCGCTGCTTTGCGTGGCGTTAGCAGCGTTGCCCAGTAGGCGAGTACGCGTGCTGATATTGGAGAGTAGCCCTTGAAGAAACGTCATGTTCACATTCATGCACATCGACCTCTGGATGGACAGTTCGCTAGCGGCGCACGCTCGATGGCGCTAGAGAGATGTATCAGGTGGCTTGTTATATATAACAAATAGAGGTTTAAAATATCTGGGTCAAGAGGCAGAAGGGTAGACATAGGGCGAAGAGACCACTGAAAACCGCAGCCAGGTGGGCTTTATCTGAAATGGTCAGGTGACAATGAGGTGTGAAAAGCGTATCGCAAAGCAGGAAAGTGGCTCAGGTACGTGGACTTGAAGCTGCTGCGCGTTCAGGTCATTCGCACAGCAGTTCAAGTTTTCAGTCAGATGCGTAAAAATGCTTTCGCGTTTTACCTGCGCTTGAGTTACTCGGCGTCGCGGTTGATGTTAAACGGCGACCACGCCTGGCGAACCGGCATGATTTCCAGACGGTTGATATTGATGTGCGCAGGCAGCGTGGCAAGGTAATACAGCTGCTCGGCGATATCTTCGGCCTGTAGCGGCGTGGTACCGCGATACAGCGCATCCGACGCCTCCTGGTTGCCCTTGGTGCGTACCAGGGTGAATTCGGTTTCCGCCATGCCGGGGGCAAGGTCGGTCACGCGAATGCCGGTGCCCAGCAGGTCACAGCGCAGGTTATAACCAAACTGCTGAACGAACGCTTTGGAAGCACCATATACATGGCCACCGGGGTAGGGCCACTGGCCTGCTACTGAGCCAAGGTTAAGAATGCTGGCGCCTTCCCCTTGGGCAAGCAGAAGCGGCAGGGCGGCATGGGTAACGTTAACCAGGCCGGTAATGTTGGTGTCGATCATGGTGTGCCAGTCTTTAAGATCGACCTTCTGCGCCGGTTCCGGGGCCAGCGCCAGGCCTGCATTGTTGATCAGGCAGGTGAGCGGTAAAAAGCTTTCGGGCAGCTCGCCCAGTGCTTTGGCCACGGCATCGCTGTCGCGAACATCCAGGGTTAGAGTAAGCACCGGTACCTGCTGGGAAAGCTCCTGCTCTAGCGCTTTTAGGCGCTCTTCCCGACGGCCGGTCAGAATCAATGACCAGCCGGCCTTTGCAAAACGCATGGCGGCGGCTTTACCAAAGCCAGAGGTAGCACCGGTAATTAAAACGCTAGGCATCGCGACAACTCCTTCATCAAGGGGAAAATAGGCTCAGTTCTAATGTAGCCTGTTTGGGCTTGCTTAATGAAGGGGTTGATGGCTATTCAGACTAGCCAAGCTGACGCCGCCAACGGTTTTCGATGGTTTCAGGCTCCGTCGGGCCGTAGCGAACGCTGCTGGTGTTTGAATTGCTGTTGGCACAATAGTGTCCCCACAGCTGATCGCCCAGGTCGTAATGCCACCACTCGCTGGGAAGGTTGGTAAAGCCCTGCTCAGCCATGGTGTGGTAGAGCAGGCGGCGGTGGTCGCGGGCCTTACGCTGAATAGCGGTCAGGCTATCCAGCGTCTCAAAGTGGTCCGTATGCGAGGCGGGCAGCGTTTCATCAAACAGGGTGCCCATGTCCAGCGGGATACCATCTGCATCGCAAAGCGTGACATCCACCGCGCCGCCGGTCAGGTGAGGGCTTGGGGCGCTGGGATCTTGGCTGGGCACGGAAACAAATTCGCGAGTCCGCGCTAAAAGCTCGCTTTCCGTCAATTCAGGCTGACGATTTTGAATCGCCGCCTGCAGCGTTTCGAATAGGTATTGCTGGACCCGCCATGGGCGCCAGCCGTCCAGTACAATGAGCCCGATTCCATCGGGCAGACTGCGCGCCGCTGCTACCAGCGCCCGGTAAACGCCTTCGCGCACGAAGCACTCGTTCACAGCACCAGGGATACCCAGCCGTGCGTAAGCCGGGAACACTCGAATAGGAGCGGGTGCCAGACTCATGGGAAGCAACCGCTCCCCGTTATCAGTAATGGGCAGGCGGCTGACCTTGTCCCACTGAGGAGTCTGATGGCTAGGTATAGGCGACAAGGCCTTATCAGAAATCAAAGGTGCAGGCATTGTCTTATCCAAAGGTAGAGGGCAGCCAGAGCGCGAGCGCAGGGAAGAAAATAATCAGTAACAGCACCGCAATGGCGGTAAGTACGAAAGGCCAGATCGTTTTAAACAGCGAGACGATCTCTAACCGGCTCACGGCCGCTGCCACAAATACACAGGCGCCCAAGGGCGGTGTAATTAACGCAATGGTGATATTGAGCGTAATGATGACGCCCAGATGGACGGGGTCAATGCCTGCCATCATGGCCACCGGCGCAAAGATAGGCGTAAGCAGCATCAGTGCCGACACTTCTTCCATGAACATGCCGGTCACAAAGGTGATGGCGCTAAGCAGCAGCAAAATAATAATTGCGCTGTCGACATAAGGTGACAGTAGCGAGACGAACTGATTCGGCACCTGAGCATAGGAGAGCAGCCAGCTAATGGTCGCCGATGCCGCCATAATCAGGAAAATAGCGCAGGTTAGCCGGGCCGTATCGACAATCGCCCGCCAGCAATGGCGCAGGCGCAGGTCACCCAGCACGACACCGCACAGCGCGACATAAAGAGCCGTCAGGGCGCCAGATTCCGTGGGCGTTACAAATCCCAGCACGATGCCCGCCACGATAATCACCGGCGCTACCAGCGCGGGCATGGCCGCCACGAACGCGATGGTGAGTTCTTTCAGAGTGGGTAGCCGCCCGCTTTTAGGTAGCCGATGGCGCCAGGCATACCAGGCGTTCATGCCCATAAAGGCAACACCCAACAGCAGGCCAGGAATAATGCCGGCAAGAAACAGATCGCCAACAGACGTGTTGGTCAGTGAGGCATACAGGATCATGAAAATACTGGGCGGAATGATCGGCCCAATAAGCGAGCTACCGGCCGTCAGGCCAGCGGCAAACGCTCGCGAATAGCCCTCTTTCTCCATGGCTGGGACCAATAGCGAACCAAGCGCTGAGGTGTCGGCCACGGCTGAGCCATTGACCCCGGCAAAAAACACGCTTGAAACTACATTGACGTGGCCCATGCCGCCGCGCATGTGGCCAACCATCAGGCGTGCAAAGCCCATCAGACGCTCGGTAAGGCCGCTGGCATTCATTAAGTTACCCGCCAGAATAAACAGCGGGATGGCCATCAAGGAGAACACGTTGATGCCGCCAAAAAACTGCTGCGGCAGCATGCGCGGAATCATTGAGGGGTCGACAAAGATAAACCCGACAATAGCTGTCACCAGCAGCGAAATAAACAACGGCAGCCCAAGCAGCACATGAACAAGAAAGACCCCCAACATGGTTAAGATCATGCGGTTTCCTCCACGGTTTTAAGTGGCGCTGGCCCGTACAGCAGGGCATGCCAGGCAAGCAGAGCAAAGCCTAAGGGAAGCGAAAGAAGCGGTATTGAACGGCTGATGCCCAGCCCTGACGAGGTAAACATGCTCACCGAGAGCGCATAGCGGTAGCTGATGACGGCACCGCCCAGGGCGATGATTAAGGTAAGCAGCCATTGATAGATATTTAACAGACGGGCCAGGGGCGCTGGCAGCAAGCGCTCCAGTAGCCCAACACGCATATGCCCCCCCTCCGACCACACGGCACCGGCCGCCAGCATTACGGTGGCGATAATCAAAAAACGTGATAGCTCGTCGGTCCAGATCGGCGCGCCGCCAACGGCATAGCGCATCACGACGCCATACAGAATGGCGAGCACATTAACGGACAGTAAAGCGCCCGCGAGGGTAAGCGTAACTGAACGACTAAACGTCAGAAGCCTGTGTCGAAGCGAGGTCAGCATGAGGGTATTTCCGAAAGCACGAATGGAAAGGGCCGACGTTAATCGGCCCTGATGATTACGCGTCAATCAGTGACTGGTTAGTTATTCAGCTCATCCATAC
Source organism: Halomonas sp. (assembly GCF_017983445.1). Lineage (GTDB taxonomy): Bacteria > Pseudomonadota > Gammaproteobacteria > Pseudomonadales > Halomonadaceae > Vreelandella. The sequence goes on from NZ_JAGOBJ010000004.1 coordinate 93,930, forward strand.
CAGTATCTTTAAGCGCCATGTCGATCCAGCGCTGCTCAACGCCACGTTCAGCCAGCCAATTAAGGTAGGCGGGCTGACCAATCGTACGGAACGCTTCCAGGTCATCATGCGAAGGACGAATGACTTCCATGCCCTGCGCTTCCAGGTAGTCGATGCGCGACTCGACCTGAGATTCGTTGGCTTCACGGGCGTTATGGTTAGCCTCGGCAACCGCATCCATAAACGTAGTGCGAAGCTCGTCATCCCAGTTGGCGATCATGTCGCTATTGCCCACCAGGAACTGGTCGGAATACTGAATGTTGGCAAGCGTCAGGTACTTTTGCACTTCGTAAAGGCTTGCAAGAGCAATGTACATCGGCGGGTTCATCTGACCGTTGGCAACGCCGGTACGCAGGGCCATGTAGGTTTCGGTCCACGGGATGGGCGTGCCGGACGCGCCGAAAGACTCATAAAGCGCTACTTGGCTTGGGTCCATCGCACGAAAGCGCAGGCCTTCGAAGTCATCGGGATGGCTGATCGGACGCTCGTTGTTGGTAAACGCCAAAAAGCCGCCTTCTTCAACCACCGCCAGCATATCGATACCGGCACGCTCGGCAAGTGTGTCGGTCAGCTCCTGCCAGTAATCACCTTCATCAAAGAAGGTGCGGGCAGCATCGAAATCGTCAAACAGAAACGGAATGGCGCTGACGAACAGCTCATCAACCAACGGGGAGACACCCGCGAACGACGCGATATTGAGCATCGGCGTATTCATGGTTTGCTCCATGCGGTCTTCTTCACTGCCCAGCATGCTGTTGGGGAAAAGACGCAGTTCGATTTCGTTATCGGTCTTCTCGGCAACCAGTTCTTTCAAGTTGGTCGCGAAGACGTGAACCGCGTTTTTTTCGGCATCGGGCTGGCCGTTGTAGCTTAAGTTGATGGTGGTAGCCGCAAAAGTATTGCCAGCCATCAGTGCAGAACCCACCAGGCAGGCGCCAGTCAGTAGTTTAGGCATGAAACGGGACGGTAACATGAAGATCTCCTTGCTTATTATCATAAATGGCAGGTTTATAGGTTTCCTGCTCAGGTTTTTTTATCATTACATTAGAAGCCTAGGCATTGATGTGTTGACTATGCAATACCTAAAGCGTTGCTTTTAAGACAACAGGCGTGGCGCGTCGGCAGAAAAGAAACGCATCCCCTGGCGTAAGTGTTCAACGCAGGCGTGGGCGGCCACGGTAAGCTCCTGGCCCTGCAGGCTGACAATTTGTGCCCGTGCGCTATGCATTAATGGATACTTCATGGGCAGCGCGATTATTTCTTGGCGTTCAATTTCATCAATGATAGTGATCTCCGGCATAAAGGTGACGCCAATGCCTGAGCGCACAAAATTTTTAAGCACCGCGACGGAATTGGTATAAAGGCGCGCCTCAAGATGAATGCGCTCGTGCTGAGCTACCATATTGACCATTTGGCGCATGCCAAAAGGGTTATCCATCAACCCCAACGGCCAGGGGCGTAAATCGTTCAAGTTGATCGGCCGACGCAGTGCGCATAAGGGATGGCCAGGAGGCACAATTAAATCCAACGGCTGGAACGTCTCGACATGACAATCAAGCGTAGGGTCCACGGGCGGTGCATAGAGTAGCGCAAGCTCCACCTCGCGGTCTTTGAGCAGCGAGATAGCCTCATTAACGCCAGCCATGCGAATTTCGACATTAATCCCACTAAACATCGACATGAAATCGCCCAGCGGTTTGGCAATTAAATCGGCAATAAAGCCTTCACCCACGGCGATCCGGACATGCCCTCGTGCCAGCCCCTGAAGCGCCATCAGCTGCGATAACACCGATTCTTCCTGGGCGCGCTGGGTGTGGAAGTGCTGAACCAGTAACTGCCCTGCCTGGGTAGCGCGCATACCGCTGCCATGGCGCTCGCAAAGCTTGGTACCCAGCGTTTCTTCAAGCGCTTTGATCTGGCGGCTAAGCGCCGAGGGGTCAACGTCCAGATGCGCCGCGGCACGACGCAAGGATCCACGCCGGATCACTTCGTTCAGATACGTCAGGGCACGCTGGTTTAGCATAGGGTGATGACCATAAGGCAAATGTTTAACAAGATGGCCGGCAGCTTAACAGAGGCAAGGTTAGTCAAAAGCGTAAACAGCGCAGAAAAATGCGAAGCCAACCGGTGAAAGCGCGTGTACAGAGTGTTTGCTTTGCCCCCCGCAAGGTTTTAGCCGACAATGCAAAACATCGCGATGGCTGAGCTTGAGGGTTTTACATGCAGGAAAAAGGATTTTTTGACCGGGTAGGCGAGACCATTGGTGATGTTATTCGCACAGTGGTGGAGTTTCTTCTGGGCATATTTACCAATTTTTTTGGTGCCTTCGGTGATTTTATTGACGGCCTGACCCGGTCATTAGGGATCAACGACTCCTTTTTAAGCATCGCGGTGCTAGTCATCGGGTTACTGATTCTATGGGGGGGGATAAAGTCGTTTTTACGTGGCTCGATTGTCGGCGGTATTGTAAAAACGATCATTGCACTGTTTATTCTTTCCTGGTTAATGATGTAACGCTGTGGCGCACTATTCTATAAGTAAGCAGGCTAAGTGTTTGTATTTTTAGAAGTAGCTCGTGCGATCTGCCAATGACTGAATTCAGCTCATAAGAGTATGACGATTTATCATTTGCCTATTTGGTGCAACTTGCCATCATTTCGCACTTCTTTAGTGCAAAGTGAGCGAGATGAAAACTTATCTTGGCAAAATGCGTGGCGAGCCGATCCAGCGTAATCGGGTAGGTTGGCAAGATGCCGTGTGGTCCTGGCTGGGTGCGTTTACCGGTATGGTGGTCATCTGCTGGTTAAGCGCCTCCTGGCTTTCCCAGCAGCTGCTGATTGTGGGTTCGTTTGGAGCAACGTCAGTACTCATTTATGCCGCCCCTGAAAGCCCCTTTGCCCAACCAAGCCACGTGTTGTTTGGCAGCGTACTGTCGGCCTGCATTGGGGTAGGCTGCTATCAGCTGCTTGGGGCGACGCCGATTTCCATGGCGCTTTCGGTATCGCTTTCCATTCTGGTAATGCAGCTAACCCATACCGTGCACCCACCTGGTGCTGCGGCAGCATTGATTGCCGTGGGCGGTGGCGCTAGCGTGCATCAACTGGGCTGGTGGTATCCGCTGTTGCCTATCGGTATGGGCTGCGTGGTAATGCTGGTGATTGCCATTCTGGTCAATAATCTGGCTCGCCATCGTCGCTACCCGCGCTACTGGTAAGCATTTAGAAGCGCTGAAGCTGTTCCTCAAGCGCAAAGATATGCGCATCCTCAACCTCTAGATCGCGCAGGGCGCTTGCCAGATTCAACAGGTAGTCGCGGTTAGGACCGCTGGGGCCTTCGGCGCGGGCAATCTGACTTGCCATGGCTTCAAGCGAGGCCGGCCCTAAAAATGCAGGGTTATCTTCGGTGGCCAGATACACCAATCCTTTTGCTTGCTCCTGAGAGCCGTCGGTAAAGTGTAGCGGCGTCAACTCACGCAAATAGCCATTTTTTTCGCGATGATCCAGCGGGGTCAAGGTTTCTGGTGTAATGCGGTAGGCCATGCCATGGCAAATGGCACCGGAGACCGGCGTTAATGTAACGACGCGCCCAGGAGCTTCCAAAGTACCGCGATGGTCGTGGGAGCCCTGCCAGAAGCGGCGCTCCCAGCCGGTAGTGTAAGCGCTGCGTCTTTCCAGATACGCAAAATCCGCTTTCCAGATCAACGACCCGTAGCCAAATAGCCAGATGTCGGCGTTATCCTCGAAGTGGTTGCGCTGCTGGTTAATGGCTGTGGTATCGATCAACATGGGTAATCTGAATGTGGCTTAAAACGCCATGGTACCATGCCCTGGCACCTTCTTCTGGAGCGATCATGCGCGCTATTTTTCTCGTCGATAATGGCTCATTACGGCCTCAGGCAACGCTAAATTTACGCCACGTGGCGGCCGCCCTCAGCCAGCAAATGGGTGAAACGGTACAGGCCGCTTCGCTACTTCATTCCCATAAAGTACCCGCTGAACAATTGGATGGTACGCCCGCGCTAACGCTTGGGTCCGCCGCTGAGCGTAGTGCTGAGCAAGGCGCGAGCGAGATCATTGTGGTGCCGTTCTTTTTTGGCCCGAGCAAAGCCCTGACCGGCTATCTACCCGAGCGCATGGCTGCTTTGCAGGCGAAATTTCCCGGCGTTAGCGTACGTGTCGCCCAGCCCTTGGTAGACGAGCTGGGTGGCAACGACCTGCGTTTGGCGAAGCTGTTGGCTGATAATGTGCGTGAGCAGCTTAACGGCAAGCCGGCTCGCGTTGCTCTGGTCGACCACGGCAGCCCCATTCCTGAGGTGACCGCTGTTCGCAACCGATTGGCCGGGCAGTTAAGCGCTCTGCTGGCAGATGACGCCTTGTGCGTGGCGGCGGCGTCCATGGAGCGTCGCAAAGGGGATGAGTATCGCTTTAATGAACCGCTTCTGGAAAACCTGCTGGACTCCCCTGAGTTTCAGGCAGGGCCGGTGATTCTGGCCATGCTGTTTTTGTCACCTGGCCGCCACGCAGGTGAGGGCGGTGATATCGATGAGATTTGTCGTGCGGCCCAAAAGCGTCATTCAGCGCTTAACGTAGTGACCACGAAGCTTGTGGGCGAGCATCAGGAAATTGTGAGTATTCTTGCTTCCCGGTTGTGCCAAGCGATTGATGGTGAACGCTTTCTACTTGAGCTGCCTGCGCTGACTCGTACTCCGCGTTAGTCGATAGGTGTAACCACGCCCAAGAGCGCGTAGAATCGCGGGCCTTTGTACGCGCAATTATTACGCCAACCAGGGTCCACATCTTGATCGCTACCGCCAATATCACCATGCAGTTTGGGGCCAAGCCCCTGTTTGAAAACGTTTCCGTCAAATTCAATAACGGCAATCGCTACGGTCTGATTGGCGCCAACGGTTGCGGTAAATCGACCTTTATGAAGATCCTGGGCGGTGAGCTTGAGCCCTCTTCGGGTCAGGTCATGCTGGACCGAAGCACACGGCTGGGTAAGCTGCGTCAGGACCAGTTTGCCTATGAAAACGAGCGTGTCATCGACACCGTGATCATGGGCAATACCGAGCTTTGGAAAGTGGCTGCCGAGCGCGAACGTATCTATAGCCTGCCGGAAATGAGCGAAGAAGACGGTATGGCCGTGGCCGACCTTGAAGTGCGCTTTGCCGAGCTTGACGGTTACACCGCCGAGTCCCGCGCGGGCGAACTGCTTCTGGGGCTGGGAATTCCCATTGAGCAGCACACAGGACCAATGTCTGAGGTTGCCCCTGGCTGGAAGCTGCGCGTGCTGCTGGCCCAGGCGCTGTTTTCAGACCCTGATGTGCTACTGCTCGACGAGCCCACTAACCACCTGGATATCAATACGATCCGCTGGTTGGAAGATATTCTGACGGCGCGTAACAGCACCATGATCATCATTTCTCACGACCGCCACTTCCTGAACAGCGTATGTACGCATATGGCGGACCTGGATTACGGTGAGATTACCCTGTTCCCGGGTAACTATGACGACTACATGACCGCAGCCACCGCTGCGCGTGAGCGTCAGCACTCGGATAATGCCAAGAAAAAAGCCCAGATTGCCGAGCTACAGCAGTTTGTCAGCCGCTTCTCGGCGAACGCCTCAAAAGCCAAGCAGGCGACCTCGCGGGCGCGTCAGATCGATAAAATCAAGCTCGAAGACATCAAACCTTCCAGCCGGGTAAGCCCGTTTATCCGTTTTGATCAGAACAAGAAGATTCACCGTAATGCGGTCAACGTTGACGCAATTACCAAAGGCTACGATGACGGCGCACCGCTGTTTGACCGGTTCTCAATGACCGTCGAAGCCGGTGAGCGTATCGCGATCATTGGCCCTAACGGTATCGGCAAGACGACTTTGCTGAAAACCCTGGCAGGCGATCTGCGCCCCGATAAAGGCGAAGTGAAGTGGACTGATGCAGCCGACGTTGGCGTATTTGCCCAAGATCATGCCGATGATTTTGCCGTCGATATGACGCTCTTCGAGTGGATGGGGCAGTGGACACAGGGCGGCGAGCAGGTAGTGCGCGGTGCGCTGGGGCGTATGTTGTTCTCAAGCGACGATATCGGAAAGTCCATCAAGGTGATTTCCGGTGGTGAGCAGGGGCGGATGCTGTTTGGCAAGCTGACCCTGACCAACCCCAACGTGCTGCTGATGGATGAGCCGACCAACCACCTGGATATGGAGTCCATTGAAGCGCTTAACCTGGCGTTGGAAAACTATCCGGGCACACTTTTGTTCGTAAGCCACGACCGTGAGTTCGTCTCAAGCCTCGCCACACGCATTATCGATATGCAGCCCGAAGGCATTGTCGATTTCAGCGGCAGCTATGACGACTACCTGCGCAGCCAAGGGGTTGTGTAAGCCTAGCCAATAATCTGCTGGTAAGTCTCTTCGGTAGCGCTTTGATGCTGGGTATCCAATACATCGGCGTTAAACAGCGCTGCCGCTTCTTTCGCAATCGCCACAAAGGCAATCATTTGCTGATTGCGGCGCTTGTGCAGGGCTGGCCTAACGATCAGGCTGATGCCTTTGATGGCATCGTCAGCGCTTTCGTCTCTGAATAGATCCGGCAGCTCGCCTGGCAGGAAGGCGTTGGCAATCGTAATGGGGTTGGCGGGTTGTTGTCCCGCGACCAGAAACACTTTCTTTAACGGGTCGTAGTCGGCATTAGTCTGCTTAAGCCACTGGGTGAGCGTCTGCTCGGTGGCTTGCCCGGGTTCCGCAAAAATAATAAATAAAGAGTGCTGAGAAACCTTGGCGACAGGCTTGGTATGGGAAGGAACAGTGGCAAGGGCGAGCGCTGGTTCGGGCACATTACTTACGGCCGCTTTTTCTTGGAACTGTTTTTTCAAGGCGGCTTGCGCCGTTTTACGCTGCCGTATGGGACGAACGATAAACACGAAAAGAGCCAGCGCTATACAGCCCAATAGCATGGAACCCAGTGCCAGTATTGTCGCCAGCGATGTATTTTCCAAAACCTTCCTCTCCTTGTCGTTTGATCATCAATACCACCGTTTCCAGGGCGACCATGATCGGTTGAGCCGCAAAATAACGCTAGCAAAACAAACGCCTGTCTTGGGCGTCATACCAATTCGGTGTTGTCTAACCTCCTAGACTACCAGCCTTTACCAACGTTTAAGCATAAAAAAGCACTACCGAAGTAGTGCTTGAACAGTACTTGAAACAGTACTTGAAACAGTACTTGGAACAGCGCTTGAAAAAGTCTTTTTCAGTCAGCTAATACTTAGGGCCTAAGCCATGGCTAGCCAATACGGTCATAACCGTTATCCATGAACGGATAGTCGGTGTAGCCTTTCTCATCACCACCGTAGAACGTGTCGTGATTGGGTTCGTTAAGCGTAGCCCCTACACGAAAGCGCTCAGCCAGGTCAGGGTTGGCAATATAGGGCCGCCCGAAGGCCACCACATCGGTGGTTTTGTCATTGATACGCGCTTCGGCGTGCTCGGCATCGTAGTTACCGCAGTAGATCAGGCTGCCGTTAAAGCGCTCACGCATCTGCTCACGAAAGCCATCCGGGAACTGAATATCGCCACCTGCCCAGTTGGGTTCGTTCAAGTGCAGGTAGGCTAGGCCACGCTTGGCAAGCTGCTCTGCCATGTAGAAGGCCATCTCTTTTGGCTCATCATCGGTCAGACCGAACAGTTCGATGAACGGCGTCATACGAATGCCCACCCGATCTGCTCCGTACACCTCAATGACTGCATCGATAACGTCTAGCGGGAAGCGGGCGCGGTTTTCGATCGAACCACCGTATTGATCGGTACGCTGGTTGGTGCCCGTCGCCAAGAACTGGTTAAGCAGGTAAGCGTTGGCCGCGTGTACTTCCACCATGTCAAAACCGGCACGCTTGGCGCGAATGGCGGCTTGGCGATAGTCGTCCACGATGCCGGGGATCTCATCGGTTTCCAGCGCACGGGGTGTGCTGGTGGGGTGCTGCCCGGCGGTGCCATCTTCAAACTCGACAAAGCACTGGGCGCCTTCGCCTTTCAAGGCGCTAGGTGCCACCGGCTGCTCACCGTTGGGTTGAACCATTTCATGGGAAACGCGCCCAACGTGCCATAGCTGCAGCGCGATACGTCCGCCTTTGGCATGCACGGCATTGACGACGCCTTGCCAGCCAGCTTCCTGTTCGTCGGTCCAGATGCCCGGTGTGTAAACATAGCCGCGTGCGGTCGGAGAAATATTGGTCGCTTCGCTGATGATCAAACCCGCGCCAGCGCGCTGACCGTAATAGGCTTCCTGCATCTTGCCAGGAACGCTATCGGGAGTGCGAGAGCGGGTAAGCGGTGCCATGATCACGCGGTTGGGAATGGATAGGTTACCTAGTTTGGCCGGGGTAAAAAGCGTTTCATACGCCATGCAGCGAACTCCTTTTGCGTGCTTGGTTTAAAAGTGATGAGCTTAAAAGTGATAGCTAGAATAGACCAGTTTACTAGTAAGCGCCAAATTGTTGGCGCTTAAATTCGACCAGTTCCTCTGATCAGCTCCAGCGATACACAAAGTAGCTTAGGCGATTGAGAGCAGGTTTGCGGAAAAGAAGACGCCTATAAAGCGGTGCAGAATGCCGCTTTATAGGCTTACACAGAAAGTCATTACCTGATGGAAAGCGCTTAACGGCTCAATAACCGACTAAATGGCCGATGATCAGTCCTACCCAGGCCAACATATAGACCAGTACCATAAAAGGGAGGATGGCTTTTAACCATTGTGCGTAAGACACACGACCCAACGCGAGCATGGCAAGCGTGCCACCCGAGGTGGGGATAATCAGATTCGTTAAGCCATCGCCTACCTGAAAGGCAGTAATCATTAGCTGTCGACTCATGCCGACAAGGTCAGCAACGGGGATGAGAATAGGCATGGTCACCAGCGCCTGGCCGGAGCCTGAGGGTATAAATAGGTTGATCACCCCTTGCACCACGCTTGCCATAATCGCGGAAAGCACCGAAGGCATGCCGTCGATCAGCGAGCTAAGCGAGTTAACGATAGTATCGATAATGACTGCCTGCTCCAGGATAACCTGGATGGAAGCCGCCAGCCCGATCACTAACGCACCTGCCGTTACGCTGGCCGCGCCTTCGATCATTTGCTTGGCAATACCGTTGGCTGACAAGCCATTGATAGCCCCAATCAAGATAGCCAGCAGCAAGAAGATGCCTGCAATTTCATTAATGTACCAACCGCGGGTAAAAACACCGGCCAGCATGGCAATCAAACCACCTACAAAAACGATCAGGGTAAAAACATTGCGCCTGGAAAGACGGTACTCACTTAAATGTTTGCTGAGTGACTCCGCGTTATCAGGTTCTTGAAATTCCATTTTCACGACGCGCCTGCAGATATACGCTGACAACAGACCAAGCGATGACAGCACTAGCAGCGTTCTAAGCCAGGCACCTGAAAAGGTAGGTAATTCAGCAATGCCCTGCGCCACTCCTACGGTATAAGGGTTAATCGGCGAAAGGGCAAAACCAATCCCGATGCCCCCGACGGCCATCGTAGTGCCTACCAAACTTGAACAGCCAATGGCACTGGCAATCAGGACCGCGATAGGTACCAGAGCGATATTGTTTTCAAAACCGACGGCAACGCCGAAAAAGCCATAGATAAAGGTGCCTACCGTAATAATGATATTGCGCCGCTCGACGCCAACACGATTAACGGCCACGCCAATCACGTTTTCCAGCGCGCCTGTCTTTTGCAGAATATGAAAAAGGCCACCGGCGATAAACACGATAAACAGATAGCGAGAGGCGTTGATTAAGCCTTCAGGAATAGCCACGAAGATATTAAATAAGGGAATGTTGGCAACATTATCAAGATAGGTAAATGACCCGGGGACAACAACGGTGCGGCCATCTTGCGTAATACGTTCAAACTCACCGGCAGGAATAATAAAGGTCAGCAGATATGTCGCGACCAGTATCATGAAAATGAGCACCATGGGGTCCGGGACTACGCGGTACCACTTTCTCGGTTGTTCGTGATCGTGCAGGGGAGGTTGTTCAGTCATGAGAGACCTTTTTAGTATTGAGTGCTCATTTTAAAGCAACATTATAAAAGAATGCGTCAAGAAGAGCTGCCAATAAGCCCACGCGGGTGCGGAGTCCTGTCCGTACCCGCGAGAGGGCCTATCTATCAGAAAACAGATTAGAGCTATAAACGAGCGATAGTTATCGGCGTAGCCAGGGCCAGCGGCGTTTGGAAGGCACGGCCATCATTTGAAGCGCACTATTGAGCGGCAGCATGATGGCCGCTAACTGGCGGTAGCACAAGGCACTACTTAGCACGCCCGGGCACTGCTTTAACAAGAGATCACATTGCTGTGAGGCCAGAAATATCTGCTCTACCGCAGGCGCGGTAAACAGTGGTTTGGCTTGTTGGCTACAGCGCATCAGCTCGCGCGATAACATCGAAAGCATTCCCGTATCCAGCCAGCAGGGGAGCGGGTCGTCCAGGCGACCTGCAATCGAATGTTGAATCGCTTCAAACGAGGTTCGTAAAAACACGATGGTTTGGCGAAGCTGTCGCTGTTCACTGGTCATGTCACTTACCTGCGCATCGTCACTGGCTAAATGATTTTAAAAAAGAGATTGTTTCTCATTTTCATCTATCGAGACGATAGCGCCAGACAATTGCCCTGTCAATCAAAGGTGTAAGCTTTCCGTATTGTCCAGCACCTTTAGTTTTTAATGGCTAAGTAAGTACACCCCTTGGGCGAAGTAGAACACGCCAATACCGGTCACAATCCAGCGCGTCCAGGTGCGGAAGTTGGCGTCGGTCAGGCGATGCAAAATACGCGTGCCCGTTTGCGTGCCCAGAATGGCAAAGGGCGCTGCCAGTAACACCATGCCCCACTCCCCGGTGCTAAGCGAAAGTGCGGCACCCAGGTAAAAAAGAATTTTAATACTATGCGCAACCACTTGGATCATCGCCTTGGTGGCCACGACCTGGCGTCGATCCATATGGGAGCGGACGAAAAAGATATCAATCAGCGGCCCCGAAACCCCGGCGGCAATAGTCAGCCCGCCAGAGGCCAGGCCGCAGAGCAGCGCATGGCTTTTGCGATTGGCATTCAAATGAAACCAGCGCTTGGGCATCCATACTAAGATCGGCATCAGGCCTATCAAAATCGAGACGGTCGCCGCATTGGGGCTGTAGCTGAATAACAGCAGTAGCCCCGCCGCGCTCAGCACGCCCAGCGTCATGAACGCAACGATCCGCCAGACGATAAACCGCCGTGACAGCCACGCCCTTGACCCGTTAGCGGTCAACTGGATAACGCCATGCACCGCCATGGCGGTGCTCGCGGGGAAAATAAGCAGCAGAAACCACAGCAGCACCAGGCCGCCAGCCATGCCGAAGATACCCGAAAGCATCGAGGTCAAAAAAACAACAAAGACAAACGCTGAACCGATGAGTAATGACATGTTGGGGCTTCTTAGCTAAGGCAATTAACGACGACAATTAACTACGGCAAAAGGGCCAGACCTGGTAAAAACGGCGGCATTGAAACTCGGCTTCACAGGCGTTTAGCTGGGCCTGATAGCGGTTTGTGCGTGCGGTTATTTGCCTTGCTGCATTGACTACATGGGGCTTATTTCGGTACGTGCCACGCCGATATCCGCCAGCGCCTTCGTGATAGGCGTAGTAGAGATGCTCTGGGTTGGTCAGCGCAATGCCCGCCTGCTGCTGAGAGCGGCGGTTATACCAGCCGATAAAATCGGTGGCGTGCTTCATGCTGGTACGCCGGGCGAAAAAGCTGCCTGCCTGATCGCGATATTCGCCCCATACCGGATCCTGCGCCTGGGCATAGCCTTTGGCTGAAGAAGGTCGAGGGCCGGGGATAAAGCCCAGATAGTACTTACGATCCGGGCGAATGTGGCTTTTAAAGGAAGACTCCTGCTGAATAAACGCCATTTGCATGGCAATCGGTGTGCCCCATTTTTCCTGGGAGTCCCGCGCGTAGTCGTACCAGGTGGGCTGTTCGCGGAATATCTCGCAGATATTGCTCTGATCCTGCGGTGGGCTGGGGGCAAACGTTGCACAGCCTGAAATCAGCAGAACGATGCTTATCAATCCCCAAGTGCGTAATGTTATATACCAAGACCAATACGCAGTGGGAAAACTATCAACAGGGCGAAGCATGGTAAGTTCCTTGTGGATAATCTCTTGTAAATAATCCCTTGTGGATAATATTGTCGTCACTGACTTTTTTTATGATTGTTGATATCAGATTTTTATGGGCGACTAGCGTAACAGGTTTTCCAGACAGCGGCGCAGCCGCTGTGCCTCGCGGGCCAGCGTTTCACCTGAAAGCATACCCACTCCCATTACCAAGCCCGCGCGAGGATCATGCGCGGCGCACACCGGGCTTAAAGGACGCACGATCAAATGCTCCTTAAGCAACGCCTGGGCAAGCTGTACATCATCAATAGGCGGTTCAAATTCCACACATAGGCTAATGGCACTACTGGGCGGTGAAATACGTTTCACCCATGGCAAGGTATGCAGTTGATCATGCATCACCTGTTGACGGCCCAGGTAGTCGCGCTGAATACGGCGACACCAAGCGTCAAGATCACCATCGAAGATAAACTGGGCAAGCACCGCCTGATCCAGCATGCGCCCCTCACGAAACAGCTCGCTACGCAGGCGATTCATGGGTTCGGATAGCTGGTGCGGCACCACCAAATAGCCAAGTCGCAGCCCGGGAAACATCATCTTGGAGAAAGAGCCCACCAGAAAGTGGCGCTCAGACTGCGGGTCAAACAGCAGATTGGTATGGTCGTCACGACTGAACTCGTAATCATCTTCAATGATATAAGCAGGCGCTAACGCATCGCACAGCCGCTGCTTGTCCTGGGCGCTGGTAGGCACGCTGAGGGGGTAATGGTGAGAGCCAGTGAGATAAGCAAGCTGCACAGGGTCAGACGTTGCGGGCAAGCTATGGCCAAGGCCGGGCTGCCACGGCAACATTTCAACGTTTAACCCCGCGGCGGTAAATACGTTGCGCGCTCCCCAGTAGCAGGGCGATTCCATTACCACGGTATCCCCTACATCCGCCAAGGCCATGGCGCACAGTTCAATACCGTTGTGCGTACCGTCGGTAATAATAATCTGATCAATGTCGCAGCGGATATTGCGCCAGCGCTCCAGAAAATCGCGTATCGCGCGCTTTAACGGCCCATAGCCGCCGGTGGAGTAGGAGAGCAGTAAGGCGTTTTGGGGCACGGTCACGCTGGCATAAAGCTGGCGCCATTTACGCATGGGGAACTGGGCGATATCAGGAATACCGGGCACAAAGGCGCCGTTTTGAATCAGACTGGCGCCTGGGCCCTGGAGCACTTTTTGCGCCCGTTGGGAAAGCGGACGCTCCTTAAGAAAGGCAGCAGGTTTCGTCGCTGGTTTGCGAGTCCAGGTACCCTGGCCATGGGCCGTTTTAAGCAAGGCTTCGTTCAGTAGCGTATTGATCGCCATGGCCAGCGTTTGGCGAGCGACTCCCAGGCCTTCCGCCAGCACGCGGTGAGCCGGCAAACGCATCCCCGAAGGCCACTCCTGGGTAATGGCATAGCGCAGTGCCTGCTCGATACGCACTTGCTTGCTCAGCCGTTCAGGCTGGAGTGCATAAAGATGTACAAGTTGGTGCACGACCTGCTCACGCTCCATGAAACGCTCCTTTATCTTCTCCAAAAGCCCTAATAGTGCGGGCTTTCAAACGATTAACGCTGACCGGATATGCACCATGGTAGTGCAAATCAAAAGTGGTCTAGTCAAACACAAAAGTGGTGTATACGCGTTCTTCTTTCAGCCTGCTAGCGTGTTTAGATTCCGTTTAACCGGGATCAGGATACTGCGCCATAGAGCGCCAACGACAACATCCAATAACCTGCAGGACTCTTGCCATGAACACTCCTTCTGAACAGGATAAGCTCGTCCGGGTACTCGCCCGCGGCGATGTATTGGCCCTCGCGTTTGGGGCCATGATTGGCTGGGGCTGGATTGTTCTTACCGGCACGGCGATCCAGTCTGCTGGCAGCCTGGGCGCTATTCTAGCCTTTATCGTCGGGGGGTTAGCCATTGTGCTGGTGGGCCTGACCTACGCCGAGCTCGCCTCTGCCATGCCCAAGGTGGGCGGCGAACACGTTTACAGCTATCGCGCGCTGGGCCATTTGCCCTCCTTTCTATGCACCTGGGCGATCATACTCGGCTACTTGAGCGTGGTGGCGTTTGAAGCCGTGGCGCTGCCTACGGTTATCGAACACCTGGCCCCCAACTACGCGGTCGGCCATCTGTGGACGATTGCCGGCTGGGAAGTAAAAGCCACCTGGGTGGCCGTAGGTGTGGGCGGTTCGCTCGCCATGATGCTGATCAACTACTTCGGCGTTACTACCGCCTCGCTGGTACAGAAGGTTGTTACCGGCATGATTCTCCTGGCGGGCGTGATGTTTGTGACCGGCGCCTTGTTTGAAGGCGAAACCATCAACATGCTGCCGCTTTTTGCCCATGGAGATAACGGCACCGTAGCCGGAATCATTGCGGTACTGGTCATGGTGCCCTTCCTGTTTGTGGGTTTTGACGTGATTCCCCAGGCCGCAGAAGAGATCAATCTGCCTTATAAGGCCATCGGCAAGGTGCTGATGCTTTCGGTCATTCTGGCGGTCGTGTGGTACGCGCTGATTATTCTAGCGACCAGCCTTGCGCTTGACAGCACCGAGCTTGCCGCAAGCTCCTTGAGCGTGCCGGACGCCATGGGCGCACTGTTTAACGCTCCCTGGGCCAGCAACCTGATGGTCATGGCCGGTATCGCAGGCATCATTACCAGCTGGAACGCGTTCTACATTGGTGGTTCGCGAGCCATTTATGCCCTGGCTAAAGCTGGCATGCTGCCCGCGCCGTTTGGCAAGCTGCATCCGCGCTATAAAACGCCGACCAACGCCATCTTTCTGATGGGCTTTCTTTCCTGCATCGCACCATTCTTTGGCCGCCCGGCACTGGTGTGGATCGTCAACGCCGGTGGCCTGGGTATCGTGATCGCCTACCTGTTTGTGGCGATCTCCTTCGTGGTGCTGCGCGTGCGTGAGCCGGATATGCCGCGCCCGTTCCGCATTCGTCACGGCAAGCTGTGCGGCATCTTGGCCATTGTTCTTTCCTTTGGCATGGCCTGCCTTTACCTGCCGGGTAGTCCGGCGGCATTGAGTGCTGCGGAGTGGAGCATTTTTGCCGGTTGGGCGGTGCTGGGTATCGCGCTGTATATCCACGCGCTCTTCACCTACGGCCGCGCTTATAGCGACCAACACATGATGGCGGATCTGTAAGCCGGCTACGACATTCACAGGAGCATTGCATGAGCTTTATCGAACAGTGGTTGCACGACGCCGTTCCCGCCCTGGTAGGCAGTGAGTGGCGCACCGGCCAGCAAACCTTCGCCGTGGATAATCCTGCCACCGGCGAGACCATTGCCCGTGTAGCGGAGCTTGGCGCTGGCGACGCCCGCGACGCCGTGGCCGCCGCGTATGAAGCAGGTAGCGCCTGGCGAGCCACGCCGGTCAAACAGCGCTCAGCCTTGCTGCGCCGCTGGTTTGAGCTGATCATCGAACACGCCGACGACCTGGCCCGCCTGATGACCCTCGAGCAGGGCAAACCGCTGGCGGAGGCCAAGGGCGAAGTAATTTACGGCGCCTCGTTTATCGAGTTTTTCGCTGAAGAAGCCAAACGAATGGCTGGGGAAACCCTGCCCAGCCACGGCGCTGACAAGCGCCTGCTGGTGCTGCGTGAGCCAGTCGGCGTGGTGGCCGCCATCACGCCTTGGAACTTCCCGCTGGCGATGATTACCCGCAAGTGCGCCCCGGCACTCGCCGCCGGCTGCACCGTGGTGATCAAACCCGCTGAGGCGACGCCCTTAACTGCATTGGCGGCGGCTTATCTTGCGCTCGAAGCGGGCCTGCCTACAGGCACCATCAACGTGATCACCGCCTCCAAACCGGCGGAAGTAGGTGAAGTGCTGACGACTGATCCACGCGTTCGCAAGGTGTCGTTCACCGGCTCCACGCCGGTCGGCAAGCGTCTGCTCGCCCAGTGCGCCAGCACCGTCAAGAAAACCGCCATGGAACTGGGCGGCAACGCACCGTTTATCGTATTTGACGATGCCGATGTAGACGCCGCCGTGGACGGTGCCATCGCCTCCAAATTCCGCAACGCGGGCCAGACCTGCGTATGCACCAACCGCTTTCTGGTCCAGGACGGCGTGTACGACGCCTTCGTTACCAAGCTGGCCGAGCGCGTAAAAGCCCTCAAGGTCGGTGATGGGTTGGCCGAAGGCAGTGTGATCGGCCCGCTGATCAATCAGGCCGCCGTCGACAAGGTGCAGCGCCATGTGGATGACGCCATGAGCCAAGGCGCCCGCCTTATGTGCGGCGGCAAGCCTCATGACGCCGGCGAGCGCTTCTTCACACCCACAGTGCTGGCAGACGTGACGACCGCCATGGCCGTGGCCGATGAAGAAACGTTTGGCCCCGTTGCACCGGTGTTCCGGTTTACGCGCGATGAAGAGGCCATCCAGATGGCCAACGACACGCCGTTTGGCCTGGCCGCTTATTTCTACGCCACGGATTACCGGCGCATCTGGCGCACCATGGAAGCGCTGGAATACGGCATGGTCGGCGTCAACGAAGGGCTGATCTCGACTGAGCTTGCCCCGTTTGGTGGTGTAAAAGAGTCCGGCTTGGGCCGCGAAGGCTCTCACCACGGCCTCGATGAATTTACCGAACTCAAATACGTCTGCGTTGGCGGCTTATAAGGGGAATGAACATGACTAATCACGAACTGAACGAACTGAAAAACCGCTATGTAGCCAACGGCGCCGCCACTCCGACCACCCAGTTTGCCGAGCGTGCGGAAAACGCGGAAATCTGGGACGCTGACGGCAACCGTTGGATCGACTTCGCGGGCGGCATCGGCGTGCTGAACCTGGGCCATCGCCACCCGAAAATCGTCGCCGCCGTTGAAGCGCAGCTCAAGAAGGTCATGCACACCAGCGCTGCGGTCATCTCCTACGCGCCCTACGTGCAGCTGTGCCAGAAACTCTGCGAGCTGACCCCAGTACGCGGCCCCGAGCGTAAGGCCATGTTGGTCAATACCGGCGCCGAAGCGCTTGAAAATGCCGTGAAGATAGCCCGTGCCGCCACCGGCCGCACCGGCATCATCACCTTCGACGGCGCCTTCCACGGCCGTACCATGATGACGCTGGCCATGACCGGCAAGGTGCTGCCCTACAAGAACGATTTTGGCCCCATGCCGGGCGATGTCTTCCGCGCGCCGTTCCCGAACCCGCTGCACGGTATCAGTGAAGAGGCGTCGCTCGATGCCATTCGCACGCTGTTCAAGACCGATATCGCACCGCACCGCACCGCGGCCATCGTCATCGAGCCGGTACAGGGTGAGGGCGGTTTTTATATCGCCTCACCCGAGTACCTGCAGGCACTGCGCGCGCTGTGCGACGAGCACGGCATTCTGTTGATTGCCGACGAAGTGCAGTCCGGCTTTGCGCGCACCGGCAAGCTGTTTGCACTGGAACATAGCGGTATCGAAGCGGACATTCTGACCACCGCCAAGAGCCTGGCCAACGGCATGCCGCTGTCGGCCGTGGTGGGCAGTGCCAAGGTCATGGATGCGTCAGGCCCCAATTCGCTGGGCGGCACCTACAGCG
This sequence comes from Halomonas sp., assembly GCF_017983445.1. Classification (GTDB taxonomy): domain Bacteria; phylum Pseudomonadota; class Gammaproteobacteria; order Pseudomonadales; family Halomonadaceae; genus Vreelandella. The sequence continues at coordinate 111,725 of NZ_JAGOBJ010000004.1, forward strand.
GTAACCCGCTATCCTGTGCGGCGGCGCTGGCGGTCATTGAAGTGATTGAGGAAGAAAACATCCTTGAGCGCAGCGCGCAGATGGGCCGGATGCTGACTGAGCGTTTTGGCGTCTGGGAAGAGCGCTTCCCCGCCGTGGCCCACGGCCGCCAGCTGGGTGCCATGGCCGCCTTCGAGCTATTGGATAGTAACGGCAAGCCCGATCCCGCGATGACCCATCAGGTTTGTGCCAAAGCGCGTGAGAAAGGACTGATCCTGCTTTCCTGCGGTTTCTATGGCAACAGCATCCGTATTCTGGTGCCATTGACCGTGTCTTCCGAGGTGCTGGAAGAAGGCTTAAGCATTATTGAGCAGTCGCTGGAAGCGCTTAGCTAATACAGCGCGCTAGGCAACTAGATCCCGTCACCGCCAACAGTATGCGCTGTTGGCGGTGACGGGATTTTGGTTTTTAAGGCGCTGGTAAGCGACAGGCAGTTAGCTGACAATCGCCTGCCGATCAAAAGCGAGTGGCTTAATCCAGTATCTCGGGCTCGTTGGCATTGGCTGGAGTGAGTAGGTAATAAAGCGCGGGCACTACTAGCAGAGCGAGCAGCGTGGCCGAGATCAATCCGAAGATGATCACTAGCGTTAATGGCCGATAAGTGGCGCTGCTGATCGCCAGCGGGACGAGCCCGACGATGGTGGTGATTGCGGTGGTTAGCAACGGCCTTAGCCGGCGGGCGGCGCCTGCGGAAGCGGCCTCTGCCACGCTCATACCCTCTGTAAGAAAGCCGTTCATGGTATCGACCATGATGATGCCGTTGTTGATCGCGATGCCGATCAGCGAGACCAGCCCGATCATGGCGAAAAACGAGAACGAGATGCCGAAGGCCCAGAAACCCAGCGCGGTACCAATGATCGCCAGCGGCATGGTGGCAAAGATGATCAGCGCCTGACGGAAGCTGCTGAACACAATCACCAGTACGCCCACCACCAGCACGATGGCCACCAGCATGGCGATACCGATCGAGCCAACGGTGTCGGCGGTCTCGGCGGATTCACCGCCCACCGCGATGCGATATCCTGCGGGCCAGTCGCGCTGTAACTCCTCAAGGCGCGGCGACACGTCGTTCATGATCTCGGTCACGGTACGGCCCTGGTTCTTGGCAAGCACCGTCAGCGCGCGCTCGCCGTCGACGTGGGAAATGGCAATCGCGCCTTCCGATTGGACGGGGTTCAGCAGCTGGAACATGGCGATGGAACCGCCGTCCGGCAGGTAGGCGCGCACCCGCGAGAACTCCTCGACATTGCTCGGCCCGCCCGCTTCGCCCGGCTGGCTTGGCCACTCCATGCCCAAGCGGATGTCGAGATCGTCGGTTTCACCAGAGGTGGCGAAGGTGCCGATGATATCGGAGCTGTAGGCGATGCGTACCTGGGCGGCGAGCTCTTCATGGCTGATGCCGAAAAAGCTCAGGGCGTCGCGATCCGGGCGCAGCGCCAGTTGGGGCTGCGGTGCGCCCAGGTTGTCGCGCACGTCCACCACGTTCGGGGTCGAGGTGAGCACCTGCTGCACCTGCATCGAAAGCTCCTTCAGCGTATCCATGCTGCCGCCAAGCAGCTGGATTTCGATAGGATCCCCCGGTGAGGGCCCGCTGCTTTCCGGCACGACCAGAAGCTCGGCGCCCGCGACGTTGCGGGTGAGAAAGTCGGAAAGCTCCTCGCGCAGCAACTCTGCCAGCACGTAGGAGTCTTCATCGCGTGCATCGCGTGCCTTGAACATCGCCGAGAAGCCAATGAAGTTTTCGGCGTCGCTGGGCTGTAGCGAGGCGGCGCCGCCTCCGCCGGCAAACGGGCTCTTGAGCCCCACCAGCTTGATGATGCTCTCAAAGTAAGGCTTTTCACGCAGTATCTCACCGATCTGGTCGGCCACGACCTGGGAGGTCTCCAGCGGCGCAGTGGGCGGAAGCTCGATATTGATGCCGAGACGCTCGCCGTCCGCCGGTGGGAAGAGTTCGAGGCGCGTCTGGGTAAAGGCGAACAGGGCGACCACGAACAGTACGACAGCGCCCAGCACCCACAGCCAAGCGCGGCCGCGGCTGGCCACGATATAGCGGCCATTAAAGCGTTCCACCCCGTCAACGGCGCGCTGGGTCACCCGATCTGCCAGCCCTGGTTTTTCCTCACCTTCCGCGCGGCACTGTTTGCCCAGAAGCACCCGCGACAGCGGTACCGCGCAAAGCATCGCCACGACAAACGAGAGCACCAGGCAGATGATGATCGTGGTGGGCAGCACGCGGATAAAGGCGCCCATGGTGCCGCCAATCGACATCAGCGGCGCCATGGCCAGAATCGTGGTCACTTGCGCTGCAAAAATGGGCACCGCGTAGCGTTTGACGGTGATCAGCACGGCCTGGCCGAAAGTACGCCCGTTGCGGTAGATCTCGTCGTGCAGGCCCTCCATCAGGATGATGAAGACATCAATGATCATCACCAGCGCAATGACCATCCCGATGATCACCAGCTCGTTAAGCGAGTAGCCAAACGCCCAGATGACCAGCAGCACGCCGGCAAAGGTAATCGGGACGGCCAGGCCGGAAACGATTGCCTCGCGCCAGGAAATTGTGATGAACAGGATGACAAAGACCACCAGCATGGTCTGCAGGGCGCTGACGAACACTTCCGTTAGCGAATCCCAGATCTGCACGGCGTCGTCCTGCAACACGGAGTAGTGCACCTGATTAGGCCAGGTGTTGGCCGCTTCCAGATCGGCGAGCGTTGTACGAATGCGCTCGACCACCTGCACGGTATCGGCCCCCGGCGTTTTGGTGATCGATATCTCGAGTGATGCGTCAAAATCGCCGCCGCGTTCGCTGAAAAATGCCCGCGACTGTTCGGTTTCCTGCATGCGCTTGACGGTAGCGACTTCGCCCAGGGTCAGCGCGCGGGAACTTTGGTTGTTCTCAAGCCTTGATACGGGCAGCGCGCGCAGGTCGTCGATATCCGCAAAGCGTCCTTCCAGGCGGACCACTGCGCCCATATTCTGGCTGCGCACTTCACCAAAAGGCTGCTCGATATTGGCCTGCTGCACGGCATCGCGGATAGCGGTCGGCGAGAGCCCCAGCGCCAGCAGCCGCTCGGGGTTGATCAGGATCTGCACGATATCCTCGCGCTCGCCGCCGATGTTGACCTCGTTGATGCCCTGCACACGCTCGAGCGCATCGCGAATTTGGCGAGCGGTCTGGTTAAGCGTGGCGGAACCGGCGTCTCCGTGCAGCGCCAGGGTCAGGATCGGGCGGTCGTCCACCGAACTCTGGCTGATACTGGGGCTTTCAACCTCGGAAGGAAAACCGGACTCCGCATCGGCCACGGCGGCGCGCAGCCGTGTCATGGCGTCCACGGTGTCGATTGATGCATCGAACTCGACGGAAATCACCGACAGCGAATCAAATGAAGCGCTGTTGACCGTGTTCACGCCGCTGAGCGTGGTGATTTCGTCCTCGATCAGATCGGTGACCTGCTCTTCCATGGAGCGCGGATCCGCCCCGGACCACACCGTGGTGATGCTGGCCTGGGGAATATTCAGCGCGGGCAGTGCCTCCTTGACCAGCGCTGAGTAGGCGAATAGTCCGCCCAACACCATCGTGACCGTCAGCAAAATACCGAAGATCGGTTTGAGAAAGAAAAAGCGCATCAGCCGATGAGCGTTGCGCACTTCATCGCTTTCGCGGGGCGTCTGCGGTGACGTTTGGGTAGACTCCGAACTCATGGTTGACCCTCGATCAGCGTCACGCGATCACCGTCACTGAGTCGGGTGCGCCCTTCGGTCACCACCTGCTCACCTGGCGACAGCCCCTCCAGCACTTCGCGGCGCTCGCCGGCCTGTTGGCCAAGCTGTACGCTGCGCTCTTCCACCCGGCCATTCGCTTCGTCGTAAACGAACACGAAGGCCTGATCATTCAAAAACCGCAGGGCGTTGAACGGAACGCTCAGCGCCTGCTTTTTTTCAGGCTCGGCCATCCAGACGGCCACGAAGGCGCCATCCTGCAAGCGCGGGTTGTCGCTAGTGGTGCGAATAATGATCTCGAAAGTGCGCGACTGCGGATCGACCGACGGGCTGATCGCGTGTATTTCACCTATTTCGCTCTCACCGAGCATCTCGGGGTCGAGGCTGTCCGCGTGCTGTGGCGGGCGCCCACCGATAATGGCGTGCGCACCCACTTCGACGCGGTCGAAATTATACGCCGGCAGATCAAGACGCACCTCGAAGTGGGAGGGGTCGATTACCAGTGCCGGTACCGTCTGAAGCGCCCCCTGCTCGGAGGCGGTATCTACCGTGCTGGGCATGAAGTAGCGGCCCTGCTCGATGTTGAGCCGCGCCAGTACACCGTCGATGGGCGATACCAGTCGTGACTCCTCAAGCATGACCTCGGCCTGAGCGATCTGGGCGCGGGCGTTGTCGCGCGTGGCCAGCGCCTGCTCGACCCCCACGCGCGCTTCGTCCAGCTCCTGGGCAGACGCCGAGCGCTGGTTGACCAGCGTCTCGTAGCGATTTTGGGTGACTCGCGCCAGCGACAGGCTGGCCTCGGCTTCGTTTAATGACGCACGGGCAGAGGCCAGCTCCGCTTCCAAACGCCCAGGGGCCTGGTGCGCAATCAGTTGGCCCTCTTCCACTGACATGCCTACACGCAAATCCTGGTCCACAAAGGTGACCTTGCCCTGTTCGGTAAAAGTCAGGTATTCCCGGCGCAGCGAGCGGGCAGTGCCCTGGCTGTATTGCCATCCCTGCAAGGCGGTCACCGCGGCAGGTACAACGCTGACGCTGACCGCGGGTTCTTCTGGAACCTGCGTCTCAGCGCTATCGTCTCCACCGTTTTCTCCACCACTTTCTCCACCACTACAGGCGCTCAGCAGCAGTAAAAGCGTAAGGCTAAAGGCGATGTGTTTGATGTTCATAACGCAGAGGTTCCTGTTGAGGACGGATCAAACGCAGAGACGGCGTCAAAGCCGCCTCCCAGGGCAAGATGCAAGTCGATGCGATTTTCCAACCGATCGTACTGGGCTGTAATAGTGGCGCTGCGGCTATCCAGCGCGCGCTGGTAACTTTCCAGCACATTCAGGAAGGGTTCGATGCCCTGCATGTAGCGATTGAACGAGACGCGTACCGCTTCTTCGGCGTAGTCGGCCGCCTCATTGCTTTCCACCACGCGCCGGGCCAGCAGGTCGTCGACTGAAAGCGCCGTCTCGACTTCCGACAGTGCCGTTAGCGCGACCTCTACGTAGCCGTAAAACGCCTCATCGCGCTGTCCTTCAGCGGCATCGGCCTGGGCACGTAGCCGCCCGCCCTGAAAAATGGGCTGTACGATATTGCCCGCAATCGTCCAGATAAAAGAGCCGTTGCTGAACAGATCTGCCATTTCGCTGCCTGTCGAGCCGGCGCTTCCGGTCAATGAAATGGAAGGAAGAAAGGAGCGCTCCGCAGCGGTCAGTCGATAATCCGCGGCCTGCAGCGCCCACTCGGCGCTGCGCACGTCTGGCCGGCGGGCCAAAAGCTCGGCGGGAACCCCGGCCGAGGGGAGGGGAGGCAAGGCAGGAAGTTCGCTGGTCGTGATCAACCGCCCGGCGGGGTACTCACCCATCAGCGTTTCCAGCTGGCGCGTCACGCGGGCCAGGTTTTCACGGCGCTGCTCAAGCCCTGCCTTGGCGGAGCCCAGGTTGGCATAGGCTAAAGTGACATCGGTGGGCGAGACAATTCCTGCATCGGCGCGATTCTCGACCTGGCGGGCAAACTCCTCGAGCGCCTCAACGGTGCTTTCGGACAAATCCACTTGGGCTCTTGCCTGCACGATCCCGAGATAGAGTGACACTACGTCGGCGGCCAGGGATTGGTGCATACCTCTGAGCTGCTCGCTGGCAGCGAGGAAATCCGCCTGCCCTGCATTGGATAAAGAGGCAAGCCGCCCCCATAAATCGATTTCCCAACTGACATCCAGCGAGGCGCTGTGGCTATTGGAAATGCTTTGCCCGCCGCCTTCAGGCCCCGGTGCCGTGGCGCCCTGGCGCTGCTGCCGCGAGCTGTTCAACCCGGCATTGACCTGAGGAAAGAGATCCGCGCGATCACTGCGTGACTGCGCCTCGGCGATGCGCGCCTGGGCAATGGCCTGGGCAAGCCCCGGGTTATAGTCCAGGGCATTTCTAACGAAGATGTTGAGCTCTTCGTCCTGGAAATCCTGCCACCAGGTATCGCCAGCCAACACCTGCTGCCCGGCCGCCGCCAAAAAAGCGTTTGGGAGTTCCACCGGTAGCGCCGTGGGCTTAGGGGAAGGGGTGGCCGCACAGGCGGTCAACAATACCCCCAGGCTTGAAAGATAAATGAATCTGCTAAATCCATGGAAGGGCATCGGCATAGGGTCAGTCCGTTGAAAGGAGTCGTAGCATTACTTCGCGGTGGCTGGCCTTGATGGCGGCGATCTCGGAGGCAGCACTTTCGCCTCCAATAATCATCTGCCAGAACATGGCCAGTACTGCCGGTGAAAACGCCAGGGCAATTTGCCCAGGTGTCAGAGCGGTATGTGACGTATGCTGGCGCAGGTAGCTCTCCAGTACGCGTTGACGCTTTTCGATATAAGGTCGATAGGTCTGCTGATACCACTGCTGAACCCGCTGGGGGTTTCGGCCGCTCTCGACGATCAATAGCCGCATGATGGTGAGTCGGCGCGTCGATTTGTCATCGCCATAGAGCGTGTCCAAAAAGCTGTCGATAGCGGCTTCCAGTGTGGAAGCGCTGCTCAGCGACCAGACGTTGTCGGCTGCAATCGGCAGCATGATCGTATCGAGTAGCGCCTCGAACAGCGCTTCCTTGCTCGTGAAATGTGCATAGAGCCCGGCTTTGGTGATGCCTGCCTGACGTGCAATGCGCTCTACCGTTGCGCCTTCAAAGCCTGACATACTGAATTCGTCGAGCGCGGCATCCAGAATGTATTGTCGGCGGACTTCAGGGGGCAGGCGCGTGCGTTTTCTCAGGGAAGCGTTGTCTGTTTTGGATGTCTGCGTCATGTGGGTACTAACCGCTTAGAGACCGCTGGAAAATGCTACTATACACTAACGACCATTTGGTAGTTAAACGTTTGCTCGCCCATCCAATCACGGAACTGATGACATGACTAATGCATACACACATCGCCGATCATTAACGTTAGCGCTCGCCCTGGGCAGCTTTGCGCTCAGCGCGACGGCGTTAGGGGCGCAGTGGGAAGGGACCCTGGGGGCCGGGGCGATTTATGCGCCTGACTATCTGGGCAGTGACGATTACGAATGGACGCCTTTTCCGGCCTTTGAAGCAACTTACGACGACACGCTGTTCGTCAGCATGAGAAACGGCATTGGCTGGAATGTCATTAATCGGGATGGCTTGAAAGTAGCGCCCTTTATCGGCTACACCTTCGGCCGCGACGATACCGGCGATATCAGCCGTTTGGATGAAGTCGACGGTGGCGCAACGGCGGGGCTGCGTATCGGTTACCAGGGTAACAACTGGCGCTATAGCGGATCCATCGAAACGCCCTTTACCGGCGATATCGACGGCTATCGGCTTACCGCGGGGGCCACCTATGTTTCCCGATTTAGCGAACGTACCGTCATGACGTTTGGGCCCGAACTTGCTTACATCAGTGACAAGTGGACAGACGCGCTGTTTAGCGTCTCACCATACGAGAGCGCAAGGTCAGGCATTGCGGCTTACGCGGCCGACGATGGCGCTTTCTCGGTCGGCGCCAATGCCTCACTCAGCTACTACCTGGCGCCGCAATGGTCGGTCACCGGTGTCGTTGGCGTATCGAAACTTACTGGTGATGCCAGCGATAGCCCGATCGTTGATGATTTGGGTAGCGATGTGCAGTGGCGCACGGGCGCGTTTATCAACTACCACTTCTAACGTTGGTCGCTATCACTGCTTGACCCGCCCTCGTCAAACAGCGAAAGCTGTTGGCGGCTGACGGGTTTTTTCGGTTTGGGGCGCCGTCCAGGCGGGCGGCGCTGGCTGGCAAGTTTATCCAGAATGACCTTACTTGCCTCACGTGCCTCCGGCGTTTTTCGCAGCTCGTATAGAATCTTTTTCCAGCGGCGAGCTTCAGCCTCGAAATCAAGCGGCCGCGGGTAGTGCTCGCCGGGTAGAAAGCCGAAGCGCGTTTGCAGACTTTCCGGCAGCGCCCAAGGCGTAGCGCGCCACTCGACGGGCAGCACGGTGAGCTCCGGCACCCAGCGGGCGACAAACTCGCCGCTCGGGTCGTTGTCCTCGGCCTGCTTGATGGGGTTATAGACTCGCAGTGCGTTGGTGCCGGTCGCCCCCGCCTGCATCTGTATCTGGGGGTAGTGAATACCGGGCTCGAAATCGGTGAACAGGCGGGCCAAGTGCAGCGCGGGCTCATACCAATGCAGCCCGAGGCCAAAAGTGGCATGCGAGATCAGCATGGCGCGCATGCGAAAGTTGATCCAGCCGGTGTGAATCAGGCAGCGCATGCAGGCATCCACCAGCGGAACGCCGGTCTGGCCGTGCTTCCAGGCGATCAAGTTGGGATGCTCGGGGTCACGCTCGCGCAGCCCGCGCAGCGCCGGGTGCAGGGTGTGCGCCTCCATATCCGGCTCGCTTTCGAGCTTTTGAATGAAGTGGCAGTGCCAGTGAAGCCGCGAAGCAAAGGCGCGCAGCGAGCGCTCCCAGGCAGTGTTCTCGGCGTGCTTTTTGCGCTGGCGGCGCAGCGACTGCACCACTTCGCGCATGGAGAGCGTGCCCCAGGCCAAGTGCGGCGACAGCCGCGAGCCAAACTCCTCTGCAAGCAACGGCTTTGAGATCGATCCCCGATAGCGCCGTCCGCGCCGGGTGATAAAGCTGTGCCACAGCGCCCGGCCCGCCTGACGTCCGCCGGGCTGGCGCTCGGGGCAGGGCGTGGTATCAAACCCGAGCGTCAGCCCATGAAGCTCGTCGGCTTCAACATGATGAAAAGCCTCCCATCCCTGAGCGACTCGAGCGTTTGGCGGCGCCGGGCAGGTCGGCGCAGTCATCAGCGCCTCCCATTGGGCCTCCCAGGCGCCGCGATCCGCCACACGGGATTTCAAACCGCGCACCACGCCGTGCTGGCGCGCCTCGTGCCAGGGGATATCGTGCGTCTGGCACCACGCCTTGACCTCAAGGTCGCGGGCAAAGCTCCAGGCATTGCCGGTCTCTTCGTGGGAGTGAAGGGCGATATCGCCGTAACGCGCCTTGAGCGCAGCCAGCAGATCTAGTATTTCGCCCTGCCAAAGGCATAGCGCCAGCCCGCGGGAGGTAAGCGCTTGAGCAAGCTCCACAAGCGAGTCGGCGGCGAACTGCCAGTGGCGCAGGGCGCTGTCCGGCGCCTGCCACTGGCCGGGCTCGATGGCAAAGACCGGTAGCACCGGGCCGGCCGCCGCGGCGTCGTAAAGCGGCGCGTGATCGTGAATGCGCAGATCGCGCTTGAACCACACTACCTGGATGGCGGTCTTTGCCATATCGCCCCCTTAGGCTTCCCTGGGCTATCCGTGCCCGAACCATGACGTTACCATCAAGCGTTGTAACGCCACCATCCCCAAGGAGTTTGCCATGTATATTGCCATGAACCGTTTTCGCATTGCCCCAGGCCGGGAAGAAGACTTTCTGGACGTGTGGCGCAACCGCGACTCGCATCTAGATGAAGTGCCGGGGTTCAAGCAATTCAAGATGCTGCAGGGTGACAAGCAGGACGATCACACTGTGTTTATTTCTCATAGTGTGTGGGAGTCGGAAGAGGCTTTTCGCGGCTGGACGCAGTCCGAAGCGTTTCGTAAGGCGCATGCCAATGCCAAGTCGCCGGAAGGGATCTACTTGGGGCCGCCGAAGTTTGAAGGGTATGAGGTGGTGCTTTAAAACATGATAGTAACGAAATGAGTTGAAAGGCCGGGCAGCGGATGGCTTTCGTATTTTTAAAAAGGCATCTGCTGGCGGCAGGCAATAAAAGCTATTATCAATCCTGTAAATAAAGCTCACCCTTACCCACCAGTACAGCACAACCACCTACCTGAACAAGGCCTTTATCTATGGCGGTCTCGATAACGCTGGCGCGGCCCATCTCTACACCTTGGTGAATCGTCCAATGTGACGTTTCGGTATGCGCTGCCAAATAACCGGTCAACGCCGCAGCGGCACTGCCGGTCGCGGGGTCTTCGCAAAGGCCATGCTCCCTGCTGAACATTCGGCTGCGAAGCCGTGCTTCTGAGTCGCCTGATGTTTCAGTGACATAGAGATAGATCTGCTCAATGCCGCTCGGGGAAACCGCGTCTGTCCATACGGCTTCAGATATCTGGATGCTCTTCAGTGCCGTTAAATCACTCAGCTCAATAAGGTGAAAGGCCAGCCCACAGGAGGCGATGACCGGTGTGCCGATGACCTGGTGGCTTTGCAGGCCAAGCAGTGAGGCGGCCGTTTGCTGATTCAGCGTGCTTGGCGTAACGCTGGCGGGCCTGGCGGTGGTAAATATGGCTTGCTTGCCTGAGTAGCGAATGGGCAGTTCACCTACTGGTGGCTGGAGCACCAGTGTTTGCTCACGGTTTACCAGACCAAGCTCAGCGAGAAGCTGCGCGGTGCCGACCGTAGGGTGCCCGGCAAACGGCAGCTCTGCGGCGGGCGTGAATATCCGCATTGAGTAGTGGTTTTGCCCAATGGGCGCGCTCAAGAATACCGTTTCGGCAAGGTTCAGCTCATTAGCAATCGCCTGCATGGTGGCTGTCTCAAGCCCGTCGGCCATTAAAAATACGGCTAGCGGATTGCCTGAAAACGGCGTGTCGGTAAAGACATCCAGCAGGTAGTATTCGGCACTGTTCATGGGGCCTCCTTGTTAAACGTTGTGTGTTGCCAGAAGGTTTTTCGGCTCTCCTGGCGAGCCTGGGCGCGGCTGATACCGATATCCTTGAGCAGCCGGTCATCGAGTGTGAGTAACTGGCGGCGGCTACGGCGGCATTCACGGTAGCAGCGCAGCCGATAGCGAAGCTGAGCAAGGCTGAAACGGGGCATGGTGATTTCTCCGGTGGTTGGCCATTTCAGGTTACTCAGTACGCGATTCATGATACAGATATAGAATTGTCTGTTTTATGGATACAGATAAGCCATATTGCGTCGCTGTATGCGCGTTTTAGCCATTAACTGTATGGCACTAAAAGGGGAGGCGCTATGACGCGCTATGAACAGGTCGCCGCTGTATTGCGCGAGCGTATCGAGCACGGCATTTACCGCCCAGGTGATCGTCTGCCCTCCATTCGCGCCGTCTGCCAGGAGATGGAAGTGAGCATCTCGACCGCACAGGAGGCGTATCGTCAGCTGATGGATGCCACACTGATCGAGTCGCGGCCCAAGTCGGGCTACTTCGTGCTGCCTGGCCGGGCGCCGTCGGTACTGCCCTCAATATCACGCCCCGCCCAGCGGCCACTGGATATTTCCCAGTGGGACCAGGTGCTGGAGCTTGTGGCCACCCAGCGCGACGACAACCGGCTTTTGCTGGGGCGCGGCGTGCCCAATCTCGAGTATGCGTCGCTCAAGCCGCTGTCGAAGATTCTTGGCGGGCTACATCGAAGTGCCGATCTGCATGGCTTCAACTATGACAAGCTGAGCGGCAGCCCGGAGCTTCGCCAGCAGGTGGCCAAGCTTGCCGTGGCATCAGGCTGCCTGCTTCACCCGGACGACATTCTGATCACCACGGGCTGCCAGGAGGCGCTTTCCATTGCGCTGCGTACTCTGACCCAGCCCGGCGATGTGGTTGCGGTCGATTCACCCAGCTTCTACGGCACCATGCAGATATTGAAGGCCAGCGGCTTGAAGGCCCTGGAAATCCCCACCGACCCGCAAACCGGCATCAGCCTGGAAGCGCTGGAACTTGCGCTGGAACAGTGGCCGATTCGCGCCATTCAGGTAACGCCGACCTTTAACAATCCGCTGGGCTACACCATGCCACCCGCGCGCAAGCGTGCCCTGGTGCAGCTTGCCCAGCGCTTTGACGTAGCGATTATCGAAGACGATATCTATGGCGACCTATCGTTCGCTCAGCCCCGGCCGCCCACCATTAAATCCTTCGATGACGATGGGCGCGTACTATTGTGCAGCGGTTTTTCCAAGACGTTGGGGCCGGGGCTGCGGGTTGGGTGGATGGCCCCGGGGCGCTATCGGGATCAAGCGCTGCACATGAAGTACGTTTCCACCGGGGCATCGGCTACGCTTCCGCAACTGGCGGTCGCCGAGTTCGTTGCCAAAGGGCACTACGAGCGTCATCTGCGCGTGGCCATTCGTCAGTATCAGCGCCAGCGCGATGTGATGATTGGCTGGGTGCAGCGCTACTTTCCCGAAGGCACAGGCATCAGCTACCCGCAAGGCAGCTTTCTGCTATGGGTGGAGCTGCCCGCCGCTGTAGACTGCGTGCGGCTCAACGAGCGCCTGGCGCAAAAGAAACTTCATGTGGCCCCTGGCTCGCTGTTTTCCGCCTCGGGCAAGTTTCGCCAGTGTTTGCGGCTTAACTATGCGTTCACCCTCACGCCAGCAATCGAAACCGCAGTACGCACGGTGGGGGAGTTAGTCGACGAGATGGTGGGAGAGTTGCGGGCATCGCTGGTCTGAAAACGATGGAATCAACCAATACGCACATCTAACGAGCGCCTTGGGAAAAAGTTTTAGCTTTGTTAGGGTCAGAGTGGGGCCAAAGCAGGGTCTTCAATTGATAGACATTAGAGGCGTTTGGTTTGGATTGAGAGAGCGCTGAGCTAAACCAAAAGTTCCGCTCCCTCTGCCATCATCCTCAATTGAGATCGTGAACACTATGCTCTTTCAGATATTGGCGTAGTGCTTGATTCATGCGGGTTTGCCAGCCCTTGCCCGTTTGCTTAAAGGCTTCCACTACCTCCTGGTCATAGCGAATTTTTACAGGCACTTTCCGTTCACTTGCAGGAATAGGGGGGCGGCCACGACCGCGTTTCACCAAAGTATTTCCCTGGTATTGATGTGCGGCCTCAAACCACGCCTCTGTAAGTTCGGGGGCATCGTCTGGATCAAGCCAGGTGCTGTTCGTATCGTTGTCTTTCGCGTTCATTGCCGTACCTCATGGAAATAATGCGGCGCTTCTTTCCGCGTTGTGTCCAGACAATCACGGTGATTTTGCCGGTGAGCTTACCCACGGTGATAATGCGCTCTTCACCGTAGTCTTGGCGATCATCCACCATTGATAGCGTTTTCCCGGCAAAAACAGTAGGCGCATCGTTAAAGTCCAGGCCGCGATGTTGCAGGGTGTCTTGCTGTTTGCGCAGGTCGTATTCAATCTTACTGCCTGGGGCCATCGAAGCCTCCTCATCCTATTAATTATTGTACCCCCAATAATTTGTTAAGCAAGCGGCGCTCCAGCTTCTATCGAGTCAAAATCACTATCCTCACAAAATATAAGCCAAGGCGAATATTTGTTATCTAACTGCGGATTTCTCCCCATATCTCCTCTTCTGTTATAGCGTCTTTCTTGAAACTCAAGATAATAACCGTTCCCCGCTGGCGCGGGGATGAACCGGTCTGGCGGCATCGGATCAAACGTGGGCATCGCCATTCCCCGCAAGCGCGCTGGCCACCGAGAAAGTCGCGCAGGTGTACGAACACGCGGTTACCTTAACGGGTATGAAATGAGAAACGACGGTGCAACAGGCGGCTTGGGGATGGCGGCCTGGGCGAAATCGGAGTATCTAGTAGCGATGTTTTCAAGCGCGCATTTTCAGGTCGTGGCGAGTGGAAAACATGCCGCGCGAACCGCACGAAGGAGGTGGTCATGATGTTACGTTCACTGGGTTGGATAACGGCTGTGGCCATGGGCCTGTCGATCGGTTTTGCCAGCGGCCATGCCGGCGCGGAGCAGGCGGATAACGAGCAGCCGACAGTGCCAGACGCGGTCGCCTCGCATATTAGCGATACCTGCGCTCCCATTGATGAATCGTTGGGTATTGCGCCCCAGCACTATGCGATCAAAGATGAGAAGGGCGGCGATATGTGGCTCGTGCCGTGTAATGCTGGCGCCTACCAGATTTCTTATGAGGCGATTTACCAGGCGGAAGACGCCGCGCCACGCAAGCTGCTTTTTGCCCTATGGCGTAACAGTAGCTGGACCGGCACCGAGTCGCTTTTTGATCCTGAGTTTGACCCAGAGACGGGCATTTTAAGCGATCAATACAAGGACCGAGGCGCCGGTAACTGTGGTGGCGAACGCACCTGGCAGTGGCAGGAGGGTACTTTCCGACTGGTTGAATATCGTGCAAATGAGGCGTGCGAAGACGAATCGCAGCCATTTCCGGTGGTCTTCAAAGCCGAGTAACGTCGACTTCTCCGCTGGAATCCTGAACGCTCGCTTTCGTTATTAGAGGCGAGCGTTTTACGTTAGATCCATAAAGGGGTTGTAGGCGACTTCCCAGTAGTGGCCTTCGGGGTCGCGGAAATAACCGGAATAACCGCCCCAGAAAACCTCTTCAGCGGGTTTGATCAGCTTGGCGCCTGCCGCAACCGCTTGTTGAAGCACTTGATCAACGGCCTCTTGGCTGGCGACGTTGTGGGCCAGTGTGATGCCACTGAAACTGGCTTTTGAGTCATCCGCAATGCCGATATCGCGAGCCAATGACGCTCTGGGAAACAGCGATAGCCAGGCGCCTTCCATCTTGAAAAAGGCTACCTCGTCGCTGTCTGTCTCGTGTTCCGGCAGCCCAAGGCCATCCCGGTAAAACTGGATGGCGCGCTTCAAGTCATGCACACCAAGGGTAATCAGGCTGATCTTGGGTTTCATGGCGGTGCCTTTGTACGTTGTTTAAATAGGCCGCTGTCACAGGGTCAGGTTGTCCTGGCGTACCTCCAACTGCTCAAGACGCTGCTTCAATAGCCCCGGAAAGCGTGCATACCAGGTTTGGTTGAGCGGTGAAGGGTGCGGCAGGGGGTAGAGCGTAAAGGTTTGCGCTGCGCCCTTGTCATCTTCTAGTGTCACCTCGATGCTACTCTCAAAGCGATCTTCCTGCTTCCAGTAGGCTTCCAGCCTATCGCGCTCCTCTTTTGAACGGCCAATACCGAACCATAGAAAAGCTTCACGGCCCAGCGTAATCAGCGTGCGTCCTTCCCAGCGCGATATCAGCACCTCGTTCATTAAACCGTGAAAGTGACGCTTGACCTTCATCGACCACGCCTTGTTGCCTACGGGCTTATAGGGCACGGTGTTGATCCAGAAAAAGTGCTCGCCTACGGCTCGCGACGCTTCGAAGTCCGGCATCTTCTCGCCGTACAGGCGCTCGTATAGCGCCTTTCTCACCAGCTGCCCGCCAGCGCCGATAAAGGGCTCCTGGTAGCGGACCTCCTCTCGACCTGGGTCGCGCCCGAAAAAACCGATGCGCAGGTTCTGCTTGCCAAGGCCGATGATTGGCTCGAGCGGGTCGCGCTCGAAGCGCTCGTAGACGTCGACATCGATTCCTTCGATCTCGGCGGCAAGCGCCTTGAAGCGCTTTTGCTGCTGCTGCGTCAATGACATCCTTGTTCCTTTTTTAACGGTCAGTCTGACTTAATCGAACCACTCCTGGGCGGTACGCCACACGCACATGCCCACGAAATAGCATGAAGTTATGGCAAGCCCCACCAGCGCCCAGGCCGCCTGCTCAGGGCTTGAAAGTATCAAGGCCGTCGCGCAGACACACCAGAGTAGCGTAACGGCAATATTAAGCGGCATGAACTTGCGCACCCTGAAAGGGTGCAGAAACTTCATCTTGGTGACGGTAAGAATGGCCAGAAAGAGAATCGCGGCAACGGTCAACCAGGGCGGTAAATCGAGAATATAGAAATAGGCCGCGGCGATGTTCCAGGCGGCCGGAAAACCAACAAAGTAGTTATCCTGGCTTTTCATATTGGTGTTGCAGAAACAGAACATTGATGAGAGCAGGATAGTAAACACCGCCAGTAGTGAAAAACCGGTCGGCAGATCAATAAAGTAGTAGATAAACAAGGCGGGAATGAACGCCCAGGTAAGGTAATCAATGACCATATCCAGCGTTGAGCCATCGAAGTGCGGCAGGATGGTTTTCACTTCATACTTTCGCGCTAACGTGCCGTCGAAGCCATCTACCATCATCGCTGCCCCCAGCCAGAGCAAACAAGCCACCGGGTTATCATCGATCAGGGCCAATAGCGCCATGACGCCCAGCAGTACGCCGCTAGCGGTGAGAGCATGTACGCTCCATGCCTTGCATCGCGATGCGTGGGAGTCTGCTTGCGAAGAGAGCGGTTGAGCCACATTAAACCCCGTTGAGAACGTCATGTTCTGCTGCTGTTTGGTGTATGGATGAGCGTGTCAGTCAATACACTACTACAAGAAGGCGCACCGAGAACACGCAGGCCGTTGATATACGCTTATCATGGCCGTTTATCGTGTTATCCGCTAGGCGATTGTCGGCGTCCTAACGTATGTATAAACCCTAAATGGGCCGCTGAAACTGCAAGCGTGCCTTTTCGGCGCGCTTGCGCGTTACGCAGGTAAGCGAGTGGTCATTGAGCAGCCCCATTGCCTGCATGAACGCAAAGGCTGTAGTGGGGCCAATAAATTTCCAGCCGCGCTTCTTCAATGCTTTGGAGAGAGCGATAGATTCAGGCGAGACGGTCTGGGTTTGCGGTGCTTTTAACGCCTCGGGCGCTGGCTCGAAACGCCAGAAAAACGCTGCCAGCGAACCTTCCTGTCCAACTAATTCCTGTGCCCGTTGCGCGTTGTTGATCGCCGCCTCAATTTTGCCGCGATGGCGAATAATGCCCGCGTCTTGCAGTAAGCGCTGCACATCACGCTCATCAAAACGCGCGATCTGATGAAAATCGAAGTGATGAAAAGCCGCACGAAAATTTTCACGCTTGTTGAGAATCGTCCGCCAGCTCAAGCCGGACTGAAAACTTTCCAGGCAGAGCTTTTCGAACAGGCGCTGATCGTTATCAACGGGAAAGCCCCACTCATTATCGTGGTAGGGCAGAAACTCCGGCGCGCCGCCACACCAGTAGCAGCGTGATTGGCCATCGGGGGCGATAAATTCGCTCGGCATAGCGGCTCCATGATTGATTCATATAGGTTGCAGATTTAGCCATGCGTGGCTGAGCCAGCGGCCCGCGCGTAGTAGCTCATCCTCTGTCGCCCCCGCATAACCCAGGACAAGGCCTGCACGCTGAGGCTGCCCCAGATAGTAACGGGATAGCGGGGAGAGGGTAATGCTTGCCTGCCGGGCCAGTTCAACCAACTGGGCTTCCCGGTCAAGATTCGCCAGCTCAGCGACCAGATGCATCCCGGCATGGCCCGAGGAGAGCTTTAACCCAGCGTCGATAGCAGGAGCCAGTGCACGGCGCAGGCAGGCTTGGCGCTGGCGATAACAAAGGCGCATCCGGGCGATATGGCGTGAAAACCCACCCGTGGCAATAAACTCGGCAAGCGCTGACTGAATGGGATAGTTGCCTTCGCGGTGCAGGCGGGCGTGAGCCAACCGGAACGTATCGGCCAGCGCCTCGGGCAGCACGATATAGCCAAGCCTAAGCCCCGGGTAAAGCACCTTGCTGAACGTGCCGATATAAATGACCGATGCCTGTTCCGATAAGCCTTGAAGCGACGGCGTGGGCGGTATGTCGTAGCGAAACTCGCTGTCGTAGTCATCCTCAATGACCCAGGCGCCGTGCCTTGCTGCTTGTTCGAGTAATGCAAAGCGTCGTGGAACCGGCATGGTAACGCCACTCGGGTATTGATGGGAGGGCGTCACGTAGATCAAACGCGGTGAAGGCGTACTGGCCGGACAGCACAGCGGGTTCAGCCCGTCTTCATCGACCGGCACAGGGACAATGTTCAGTCCCGCTGCCAAAAAGCAGGTTTGCGCGCCACCGTAGCCGGGTTCTTCCATCCATACTGTGTCGCCGCTATCGGTCAGTAGCTGGGCCACTAGCTCGAATGCCTGCTGCGCGCCTTGCGTAATCACAATCTGCTCAGGACGACAGCGCACTGCGCGGGAAAGCGTCAGGTAATCACCCAATGCCTCTTTAAGCGCGGGCAAGCCCCCATGCGTTTGATAGGAAAGCCATGCCGTATCGGCTTGGCGATAGTGGCGCCTTAAAAGGCGTTGCCACTGCGCGTGGGGGAACAGATCCAGCCCCGGTACGCCCGGCGCAAA
Organism: Halomonas sp.; assembly: GCF_017983445.1. GTDB lineage: Bacteria > Pseudomonadota > Gammaproteobacteria > Pseudomonadales > Halomonadaceae > Vreelandella. The sequence continues at coordinate 129,919 of NZ_JAGOBJ010000004.1, forward strand.
CGCTTGATAGTGCTGGCTTAGCGTACCGCAACGATCAATCAGCGCCTGCCCACGTGTTGAGTAGCTAAACGCCGCTTCCAAAAGCGGCTTGGGATGAGCCGGTAGCGTAGGTAGATTGGCCACATACATGCCCGCGCCCCGTCGAGAAACCACCAAACCCTCGGCTAACAAGCGGTCCATTGCTGCTAACACGGTATTACGGCTGATACCCAAACCGCGAGCCAGGTGCCGTGAAGAGGGCAGATGGCTCCCGGCGGCCAGTTCGCCGTGTTGAATCCAACGGCGCAACGCGCTGTATAACTGATGTACCAGCGTGGCTCCTTGGGTACCAATCTGTAGCGCCAAGGCATCAATAAGCCATTCACTCGACGGCGTTCGCTGCTTCACTGGCTCCCTCGATATTTAACAAAGTGGTTCTTTTATAAGGTCCACTCTAGCGAGAGACTGCTTATTCCAACATCTTTTTAAGGAGTGCCATCATGCATAACGTCCGGGCTGCCGTGCTTGATGATTTAGACGCGCTTAGCGTGCTGCTGGATGACTATCGCCAGTTTTATCAGCAACAAAGCGACCTGAATGGCGCTCGCTATTTTTTAATCCAGCGCTTTGGGTTGGGCGACTCGTTCATTCTGGTGAGTGAAGAGGCGCAGGGAAAAATCAGCGGTTTCGTACAGATTTTTCCCGGCTTATCGACGGTAGGCATGAATGCACGGTGGACATTGAATGATCTTTACGTACTGCCTGAGTACCGCCGCCAAGGCGTAGGTAGGACGCTAATGAACGCCGCCGCCGATTTGGCTCAGGATCACGGTGTTGCAAGGCTGGTACTGATGACACAAGTAGAGAATCAGTCAGCGCAGCGCCTGTATGAAACGCTTGGCTGGCAGCGCAATACGGCGTTTTATAGCTACCTGCTGGATGTGAATGAGGGGCAGGTATGATGGAGCAAACAGTGTCCTCTGTACTGGCATTTCCTACCGCTACGCCAGCCGATATGGCCCAAATAATGTACGCCAAACTTTGTCACTACACCGATGCCTGGGATGTGGCCGAAGATCTGGCCAACGGCATCGCTGCCATTGTCGTGGGTGATACCCGAAGCATTGAGCACTACCGCGCTGGACACATTCCTGGAGCGATAAGCTTGCCGCACCGAGAAATGGCACATGAGCGCTTGTCGGGACTTGATAGATCAAAGGTTTATGTAACGTACTGCGATGGAATCGGCTGTAACGGATCCACCAAAGGCGCGTGGAAGCTTGCCAGCGCAGGGCTGAAAGTGAAGGAGCTGCTAGGCGGGCTGGATTTTTGGCGTCGTGATGGGCATCCGGTTCAAACCGATGACTTGCCAGGCAACCTGGCAAAAGCGAGTGTTAACACCTGCGGCTGCTAATCGATAGATATGATTTCCTGGCCCGGCGTTCGCCGGGCCAGGATAATGCTTACGCGTCGCTAAGCTTGCGCGCGCGGTGCAGGTTTTCCATAGTGTTCAGGCATGCCTGGGCTGCTTCCTTGCCTTTGGCCAGGAAGTGCTGGAAGTAGAAGTCGTGATGAGTGCTGTGCTCATGGAAATGGTGCGGCGTGAGCACCACCGAAATGACCGGCACTTGGGTATCGAGTTGAACGCGCATCATGCCGTCGATGACCGCGTGGGCGACGAAATCGTGGCGGTAAATGCCGCCATCTACTACAAAGCCCGCACCGACAATCGCGCCATAGCGGCCGCTTTCGGCTAATACTTTGGCTTGCAGCGGGATTTCATAGGCGCCTGAAACGGTAAATGTATCCACTTGGTCCGCAGATAAGCCGTTGCGCTCCACTTCCTCAATAAACGCCTGGTAGGCCTGGCCGACGATATCGTTGTGCCAATGGCCCTGGATAAACGCAATGCGCTGGGACGTAGTATGTGAGGAGAGTGTTAAAGGAAAGGTCTGATTCATGGTCATTCTCTTGGATAAGTGGTACCAGAATCAGGGCATTCGGCATCCGCCAATAGGCAGAACACACGCTTTCCGAAGGGAATAACGTCGTTGAGTTGATGCCGTTCTCTTTCATCCGGACTATCACCGTCGGCTTCGGTTTCTCACCGAATCTGCTGACCTCAAGAAGATAACCTCCTTAAGCGCTCGCGGGCTTAGGTAGTTTTCGTAAGCGAAAGCTACCATCACCGCCGGTGGGGACTTTCACCCCGCCCTGAGAACATGTTGCTGAGCATTTTTCTAACGCTGTAACTAATAATACTCAGCCCAGCCATTTTACGCCGATTGTGAAGGCGCAGCTAGGGGCTAATCAAAAGCTTGCTAAGTATTCGACTTAACTCGCCTGTTCGCTGGGTTCGGTAAGCGTGCAAACATCCACCCACTTGGCATTCACCAACTCGGCCAGCCGCTTGGGGCAGAGGCGTACGGCACTATTGGGGGAGCCTGCGGCGGGCAGGACTTCGTCATACGCCAAAAGCGACTCATCACAATAAACGGGCACGTTGGTCGCCAGGCCAAACGGGCATACGCCGCCTACCGGATGGCTGGTAAGTTCCATTACCGTATCGGCATCCAGCATTTTGGCTTTGCCATCAAACACATCGCGAATTTTGCCGTTATCGATACGCGCGTTACCGGCTGCCACGATCAAGAAGGGGCCCTCGCCCACTTTGAAGGCAAGCGTCTTGGCGATTTGACCGGGCTCAACGCCATGGGCTCTCGCTGCCAGGGGCACGGTCGCCGTGCTCTCTTCCAGCTCGATAATTTCGATGTCAGGGGCATGTTCTGCTAAAAAACTGCGAGCGGTTAATAGGCTCATTATCGGCTCCTTGGACGGTGTTGTTTCAGGTTAACGTGCTTTGTTCACGTCAGCCAATCCAGATACTGAAGATGCTAACGGGCGTTGCGCTTTCTATCACTTTAAGCGTAGTGATTGTGTCTTTTCAGCTTCCGCTTTAGTGTTAGTTACGTGCCCCCCTGATAACAACAATGAGGCGTCCCATGATGACTGGAGCAAATAAAGAGATGAGTGAGCCCGATAAACAACAGCACGAAAGCTATCGGGTAAGTCATCGGGTCAGCCGCTTTCCCATTCCTGCCCTGAATGAGCTGCCCGCTGATATTCGCGAACGCATTGAAGCAGTACATGAAAAAGCCGGGTTTATTCCCAACGTCTTTCTTACTCTGGCGCACCGCCCTGATGAGTTCCGGGCTTTTTTTGCGTATCACGATGCGTTGATGGAGAAACCGGGTAACCTGACGCTCGCTGAGCGGGAAATGATTGTCGTTGCGACCAGCGCTGCCAACCAGTGCCAGTACTGTGTGATTGCGCATGGAGCCATTTTGCGTATTCGCGCTAAAAATCCGCTGGTGGCGGATCAGGTAGCTCTTAATTACCGCAAAGCAGATATTTCAGCCCGACAAAAGGCCATGCTGGATTTTGCTCTGAAAGTAACTAATCAAGCCTATGCGGTAGGCGAAGACGACTTCGCTGCCCTGGAGAGGCACGGCTTCAATGAAGAGGATATGTGGGATATTGCCGCAATTACGGCTTTCTTCGGTATGTCTAACCGGATGGCCAATGTGACCAATATGCGTGCAAACGATGAGTTTTATACTCTGGGGCGTTAACACTTAACGAAAAGCCCCTGGCCGCATAGCGGCGTAGGGGCCTATTTCAACAGGGAAAAAGCTTATAGCGCGTCGACAACCTCGTCGATCTGACGCTTCAGGCTCTGCAGGCCACCACCCGATAAGTACCAAAGAGCAGGCGTTAGCACTACCAGACGAGTCTCTGACGCTCCTGCCCCCGATAACGCTTGCTCCAAGGCTTGTGTATCGGCAGCGTCGTTACCGATGGCGGCGCTGCGATCCACTACGAGTAGTACATCGGGGTTGATTTCACCAATCGCTTCCATGGTGAGCGGTGTGAACGTGCGGTTGCCACGCTGTACGCTGGTGACGCTATCCGGCATTTCCAGCGTTTTGATACCCAGCACATCGTGCACGACTGGGTGCGTATTCAGGCCCAGATTGCCATCGTTATGGGTCACAACCAGTACGCGCAATGCTTCATCCAGCGCTTGACGCTGGCGTTCGATATCGGCATGCAGTGCTTCAAGAGCTTCTTCGGCGCGCTCTTCAGCCTCTACTTTATTAGCGATCTGGCGTACATTGTCATCAAAGGCGGCCAGATAGTCGTCACCCTGTAAGCTGGTATTCAGCAGCGGGGCAATCTCTTCAAGTTCAGCTTCCCACTCGCCTTGACGACCCGTGTAAAGGATAAGGGTTGGTTCGCTCTGCGCAACGGCTTCCATGTCAGGGTCGCGCAGGCCGCCAAGATCGGTATAAGCATCAGCGTTATATTTTGAAAGGTAATCGGGCAGTACCTGCTTGGGAATACCGACCACATGCTCGCTGGCGCCGAGTGCATCAAGCGTATCCAGGCTGCCTAAATCGAAGGTGGCAATACGCTCCTGGGCATGAGCAATTGAGCTAACAGCGGCGAAAACCAGTGATGTGGCAAGAACCTGAGGCTTCATGGTTAATCCTTTCATGAGAAAATGTTTTATATGAGATGTATTCTCATAATCTCAAGGAAGTTTTGCTTTGTCGTTATTTGCTGAAGGAACAGCGCGTTGCGTAAAATGGTACTTTGCTGGATCGTTAAGGATAGTCGATCATAAAATATACAAAAATCAAAAGCTTACTCATTATAGGTGGCGGCTCTATGACTTCCCGTCGAGAGTGTTACCTTGCTTGATGAAGATTATGTAGAGGCGCAATTTTTTAGGAAATGTCTTTAATAAGATAATGTCGGCAGGGTTAACTAAATCATATAGCCTTTTAATAAAAGCCTGTTCCCATGTAATAACTTTTTACTATTTAATTATTAAGCGTTAGCAAATACTGGTTTTGAAAACTCATTTAGAGTCATTTAAAATACTACTTATTGGTTAATAATAATTAATTCCATGTTTTAAATTTTGCGTTGACGTAATGTAATTCTGAGTGTTTTATTGTAAGAAAAAGGCTTCTAAACAATTATATTAGCTAAGTTTAATGAAAATAATATTCTCCAGCGCCATAAAATAATATTTAGATGCATCATGTCATGTTGCTATTGCCAGTCGAGATGAGCTGCCTGGCTCCTGTTGCCCCTATTAATAAATTAATTAATCAGTTAACAAAGCAGGAAGTGGTGTCGTTAATCTTAGGTTGATGGGCCTGTGATTAATTGTGTCTGCTCTTGGATGTTGACTAAGGTCGATGCACTATGCCCGGTGTGAATACATTGGTTAAGTATTATGAATATAAAGATAGCGAAAGAATATCGTATGCTTCCTTTCGCCGCCAGCGCCGCAACGTTTACATTTTGCATATCCTTGCTTCACTGTTGTTGTGTAGCCTCTTTGCCTGGTTATTGTACGAGCAGCGTCAGCAGGAGTTCTCCTCGGCAGAGTCTCATAGCGCTGCCCGGGCCAGTATTATTAGCGAGTGGGTGAAAAGCGTTTTTTCACAAAGCAGCCAGGCACTGTTAAGTGCCGAGGAACTCGCTGAGCTTCAAGGTATGCCGGCTGAAGGAACGATAGAGCAAATGGTAAGAGCGCTAAAAGACAGGCACCATTATGCACCGTTGATTAAAGAAATTGGTCTACTGGATGACCAGGGCACTGTGCTCGCCAGCAGTGGCAATAATCGTTATCAGGGAATTAATCTAGCCAGTAGTCAGTTTTTTAAAGTTCTAAGCAATCCTGCCAATACGAGTCAGAAAGAAATAGTCACACCGCTCATCTGGTCTAGTGAGAGACAGGTATACGTGCTTTATCATGCACGCCGTTTACAAGATCAGACGGGTGCCTTTATGGGCGTGACCGTTGCGAGCATAGCGCCCGACCTATTTGCCAATACCATTAATCAGATGCAGATACAGGCTGGTGAAAGTATCGCCCTGGTGGACCCGGCGCTTAAATTAATTGCCAGAAACCCGAATCGAGAAGAGCAAACGCAGATAGGGGCACAGTTAAATGCGCCGAGAATGCAGCGTATTATGGATAGCGGCCAAGAGATCTGGTCAAGCACCATGTGGTCTTCTCTGGATAATCGAGAGCGCTTTTTCTGGATAAAGAAAGTCGAGGATTATCCGCTGTGGGTTGTCGTCGGCATGGATATGGACCAGATGCTGGCCCTTTGGTATCAGCGGTTAGCTATTCTAGCGGGCATATGGGCCATCATTGTTCTGCTCGGGGCTTGGGGAGTACGTCATTACGTCAACAGGCTGAAGCTGGCCTTGTTATTACAGTATCGCCTCCAGGACCTTGAGCAGGCACGCACCCGAGCGCAGGCAGGGGAAGCTTATCTCCAGGCGCTTATTCACTCTATTCAGGATCTGATTTTTGTTTTTAACACGCAAAATCGAATCACCTATGTGCATATATTGCATAAGGAAATGACGGTAAAGAGCGACACAGGTTTATTAGGAAAGCACTATGCAGAGCTTCTTCCTCCCAGCTTGACCAAGCGCTTCAATGCTGTTTTTGAGCAGGTAAAATGGCACCGCAAAGCCGTCACGATTGAGTATCCGCTGACCGTACTCAGCGGAGAGCTGTTTTTTCAGGCAGTGGTAAGCCCTTTGGTGCATACCGATGGCAGCTTCTCAGGCACGTTGCTGGTGGCGCGGGATATCACCGAAGCGAAAAAGAGCGAGGTAGAGCAGAGCATTGCCGCCGCCTCGTTTCAGGCCCATTTGGGCATTATTATTACCGATGCCCAAGGCCAGATACTCAAGGCCAACCCCACGTTTACTCAAATTACCGGCTATACCGAAGCTGAGGTGATCGGCCGTAACCCCGACATGTTTGGCGTGGGGCATCACGGACCTAGCTTTTACCATCAGCTGTGGCGCAGCGTAAAAAAATACGGGCGTTGGGAAGGGGAGGTGTGGAGTCAGCGTAAAAACGGTGATGTGTTTCCCGAATGGTTGGCGATTAGCTCGATTTGTAACGCTGATAACCAGTTGACCCATTATGTAGCGACGATTGTGGATATCAGTGAGCGTAAAGCGGCCGAGCAGGAAATTCATCAGCTGGCATTTTTCGATTCTGTCACGGGCCTGGCGAACCGTCGGCTGTTTATGGACCGCCTGGAGGTCGCGCTTAAAGAGGTGGTTCGCCACCGCAGCTACGGGGCGCTGCTGTTTATTGATATCGACCACTTCAAGCAGATCAATGATGTTTTTGGCCACCCCATCGGTGACCGTCTGCTCAAGGGAGTCGCGCGTCAGCTCAGCCAGCAGCTACGGGAGAGCGATACCTTGGCCCGCCTGGGTGGCGATGAGTTCGCGGTGCTTATACAGTCGTTGGATAGCGACCCAGTCAAAGCGGCACAGCTTGCCGAGCGAATAGCCCATAAGCTGATGGCGGCAATACGGCGTACCAGTGCGCTGATTGATCACTCCATCAGCGTGAGTGCCAGTATAGGCATTACGCTGTTAAGCCATTCACCGACGGGGCAGGATGAGTACCTTCAGCAGGCCGATATGGCGCTATTCCAGGCAAAAGCGCGGGGACGCGACACGCTGTGCTTTTTTGACCCAGTGATGCAAGCCGCTTTGCTTGCTTCTATTCACCTGGAGCGCGATTTACGCCAGGCGCAGGTGCTTCATCAATGGCAGCTTTACTACCAGCTTCAGGTCGATATCAATGGCAATGCCATCGGGGCTGAAGCGTTGCTGCGCTGGCAACACCCGGAGCGTGGCCTCGTCCCTCCAGGGGAGTTTATCCCCTTGTTAGAGAGCACCGGGCTGATCAGCGAAGTAGGTGCATGGGTGCTGGAAAAAGCCTGTTATCAGCTGGCGCTTTGGACCCAGAATGACCAGCTGAATCATTTGACCATGTCGGTCAACATTAGCCCGCTACAGTTTCACGACGTCGAATTTATCCCTCGGGTTAAAGCTATCTTCAAACGCTCCAAGGCGCCACTTCAACGCCTGAAGCTCGAGGTGACGGAATCACTCTTCGTTGAGCCTGACGATAACGCACACGATAAGATGCTGAGTTTGAAAGCGCTGGGCGTACGCTTCTCGCTGGATGATTTCGGCACCGGCTACTCATCGCTTGCCTACTTGGCGCAGCTGCCTTTAGATCAGCTTAAAATCGATCAAACCTTTGTGCAGCAGGTGCTGACCAGTAGCGCTAACGCCGCGATTGTCGAAAGTACCATCGTACTGGCGGAAAGCCTTGATCTGGAAATTATTGCTGAAGGGGTAGAAACCCAGGCACAGCAGGCATGGCTACTGGCCCATGGCTGCCATGCTTATCAGGGCTACCTGTTTGGTTCCCCCGTCACGGTTGAGGAGTTTGAAGCGCAGCTGGTCGCTTCGTAACGTTAAACGTCGTGCTGTATGTCGTGCTGTAGTGCCGAGGTGCCAAGCTGCGTTGCGAGCGCCTGAATATCAGGCATGCTGCCCGCCAGGGCTTCAGGGATAATCACTTCCAGGCGCGAGTCCTGGCGCCAGGTACTGCTGTCTACGTCCAGTGCGCCATCGGCACGGTTAAGCCGCCGCCAACCGCTTGAGGTATGAAAAACCCCCTTGATACGTGCCTGCCGGGGTAGCTCTCCCAGGTGATGGACCAAGTTATCGATATCAAAACGCTCGCCCGGGTGCCAGCGTAAGCCAAGGCTAATATAACCAAGGGCCGTGCCGGTTTCCTGCTGCGGTGCGCCCCTGGTCGGCGGAAAGTCAAAAAAACCACCGTCAAGGCTCGGCGGGGCAATAAGCGTGCGGTGTTCTTCAGGCATGGTTACGTCATGCGCGTCGCTCTGGCCGCTGCCCGTTAATCGCTCAAGTGGCAGGCTGCCGTTAGCTATCTGCTCGACCCATTTGCGTGGCGGCCAGAGCGCTTCAACAAACTGCTGGGCCGCTTGTTGCTGCTGGCTGGTGCACTTATCAAACATGGTAAGCGCCACGGCATCTGCAATGGCCAACTGATCCTGAAACGTTTCATGCGTTCGCGCACGCGGGTCGTCAAGGCGGCGAGGGTCTAGCGTTGCAATAATATCGTGCACCTCGACCACATCGTGAAAGGCTTCACCGCGTAACAGGTCGAGTAACCCCGCAGGATGGCCCAGCCCTGAAGGTTCGATAATGACGCGATCAGGCTTGCTGCGTGCAAGCAGATTCACCAGCGCCGCCTGGAGTACGAAGGCAAGCTGACAGCATAGGCAGCCACCGGGAAGGCCTTTGATAACGACATCGTCGCGCTGATCAAACATGGCCTGATCGATGCCAATCTGGCCAAACTCATTGACCAGAATGGCCCACTTCTCATCCACAGGCTTCTGCTCAATCAGGCTGTGGATAAGTGTGGTTTTGCCACTGCCCAAAAACCCGGTAATGATATGAACCGGCACCTTTTTTAACGCTGACACACGTTAACCTCCCGTCATGTTCATAAAGCGCACGACCTGAACGTCACCGTCGGTCGTGAAGTGGTGGCGTTCTGGTTTAAGCGATAGCGCGTTCACTATGGCTTCCTTGAGTCGAGCCATATCACCGGGATGGCGGCGCAGCACTGCGCGCAAATCGACCGAATGCTCATTACCTAGGCAGAGCAGAAGGCGGCCTTCAACGGTGACACGGACACGATTACAAGTGTCACAAAAGTTGTGGCTGTGCGGGGAAATAAAGCCAACCCGGCTATTACTATCGGCCATTTTAAAATAGCGAGATGGCCCTGGGGTGGTTTCAGTGGTCGGAATTAGGGCGTAGCGCTTTTCGATTAGCGCTTGAACATCGTCGCTTGAATAAAAGGTTTCGGCTCTGGAGTGGTCGGACACATCGCCCAGCGGCATCTCTTCAATAAAGCTGATATCCAGCCCTTCGTTACGCGCAAAGTCGACAAGATCCAGCACTTCATCGTCATTGCGGCCTTTGAGAATGACCGCGTTCAGCTTGATGCGCGTAAAACCGGCTTCCTGAGCGGCGCGAATGCCGTCAATCACTCGCGCCAAGTCCCCGGTGCGGGTGAGCTTTCTGAAACGCTCGGGATCAAGCGAGTCGAGGCTGATATTAAGGCGACGTAGCCCGCTGGCATGGAGCCCGTGGGCATGTTTACGAAGGCTGGCGCCATTGGTGGTCATGGTGAAGTCGTTAAGCCCCGGAAGTGCGCCTATATCGTCCACAAGCTGCTCTATACCGCGGCGCACCAAAGGCTCGCCACCGGTCAAGCGGATTTTTTCAACCCCCAGCTCGGTAAACGCGCGGGCAATCTGGCTGATTTCTTCAAGCGTAAGCACCTGGGCACGTGGAAGAAAGGTCATTTCCTCACTCATGCAGTACACGCAGCGGAAATCACAGCGGTCGGTCACCGAGATGCGAACGTAGTTAACCCGGCGCCCAAAGTCATCTATTAGTTGCTCGGTCATTGCCATCTCAATAGTGGTTGAATGCAGACGATCTCACCAGCTTGCGCACCGTCCTGATTCTCGGGTAGTTCGATCAGACAGTTAGCCACGACCATCGAACTCAAAATGCCTGACCCCTGAGCGCCGGTCGTACGTACGTGGAGCACTCCCTGGGTATCGCAATGATAGATGCCACGTAAAAAATCGGTACGCTGGTAACGGCTGTCAAGCGCTTCATCAGCGACAGCGGATAGCCTGGGTGGCGGGGTAATCGCCAATGCCTGCAAGTGGTGTAATAAAGGTACTACAAACTGGTAAAAGGTTACCATGACGGCCACCGGATTACCGGGCAGACCCATAAAGGGCGTGCGCGTTTCACCCAGCCAGCCACAGGCCAGAGGGCGTCCCGGGCGTAACGCTACCCGCCAGAAAGCCAGTTGACCCAACTGTTCAAGCGCTGTCCGGGTAAAATCAGCCTGGCCCGCCGATACGCCGCCACTGGTCAATACCAGGTCGCTCACCTGGGCGGCTTCTGAGAGCGCTGCCTGTATCGCCTGCGGATTATCCGGAAGAATGCCCAGGTCGATCACTTTTGCGCCCTGCTCGGTTAACAAGCCCATCAGGGTAAATCGATTGGCATCATAAATACTGGCGCTTTCCAGCGGCTCGCCAGGAGCCGTGACTTCATCGCCAGTGGAAAACAGCGCAACGGTTGGCTGTTTGATAACCGTAACGCTGGCCACCCCCAATGAGGCAAGCAGGCCCAGCGCAGGAGCATCCAGGCGCTTTCCCTTGGCCAGCGCCAAGCTGCCTGCGGCGATATCCTCTCCTGCCATGCGCACGTTCTGACCACGCTTAACTCGCTCAGGCATATCGATTGTAAGATGCTGGGCATGCTCGGTGAACTGCTCGTGCATGATGACCGTGTCGGTACCTGGCGGCAGTGGGGCGCCGGTGGTGATACGCACGCACGCCCCAGACGGTACGTGGGTGTCAAAGGGACGCCCAGCGAGTGAGCTACCGACAAGCGGCCATTGGTGTTGAGGCGTTTCGGGCCAGGCAAGCGCCACGCCATCCATCGCGGCATTGGTGTTTTGCGGGACGTTAATCAGCGCTATAGCGTCCTGCGCCAAGCGCCGTCCATGCGCCAGACTTAAATCGATAACTTCAATGGGCAGGGGCCGTTCAATCAGCGCGGACAGTGCATTACGAGCCTCTTCTACACTTAGCATGTGTTCGCCAAGATCAAAACAGGAGAGTGTCAAAACGCCCCCTTGGACGCCATAAGCTGCGCTTCCAGGCGGCTCTTGTCTTCCTGCGTATTCAGGTTGGTAAAGGCATCCGGGCAGTCGGACATATCCACCTGGCTAAGTGCATGGCGTTCGTACCAGCGCTGGATTTTGCGCTCGCCACTTTCAAGTGCCGTATGAAGATCATCGGCAAGCGCCGTGCGTATCAGGGCCACGGTAGGGTGAATGCGTTGACCATCGAAAGCCACGGCGATATCGGCGTTTTGGATGCCTGCCAGCATTCTTGCGACCAGGTCGTCTGGTAGAAGCGGCGTGTCGCAGGGAACCACTAGCAGCCACGGCGTATTCGCCGCGCACAGCCCGCTATAAATGCCCATTAAAGGGCCTTGAAAGCCCGCTTCCTCATCGGTGATCACGCGGCCAAACAGGCGGTAGGCATCAAGGTTACGGTTAGCGCTGATCAGCAGTTCAGCCACTTGCCCTTCCAGTTTGGCTGCCGTGTGGGCAAACAGGGGCAGCCCTGCAAAGGGCTCCAGACCCTTGTCGCGTCCGCCCATGCGGTGGCCTTGGCCGCCAGCAAGTACCATGCCGGTTAACGCCTGGGTCGTGATCATCGGCATGTCTCCTGTAGTAAGGGGCAAGAGTTAACGAGACCGGTCAATCAGTCTCTTGCCTTCTAAGTGTAGATCCCTTATCGCTATGATGGCGGCCAGGGGCCTTATTTGTCTATGCGTGAGATGATTGATGATAAGCACTATGACCCATATCAATCAGCGGGTTCGCCTGTCTACGTTATCTGGGTGAACAGCGCCGATAAGCGGTGTCTTTTGGTATGCTGCACGACAGCCACTTTTTATGAGGAGAACGTTAATGTCAGATTTCAACGAGTTTGATCAGGCTACTCGCACCGAGCTTGAGGCGGCCGCCTTTCGACGTTTGCTTAGTCATCTGGATGACAACAAGGATGTACAGAATATCGATCTCATGATTTTGGCGGACTTTTGCCGTAACTGCCTTTCAAAGTGGATGGTAAACGCGGCGGAAGAGCGCGGTAAATCGCTGGATTATGAAGCCGCCCGCGAATACGTCTACGGCATGCCCTACAGCGAGTGGAAAGAGCACCATCAGGCAAAAGCAACGCCTGAGCAGCTGGCCGCGCTGGAAGCCCGTCAAGCCAAGAAAAAGTTCCAGGAGTAAGCTTATGGAGCCGATGGTTGCGCTTAAAATAGCCATACTGACCATTTCAGATACGCGCACTGAAGAGAGCGATCGCTCGGGTCAGCTGCTGGTCGAGAGTTTGACCGCTGCGGGCCATCAGCTTGCCGATAAGCGCATTGTGCCAGACGATATCTATCAGATTCGTGCGGTCGTGGCCCAGTGGATTGCCGATGCCGGGGTGCAGGTCGTTATCACCACTGGCGGTACTGGTTTTACCGGCCGGGATTCTACGCCGGAAGCCGTATCGGTGCTGCTGGATAAACGTATCGAAGGGTTTGGCGAACGCTTTCGCCAGCTAAGCGGTGATGAGATCGGCAGCTCGACCATTCAAAGCCGGTGCCTGGGTGGGCTGGCCAACGCCACCGTGCTGTTTTGCCTGCCAGGATCAACCGGTGCCTGCCGTACAGGCTGGGAAAGAATTTTGAAGGAGCAGCTGGATAGCCGACACAAGCCGTGCAACTTCGCCAACCTGGTGATTCCTGGTCGAGGTCAGCATGGCTGAGAAATCAGTTTACACGCTGTGTTAATGCTGGTGAGCGTCACACAATCAATTTTCAAAGCTATACGGCTTGCTCGGCAGGCCGTATGGCGATTGTCAGGTTGAGGCAGATAAAGCACTAATAGAGGTGTCTTTGGAACTCCACGAACACGTCACGAATGTTTCCGACAGGACCAAGTTCGCTGACGGCATCTCTAATGGTGTGGTACTTCAACTCTATTAATAGCGGCAATTTATCTGGGTCCAGCTCACCCACACCACGTTCCACGTAATGGCCTAGAACAAAGCGCAGGAATTCAAGTTGCTGATAGTTGTACTCTTGGAAAATCGCTTCTTGATGTGAGTGCACACGCTCGGTGCGTGTAATAGGGGGATGATTGAACGCAATGTAGGCCAGCACGTCATAAATATCGCTTTTGTCAGCTTCAATCATCTTGCCCACCTCAAGAAGCTGTTCAATGGAATATCCCTTCTCTTCCAGGTTTTCCATCAGCTTTTTCCGCGTACCTGGGCTGCTCCATAGCTCCCTCAGTTTGTCCTCATCGGTAAACCAGGCGGGGATATCCCCATAAAGACGCTGTACAAATTCAGCAGCAGACATCGGCTTGCCGTCAGGGCTCCAGAAACTGGTGGCACTCATGTGCTGTAACGTACGCTCTTTGCCATCGGAAAGTTTTACTTTGACTTTGGGTTTTGGTCGGCAGATGCATGGGCGTTCACTGCATTCTGAGCAAGGCTCTGGTGGTTCTCTCTCGCAGGTGCAAGGGCGTTGGCCACACTCAGGACATGATGTTGGCGGCTCAACAGCGCATTGGCAGGGCATCTGGCCGCATTCAGCACAAGGCTCCGGTGGCAGCGGCTCGCCGTCCCACTCGGGGTCATTTAAGTGCTCGTGGGCTCTGACAAAATCATATATCGTAAAGTAATCTTTGCCATCAAACAGGCGCGTGCCACGGCCAATAATTTGTTTAAACTCAATCATTGAGTTTATTGGACGCATTAACACAATATTACGTACATTGCGGGCATTCACGCCGGTAGAAAGCTTCTGCGAGGTAGTTAAAATAGTAGGAATGGTTTTTTCATTATCCTGGAATTGCTTGAGGAAATGTTCGCCCTCAGTCCCATCGTCAGCCGTAACCCGCTCGCAATAATGCGGATTTTTGCTGGTTTTCATTTGGTTAATCAGATCACGAACCGCCAGCGCATGCTCCTGGGTTGCACAGAAAACGATGGTTTTTTCACGCTGATCGGCTTGGTCCATGAATACCTGGATGCGGTATTTTTCGCGGGCTTTGATTTCAATCACGCGATTAAAGTCAGACTCGGTATACCTGCGCCCCTGCTCAACCTCACCTTCAATGACTTCATCGTCACTGGTATAAACGTAATCATCTAGTGTGGTTGCGATCTGTTTTACTTTGAACGGAGTAAGGTAACCATCGTTGATACCCTCTTTAAGAGAATAAATGTATACAGGCTCACCAAAGTAGGCGTAGGTATCGGCATTGTTGTCGCGCTTTGGAGTTGCCGTTAAGCCAAGCTGCACCGCCGGGCGGAAGTATTCCAGAATGCCCCGCCAGTTACTCTCATCGTTAGCGCCGCCTCTATGGCACTCGTCGATAATGATAAGATCGAAAAAGTCCTGTGGATAATCGCCAAAATTGGGTGCCGCGTCGCCATTCTTATCCCGCCCAGTCATAAATGTCTGGAAGATGGTAAAGAAAATACTGCCGTTCTTCGGTGCCCGGCCCTGCTTGCGGATAGTTTCAGGATCGATACGTACTAAAGCATCTTGAGGAAAAGCAGAAAAATCATTGAAGGCCTGATTGGCGAGGATATTGCGATCAGCTAAAAATAGAATGCGTGGTCTTCGACCCGGCTCGCCTGTTTTTCTGGCAGACAGACTCCAGCGTGCATGAAACAGCTTCCAGGTAATTTGGAATGCGATAGCCGTTTTACCCGTACCTGTTGCGAGGGTGAGCAGAGCCCGGTCTTGGCCATTGGAGATAGCCTCCAGCGCTTGAGTAATCGCGTTGTGCTGATAATAGCGAGGTTCCCAAGCTCCACCCTTGTCTTCAAAAGGCACGGCACCGAAGCGTTCACGCCAGACATTCTGTTCAGCGAACGTTTCTGCCCAAAGCGTCTCGGGCGATGGGTAGCTATACACCATGCCTTCTTCACCAGAAGCCAAGTCCACCCGATAAATACCGTCTCCGTTGGTGCTGTAGGCAAAACGGGTTTGAAGGCGTTCAGCATAGCGCTTTGCCTGGACAAGTCCTTCTGTTACCGGCAGAGCGCGCTTCTTGGCTTCTATCACTGCCAGCTTCTGGCCTTTATAAATCAGCACATAGTCGGCAATATCCGCTTGGCCACGGCGGCCTCCGCCTTGCAACCGCCCTGGAGCAATTACCTCTCGCCGTACCCGGCTTGCATCAACGACACCCCAGCCAGCGGCTTTTAACGCCGGGTCGATCAGCTCAGCGCGGGTTTCTGCCTCGTTCATAGTGTTCCCGTTAGTTTGACCTTTTCATGGCCTGTACTGAAAACGGATCAAGAATGGATCAAGAAAATCCGTTGTTGTTTAAAATTATAATTGCTTGATTTAACTGATATTTATAAATAAATTTCATCGTTAAACTACACAGAATCAAAACCGGATCAAGAGATCAGGCCCACCAGGGAACGTAACCTGCCCTGGGATGTTCAGGATCTGCTTCTCTAATCAACGCCGTCTCTTTTGCCTTTCTGATAACAACTGATGCTTGCGACGCATTGCGGCTTTCAATCCCGAATCGCTCACACAGTGTCGCGTTTTTCATGCGCTCGCCGGTTAAAAACTTGAGCACCGCATGGTGATAGCATGCCCGCATGCGTTCCTCGGGGGTCATCTGGGCAAAGTTTCGCGGTCCATAAAGCACCACCTGCATGGCATTACCTTCTTCCCGAAACAGCGGCGGTGGCAACTGGAACATTTCAACGGATGCAATTACTTTATCCAGGCCGCTACCTTGCTCTTCACACATGCCCATGCGGCGCATTAGTGAGGCCAGCGCTTCATTTCGTGAGCGGGGCGGGAGGTCGATCATTCGGTCAGCGGGCACCAACGGTTTACCGGGATTAGTTATCTCCATGCGATCCTGAAAAACCTCAACCTGTGGGCCAGCCCCGGAGATAGTCATGTCTTGATGAATCAGCGCGTTGGCAATCACTTCACGAACCGCGATAGTAGGAAATAGCGGCTCTTCAGCGCGCAGCGCTACGTCAATATGCTCATTTTTTGGCAAGATACCGTTAATAAATTCAATGAGCCCTTCAAAGCCCACTGCATAGCCTTTCTTACCTTCAACCCGATGGCTTACTTGAGCCGCTCGATTTTTGCCTGCATAGGCAGTAAAGCGAACGGCCTTGCGGGCTAAAGCACTATCAAACTGGGTAAGGTCAGAAGCAAAAAGAATGGCACCAAGATTGGTGATGTTCCAGCGTTCCCCCACATCCCGCTGAATTAAACGCTCTGCCGCTAATTTATCGAAAATTCCCCGCCGATTATCCGGCAGGGGCTGCTTCGTGAGTTTGAAGTAACTGCTGTAATCGAGTAGATCCAATACTTCATCGCCACTGACATACTGACGAGCTATCGCATGCTCCCAGGTATAGGGGCGCAACCGCTCAATCAACTGTTGGTAGCGCTCTGGATAATCCGTCAATTTGGGTGTCGCGCTACCAATGCGAATGTAGGGGATGTTTTTGAAAGCAACCGGCGCAGAGGTAGCTGCAGGTATCTCCAGAATCACCACGTTGCCACCCGGGTGCTCGACCCGCCTGAATTGAAAGGCAATGCTGGGTTGTAACTCCCGAGCCAGCCAAAAGGCCAGTTCTTGCCCATTTGCTTTCTGAGTATCCGGGTTGAAACTTGAGCCGATGACTTGAAGTGAGACGTCATCAATCCCCCAAAGCATATAGGCGATATCTTTGCTCACAAGGCGAGCGGCATTAGCCAGTGCAGAACAGCGAGCGCCGATCATGCTGGGTTCAACATTATCTTTCTTGAACTCTAACCAGTCTGTTTCAGCACCTTGAGCCAGCAGCTCGTTGACCAGGTCAATATCGCGTTGCTGGCTCATAGCGCAAGGCTCTCTTGCCCCGTCACGCGTTTACCGCGCCCTTGGGGCACCAAGCCATTGTGGCGTAGCTGAGAAATGGCATTGCGGAATTGCTCCTCTGAATACTTAAGCTTGTCAGCATGCCAGTTTTCTCGTGCTTCGTGAATGATGGCGTTCTCTGCGGGCTCAACACCTTCGAGAAGCAGGTTGTTCCATGCTGCATATACCGTCGCTAGAATTTCCGTTTCAGCGGTATTAAGCGGCATGAGTACCTTAATCACACGCTTCAATACGTTTTCATAGGGCGCCAAGGTTTGCATGGCTTCTGCAACAAGATCCCCATAACGCGCGCCTTTTCTAAAATCGTAGCCTCGCTGACCGGTAGGGCGCTTAACAAATTCAAAAAAGCCACGATCTCTTGCCCACTCTTCTGCCCGCTGCATATGTTGAAAATCATTGGGGCCAGCGGCATCTTTAATAGGCTGACGCCCCAGGTCGATATTCGCCAATGACTCAATTAAATGGAGTGTTTTCTGTGCCTTAACCCGACCAAAGGTTTTTTCCCGGCTCTGTGAAGCATGCCAGTGATAGGCGGCTGCCATAATATGGGCAGCAAATTCTGGAGAGGTGGCTTCTATATGTTTGTTCGACTGCTTTTGCGCAGTGATCTCAACCACATTATTAGCTGTCAGTTCTCCAGAGAAGGCTTTTTGGAGAAGGGATTGTTTCAGCTCTTTTAACGCTATGAGTTTTTGTTGGTAGATAGATTCCAGCTGGGCAACGTGCTCTTGCACCCTTTCAAGGGCATCTATATCTTTGATTTGCTCATCAATTGATGGCAGCCTACCAATACCCAGGGCACGAATATCTCGCATATTTACATGCTGAACTGTTGCTCCCGTTGACGTTGAAAGAAGTCGCTTTTGCATCAGAGGATGTAGCATTAAATATGCAAGATATTTAGAGTTTACAAAATTATATTTAGGTCTAATTAAGACAGTTCTTTGCCCTAAACATACTTGCTCGCCTTCTGGAATCACACCTACATTTCCAGCTGGCGCTTCACGCGCTAGAATTAAATCTCCTCCTTTCGGTAAAGCGCGTTTTGTCCAATGATGATAGGTCTCCTCAGAAACGCGTTTTACGTTATCGAGAAACAAGTAACCTTCACCAATGTTGGGTGTTCGAATCGAGGGATAGCCGGTCTCTTGAGTTGGGGCGGTTTTGTGCTCACAATCCACGATTAATTGGGAGATACAGGAGAGTGATTGAATTGGGTCGCTATACGCAGCCTCGTAGAAAAGGCGGTTTAAATAACTTTTAAACAACTCCCGCGAATTTTTTAAGTTCTTCGCAGTGTTAGCAATCGCAGTGTCGATCCCCTCAAAAGCTTCATCGAGAATGGCGACGATGCGTTTTTGTTCAGCGAGAGCTGGGAATTTCTGTTCAATTGCATAGACAATATTACGATTTATTCCTGGTTTCACACCTGTTGCAAAGGATGGAAGATTGAGAGAAGTCAGTGTATAAAAAAGAAACTTCAAATCGTATTCGCTGCTGTCAAATGTTACATAGTAAGTAACATCCAGCGGCCAAAATCCGCCTTCAACGAGGTTAACTGCTCCAGCTGTACCTTTACGGCCAACAATTATACTTGGTTTGTTCCAATAAGGTTTGACAGCGTAAGTTTTGACACCATTGGCGCCGTATGCCGGATAACCTTTATCGCTGCAACGCTGATCTTTGGGAAGTGGCTTTCCATACTCAAGTGAAATTACATCACCGAGCTTACGAGTTTTCCAGTTGTCATTCATAACAGCCCCCGAATCCCTTCCAGGATTGCCTCGCTTTCTTTATCCAGCGTCTCAATCTCGTTGATGATGACTTCTGGGTCACGCAGCGGTGCCTCTTCGGCTTTGTTGGGGTTTTTCACCGATAAGTCGAAGGTAGTGGCATCGACGTCGTCGATACTCACCGTCCATGATTGATTAGAATCCGCAAAACTAGCCTGTCGGGCGACAAAGTCCTTGAGGTCATCATCATTCAGCGGGTTGGTTTTGCCTAGGCTACGGCCGGGCTCTAACTGGTAATACCAAATGTTTTGCGTTGGTGCGCCTTTCTCGAAAAACAGCACAACCGTTTTTACCCCGGCCCCCAGAAAGGTGCCGCCGGGGCAGTCCAGAATGGTGTGCAGGTTGCAGCTTTCCAGCAGCTCTTTGCGTAGGGCTTTTGAAGCGTTGTCCGCGTTAGACAAAAAGGTGTTCTTGATGACCACCGCCCCACGCCCACCGGCACGCAAATACTTGATGAAGTGCTGCATAAAC
Organism: Halomonas sp.; assembly: GCF_017983445.1. Classification (GTDB taxonomy): domain Bacteria; phylum Pseudomonadota; class Gammaproteobacteria; order Pseudomonadales; family Halomonadaceae; genus Vreelandella. The sequence continues at coordinate 149,698 of NZ_JAGOBJ010000004.1, forward strand.
AGGAACGCGGTTTCTCCCGTTTTGATAGGGAAGTTCTGCTGTATTTCCTTGCGCTCTTTACCGCCGAAGGGCGGGTTGGCGAGAATGACATCAAAACGGTCTTTCTCCTGAATATCGTTCAGATTTTCAGTCAGGCTATTCGTATGAACAATATTGGGCGTTTCAATGCCGTGCAGGATCATGTTCATGATCCCGATGACGTACGGTAGGCTCTTTTTCTCCTTGGCGTAGAAGGTGCGGGTCTGAAGAATATCCAGATTTGACGTGGAGAGGCGTTTAGCGCTTTCCTCACCTTCCAGCCCGTAGCGCAAGTAGTCGTGCGCTTCGCACAAAAAGCCTGCCGACCCCGCTGCCGCATCATATATACGCTCACCAATCTGTGGATCAATCACTTTTATCATGGCGCGAATCAGCGGGCGTGGGGTGTAATACTCGCCGCCGTTACGGCCAGCGTTGCCCATGTTTTTGATCTTGGCTTCATACAGATGAGACAGCTCATGCTTCTGAGCTTGAGAGCCAAAGCTGAGCTCGTCTACCAGTTCTAGTGCATCGCGCAGGCTGTAACCACTGGCAAATTTGTTGCGGATCTCACCAAAGATTTCGCCAATTTTGTATTCAATCGTGTCGCTACTCGTCGCGCGCTCTTTGAAACCATGCAGATAGGGGAAGAGTTCAAAGCTAACGTACTGAATCAGGTCATCGCCGGTCAGCGCATTGTCATGGTCAAAGCTGCCATCATCTTTTTTTGGCGCGGCCCAATGGGACCAGCGGTGCTTTCCATCAATAATAAATTCGTAGGCTTGGCCGCGTAGTTCCGCCTCTTGAGAGCGTTCGAACTCCAGGTCGTCAAGATACTTCAGGAACAGCATCCAGGATGTTTGTTCGGTATAGTCCAGTTCGCTGGCACAACCTGCCTCTTTCCAGAGGACGTTATCGATGTTTCTGAAGGTTTGTTCGAACATGGGATTTCCGCTGTAAAGTGCCTATCGAGGAGGTTGAAAGAAGCCTCGATGGGCTGTTTCTATCCTTTGGTCGTGGCATTCTACCTATACCGGTAGCCTAATTCTTGGGTTTCACGATTACGATTTACATGTTTTTAGAGGCGGCTATGCCACAAGCTAACAATCTTCAGCACAATCTCATCAACCTGGTCATTCCTGGTCGAGGTCAGCATGGCTGATTTGCAGTCGATAAGTGTCGCCCTTGAAGCGCTGCTGTCCGGTGTAAACCCTGTCAGTGTTGAAAAAGTACCCTTGGAAGCCGCTGCTGGGCGCGTGCTGGCTGACGATGTGATGGCGACGTTGAACGTGCCGCCCTTTGATAACAGCGCAATGGATGGCTATGCCCTGCGGGTCAGCGATGCGGGCCAGTGGCTGCCAATCAGCCAGTGTATCGCGGCAGGCGCAAAGGCCGCTCCGCTTGCTCCAGGCAGCTGCGCACGAATTTTTACCGGCGGTGAGCTGCCTGAAGGGGCTGATTGTGTGGTGATGCAGGAGCGCGTCAGCGTTGAGGCTGATAAGGCCTTGATACCGGCGAACATCCCGATGGATGACAACGTGCGCCGCCAGGGGCGCGATGTTCGCCAGGGCGAATGCCTGCTCAAAAAAGGGCTACGCTTGGAAGCAGCAGCGCTCGGGCATCTGGCGGGGCAGGGTATTACCCATGTCAGCGTGCGTTCTCGCCCGCGGGTTGCCCTGCTCTCGACCGGCGATGAGATCGTTGACCCCGGTACGCCGTTGGCGCCGGGGCAGATTTATAACTCCAACCGGCCAATGTTAAAGCGCCTGCTTGAGAATTTTGGGGCTGACGTTGTGCGGGTGATAAGCGTGCCGGATGATTACACCCAGACAGTGGCGTTATTAACACAGGCGGCCGCCGAGGCGGATGTGGTCGTCAGTACCGGAGGCGTAAGCGTAGGCGAAGAGGATCACGTTAAAGCAGCACTTGAGGCATTGGGGCAGTTGGACTTATGGCGCTTGGCCATACGCCCAGGCAAACCTTTGGCGTTAGGCCGCATGCCGCGGGACGATGGAAGTGAGGCGCGATTTATCGGCTTGCCGGGCAATCCGGTATCAGGGTTTGTGGGCGCCTGGCTTTTTTTGCGCCCGCTGATGGGAGCGCTGCTGGCGTGTCCCGCGCTTGCCGAGCTACCCACGTTAACGGCGACGGCAAATTTTGATACATCAACCGGGCCGCGCCAGCACTATATGCGCGTTTCTCTACGCTTCACGCCCGAAGGCGTGGCGGCCAGCGCGTTTGCCGACCAGAACTCCGGCGTGTTGTCATCGTGTATTGAAGCCGATGCGTTTGCGGTCATCCCGCCTCATCATCAGGTAAGGCAAGGCGATTTAGTTAACTGTCTATGGCTTGCGGTGTAAGCAAGCGTGCATCCAACAGCAGCAGTAGCGTTTGCTGCTCGAAAGTTACGCCACACAAGGCAGGATGAAGGCGGCGTGCTTTGAGCAGTGGCGGCAAGGGATGCAGTTCACTGGCTGCAAACGAGCGCAATGTAACCGGATGATTAACGCCTAATTGCCAACTGCCCGAGGCGTCGTTAAGCGTGAGCCAGTGAGTAGCGGGGCCGTCGTGTTGAAACAGCAGCGCGGAGCTCTCTACATGACGAGGGGCATGGACCCGGCCTGACATGCTCACCACATGACGAGCTTCCAAGGCCGCCCGAAATGCCCCCACGTTGAACAGCACCATCGGCACACAGCCTTGCTGTGCGCTATCGCTACGCAGCTCCAAAGGCATGGCTACCCCAACCCGTCCTGATAAGCCTTGAATAACGTTTCAGCATCCAGCAGTACGGCGGTGACGCCTTCTTCGGGTTGCCAAAGGGCGCTGACATACGGGCGCAGCGCACTTGAAAGCGTATCCGGTGGCGGTTGAAGCAGGCTGGTAGGCACGTCGCATACATCATCCAGCTGTTCAATACGCACGCCGCTGCGAATGCCCGCTGCCGAGACCCGTAAAATCATTCCCGGCTGAGTACCGTGGGGTAAGGGCAAACCCAACAAAACGTTGAGTTGAATGACCGACTCAATATGTCCACGAAGATGCAGCACGCCTTCCGTCGTGGGGGGTAAGCCGGGAACGTAATATACGGGCTGGTCATGGCTGATAATTTCTTTAACCACACTACCCAGCAATGCAAAGCGTTGCCCGGCCACTCTGAATAGCACCAGCTGCTGGCTAGGCTCTTCTACATCAACAATGGCCGCGTTGGCTTCATGCCCGTTAAGCGCTTGCTCAAGCGTTAGGCTGCCGGTTTCATTCTCGGGTTCATTCGCAGGAGGCGGCGTCATTATCTAACTCCCGGCAGGTAATCACTTGGTTGCGCCCTTGTCGTTTAGCGAGGTAAAGCGCCTGGTCGGCGGCCAGACGCAGCGATTCGGTGGTGGGATGAGCAGGGAAGTCACTGATACCGACGCTAAAAGTGCAGCGAAAGCTCACCTCGCCAGCATGAAAATCCACCTGTCCAAAGTCATTGCGCAAGTCGTCCATCAGTCTAACCGCTTGCTCGGTGCTTACGTCCTTTAGCAAAATGACGAACTCTTCGCCTCCATAGCGACCAATCGTGTCTGAGAGACGAAAGCGCGTTTTAAGCAGCCTTGCCAAAGTGATGATGACCTGGTCGCCGGCCAGGTGACCATAGGTATCGTTGACTTCCTTGAAGTGGTCGATATCAATCATTGCCATGGCGTGCTGTCTGCCATTACGGTGCGCCTGGATGAGCGCTTTATTGATTAAATCGGTCGTCGTACTGTGATTGTAAAGACCTGTCATGCTGTCTCGGATCATGAGCGAGCGCAGCAGGCGCAAGCGCTCAGCACGCAGGTGTACCGCTGAAATAAGCTCGGCGGGCACGACAGGTTTGGTAATAAACGCCTCAACCCCCGCCGTCATTGCCGACATCTGCTTCTGGCTATCGGTTTCGCTGGAAAGGTAAATAATCGGCAGGCCGACATGCTCGGGCTGCTGGCGAATAATGGTAGCCAGCTCCTCGCCCGAGCAAACCGGCATATACACATCCACCAGCATCAAGTCGGGATTAAAGCGCTCAAGCGCACTGAGTGCATCGTTAGGATGATATACCTGATGAACCACCATGCCGGCCTCTTCAAGCAGCAACGCGTGATACTCTGCCGCTTCAAGCTCATCATCGACAATTAAAACGCGTAACGGCTCTTCATCGATGGGGGATGTGAGTTCATCAATTGCGAGCATCAAATCAAGGGGTTTGACCGGTTTGGTGAAATAACCGTGACATCCCGCACGCACAGCGCTTAGGCGTGAATGAAAATCGCCGTGGCCGGATAGAACGATAGACGGCAGCTGCTTACCGGTCAGCTTGTTTAGGCTGGTTAATGTTTCGGTGCCCGCCGTTTGGCCATGGGGAAATTGCACATCCATAATGACGGCATCGGGGCGACGGGTTAGTACGGCATTAAAAAATGACTCGGTAGTGGCGAAGTGAATGACTTCATGGCCGAAGCAGCGCAAATGGTGCATCAGCGAACTAATATGCTCGGGTTCATCATCACATAAATAAATGAGCCTCTGGCGCTTGCTGCGTTTCTGTTCAGGCTGATGGGTAAATTCAACACTATTGAGCCCCGCCATGGCGGCCTGCTGACCCTGATGTGTTTGCAGGTGCTCTAACTCATCATTTAGCTGGCCCAGAAAATGGATCATCCGCGTATCAAGGTCGGCTCTTGGAGGGTCCGCGGTCAGTGCCTCTTCGGCCTGTTCAGCAAACAGCGCAATACGTTCAAAGCCCAATGAACGCCCGGTTCCTTTGAGACTATGGAAGAAACGATGAAGATCGGGCGCCAGACGTGACTCTGCCTCGCTCGACGTACGGCTTAACTGCCACTGTTCAGCGGTTTTCTGCAATCGTGCAGGAAGTTGATTGATAAAACGCTGGCGCAGTTGGTTAAGCTTTTCATGCAGCGAAAGGGCCGGTGGTGACATCAGGCTACCTGGGCAGTTGGGCGAACGTCATAAGCATATCAAATGTTATCGACTAATAGCTGAATGCATGCTCAATGGCCTGGGTTAATGTGCTATCCAGATTCGCATCTTTTTGTAAGCAAGCGATCAGGTCAGGGTTCTCCAGGGCGCCGGGTGGCGGCGTATCCCCCGTTAGTAAAATGAACGGTAGCGTGACGTCCTGCTCGCGCAGCATCTCCAAAAGCTCCAGCCCATCGATCAGCGGCATATGCATATCGCTGACGATAAGCTGGATGACGGGCATGTTATCCAGCTGGCTAACCGCTTCCATGGCGTCTTGGGTGATCACTACTTCATGGCCTAACGCTTCAAGGTACGCTGCCGTAATTTCACCCGCTAATGGGTCGTCGTCTACGACCAGAATATGCATGTAATGCCTCGTTGAAATGAAAATAAATAGGCTAGCCGAGTAAGGCTTTAAGCGTATCCACCAGGTTGTTTTGATCAAAGCTGCCTTTGACAATATATGCGTCGGCGCCCACTTCGATACCGCGCCGACGGTCAGCTTCTTTTTCCCGCGATGTAATAATAATAATTGGCTTATGTGAATAAAGCTCGCTTTCACGTAGCCGGGCGGTAAGTGCAAAGCCATCCATGATGGGCATTTCAATATCGGTCAATACGGCATCAAAGGGCTCAGCCAGTGCTTTGGATAGACCATCTCTGCCATTTTCGGCCAGCGTTACCTGATACCCCCATGCTTCTAATACGTCTTTTTCAATTTCGCGGGTATTCAATGAGTCATCGACGACCAGAATGCGGTGGGCCTGGGGGGAAGGCGTCGCTTCATAGGCCGTGCGCTGTGTTGAGCGTCGACTGCGCTCAATCAAAGCGGGCACATGTAAGAGACTGATCAGCTCGTTACGCCCTTGGGTGACCATGCCCGAAACCAGAGGTAAATGGCGTAGATGCACCGGTAACGGTTTAATCACCATATCTCGCTCGTCGACTAACGCGTCGACCATCAAGGCGAGCTTTTGGTGCCGCTGGTGAACCACAAGCAACAGCACTTCCGACACTTGAGCTTGCGCGGCGGGAAGCTCGAGCAGATCGGCCAGAGCCACCACTGGCACAAACTCATTGCGTAAAATCAGCGTGGTTTGCCCCGCAGCATCAATAAACGTATCGGGCGAGCGTTTAACGAGTTCTGCTACAAAAGGCGCGGTGACGCCCAAGGTAAGACCGCCAACGCTGACTAACAAGACTCGCATCATGGCAAGCGATAGCGGCAGGCGCAGGGTGAAACGGGAGCCTTGGCCCGGCTCACTGCTCAGCTGAATGTCTCCACTTAGCTCATCCACCACGGTGCGTTTGACCACGTCCATACCTACACCACGGCCCGAAAAATCGGTAATCATGGTTTTCGTGGAAAAACCCGGCAGAAAGATCAGTTCTAGGGTTTCCTGCTCGCTAAGCGTGGCCAACGCTTCTTCGCTGATCAGCTGCTTGGCAAGCGCTTTTTGGCGCACCGCTTCTAAAGAGATGCCCGCGCCGTCATCCTGCATTTCAACGACCACCCAGCCGCCATCCTGCCAGGCTTCCAGTATCAGCTGGCCACGCACCGGTTTGCCTGCTGAGTGACGCTCGCTGGGAGATTCAATGCCATGGTCCAAGGCGTTACGCAGCAGGTGAATGAGCGGGTCTGACAGGCGGTCGATCATCTGCCGGTCAAGCTCAATCTCACTACCCCGTACCCGGCAGTCGACCTGTTTATCCAACGACTGGGCGAGCTCTCGGGCCATTTGCGATAGCGGATCAAATACAACGCTAAGAGGCAGCATGCGCATTTGCAGCGCGCGATCGTGCAGGTCGCTCATCAAGGTATCGTGGGCTAGAACGCTATCCTTCAGCTCGCGGTTAAACGCGTTAAACGGAGCCTGTTTATCTTTCGGTAGCGCAGCGCTTAATTCATTCGCCTGGGCAACCAGGCTATGTAAATGATGATGTCCGGAAAGCACTTCGCCCATTAAGCGAATCACATCGTCCAGGCGGTCAAGGCGCACGCGAACGGTGTCGCTTAGACGTAAATCAGCCTTTGCGCTGGGGGTCGCCCGTGTCGTAGAACTGGGGGGAACTTCAGCTGCTAACGCTGCCATCGCCAAGGGTGGCTCAGCCTCTCCAACTTCCTCTGCGGGCAACGCTTGGCTGGCCGCCTGTTCAAGCGCCTGACAGAGTGCTGCATCGGCTTCAGGCAGAGAGTCGGGGGCCGCTCCCTGAGCTAACCGATTGACCATATCCGAAAGGCAATCAGTCGCTTGATAAAGCAGGCTTATGATATGGGCATTGGCGGTTTGGGTACCCTCGCGCAGCGCGCTGAGCAACTCTTCCATGCTATGGGCAAGTGCTGTGATCGGCAAAAGCTTAAGCATCCTTGAGGAGCCTTTAAGCGTATGTGCGCAGCGAAAAAGCTCGTTAATCAACTCCTGGTCGGCTTGGCCATGTTCTAACGCATTAATTCCTTTACGTATTCTGGGGAGATGATCTGCGGCTTCTTCTATAAATCGTTGTATAAACCGCCGAATATCGAGTGCCATTAGCCCACTCCCTGTGTGGCAAGCATTGCGTTTAGGTAGCGCTCCGCTAAAAAGTGCGCGTCGCCTGGGGGAAGAGGAGACGCAATGGTTTGTAAGCTTCCGCTGGCGGTAGGCGTTTCAGTCAGCAACCGAACCACCGTGCTATAGCCATGCTGGCGCTGGATAGGGTCATCGGTCAGTTCGCCCTGGCGAAACAGCTCGGCTTTATAAAAGTGCGCTGGCCAGCAGTCGGGGGCAACATAAATAGCCCGCTTGAAAAGAGCGTAAGCTTTTTCAAAAGCGTTTTGCCAGCGCGCCACGAGACCTGCGAGAAGCAGGGTGTCCACCGACCAGGGCTGCTGGGCCAATAATTCTTCAAGCAGGTCGGCGGCTTCCTGGAAAGCATTCTGATTAAGCAACTGATGGGCACGCTGAAGCTGACTAATAAAAGACACTTCCGGCGATGGGGGCGGCGCTTTTTCAAGAACGACAGGGCGGTACGTCGCGTCATTAACGGCTGGCGGCGCATGGACAGGTTCGCGCCATTCCGGCTTAGCGCAAGGCGCGACAGTAGACGCCTGGATGGGTGCTTTAAAGGGCTTGAAATAGAAAATGCCCTGAGTTTCAGTCAGTTCTAAGATGCCTAAATCGTTACCCAGCGTTTCCGTGACGCCACACAGTAAAATTCCTTCAGGGCAAAGCCGTTGATATAGGTGCTGTTGGATGCACCGCCGCGTCGGCTCATCGAAATAGATGGAAACGTTACGAAAAAGAATGACATCGAAGGGACCATGTACACCCACGCTTGCAGGTTGTAACAGGTTCAAAGGATAAAACGTTACCCAGCGGCGTAATGACTCGCTGATCAGGTAATGATTTTGATGAGGGCTAAAATAGCGCTGTTTGAGCGCAGGATGCAGTGCCCGAAACGCCAGCCCGTTATAGATACCCCGGCGCGCCTTGGCCAGCACTTGCTGGTCCACATCGCCTCCTGACAGAGTAAATAGTTGCGTGGCACGCTCGCCGTAGCGCTCAAATAGTGCCATCGCCAGGCTGTAAGGCTCTTCGCCTGACGAGCACCCGGCACTCAGAATAGAAAGCGGCGCGCCTTTTTCAGCCAGGCGTTGAGGTAAGTAGGTGTCAACCAGCCAATTTAGCGCTTTGGGCTCGCGAAAAAAATACGTTTCGTTAATGGTCAGGTGGCTGATGAACGTATCAAACAGGGGCTCGTCCTGCTCAAGCCTGGCGATCATCGATGCCGTATCGCTCAGTCCTGTCGTGCTAGAGAGCATTTCAATGGCTTTACTTAGCCGGGCTTCTGCGACGCCTTCCAGCTGTAATCCACAACGCTTTAGCACCAGCGCTTTAAACGGGGCGAGCGTGTTCATAACGGCATTTGCCTTAAAGGTTCGTTGCCGCGTACCTCACGAAGCAAACGGTCAGGCAGGTCTTCAAGGGCTACTATATGTTGAATAACGCCTGCGTTAACCGCCTCCTGATTCATGCCATAAATCACCGAGCTGGCTTCATCCTGAGCAAGCGTTTGACCGCCCGCCAGCTGAATTGAGCGCATGCCGCTTACCCCATCACGCCCCATGCCTGTCAGTATCAGGCCGATCGCATCAGCGCCGTATACGTTGGCTACGCTATTCAGCAGTATGTCACCACAAGGATGGTAAAGCGCATTGGCCGGACTTTCCTGAAGCTGAAAGCGGTGCTGTGAGGTAACACAGAGATCACTTTCCGATGGTGATAAGTACACCCTTCCAGGCAACAGGCGCTCGCCGTGCCGACCAACGCTGACCGGCATGGCACATAGTGTTGCCAGCCACTGGGCCATACCTTCAATAAACCCGTGGCTAATGTGTTGGGCAATTACGATTGGAGCGGGAAACGTGGCTGGCAAACGGTTAAGCAGACGCGCCAAAGCTTGTGGGCCACCCGTTGAGCAGGCAATTGCGATAATCCGTTGAAAGCCTCTGGTGACTGTTTGATTGGCGTTCGTTGCAGCAGGCCGTGCCGCTGGTGGTGGCGTGGTATAGCGACGGCGCAGCCGGGTGATCACCGCCACACCGGATAATAGCCGCACCCGTGCCAGCAGCCATTCAGCATCGTCGCCTTCAAGCATGGGCTTGGGCATGACTTCAAGCGCGCCTACCTCAAGAGCCTGATAAGCCGTCTGGGCATCCGCGCGATCGCTGACTACCAGGATTGGCACTCCTTTGGTGTGCATGATCTCTTCAATAGCGCTCATGCCGTCCATAGCAGGCATGTTGAGATCCATGGTAATCAGCTGTGGCGATAAGCGCCGGGCAAGCTCGACGGCTTCAAGGCCATTGCTTGCTTCGCCGACAATTTCAATATCGCCATCGCGAGTAAGAATCGCGCGCAACACATCGCGAGCCACGCGGCTATCGTCTGCAATCACAACCCGAATGGCTCTCATCGTGGCGTCCTCATGAGCGGCGTGAATGGTCAGCCTCTTGTTGCTCCAGGGTAAATTCCTGCACCAGCGAATTGAGTTCTGCTGACATCTGGATCATCTCTTGGCTGATCTCAGTAATGCTGCGTACCGATTGAGCATTACGGGAGCTGGCCATATCAATATCGCGCAGCGCAATGACCACCTGGTTGCTGGCGGTTTTCTGCTGCTGCGTTGACAGCGATATCTGCTGAGCGGCACTGCTGGTCTGGCTGGCGGCTTTAAGCAAAGCGTCCAGATCCTGCGCAGTGCTCATGCTGACGTCAACGCCTTCCTCGATGGAGGAGGCGCCTTTCTCAGAGGCAACCACCAAACGGTTGATAGCGTTCTGAATATCGTCGGTATGGCTTTCGATCTCCTGAGTGGAGTCCGTTACGCTATCCGCTAAGCGGCGGATTTCACTCGCCACTACCGAGAACCGACGGCCTGATTCACCGGCGCTTGATGCTTCAAGAGCTGCGTTAAACGCAATCAGCTTGGTTTGGGCTGCCAATGTATTGATAAGCTCCATCACCTTGTTGATCTGTTTGGACTTGGTGCCCAGAGCTACGATTTCCGCCAGGCTATGCTCGCTGTCGCTGCGGATATTCTGCATTTTAACCTGCAGAAGCTGCATGGCCGTGCTGCCTTTACGGCTACGCTCAAGCGTATGATTGGCAACGTCTACCACCGACTGCGAATGATCGGCAATCTGGGTCGACGATGTGGAAAGCTCTTCCATGGTCGAGGTGATCTCGGCAACCGACGAGGCCATTTCTTCAACGGCGGCGGCCATGGTCTGGTTGGCTTCGTGAGTAATGTCGCCGCCACGAACGCCTGACAACCCGGCGGTCTGGGCTAGTTGGTCGGCTACTCGCGTCAGCGCCTGAGCATTATTGGACACCGCTAGAATTGCCTGCGATAAACGCGCTAACAGCGCATTGGTTTGATTGGCCAGATCACCAAGTTCTGCCCGGTCATCCGTTTCAACGCGGCGGGAAAGATCCAGGCTATGGGTAATTTGCTTTAACTGACGCTGAAAATGGGTAAGCGGTCGAATGAGGCTGCCGGTGAGCGGGTAGAGAATCATCAGGCCAATCAACAGAATCAATAACCCAATCCCGGTGGATGTTAAAAAGCGTTCACGTGAGGCGGTCAAGTATTCCGCCTTGGAGACTTCCACCATTAAGTAGCGCTGTAGCTGCGGCAGCCACAACGTACTCATCAAATAGACATGGTTGTCGCGTTCAATCTCGTACACCGTTGAGGTATTGCCCTGTTGTGCCAGTTGTTCAGGCGTTTGGCTACGTAGTGCGTCAATATCGGTTTCATCGCTACGTATCAGTAGTTCGCCTTCAGCGTTTAGCAGGGCGGCACGGCCCGTTTTCCCCAGCCGGAAGTTTTCGATCAGATGAGCAAGGTGTGATAAATCAAGACCTGCACCTGCAACCAGTAGCGGACGACCGTTGGTGGCATTTCCAGTACTACGGAAGTTTAAAAAGACAAAGGCTTCCTCGGTCGAGAACGTGTCGTTGTCCAAATTCAGCTCAAAAAGCTCACTGTCATCAGTGAATTGATAGTACCAGTCGTCGGCGCCTCCAGTAGCCTCAAGGGGGCGCTGTAAAAACTCGCCATCACGGTACTGGAAATAGTAGCCGCGGCCCTGGTATTGCGCGGCAATAAACAGAAGCTCGGTGTCAAGCTGGTCCATCATGCGCGACAGGTAAATTTCCACATCAGCCTGACGCTCTTCAGGAAAACCATCACGCGTCCACTGCTCAATAAAATAGCTGTTGGCAAGGCTCTCGGAGAGCGCCAGCGCTGGGCTTAGATTGAGGCTGAGGTGGGCCGCAAGGCTATCTACCTGGGCTGGCAGCTCTTCGTTGATAAGTGTATCCAGACGTGCCTGACCATAAGAACGAGCCTGTAGGTAAAGGGCAACCAGCATTACCAACGCCAAGACTGTTCCAAAAGAGGTAAAAAGCCTTAACCGCAGAGGCAAAGATTTCCAACGCGCCGTCATTATCAAAATTGCTCCCAGTTGGCCGATACCCATCAGGGCTAAGTAGGCCTCATAGTACCGCGTATGAGCGGTATAAGGGGTGGAGGGTGGGATATGGTAGCAACAATTTCAGCGATTTTTATGAACGCTGTCTAGTGTTTGTATTAACGCTTTTTACCTGGTAGGTAACATTTTTTATACAAGTTTTTAAAAAGTAATTTATTAATATTAATTAAGTATAGATGGTCAAAATTTACAAAAAGAAGATTTTAATTAAGTTATTGAAATTTATAATAAATATTTTCATTTCTAATTAAAATAGAATGTTAATTTTTTTGACAAAAATAGTACAAGAACGTATTCTGCGCGCCAATGGAAATGATAATTCTTGCTAAGGAAGCAGCATGTTGTCACTCACTTCTAGCACGTTGTTAAGCGTGCTGCGCGATATTGCCTCGCGCCACTGCCCGGCGCATACGGATATGTTGCCTTCAGCAGGTACGCCTGAGCGCAGCGGACTGATTAATGCCGTTCAGCACTTTTTTGGTTTATCCAATGGTGAGCTACTTACCGATGCGTCCATTACCCTGGAGGAATGGGCCAACGCGTTAAGTGAGACAGCATGTTTTAGCCGCCTCAACTTGTTTGATACCGTTTCAGGCGGCGCCTTTAGCCATCAGTTACAGCACCAGTACGCCCACGATGCGGCATCGCTGGCTCAGGAAGTAAAAGCGCTCCAGATACTATTGGGTGGCGAGCCTCACACGAACCGTACGTTGGTAAGCTGGCTGCCCTTGCAAACCGTTTTTGGCTTTATGCTGGGCGCACTTTTACCCCAGGAAGCCGGGTTTAAAACGCGCTCGTTATTTGATCATGCCGATGCGCTGTGGGACTTGAATGCGGGCGACGTCGTAGTGACCAGTAGCGACCGTTGGCGCCAGCTGGCACAGCGCCTGCCATCGTTACCCGCCAATATTACCGCCGTAACGACCGCTCCGCTGGATAAGAAAACGCACCAGACGCTGGTTTCTCAAGGCGTGGCGCAAATCGTTGAGCTCTACGGTCAGCCGGAAACGGGCATTCTCGCCGCGCGTACCTCACCAGTCGCGCCCTTTGAGCTCTTGGCGCACTGGCACCCGACAGAAAGTGACGATGTCCTGCTTCAGTTGACATCGCAGGGCGTGCCAACAGAGACGGTACTTTCGGCACCACTTTGCTGGGTAGGGGCGCGGCATTTTTCTATGGCGTATAAGCCAGAAACGGCGCGGCTCGCGCCTATCAGGCAACTATTTGAACGCCCTGGGCAATTTACGCCACAGGGCGCCGACGCAGCGTAGGTTCTCTTTTAGCGTATCGATAGCGCATCACACGATGGCGTGGGGCACAAAGCAGGATGAATCCTTGGTAATCCGCCCTACGTCTTCCCGCACGCCGATACCGCAGGCCCTGTCACCCACCACCCAGCTGCCGATCAAGGCATGATGCTCGCCAAAACGTGGCATGGGGTGATAAGCCTGACGAATCCAGGGGCTGTCAATATACGGGCCGTCTACCGCCTCGCGTTGACCCTCTGGGGTTAACAGCTCGATATTGCTGCCTTCGCGCGAAAAGAACGGTTTGCGTACCCAGCCTGGGGAAAGCGGTGAAGGCGAGCGCTCTTCAAAGTAGGCCGGAAGCAGGTTGGGGTGGCCTTTAAAGTGTTCCCAAAGCAGTGGCAAAATGCCTTTATTGGAGAGAATGGCTTTCCATGGCGGCTCGAACCAATGGGTGTTCAACTGGGGGATTTGTTCGCCAAATTCATCGTCGGTGAGTTCCTCCCAAGGGTAGAGTTTAAACAGCGCCTGGATCGGCTGATTATCCAGATCGACGAAATAATCACCTCCGGACTGATAGCCGATATCTTCCATAAAAATAAACGGCGCCTTTAATCCCGCTTGAACAGCGACATCCTGCAGATAGTGAACGGTAGCTCGTTCCTCCAGATTATTTTTGATACACGAGAAATAGAGTGCAGCGCCGTCCAGGCGGTCATCAATATGCGCCATGGCGTTGATCAAGCGCTCCTGAATGGAGTTATATTGGTCGGCACGACGCGGGATGATGCCTTGTTGAATCGCTTGTTCAAGCCATACCCACTGGAAAAAGCCCGCTTCGTAAAGCGAAGTGGGCGTATCGTAGTTAAGCTCGAGCAGCTTGGCGTGACCCTGCCCCGAGTAGGCAAAATCCATCCGCCCATAGAGATGCGGCTGACCGGACACCCACGAGTCATGAATGATATCCCACATGGACTCAGGCAGGGCCAGGCGTTGCATCAGCGCATTGGAGTGGCAAACCCTGTCGACAAGCTCCATGCACATTTCATGAAGCTCTTCGGTAGGCGCTTCGATATCCCGCTCTACCTGTTCAAGCGTAAACTGATAGTAAGCGCTTTCCTTCCAGTAAGGCTCGCCTTCAATGGTATGAAAATGAAACCCCAGCTCGTGAGCCAGGGTTCTCCAGTTGGGGCGTTCGGCCACGTCGATTCTAAGCATGTGAGTATCCGATGCGGGTCACGAGCCCCAACCTCCGCGGGCAGAGGAGCGTGAGCCGAAGCCGCTGCGCTGCGTGGCTGCCTGACGGTTCTGCATCGCCGAGGTGCGCATGGTCTGCTGGCGCTGACTGACGCGCTGGCTGGCCTGATTGGTAGCGGTATTCCAGTTGCCCTGATTCTGGCGGTTGCGATATACCGGCTCCTGATAGACGCCACGGCTAGCGGCCCCGCTGCTTGAGCGCGACATCATGTTGCCGACCATATAGCCCATCATCGCGGGCATAAACCAGCTACCACCGCTGCTACCTGTCGCGGCCTGGGACTGTTCTGCGGTAGGTGCCGTACAAGCACCTTCACCATGCTCCGCTTCACAGGCTTCAAGCGTATCAAAACGCGGTACTTCCTTGATCGACGCTTCGTAGGCTTCTTCGCAGGCGCTCTGGGTATATACATCCGCTGCCATGCACTCATCCACGCTCTGGTAGCTGCGCGGGCTGTCAAAGCTCACATCGGTGGTCTGCTCGGGCTGGCCGCAGGCAGTAAGGCCAAAAGCACTCGCCCCCATCATCGCCAATGACAGGCGTGCACTACGCTTGCGACGAGGAAGGTGCGGTGTCTGCTCGTGATTTGCCATCTGTAAACTCCTTACCACGTCATCGAGGCTGCGTTGATCAGGCCTACCGCAATCGATACGCTGCCGACTAGAATGCCGTATGCCATATGGCCTTCGGTAATGTGCAGTGAAAGACTCTCCCCTTGGTTTTTCAACACCATTTTCAGCCCGAAGAAGGTTGCTAGCTGAACGCCAAACGCGATGATTCCCCACAGGACAAAATCGATAAAACTGACCGAGTTAGCCATGGCGCTGTAAAGCGGCAGTGTGAAACCCAGAATGGAGCCTGCATAGGCGGTGGCGGCTGCGGCGTTACCTTCACGAATCAGTGTCCATTCGTGGTGAGGCGTAATCCGGCTATAGCAGTACATGAACCCAACGAGGAGCACCAGCGCGCCAATCAGATAGCCCAAAAAGTGGGGTAGGCCTTGTAAATACAGCATGTTTAGAATTTTCCTTTGTTAAGCATAAACGTTGTAGTTAATTGAGGTGCAGCTTGGCGCCGGTGAGTAAAACCGTGCCTGAAACGCTGGGTAAAACGTCTGATGAACGGTTCTTATGAACAGTCCTTAACAGTGTAGATGGATGGCGCCGTTTAAATAGCATCAATGTCCACTGAGGTAACATCCACCCCCAGATTCTGCACCAGCATGAAGCCGCCTTCGCCGTCATTTTCGGCATTCAGCAGCACGTACTCCATGCGCTCCGAGCCTTCGATGGTGCGTTCGTAAAGCATGGCGTGATGGGTAACGCTGCGCGTCATGACGCTTTCCGTGGTCATTACCTGCTCTTCAAGCAGCACCGGCGGTGACCAGAGGCTCGATTCATCGCCCCATACGCGCTGATACTGACATTCACGTCCGCTTGTGTCAGTGGCTTCAACGGTGATGGTCTGCGCGCCAAGTTCGCCCGTTTTCTTGTCATCTGCATTGACCAATGCATCAAACTCACCATCCGACAGGTGTGTGACGCGATAAAAATCAAACAGCTTGTACTCGATCACGCGCTGGCTTTCGACATTGGCCTGTAGCCACGTATCGTTATCCAGATAAAAGCGCACCAGGTGAGCACCCTGACCCAGGTCAACATGACCAACGGCCGCAATATGATGAAAAGCCTCGCTATCCCAGCCAAACAGCGTATCGGGAAAAGCGCTTAACTCAGATAGCTGTATTTTGGCGCGCCCATTGAGGCGCAGACCTTCGAAATCTTCCTGTGACATCCCGGTGGGCAGGCCCGCGCTAAAGTCTGACGCGCTTTGTGTCTGGGCGGTTTGCGCCTCATTGGATGTGCCAAACAGTGCCTTTAATGTCTTGAGCATTCGATAGATCTCCGACGGACAAGCGGGTAGGGCATCGTATCTGTTAATCGATAGCATTGGTTAATCGATAAAAACGGCCCAGTAAAGCGTAGGCCCGCCGGGCGGCGGGCACTATTTTATTTAAGCTTGCGGAGTGTTTTTCTTGGCTTTAAGGCGGGCCAGTACGTCTTCGGCCTTGCGCTCATTAGCACCAATGCCAGCGGCTTTCAGACGTGCATCCAGCGAGGAACCGCTCTCTTCGGCAGCCATCTGATCGGCTGCTTGCATCTGGGCAGAGTTAAGCTGCTGACGTTCGCGAATGCGATCAAGTGATTCCATGGCACTGCCCATGGCGCTATTTTGTCCAGAATGGCGCGCTGCCACAGCAGACTGGGCCTTTTGGGCAGATTCAGTCGCCTTCACCACGCTTACCTGCTGCTTGAGCTGGCGCAGCTGGTTTTCTGTGTTGCGAATGGCACCGCGCAGGTTCTCGATGCTGGCATCGTACTCGCTGACGATATTACGCTCGGCGTCGAGTTCGTCCTGCATGGTCACCATGCGCTCGGCAACTTCCACGGCGAGGGCTTCTTCGCCTTTATCCAGCGCGGCTTCAGCGCTCTGCTCAAGCTCACTGATCTTGCCTTCCAAGGTGTCGGCTTTATTGCTGTTCAACTGACGCTGGCCCATCAGGCGTGCCAGTTCGGTCTTGGACTGCTTGAGATGATTTTCGGAATCACGGATTTCCTGATCCAGAATACGCAGAGCCTGTGAATCAACGACCGCCTGGCCGGTTTCATTGGCTTTACCGCGTAAGGCCGTCATGATTTTACTTAACATAAGGGTTGCTCCTGAAAAGCGTATTAAGAAAAGTGTTCCTGAATCAGACCGGCGACTTCCATGGCGGCACTGGCCGTAGCGTGCAGTTCAGCGCAAATGGATGCCAGTTTTGAGTCGCCAAATAGCTGGCCATAGGCCACGTAGAAATCACGCCCATCAATAGAGACGATGCCGACAGATGCCAGCGGTAGGGCAAGCCCTTGGCGCAGCAGTACTTCGTTGAGTTCGGACTGGTTGCTTACGCTGTCCACCGCGGCGATGGCGGTCATGGCGATCCATTCGTTGTCACTACGTGACAGCGTTAGGGTTAAATTGCCGTAATCATGAAGCTCCCAAATGAGTGTTTGGTTAGCTTCATCTAAACTGATATTGGCGTCTGGCCACTCAAGGTCAGTGCTGGATGTAGCTGAGTGCGACGTGGTAATTAAACGGTAAAGTTCGGCTGCGGAGGGGGCGCCTGTATCGGTGTGAGCTGTCAAAACAAACTCCTTATGCAAAGTAAAATTAATCATGGCGCTGGCAAACAACTATTTTCTGGCGAAGCAGGACGCATTTTCGAGTCTAATCATGCGTTACCAGGCGTAAAAAGTGCACATAATGTCGCTTGGTATCATGAAAACTTACGCTAAGCTACCATGTCGCATACATAAGTGCCCTCTAACGATCGTCCTCTTTGGTAAACAATAAGCACTTATATAAGACCTTATAGTGGGTCGTGAGTTCGATGGTAAGGCTATTCAGGCTTAAGGGAGTCGATGACATGGATGACAACCGTCAGCAACACACCACGACAATCTGGCAGCAGAGTCTTACCGGCTTTCGCGATGCGCTGGCCCATCAGCCGATGCCGGGGTGCGGGGCAGCCGCCAGCGTAGTGGCAGGCCTGGGGCTTGCCTTGATGCTCAAAGGGTTGCATCTGACCCAGAAACACCAGACCAGTGAGGCACGAGCCGCATTAATTGAAGAGGGCGAGCGCCTGAAACAGCAGCTAGCGCCCTTGGCAGATAAAGACGTTATCGCGTTTGAAGAGTTAATGGCGGCGTTTAATCTGCCCCAGGAAAATGAGCTGGAGAAAAGAGCCCGTCGCCACGCTATTCAAGCAGCGGCGACAGAGGCTGTTAAGGTGCCTTTGCAAACGGCCCGTCTTTGCCAGGCCGCATTACGCCTAGGTGAGCGCGCGGGTGCTTATAGTGAGCGCCAGTTTAAAAGTGATGCGTTAGCCGGAGGGGAACTGCTGGCAGCGGCAATGCGCAGCGTGCTGTTTAACGTGCTGGCAAACATCGATGCGCTGGGCAGCCAGGCCGAGAAACAGCACGCCCAGGCTGCCCATGATGAGCTCAAGCAGCAGGCGACGGTACTGCTGGAGAAAATTTTCCAGCGCCTGGGCTAGCCAGGCGAGATGATAAGCGCGCAGCTTAGATACCCGTGCGCTTATCATCCGCCACAGAACCCGTTCAAGAGTTCTGATATGTGCCTGCAAAGCGCTTGCGAAGCTCATTTTTCTGCACTTTTCCCATGGTATTGCGCGGCAGCTCCTCGACAAAAAAGACCCGTTTGGGCTGCTTATATTTGGCCAGGCGTCCTGCCAGATGGTTAAAAACCGTGGCCTCATCAAGCGTGGCGCCCGCCTGGCAAACCACAACCGCCGTTACCCCTTCACCAAAATCCGGGTGCGGCAAGCCAATCACCGCCGACTCAACTACCTGATCGAGCTCATCGATAAGCTGCTCTACCTCCTTGGGATAAACGTTATATCCTCCGGAAATCACCAGGTCCTTGTCGCGGCCAACTATATGCACATAGCCCTGGGTATCACGCATGGCCAAATCGCCGGTGATGAAAAAGCCGTCATCGAGCAGCTCTTCACGGGTTTTTTCGGGCATTCGCCAGTAGCCGATAAAGACGTTAGGCCCGCGAACCTGAAGAATGCCGATATCGCCTTCAGCGACTTCTGCGCCTGACTCTCGATCAATAATTCGGATATCCACACCGGGCAGCGGCATGCCTACTGTGCCGGCACGGCGCTCCCCTTTATAGGGGTTGGAGATATTCATATTGGTTTCGGTCATGCCGTAGCGCTCAAGAATCGCATGGCCGGTCTTGGCTTCAAACGCTTCGTGGGTTTCAGAGGTCAGCGGTGCCGAGCCGGATATAAAAAGGCGCATATTTGCCGCTACCTGCGGCGTTAAACGCACGTCCTGAACAAGCCGGGTATAGAACGTGGGCACGCCCATCATCACACTACCGTGGGGCAGCTCCTCAAAGATGATATCGGCATCAAATTTGGGCAGAAACAGCATGCTGGCGCCGGCCATCAAGACGACATTACACGCCACAAACAGCCCGTGTGTATGAAAAATAGGCAGTGCATGAATCAACCGATCATCGGCGCTGAAATACCAGGTTTTTACTAACGTTTCAGCATTGGACGCCAGGTTACGGTGCGTCAGCATGGCGCCTTTAGAGCGTCCGGTGGTACCGGAGGTATATAAAATCGCCGCCAGATCGTTTTCACCCAGCGTGACGATCTCCTCGCAGGGCGTCGCGTGGCGGGCTGTTTCCATCAGGCTGCCATCGGCGGCGTTACCCAGCGTCGCCACTGCCGGGCAACCGGTTTCAGCGGCAAGCGCTCGTGCTTCCTCTTCAAGCTTGGGGCGGCAAACAAAGAGCGCAGGCTCGGCGTCGTTTAAAAAGTAGCGAATTTCATCACCGGTATAGCCGGTGTTCAATGGCAGATAAACGCCGCCAATCCGCAGGCAGGCCAGGTACAGCAGTATGGCTTCCGGGCTTTTGTCTACTTGTACAGCGACGCGGTCGCCTTGAGTAACGCCCAGCTCGATCAAGGCGCCGGCAAGCTGCGCGCTTATGTTCAGCGCATCGGCGTAACTGTAGTGGCGGCCTTCGCGAGTGGTAATAAAGTCAGCGTCAGCGCGTTCGCGCATCTTGGCGGCAAAGGTTTCAAACAGGTTATGGTTCATTTGGCGGTTTCTCCCTTCGCCAGCTTGCGGGCGCGACGCGCAAGGTCACGCACTTCATTCGAGCAGGCAACGGTGCCCTTGGCGGTATAGTTTTCGTGATTGCGTTCGATGTCATCCAGTACATACAGGTAGTTGACCATCAGCCCCGCCGCTTGTTTAACGCCTTTCGACGAGATATCGCCCAGCCAGTTGATGCGGTGCAGTTCGGCGCCGTTGCCCAGGTGAAAGCGGGCGACGGCGTTAAGGGGCAAGCCTTTGGCATTTTTGGCCTCGACCAGATAGCGGGCGGCCAGGGGGCGAATAATTGTTTTCAAGCGCTCTTCACGTACCGCATCGTGATGCCAGTCGGGCGTTTCAAGCTCACTGAGTGTGTTGCGCAGAGCTTCCGGCCACTGTTCGTCCTCGCGCTGCTCATTCAGCCACTGGGAAAACCCGGGGACCGGCGACAGCGTTACAAAGTATTTGAGCTGAGGGAGCTCCTGTGAAAGCTCCTGTACCACCTGCTTGATCAGAAAGTTACCAAACGAAATGCCGCGCAGGCCGGTTTGGCAGTTGCTGATCCCAAAGAACGCGGCCGTGTCGTCGTCTTCGGGGTCATCGCCGTTTTCTTCGCCCACCAGAATCGGCTGAATACGACTCGGCAGCCCTTTGTGCAGGGCCACCTCGACGAAGATCAGCGGCTCGTCACCAATTGCCGGGTGAAAGAACGCAAAGCAGCGCCGGTCGCGGGCATCCAGTCGACGGCGCAGATCGTTCCAGTCCTGAATTTCATGTACCGCTTCATAGCGAATGATTTTCTCAAGCACAGAGGCCGGGGTGTTCCAGTCGATCCGTTTAAGCATCAAGAAACCGCGGTTAAACCAGGAGCTGAAAAGGTGCGCAAAATCGTCGTCGATAGGCCCGAGCTCAGGCTGCTCGCGAAGCAATCCCAACAGATCTTCGCGCATCTTGACCAGTTCATAAGTGCCGTCGCGAGCCAGGTTCAAGCGCCGAAAAAGCTCCTGGCGGCGCGGCTCGCAGGCGTCAAACAGCGTCTGTAGCGTGACGTTGTCGCGGGCTTCAGCGTAGGCCGCGTAGGCTTCATCGATTTGCGCGGCATCGGCGGCAAAGTCGCTTGCCAGGCGCGCAAAAAAACTGGTTTTTTCAGTGGCTGATAAGCGTTGGTAGATAGCCAACGCTCGGCTTGCCAGGGCAATGCTGGAGGCTTCTCCATCACTTGCCAGCAGTGCCTGACAGGCGCCCACCAGATGCCCATGGTCCGGGGTAAGCGCACCTGGGTTACGGCGCCGCAATAGCGCATCACGCTGAGTGATATTGTTAAAAATCTCCTGCAAAAACATCATGTTCATGGTTAACCCCTCAGCCCATTATTAAGTTTGGCAGCCAAAGGGCAAGCCCCGGGAACACGCACAGCAGCAAGATACCCAACACCATGCAAAGCGCGTAGGGCAGGCTACCCATCAGAATGTCGCGCAGCGAGATATCCGGCGCAATGCCTTTGATAATGAACAGGTTCAGCCCCACGGGCGGCGTAATCAGGCCGATTTCCAGGTTGATGGTCAGAATTACGGCGAACCAGTAGGGGTCAAAATCGGCGGCAATGATAATCGGCAGCAGAATCGGCGCGGTCATCACGATCACAGCCACAGGTGGCAGGAAGAAACCGGCCACCAGCAGGAAGAGATTGATAATGCCCATTAGCACCCAACGGTTGACCTCCAGATCGGCAATGGCAGCGGCCACCGTCTGGGTGATAAACATCGATGAGAGCGCGTAGGCAAACACTTCGGCGGTAGCGATGACCAGCATGATCATCACGCTTTCACGCAGCGAATCACGCATGATCAGTTTGATCGGGCCCAACTGCCACATGCGATAGATTAAAATGGCCAGTGCCAAACATAAAAAGGCGCCGACGCCCGCCGCTTCCGAAGGTGTCGCCACACCGCCGTAAAGCGCGAATAAAATACCCGCCACCACGCCCAGAAAAGGCAGTACGCGCACCAACGCCTTCAGGTTGGTATCGACATTGTGTTTAACCGTCTGTTTCAGGCGTTCGGTGGATTCTGCCAACGGGTTGTTATAACCACCGGCCATTTTGCAGGCGATCATCGTCCAGATCATGAATAGCCCTGCGAGCATAAAGCCTGGCACCACGCCTGCGATAAACAGCCGCCCGATGGAGGTTTCGGTAGAAATACCGTAGATGATCATGGTGACCGATGGCGGGATCAGAATACCCAGGGTGCCACCCGCAGCAATACACCCCGCCGCTACGCCATCCGGGTAGCCGCGCACGCGCATTTCAGGAATGCCCATTTTACCAATCGCCGCACAGGTGGCAGGTGACGACCCTGAAAGCGCGGCAAAGATGGAGCAGGCGCCGATATTGGAGACCGCCAGGCCACCGGGTAAGCGGCCCATCCATAAGTCGAGTGAGCGATAAAGGTCGCGCCCGGTGGGCGATGAGGCGACAGCGGCGCCCATCAGAATGAACATCGGAATGGCCACAAAGCCAAACTCGGCAATGCGGTCAAAAAACGTTTCACCAAAATAGGTGAGTTCGGAAAGCCCGCGATCATAAAGTAACGCGAGTAGCGACACGCCACCCAGCGCAAAGGCGATAGGGGTACCAATGGCCATGAGCGCAATCAGCGCGATGGCGACAATAATGCCTAAGGTAATCGGATCCATGCTCAGTGCTCCCCACGCAGGATTTCAGCCACGTATTGCAGTACCAATAGCGAAGCGCCTAATGCCATGGGCATAAGCGCTGGCCAGAGCGGCGGATTCCAGACCGAGCCGGTGGTCCAGTTGCCATGTATGGCTTCCAGCACATACACCCAGGAGGCGTAGGCAAGCGCTGCACAAAAGGCCAGACCAAAAAGCGAGGCCACCAGGCGCATGGCTTTCTGGGCGATACCGCCCAGCGCATCAGGGACGATGGTGATGGCGACGTGGCCGCCGGTCATGAGCACGTAGGGGCTGCCCATCAGCATGGCGCCGGTCACTGAAAAAACGGTGAACTCGGTTTGCCAACTGGTGCTCATGCCCAGCACGTAGCGGATAAAGACCATCTGGCAAATCACCAGTACGCCCGCCACAAACAGGGCGCAGGCCAGATAGGCAAACAGGCGTGACAGCCTGTCCATCAGGCGGATATAGCTGCCGATAACCCCACCGCGAGCGGCAGGGGGGTGCGTGGTTGAAGTTGCCATAGTTCCCTCATCAAGCTAAGCAGGCGACAATCGAACCGGACCACTCGCCTAATACAGACAAGTGGCCACAGGTTGCTGGGGTAAGTGCTTACTCGACGGCTAACGCCGCATCGATGATGGCCTGGCCATTGGGAACGTTATTGGCAAAGTTCTTGTAGGAGGTTTCACGGGCGATCTCGAGCCAGGCGTTGTAGTCCTCCTCGCTCATGCTGACCACTTCCACGCCGTTCTCTTCGTAAACATTGACCATCTCCTGGTCAATGGCCGCCGCTTCTTCGGCAAAGAACTGCTCGGCTGCTTTACCCGCTTCCATCAGAGCCGTCTGCTGCTCTTCATTGAGACCTTGCCATACCTGCTCGGAAATCAGGATCGGCTCGTACATGAACCACAGCGCGAAGTCGCCTGGCTGGGTCATGCACTCAACCTGTTCATAAAGTCGAAACGAGATAAAGGACATGGAAGAGGTGTTGGCGGCGTCGAGTACGCCGGTCTGCATGGCAGTGTAAATTTCAGAGGAGGGCATGGAGGCGATGGAGGCACCGGCGGCTTCCAGCATCTCTTCAAACGCCGGGCCCGCGGCGCGAATGTTTTGTCCGGATACGGTGTCGGGGGAGGTAATGCACTGCTCGCTGGACGCGAAACCGCCCGATAGCCAGGCATGGGATAGAACGCGGGCACCCCCATCCAGAATCACAGCTTCAATCAGCTCCATGTATTCCGAGTCGTTCAGGCGCTGGGCGTGCTCCTGGTTACGCACTAAGCCGGGCATCAGAGTGGCGGAAAATTCAGGGTGACGACCGCTCGCGTAGTCCAGCGGTAGCGAGGTAATGTCCAGGCGCCCACGGGTAAGCGCGCCCCACTGCTCGCGGGCTTTGAACAACGACTGGCCAGGGTAGACTTCGATGGTAAGCCCAACATCCGCCTCAGCGACATGGCGGGCCATCATTTGGACCATTTCATCACGGACATCACCTTGCCCGCCGGGGAATTGGTGAGAGGCGCGAAGCACGGTGTTGGCGCTGGCATGGCTGGCAGCAATCGCAAGGCTCAATGCGGTTAGGGTAGAAAAAAGATAGCGTTTCATGAGACGTCTCCAACATTTGTTGTTGTGTGTTTGGAAGATCGTTAAGTGTGTATCAGAATATCTGATATATATTTCAATAGTCGTTAACTATGCTAATGTCAATTGAACACCACAATAAAAAATCGGTAAGTACGCTGCTGATTTAAGGGGGGATCATGGCTGAGGCCAAGCGTTCCAACGCGCAACAACTCCGAGATTCGCTTGAAGATGACATCATTAACGGCCGCCGGGTACCCGGCGAACGGCTCGATCCAGAAGCGTTAGGACGGGCATTTAATGTCTCGCGCACGCCGGTACGCGAAGCCTTTCAACAGTTGATGGCCAGCGGGCTGATCACGGTGTCGCCGAAAAAAGGCACCTTTGTGGCCAAAGTGGGTATCGATCAATTGATCGAAATGTTTGAAGTCATGGCCGAGCTTGAAGGCATGTGCGGGCGGCTGGCGGCCCGAAGGATCAGCGAGCTGGAGTTGGCGGAACTTCAGGCGGCCCACCAGCGCTGTGAAGCGGCCGCGCACGCCGGTGATACCGACGTGTACTATTACGAGAATGAAGCCTTTCATGACTGTATCTATACGGCGAGCCACAACACCTTTCTGGCCAGCGAAGCCCGGCAGCTCAAGCAGCGCTTGAAGCCTTACCGGCGTTTGCAGCTTCAGGTTCGTCAGCGTATGCACAGCTCTTTAAGCGAACACCAGACCATTGTCGATGCCATCACCCGGGGCGATGCCGCGTTGGCCCAGCAGGCGCTGTGTGATCACGTGCTCATCCAGGGCGAGCGGTTTAGTGACTTTGTCGCCAGTGTACGCCGTATGGAAGCACCCACCAGCCAAACGGGTTAGATGATGTCCGTATCGGTGGGGTAATGGTCCTTGCCGACACGTCGCTCTCGGCGGAAACTCTCCCTATCAACGATCTGGAGAGAGAATGTGACGCGCCATATTGTTTTATTGGCTTACCCAGACTGCCAATTGCTGGATGTCAGCGGCCCCTGGCAGGTGTTCGCCAGCGCCAATGCGTTGAGCCCGGAACCCTTATATCGCTTAACTCTGATCGCGGATGCGCCCGGCCCGGTAATGACCAACGGCGGCCTAGCAGTGTATGCCAG
Source organism: Halomonas sp. (assembly GCF_017983445.1). Classification (GTDB taxonomy): domain Bacteria; phylum Pseudomonadota; class Gammaproteobacteria; order Pseudomonadales; family Halomonadaceae; genus Vreelandella. Next base: position 175,355 of record NZ_JAGOBJ010000004.1, read on the forward strand.
CCACGCCTATGCCGAACTGCCTCAATTGCTACCCTTAGATACGCTATTAGTCGCGGGCGGCAGCGGGGTGATGAAGTTACGCCACGACCCCCACGTGTTGGCGCTTTTACGTGAGATAGCGCCCCACGTGCGCCGGTTAGGTTCCATCTGCTCGGGAGCTTTCTTGCTCGCTGCTGCGGGTCTTTTAGACGGTAAACGGGTAACTACCCATTGGCGCCATGCCGACCAGCTTGCCGAGGAGTACCCGGCAATTAGCGTCGAACCCGATGCGCTGTATATACAGAGCGGTGATCGTTATACCAGCGCCGGCGTGACGGCCGGTATCGATCTGGCGCTTTCGCTGGTAGAAGCCGACCACGGCGCCACTCTTGCCGGGCAGGTAGCGCGTGAGCTGGTGATGTTTCTGCATCGCCCTGGCGGTCAGTCGCAGTTCAGTGAACTTCTACGTTGCCAGCAAGGTGCCGGTCCGTTGCGTCGCTTGCTGGATCATCTGCATGCCGACCCTGGCGGGGCGCATTCGCTGGAAAGTATGGCGGCATTGATGGCGGTGTCGCCGCGTCATCTTACTCGCCTGTTCAAGCGCCACTTAACCACTACGCCGGTTACCTACTTGACCCAGCTACGCTTGGAGCAGGCGCGCCTTGCGCTACTCGATGAGCGTCAGACGGTATCGCTTGAGCGATTAGCGAAGCGCTGGCGTTTGGGTGGCGCCGAGCAGCTGCGCCGCCAGTTTCAACGTTACTATGGTGTTTCTCCTTCTGTTTATCGTCAGCGCTTCGGCGCGGCGGCTAAGTCTGCCCTTACGTCTACCCTTACGCCCTCTCTTGTGCCTGCGCTTTTGGAGCCATCGCCATGCCGTTAACCGTTACGCTGTTATCGCTGTGCCAGGCGCTGCTGGTCAGCGGCAATATTCTGCTGATTGCCGTATCGCCCCTCATTGGCGCCTCGCTGGCGCCGACGGCTAACTGGGCCACTGCGCCGGTGGCCAGCCAGTGGCTGGGGCTGATGTGTGCCACTATTCCTGCCTCTTTAATCATGGGGCGGCTGGGGCGTAAACGCGGGTTTGTGCTGGGCAATCTTATTGGCTTGATAGGCACGGCGGTGGCCATTGCCGCGCTACGTCAGCAAAGCTTTAGCCTCTTCCTGCTGGCGACCTGGCTGATTGGCATCGGTATTGGCTTTGGCCAGCTCTACCGCTTTGCGGCCCTTGAGGCAGCCCCCACCGCACTGCGCGATAAAGCCCTTGGTTTAGTGATGGGCGGTGGAGTGTTGGCAGCGTTTGCAGGCCCCTGGCTTGCCCGCTTTAGTCGCGAACTAAGCGAGACGCCGTTTTTAGGTAGTTTTGTCGGGCTGGGCGTGCTGTATGTGTTGGCACTTGGCATATTGCTTTGTACGCGGTTGCCGGTTGCTTTTGTGCCGCCATTAGAGGGCGAGAAAAAGCCCTTGTCCGCTATCCTGCGCCAGCCCGGTTTTCTGCTGGCCGTCAGCGCGGCGGCCATCGGCTACGGCGTGATGAACCTGGCCATGACCGCGACGCCGTTGGCGATGGCGGGGGCCGGGCACAGTTTTGATCATGTCGCTACGACCATTCAATGGCATGTGGTCGCCATGTTCCTGCCCTCGTTTTTTACCGGCCATTTGGCGACACGCTTCGGTGCCCCGCGCATGATTAGCGCTGGCTGCTTACTGCTGGTGGCAAGCGCTGTTGCCGCCCAGTTCGATGCCGGGTTTGCAGGCTTTAACGTTGCGTTGATTCTGTTGGGGCTTGGCTGGAACTTTACCTTCCTGCCCGCCACCGGATTGTTGACGCAGAGCTATCAACCGGAAGACAAAGCGCGTACTCAGGCGGCCAATGAGTTTCTCGTATTTGGTACGGTCGCCTTAACAGCGCTGCTGGCGGGGCCGTTGGTTAATACCTTAGGCTGGGCGACCCTCAATGCACTGCTGATTCCTGTCTCGTTGCTGCCTGTGGCGCTATTGGCATGGCAGTGCCAGATTAAAAATCACCCGGGGCGCATTGCAGGCAGGTAAGGCCCAGGGCGCGCCATTGGGCGACCACTGCATCGCGGTCATCCAGCACCAGCCAGGGCTCGAAACCGTCTTCGCGCATGGTGCTGAGCAAGGCTTCCTTGACTGCTTCGTCATCCACATGGTCGTGGCCATCCGGGCGCAGGTACATGGCATCAAACGGTATGGCGTTGCGTGTCAGCCACTCATGGGTATGGTCGCGATGGGTATCCGGTCGGCCGCTGCAAATGATGATCTGCTGGCCCTGGGCTTTGAGTAATTTTACCAGCCGGGCGACCGGTTCGATCACCGGCGCTTCGGCCATGTACGCAAAGAAGGGGTCCCACTGCTTCGCGGGGCCTAACACCCATTCGTGTACTTTCGTGGGGTGAAATTCAGCTAACGTACCGTCGACATCGACAATCACAGCGTGGGTCATGCAAGGCTCCTGTTATTCAAGGTGTTGGCATTCAAAACGTGGGTATTCAAGGCGTGGGTATTCAAGGCGTGAGTATTCAAGGCGTGAGTATTCAAGAAAAGTGTCTTTTGCGTGGCGAGGCGCGTACCGAGTAACGTGCGCCAGGCGCCAAGTGCGGGTTCAGATAAATGGGTAAACAGCGGCATCACACGTTCGGCGTTTACCTGATCGGCGAGTTCAACCAGGTGTGAGGCGCGTAGATGCACATTCCAGCGCTGCCAGAGGATATCCCCGGCGGCAAGCTCGGCGCAGCGCGAAGGCGTTAAGTACCCGGTATGCAGCAGCTGATAGCCTGGCCACATGGCAGCCATATCATCACGGTCGCTAATCAGTTTGAGGCTTGGCTGGGTAGCATCCGGGCGCGCCAGCAGCGCTTTAATCTTGTCATCGGCGTTAGGGCGGCGAAGCGTTGCCGGAAGCGCCAGCAGGGTTTTCAAGTTGGCGCGAATAATCGGGTCAATAGCGAGCGAAAGCCCGCGACTATCCGCTTCTTCAGCTAGCCAGAGCGCCATCTCAAGTGCGCGGCCCGACTCCGGCACCGGGAAAACCAGCGGGCGGTTCAAGTGCTCGCTGATGGCGTCCACACATGCCTGCTGAGGTTGATCGTAGGTGCCGTAGGACGCGTCCAACAGGGCAATGCGCGCCGGGGGCGGCGTATCAAACGGAAACAGCCGGGACTCAAAGCAGGCGTCGCCGCTGTAAAAAATGCCGCCCTCGACATCCAGGTGAATCCATACTCCACCCAATGAATGGCCCGCCTGGCCGATGGTTACAGAAATACCAGCGATCTGGCAGGTGCCGCGTTCAGGCAGTGGCTGCCAGGCACGCCCGCTGGGAAGTGATTGGGCCACTAAAGGCGTGCAATAAAGCGGCAGCGTAGCGGGTAGCTCACAGACGCCGCCAATATGATCGACATGGTCATGGCTGATAATCACCGCATCGACATCAAGCCCGCGTGCCCAGGTGACCGGCTCGCCCGGATGCAGCGCGCCACCCGCATCCAGCAGAAGGCGCTTGCCGTTGGCCTCCACCACAATGGCCGCTGGGCCTTTATCGCCCAGGCCGCTTAACATGTTGATGCTGGCGCTCATTGGTCAGGCTCCAGACACCAGCCTTCCAGGAGCGTTAGCGCCACCTGCTGGCCCTCTTTCAATGCGTGGGGATGATAGGCGAGCAGCGTTTCGCCACCGGTCATTCGCAGGTGAAGCTCATAGCGCTCGCCACGAAAGGTCTGGCGCTCGACGCGAGCGGTTAAGTCCTGCTGGCTGGGCGCCTCGGGGTGCACCTGAATATGTTCCGGGCGCACCAGCACCGCCTGATGGCGCTGGGAGACGGGAGATGCCAGCCCCTGCATCAGCTCATGGCCGCCAAGGCGCCTGCCCGGTGCGCCGGTGCTGATCATCAACTGGCTGCCCTGGCCGATAAAGCTTGCCACCCAAGGCGTACGCGGCTCGCGGTAGAGCGTTTCGGGCGTGGCCCACTGCACCAGCTTGCCCGCCTGCATCACCGCGATACGGTCGGCCAGCGCCATGGCTTCGCTTTGATCATGGGTGACGTAGACCATGGTGGCCTCGGTGCGGCGGTGAAAATCCGCAAAGCTGTGCTCCATGGAGGCGCGCAGGTGACGATCCAGATTCGCCAGGGGCTCATCCAGCAGCACCACGGAAGGGTCGGTGACCAGGCAGCGGGCGAGTGCCACGCGCTGGCGCTGGCCGCCGCTTAAATCCTGTGGCGTACGCTGGGCGTAGGGTTCAAGTGCGACCAGGGCAAGCGCCTGCGCAACGCTGCGTTGATAATCTGCTCCGCGCACGCCGCGTAGTTTGAGCGGGTAGCCGACGTTATCGGCCACGCTCATATGCGGCCACAGCGCGTAGGATTGAAACACCATGGCCATGTTGCGCTGCTCTGGGAGCACATGGTGCTGCTCGCTTGCCAGAAGCCGGTCGCCCAGGTGGATTTCCCCGCCGCTTATCTGCTCGAACCCGGCCAGCATACGCAGCATGGTGGTCTTGCCGCAGCCGCTCGGGCCAAGAAGGGCGACGAACTCACCCGGCTCGATCGTCAATGAAAGCCCGTCCACGGCCTTGTGTTCGCCAAACTGCTTGGTGACTTGCTTAAGGGTTAGTCCTGCCATGGCACGACTCCTTTGGGTAAACGCGGGGCCAGAAGGCTCAGCGAGAGCATAAGTGAAGCGACCATCAGCACGACCAGCACGGACACCGCTGACGCTAGAACGCTTTCGCCACCTTCATCGAGGTTAAAAATCAGCACGCCCAGGGTTTCGTTACCGGCACTCCATAGAAGCGCCGAGACGGTCAGCTCGTTGACGGCCAGTAGAAATACCAAAAGCCCCCCGGCAAATAGCGCAGGCGCAATCAGCGGCATGACGATAGTGGCAAGGCGGCGCCAGGGGCCAGCACCGGCAAGCTGGGCGGCCTCTTCAAGGGACGGGTCGAGCTGAGCGAGGCTTGCGCTGACCGGCTTTAGGCACACCACCAGAAAACGCGCCAGATAAGCCACGAAGATCAGTCCCAGCGTGCCGTACAGCGCGACGTTGATAATGGGCAGTGGGCGCACGAACAGTAGAATGCAGGCAATCGCCAGTACCACCCCGGGCAGGGCGTAAGGCAGCTCGATGATACTCAGCGTCAGATTTTGCAGGCGTGGCGGCAGCCGCTGAAGGCGATAGGCCAGCGGCAGGCTGCACAGCATAAGCACTACGGCTGCGCCACCGGCAAGCCAGAAGCTATTGCGCATGGCGCGCCATGTGGCGCCTTGGCGGCCAATCACTTCATGATAGGCGTTCAGCGTGGCGGTATCGGCATTGAGCGGTACGCCCATGGCAGGCACCAGCGAGCTGACCACCAGGGCGATTAGCGGCGCGACAAGAATCACCAGTAGAACGCTTACCAGCAGCACCGTAACCAGCGCACGAAAGCGGCCGAGTGAGAAATCATGGGCGCGTCCGCTATGCCCCACCAGCCCGAAACGGCTGCGGCCCATCCAATACTGCTGAAGCGCCACACCCGCCAGCGCCAGCACGCCGATCAACAGTGAAAGCGCGGCCATCTCGGCAAGCACGCCAGTGCCAAAACTGGCCATACGCTGGTAGATCAGCGTGGGCAGAACGTAATAGCCCGCGGGAATCCCCAGCATGGCGGGGATGCCGAAGTTACCCAAGCTTGAGATAAACGCCATGGCGCTACCGGCCACCAGACCGCTTCTGGTCACGGGCAGTACGATATGCCGCCATACCTGATTCTGCCGGGCGCCGCTAATGCGGGCGGCTTCGACCAGCTCTCGGGGCAGTGAAAGTAGCGAGGTGCGCAGCGCCAGAAACACCAGCGGAGCACTTTGAATCCCCAGTAACATGGCGATGCCTTCCGCGGAGTAGAGCGGCTGCGGGCTACCCAGTGGCGGCGCCATGCCGATGCTTTTCAACAATGGGCTAGCGGGCCCAAATAGCTGTAGCCAGCTCAGTGCCGTGACCTGGGGCGGAATCATCATCGGCAGCATAAAGCAGAACACCAGCCACGCCTTGCCGCGAATGTCGGTGAGGGTGATCACGAACGCAAACAGGCTGCCAAGCGTCAGGGCGATCAGCATGCCCAGCCCCGAGGTATAAAGGCTGTGGGACAGCGCCCGCCAGGTACTCGCTGACTGAAGCACCCGCCAGAGTGGCGCGTTGCCCCCTTGGGTCAGGTCGCTTAACGCCTCAACCAACAGGCGCAGGCTGGGCGCCAGGCTCAAGAGGACGACGCCGAGCGTCAAAAGGGTAAGCAGCCAGCGATGCTGGCTGCCTTGGGTAAGGCTCAAAGACATGATCAGCCGCCGAACAGGTCGCTGAAACGCTGCTTCAGGGCTGCTTCCTGCTCAAGCGCCTGGGCGATATCGACGGGCATCAGCTTGATGGTGTCGCGAGCGGGGAAACCTTCTGGCGGCGTAACACCCGGGTGGGCAGGCAGATAGCCTTGCTCGCTGACCAGTTGCTGGCCTTCTTGTGAGAGCACGAAGTCGACAAACTTCTGTGCCGCGTCGACGTTCTTGGCACCTGCCATGATCGCGACGGGTTCAGTGACTGCGCTCACACCCTCTTCAGGGAAGACGAACTCCACCGGCGAGCCTTTGGCCGCTTCGCGGATGGGCAGGAAATCCACCACGATGCCGTAAGGCTTGGTGCCCGCCGCCACCGCGTTGAATACACCGCCGTTGCCACCCTGAGCTTCGGTGCGATTGGCATGCAGGGCATCGTAATAGCTTTCTCCCAGTTCGGAGTTCTCGCTAATCGCCGCCATGTGAATCAGTGCAGCACCTGAATAAAGCGGACTTGGCATGGTCACCAAACTTTCATACTCAGGCTTGAGCAGGTCCTGCCAGCTTTGCGGCTGCTCGTCGGCGCCGGTGTTGTACACGATCCCGGTGGTGATCAGCTTAGTGCCGTAGTAGTAGCCTTCCGGGTCGAAAAGCTCAGCATCGAAGGCCTCACGGGCGGGGCTAAGATACGCTTGAAGCTCGCCTTCCTGCTTTAACGACTCCATAGTCATGCTGTCGGCAATCAGCAGCACATCAGGGTTGCTGACCCCGGCGGCAAGCTCGGAGCGCAGGCGGGTCATCAGACGTGTGGTGCCGTCGCGTACCCATTCCACCTCGATATCCGGATAGGCGGCCTGAAAGGCGTCGACCGTTTGCTGGGCGTCGCTGTTGGGCTGGCTGGTGTAAAGCACGAGCTTGTCGTCGGCAACGGCGTTTGCCGAAAGGGCCAGGCCTGCCATCGTGGTGGTCAGAGCAATGGCGGTGCAGAGTGAGCGCTTGAGCATCAGGAAATCTCCGGTGAGTTGACCCTGCTCACACTACTGTCATCACCTTACAACATCGTGACAGTACGCTTTCGTTTGAAGGGGGCGAGCTTTCGTAAACCCCAGAAAGGCTTTCGTTAACAAAAAAGGTGGGGGTGAAAGCAGAATGAAAGGCTTAAACGAGCGTCGCCGGGCACTACTCGAGCGAGTACGCGAGGAAGGGCGTCACTCCCTGGAGGCGCTGGCCGATCAGTTCGGTGTGTCCATACAGACGCTGCGGGGCGATATCCGCTTTCTGGCCGAAAAGGGGATGGTGCTGCGTCGGCACGGCGAGGTATTGCCGTTTCCGGATCGTGAGAATATCGGCTACGACCAGCGCCAGATCGTCAATGAGGCTGGAAAGCGGCATATCGCCCGCCAGGCCGCCTCATTGATTCAGCACCATCAGTCGCTATTTCTGGGCACCGGTACCACCGTCGAGCAGTTGGCCGACGCGCTGCAAGATAAAAAGGGCCTGCATATCATGACCAATAACCTTCACGCCCTTATCAGACTATCCGCTCTGGAGTGTGAGCTGGTGGTGGCGGGCGGCCGGGTACGTCGCCGCGACCAAGATGTGATCGGCGGCGACGCGTGGCGCTTTTTCCAGCGTTATCGGGTGGATGTAGGTATTGTGTCGGTAGGCGGCATGGACGTCCACGGCAATCTGTTTGACTACAATGACGATGAGGTCATGGCCCGTGAAGCGCTTTTGGCCAATGCTGCCTATCGTGTGCTGGTGCTGGATAAAACCAAGTTTGATCTTCCGCTGCGCTGTGCCGCCGGGCAGCTGGCCGACTATGATGCGGTGGTGACTGATGCCCCGTTACCCGACCGATTGCGCAGCCCGCTTGCGGCCAGGGGCATCAGGTTTCTGGGATGAAGTTACCTCAAGCGTCCTGATCGGTATCCGGCAGCTTTTTAAAGTAGATATAGCGGTGCAGGCGAATTGCCGGGCGAATCAACAGTTGAATACTGCCCATTAAGAAAAGACATACGCCCACCGTTCTCACGCTGCCTTCAAAAAAGAAACAAACGCTGCCAACGGTAAACCAGATGCTTAGCAGAAAGTCGTTGAGCATACTGAGTACTTCATAGCGCCGATGAATCACAAGCTCTTCGTGACCAATGGTGAATGTCCAGTCTCGGCTTTCAGGGTCTTTTTGGTGCTGCATCGTGTGCAATCCTTACATGCAAAGTATTATCCTGATTTAACATCTCAGTATATGAATTTATGTTGTTATATTAGCTTCTTGATTGATAAAAAAGGCCCCATTGCACTTCGCTTGGTATAATGTCCTTTTAAAGGGATAGCATCTTCAAACGATGCTGGAAAAGAGCATCCTCATGGTTTTAGTCGCGGCATCGAAAAAAACATTGATCTCAATAGCGTAGAGAGGATGCCATGCAGAACGATACGTTGTTGAAAGCCATTAGTCAGGAGCTGCAAAAGCGGTCGTGGCATTTACGCTTTCCAGATACGTTAGAAACACGTTTTGAGTCGGATACTCAACAGCAGCGTAGCCGAAATATGCTGTTGGCTGGGCTTGTATCAGCAGTTATTTATAGCCTTTTCTTGATTAATGATTACAGCTTTCGCCCTGATGCCTTCATTACAGCAGTCCTGCTGCGAATAGGCGTAATGCTACCCTTTGGTTTGCCAGTTCTATGGTGGGTCTACCGAGGAGTATCTCCCACGTTACGTGAGACGTTAATGGCGAGTACGGTGGTCGTTGCCACGGTAGTCTCCTGTGTCATCTTTACTAAATCTACCGTCCCCTACTCTTATCTGGATGTTTTCTCTTTTGGGTTGATCTTATTGGTAGGCAATATTGTTTATTCGCTACGGTTTAACTATGCCTGCGCGTCATCTGCCATAAGTATTTTCATAATATTAGCGGTTGTTGCTATGTATGACCCAATGCCGCCTGAAGCTAAGCGGCTGGCCATATTTACGATTATTGCCACGGCACTCTTTACGCTTACCGCCAACTATCGTTTTGAACGTAGCGAGAGAACCGCCTATTTACATGTTTTAAAAGAGAAGATATGCGCAGATTATTACTTGAAGGATAATCAAAAATTATCTCATCTATCGGTAACCGATCCATTGACAGGTATCGCAAACCGACGCCATTTTGATGTTATTTTTCCCAAGTATTGGCAGCGCGCATTGGATCTGCGCCACTCATTAGGAATGGTGGTGGTGGATATAGATCATTTTAAAGCCTACAACGATCAGTACGGGCATTTGCAGGGGGATAACTGTTTACGCCAGGTATCTGCCGCTTTAAAAGCAAACAGCCGCGATAAAGATTTGGTGGTGCGTTTTGGCGGTGAAGAGTTTGTTGTGCTGTTAGCGAATGCTACTTCTGGAGAAGCGCTGCATGCAGCAGAGCGTATACGGGAGAGTGTCGCGTCATTAGCCATTGTGCACTCAGATCATGCTGAGAGAAATATCGTTACCGTTAGTGTGGGGGCGGCAACGCTGCAACCCACGCATCGGATGGACCCATCGTTACTTTTTTATAACGCCGATCAAGCGCTTTATGAAGCCAAGCGATCGGGGCGTAATCAGTGCTATCTGGCTTCATATAATTGCTCATCCTCACTCTCTTTCGGCTCTGCTCAAGACTCAAATACCTTTACTCATTAGTGACTATCTAAAGCCGTTCGCTGAAGCCTGCTGATTTGACATTGGTTCCCTGGTGATGACAAATACGCAAAAAATATTGCCTGAGGAGCACACCGTGGATAACGATCAACATGATGAGAGCCCGCGCTATGAAGCGCTGGCGGTCGATACCCTGGCAACGCGCCTGGGAGGTGTACAGGAAGTAGCCAGCCGTGTCGGCGGAGACCCGGCGAGCTGGGAAATTCGCGAGGTGGGTGACGGCAACCTGAATCTGGTGTTTATCGTGACGGGCACTACGGGCAGTGTGGTGGTCAAGCAGGCCCTGCCTTATGTTCGCATGGTGGGCGAAAGCTGGCCGCTGCCGCTTTACCGCGCGCATTTTGAGTATTATGCGCTGGTGCGCCAGGCCCAGCGTGCTCCAAACATTGCGCCGGAGGTGTTTTATTTCGATAAGCCTCAGGCCCTGTTTGTGATGGAGTATCTCTACCCGCACACGATATTGCGCCGCAAGCTGATCAAGGGCGAGCGGGTGGCTCGCTTGGGTGAAACTATCGGTCAGTTTTGCGCGCGAACGGCGTTTCGCGGCTCGGAGCTTTCCCTGCCAAGCCCGGAGAAGAAGCAGGATGTGGGGCTTTTTTCCGGCAACGTGGCGATTCCCGCAATTACCGAATCGCTGGTGTTCACCGACCCCTATTACGGCGCCGAGATGAACCATCACACGCCGGAGCTTTCGCCGGTGGTGGATGAGCTGCGCCGCAATGTACGCTTGAAAGCCAAGGTGCAGCGGCTATTGATGAAGTTCACCGCCAACACCGAAACCATGCTTCACGGTGATTTGCACTCGGGCTCGATCATGGCGACCGATACCGATGTACGCGTGATCGATCCTGAATTTTCTCAATACGGACCGATGGCGTTTGACCTGGGGATGGCCGTGGCCAACTTCCTGATGGCGTATTTCAGCCAGCCTGCTCATCGGCAAGAACATGATCTGGCCGCCTATCAGGCATGGATTCTTGAAGTGATCGAAGCGTGCTTCACAAGCTTTGATGCCGAGTTCCGCCACTTATGGCAAACCGAGCGCACCGGCATCCTGTTCCCCAGAGCGCTGTTTGAAGAGCAGGGCAACAGCGCGGACGATGCCTGTGATGCGCTTTTAGATGAAATTCGCCTGGATGCGCTGGCCTACTGCGGTATCGAGATGCACCGCCGGGTGCTGTCACTTGCCCATAACGCCGACTTCGAAGAGATCGAAGACACCGCCCTGCGCGCCCGGCTTGAAGCGCGCAATGTGTTGATGGGCCAGGCTCTTATTATGATGAACCCTGAAGAAGCTCGTGAAGTGTCTGCGCTGATCGATCTGGCCAAGGCATATAACCGTCAGGATGTTCTATAAACAGCATTCTAAAAAGACGCGCTATAAAAAAGCCGCGGGCATAAGAGCCGCGGCGTTTGAACGGTTTATTTACCACGTGCAGGATTAACGCTCAGGCAGAGGAAGCCAATCAGCAAGCGCCACCTCGGCATGGGAAAACTGCGGCATATTTTCGCTCAGCGTGTCCATGTTGGTGATCGCGTTATCGTTTAGAAAGTCTTGGGTAATCAGCGTGGGCGGCACGATGACCTGATGGTCGGGCGCTTCGCCAGCCATTAATAGCGCAAGCGTACGTACCGAGACTTCACCGACAACGGTTGGATTGGTGGCGACCGTTGCGGCCCAGGGCGAGCCTGGCTCGCGCATGGCGGCAATGTCAGAGGTTGAGATATCGGCTGAGTAAATAGCGATATCCTCCCCCAAACCCATTTCATCCACCGCGATTTTCACGCCTGCTGCAAACTCGTTGTAGGGGGCGAAGAAGACATTGATCATCGGGTTGGCCTGAATCACCGCGCGCGCCTGATTGGCCACCGAGTTGGCGATGGGGTTGTCCAAGGTGCCGAAAACCGCGGCCTCGGTCACACCTGGGTGGGCTTCTTTAAAGTCTTCCCAGGCGGCGTTGCGGCGATCAAGCGGCGCGATACCCGGCACATATACATAGCCTGCGGTAAAGCGGTCGCCGTTATCCTCCAGCGCCTGCTCAAGTGCCATTTCGCCCAGCAGGTAATCGGACTGCTCGACTTGCGGAATGGCCGGGTTGTCCACTTCCACATCGAATGCCACCACATCAATACCCGCCTCAACGGCGCGCTGGGCAGCGTCTTTCATGGACTCGGGCAGCCCGTGTTGAAGGATAATCCCATCCACGCCGAGCGCGATGGCCTGGTCAACCATATCCGCCTGTAGCGCCGCATCCTGGCGGCTATCCAGCACGCGCAGGTTCACGCCGAGTGCTTCAGACTGGGCTTCGACACCCGATAGATAGGCCTGGAAGAAATCACCCGTGGAGATATAGCGTATAAGCGCAATGGTAACGTCTTCCGGCGCATCGAAAGGCACCGGGCGCTCTTCGGCCGTTGCCAGGCTCGTTCCCAATAGCGCCATGGCGGCGGTAAAACTGACAGCAACGCGTTTGAGCATGATGGTGTCCTGTTGGTTAATCGTTATAAGAGGTGGGTGTTATTAATGACGGCCTGATTGACCGCGCCGCGAAGACAGGTAAAAGGTGAACATGAGGGCTACGACCAATACCGCGCCTTTAACAAAATCCTGGGTGTAGTAGGGCGCATTCATCATCGTCATGCCTTGAAGAAGAATCCCCACAAAAAGTGCACCCATGGCGGTGCCAAAGGCGTTGGGGCGCGCAGCACCCAGTACGGCAAAGCCGATCAGCGCGGCGGCCACGCTATCCAGCAGCAAGTTATTGCCGCTGGCAATATCGCCCCTGCCTAAACGGGCTGCCAGCAAGATCCCACCAATCGAGGCGGTGACGCCAGAAATCATATATGCCGCCATCTTGTAACGCTCTACCGGCGCGCCAACCAAAGCCGTTGCGCGCTCGTTGGAGCCAATCGCATACATCAGCCTACCGTGACGGGTAAAGCCCAGAAACAGCCAAATAGCGACCGCAATCAGAATAAACACCACCACGGGTACGGGAATCAGCCGCTCCAGAATCAGATCAAAGCGGTGCCTGCCCAGCCACAGAAACGCCGCTGAAAATGTGCCCTGTGCAGTGGAACCATCGGCCAGCGACATACCGGTGGCGATAGAGTTGCCCTGGGTGGGAATGCGTTGCAGGCCAATCAGCAAAAACATCATGCCAAGCGTGGCCAGCAGGTCAGGAATGCGGAACTTGACGATCAAAAGGCCATTGATCAGCCCAACCAGAGCACCCATCAACAGACACACCGCCACGGCCACGTAGGCGGGCTGTTCAAGCACTACCATGCAGTACGCTGCCAGCATCAAGGATGTAGTGGCTACGGCACCAATCGAAAGATCAAACCCGCCGACCACCAGCGTGGTGGTCACGCCCAGCGCCAGAATGCCGGTAATCGCGACGGATTGAAGCACAAATACCGCCGAACGCGGGTTCGCAAAGCCCGAGGCCGCCAGGCTGAAGTAAACCACCAGCGCCACCAGCAACAGCAAGAAACCGTAGCGAATGGCCAGCTCCAGGCAGCGAGCTTTCGCGGCGCTGGCATTAGGCTTTTCCGGAGGCCTGGGCGACGAGGGCGTTGAGGTCGATATCTCGGTTGGATTGCTCACCAGCAATGGCTCCTTCATGTAGCACAATAATTCGGTCAGCGATTTCAATCGCCTCGTCTAGTTCAGAAACAAACACCAGCGTGGCGCGCCCTTTGGCGGTTGCCCTGATATGGCGGCCAATATCCTGCCGTGCCCCGATATCCACGCCCTGGAAGGGCTCATCCAGCAGTAGCACGCGGCAGGGCGATTGGAGCCAGCGCCCGATCATGACCTTTTGCTGGTTGCCCCCGGAAAGCGTGCCAATTGAATCCGCGTGGGACTGGCAGACAATCCCCAGTTGGGCAATCATCTGCTCGGTGCTAGCGCGCTGCTGGCGGGCGCTTAAAAAAGCCCCGCGGGTAAAGGCTTTTAAAAACGGCAGCGTCATATTGTCGGCGATGTTGAAATCCCCGATCACGCCGTTGGTCGCTCGGTCCTTTACCGACATGAACACACCTCGGGCAAGCGCTTCACGTACATTGGCGGGCGCATAAGGCTTGCCATCGATCTGCATGGTGCCGCTTAGCGGGCGCAGCCCAAACAGGGTATCAACCAGCGCCGACATGCCGCTGCCCAGCAGGCCGGTAAACGCGACGACTTCGCCGTCACCTACGCTCACACTGACCGGCGCCGCCCCTTGAGTCAGCTCGACATTTTGCAGCGTTAGAATGGGCGCGCCGGGTGTTGCCGGTTCAATATCGGCATTATTGATCGCCTGGCCCAGCATGGCGTGGACAGCGGCGGTAAGATCCAGCAGCGCTTGATCGAATACGCCGGAGATCTGCCCATCGCGCAAGCAGATGATGCGATCCGCCAGACGCCTGATATCCGACATGCGGTGCGAAATATACACAATCGCCACGCCCTGGGCGCGCAAGCGGTCGATCACCGTAAACAGACGCTCGGCCTCAGTGGTAGAGAGTGACGACGTCGGCTCATCCAGAATCAAAAGCCTGGGGGCGTGGGCCATGGCACGGGCAATGCTGATCATCTGCCGGTCGGCCACTGAAAGGTCGGCAACGCGGGCGTTCAGGTCGATATCCAACCCCATGGCGTCGGCGACTTCGCTTGCCTGCTGACGAAGCTTCTTGGCGCTGACCCATAAGCCGTGCGCACCGGAGGCGAGTCTATCCAGCATCAGATTGTTGGCCACATCCAGGTCGGGAATCACGCCGTCATCGATGGACTGGTGGACGGTCACCACGCCCTGGTGGATCGCCTCGCGCGCATCGCGTGGGCAGTAGGCCATACCGGCAAGCTGCATCTGGCCGTGGTCGGCTGCGTGGTAGCCGCTAAGCACCTTGACTAGAGTCGACTTGCCCGCCCCGTTGGCGCCCATCAATATAACGACTTCGCCCGCATTGATACGCATATCAATGCCACGCAAGACCTGATTGTTCCCAAAGGATTTATGAATCCCCTGGATATCAAGCACGCTCGCTTGCAAGACGTTTCTCCTCGGTAGGCATACGCTTTGAAGGGCGCAAGATCATCGGTAAAGGGGGGTGGAAAGTCAATCGCTGTGGCAGTGTTTCGCCATTCGAGCCAGCAATGAGCCACAATGCCCTGTCACATTTATAGGGGCATTTGCAGAGGCGTTTACAGGGGCGTTTTGTAGCTCATGTCAGATCACTGATTACATAAAATGACGTTTGAATTTTTCATGGTTTTCAATGTTGCTGCGAACATCGGCTTCGTCCCAGATTTGCAGCTCCCACGGGAAGTAAAAGTTATTCCTGTTTTTGAAGTAAACATGCAGGCCACGGTAACCTTGTTTGTCGCGCAGATACCAGTTCTTCAACCCCAGTTTGTCTTGCCAGTCATCCAACTGCTCCATCACCTGATTAACGTCATCGGCGGTGAGCACAATGCGGGCACCAAAAATATCATTCAGCCAGTTATTCACCGGATATTGATCTTCGCGGTTTGAAAACCGTTCGATCTTGTCATCAATGCTTTCGCGGGTTTTCACCCGATAAAAGTATCTGATATCTATATCAGCGGCCATCAGGTAGTCATTAATGCTTTCATGCAGCGTGAGGCGATATTGATAAATATGGGCAACGGGAATCTGCCGGATGGTTCTGGAAAGATTAAGTTTGGCGATTTTTCCGGTTTCAAAATAATCCCTGGAAAAATCCGCATGCAGGCGATTGATTTCGCTGACGAGTTGTTGGGTCTGGCTGATGTTATCCATGCAGCGGCTCCGTACTTGGGGGCTGTGTCTCCGGTTTGGGAAAGCTTAACAGTAGATCTCGGTAGTAGTATGGAATTTTGCGCATGCTAATCTCGGCCGCGTGATAGCCGCTAAGCACCTTGACCGGGCTCGACTTTCCGACGTTACAAGACGATTCTCCCCCATAAAAAAGCGGCGGATTTTGAATCCGCCACGTTGCTTAGTCCGTCAGTTTAAAGCTGATCAATACGATCAAAGCGGCCAGCGATATCGCTTTCGGTCCAGTGGGGCACCCAGCCTTCGACGTTGTCGAAGAAGCGCAGCGCGGTGAATTCAGGTGCCGGGCCCATATCGAACCAGTGGGGCGTGTTGGCGGGCACGCTGATCAGGTCGTTGCGGGTACATAACACCTGATACACCTTGTCTTCGATATGCAGGCAGAAAAGCCCTTGGCCCTTCACGAAAAAGCGCACTTCGTCTTCGTGATGGCGGTGCTCGTTCAAGAATTTCTGGCGCATGGCGTCTTTTTCAGGGTGCGTGGGCACCATGTGCAGCACATCAACCGTCTGATAGCCGCCCTGGGATTTTAGGCGCTCGATGTCATCCTGGTAGAGCGCCAGGATGTCATCCTGGGTGGCGTCGTCGGCGATCTCACCCGGCGTAGCCCAGCGCTCAAACAGCACGCCTACACGGTTGAGCTCGGCCTTGATCTGCTCGCCGTCGGTGATATTGATCAGCGCGTTGTTCGGGTCTTGGTCGGCAAATACTTTGAGTTGTGACATTAAGGCGCTCTCCGCTAGTTAACTTAACGCTTGAACCGTTAAAGATTGATCTCATCGAAGCTTGTCACGCAAGCGTGCTGTGTTCCTGCCTGGGTGCCTTCACGCACCAGTTGTAGCGTCTGCATACCCGCCTGCCTTGCGGCATCCAGCTCTTCCACCACATCGGATAGAAACAGGATTTCATCGGCGGGGAGCTGTAACTTACGGACAATATGCTGATAAGCCTCGGCTTCGCGCTTATGACCAATATGGGTATCGAAATAGCCGCTGAACAGCGGCGTCAGGTCGCCCTCAGTGCTGTAGCCAAACAGCAGCTTTTGCGCTTGAACGGAGCCTGACGAGTAAACGTAAAGCTGCTTGCCGGCCTCTGCCCACTGACGAAGACGCGGGGCGACATCGCTATACAGATGCCCTTTGAAGGCGCCGCGCTGATAGCCATCGGCCCACATCATGCCCTGCAGTGCCTTTAGCGGTGTCACCTTCTGGTCGGTCTCGATCCAGTGAAGCAGCGTTTCGACCACTTTATCCAGCGAGGCGTCCGGTTCCTTGAGCTCATTGCGCACCGCCTCTATTTGCTCTTCCACATCAGGCTGGGCGGAGTGGGTGTTCACATACTCGGGTAACTGATCATGAGCGTAGGGGAAAAGCACCTTATGCACAAAGCTGATATCTGTCGTGGTGCCTTCGATATCGGTGACCACGGCGCGGATGTTTGGGTTATCAAGACCTGGGTGATTACTGTCTGGATGATTGATCATTTGGACCACCGGCTCTCTTCAAGGACACAGGCAAGTAAAAATTCAATGGCTTCCAGGTGGCGGCGGCAGGCGGCAATGGTCTCGCCGACGGCATAGATGCCGTGGCCCGCTACCAGAAAGCCCCAAGGCATCGGCCAGCTGGCACGCACATGATTCGCCAGTTCATCCATATCCTGTGAGTTGGGCACGACCGGCAGGCAGATGGTAGCGTCATGCGTACTATTACCCTGTAACGCCTTCTGCATTTCAAAGCCGTTCAGCGCAATGCCATCAGGAAAGCGACGCGAAAGCACCGTGCTGGCGACGGTATGGGTATGCAGCACGCAGCCAATCTGCTTATCCAGGCGATAAAGCGCCGCGTGAAGATCGCTTTCCGCGCTGGGTTTACCGTTGCCTTCAAGCACCTGGCCGTCAAGGTCGCAAAGCAGCAGGTCGTCGGCCTGAATGCGAGTTTTATCGCGGCCTGAAGCGGTCACCAAATAACCTTCCGGCACACGGGCAGAAAAGTTGCCGCCCGTGGCGGGCGTCCAGCCTTTCTGGGCCGCCCAGGAAATGGCCGCTAGCAGTTCGTCTTGTGAAGTCATCGTAGGATCAGCACCGCGTCGCTTTTAAAGGCATTCATTCTATATGATAAGCTTCGCGGCTGATAAGCCATGCGTCCATGCCGGTTTTCCAGACCTTCACCCAAAACCTTACTCACCAGCGCTCAAGGAGCCCCTGATGCCTCATCTTCAGTCACGCAGCTTGCGGGTGTATGCCGACTCGCTTGAGTATCTGGATCAAACACGCCTGCCGCAAGCCGAAACCTGGGTGCGGTGTGCAAGCCCCGATGACTGGCAGGTGGCGGTCAAAAGCCTGGCGATTCGCGGCGCGCCGCTAATCGGCTTAAGTGCGGCCTTTGTGCTGGCGCAGTATGCGGCGCAGCATCCTGGGCAGGAGAGCGAGTGGCAGTTGGTGAGTGACCGCTTACGCGCAACGCGCCCCACCGCGGTTAACCTGATGTACTGTCTGGATGCCATGGAGGCCTGCTTTGCTCAGGGGGCGGATGCACTTTCTGAGCGCGCCGTCGCGCTGTTTGAAGAGGACCGCGAGCTGTGTTTGCAGATGGCCGAGCGCGGTGCGGACTTACTGAAAGACGGCGAGCGAGTGCTTACTCACTGCAATACCGGCGCCCTGGCAACCGCCGGCGTCGGCACGGCGATTGGCGCGCTGGCCGTGGCCAAGAAACGTGGGGTGGCGCTGCATGTCTACGTGAACGAAACCCGCCCGCTACTTCAGGGTGGCCGGTTAACCGCCTGGGAAATGGCCGACCTGAATATCCCGTATCAACTGATTGCCGACAGCATGGCGGCAAGCCTGATGGCCGCCGGTAAAGTGGATAAAGTGATGGTGGGTGCCGACCGCATCTGCGCCAACGGCGACTTCGCCAATAAAGTGGGTACTTACATGCTGGCGGTGGTCGCCAACTACCATCAGGTGCCGTTTTATGTCGTGGCACCCTACACCACGGTAGACAAAGCTTGCGCCACTGGCGATGACATTCCGATCGAACAGCGCGACGCCGCTGAAATACGCGGGGCCACCGGTGCTTTCGGGGATGTTGTCTGGGCGCCGGAAAATGCGCCGGTGTGGAACCCCTCGTTTGACGTTACCCCGGCATCACTGGTGACCGGCTGGGTGCTGGATACCGGTGTGTTCGATAAAGCCGCTATCGCACGGGGCGAGCACTGCCGGTAACGGCTTGCCAGAAACCCTAGGCCTGCACGGTTAGCAGACCAACACGTAGTCATCCAACCGCGCTCCAGTGATTTTAAACAGCATTTGTCGCGTTCGCCCATTCATAAGTGAGGAGCTGCTATGCTTTGGCGAGGTTTGCTTTGGTGCCTTGCGCCGTTTTTCCCATCATCGTCAAAGGGTGTACTTATGCTCCGCCAACCGCTTCTGGCCCGTGCGGCCGTTTTGTTTGCGCTTGTTTCACCGCTTGCCGCCGCGGATACGCTCGTATTTACCGCCATTCCCGACGAGGACGAAACCCGTCTTCAAGAGCGTTTTCAGTCGGTGGCCGACTACCTATCCGATGAACTCGATGTGGAAGTGCGCTTCATTCCCGTGACGTCTTACGCCGCCTCCGTGACCGCGTTTCGCAACAATCAGGTGCAGCTGGCCTGGTTCGGCGGCTTCACCGGCGTTCAGGCGCGCGAACTGGTGCCCGGCTCTCAGGCCATCGCCCAAGGCATCGAGGACCCGGAGTACAAGAGCTACTTTATCGCCAACCAGGCCACCGGCATCGAGCCGGTCGAGTCTGACACTGCCCCCGAGGCGCTCGAGGGGCTCACCTTCACCTTCGGCTCGCAAAGCTCCACCTCCGGACGGCTGATGCCGGAGTACTTTCTGACGCGCGACCTGGGCGCCTCGCCGAACGAGCTTTTCGGGCGCGTGGGCTACAGCGGCAACCATAGCCGCACGGTGTCACTCGTGCAGTCCGGCGCCTATCAGGCGGGGGTATTGAGCTACACCGCTTGGGAGAACGAGGTCGACCAAGGCAACGTCGACCCCGAGCGGGTGCAGGTCGTGTGGGAATCGCCCACCTACCCGGACTACCACTGGACCGTGCGCGGCGATGTGGACGAGCGCTTTGGCGAGGGCTTCACCGAGCGACTCACGCAGGCGCTGATCGATATGGACGACCCGAACCTTCTGGCGAGCTTCCCGCGCTCGGGCTTCATTCCGGCCTCCAATGAAGATTTCCAGCCCATTCACGACGTCGCCGTATCGCTGGATTTGCTGTAAGAGTGAGCGATTTCTTTCTCAAGGATGCCGAGGCGCACTACGGCACCACGCAGGTGCTCGGGCCACTGTCGATTCATATCGCTGCCGGTGAGCGTGTCGCACTCATCGGTAAGAGCGGGGCGGGAAAGTCGACGCTGCTTTCGCTGATGTTCGACCGCTGGCAGGCCCAAAACGTGGCGCTGATGCCCCAGGCGCTGGGGTTGGTCGATACGCTCTCGGTGTTTCACAACGTCTACATGGGGCGCCTCGACCGCCACCGATGGTGGCGCAACCTGGCCACTCTGGCAAAGCCGTGGCGGCGGGACATCAATGAGATTGTGGCATTGCTGGACGAAGTGGGCATCGGCGAGAAATGCTGGACGCCCTGCGGCGAGCTTTCCGGCGGCCAGCGCCAGCGTGTGGCCGTGGCCCGGGTACTCTACCAGCAAAGTGATCTGCTGCTGGCCGACGAACCGGTCTCGGCGCTCGACGGCCCCCAGGCAAGTCACGTAATGGCCACGCTGACCGAGAGCTACCCACGCTCGGTGCTGGCGATGCACGACCTGGAGCTGGCACTGGCGTTCTGTACCCGAATCGTCGGGCTCAAGGACGGCGCGATCGTGCTCGATGCGCCGAGCGAGTCGCTTTCCAGCGCCGCCCTTCAGGATCTCTACTGATGCCGTTGCGTGCCACCACCCGCGTCACGCTGGGCTTTATTCTGCTGGCCCTGGTATGCCTTGCGCTTGGCGATTTCGAGATCAGCGCGCACGATCCGTGGCGCTCTGTCGGCCAGCTGCTGCTGGGTCTGGTCCAGCCGGATTTCAGCAGTGTCGATTCACTGGGCCAGGCGCTCCTGCGCACCGTTGCCTTCGCATTTGTCGGCGTAGGCCTGGGCGCGGGGGCGGGAATGCTGCTGGCGCTGTGTTTTCACCGCTGGTGGGTACGTACCTTCAGCGCCTTGATTCGCGCCATCCACGAACTCTTCTGGGCATTGATCTTTCTGCAGAGCTTTGGCCTGCACCCGGTGACCGGGGTGCTGGCCATCGCCATTCCCTACGCGGGTATTTTCGCCAAGGTGTACGCTGAAATCCTCGACGAGACCGACCCGCTCCCCCTCGATGTGCTCCCCCGGCGCGCCGGGCGGCTCTCGAAGCTCGTCTACGCGCGTATCAGCCAGGCCTGGCCGCACCTGGTGAGCTACACGGCCTACCGGCTGGAGTGCGGGCTGCGCTCAAGTGCGGTGCTGGGCTTTGTGGGCATGCCGACCATTGGCTATCACCTCATGGCGGCCTTCGCCCAAGGCCACTATTCGACGGTGGGGGCGCTTTTGCTGCTGTTCTACCTGTTGATCGGCACGCTGCGCTGGTGGGTACGTCCAAGACTTTTGCCTGTTTACCTGTTGGTCGCGCCGTTTCTGCTGGGCACCGGGCTTCCCATCATGTGGTCGAACGTAACGCGGTTTTTTTCTGAAGATATCGTGCCCACACCGCTCAAAAGGGGCGAGGGGCTGCCCGCACTCTGGGAGTGGTTCGCCCAGCTGTTCATGAATCAGGCGCTGCCCGGCATCTGGAATACGCTGTTGCTGACGCAGATTGCCCTGGTGGCCACCGGGGTACTGGCGCTTACGCTTTTCCCGGTGATTTCGCGCCATTTCACCCATCGCGCAAGCGGATTGGCGGGGCACATAGGGCTGGTCATCATGCGCTCGACGCCGGAGTACATGCTGGCGTTCATTCTGCTCCAGCTCTGGGGGCCATCGATGCTGCCAGCGGTAGTGGCGCTGGCGCTGCACAACGGTGGCATCATCGCGCACCTGGTGGGTCGGCGCAGCAACGAAATACAGCTTCGCCAGGATGCACCGCACGGCATCGACCGCTACGCTTTCGAAATGCTCCCAAGGCTTTACGGCCCCTTCCTGGCGCTGGTGTTCTACCGTTGGGAAATCATCATGCGGGAGACGGCGATCCTGGGCATTCTGGGCATCGCCACGCTCGGCTTCTATGTGGACAGCGCCATCCAGGAGATTCGCTTCGACCGGGCGATGGTGCTGATATTGATCACCGCGTTGATCAATATAGGCGTCGATGTACTCGCCCGGCGGCTGCGCGGCTATCTGCGCCTGCGTCACGGCGTCAATCGCCAGCAGTGCTGAGCCGGGCTTGCTTTCAAGGAGTCATATGAAAGCTATAAACTCGTGGGTCTAGTGGTCAGCCAAGCCCGCACGCAGGCCAGCACGTTGTAATCAAAACGTCCGTCCAGCGACTCGAACACTGCTTTCATGCCCAGGCCTGCCTGCTGCTCGAACGCCGCGCGGATTTGATTAAGCGTGTTTTCATCGAGCGCAATCACCTGGTCAAGCGCCAGCGCGCCGCTTTCGATCACATCGGCCAAGTGGCGGTAAACGGTGTTGGGTGCAAGCCCGCGCGCCTGGGCGATCTCCTCTGGCGTCAGGCCTTGGTGTAAAAGCGTGGCAGATTCCTGGGCGCTGTCGCCCACAGGGGCGCTTGCGGGCGCATCCTTGTGTGCGGTGATGACTGCCAGAATCCCTTCGCCGTAATCCTCGAGCTTGCGCGCGCCGATACCGGTGATGCCGCCAAGGGCCGCCAGATTTTGCGGGCGCTGCGCGTCTAGCTCGGCAAGCGTTGCATCGTTGAAAATGACGTAGGCGGGCAAGCCCTGAGCGTCGGCAAGCCTTTTGCGGTGCTCGCGCAGTGCCTCCCAAAGGGCGCCGTGGCCCTGGGCGGGAGATCCACTCTTGCTGCGGCGGGTGGCTTTGGTCTTGCTTGGTTTGCGAAGGGTCAGCGACTGCGCGCCGCGCAGCACAGGTTTGGCCTGAGCGGTAAGGTGAATGGCGCCGTGGCCCTCGATATCCACACTCAAGTAGCCGCTGGCAATCAATTGACGAAACAGCGCCTTCCATTCGTTAGCCGTAAGGTTGCCGCCAATACCAAAAGTGCTGACCTTATCGTGACCAAAGCGGGTGATGCGCTCGTTGCTTTTACCCAGCAGCACATCGACCAGATACGTCACACCGAAGCGCTGCTCGGTGCGGTAGACGCATGACAGTGCCTTTTGGGCGGCCACCGTGGCATCCCAGGTTTCGGGCGGGGTCAGGCAGTTGTCACAGTTGCCGCAGGGCGCCTCCAGATGGTCACCGAAGTAATGTAAAAGCGCTTGACGGCGGCAGCTGATGATCTCGCAAAGCCCCAGCATGGCATCGAGTTTTTGCTGCTCGATGCGCTTTTGATGATCGGCGGCGCTGGAATCCTGCTGCATCTGGCGCAGCGTGATGACATCCTGCAGTCCGTAGGACATCCATGCATCCGCGGGCAGGCCATCGCGCCCGGCGCGGCCGGTTTCCTGATAGTAGGCTTCAATACTCTTAGGCAGATTGAGATGCACCACAAAGCGCACGTCCGGCTTGTCGATGCCCATCCCAAAGGCAATCGTGGCAACCACTACCACGCCGTCTTCACGCAGAAAACGGGTCTGGTGGTGTTGGCGCTGCTCAGGCGGAAGCCCCGCGTGGTAGGGCAGCGCTGTCAGCCCTTGGCGCTCAAGCCAGGCGGCGGTGTCATCCACCTTGCGCCGGGAAAGGCAGTAGACGATCCCGGCTTCGCCACTGTGATTCTCGCGGATAAAGCGCAGCAGATGCTCGCGGGCGTTGCCCTGATTTTCGGCGATATGGTAGCGGATATTGGGCCGGTCGAAGCCGCTGTTATAGAGTGCGGCGTTTTCGAGCTGCAGATGCTCGATGATATCGCCGCGCGTCGGCACGTCGGCGGTGGCGGTGAGGGCAATGCGCGGCACTTGGGGAAAGCGCTGGTGCAGTTGGGAGAGCTGGCGATACTCGGGGCGAAAGTCATGGCCCCATTGGGAGACGCAGTGGGCCTCATCGATAGCAAACAGGGCAATGCGGGCCTGCCCCAGCAGCATCTGCATGCGCGCTGTCGCCAGGCGTTCCGGGGCGACGTATAAAAGATCCAGCTCGCCTGCGCGCAGGCGGTTCTCCACATCCACCGCCTCATGATAATCGAGGCTTGAGTTGAGATAGGCGGCGCGTACGCCGTTCTGAACGAGAGCCGCCACCTGATCCTGCATCAGCGCGATCAAGGGCGACACCACGATCGCGGTGCCCTCACGGAGCAGCGCCGGAATCTGATAGCACAGCGACTTACCGCCACCGGTGGGCATCAATACCAACGCATCGCCACCGGCAACGACATGATCAATAATTGCCTGCTGCGGGCCGCGAAAGTTTTCAAAACCAAAGACTTCCTGCAGTACCTTTAACGCCGCCAGGTTGGGTTCGCCGTGCATCCTCGCTCTCCTTATTGCCGAGCGCGGATTGTCGCACGAAAAGCCCCTTGCACGTTTGCTTAGCGGATTCCTGCGCGTAGAAACGACTGTACAAACTGACGTTGAAAGAGCAGAAACGCGATCAATAGCGGCGCGATGCTAAGTAACGTGGCCGCGCTGACCGTTGCCCAGTTAACCCCGGTTTCCGGGGCAGAGAAGATGCCCAGGCCAACGGTCAACGGGCGGCTCTCCACGGAATTGGTGACCACCAGCGGCCATAGAAAATTGTTCCAGTGATGGCTGATGGATACAAGACCATAGGCCAGGTAGGTAGGCTTGGCCAAGGGCACATAGACTTTCCAGAGAATTTCCAGCCAGCTGCAGCCCTCAATGCGCGCGGCATCTTCAAGCTCTCGGGGGATGGTCTTGAACGTCTGGCGCAACAGGAAAATACCAAAGGCGCTGGCTACATAAGGCAGGCCAATACCGGTGATGGTGTTAATTAGCCCTAACTCGCTGGCGATACGGTAGTTCTCCACAATCAATACTTCAGGAAATACAAACAGCTGGATCAGCACCAGCATAAACAGCAGGTTTTTACCTGGAAGGGGGAACCGGGCAAACGCAAAGGCGGCAAGCGTGCACACTATAAACTGGGCAAGCACCACGCCGGTGACGAGCGCAAAGGTATTGAGGTAATAGCGGGCAAAGGGCGCCTGAGACCAGGCGTTAATGAAGTTATCCAGCGTCAGCGGGGCGAGCAGCTCAAAGCGCACCATAAATTCGCTGGGGTGGAAAGCGGCCCAGAAAGCGTACAGCAGGGGGAAAATCCAGATGACCGCCAGAAGCCACGCCGCCACGGTTTCAAGCGATGGAACCGTGATGTGACGTGGGCGGGGCGCATCCGTCGTTGGGCGCTGGGTGTTTGATCTCTGAGTGCTTGAGGTTGTTGTGGTTGAACTCATTGGTAGTGCGTCCTGCGGTCTAAAATCGTGAACTTCAGCGTAGCGACGACGGCGAGTACCAGCAGAATCACCACCGTGATGGTGGCCGCCGTGGTGCGGTCAAAAAACGAGAAGGCATTTTCGTAGACGTAATACAGCAGCAGATTTGTCGCGTTATTGGGGCCACCCTTAGTCAAAATGAACAGATGATCAACCACGCGTACCGCATTGATTAACGCGTTGATCAGCACAAACAGCGTGGTGGGCATCAATAGCGGAAAGGTCACCCGCCAGAAGAAGCTCCAGCGGCTGGTGCCTTCAAGATCGGAGGCCTCTTTAAGCTCGGGTGGAATGCCTTGAAGCGCCGCGAGATAGAAAATCATGAAAAAGCCGGCCTCTTTCCAGACCGACATTACAATCACCGAGCCCAGCGCAACGCTTGGGTCGCCCAGCCAATTCACCCCGGAAAACCCCAGCGCTCCAAGCAGCTTGTTGAACAGGCCAATTTGCGGGGCGTAGAAGAACATCCAGATATTGGCCGCGGCAATCATGGGCAAAATAGTCGGCGTGAAGTAGGCCATACGCACAAGGCCGCGCCCCGGCAGTTTGCCGTTGACGAACAGCGCCATGCCCAGCGCCAGGGCGATAGACGCGGGGATCGTGCCTAGCGCATAAATCAGATTGTTGCGCGCTACCTTCCAGAACTTGGCGTCATCGAACAGGAAGCGATAATTCTCAAGCCCGACAAATTCCGGTGGCGCCCCGCGAAAGCCGGGGAGAAATAGGCTTTGAATCACGGTAGTAATCGTAGGCAGATACGCAAACGCGGCTAACAGCACGGCGGCGGGCAGTAACAGCAGGGCGCCATACATCTGCATTTTGTGGTGGGCGGTTAATGCCATGGGTCACGGCCACTTGTGAAGAAACGCCGGGGCGAGCCCCGGCAAATGGGTAAAGTGAGGCTTAACGTGCGTAACGACGCAGTATGGCTTCCGCTTCCCGCTGGGCCTGGTCAAGTGCGGCTTCCGGTTCCATCTGACCGGTTAACGCTGCCTGAACGGCGTTATCCAACGTGCGACGAATGCGGCCGCCCTGATAGGTGGAAAGCTCGGCAGTACCGTGTTCCAGCTGGTCGCGGGCAACGGCGGCAGGCGGGAAGCTCTGTACGTAGTCGCGCAGCGCATCGGTCTCGTAAGCGGCCGGGCTTACGCCCATGTAGCCCGTTTCAATCGACCAGTCGGCGGCGCGCTCAGGGGCGGTCATCCAGCGGATAAACGTCATCGCCGCGCGCTGCTCTTCTTCCGAGGCGTCTTTAAAGACGTAAAAGTTACCGCCGCCGGTGTGGCTGCCGCGCTGGGTGTTCATGGGCAGCATGGCGACGCCAAAATCAAAACCGGCCTCGTTACGCACGGCGGTCAGGTTGCCGGTGGTGTGCCACATCATGGCGGTGGACTGCTCGATGAAGTTCTGACGCAGCGTGCCCCACTCAATGGTGCCATCCGGCATGGCGTTATGCTCATCAGCAAGTGATACCCAGTACTCAAGGGCTTCAACCGCTGCCGGGTCATCAAAATAGACCTCGGTGCCGTCTTCACTCATCAAGCGATGGCCGTTCTGAAATGCAAACGCCTGGAACATCCAGTAGGGGTAGCCGGTAGATGGCACCATCACGCCCCACTGCTCACCGTTGGAGGCTTTGCGAATCGTCGCCGCCATCTCGGCCATTTCCTGCCAGTTTTCCGGTGGGGTTTCAGGATCTAAACCGGCCGCCTCAAAAGCATCCTTGTTCCAGAACAGTACGATGGTGGAGCGCTGGAAAGGAATACCGTAGGTTTTGCCATCCAGCTGGCCGTTTTCCATCAAGCCTGGGTAGAAGCTGTCGAGCCATTCGCGCTCTTCATCGGTTTCGACCAGATCATCGAACGCCACAATGGCGTCCTGCTCGATCAGTTCGTAAAGATCGATGGAGAACATCACCGATAGCTGCGGCGTATCGCCTGACTCAATCGCCGACATCGTGCGCACACGGGTGTCATCGTAGTTGCCGGCGTAGATGGCTTCTACCGAGATGTCGGGGTGCTCGTTTTCGAACTCATCAACGAGATTATCGATCACGTCCGTCAGGGCGCCGCCGACCGATACGGGATAGTACATGGTCAGGTCAACGGGATCAGCGCTTGCCTGGGCGGCGCTTAACAGTCCGGCCACCAAGGCTGTGGTCGCAAAAGGGATATATAAACGCATAAAAGACTCCACGAACATCAGTGTTGGAAAGAGCCCACGAAAGGTGGACGGGGAATTGAGCGGTGTGCAGACGGCAGTTGAACCGGCGTCAGGTCATGACGCCGTAACCCATCGGTACCAGACAGGTGGGCGCTTTCCGCCACCCAGTACAGGCAGCACGCTTGTCCGGTTAGCGCATGCTTGCCGCTGAGCCGGACGCGCAGGGTATGAGTGCCTACGGTGACATGGGCAATCGTATCGGCACCCAGATACTCCTCGCTAAGTACGGTAGCCGACACACCAGGCTCTGATGCCGGGCGCAGTTCAATATCTTCGGGGCGAATGCCTATCTGCCCACCCACGGCTTCCAGTGGCGCGACCGTAGTGGTCGGTTCGCCGTCGATAACCGCCCCCTGATCGCCTTTGACAAGGGGTAGTAGGTTCATGGCAGGACTTCCTATGAAGCTTGCAGCAAAGGCGCTGGCAGGCTGGTTATAAAGCTCGTCAGGCGTGCCGTCCTGAACGATGCGGCCGTGCTGCATCAGAATCACGCGATCCCCCATGCTCATGGCCTCGACCTGGTCGTGGGTAACGTAAATCACCGTCATATTCAGGCGGCTCTGTAGCGCCTTGATTTCCCGGCGCATATCGCTGCGCAGCCGCGCATCCAGGTTGGAGAGCGGCTCATCCATCAAACAGATCGGGTGTTCAGAGATAATCGAGCGGGCAAGTGCCACCCGCTGGCGTTGGCCACCGGAAAGCTGGGCGGGTTTACGGTTCAGGTAGTCGGTTAAATCGACAAGCTCGGCCACCTTGGCCAGTCGCTCACGCTGTTGAGCTTTGGGCACTTTGCGGCTGCGCAGGCCGAATACGATGTTGTCGGCAACGCTTAAATGCGGGAAAAGCGCATAGGATTGAAACACCATGCTCAAGCCACGATCCCCAGGCGGCAGGCGCGTAACGTCGCGCTCACCGATGTGGATCTGTCCGTCGCTTGCCTCTTCAAGGCCCGCTATCATGCGCAGCGTGGTGGATTTTCCGCAGCCTGATGGGCCCAGCAGAATGACAAACTGGCCGGGCGTTACGTCGAAGGAAATGCTATCGACAGCGGTCGTCGCGTCCCAACGCTTGGTGACGCGATCCAAGCGGATTCGCGATTGATTCATAACACTCATCACCAGCTGTTGGTTATTGTTGGTCAGCTTGCGTTGAAGGTGTTGCACTTGTATGACACTTATGTGGCGAAGTTGTGTCAGGTAATAGTTATATAGCTCTTTTGGCTAAAGACCTCAATGTAGCGGGGACTCAATGTAGCGGGGAATAGGGCCGTTCATTATTGAAGGGCTGATGCTGGCATCGCATAACGCCTGGTCGATTTACCCGCTTTCACCACCTGCCCTGGTACGTCGTGGCCGATGAGATCGGGGAGGGTGGCGGCGACGTCAAGCAGGGCGTCCAGATCAACGCCGGTGTCCACGCCCATGGCTTCGAACATGTGCACTAGATCTTCGGTGCATACGTTGCCGGTGGCGCCGGGGGCAAAGGGGCAGCCGCCCAGTCCGCCGAGCGCCGCATCAAAGCGGTTAATCCCTGCTTGCCAGGCCGCCAGGGCGTTAGCCAAGCCCATGCCGCGGGTGTTGTGAAAATGCAGGGTAAACGATGTTTCGGGCCAGCGTTCAAGCACCGCTTCACACAGGCGTTTGACCTGAGCCGGGTTGGCCATGCCGGTGGTGTCGCAAAGGGTTATGCCCTGAATACCCAGCGCAATCAGTTTCTCAACCAGTTCCAGCACCCGCGCTTCGGGCACTTCGCCTTCAAAGGGGCAGCCAAACGTGGTGGAGAGCGAGGCGTTGATAAATACGCCGCTGCCCTGCGTCACGTTCAAAATCGCCGCGAACTGCTCAAGGGATTGCTCGGGTGTCATACGCAGGTTGGCAAGGCCATGGCTGTCGCTTGCCGACATCACCAGATTGATCTCATCGACGTTGCAGGCAAGCGCGCGCTCGGCGCCTTTTACGTTGGGCACCAGCACCGTGATGTCCACGCCTTCCCGGCGCTGAATACCGGTGACAACCTCAGAGGCATCGCGCAGGTTGGGAATCGCTTTGGGGGAGGTAAACGATGTCGCTTCGATGCGCTTAAGCCCCGTGGTGGAAAGCGCATCAATCCAGCGGATTTTGTCTTCCGTCGGCACAAAGCGCGCTTCTATCTGCAGGCCGTCACGCGGGGCAACTTCATTGATTTCTACCTTCGCAGGGCCGGGGGTGGACGTGTGCATGGTGCTCTCCTTAAATGTGCTTGCCTTAGATAATGCCTGCCTGACGAAGCTTGGCGCGGGTTTCTTGATCGATCCCCAACTCGTCCAATACGTCGTCGGTATGTTGGCCAAGCTGAGGGCCGCCATTGCCTATCCGCCCTGGAGTGGCGCTTAGCTTGGGCAGTACGCCGGGTACCTTGAGCGGTTGACCGTTGGGGCGGGTAAAGGTCTGGATCATCTCCCTCGCCAGGTAGTGTGGATCAAAAGCGATATCTTCAGCGGTATAGGGGTAGCCTGCGGGCACCCGGGCGTCATCCAGGGCTTGAAGAATGGCGTCGCGCGGGCGCTCAAGCGTCCAGGCGCCAATGGCTGCATCAATCATGGCGGCTTGCTGACTGCGCCCGTCGTTATGGGCAAGCGCTGGGTCATTAGCCAAGTCCTCCCGGCCAATCACGCTCATCAAGCGTTTAAAGATGCTGTCACCGTTGCCCGCGATAAGTACATAGTCGCCGTTCTGGCAGCGATAGGCGTTGGATGGCGTAATGCCGGGAAGGGCGCTGCCGCTGGGCTCGCGGACCTGGCCGCTGGCGTCAAATTCCGGCAGCAGGCTTTCCATCATCGCGAATACCGACTCGTACAGTGCGACGTCGATTTCCTGGCCCAAGCCGCTGCGGTTGCGCTCCTGAAGGGCCAGCAAGGTGCCGATTACCGCGTAAAGCGCGGAAAGCGAGTCGCCAATGCTCACGCCTACCCGCACGGAGGGCTCGTCCGGTTGGCCGGTAAGGTAACGCAGCCCGCCCATCGCTTCGCCAATCACGCCAAAGCCGGGCTTGTCGCGGTAGGGGCCGGTCTGCCCGTAACCCGAAATATGCACCATGATCAGCCGTGGGTTGAGGGCAGATAACGCATCCCAACCCAGCCCCCAGCTTTGTAGCGTGCCGGGGCGAAAATTCTCCACGACAACGTCTGCTTCAGCGGCAAGCTGGCGCACCAGGGCCTGACCCTCCTCGCTGCGTAAATCCAGCGCCACTGAACGCTTGTTGCGGGTCTGAACATGCCACCAAAGTGACGTGCCGTCTTCGATCATTCGCCATTTGCGAAGCGGGTCGCCGGTGCCAGGCGGCTCAATCTTGATTACATCAGCGCCAAATTCACCCAGCAGCTTGGTGGCGAAGGGGCCAGCAATCAGTTGGCCTAGCTCAAGCACTTTCAGGCCGTGCAAGGGAAGGTTGCGCGCTTCAGGAGCATTCATTGAGGCTCTCCTCTACTTGTCGTTATTCGCAGTGGGCGTCAGCATGGGGCAGCCGTTTAGGAGCGACAATTAGGCAATGAGTAACAAAGGGTTCGTGGCTTGCGAAGGTATGCGCTAGCATGGGCAGACTGTTAGTTAAGAGATATCACCATGCGCCGCTTCGACTTTGTCACCCTTAAACTGTTTATCTCTGTGGCTGACGAAGGGCGTCTCACTGCCGCCGCCGCGCGTGAGCATCTTGCGCTTGCCGCGGTAAGCAAGCGGATTAGCGACCTTGAGGCGCTGGTCGGGACGACGCTGCTATATCGCCGCCCCAGAGGCGTTGAGTTAACCCCTGCAGGTCAGGCGTTCTTGCACCACGCCCGGCGAATTATGGATAATATCGAGCGTCTTGAAGCTGAGCTGAGTGAATATGGTGAAGGGGTGCGCGGCCATGTACGTATTCACTCCAATACCTCGGCCATTATTGCGTTCCTCCCTCAAGACCTCAGTACCTTCTCGCGCCACTATCCTGATATCAAAATCGACCTACAGGAACGGGTGAGTAGTGAAATTGTGGCCGCCGTGCGCGATGGCTTGACCGATATCGGCATCTTCGCGGGGCATGTCGCGGCACCTGACCTTCAACAGCTTTCATACCGGCATGACCGGCTAGTGTTGGTGACCTCTGGCAATCACCCGCTCGCGGCGCGTGAAAACATTGCCTTCAATGAAGCCCTCGACTTCGATTTTATCGGCCTCCAGCAGGATGCCTCGCTGCAGGCGCTGCTGCACGAACAGGCCAATATTGCTGACAAGGCGCTGCGTATGCGAATTCAGGTGCGTAGCTTCGACGCCATTTGCCGCATGATTCATCACGGAATGGGCGTAGGCATACTGCCGGAACAAACCATCTACCGTGAGCTGGGGGATCTGGAGTTAAAAAGCATTCCGCTTAGCGACCCCTGGGCGCAGCGTGAACTGGTCATCGGCATGCGCCGTTACGCCACGCTTCCCGCCACTGCCCGCCATCTCGTCGATCACCTCATCAAGGCAGAGATCCTTCCTTTATAGGCCCACCTGGTTCTTTTATGGCTTCGCGTTTGAAGAATGCTCGCTGGTATAGCGGGTGCGCGCTTACCGGTCTATTTCTACATCGGCCCAATGAATGGCCGCCGATGCCGCTTAGTCTTTAGTCGTAGGCTGATTTGTAGATGCCCCCAAGCGCCTGCTATCAAAGCGCCTCTAGCCATCGTATTTGACGAAGCCTGCCTTCTCGAACGTCGATTTGAGCGTATAGGCCGCTTGTTTCAAGATTCCCGAGGACACCACCGTAATTACTGATCTATAACGACAAATTGAGAGAGAACATCTCATGCAAAAATCACTGCTTGCCACGCTCGCCGCGTTAGGCATTTTAGCGGTTGCTCCCTTCGCGCTGGCCAAACCGATCGAAATACAGGTCAACAACACCATGAGTGAGGGCGGCTCTGAAAGCGCGGCGGTCGAGCGCTTTGCAGAGTACCTGGAAGAGCAGGCGCCGGGGCGCTTCAATGTGCGGCCTTTCCTGGCGGGTTCCCTGGGCGGTGAAGATTCCGTACTGGAGCTGCTCAACCTGGGCCAGACCCAGCTTTCACTCACCGGGGGCAACTGGCGCCAGCAGTACGCGCCTGAGTACGACGCCATTACCGTACCTTTCCTGTTCACGACCTGGGATGAGGTGGATAGCTATATCGATAGCCCATCGGGCCAGGCGCTGATCGAACAGGCGGAACAGCAGGGCGGCCTCAAGTTTCTGGGTGTTCAGCACCGTGGTCCGCGACATATGACTGCCAATAAAGAGATCCATACGCCAGAGGATTTGCAGGGCTTCCGTCTACGCCTTCCGTCATTGCCGATCTGGCTAGAAGTCTGGGAAGAACTGGGCGCGCAGGTAGTCAACGTGCCCGCGCCGGAAATCTACCTCGCCATGCAGACTCGTCAGGTCGATGGTCATGAGAATTCGCTCTCTTCGCCCTACACGCGGCGCCTGTGGGAAGTGCAGGACTACCTCATTACCACAAGCCACGTGCAGTTCCCCTGGAGCTGGGTTGCCAGCGCGCGCTGGTGGGATGGTCTGGAGGAAGAGGATCAGACGCTGATTTCTGAAGCGATTGATGTCGCCCGCGCCTATGGCACTGAGCAAGAGCGCGAACTGGATGATTTCTACCTGAATGCACTTCAGGAAGAAGGCATGACGGTCGTTGAGCCCGATATCGAAGCTTTCCGTGAAGCGGCCATGCCCGCCATTGATCGTGTGCTTTCAGAAATGGCCGACGGTGTACGCGACGACGCAATCAGTGCAAGCCAAGCTAGCGACTGATCATCATCAGGTGGCGGCATTATGATGCTGCCACCGTCTTAGGTAAGGAGTTATCTTGTGGATGGAGCACTGCCACCCGCAAATGGGGCTGATCGTGCGGCTTTTTATACGCTGCGCTATGTGACCCGCCTATGCGATGCTGTGGGCGTTGCGCTACTGGCCGGTATTTTAGGATTGATCGTGACCGCCGTGGTCGCCCGCGATCTGCTCAACTGGGGCATGCCCTGGAGCGAGGAAGTCGTTTCGCTGATGGCCATTTACGCCATTGGTTTCGGTTCGATCTCAGCCTGGGTACGCAGCGACCATCTGGTCGTGGATCTGTTTAGTCATCGGCTGAGTGCGCTTGGCTATCAGGTGCAGTATCGGCTGACGGCCATCATCTCCGTCGGTTTTTTTGTACTGGCCAGCTGGGGCGCCTGGATCATGTCCGACATGAGCGCCAACAATAAAACGGTCTCGTTGAGTATCAGCTTCTCTTATCTCTATTACGGCCTGTTATTCAGTTTTGTTGCTATGGCGCTGATCGCCACCTGGCAAACCTTGCGTGGCCCCGTCACGTGGTTGAATAAACCCGCGCACGAGGAGATAACGCCATGATGGAACTTGCCATATTCGTCGGCGGACTGCTGTTCTTGATGATGATCGGGCTACCCGTGGTGGTGTCTATCGGGGTGACCTCGTTTATTGCGCTGGCGGTAACCGGGGCCGGTGGGCTTCCGGTTGAGCTTCTTTCACTGCGCATGGTGCAAACGCTCAATAACTTTACCCTCATGGCGATTCCGCTGTTTATCCTGGCGGCCAACATCATGAACCTGGGGTCGACCACGACCCGGATATTTGATTTTGCGACGGCTCTGGTGGGCTGTACCAAAGGCGGGCTGGGTCACGCCAACGTGGTGGCAAGCTCCATCTTTGCCACCATGTCCGGCACGGCGGTGGCTGATGCCGCCGGGCTTGGCAGTATCGAAATCAAGGCGATGAAGGAGCGTGGCTATGCGCTCGACTATACGACCGGAATTACCGCGGCTTCGAGTGTCGTCGGCCCAATCCTGCCGCCGAGTATTGCGCTGGTGGTGTATGGCTGGCTCGCTAACGTAAGTATCGGTGGGCTCTTCATGGCTGGGCTTGTGCCGGGTATCCTGATGGCCCTGCTGCTTATGGGCATGACCGTGCTACTCGGCGCCACGGGGAAAGTCGTGATGCCTGCTCCTGTGCCGTTTGATGCAGGCGAGGTCGTGCGGACCGGCAAGCGGGCCATTTTACCCTTGATGATGCCGGCGATCATCGTTGGCGGTATCTGGGGCGGCTTCTTCACACCGACTGAAGCAGGCGCAATTGCCTCGCTGTATGCAGTGATACTGGGCGGGGTGATCTATCGCGATTTGAGCCTGAAGAGCCTGTACGACGCGTTTCGGCGTACGCTGATGTTCAGCGCAGTGATCCTGCTGATTATTGCGGTATCAAGCTTCTATGGCTGGATTCTGGTACGCATGGGCATTCCGCAGGCGCTGGCTGGGCAGGTCGCCAGTATCGATATGCCGACGATTGCGCTGCTGATCTGCTTTGCGCTGTTCTTTTTACTGATCGGCTGCTTCATGTCGGTGATTGAAAGTATCCTGATCTTTACCCCTATCGTGGTGCCTGCCGCGCTGAGCGCGGGGCTCGACCCAGTGCATTTCGGTATCGTGATGGTGATTACCCTATCGGTCGGGGTCATTACGCCGCCGTTCGGTACGGTGCTGTTCATGATGGTGGGTATTACCCGGCTGCGTTACGGTCAGGTGGTCAAAGCGGTACTGCCGTTCTTGCTGCCTATTATCGCGACCATTTTATTGTTGATTGCGGTGCCCGGGTTGGCCACCTGGCTGCCTGGGCTAATGAGCTACTGAAAGATCGCTGAATAGTGATGAGCGCACAGCGCCCCGCAGGGTTAACCAGCGGGGCGGTGTGCGTTTAGGACGGGCCTTGTTAGGTAGAAGAACCAGGCAAAATACGCCCTGGGTTCATCAGCCCTTTGGGGTCGAACAGGGATTTGACGCCGTTGAGGAGTTCTAGCTCAAGCGGAGAAAGCCGAGCCAGGTAAGGTGCCCGCTTGGTACGCCCAATACCGTGCTCTGCGCTGATGCTGCCATGAAACTCATCGAGCACGTCAAATAGCTGCTCTTCCAAGGCGTGCAAATGGGGTTTTTTATCCGCGTCAGGGAGCGCAATGGGCGGCAGTATATTGAAGTGCAGATTGCCATCGCCCACGTGCCCGTAGGCAATGATCTCGCACTCGGGCGAGGCGGCCATTACGACGTCGCTTGCGCGAGTGACAAAGTCGGGGATGGCTGAGATGGGTATCGAAATATCGGTACGCAAATGTTCGCCACGCCGCCGCTGGCCTTCCAGCATGCTTTCACGGAACTGCCACAGCTGGGCAGACTGGGTGTCGCTTGCCGCCAGCGCCCCATCCAGCACCAGCTCGCGCTCCATGCCGGTTTCAAGCAGTTGCTCCAGCATGGCGCTTAAATCCACTGGCCCCGTGGCCGCGACTTCCATTAATACGTACCAGGGATAAGCGCTGTCCAAGGGGTCGCGTAGCTCGGGCGTTGCCTCTATCGCAAGCTCAATGCAGCGGCGGGGAATAAGCTCGAAGGCCGTCAGCAAATCACAGCAGTCGCGTCGTGCCAATCCATAGAGGTCGATCACCGCCTGTACCGAGGGCAGGCCGAGCAGGGCAGTGCGGTTTTGGGTAGGGCGAGGCGAGAGTTTTAGCACAGCGCCGGTGACGATTCCCAGCGTGCCTTCACTACCCAGAAACAGCTGTTGAAGATCGTAACCGCGGTTGTCCTTATGCAGAGCATTCAGGCTATCCAGCACGCGCCCATCCCGCAGCACGACCTCAAGGCCGAGCACCAGCTCGCGCATCATGCCGTAGCGCAGCACGTTAAGCCCGCCTGCGTTGGTGGCGATATTGCCGCCAATCTGGCAGCTGCCCTGGGCGCCGAGCGAAAGCGGAAATTCGCAGTCATGCTCAAAGGCTGCCAGCTTGACGTTTTCGAGAATACAGCCCGCATCCACCGTAATGGTGAAGTTGATGGGATCAATGGCGCGCACACTATCCATGCGCTCCAGACTGATCACCAGTTCCTGACCGTTTGCGGCGGGCAAGGCGCCTGCCACCAAACCGCTATGACCACCCTGGGGCGTCATTGCGATACCTTGCGCGTAGCAGCGCCTGACGACTTCAGCGACTTCTGCTGTGTTTGCCGGGCGGGCCACGGCCAGCGGCATGCCCAGCGTGTCACCGGCCCAGTCGCTGACGTAGCGTGCCATGGCATCCGGATCGCGCAGCAAACCCCGCTCGCCCAGCAGGCTGGTGAGCTCATTTAAAAAGGTCGTAGGATCTGTCATTGGCCCGTTTCCTGCCATGCTGCACCCTCGGGAAACCGGTGCTGTGCCTGGGACTCTGCGTGCATGGCAATGCTGTAGCCCGGCGCCTCAGGTACCTGATAGCGGCCATGGTTGATCACTACCGGATCGATAAAGTGCTCGTGAAGATGGTCTACGTACTCAAGCACGCGCCCTTCAAGCTCACCGGATACCGCTATGTAGTCAAACAGCGAGATATGCTGGGTGTATTCGCACAGCCCAACGCCGCCGCCATGTGGGCAAACCGGTACGCCGAACTTGGCAGCCATCAGTACCACGAGAATCACTTCGTTAAGGCCACCCAGGCGAGCCGCGTCGAGCTGGCAGTAGTCGATAGCGTCTGCCTGGAAGAACTGCTTGAACATGACTTTATTGTGGCAGTGTTCGCCGGTCGCGACCCCGATAGGCGCGACGCGGTGGCGGATTTCTGCATGCCCTAAAATATCGTCGGGGCTGGTGGGTTCTTCGATCCACAGTGGGTCAAACTCGGCCAGGCGACGCATCTTGGCGACGGTTTCATCGACCTCCCACACCTGGTTGGCGTCCATCATCAGCACGTTGTCCCAGCCGATCACTTCTCGCAGCAGCGCTGCCCGGCGGGCATCCTCTTCAATATCGCCGCCAATCTTCTGCTTGAAGTGGGTCCAGCCTTCTGCCAGGGCTTCCCGGGCCAGGCTGCGAACTTTTTTATCGCTGTAGCCAAGCCAGCTAGCGGAGGTGGTGTAGCCTGGGTAGCCGTCACGGCGCATCTCGGCTTCACGCGCTGCTTTACCGGGGGCCTGGCGGCGCAATAAGCAAATCGCTTCTTCGGGTGTCAGCGCATCGGTAACAAAGCGGAAATCGAGGCAGCGCACCAACTGCTCCGGGGACATATCCACCAGCAATTTCCATACCGGCTTGCCTTCGCGCTTTGCCCACATGTCCCATACGGCGTTAACAATGGCAGCAGTGGCTAGGTGAATCGCACCTTTATCCGGGCCAATCCAGCGCAACTGACTGTCGCCGGTGAGTTCGCGCCAGAACGTGCCCATATTGTCGGTAAGGGAGGAAAGCTCGCGCCCCTCGATCAGCGGCGCCAGGGAGTGCACGGCGGTGACCACGATCTCGTTACCCCGGCCAATGGTAAAGGTTAAACCATGGCCTTCCGGGCTATCGTCATCGGTATGCAGGATGACATAAGTGGCTGAGTAATCGGGTGCGGCATTCATGGCATCCGAGCCATCGAGCGAACGCGAGGTGGGGAAGCGGATATCCTGAATCTCGACGCGTGTAATTGTTGTCATTGAGTTCTCCTGGTGTGGTGTGAGCAGTGAAAATCAGCGGCGAGCCAAGTGACGCATCAGTTCACGGATGCCGTAGGCCCAGGGCGGCAGCTGATCGCTTCTGCCTACCGGGTTGACCAGCGCCCCCAGGGCGGGGGTAGAAATAGTCACGCGATCACCGAGGTGATGGGTAAAGCCCTGGCCTTTGCCATCACGGTCTTTGATGGGGGAGAACATCGTGCCTAGAAACAGCATGAAACCATCAGGGTACTGGTGGTGGTCACCGATGGTTTGACTTACCAGATCCAGCGGGTCGCGGCTGATCTCGCGCATATCGCTCTCGCCTTGAAGCAGGAAGTCGTCATCCTCGCCTTCAATGCGCAGTGACACCTGACAGTTGCGCACGCTATCGATAGTAAAGTGATCGTCGAACAGGCGAATAAACGGGCCGATCGAGCAGGAGGCGTTGTTATCTTTCGCCTTGCCAAGCAGCAGGGCGCTGCGACCTTCGACGTCACGCAAGTTGACATCATTGCCCAGAGTAGCGCCACGTACCTGGCCGCGGCTGTCCACGGCAAGTACGATTTCGGGCTCAGGATTATTCCACTGCGAGGAGGCATGCAACCCCACCGGCGTGCCAAAACCTACTGAGGAAAGTGGCTGGGCTTTGGTAAATACTTCCGCATCGGGGCCGATGCCCACTTCCATATACTGTGACCAACCGCCGCGCGCCTGAAGCACTGCCTTAAGCGCCATGGCTTCTTCAGACCCGGGGGCAATCCTTGAAAGATCGGCGCCAATCAATGCCTGCAGGTCATCGCGCAGCGCAACGGCTTTAGCCGGGTCACCGCCTGCCTGTTCTTCAATCACGCGCTCTAATAAGCTGACGGCGAAAGTGACACCGCAGGCTTTAACGGCCTGAACATCGCACGGGGCGAGCAGGTAGGGTGCTTGTGGTTGAGCCTGTTGGGAATTCGCCAGCAGCGTCTCGATGCTACCCAGCGACGTGCCTTCCGCGCGCCGCACCACCTCTAGCACATCGTCGCGCTCCAGCAGGTCGGCCATGGTAGGGCCAAATTCTGTGATATCGATAACGTTGCCATCGTGCACCGCGACCAATGCAGGGCCCGGGTGCGTACCGTCCAGCCATACGCGGCCCACGAGCAGGGCGTTATCCAGGTCGGTGGGAAGGGTGTCAGTCAGAGATAGTGGTTGCATGAGCGCCTCCTGATTGCCAAGCGACTGGCAGTTCATACCTTGTCGCTTACGTTGTTATAGACGGTTGTTATAGATAGTTGTGGTGGATAGTTGTGATAGAAGATTGTTATAAATATTTTTCTGTATGACAGGTATACCAGAGCATGACTTACTCTAGCGTACCGCTGCATTTCGGGTCGATAGGCAAATCTGCTTAGAAGGAGGTGGTTGCGCAATTGAAGGCCACCAGCTAGGTTTTAAACTGCTGGTATGATACGTATACAGCAAGATGGTCAGTTATACCCACCAGTGCTACTCGCAAATAACCAACAATAAATCCAATGGTTGTGAGGAAAATAAGATGCGCTACAAAAGCCAATACCCCCAAGCCATGTCTCGCCTGTTAACCGCTACGCTAATCGCTGCAGGTATCAGCGTGGCCGGTGCGGTACAGGCCGCCGAGAACCTGCGTTTTGCCCACGTTTATGAAACGTCGGAGCCTTTCCATAAATGGGCGCTGTGGGCGGCAGATGAAATTGAAGAGCGAACCGACGGACGCTACACCATGCAGGTATATCCGGCCTCCTCTTTGGGTAAAGAAGAAGACATTAACGAAGGGCTTGGGCTAGGCACGGTGGACGTCATTTATACCGGCACACAGTTTGCTGGCCGCGGTTATGGGCCGATCGGCATTGCGGGGGCTGCGTATATGTTCCGTGATTTTGATCACTGGCAAGCCTTTGCTGACAGTGACCTGTTCCAGGAAATTTCCCAGGGATATCAGGATGCCACCGGCAACGTGCCACTGGCACTCAACTATTATGGCGAACGCCATGTGACGTCGAATACGCCGCTCAATGCACCCGAGGATATGGCAGGGCTCAAGATACGTGTGCCCAACGCGCCGATGTACATGATGATGCCCAAAGCAGTAGGCGCTAACCCCACCCCGATTGCTTTCGATGAAGTCTATCTGGCCCTGCAGCAAGGCGTGGTCGACGCCCAGGAAAATCCGCTGCCCACCATTCGCGCCAAGGCGTTTTATGAGGTACAGGATTACATCAATTTGACTGGCCACATTACCGATTCGCTGATCACGATCGTAGGTGGGCCACGTTGGAACCAGCTGAGCGAAGAGGACCAGGAGATATTCCGCGAGGTGTTCCAGGAAGCCGCCGAGGGCAACACCCAAGATATCCTTAAGGCTGAGGAAGAATTGGTCGCCTGGTTTGAAGAGCAGGGTAATACCATCAACGAAGTGGATCGTGACACCTTCCGTGAGGCCGTTGTGCCCGCCCATAACGGCGATGCCGCCACCTGGGATCAGGAAACCTACGATCGCCTGCAGGCTATCGGCCAATAATCCAACCTTGACGAGCACTTCGCTTACTTTTTGGCGAAGTGCCTGGAGTATTGTGCCATGAGTGACGCACGTGAAGAGGCACCGCCCAGCATTGATCCTATGGTGGATTTTGAATCCGCCTTCGACGATGCCCCCTTCAAGCTAAGTGATTATCGAATTGAAGACTTTGTGACCCTCACGCTGTTCTGGGCACTTATTCTGGTGGTCTTCACTCAGTTTTTTAGTCGCTATGTGTTGGGTAGTTCCATCGGTTGGACTGAGGAAATTGCCCGTTACCTGCTGATTGGGGTTGGCTTTCTGGGGAGTGTAATGGCCGCCCGCAACGGCAGCCACATCATGGTGGAGTTCTTCTACCATTACATGCCGCCGTGGCAGGCGCGCTTACTGGAACGCCTGGTGAACCTGGTAAGCCTTGGCTTTTATATGGCGATGGCATGGATAGCCTATCAACTGGCATCACGTACCCATAGCCTGATGGTGTCGATCGACCTGCCTAAGAGCATCATCTATTTCA
This sequence comes from Halomonas sp., assembly GCF_017983445.1. Classification (GTDB taxonomy): domain Bacteria; phylum Pseudomonadota; class Gammaproteobacteria; order Pseudomonadales; family Halomonadaceae; genus Vreelandella. The sequence continues at coordinate 216,489 of NZ_JAGOBJ010000004.1, forward strand.
CGGTCTGTGCGGCGTTTGTATTAATGGCGCTACGTACCATCCAGCGGCTCTATCTGAAGTATCGGGACCGTACCGATGTCGTTTGAGAAGTGGTTTCCCACCATGCCATTTTTATCGAGAGGCCTGCCATGTCCCGAATTTCCATGATGCGCTGGCAAAAACCGCTGGTGTCACCGCTGCTCTCGGCGCTGGCCGTGCTGGGTTGCGTAATATTACCGCTGATGGGTTATCACCTTGGCTTCTTGTTTTTCGCGTTATTCACGATGTTGGTGCTCGGGGTTCCCATTGCGGTTAGCTTGGCGGGCGCCTGTCTGATGTTTGTACTGATCACAGGCCAAGTGCCTAACATTGTCATAGCGCACCGTATGATCAACGGCATCGACAGCTTTCCGCTTTTGGCCATTCCGTTTTTTATCTTTGCTGGCAGCCTGATGAATAACGGCGGCATCACCGAGCGGATCTTCAATTTTGCCAAGGCCTTGATGGGATGGATGCGCGGGGGGCTGGGCCACGTGAACGTGGGCGCCAGTATCGTGTTTTCTGGCATGTCAGGAGCGGCCGTGGCGGATGCCGGTGGCCTTGGCATGATTGAAGTGAAAGCGATGAAAGATGCGGGCTACGATGAGGAATTCGCGGTGGGAATTACCGCGGCTTCTTCCACCATAGGGCCCATTATCCCGCCGAGTTTACCCATGGTCATTTATGGCGTCATGGCATCAGCCTCCGTAGGGCAACTGTTTGCAGCCGGGTTAATTCCCGGTCTGTTAATGGGAGTGATGCTGATGCTGATGATCTTTATCATCTCGCGTCGAAGAGGCTATCAGCGTGACGCGATATTTTCGATGCGCGTACTTGGGCATACCTTCAAGCGAGCTTTTCTATCACTGATGACACCCGTCATTATCGTGGGCGGGATTATCACCGGCGCGTTTACGCCAACGGAAGCGGCAGTCGCGGCGGTGTTTTATGCGCTGATACTCGGTGTCGTGGTTTACCGCACCCTGACCTGGCGGAAGTTGCTAAAAGTCAGTATGGAGACCATCGAGACCACTGCGGTCATTCTGTTCATTGTCTCTTCAGCATCGATATTTGCCTGGATTCTCACCAGTAATCAGGTTACCCAGAACGTCATTGCCTTGATGGGCCCCTTTGCCGATAGCAAGCTCGCCGTACTGGTAATGGCCAATATCGTGCTGATTATCGTGGGGTGTTTTATGGAAACCATCGCCGCGATCACCATATTGGTGCCGGTTCTGCTGCCCATGGCGGTGGCCGTTGGTGTCGATCCCGTTCACTTTGGCGTGATCATGGTGCTTAACCTGATGATTGGTCTACTGACCCCGCCGGTGGGCATGGTGCTCTACGTACTTTCCCGAGTCGCCAATGTCAGTTTTGAGCGCTGCATGCGAGGCACTATTCCGTTCCTTATTCCCTTGGTGATCTGCCTGCTGTTAGTGACCTTTATTCCGGCTATTTCCATGTGGCTTCCCACGCTGATATACCGTTGAGCATTATCGGCTGATTAACCGTCAACAATAATATTAGGCTTTGGAGTATTGTTTGATGACCGATACGTCATTGGATTTTCGCGTTACCCGAGAGGATCTAACGCGCTTTATGCAAGCGGCCCTTGTCGCCGCTGGTGCCAATCAGGCGTCTGCGGGTGCCGTTAGCCGTGCGCTGGTAACCGCCTCGCGCATGGGCACCGACAGCCATGGGTTGCGTCTATTGCCGCATTATTTACAGGCACTCAAAGGCGGGCGTATTAACGGCGCGCCCAACATGGTGTTTCACCAGCGCTTGGCGGCTACGGGCTTTTTAGATGCCGATGATGGGCTAGGCCACCTGGCAGGTTATACCGCCATCGAGCATGCCATGGCGATGGCCGGCGAAGTGGGGATGGGGGCTGTGGCGGTCGGTAACTCATCACACTTTGGGGCAGCGGGATGCTATGCCTTGGCGGCGGCAGAAAAGGGCTACCTGGGCATGGCGTTCTGTAACTCGGATCCATTCGTGCTGCTCCATGACGGAGCCAAACCCTTTCACGGCACTAATCCCATCGCCTTTGCGGCACCGGTGGCAGGGGGCGCGCCATACCTGTTGGATATGGCGACTAGCTCGATTCCCTGGAATCGCGTGCGGCAGTTCGATGCGATTGGTCGCGAGCTGCCGGATCAGGTGGCGGCTAATGCTGAAGGGAAGGTGAGCCGCGTACCTGGCGAAGTTGCCGCATTGCTACCGTTAGGAGGCAGTAGCTTTGGGTTTAAAGGCGCAGGGCTTGGCGGCATGGTCGAGATACTTAGTTCGATGCTCTCGGGAATGCAGCACGGCTTCAAGCTTTTACCCATGGGCGGGCCGGATATGTCGACACCTCGTGGCGTGGGGCATTTCTTTTTAGCGATGAAGCCCGACGCGTTTGTGGAAGAAGGCACCTTTTCACGCGGATTGGCGGAATATTTAGCGGATCTGCGTGGCCAGCCTGCCACTCTAGACGCGCAGGTAATGGCGCCAGGTGATCGTGAATGGCGCTGCCAGGCGCAGCGCGATGCAGACGGTATTCCGCTGGATTCTGCCAATCAGTCGGCTTACGCGGAGATAGCCAGGCAGTATCAGCTAGCGCCGCTATCTGGACTCGATTGAAGGTACAGTTGAAGGATCGCAACGAGAAATGCAGTAAAGTGGCGGTGAATTCCAGGTTAACCAGGAGTGACTGCCTATGAGCAGATACCGGATCGAGCGTAAAACGCTATCTGAACAGGTCGCCGAACAGCTCGAGGCGGAGATTCTTGAGGGGCGGCTAAGCGAAAATGATCAATTACCTTCAGAACGGGAATTGATGGAGCAGTTTGGTGTGGGCAGGCCCGCCGTGCGTGAAGCGCTTTTCCATTTGCAACAGCTTGGGCTAATCGCGATCAACAGCGGCACGCGTGCCAGGGTAATTCGTCCTACCGCTGAAGCCGTCATGGCAAGGCTTTCTGGCGTCACCCGTCAATTACTCTCCAAGCCTGATGGGCAGCAGTATTTTCAGGAGGCCCGGGCGATGTTCGAGATATCGCTGGCGCGTCATGCTGCGCGCCACGCAAGCGATGAGGATTTGACGCGATTGCGCGATGCGCTGTCAGACAACCGTGACGCCATTGGTGATGAGGCTCGTTTCAAGCGCTCCGATAACGACTTTCATGGCGTATTGGCGAGTATTGGCCGTAACCCAATCTTTGATGCTATTCACGTGGCGCTTTCTGAGTGGCTGGATGATCGGCGCGCTTTGGTATTACAGCAAAAGGATGAGGATAAGGCGGCCACTGCTGCTCATACTGAAATCATCGAAGCTATCCAATTACGTGACCCCGATGCGGCCGAGGCGGCCATGCGGCGCCACCTCGACCGTCACTACGGCACCTACAGGCAGCTTAAAAAACGCCTATCGGATGCTTCTTGACGTTGCTGAGGCTAGTCCTCACGCTTGCCATCCACCAAGCGGGAAACCTTAAAAGGATTATCGTCACGTAGCGCTTCAGGCAGTAAGCCAGCAGGCAGGTCCTGATAGCAAACCGGGCGCAGGAAGCGATAGATCGCGGCGCTGCCGACGGACGTGGTGCGGCTGTCAGATGTGGCAGGATAAGGCCCGCCATGCACCATCGCGTGGCCCACTTCGACACCCGTAGGCCAGCCATTGGCCAGTATGCGGCCAGCGCGCTGCTCAAGCGTCGGCAGCAGCGCCTTGGCGGCTTCCATGTCGCCATCGTCCATTTGCAGGGTAATGGTCAGCTGGCCTTCGAGCTGCTCGGCAATACGTTGAATTTCGTCGCTGTTCTGACACTCGATGACCAGCGAGGCCGCGCCGAAGATTTCGCCCTGCAAGGCGTCATCAGCCAGGAAATCCTGGGCGTTGGCCACGAACAGCCCCGGCTGACAGCTATGCGGGCCGTCGCCTGCCTGGCCGCGCGCGACTTCCTTGACGCTTGGCTGGCCCGAAAGGGCAGATACACCGCTTTGATACGCTTCATGAATGCCGGGCGTCAGCATCGTTTGGGCGCCGCTGGCTTTAACGGCTTCCCCTGCGGCACTGATGAACGCATCCAGGTCAGCACCTTTAAGGCCAATCACCAAGCCTGGGTTGGTGCAGAACTGACCTGCGCCCATATTCAGTGACGCCACAAATCCTTCGGCAATCTTGTTGCCGCGTGCTTTGAGTGCCTCGGGGAACAGGAATACCGGGTTAATGCTGCTCATCTCTGCATAAACGGGAATCGGTTCGGGGCGGGCTTGAGCGGTTGCCATCAAGGCCATGCCGCCGCTACGCGAGCCGGTAAAACCAACGGCTTTAATACGCGGGTCCGAGACTAGCGACTGGCCAATATCTCGACCCGAACCGAACAGCAGCGAAAATACGCCTTCAGGCATTCCGCACTTGGCAGCTGCGCACTGAATGGCGCGGCCCACCAGTTCAGAAGTGCCGGGGTGGGCAGAATGGCCCTTGACCACAACAGGGCAGCCCGCCGCCAGTGCCGAGGCGGTATCGCCTCCCGCCACGCTGAAGGCCAGCGGGAAGTTGCTGGCACCGAACACGGCCACGGGACCAAGAGGAATATGGCGCTGACGTAAATCGGCGCGCGGCATGGGTTGTCGCTCAGGCTGTGCCGAATCAAAGCGTAGATCCAACCATTCGCCCGCGCGTACCACCGAGGCGAACAGCCGTAGCTGGCCGCAGGTCCGGCCACGCTCGCCTTCAAGGCGAGCTTCCGGGAGGCCGGTTTCTGCCACGCCGCGCTGGGTCAGGTCAGCACCAATCGCCTCAATCTCCTCGGCAATGGTTTCCAGAAAATGGGCACGCGCTTCAAGCGTGGTTTCACGGTATGGATTGAACGCCGCCGCGGCAAGTTGGCAGGCTTTTTCGACCTCGGCGCGGCTGCCACCGGGGTAGCGTGGCTCCAGCGTCTCTCCGGTGGCGGGGTTGACGGCAACAATATCGGCTTGAGAACCGGTGACGGCCTGTTGACCGATAAGCAGTGTGCCTTGCAGTGTCATGTAGCCTCCTGTTAAAGCGCGTTGACGGTAGTTTTCTCGTGCTCGTGATTGGTTGGCATACGTAGCGTATTGCGTAGGGGGCGGCCAAAATCGTCAAGCGTAATCTCGAAACGGTCGCCATCGCGGGTTTGGATCTGGTCGGCAAAGCTAAGAGTAGCGGTGCCGAAGAAGTGAACGTGGACATCGCCCGGGCGGCGAAAGCCTGCGTATTTGAAGTGGTGGTGCTCCAGGTTGGCGAGGCTGTGGGCCATATTGGCCTCGCCGGTTAAAAACGGTTTTTCCCACAGCGTCTGGCCATCGCGCACAATGCGGCTGGTGCCTTCAAGGTGAGCGGGAAGCTCACCGATCAGCAGTTCAGGCCCGATACTGCACGCGCGCAGTTTGGAGTGCGCCAGCCACAGGTAGTTGAAGCGCTCGGTAACGTGGTCGGAAAATTCGTTACCCACGGTGTAACCGATCCGCCACGGCGTGCCGTCATCAGCGACGATATAGAGCCCGGCAAGTTCGGGCTCTTCACCGGCATCCTGGGCAAACGCGGGAGAGGGCAATGCCGCTTCCGGCGCGACGATGCAGTCGCCATCGCCTTTATAGAACCACTCCGGCTGTGACCCCTCGGCGTTATCAGCGGGCTTTCCGCCTTCAACGCCGAGCTTGAACATGCGCATGGAGTCAGTCAGCTCCTCTTCCGCTACCTGAGTTTTAGCGTGCATGGCGGAACGTGTATCGGCGCTGCCCAAGTGGGTGAGGCCGGTGCCGGTTACCAGGCAGTGGGCAGGGTCGGGGTGAGTGAGCGGCGGTAGCAGGCGCTGTTCGTCGATTAATGCCTGGTAATCAACCTGAGCGTCGCCGAGTCGCGATTTAATGGCTTGCTCAAGCGATTCCCCTGCGGCGATAGCCGCTTTGGCTAACGCATAGGTGCCGCCGTCGATCGTGATGGGGCGTACGGTCTGGGTATCCTCCACCAGAGCGACCCGGACATGGTTCTGGTCGAGGTACTGAATCAAGCGCATATATGATGTCCTTCTATAATGTCGATTAGTTGCCGCGCACCGCGGTGAGATCAGGCAGCCACGTCACAATGCCGGGGAAGGCAATCAAGATAACCAGTACCACCAGCAAGGCGGCGTAGTAGGGCAGCATGGCCTTAACGAGTTGCTCCATAGATACCTTGCCGACTCCGCACCCAACGTAGAGGCAGGTGCCTACTGGCGGCGTCAAAAGACCGATACCCAGTACAAAAGACATCAATACACCAAAGTAAACCGGATCGACGCCTACCGATGTAACGATAGGTGTTAGCATCGGCGCCATGATCACCATCGCAGGGGTTAAATCCATCACGAACCCCACCAGCAGTAATAAGCCCGCAACGATTAACAGCAACAGAAAGGGATCTTGAGTAATGGATTGGACCTGGGTTACCAATGTTTGCGGCACCATGTTGATGGTTAAAAACCAGGCAATCACGGTGGCAAATGCTAATAACAGCAATACCATGCCGGTCAAACGAGCGGTCCGGATCAGCATCCCCCATAGTTCGGTAATCTGGAATTCGCGATAAACCACTAGCGAGATAAACAGCGAATAGAGTAGTGCGGCAACAGCAGCTTCTGTAGCGGTAAATACACCACCAATAATTCCACCAATAACGATTACCGGTAGCACTAGTGCAAGCCAGGCCGCTTTGAATGCTTGCCATAGGACATCAAAACGGAACTTGCGGGTCTGACCGGCGTGGCCGATGGTGGCCATAATGAAGGTGGTGACCATAAGACCGAAACCGATCAATATGCCTGGCACGATACCGGCGATAAACAGACGACTGATAGAGGTTTCGGTCACGATACCAAAGAGGATCAATGGAATGGATGGCGGAATAATAATGCCGATAACGGACGAGACGGTATTGATCGCCGTGGCCTGCGGGGCGGTATAACCCTGTTTGGTCATGGAGGGAATCATCATCGCGCCAGTCGCGGCAGTATCTGCCACGGCTGACCCGCTGATGCCGCCAAAGAACATTGATCCGGTAATCGCTACCTGGCCCAGTCCACCACGCACGAAGCCTACCAGGGCTCCAGCAAGATCCATCAGGCGTCGTGCAATACCGCCATTGCTCATCACTTCACCCACCAGAATGAAGAACGGTATCGCTAGAAGAGGAAAGCTATTAACGCCGCGAATCGACTGTTCAATCATGATGGACAGGGGGATGTCAGAGAGCAGTGCCATTACCACGGCAGCTATTCCAAGGCCAAAGGCAATAGGAAGTCCTAATGCCAGCGAGGCGAATAGAATGCCTAGAAATATCCATAGCATGGTTTAGCTACCCCGTTTATCAGGAGGAATGATGCTAGGCGAACGTATTTGCAGAATGCTCTGCCAAGCTCGCCAGATGGCCACTGCGGCAATAAAGGTAGCGCAGAGTGTCAGTGATACATTGACGATATTCCATGGTACGCCAAGAATCGCTGTGCGCCCTGAGGCACGCGACATCACCAGAAAACCGCCCCAGATAATTACTCCCATCAAGGCAGTGATCATCAAGTGTTGGAATAAGTACAGCATATGGGCAGCACGTGGTTTCAGTTTACGAACCAGGATATCGACGGCGATGTGCTCATAGCGGGCGAAAGCTGCAGCCGCACCCAGAAAAATCAGCCAGATAAACAGCATGCGTGCCAGTTCATCGGCCCAGGGCAACGAATGGTTTAGTACGGCCCGGCCCACCACGTTGGCAGATACTGAAATAATGAGCGCTACCAGTAGAGCAGCAATCGTGTGCTCCATCGCCAGTGTCAGCCAACGAAACAATGCAGGACCGCGGCGCTGTTCGGTATCGATCTCCAGCGGCTCGCGCTGAGGGTCGTCGAAGAAGGCCGCGGTATCCGGAATAGGAGTATCAGGTGTGTCCATGAGCTCTCCGAAAAGACAGGTAACAGCCATGCAAGAGGCGTTGGCCTCTTGCATGGTCTAGTCGTGGAAAATGCGCACGAGAGCAATCCGAAGTATCAGCGGATACCTATTGGGCTGCTGTCGATCCGGCGAGCCGTTGGAACTCTGCCACCAGGTCTTCACCAATGCGCGGGGCCCACTCGTCATAAACGGGCTGCACGGCTTCCTGGAAAGCAGCTATCTGCTCGTCATCAAGGCGAGTGATTTGCATGCCACGTTCTTCAAGCTGGTCGCGTGCCCAATCGTCGTATTCGGATGAGAGTTGGATTTCATAATCGGCGGCTTGCATGGCAGCCTCCTGAACCAGTTCCTGGTACTCAGGGTCGAGTCGATCCCAGGTGCGCTGAGACATCATCTTGATAAAGGGGGTATAAACATGGCGTGTTTCTGAACCGTAGTCCTGCACTTCATAGAAATTGGACGTCAGGATGGTACTCCAAGGGTTTTCCTGGCCATCGACAACGCCTTGCTCCATGGCTGAGAACAGCTCACCAAATGCCATGGGCGTCGGGTTGGCACCTAATGCTTGCCAGATAGCCAGGTGAACGGGGTTTTCCATGGTCCGTACGGAAAGACCGCGAACGTCCAAACCGGCCACATCTTCCGGCAATGAGACTTCGCGTGCGCTATTGGAAAGCTGCCGGAAGCCGTTTTCAGCAAAGGCCAGTGCCTTGATGCCAGTGCCGTCAAATGCGTCGAGCATCTCTTGAGCGGCATCGCTACGCATGGCCTCGATGGCAGCCTCACGAGTAGGGAGCAGGAAAGGCAGATCGAAAACGGCAAGCTCCTCAACGTACCCGGTAGCAGGGGAGGAGGATGGGTAGGTCATGTCCAGCGTGCCGGTCTGGAGCATTTCCATCATTTGCACGTCATCACCGAGCTGGCTGTTGGGGAATATACTGACGCTGATTCTTCCTTCGCTGCGCTGATCAAGAATATCCGCAAAGTACTTACTGGAAATATACTGAGGCGAGCTTTCGGCAAGGCCAAGCCCCATGCGTAGGGTCACGCTGCCATGATCGCCTACAACGCCGCCTTCGATCTCGGGCGGGTCAGAAAGGTCGGGCGTTTGTGCGTATGCCATGCCTGAGCTGAGCAGCGTAGCACCGGTTATTAACAGGGTGCGCTTCCAAAGATAATGCATTGTTATCACTCTCCTGGCGTACTGCAGGCTGCTTCGCGAAGAACGTCTTGCAAGCGAGCTGCAATGTGGTTGTTGTTATGTGTGTGCGGCACTTCTCTAGTAGGGTAGCACCGTAGCCCTGGACTGAATGTCTAACGTTTTGAGCATATGTTCAACATATACTTTTGTATGTATCGACGGCGATGTGAAGAACGCGTACCGTCATGGCGACCCCCTCCTTATGTTTTAAAGGAGATTATTTTGAGAACGTTGGTAAGGCCGGTTGAGTGGCTTAGGCACGCCTACTGACGTTTTACCTTTACTTTAGGCGTGGAGCGTAGCCATGGCCAACCCTCATCGAATAACCCCTGAGCAGTTGCGTTCACGTTACTGGTTCGATAACCCTGACCACCCCGGCACCACGGCACTTTGCGTTGAGCGCTATCTTAATTACGGCATTACGCTAGATGAGTTGACGAGCGGAAAACCGATCATCGGTATCTGCCAGTCGGGGTCTGATTTAACCCCATGCAACCGTCACCATATTGATCTGGTCAAGCGGGTTAAAGACGGCATTCGCGCGGCGGGTGGCGTGCCGTTCGAATTCCCCATGCATCCTATTCATGAGAATGTGCGTCGGCCGACCGCGGCGCTGGATCGCAACCTTGCCTACCTGGGGCTGGTGGAAGTGCTCCATGGCTATCCGTTGGACGGCGTAGTGCTAACCACGGGCTGTGACAAGACTACTCCCGCTGCGCTGATGGCTGCGGCTACGGTGAATATCCCCGCGATTGTGCTGTCCGGTGGGCCGATGCTCAACGGCTGGCGGGGCGCCGAGCGGGTGGGCTCGGGCACGATTATCTGGGAGCTGCGCAAGCGCCTGGCAGCGGGCGATATCGATTATGCAGAGTTTCTTTCCCGCGCCAGCGACTCAGCGCCTTCAATTGGTCACTGCAATACCATGGGCACGGCCTCCACCATGAACTCCATGGCCGAAGTATTGGGCATGAGTCTGCCGGGCTCGGCAGTAATTCCTGCGCCTTATAAAGAGCGTGCGATGGTGGCTTATGACACCGGCGTGCGAATCGTCGATATGGTGTGGGAAGACCTGCGCCCGCTGGATATTCTGACCCGCGAAGCATTCGAGAACGCCATTGTGGCCTGTTCGGCGCTGGGTGGCTCATCCAATGCGCCGGTTCATATCAACGCTATCGCCCGCCATGCAGGCGTTGAGCTTAATAACGATGACTGGCAGCGCCTGGGCCACGAGATTCCGCTGCTGGCCAATGTAATGCCCGCGGGTGCTTTTCTATGTGAAGAGTTTTACCGCGCAGGGGGCGTGCCCGCGATCCTCCATGAGCTACAGGGGGCTGGTAAACTGCACGGCGATGCATTGACGGTGAATGGTCGCTCTCTGGGCGATAATCTGCAGGGCCGTGAGACCCAGGATCCTGACGTGATCTGTCGCTACGCCGATCCGCTGGTGGCACATGCAGGCTTTCTCAATCTCAAGGGTAACCTGTTCGACTCCGCGTTGATGAAAACCAGCGTTATCTCAAGCGATTTCCGTGAGCGCTTTTTGAATGACCCAAGCGACCCTGAAGCCTTTGAAGGCAAGGCGGTGGTATTTGATGGCTCGGAAGATTATCACGCCCGTATCAACGATCCGGCGCTGGATATCGACGCCCGCACTATTCTCGTGATGCGTGGTGCTGGCCCGGTAGGACATCCCGGCGGCGCCGAAGTGGTCAATATGCAGCCGCCCGAAGCGTTGATCAAACAGGGGATCGAGTCGCTGCCCTGCCTGGGTGATGGGCGTCAGTCGGGCACTTCCGGCTCGCCGTCAATTCTCAACGCGTCCCCAGAAGCGGCCACCGGGGGCGGGCTAGCGCTGCTTGAAAGTGGTGACCGGTTGCGGGTTGATCTCAAGCGCGGCGAGGTACAGCTGTTGATTGACACCAGTGAGCTGGAAGCACGCCGCGAGCGTCTGGCCGAGCAGGGCGGCTACCGTTATCCAGGCCACCAGACGCCTTGGCAAGAGATTCAGCGCAGCATGGTCGAGCCGCTGGATCGCGGTATGACGTTAGAATCGGCGACCAAGTACCGCGATGTGGCCCGCCAGCATCCGCCCAGAGACAATCACTAGCATGAGCCGCTTTAGTGCTTTGTCGCATCGCCAGCAGGGGCTGCTGTTGACCGGTGGCGGCGCGATGATCATGGCGCCGGATGCCTTGCTGATCAAGGTAGCCGATCTGCCCAATGCCGAGATTCTCATGTGGCGCGGTTTCCTCTCCGCGCTGGGGTTTTTGCTGATCGCCCTAGCGCGCTATGGCCGCGGCACGTTGGCGGCCTATCGCCGCTGTGGCTGGACCGGGATCGCTGTGGCATTGCTGTTCAGCCTGACCACCTGCGGTTTTGTGCTGGGTAATCAGTACACCAAGGCAGGCAACGTCTTGATGATACTGGCCAGCGCACCGCTGATCGCCGCAGTGCTCTCCTGGATCATTCTCAAGGAGCGTTTGCCCCGACGCACGTGGCTTGCGATCTGTTTATGCATGGCGGGTGTCGCCATGATTGCCTTGGATGACTCGGGCGCAGGCTCCTGGATTGGCAACGCTTTCGCCTTGGTGACGGCAACGACCCTGGCGATCAACTTTACCCTCTGCCGTACGCGGCCGGGTGTGGACATGAGCCCCATGCTGGTGTTCAACGGCCTTATTGTGGGAAGCGTAGCCGGGCTTTTCTGGCTGGCGGGGAGCGAGCCGTCGCTCCCCGCCACGAACCAGCTTGCAGTGGTAGTGCTGCTTTGTCTGTTCATTGTGCCGTGCGGCGTCACGCTTTTGCAGCGCGGGCCGCTGTATCTGCCTTCGGCTGAAGTGGGCTTGCTGCTGTTGCTGGAAGTCGTGGTGGGCACGTTGCTGGCCTGGTGGATTCTGGCTGAACAGCCCGCACCGGTTGCCATCGTCGGCGGCGCCCTGGTACTTGGCACGCTAAGCGCTAAAGGCCTTTATGAACGGCGGCTGGAGCTTAGCCAGCGTGCAGGGCTTAAAACGACGTTGCCCGTCACAGTAGACCGGTCAAATACGTTATGATTGGCTGGAATTGAAATAGGGCTTTATCGCAGTGACATCATCTTTCAGTAAGCCGCCAGCTCGCCCCAGTATCGCTGAATACCTTGCCGAGGAGATCTTCGGCGGGCGCTATCGTCCCGGCGACTTTGTGCCGCGTGAGCTGGATCTATGCGAACGCTTTGCCATCAACCGCTCGGCGGTGCGCAGCGATCTGCGTCAACTGGTGGAGGCGGGCATTATCGAGCGTATCTCAGGCCACGGCTCCAAGGTGCGTGAGTACTCAGAGTGGCACATTCTCGATGTTCAGGTAACCGACTGGCTGACCCGCTATGCCGCCCCCAACCCCGATATTCAGCGCGAAATCCTTGCGTTTCGCCTGGATGTTGAGCCCTATGTGGCGATGACTGCCGCCAAGCGCGCCAAAGCGCGTGATCTAGTGGCTATCGAAGAAGCGTTTGAAGGGCTGGGACAGAACCTGCGTAATGCGACCTGCCAGGAGGAGCGGCGCTTACACAGCGAATGTGATATTGCTTTCCACGAGGCGATCTTCAAAGCGACCCACAATATCGTCTGGGCGCAGCTATCGCATATCCTGCGGCCCTCGATCTACCTGCTGGTCTCGATGTCAAACGAAAGCGCCTCTGATCCGGAAGAGAGCCTGGAGCGTCATCGCCAGTTGATGGAAAGCATCCGGCTGCGCCGCCCCCGCGAGGCGTTTCTGGCGGCTCAGGCGGTACTGGCAGGCACGGCAGAAGCGCTAGGGCTTGAGCATAGCGTCAGCTCATTAGGGCGCAGCGTTGAGCTGCCCCATACTGCTTCCTGAATCGATTTCCGTTAAGTTCTAAATGAAAACAAAGGCAAGCACATGTCTGACTTCAACCTCGGCTTAGTAGGTGTGGGTAAAATCGTTCGCGACCAGCATCTTCCGGCGATAGCCGCCATCCCGCACTGCCAACTTGTTGCCACGGCGGACCCTTACGCTGCGTTACCGGACGTACCTGCCTATCAAGACCTGGGCGCGATGCTCGATGCCCATCCTGAAATAACCGCTGTGGCAATCTGTACGCCGACGCACCTGCGCTACTCACAGGCGCGCCTTGCATTGCTGCGCGGCAAGCACGTGCTGCTGGAGAAGCCGCCTGGGGCCACACTCAGTGAAGTGGAAAGCTTGATTTCACTGGCTGCCGAGCAGGGCGTTAGCCTGTTTGCCGCCTGGCACTCACGCTTTGCTCCCGGCGTTGCGCACGCTAGGCAGTGGCTGTCAGAGCGCCGGGTTCAGCACGTCGAGATCGAGTGGAAAGAGGACGTACGGGTATGGCACCCAGGCCAGGCGTGGATATGGCAACCGGGTGGGATGGGGGTCTTTGATCCAGGTATCAACGCGCTTTCGATCGTCACTACTATTCTTCCTCAGGCGTTTTTCCTGCGCCAGGCGCGGCTATGGGTGCCGACTAACTGCCAAACCCCGATTGCCGCTGATCTTTCTTTTACCGATCCCGACGGTGCTGAGATTGAGGCGGTTTTCGATTTTCGCCAAACCGGGCCACAAACCTGGGATATCCACGTTAATACGCATGATGGACAATTGAGCCTGACCCAGGGCGGGCGGCGGCTGCTGATTGACGGCGAGATTATCGTGGATGAGGAGGAGCGCGAGTATGCCGGTCTTTATCAACACTTTGTCGAGCTTGTCGCCAGTGGGCGTAGTGACGTGGATGTCGCGCCACTACGCCAAGTGGCTGATGCGTTTTTATACGGCCACCGTGAGGCGACCGACGCGTTTGTGGAGTGAACGCTGCGGCAAGTAAGCCCTGTGATTCAGCTCCATGCCTATTTGTCTGAAGCCATACCGTTACGTTGCAGGCAACTGTCGTAAGCCTGAGGCACAAAACTCTCTTCCCCCACGTCATTTTTAGCCTGCGTCAGAAACTCGCACAGTGGGGGGAGCATGTTGGAGGTCAGCTGGTAAGTGCTTAATGTTTCCGACAGGTAGCGCATATCCTTTTCTGCGTTAACAAGACTGAACTGCAGTTTCGTGCACTCCTTTTGCAGCACCCATTCCATGACGGGGGCCAGCATGGCGCTGTTGGCGCCGCCCTGGGAGCAGATCTCCAGCAGTTTTTCCTGCGGAACATCCATTTTCGCCGCCATGGCGGCCGCTTCGCTAACCAGCGCCGCCGCTCCCAGCGACAGGAAATTATTGATCAGCTTCAGCTTATGCGCTGAACCGACTGCGCCCACATGAAAGATGTTCTCGGCGAAACTCTCGATGACCGGCGTAATACGCGTAACCGTTGCGGCATCGCCTCCCAGCATGACGTTGAGACGCCCCTCCCGAGCCTCACGGGGGGTGCGGGCCAGCGGCGCATCGACCAGCGTGACGCCCTGCTTTGCCACGGTTGCAGCAAGCCGCTCGGTCGATTCAGGGTGGGCGGTAGAGCAGTCGACGATGATCAACCCTTCATGAGCGCCCGCCATCAAACCGTCGGCGCCGGACACGATCTCGCTGACCTGCTCGGATGTCTTTACGCAGATAAAAACGATATCGCTGGTTTTGGCCATCTCGGCGGCGCTTGCGACTTCAACTGCTCCTTCGGCAGAGAGCACCTCTAAGGGCGAGCGATTGCGGTGGGCCATCACAGTCAGTGGATAGCCGTTACGCACTATATTGCGGGCCATTTCCTTGCCCATCAGGCCTAGTCCGATAAATCCGATACGTTCCTGTTTCATGGTGACCTCCGGTCAGTTATTTGATTACGCCTGGATAACGCCTATTTGTTTGAACCTGAACAGAAAGGGTTTATTGCTGTGCCTGAGGAAAAGAAACGCCTAGACGCTCTGACCAGTCGTGAAGCGCCTCGGGAACGCCCTCTGGAAGCGGAACGCCTTGTTGTGAGTAGCGCTTGTGCAAATCGAGTCCGCGCTCTCCCGGAATGCGCACCTGAGGGTCGCCTTCGGCGACGGGGTTGTTACGACACGCATCGGCCAGCGCGCCAGTTTCGCGCTTGAACGCTTCAAGCCCGCCAAAGGCTTCAGGGTCCAGCACCTGCACCATGACCGAAGCACCCCACTGCGCAGGTGCCTGGACACGCCCGAAACCCGCCAGGCCAGACGTCAAGGCTTCCACCATGAGCCCTAATGCGTACCCCTTGTGACCATGGTCCAGCCCACCGATAGGCATAATGCTGCCTTTGGGCTCGTTGAAAAGTACCTCGGGACGATCGGTCGCCTGACCCTGGTTGTCTTTAAGCCACGGATAAGGCAAGCGGCTATTTTGCTTGTTAAGCCGCCCCACCATGCCATTGGTAGTAATCGATGTGCTGACATCCAAAAGCACAGGGCCTGAATCAGTGGGGTAGCCCACAGCGATGGGGTTGGGCGTATGGGTCGCCTCCAGCCCGCCATACGGGGCAACGGATTTGGTTGCCGGGTCGGATGATTCGATCACCACCACAAGGTCCTGGTCGGTGGCACGCTTCAGGTAGGCGGCCAGGCAGGCAATATGATTGGAGCGCCGAATCACCACCGTACCGGTACCGCAGTCACGTGCCATGGCTTCCGCGGCTTCCATGGCTTTAAGAATCAGCCACGGTCCGGGTAAGTAGCGGCCGTCCCAGGTCTGTACGGCGGCACGCTTGGAAATGACCTCATAATTGCCGGTAACCGGCATGCGGCCTGACTGTATTTCCTCAAGGTAAGGTGCGAGGAGTTGCAGCCCGTGAGTGGTGTGCCCCATCAGGTCGCCTTCAACCAGTACCTTAGCGACGGCAGTGGCTTTATCGTCATCAAGTCCTGCTGCCAAAAGCAAGTCAGTGCTGAAGCGTGTTATTTCCCGGACATCGTAATGTTGGCTCATTGTGTTTATTTTCCCGGCGTTATGGGTGGACGGATTGCTTATTGATTGTGGCGTCTGAGCTGACGTATCAGGGCGCTATGGTCGAGTTCTCCATCGCCACGGGCGACAAGCTCCTCAAAAAGGCCGTTGACCAACGAGGACACGGGCAGCTTAAGCTGCAATTCCTGGGCTAGGGCCATGGCGGTCTGGGTATCTTTCAATTGCCATTTCGCCGGCCCGCCTGGGGTAAAATCCTCCTTGATCATACGCTTGCCGTGGATACGCAGAATGGTTGAGTCGGCAAAGCCGCCTTCAAGGGCATTGAGCATTTGTGCTGGGTCAGCGCCTCCTTGCTCTGCCAGCAATATGGCCTCGGCCACCGTGGCAATGGTGTTGGCCACGATCATCTGATTGGCAAGCTTGACCAGTTCACCGCTGCCCGCTGGGCCAACATGGACCGGTCTGCCGAGTGACAAGAGAATAGGCTCAACGGCTTTAAAACTGGATGAGTCGCCGCCCGCCATAATGGCCAGGGTGCCATCAATCGCCCCCTGTTCACCGCCGGATACCGGCGCATCCAGATAGCTAATCTGATAGGTTGCGGCCTCCTCCGCTTGGCGGCGTGCCGTCTCGACCGGGATAGAACTCATGACGATCAGGGTTGAGTCAGGCTGCATGGCGTTGAGGAGGCCAACTGAACCTGACAGCAACTCATCGCATACCGGCCCCGAGCTGAGCATAACGATCACGACATCGCTTTCGAGGACTGCCTGCTCAGGTCTTTCCACTATTTCGACACCCACTGCTTCAAGGCTTTCGGCCTTGCTTCTAGTCCGATTCCAGGCGCGTACCCGGTGTCCTGCTTTGGCCAAGCGCCTTGCCATGGGAGCACCCATAATACCGGTGCCAATAAAGCCGATAGACCGTGACGTTGTCATTATTGGTTCCTCTAACGGTTAGGCTAGTGAGTTATTATGTGACCGTTATGCAGCAGGTTGATCAATCTTTTTAGTGGTTCTAATGAGTAAGGCTTTCCATAACCCGGGTAAGTATTAGTAATATTTTAAAATGGATGTGCTTAACGTTATCTTCTATCGAGTTATCCCCGTAAATAAGACGGCACCTCAATGTCACCTGAATCTCGAAAGTTAATAAGCCGATCAAGTACGGTAGATTCTGAACGCTCCAGGTGCGTCATCAATAGCTTTCCTGCTTGGTCAGGTTGCTTAAGGCGCATTTTCTCAAACACCCATAAGTGCTCATCAAAGAAAGGGTCTTGATCGGGAAGTTTAAGTACCCGACCAAGCAGGTGTTTACTGATTAACAAGATAGGATGAGTGCGCCGTAGCATGTTCATTACTTCCTGGTTATCACCCAGGCTAATGGCGGTATGGTGAAGATCGTTCTCAAGCTCATCCAGCAACTCCCCTTTAATATCTGGATAGCTGTCGGCGGCGTTTTTAAGTTTGGCAATATAGCCGTCGAGTGCACTGTCTGAAATATTATTGGCGGCACGCACGATCATGTAAGGCTCTAACTGGCGGCGCGCTTCATAAAGATTGTGGAGGCGTTTGTCATCTAACGGGACCACGCTCCAGCTGTTGTACTTAATCTTTTCGACTAGGCCGATGGATTGCAAATGAAGCAGAATCTGGTGGGTCACCGTGCGGCTGACGTTCAGTGATTTGGAAAGCTTAAGCTCATTGAGCTCAAAGGCACCCTTGATCGAGCATAGGACGATGGCATGCTCAACGCTGTCGATGTGGACGCGCCAGGAAACGGTTCGATCGACTTTGGGAATATAGCCACGCTGTTTGAAGTCATTTTCACTGAGAGAGCGCCGGACTATCTCGTGTGGCGATGCGCCCACCAGATAGCCGCGCCCCTCAAAGCGGCAGATATACTGTTCTTCATGCAACCGGGTCAGGGTTTGGCGAACAGGGGAGCGGCTGATACCAAACAGCTCGGCTATATTCCCTTCCAGCAGCACAAGGCCGGGTTCCAGTCGTTTCCCGACAATACCTTGCTTAAGAGCCGTATAGAGCTGGTCGCGCAGCGTTTGTGTCATAGGTAGTTAGTTGCCCTTAAATAAATATTAGGTAATGGCACCTACCAGCCAGGGAACAAACTCGTTACTACCATAACCCAGTGATTCGCTAGCACTCATGTCGCCCGAGGCGATGGCGATGATACGCTCAAAAATCTGTTCCCCGACGTCTTCTACGCTGGCTGTACCATCGACGATAACGCCACAGTTTATATCCATATCCTCATGCATTTTCTCATACATCGAGGTATTGGTTGCGAGCTTCAGGCAGGGCGCGGGTTTAAAGCCTGAAACCGATCCTCGTCCGGTAGTAAAACAGACCACCGTTGACCCTGAGGCAATTTGCCCGGTGACTGAAACGGGGTCGTAGCCCGGGCTATCCATAAAGTTAAAGCCACGAGTGGTTATCTTTTCGGCATAGTGCAGCACATCGTTAAGGCTTGAGCTGCCACCTTTGGCAACGGCCCCCAGGGATTTTTCAAGAATCGTCGAAAGCCCGCCCGCTTTGTTGCCCGGTGACGGGTTATTGTTTAACTCGGCACCATTTATTTCGGTGTAATGCTTCCACCAGGTAATCCGATCAAGCAGCTTTTGCGCGACGTTTTCATTGATAGAGCGGTCTATCAGAAGGTTCTCTGCACCATAAATCTCGGGAGTTTCTGCAAGGATTACGCTGCCCCCATGCTGCACGATAAGGTCAGCCGCGTGGCCAAGCGCTGGGTTCGCCGTAATCCCTGAATAACCGTCTGAACCGCCGCACTGCAGTGCAACCACCAGGTGCTCCAGGGAAGCAGGTTTACGCTGCATCTGCCCATGCTGAGCAGCCATCTGCATGACGTGATCGCACGCGGTTTTAATACTGGTGCGAGTTCCTCCCGCATCCTGAATATTAAAATAGGCAAGCCGTGAGGCGTCTTCTAAGCCTTTTTTTGCGACGAGCGTTTTGACCTGGTTGGTCTCACAGCCCAAACCGATAATGAGTACGAAGGCAAAATTGGGATGCTGGGCATAACCTGCGATGACGCGCTCAAGAAATGAAAAGCCTTCTGAATCCGTGTTCATGGCACAGCCCGAGCCATGGGTGATCGCGACGACGCCATCGAATCCCATCTGGTTTAGTTCATCAGACTGATTGAGTTTATCTGCCGCTGCTTTAGCAACCGTTGCCGAGCAGTTAACGGTCGACAGAATACCGATGTAGTTACGCGTGCCCACATTGCCATCGTCACGGTGAAAACCCTGAAAGGTTCGTGAGCTACGTTGGGTTTGTGTTTGCGGATGAGGCTGGAAATCTTTTAATGAAGAATCGAGTTCTATCATGGTGAGGTTGTGGGTGTGTACATGCTCACCGGGTTCTACATCTTTTGCCGCTATTCCAATCAGCTGGCCGTATTTATAAACAGCCTCGCCCTTATTTATTTTTGCTAACGCAACTTTATGGCCTGCATCGATATTCTCTTGAGCTAATGTGCCAGTTTTATCAATTGGAAACCCGTTAGGCACCGCTTTTGAGGCGACGCCCACATTATCTCGAGAATTGAGCTGAATAATCACTGACGGAGAATTAATGAGATCCATCGTTTACCTCAAACTTATTATTGGCTTTTTAGGTAATAGCTATGCGCAAGCTAGTAAGCGGTCACTGTTGATGCACTTTAGCAATTAAACGTTGTACGTCGATTATACTATCGTTCTATATAATGGTCATTGAATGCAATGTTCATTTGATCTAGATTGCTTTCAGATACTGAGCGTATAGGCCCTATGACAAGAATATTTTGGTAACCAAAAGCCCGGTTGCTTTCTAAAAAATGGATGACCAAAAAATCATCACTAAACTATTGTCATGCAGGTATGCTGTATGACACCTTTAAGAAAGATGCATACCTGGTTTCAAGTAAAACAATAATGAGAAATAAAAATGCCCTATATCATCAACTACTTAACAAAAATTCAGTTTGGTGAGAACGCAATTGCAGAGCTGGCTAATGAGCTGCAGTTGCTTGACGTGAAAAGGCCTCTATTTGTGACTGACAAAGGGCTGAGTAGCACTCCTCTTATTACGCAGGTGATTGAATCTGCAAACCTTAATGAGAAAGCCTGCGTTTTTGATGGCACGCCTTCCAACCCTACTGAAGCCGCTGTAGAGCAAGCGCTGACTTTTCTGCGAGAAAGCGAGTGTGACGGCATCGTGGCTGTGGGCGGTGGTTCCAGCATTGATTTGGCTAAAGCGGTCGCTTTACTTTTTAACCACCCCGCGCCATTACGCCAGTACGCGGCGATCGAGGGTGGGGTAGCCAAAATCAATGCCAATGTGCTGCCGTTGATTGCGGTACCTACCACCGCAGGGACGGGTAGTGAGGTGGGGCGAGCCTCCCTGATTACCATGAAAGATGATCGGAAACTGGGTTTTCTTTCCCCGTATCTTATTCCCGCTGTGGCTATCTGCGATCCACGATTGACGCTCGGGTTACCTCCCTTTTTGACTGCCGCAACGGGTATGGATGCGATCGCCCACTGCGTTGAAACCTTTTTAAGCCCTAAGGTAAATCCTCCTGCTGAGGCGATTGCATTGGATGGCCTTAAGCGCGCAAGTGCCTATCTGGTCGAGGCGGTTGAAAACGGCACTAACTTAACCGCTAGAAATGAAATGATGATGGCAGCTCTGGAAGGTGCCATGGCGTTTCAGAAAGGGTTGGGGGCAGTGCACTCTCTATCCCATGCGTTAGGCGGGCTGCATGAGCTAAAACTTCACCACGGTACGCTCAATGCCGTACTGATGCCGACTGTTCTCAGGTTCAACCAGCGTGATTGTGAGGAAAAATTTGCTCGCCTCAAAGATGCGATGGGGCTTGCCCAGAGTGATGATTTAGCCGAAGCGTTTGAAAAGCTCAATATTAAGTTGGGAATGCCTTCCAGCTTGAGCGAAATGGGCGTTAGGGAAGAGCATCTAGACCCAGTGGCGCAGTGGGCATTGGAAGACCATTCGACGGCTACCAACCCACGTGCACCTTCCAGGGAAGACTTTTTCAAGATGCTTAATGAGGCTTTCTAAGCAATAAGGTTTCTCGACTTAATAGATATAAAGGAAGTTTTTGGCAGGAAAGCAATAAAGGATGGAACCTGGCAGTTTCAAAAAACCATAATCAAACCCAGGCAGTTAACGACGAAAGGAAAGTGGATATGACAATTACAAACCATTCTCTCAAGATCAAGACACTCCTTACTTCCAGCGTAGCGGCAGCGCTTATGGTGGCCTCTGGCGCAGCCCTTGCGGATTACCCAGAGCGTCCTATTACGTTGATTGTACCCTGGGCTGCGGGCGGCGGCACTGATGCGACAGCGCGCACCATCGCCCGCGCATTGGAAGAGGAATTGGGTCAGAACGTCAACGTTGTTAACCGCACCGGTGGCAGTGGCGTTGTCGGCCATACTGCCATGATCAATGCCAGGCCAGATGGCTATACCCTTGGCCTGGCGACCGGTGAAGTGAACATGATGCATTGGCAAGGTTTAACCAATCTTACCTATGAAGACTTCACACCGATTGCGCAAATCAACTATGACTTCCCCGGCATACAGGTTGCCGCAGACTCCCCTTATGAAAGCCTTGAAGAGTTGCTCGAAGCGATACGTACTGAGCCTAAGGGCACGTTTACTGCCTCCGGCACCGGACAAGGCGGTGTTTGGCATTTAGCCTTTGCAGGTTTTTTGATGGATCAGGACATTCCCGCCGACCAGGTTACCTGGATTCCTAGTGAGGGTGCGGCGCCAGCAATGGTAGAGCTGGTATCCGGGGGTATTGATATCGTACCCAGCTCCGTGCCGGAAGGCCGCTCCATGATGGAAGCTGGCCGGGTTAAAAGCTTTGCAGTGATGTCGCCTGACCGTATCCCCAGCTTTCCTGATATCCCCACCACCAGCGAATTGATCGACACTAACTATCAAGTGGGCGAATGGCGTGGTATTGCCGGTCCTAAAGGCATGGACCCGGAGATAGTGGCAACGCTTGAGGCAGCATTAGAAGCTGCTTACAACAGTGATACCTATCAAGGGTTTATGGATCAACAAGGCTTTGGTACCGAATGGCGTAACGCGGAAGAGTTCGGGCAGTTGATGCAAGAGATGGATAGCGTCTTCGGTGAAATTGCCGAGCAGGTTGGCTTGGCTAACTAAGGCACAACAAGGGAGGCGGTTTCTCACAATAGGATCTGTTGTTGTAGAAACCGCCACTACGTAACTGTTTTCTGACTTACCACGTTTATTTGGCCCTTGCTTTCCTCCCCCTCACCGGGAGAAGTGTCTTAGGCAGGCCATCTTCGCGCTATGGCATAAGCGAAGATGTAGCGTTTAAGCAGCCAGCGCTTATAAAACGTGGCCAGTTAATGATGTAGATGATCTTGTCAGTGGCTTTCATCGGCCTTCCAAAGGAGTCAATGCATGCAATTGCCCACTAATCCCTTTAAAAACATGCTGATCAAGCGCGAACCCATGTGGGGTTGCTGGGCTGGCTTCGCGACGGGATATGCCGCTGAAATAGTCGCCAACACCGGATTTGATTGGCTACTAATCGATGGTGAGCATGCCCCGAATACGGTGCCTACCATTTTGGCCCAGCTTCAGGCCGTGGCGCCTTACTCGTCTGCCCCCGTTGTGCGTAGCGTTAACCATGACCCTGCGTTGATCAAGCAGTTACTGGATATAGGCACGCAAACATTAATGGTGCCGATGGTGGAAAGTGCTGAGCAAGCGGCCGCGCTGGTACGGGCGACGCGATATCCGCCGCATGGCATGCGTGGCGTGGGCGGTGGGCTGGTGCGCGCAACCCGATGGGACGGCGTGGATGACTACCTGAACAAGGCGCATGAGTCGCTTTGCCTGATTGTTCAAGTTGAGTCACCTAAAGGTGTTGAGCAGGCAGAAGCCATTGCCGCCACCGACGGCGTCGATGCGGTTTTTATTGGTCCGGCAGATCTCTCGGTGGGAATGGGCTATCCCGGCAATCCTGGTCACCCTGATGTCCAGAGTGCGATACAGAAAGTGATTAGAACGGTTCATGCAGCAGGCAAGCCGGTAGGAATTTTGGCTCCGCTCGAGGAGGATGCGCGTCGCTATCAGGCATTAGGTTGTCAGTTTATTGCGGTAGGCATTGATATCAGCCTGCTCCGTCAGGGGGCGCTGGCAACGCTTGCCCGCTATAAAGAGCTGCCTTCCCAGTCGTCATCCAGAACGTACTGATATTAAACGCTTTAACCCACTTCATAACGATAAAACGTAGGTAGGCACTTACCAGAGGATATTGAAAATGATAACGACAAACCATTCTCTCAAAACCCTTCTTGCTTCCAGTGTAGCGGCGGTGGTTATGGTCGCCTCTGGCTCTGCCTTGGCGGATTATCCAGAACGCCCCATTACGCTGATTGTGCCTTGGGCTGCAGGCGGCGGTACTGATGCAACAGCGCGCACCATTGCTCGCGCCCTGGAAGAGGAGTTGGGCCAGAACGTCAACGTGGTGAATCGTACCGGCGGCAGCGGCGTAGTTGGGCATACTGCCATGCTTAACGCCGCGCCTGACGGCTACACGCTCGGCTTAGCCACTGTTGAAGTTAACACGATGCATTGGCAAGGCCTGACAGCGCTTACCTATGAAGACTTTACGCCCATTGCGCAGATCAACTACGACTCCCCGGGTATTCAGGTTGCCGCTGATTCTTCATACGAAAGTCTGGATGCGTTGATGGAAGCTGTACGTACTGAGCCGAAAGGTAGCTTTACCGCTTCGGGAACCGGGCAGGGCGGTATCTGGCATCTAGCCTTTACAGGCTTTTTGATGGACCAAGATATTCCCGCCGATCAGGTTATCTGGGTCCCCAGCGAAGGTTCGGCGCCCGCGATGACGGAGTTGGTATCTGGAGGGATCGATATTGTTTCTACGTCGGTGCCTGAGGCGCGTTCGATGATCGAGGCGGAACGTGTAAAAAGTTTTGCCGTCATGGCCGCAGAGCGTCTTTCAGCCTTCCCCGATATTCCTACTACCCACGAGCTTGTGGGTAGTGACTACCAAGTCGGTGCGTGGCGAGGCATCGTTGGGCCTAAAGGCATGGACCCTGAAGTAGTCGCAACCTTGGAGTCCGCATTAGAGACTGCTTACAACAGTGAAACCTATCAAGGGTTCATGGACAAACAAGGGTTTGGTACCGAGTGGCGTAACGCGGAAGATTTCGGGCAACTCATGGAAGAGATGGACGGCATTCTCGGTGAAATTGTTGAACAAGTTGGCTTAGCTAACTAAGGAATGACAATGAGAGATATTTTTGCCGGGATAGGGTTTGTCATTGCTGGAGTTGTGACGATTATCACTGCTCAGCAATTTCCTACGCTACCAAGCTTACAGTATGGGCCTTCGCTTTTTCCTTCCATTGTAGGTGGAGGATTCTGTATCGGTGGTACCGTCCTTATCTTTAATGCGCTATGGCATAGAAGAAAAGCTTTTGCTCAGCCAGTACAGGATAACCTGGTAATAGCTGACGCACCGCCTAATAAGCCGACCTGGATGATGTTGTTACCACCTATAGCGATTGTCTTTTATATCATGGCAAGTGATTACATTGGTGCAATGCTAACAATAATGGTCATCATGTTTTCACTCATGTTATTGAGAAAAACATTACTTTATGTAGCGTTGGCAACCTCTCTAGTTGTGTCAACTGCCATTTACTTTATTTTTTCTCATTACCTACTTATTCCATTGCCACAAGGTGTTTTATTAGAGGGTGGTTTGCCATGGATATTTTAATGAATGGAGTGGGGCTGGTTTTAAATTTTGATACCATACTGGTTATTTTAGCAGCCTCTTTGTTTGGTATATTTGTTGGTGCAGTGCCCGGCCTTACAGCAACGATGGCTGTAGCGCTACTAGTACCTTTGACCTTTTATATGGATACTATTCCTGCGATTGCTGCCATTGTAACGACATCCGCTATGGCAATATTTGCGGGCGACATTCCGAGCACATATCTCAATATACCGGGCACACCAGCCTCCGCCGCTTATGTGGGTGAATCGCATGCCTTAGCAAAAAAAGGCAGAGCAAGAGAAGCCCTAGGTATTAATTTGGTATGTTCTATTTTTGGCGGTATATTTGGAACTATTATTTTATTTGTCGTTGCTCAATCCCTTGCTGAAGTGGCGCTAAAGTTTAGTGCATTTGAGTACTTTTGGCTGGCTGTGCTGGGGCTCAGCTGTTCAATTTTTATTTCAGTAGGTTCTAGAACTAAAGCTTTTCTTTCTCTGCTTTTTGGTATTCTGCTGTCAACCGTAGGGTTGGATATGATGAGCGGGGCTCCTCGCTTTACGTTTGGGATTCCCGATCTTATGGGAGGCGTTAATTTCATCCCTGTTATGATCGGTATGTTTGCTCTCAATGAACTGATGAATTATTACGGTTCAAAATCAGAGAAAAAAACCATCGGCATTATCGATAAAGATAGCGTTTTCCATAACGTACCTAGGCATATTAAACGCTATTGGCGCAATATGGTGCGTGGCAGTACAATTGGTACATTGATTGGTGCATTACCCGGTGCAGGTGCGGATATTGCGGCTTGGATCTCATATGGTGTGGGGAAAGGCAGATCAAAAGACAGTTCTAAATATGGCACTGGTAATATAGAGGGTATCGTAGACGCTAGCTCGGCTAATAATTCAGGTATCAGTGGCGCATGGGTGCCCGCTCTGGTCTTCGGTATTCCTGGCGACTCTATTACCGCTATTGTAATTGGCGTTTTATATATGAAAGGGATGAATCCTGGGCCCACCATTTTTATGGATGGAAGCGGGTTAATCTACGCACTTTTCATTGTGTTTATCCTGGCTAATCTGATGATGCTACCGATTGGATATATGGCGATTAGATTATCAAAGTTATTCATTCTGACACCCAGCCGAATATTGATGCCTATTATATTATGCTTTTGCATTGTGGGCGCTTTCGCGATCAATAATAGCGTTGTGGATATTTGGTTAATGCTCATTGTTGGGCTTGTGACCTATTTGTTAGCCGTTAATAACTTCCCTATGGCGCCAGCCATACTCGGTTTGGTACTAGGCCCCGTTGTGGAAAACAACTTCATGAGCGCCATGCTGCGAACCGGTGGCGACCTCACCAGCTTCTTTGCAAGGCCCATCAGTGCAGGGCTTGGCATCGCAGTCATCCTGCTTTGGTGCTCACCGTTGTTGATTAAGGCTTATCGCTATCAAAAGCAAAAATCCGCGCGAGCCTCTTTATGATGATAGCGGTAACCTGGCTTTAAAGGGGGGCAATGTTAACCGTGGGGCGGTTCAGGTGCGTAAAGACGCTTGAGAGATAACCTCTCGAAGGGTGCTCATCAGCGCCGCCGCTCCAGGGGAAAGCCGCTGGTGGCGTAAACTTACCAGGCCATAAGGCTGTACGCTGAGCGTTTCGCTGAACGGGAGTAGATGAAAACGCTGCGGCGGGCAAAGCAGGTCAGCGGTTTCACGGGTGGTCACCGTAATGGTGTCGGATTTATCAACCAGCGCCAGAGATACCAACAAATCCGCAGTGTTGACGATTTGCCTGGGCGGGGCTACCTGATGATGAAGGAACAGACTGTCAACACGCTGGCGCATCAGCGCGCCGGGTGGTTGCAGTGACCATGGGTAGGCAGCCATATCGGCAAGCTGCAAAGACGTTTTGCCTGCCAGAGGGTGCCCTTCACGGCACACAAAACACAGCTCCTCTTCACCGATCTCCTCAAACACAAAGTGCTCTATATTGCTGCCTGGAGGAATACGGGTGATGGCAAAATCCAGCTCACCCTCAAGCAGGCGTGGTACCAGCGCTTTGCTAACGTCTACTTCCACACTGATTTTAAGTTCCGGGCGGTCTCGCTGAACACGTTCAATGGCGCTGGTGAGTAACGTAACCGCAGGTGCCATTACGGTTCCGACCGCCACGGTGCCCAGGTTACCGTCGCGCAGTGCGGTCAGCTCTTCTCCGGTATGACGCAACGCCGACAGCACGCTATGCGCGTGGCGAATCATCACCTCTCCATACCAGTTGGGCGTTAGCCCCCGCGGCTGACGATCAAACAAGCGCACACCCAGGTTGGCTTCCAGGTCACTGAGCAGTTTGGAGGCGGCAGGCTGGCTCATCTTTAGCATGGCGGCAGCACGGTGCAGGTTGCGCTGTTCATCAAGCGCTAAAAATAGCTGAAAATGACGCAACTTTAGTCGTGCGTGAAGAAACCAGTTCTCGTCAAGGACGCCCATGAAATAAGCCTTTTAATGTTATTGATAGCAATAAAGGTATCGAAACTGACGCATTTGCATATTGGTTGGTTATGGTAGAGCTGTCTACTGTAAGGCGTGTAATAGCGACGAACATGTCGCGTTAATAACAACAATAAACATAACAGGAGACAGGTAATGCCTATCATGCACGGCCCAAGAAGCCGCGTGGGTTCAATACTGCTGAGTGCAGGCATGGCTGCGTTATCAATAAACGTGGCCCAGGCGCAAACGGATAAGGAACCCATGACAAATAGTGAAACAGAGCACGGCGTTGGCAAATCCGTGTTTGGCCAGTTGCCCGATGATCGTCAAGTGGACGTTTATCAACTGACTAACGCAAGCGGTATTGAACTACGGGTGGCCAACTATGGCGGTACGATCCTTTCACTAAAGACGCCTGACCGAGAGGGCAATGTCGACGATATCGTGCTGGGATTCGATTCGCTGGACGAGTATCTATCCGATGAGTATCGCAAGGCTAACCTTTACTTTGGCGCTATTATTGGGCGCTACGGAAACCGTATTGCCTATGGGCAGTTCACGCTTGAAGGGGAAACCTACTCGCTTGCCACCAACGATGGCGACAACCATCTTCATGGCGGTCAACAGGGTTTCGATAGGGTGCTTTGGCAGGCCGAGCCGTTTAAGAGTGACGAAGGTACTGGGCTTGCACTGCGCTATACCAGCGAAGATGGCGAAGAAGGCTACCCTGGACGACTGGAAATAGAAGTAACTTATACCCTGACCGATGACGATACCTTGATCGTTGATTATCAAGCAGAGTCCGACAAGGCAACGCCCATCAACCTTACCCAGCATAGCTATTTCAACCTCAAGGGTGAGGGAAACGACTCCATTCTTGATCATCAGCTTATGCTCAATGCCGATGCCTTTACCCCGGTAAGTGAGTCGTTAATCCCGACGGGTGAGCTGCGCGATGTTGCGGACACGCCATTCGATTTTACCCAGGCCACGCCCATTGGCGAGCGCATCGAGCAAGATAACGAACAGCTGAGCTTTGGCCAGGGCTACGACCATAACTTTGTGCTTAACCGCGATAACACCGAGCGAGGTGATCTGGTGATGGCGGCTAAAGTGTGGGAACCACAAAGCGGGCGGATGCTGGAAATTGAAACCACCGAGCCCGGTATTCAGTTCTATTCGGGTAACTTTTTAGCGGGTGATCTGACTGGTAAAGGCGGCCAAGCCTACCCGCAGCGCTCAGGCTTTGCACTGGAAACTCAGCACTTCCCCGACTCACCTAATCAGGATGCCTTTCCCAGTACGATTATAGAGCCGGGAGAGCGCTACCAGTCACGCACCGTCTTCCGCTTTTCTGTCCAGGACGATATAGGCTCAAGCTGACCAAGAGCCGCCTATGGCATCAATAACAACATCAATAATCGTTAAAACTTCAGGAGCATGGCAATGGGTATGGCAACCATTTTTACGCGTTTGGCGCTGGGTAGCGCGATCATGTTGGCCTCGCTGGGTTCAGTGCAGGCGCAAAGTGACGATGTGAAAATCGGCTTTATCGTCAAGAAGCCGGAGCAGGCGTGGTTTATTAACGAACAGCGCGCGGCCACTGAAGTAGGTGAAGAGCTCGGCTTTCAGGTCGTCCGCTTAGGCGGCGAAGACGGCCAGGAAGTGCTCAGCGCAATTGATAACCTCTACGCCCAGGGCGCGCAGGGCTTTGTCATTTGCCCACCCGATGTGCGCCTGGGGCCGGCGATCATGAACCGCGCCGAGCAGTACGGCATGAAAGTGGTTACCGTGGATGATCAGTTTGTGACCTCCAGCGGCGAGCCAATGGAAGGCGTGCCGCACCTGGGGATGTCGGGCACCAAAATCGGCCAGCAGGTAGGCGAGGCGATTGCCGCTGAAATGGAAGCGCGAGGCTGGGACCCGCAAAATGTTGGCGCATTGCGTATTACCAATAATGAGCTGCCGACGGCCGTAGAAAGAACGGACGGTGCCACTCAGGCGCTGCTTGCCTCAGGCTTCCCGGAAGCAAATATTTTCGATGCACCTCAGCAAAGCACGGATACCAGCGGCGCGTTTTCAGCGGCATCCCCGGTGCTTTCCCAGCGCGGCGGATACGAGCACTGGGTGATCTATGCGCTTAACGAAGAGAGCGTACTCGGTGGCGTCAGGGCGACCGAGCAGTACGGCCTGGCAGCTGAAGATGTGATTGGGGTGGGAATCAACGGCTCCGGTGCGGCATTTGCCGAGTTTTCTCGCAATAACCCTACAGGCTTTCACGGCACCGTCGCGGTCAGCTCCACCATGCACGGCCGTCAAACTGCCGAAGATCTCTATCGCTGGATTAGCGAGGATCAAGAGCCACAGGCCAATACTGAAACGACCGGTACGTTAATGACGCGTGATAACTGGGAAGACGTGCGCACCGAACTCGGCCTGTAACGCCTTTCTGTCACGGGCTACGGTGGAGAGCTCAAGTATGTCTGATCCATAT
The DNA here is from genome assembly GCF_017983445.1 of Halomonas sp. Lineage (GTDB taxonomy): Bacteria > Pseudomonadota > Gammaproteobacteria > Pseudomonadales > Halomonadaceae > Vreelandella. Next base: position 246,336 of record NZ_JAGOBJ010000004.1, read on the forward strand.
CTTCGCTTTGACGGTATCAGCGTGGTGTTTCCTGGCGTGCGCGCGCTGGATAGCGTGAGCTTTTCCGCCCGCACCGGCCAAGTGCATGCCCTGATGGGCGAGAACGGCGCGGGGAAGTCGACGTTGCTTAAAGTGCTTAGCGGGGTGAATCGCGTTGCGGAAGGCGCGCTCTGGATTGATGGTCAGCGCCATGTGTTCAGCAATGCCCGTGAGGCATTGCGTGAAGGGATCGCGATTATTTATCAAGAGCTTACCCTCTCGCCCAATATGTCGGTGGCTGAAAACCTGCTGCTGGGCCAACTGCCCACCCGCCAGGGGTTTGTGAACCGGCGCCAGCTGAGGGAAAAAGCGCTGGCGATTCTCACTGACCTTGGCGAGGGCGGCATTCATCCCTCGACCAAAGTACGCGAACTCTCGATCGGCCAGCAGCAGATGATCGAGATTGGCCGAGCGCTGCTGCGCGATGCGCGTGTGATTGCCTTTGATGAACCCACCAGCAGCCTTTCCATTCAGGAAATCCGCCAACTTAAACGCATCGTCAAACGGCTTCGCGACGAAGGTCGGGTAGTGCTGTATGTGACCCATCGTATGGAAGAGGTGTTCGAGATGTGCGATGCGGTCACCATCTTCCGCGATGGCCAGCATATTCGCACTCATGAGGACATGTCTGCGTTGAATCACGACCTGCTGGTCAGTGAAATGGTGGGTCGTGATATCGACGATGTTTACGGCTATCGCCCTCGCGAACAGGGCGATGTGGTCTTGGGTGTGGAAGAGATCCTGGGGCGTGGCCTAAACGCACCGGTGAGCTTTTCTGTCAAACGCGGTGAAGTGTTCGGGTTGTTTGGTTTGGTGGGGGCCGGGCGCAGCGAGCTATTGCGGCTGGTATGCGGCGTGGAAGCACCCCGGGCGGGTAGCGTGACATTCCAAGGCAAATCGCGACGTTTTAAAAGCCCTGCAGAGGCCATTCGCGCGGGCATTGCCATGTGTCCGGAAGATCGTAAATCTCAGGGCATCTTTTCGGTGGCGAGCGTCGCCGACAACCTCAATATCAGCTGCCGGCGATTTTTTAAACGCTGGGGGATTTTCCGCCACCCCGGCCGCGAACGGCGCAACGCCGAGTTGTATATCCAGCAGCTGAGCATTAAAACGCCCAGCCACCGTACGCCAATAGGCAAGCTCTCGGGGGGCAATCAACAGAAGGTGATTTTAGCCCGTTGGCTTTCTGAAGAGATCGATCTGTTCGTGATGGACGAACCGACGCGGGGAATCGACGTGGGCGCGCGGCGGGATATTTACGCGCTGCTTTATGATCTGGCCGAGCAGGGCAAAAGCGTCGTGGTGATCTCCAGTGATCTGGCCGAGGTGAGCTCCATCTGCGACCGGATCGCGGTAATGCGCGACGGCGAGTTGGTGGACATAGTGCCGAGGGAGTCTGCCACCCCCGAACGCCTGTTAGGGTTGGCGCTGCCAGCCTAGGCGCAACTCTTTATCGAACAAGTTCAGGACAACCGTGATGACAACGAACAAATTAACCCAAGAGGGTGCAGAACCGACCCGCCCCGCCGGGCGCCAGGGGCTGATAAAGCCGCTGCGCACGCTGTTGGATACCTCGGGGCTGATCGCCGTCTTTTTTTTACTGTTTATCGCCCTGGCCGTGTTTATTCCTGACTTTCTTACCGGACGTAACATGGTGGGGCTGCTGCTTTCGATCACTCTGATAGGCAGCTTGGCGACCACCATGATGCTGGTATTGGCGCTGGGTGAGGTGGATCTGTCGGTGGCCTCGATCGTGGCTTTTGCAGGGGTAGTCGCGGCGGTAGTCACCTCCAGCACCGGCAGCGTTTTTATCGGCGTAATGGGCGGCATCGTTGCCGGGGGCGCAGTGGGCGCCTTTAACGGGTTCGTGATTGCCAAGTTTGGCATTAACTCGCTGATTGCGACATTGGCCGCGATGGAGTTTGTGCGTGGGCTTGCCTATATCACCTCGGGTGGCGATGCGGTGATGATCACCGTGCCGGGCTTCTTTGACCTTGGCAGCGCTTCGTTTTTAGGTCTGACGCTGCCGGTATGGACCATGCTGGCCTGCTTTGTGATCTTTGGCGTGGTACTCAATATGACCGCCTTCGGACGTAACGTGTTGGCCACCGGCGGTAATTCAGAAGCCGCGTCGCTCGCGGGGGTCAATGTCCGTCGCCTCAAGATTATTGTCTTCGGTCTTCAAGGTGTGGTGGCGGGCGTTGTAGGTGTACTTCTAGCTTCGCGCATGGGGCTGGGGGATCCCAATACCTCCATGGGGTTGGAGCTTGCGGTCATTTCTGCCTGTGTATTGGGCGGGGTGGCGCTATCGGGTGGCGTTGCCACCATCACTGGAGTCGTCGTCGGCGTACTGATCATGGGCTGTGTGCAGAACGCCATGGGGCTGCTTAACGTGCCGACCTTCTATCAATACCTGGTACGCGGAGCGATTTTGCTGCTGGCGGTGATGTTTGACCGCTGGAAACAGACCCGCCGTCAGCGAGCCTGATACTAAAAATTAGATTCTACCAACCAGGTTCTACCTTTTGCTTCTATCTTCCAGTCTTGCACGGAGATTTCGCTATGTCTGATCGCCAGCGTCCATTACGCAGTGCCGAGTGGTTTGGCACCGCCGACAAGAACGGCTTTATGTACCGCAGTTGGATGAAAAACCAAGGCATTCCCGATCATGAGTTTCAGGGCAAACCGATCATTGGCATTTGCAATACTTGGTCGGAGCTCACCCCCTGTAACGCCCACTTTCGCAAGCTGGCTGAGCATGTGAAGAAAGGGGTATTAGAGGCGGGAGGCTACCCGGTCGAGTTCCCGGTATTCTCCAACGGCGAGTCCAACCTGCGCCCCACTGCGATGTTTACCCGCAATCTGGCCAGCATGGATGTGGAAGAAGCCATTCGCGGTAACCCGATAGACGCTGTGGTACTGCTGGTGGGTTGTGACAAAACGACTCCCGCACTATTAATGGGCGCGGCGAGCTGCGATATCCCCACTATCGTGGTCACTGGCGGCCCGATGCTCAACGGCAAGCACAAGGGTAAGGATATTGGCTCGGGTACCGTGGTCTGGAAGCTCTCCGAACAGGTCAAGGCCGGTGAAATTTCGCTGCATGACTTTATGGCGGCCGAAGCGGGCATGTCGCGCTCTGCGGGTACCTGTAACACCATGGGCACTGCCTCCACCATGGCCTGCATGGCCGAGTCGCTAGGCACTTCGCTTCCCCATAACGCTGCGATCCCGGCGGTGGATTCGCGCCGCTACGTGCTTGCCCACCTTTCCGGCAACCGGATTGTCGAGATGGTCAATGAAGATCTCAGACTCTCCAAGATTCTTACCAAGGAGGCGTTTGATAACGCTATCCGCACCAATGCGGCCATTGGCGGCTCGACCAACGCGGTGATTCATCTCAAGGCCATTGCCGGACGTATCGGAGTCGATCTTCAACTGGACGACTGGAGTCGGGTAGGCCGCGGTACCCCTACGGTGGTCGACCTGCAGCCTTCGGGGCGCTTTCTGATGGAGGAGTTCTACTATGCAGGTGGCCTGCCCGCTGTGCTCAAACGCCTGGGCGAAGCGGATCGCTTGCCCTTTAAAGACGCGCTAACCGTTAACGGCAAAACCCTATGGGAAAACGTTAAAGACGCCCCGCTGTATAACGACGAGGTCATCCGCCCGCTGAATAATCCGCTCACCGCGGATGGCGGCATCTGCGTACTGCGCGGCAATCTGGCGCCGAATGGTGCGGTATTAAAGCCCTCGGCGGCGACGGCCGAGCTTATGCAGCACCGTGGCCGCGCGGTCGTTTTTGAGGATTTCGACGATTACAAGGCACGCATCAACGACCCCGACCTAGAGGTTGAAGCCAACGATATCCTGGTCATGAAGCATTGCGGCCCTCGTGGGTATCACGGCATGGCCGAAGTCGGCAATATGGGCCTGCCGCCCAAGATCCTCGCCCAGGGCGTTACCGATATGGTGCGTATTTCCGATGCCCGAATGAGCGGCACCGCCTACGGAACCGTGGTACTGCACGTGGCTCCGGAAGCCGCGGCGGGTGGCCCGCTGGCTGCGGTGCGCAACGGCGATATGATCGAACTCGACTGCGCAAGTGGTCGGTTACATCTGGACATCAGCGACGCTGAGCTGAGTGCACGCCTGGCTGAAAGCGACCCGACGGAAGCCTCAACGTTAATCGCCCGCCAAGGCGGTTACCGCCAGCTGTATATCGAGCATGTGCTACAGGCGGACGAGGGCTGCGACTTTGACTTTCTGGTGGGCTGTCGGGGAGCGGAAGTACCGCGTCACTCACACTAGCCACATTGTTCACTGGTTGTTATCCAAAAGTGAGGACATGAGTATGCAGGGCGTAGGTCAGGTGAGTGTTTTAAATGCTCGCCTGGCGTTAGATATTACGAGTAAGAGGCGGCTGAATGATATGCGTCAAGCTCAAGGCCTAGATTTACAGAAGTGAGAAAGCCAATTGACTGTATATTAATCTCATTTGGCATGGACAACGGGGCCCATGTGTCAGAGATAGCCAATAAAATCTTAAATATAATTATAAAAGCAGAAAGCTGGCACGCTTTGAGTTTCTTCAAAGTTATGAATTTTAATGTTTTTTTATTCCTGTAAGTAAGCTTGGTATGGCGAGTGCAATATCCAAGACAAGAACGCAGCATCAGGAGGATGTCTGGTTCTTGGCTAGATGTTTCTTATTTAAATTTATGAAGTAACAGAAAGCGTATTACTTAGGAGGCACGACATGAAAATGGAAGCTCTGAAGAAACTAGGTATTTTAGGCGTATCTTTTGGTCTGATTGCAAGCCCGCTGGCTTTTGCTGAAATGGAAAGTGGTACTGAGCAAGAACCCATGCCGCAAGAAGAGCCGATGCAGGACGAGCAAGGCAGCTTCAACTCTTATGATACTGAGCAGCAAGATCAAGATGTAACCACCGAGTATGAAGAGGAAGAGCAAGAATTCACTTACGAAGAAGAGGAAGAGGAGCAGGAATTCGAAACCACTGATTCCGATGACGATACCCAGTGGTAAGTAACCCGCTAATGGAATGACTCTTGTTCTGGTTCACGGATGAACCACAAAATGCCCCGCCGATTGCGGGGCATTTTTGCGTTTAAAGCATTGCTTAGAGGCAGTCGATTTATAGGCTATTGTTAAACGTGATTAATCATCTGATCCGTAACGACAACAAGGACGCCTTTATCGTGGTGAACTGGAAGGAAACGCCGCAGCTACCCAAAGCCGAAGGACGTATTGAAGCTATTGATCTGGCTCGGGGCATTGCCATTGGTCTGATGATTGTAAGTCATGCGGTAAGCGGGTTGGTGGGCATTCGCAATGTGCCCGACTGGGGCATGGTGCCGATTCATTTATTAACCAAATTTTCCTCGTCGCTATTTATTTTAGTGTTCGGCATCGCGCTGGCGGTGGCCTTTCTTTCCCAGACTCAAGCGGACGATTGGCCCAAGCGGCGCCTGAAATTATGGCTTCGCGCGTTGGAGGTCTGGTTCTGGTACAAGGCGCTGGTCATTATCGAAATGCTGCCCTTTAGTGCCCCTGCCGATATTGTGGATACGCTGCTTTATGGCCGCTTTGCTATCTGGGTGGAGATTCTTGGGTTCTATGCCATCGCGCTACTTTGGGTGCCATTGATCCTGCCGCTATGGGCACGGGCACCTCTTTGGAGCCGTATTGCCACGATTATCGGTTTGGCTGCACTTTCCGCTTGGCTGCAAGGGTTTACCTTTGGTGGAAATGACATTTTGAAAGCTTTCCTGGTGGATCATCAAGACCATTACGCCTGGGGGCAGGTTAGTCGAGCGCCGCTAATATTTATCGGCTTATTGATCGGTGAGGCGTTACTGCGCTGTTACTTTACTGCCCAGCTGCGTCGCCGCCTGGTGTTGTCGCTGCTGAGTGTAGGCGCCTTAATGGTGGTGGCGTTTTATGGCTTCGCTTTTGCTGAAGGCGATGCTTATGCGGCGATGATGGCTGTTGCCAATAACGTTGGCAAACATCCCCCCGGCCTTCAGTTCACGCTGTTCAGCTTAGGCGGTGCGTTTGTCCTGCTCGCGTTGGCGCTGGCTGGCGGCGCAATGGCCGCGAAGGCACTTTTGCCTTTAACCGTGGTCGGTAGCGATGCGTTAAAAGCCTTCATTTTTCATATTGTGATGATTTTTCTGGTACTGCGCTTTCTGCTGCAAGGGGAGGGCGCGTACACCTATCCACAGGCACTGGGTATTGGAGGGCTGTTAATACTCGGCGCAGCCGCCTGGATTTGGCTAACCCGCTGGATAGCCGCTCACCGCTAAAAGAGGTAATGATTTGCAACGGATTCAACGCTGGCTGTTAGGTATCGCTTTCTTGATCGCACTGCCTGCCTACGCCGATGGGTACGAAACTAACTGGTACTATGAGGTCGATAAACAGAGCATCTGGCAGGGCGATTTAAATGCCCGGATAGCCGCCATTGAAGAGGTGTTTGGCGGGGCGCTCGGGGTTTATGTACAAGATCTGACGACCGGCGAGGCATATTCATGGCAGGCTGATCGTCCCTGGTATCTGGCTTCGCTGGTAAAAGTGCCTATCGCCGCGCAAGTGTTCGCCGAGCGCCAGGCGGGCGCGTTGTCGCTTGATGAGCGGTTAACGCTTGCGCGCAGTGACTTTGTGGATGGCGCCGGTCCGGTCATCTGGCATGACCCCGGTACGCCCATCTCGGTTCGCTACCTGCTGGAGCAGATGATTACCGTCAGCGATAACACGGCGTCCGATATGTTGATTGAGCGTGTCGGGCTTAGCGAGATTAACGCGCGCGCCAGAACCATGATTGCCGCCAGCGGGGGAAATCCTGACGATATTGGCCCAATTACCAAGCTCGTGGGCGTACGTCAGGGCGTATACGGGCAGTTTCATCCAGATGCTAAAAACTTAACCGGTATGGACTTTATCGCACTGCGTCAGCATCGCTTAAGTCAGCGGGGTATCGCGCTGGCTCGGCTTCTAGGCGTTAATCAGGCGGCGTTACTGCAGCCTAATTATGACCATGCTTTTGATGCCTATGAAGCCACCGGTGAAAACGTCGGCACGCTGCGTGCTTACGGTGACCTGCTGGCCAGTTTATATAATGGGGCAACGAGTGACTTGGACGCCGATCAGCGTCAGGCATTACTGGAAGTCATGCAGCGTACTCGCTCAGGTGACAAGCGTTTGACGGCAGGCATGGGCGATGGGATCAGCTTTGCGCATAAAACCGGCACCCAGCATCGACGCAGTTGTGATGCAGGCGTTGCCACGCGGGCAGATGAAAGCGCCCATGTTGGCCCTTGGGTCATCGTTACCTGTAGCCGCGGCCCGCTTGCCCTGAGTGACCATGAGCACGCGCTGGCGCAGGTCGGTGAGGCGCTACGCTACAGTGGGGCGCTAGGTGCGCCTTGATGGCTCAGGTAACCACAACTCATGCGTGGGCGTGATAAACTAGCGACCCACAATCTTGGTTAAATGAAGGAGCTTGTTATGGCACGTGCCAGCGCCCGTCACATTTTGGTGAACAGTGAAGAACAGTGTTTAGCGCTTAAGCAGGAAATTGAAAATGGCCGCGATTTTGCGGAAGTGGCCAAGCAGCATTCAAGCTGCCCTTCTGGCCGTCAAGGCGGCGATTTGGGTAGCTTTGGCCCCGGCCAGATGGTGCCTGAGTTCGATAAGGTCGTGTTCAGCGGTGAGCTGGGTCAGGTACATGGCCCGGTAAAAACGCAGTTTGGTTACCACCTGCTCGAAATCACTGACCGCAGCTAAGCGGCCAGTATTTCTATAGCCGTGCAACGCCCTCAGGCGTGCACGGCTTATTTTTCGCATTAACGTAATGCGTGATATCGCGTAAAAACTGCCTCATAAGTCGCGGCTTTTACGCTGTGGTGGGAGGAGTACGCCTTGAACGACCCGATTATTTCGATTAATGGCCTGAATAAAACCTACGAAGGCGGCTTTCAGGCACTTACGCGTGTGGATTTATCTATTCAACGCGGCGAGATTTTTGCCCTGCTTGGCCCCAACGGGGCAGGCAAAACCACGCTGATCAGCGTGGTGTGTGGCCTGGTGAATCCTACCGAAGGCCAGGTAGTGATTGATGGTTTCGATAGCGTGACTCACTACCGCCAGGCGCGCGAACGTATTGGTCTGGTACCCCAGGAACTGACCAACGAAGCCTTTGAAACGGTATGGAACACGGTCAGCTTTAGCCGCGGCCTGTTTGGCAAAGCGCCTGACCCTGCGCATATCGAAAAGGTGCTTAAATCACTGGCACTATGGGATAAGCGCAATAACCGTTTATTGACGCTTTCCGGCGGCATGAAGCGCCGCGTGCTGATCGCCAAGGCACTCTCCCATGAGCCGCGCATCCTGTTTTTGGATGAGCCGACCGCCGGTGTGGATGTTGAGCTTCGCCGGGACATGTGGGAAGTCGTGCGCGGGCTGCGTGAAAGCGGGGTGACGATCATTCTCACCACGCACTACATTGAAGAAGCCGAAGAGATGGCCGACCGCATCGGGGTGATTAATCGCGGGGAAATCGTATTGGTGGAAGAGAAAGCCGCCCTGATGCAGAAACTGGGCAGCAAGCAACTAACTCTGCATCTACAAAAACCCCTGATTGAACTGCCGGATACGCTGCAACGTGAAGCGCTCAGCCTGACCGCTAACGGATACGAGCTGGTGTACACCTACGACGGCCGCCAGGACGAAGAGGGCCACGGCATCTCAACATTGCTGGCGACGCTTGAGCGTGAAGGCATCACGTTCAAGGATCTGCATACGCGGCAGAGTTCGCTTGAAGATATTTTTGTCGATTTAGTTAAGGAGCGTGCATGAACCTTCATCCTGTTCGCGCCATTTATATGGCGGAAATGGCGCGCACGCGGCGTACTCTGTTACAGAGTATCGTGTCGCCGGTCATCTCGACCTCGCTCTACTTTGTGGTGTTCGGCGCGGCTATTGGCTCACGCATCAGTGAAATTGGTGGGGTGAGTTACGGTGCCTTTATCGTGCCGGGGTTGATCATGCTGATGCTGCTGACCCAAAGCGTTTCCAACGCCTCGTTCGGTATTTTCTTTCCCAAGTTCTCAGGCAGCATTTACGAGATATTATCGGCACCGATTTCGTATCTGGAAATTGTGATTGGCTATGTGGGAGCGGCGGCTTCCAAGTCGATTCTGTTGGGGCTGATTATTCTGGGTACATCGAGCTTTTTTGTGCCGCTGGAAATTGCTCATCCTTTCTGGATGCTGACGTTTCTGGTATTAACCGCCATCACCTTTAGCCTGCTTGGGTTCATTATCGGCATCTGGGCGGATGGCTTTGACAAGCTGCAGCTTGTGCCGCTGTTGATTATTACGCCGCTGACTTTCCTTGGTGGCAGCTTTTACTCGATTGATATGCTGCCCCCCTTCTGGCAGACGGTGACGCTTGCTAATCCGGTGGTCTATCTGGTGAGCGGTTTTCGCTGGAGCTTCTATGGTATTAGCGATGTTAGCGTGGTAGCCAGCGTAGCCATGATTACGCTGTTTTTGGTCGCAAGCCTTGGCGCTATTGCCTGGATATTCCGTACCGGTTATCGCCTTAAGCCATAACCCACGCCGCCGTACTTCTGTTTATTGTCTGGAGCTGATGCCACCTTATGCCGCTACTGCAAAGTATTGTTCACCGCCTGGATCCATCGCTTGATGGCGAACGCCTGACCCTAACGGCAGCGCCTGCACTCGCTGAAAGCGATGATCCGGCAATGGCAAGCCTTGTGAACGGGCTAAACGACACCTATAACACCAAGGCCAAAGGCTGGGGGCGTTTTGCTGAAGAGGGCGAGCAGGCAGGACCGCTGGTTGCCTGGCTGCGCGATTATATGGCAGGCACGCAGGATTTCACCCAGCTTTCAACAGCGATTGCCGAGCGCCTGGCGCGCGAGCTGCAAGAGCAACTCTCGGTAAGCGGCTATTTACTGCTCGCACATTTACGCCAGGGCGACACGGAAACCCTGTTTGTGGCGTTAGTCCATCAGCGTGAAGGCATCGGCATTAACGAGGCACATCAAGCGGTGCCCGCGGCGCAGTTAAATACCAGCCAGCTGACTTTGGCCGCTCGGGTCAATTTAACCCAGTGGCAAAGTGATGCGCCAAACGCCCAATACGTATCATTTTTAAAAGACCGCGGCGGGAAAAAACTCGCCGAGGGCATGGTGGCCTTGCTGGGCATGGAGGAAGGCATTGATGCCCCGGCAGAAACCCGAACGCTATTAAAAGCCTTCAGCGACTATGTTGAAAAAGAAGATTTCGATGAAGACGCCAGCCGCGACAAAACCGATACCCTGGTGGATTATGCCAATGAACAGCTGCGCCGCGGTGAACCCATGACGCTTGAAGCGCTCTCTGAGCTTGTGGACGAGCAGCAGCCTAAAGCGTTTTTTGAGCATATCCGTAATGCCGACTACGGGCTCGCTGCGGAAATCCCGCCAGATAAGCGCACCATTAGCCAGTTTCGGCGTTTTACCGGGCGCGCAGGGGGTGTTTCCATCAGCTTTGACTCGCATCTACTGGGTTCCAGCATCGAGTATGACGAGAGCCAGGATCGGCTGATTATCAAGCAGGTGCCCAAGCAGCTCAAAGAGCAGCTTGCCAAGCGTAAATCGTGAATGGTGAGCTGTGAAGGGTGAGTGGTAAATCGTTGGAGTGGAGAGGGCGGTGGTTGGGCACTTCGCCTGTTGTTTGACGTCGAATGTTGAGATACATGTATTATCAGGAGAGCGCCCTATGCTGGATGCGATTACCCACTTCTTTCAACGCGCCTTGGCCGAGCCCGAGCGGCGTGACAACCAGACCCTAACCCTTGAACTTGCCACCGCGGCACTGCTCTGTGAAGTAATGCGTGCTGATTACGATGCCAGTGATGCCGAACGTGCGGCGTTAAAGCAGATGCTGACGACCCGTTATCGGCTAGATGAACACGAGGTTGCCGAACTCATGGCGCTTGCTGAAGCCGAGGTGGAAGAGGCGGTCGATCATTATCAGTTCGTCAGCCTTATAAGAGATCACTACGGCTATGCGCAGCGCTGCGAACTGGTTGCCTTGATGTGGCAGTTGGCGTGGGCGGATGGCCGCGTGGATCCGCTCGAAGAGCACCGCATTCGGCGTTTGGCGGATTTGCTTCACGTCAGTCACAGCGATTTTATCCATGCCAAATTGCAGGTAGAGGAGCGCCGCAACGCGCATGAGTGAATCGACAGAAGCGACCAATCTAACCGAAATTATTCAAACGATAGAGCAGATGGAACGCGATGCGCCTCGCGTAAGCGTCGATGACATTGTGAATGCCGTTGGGCGCCGCTCCTTCGGCCCGCTGCTGCTGATTGCCGGGCTAATTACCCTCGCGCCGATCATTGGCGATATCCCCGGTATGCCCACGTTAATGGCCGCGCTGGTATTGATTGTTTCCGCCCAGCTATTGGCAGGCAGAAAAACGTTTTGGTTACCCAAGTGGCTGCTCAATCGGTCGGTATCCCGCAAAAATTTTGATAAAGCCATTTACGCCCTAAAAAAGCCCGCTCGATGGGTCGATAACCTGTTGGGCGTGCGGTTGAAGTGGATGACCGGTTACGCGGGGATACGTGCCACGGCGCTTGCCTGCCTGCTGGTGGCTTTGGCCATGCCACCGATGGAGTTTATTCCGTTCTCCGCCAATGGGGCAGGTCTTGCGCTAACGCTGTTTGGCCTGGGGCTGGTTGCGCGCGACGGCTTGGTACTTTCATTGGGTTTTCTGATTACGACCGCCACGTTTGTGGTAATACTCATGTATCTTTTATAGGCAAACAGGAATGTCACGATGTCTGAGCCGTTAACCCCGCCGCCGCCTAAAACGCCGCAAGAACAATCTACCTGGGAGCGGCGTATTGAGACTGCTCTCTGGAATTCGCGTTTTCTGGTGATGTTAGCCATTATTCCAAGCCTGCTAGGATCCTTGGCACTCTTTGTTGTAGGAACGATGGATATCCTTAATGTCGTGCGTGACGTTATTAGCTACTACCTGCTGGGCAGCACGCAGGATATTCACGAAAATTTAGTGCCTGAGATTGTGATCGCGGTGGATATTTATCTGATTGCCATCGTGTTATTGATTTTCGGGCTGGGTATCTATCGACTATTTGTATCCAGAATCGATCAGGCGGAAGAACGTTATCCCAAACACCCCTTTAACGTTGCCTCACTTGATCAATTAAAAGATAAAATCGCACGCGTGGTCATCCTGGCCGTAATTATCGAGTTTTTCCGCGCCGTGGTAGATATTCGTTTCACTACACCACTTGAAGCGATTTATTTGGCGATTTCCGTATTGGCACTCGCCGCCGCGCTGTATTTAATGAGCTTGGCGCATAAAGATGAATAGCTACTGTAACAGCCCCTCCACCAATTGGTTTAACTGCTGCTGAAACTGGCCCCCAGGCGATGGGGGCGTTGGGTCTGAGGTGATCACCACCGTCATTTGCCGACTGGGAATGACATACAGCGCCTGACCGCCATAACCCCGGCCGTAATAAACCGGCTCACCTGCCAACTGAGTAATAAACCAGCCAAAACCATAGCCATCGCCTGTCCACTGAGAGACGCCTCGTGCCGTCCATGAGTCTTCCACCCAGCCTTCTGGCAATATGCGCTCGCCCTCGACCATGCCATCGTTACGGTACAACTCGCCCACCTCTATCAACGCTCGTGGCGAAAGCTGCATGTCGTTGCCGCCAAAATAAATGCCTTGTGGGTCGCGCGGCCAGGGCGCAATTGAGATATTGAGTGGACTGCCCAGCAAGCGTTGGGCGAGCGCATGGGTGGTTTCACCGCTTGCATGGGTAAGCGCGGCCGAAAGTAGATGGCTGGTGCCGGTGGAGTAGAGCATACGCCCGCCGGGCTCATCGACGAATGGGCGAGTCAGTGCGTCGTTAATCCAGTTGGGGCTTGCCACCCAGGCGCTGTAGTTACCGCCTGAGGTACGCTCTAACCCTGCCTGCTGGGCCAGCAGATGTTCAACCGTAATGTCGCTTACTCGTGGGTCCAGGCCTGTTGGCAAACGGTCGCCAAATAACGCCACCATGGGCTGCTCGACGGATTCAATAATGCCTTCCTCGATTGCCGCGCCGGTAACGGCCGCCAGTACGGTTTTGGAAAGCGACTTGATATTGGCCGGCTGCGCAGTGCCGGGGCCACCTTGGTGAAACTCGTGAATAATCTCGCCATCGTAGGCCACTATCACGTTGTGCACGCGGTTTAGTTGGCTGGTTTGCTGGTCTAACGTCTGCAGTGCATTCGCTGAAGGTTCATCAGCGGCTGCATAAGCAGTAGGTAACAAGGAAATAACAGCTAACGCAACAAGCAAAGCGGGCACGCGCATCACAACACCTTCGGTATAAGTGGCAACGATTCGAGGCCTAGAAGTAAGAGAGGTTCCACCGCAGATAGCCGCTAGACGAGATAGTTCTTTCTGGGCCTGAAATAGAGTGTATAACTTACAAAAGTCCATATTTGCTATTTTATAATCGGTTTAAGCATATAGTGGGTTATACATAGACCGTTATTTTTAGGTTTGCTATATCTCTTTCTCACTCCTTGCTTGCTCCTGGCGAACTGTCTCAGCAGGTCGGTGCCAACGCACGAGCAGCACGACTGGCGAAAAACCTTTCCCGTAAAACCTTGGCGCAGATGACGGGTATTTCCGAGTCCACCATTAAGCGATTCGAATCCACTGGGCAAATAACCCTTGATAGCCTAGTGCTCATAGCCACGGCGCTGGGCACCACACGTCAAATTGCCGAGCTATTCGAGTACGAGCACGCCATATCAAGAGCAAGTAAAGGAATCTGCGCTTATCCGCGTAGTTTCTAGGAGGCAGGACGATGAGTAAAATTTTGGAAAGCGTTCTTCAGAATGCCAAGGCTCTACATCGTGCGGGTGGGATCACTAACGTTACCATGCGTGAATTTGAGTCTTTGTGTGTTCCTGAGGTTAAGGCATTAGACGCGAAAGAGATTTCTGGTCTACGTAAGAAGTTAAAAGTTAGCCAGCAAGTCATGGCTGAGCGTGTGAACGTCTCCGGGGAGTTTGTTCGCAAGTGGGAAAGCGGAGACAGGACGCCTTCTGGTTCGTCACTACGCTTGCTCAATGTCCTCTGTAGCAAAGGTCTTGAAGTCCTTCGGTAAAATTATCCGAATGGCCGTTCCTTTGCCGAGAATTAGACATCGATACCCTACAGCAGAAAATGATTCAGCAAGCATTCGACGAGAACCACAGCCACGCAAGCTCAACCACTTTCTAACAGGAAAATGCAGGAATATTACGCAAAGAGATGAAAAGCCTGCTAGGCTAAGGGCGTTACTTCGAAGTAAGCAACCCATTGATTTCACCCAAAACGCAAACTAGCAAGGAGCGCCGACATGCGTAATATCATTTATATCGTAGGCCTGATTGTTGTTGTACTGTTCATCCTCTCGATGCTTGGCCTGCGTTAATCGCGCCAATAAAAAGCCCACAGGCGAAACCTGTGGGCTTTTTTGTGCGTGTGTGTTTTTTTTACGCAAGTGCCTCTTCTGACCGCGCCTCAAGCGCAGTCAGCCGCCCCTTGGCCGAACATGTCGAACATCAGCTCCCGGCCCATGGCCGTTAAAACAAAGCGGCCATACGCATTAAATGTGGCTGCGCCACTTGCTTCCAAAATCTCCTGGCAAACTGCCCACTCCGACGCCTGCATACGCAAGGCACCCAGCTCACGCTCAGCCAAGCCACGCTGAGCGAGCGTAATGCTCTCAAGCACATACCCATGGTCATAAAGCATTTCTGCTATGGCTGAAAGGCAATGGCGAAGGCTTCGTTGGGCATTTGTTGCAGGCGAGTGACTGGAGTCGTAAACGTACTGTGCATGCATGATGCGGTATCCTGCGAACGACGCGCGAATGAGTTTGTTGTGGCACATTGTAAAGCAGGAAAGGGAGTTAGACCAAGGTCTAATTTTAGGCTGTTTTAGACTATATATTAGATATTCATAAAGGCTGTAAGGTATTGCTGACAATGTAGCGTTTATTTAGTGTTCAGCTTTTTGATACGTGACTATCAAATTCAGGTGTTGGGTTGGTCTGAAACTAATGTTAATAACATTGAAAGTTGGTATTTAAATGATGCTGAATATTTTTATTTGTATATTTCGGCTGGCGATGATTATTTGATTTGTTATAAAATAATAACATAAGTAATTGTTTTATAATATTTTTTAATAAAAATTAAAAATGTAAAAAAATGTTAATAAAGTTAAGCGAGAATTAGATTATGATGGCTTTTAGTTTAAAAAAATAACTTAATAAGAGTGCTTGAAATGATATCAATACATCTTTGCTAGTGAAATAGTGATGAGACAGTGCGAAAAGAATTCTATAAAAAATAAAGCGTGAATAGCTGTAGAAGAAAAAGCAGTAACTGCTATGCCGCTACGTTCTGCAAACGCTCTAAGTAAATGAGTACCCCTTTTTAGTAAGGTGCTAGTTAAAAGCGGAGGAAAGACGATGCAAGAGGAAAAAATAATAATTTCAGAAGAATATGATCCGGATCTACAGCGTTCACAGTTGAAGATTTTAGAAGAGCATATGGCTGCTGCTGGCCGGTACCTTTACCAACAATATTTGAAATGCAAAAAACCATGATAAACATTGCTTTATATGTGTTTTGAGATAATGTGTTTTCTAAGTATGGCAGCGCCCCATTAAACGAGGCGTATAGGGCTAAAGTTATTTCGTTTTCAGCCGATAGTACTAATAATGACCATATTCAGCTTCAAAGGATTTCGTAATGGCAGGCATTTCTTCTCCTGGTATTGGATCAGGGCTTAACGTTACACAACTGCTAACTGATTTGCGTGCGGCTGAAAATCAGAAGCTGGTACCTATTACGCAACAAAAAGCCAGCCAGAATGCCAAAATTTCTGGCTATGGCCAGCTTAAAAACGCCTTAGAGCAATTTCAGACATCAGTCAATAAGCTTAATGACCCCAAGCTTTATCAGAGCCTTTCGACTGAGATTCGCGGGGGCAGCGCAGTTAAAGCAACCGCGAGTGGAGAAGCGACGGCAGGCCGCTATGATGTTGAGGTTTTCCAGTTGGCGCGTGCAGGTAGCCTCGCTACCAACAGTATTCAAGGTGACGACGCGCTTACCAAGCCGCTTGCCGCAGCTGGCGCAAGCCTGACGCTTACATTTGGAAATGATAGCGAAGGAAACCCTATTACGCGGACTATCTCTTTAGCCGAAAATAGTTCGCTTGAAGGTATTCGCGACCAGATCAACGATTTTGATTTTGAAGATGGCCCTAAGGTGAGTGCCTCCATCGTTAACGATGGCACGGGTTATCGCTTGGCACTCAACTCAGCGACTACCGGTAAGGAGGCATCAATTAATGATATGTCCTTTTCGGGGCTTGCAGGTGGTGTAGTGCTTGCTGCTGATGATGAGACTGCTTATCAAGGCCGTAATGCCGAATTAAAAGTCAATGGCATTGCGATCACCAGTGCAACCAACCGCGTAGAAGGCGCGGTTGCTGGTGTAACTCTTGAAGTTGAAAAAGTTACTGAAGAAGGCAGCCCCAACACTGTCATCGTTGCACGTAACACATTGGCAGTACGCGAAGCCGTTGAGGGTTTTGTAAAAGGTTATAACGACCTTAAAGCTAGAATTGGCGAACTAACCGCTTTTAACGGCGGCGGCGATGCAGCCGGTGATTTGATTGGTGACCGTGCTGTCCGCACTATTGAATCTCAATTGCGCTCAGCATTGGTAAGTAGCGTGCCTGGTGGTGATATTACGCGCCTTGCCGATATGGGTATTGAGCTGAATAAAGAAGGTAAGCTTGAGATGGATTCAAGCAAAATGAGTAAAGCCGTAGCGGAAAACCAGGACGCTGTGGCCGCATTTTTCGCAAGTGATAGCAAAGAATCTGGTATGGGTGGGCAGGTAGGTGATGTACTGGATAAACTGCTAAGTGATAATGGGACTTTAGGTAGTGCTAATCGCAGTGCTGAAGCGAGCATTGCTGCTCTGGATGTCCGCCTGGAACGAACCGAAGCCTCTATTGATCGTACTATTGAGCGCTATCGAAAGCAGTTTACACAGCTAGACGTGATGATGTCACAAATGAGCGGCATCAGTGATTACCTAACCCAACAGTTTGATATGATCAATGCACAAATGAGCAGCCGTAAGTAACGTACTGTTAAGACGACCGTAACCCCTTCTGCCGATAAGAGCAGGTAGGGGTTTCGTTTGTCACTCTCGGTTTTATTTCTTCTGCTAGCCCTGCCACTTCGCTATTGCTTTTACTATAGCGATAATAAATCAAGCACACTCCGGTCAGATTGGTTCGCCTAAGCAAGCACTTCATCGTCAGCTCCCAGCAAAAGTTGTGTTTTTAATAAGCGGACACTTTCCTGAGCATAGCCGGCATTCATAATGTTTGGCTGTTCTGCCTGCAACGACATACTGCTCTGTTCGTATCCTGCAATAGCTTCTTAAAAACGATTCTGCATGGCGCCGTATTGGCTGCGATACTTATCAATTTTGTTGAGAATACATCATGTAAACGCGCCAGAACTTCTCGAGCGCGCTCCTATATCTTCACTGAAAGCGCTTAGCTCTTTGCCTGAACGACTAGCGCATTCGCCTGGTGTAAAAGTTAATTAATATTATTAAGGTCGCCTTTCACCGTTTGTATCAAGCTAATACCATTGTTTTAACTCTTGAAGGTTTGGTGGTTGGCGAGCAAGGTACTTTACCATGCGAGTAGCTATAGCTTGGCCAGCAGTACCATCTTTGGCACCGCTCACACGTAATCCCGAGAATAGGCGTTACAGAGCGGTTTCAATGTTATTGATTGTTTTTAAACGACTATTTTTGGCTGTTAGCGGCATTTTATGATATTACAAAAAACAAAAAGCTCGCAGTGTTTTATATTGATACGTTCAGTTACAAAAAAAGATAAAGATTCTCCTAAAGAAAATTACCGGCGTGCCGTTAATTAATATAACGGCAGTGAGCCGTAAGGCAGGCCGACCAGGCCAGTAACTATACGTAGGAGATTTACATGTCTGTTATCAATAGCAACATCACAGCGCTGATCGGCCAAAACAACCTGAAAGGCGCACAAAGCTCGCTGCAACAAGCGCAAGAGCGTCTATCTTCTGGCCTGCGCATCAACGGCGCCAAAGATGATGCGGCTGGACAAGCCATTGCTAACCGTATGACCAGCACCGTAACGGGCCTGAACCAGGCGGCTCGTAACGCTAACGACGGTATTTCTCTGGCCCAGACTGCTGAAGGCGCGCTGGACCAAATCAACGATAACTTACAGCGTATTCGTGAGCTGACCGTTCAAGCTCAGAACGGCACCAACACTGCACAAGATATTGACTCTATCCAAGAAGAAGTTAACGAACGCTTGGAAGAGATCAATCGTGTAACGACGCAAGCTGAGTTTAACGGTCGTTCATTGTTCTCTACTGGCGCAAATGCTTCAAGCAGCACTACCTTCAGTATTCAGGTGGGCGCGAAAGACAATCAAACTATCGCGATTGAAATTAAAGGTGCAGGAGCTGACGGTGCTCTCACTACCGGCGGCGGCTGGAACATGTATACCTCTGGAGGTACGGCGGCTACTGTAACGGTTGATGGCGAGACTCGTAACATTAGTACATTCGGCTTTGATGTACTGCAGGGTTATGACGATACTGACCCAACAGGTGATCGGACAGCTCTTTCAATTCTGGAAGATAAAATTGCATCTGTCGACCAGGCTCGTAGTAATTTGGGTGCCGTTCAGAACCGTTTTGAAACAGCTCTGGATAACATTCAAACGACTTCAACTAACTTGCAGGCAGCTCGTTCACGTATCGAAGATGCCGACTACGCTGTTGAAGTATCTAACATGACGCGTGCCAATATTCTCCAGCAGGCGGGTACTTCCATGCTGGCCCAGGCGAACCAGACTCCGCAGAGCGTTCTTTCTCTGCTTCAGTAAGCCTGTTTTAAACCTAAAGAACCCGGGCCTTGGCCCGGGTTTTTTGTCGTTTGTAGGATGCATTTTCTCGGTATAGTAGCGAATATCCCTAATAGGTCGGCATAAAGTAGAGACTCATGGCTAAGAAAAAAGTACGCAAGCATAAATCAGCGGTTGCCCAACAAAACACACGCCATAGCGCTACCTTAGGAGTGCCTCAAGCAGCGGCCGATGCTTTTATGGGGCTCTACAATGCCAGGCAATTTGAAAAGGCACGACTGGCTGCCAAAGAGATGGTAAAGCTGTACCCTGACAGTGCTTTCGCTTGGAAAGCGCTAGGCACTGCTTGTGTTGAAGATAATCTGGCAGTAGAAGCATTACCACCGCTTGAGCAAGCACTTGCGTTAGATCCAAGCGATGCATTGACGCTAACCAGCTTGGCATCTACGTGTTTCCGGCTGGGTGACTTTCAAAATGCAGTGGAGTATCAGCAACAAGCAGTTAATATAAAGCCAGATTACGCGCTTGGACAATATAATCTCGCTGAAATGTTGCAGTCAGCTGGGCGACTTATAGAAGCCCTGGATCACGCAAAAAAAGCGAAGCAGTTAGGCTTCAACGAATTTAGATGCCTTGTCTTAATTGGCGCCTTACAATACCAAACTAAATATTTTAGTGATGCATTTTCCGTATATAAAAAATTGGAAAGCGATTTTCCTCCTCATTATGCCGTATACAATAATCTTGGTAATCTGTATAAAGATGTG
Organism: Halomonas sp.; assembly: GCF_017983445.1. Taxonomy (GTDB): domain Bacteria; phylum Pseudomonadota; class Gammaproteobacteria; order Pseudomonadales; family Halomonadaceae; genus Vreelandella. The sequence goes on from NZ_JAGOBJ010000004.1 coordinate 266,208, forward strand.
GGTGACTATCATCATGCAGAAAACTATTATCAAAAATCACTTGCGTTAAATCCTGACTATGTAACAGCCTATTCTAATATCTTTTATGCTAAACACTATAATCCCGCAGTTAAGCAAACAGAGATTTTTGAATTTGCAACACAGTGGGATAAGCGATTTGCGCTAGAGAGGTTGCCCGCAGCTGATTATGTTAAGAAATCAGCCAAATTACTTCGCATTGGGCTGATTTCGTCAAGTTTTCGTTTACATCCTGTAGGCCAGATGATCACGTCTGCTTTAAAAGAAAGTCGTTCAGATATTCTCTTTTACGGATATACAACGAATGATCAAGCGGATTTCATCACTGAAAAAATTCGCGATGCTTGTCAAGTTTGGCGAACAATACGACATCTTTCTCAGCGCGATATTGCTTCTCAAATTCGTCAAGATGATATTGATATTCTTATCGACTTATCTGGCCATGGTGATGGTAGCTGTTTACAAGCGATTTCTATGCGTCCGGCACCGCTATGTATTAAATGGGTTGGCGGGCTTGTCAATACCATGGGGCTTGAATCGATTGACTATCTATTATCCGACAGCATTGAAACGCCTGAAGGGGTCGATGACCAATATACTGAAAAATTGATCCGCTTACCGGATGACTATATTTGTTATGTGCCCTGTGCCTATGCACCGAATACTACTTCATTGCCTGCCATTAAAAATCGCTATATTACGCTGGGCTGTTTGAATAACCCTGCGAAAATCAGCTCAGAGTTACTGAATGAGTGGGCAACATTAATGCATCAGCTTGCTGACAGTCGTTTGCTATTACGCGGCCCCCAGTATGAAAGCCAGGATTTTCGCTGCCGTATATGGGATGAAATGGCAGCGCACGGCATTGTGCAAGAGCGCGTACTGTTGGAAGGTCCCGCTAAGCATAAAGAATTTTTAGAAACCTATCAGCGTATCGATATTGCGCTCGATACCTGGCCTTACTCCGGGGGCTTGACCACTTGTGAAGCGATGTTGATGGGCGTGCCAGTGGTTACGCTACCTGGCCCAACCTTTGCAGGCCGCCACAGCGCTACTCACTTGATTAATGCTGGTTTACCTGAGCTAGTCACCAACAGTTGGGACGAGTATCGTCAGCGTGTTATTGAACTGGCTAATGACCTGCCTAATCTGGCGGTTATTCGTGCAGGTCTGCGCACTATTCTCCACTACTCGCCTGTATGCGACGCGCCTCGTTTTGCCAATCACTTCAACAATGCGCTACGCGCTATTTGGGTGCGTTACTGCGAAGATAAAGCGCCTGAAGCCTTAACCTTCAATAAAGAAGGCGAAATGTGGTTTGCTGATGAAGATAAGTTGGTCGAGCTGCCCGAGGCTTTAAGCGAAGAAGAAAATGAAGATGCAGCGTTTGAATGGAAATTTGATGAGCCTATCATAATCGTAGATAACGCTGCCGTACTGCCTCGCCATCCGGACTACCCGAAATGGATGGCAAGCGGACACCTGGCCGTCATTAGCTTCGACCCGGTCAGCTTGCTCAACAATAAAATAGATGAATTAAAAGAGTTCGGTGAACTGCATCACTATCCGCATGCGCTTTTAGGTGATGGACAGCCTGCAACGCTCTACGCCACGCTGGATGCTGAAAAAGGCAGTACGCTGAAGCCCCTGCCGGAAGATCAGTTGCCAAAATACCAGCGTGAGAAGCTTAAAGTACTTGCTGAGTTGCCTGTTAATACGGTTGCCTTGGATAGTATAGAGGGGCTATCAAGCGTTGATATGCTGGTGCTTGATGATCTGCATGATGCTATGAAAGTGTTTAATAATGGTGAAAAATACCTAAAGGACACGCTCCTTATTCAAGTAAAGGTGGCGTTTCAGCCTACTCATATGCGTCAGCCGAACTTGGCTGAGTTACAATATTGGGCTAGTCGGAATGGATTTAGGTTTTATTCCTTCAATTCGCTTTGTTATAGAGAATTTCAGAATAAAGATGTTTTTTCTTTGAGTGGCAGTGAGCTATCGAATGCTGATGCTGTCTTTATTCCTAATGATTATAGAATAAAAAATCTATCAGCTAGTAAAGCCTTTTCTCTAGCTTACTTGCTTGAAGAGTTTTATGATTTTAAAGATGCTTCTAATGGTGTTCTGGAACTTTCTGTAAATACTTGCGTTCTGAATGGAAAAATTGCTAATTATAGAGGGATTGAAGAAAGGTGTGAAGAAATTGCTAAGATTTTGTATGTTAATGCGGTGAATAATCTGACTGAAGCTAAAGTTTTGGTTGAAAAAATTAGGCAGTTTTCAAAACTTGATGAGAAAGAAATTTATTCTATAGTTGCTCAGTGTGAAAGAGCGTTAAGTAGTAACCCAAGTAATAATACTGCTTTTTTTGTTTTGACTCACGCTTTGCTCGCAAAGAAAACAAGTAGCTACAAGAATAAAGAACTGCTTAATAATTTGGACTTTCATGAGTGGAGGTTTAAATATAACTTGTACCAATACTGGCTTGATTCTGTTGAAACTATAAGATCAGCGACTTCGCCGAAATGTTCTATCATTATTATAGCTAACAAATTTAAGGTTGATATTATTAAGAATGTTAAGGAGCTTAGAAGGCAAGGCGATAAAAATCTTGAGATAGTTTTTGTTAATAATGGCGCATGCCCGAATGACTTTCTAGCTCTAAGGGAGTATATAAATTCATGGATAGATATGAATGGTAACTCTGGTGCATACTTAGCCAGAAATATAGGCTTTGTTTTTAGTAAAGCTCCTTTTGTACTATTCGTAGATGATGATGGTTTTCCTGAAGAAGGTTTTTTGTCAGCTCATCTTAATTTGCATAATAAAAAGGACCTTGTTTGTTTAAGAGGTCAATATAAAAGTTATTCAGGGAACGATCCTGTTCACTATTCTTTGGGGAGCGAAGATAGAGTTGCGCCTCCCATCTTAGAAGGAAATGTTTCATTTTCGCGGAATGCTTTTGCTAAGGTAGGAGGTTGGGGGGACTATATTTTATTTGGGCATGGTGGGTTTGATATTTCTCTTCGAATTTTTGAAGCTGGCTATGATAAAGAAAAACAAGGATATACTGCTAAATCTATCTTGAGGCATGAATATGTCCGTGGTAGCGAGCATGCAAAGATCAAATTTAAAAAGCAGACGGAGTCTGGTTTATTATTAAATGCTTTGCATGGAGGGCTTAATGAAAAGCTTAGTCAATACTTTTCTGCACAAAAAGAATCCTTAAGAAAGGAGAGTGAGCTTGAGAATCATGCAAAACTTGTTGCCCCTCAAAGCTCATTTCCACCTGAGGTGGAGGAGCTTGTTATAAATGCTTATAAAAATGCTAATGTGATACTCGAGTACGGCACTGGTGGGTCTACGCTAATAGCTGCCAAAATGAAAGGAAAGATTATTTATGGTGTGGAGAATGACCATGCATGGGCGGTTAATGTTAGCCAGGTTTTAAAAGAAGGAGACTTTCTTAGTTGTCCATTGATACATTATGTAGATATTGGTAAAACAGGGAAGTGGGCAAAGCCAATTAATCACGATAAGAGAGAAAGTTATCCAAGTTATGCTTCTTCAATTTGGAATTATGATGGTTTTAAAGAGCCAGATGTTGTGCTTATTGATGGTCGATTGCGAACGTCGTGCTTGTTGTTTGTATTGATGAACGCAAAAAAAAGAACGTTGGTTTTGTTCGATGATTATAAAGATCGAACTTATTATCATATTGTTGAGCGTCTGATTAAGCCAGTTGAAATAGTTGGGCGTATGGCGGTGTTCGACATTGATCCGTCTGTAATTTATATAGAGCCTGCTGATCGTTACTGGGTAGATGCTGAGTTTTATAAGGTGACATTGGCAGGGGAGGATTCGCGATGATTAAAAAAATCGATAAGTGATGAAATTAATTTTTTAAGTCATGGTGAGTTAGTAAGTTAGTCGATCCTAAATAAGGTCTACTAAGATTTTTAGACAATCCGGTCTATCTCTTAAGGCCGGATTGTGTCTTTTTTAGCGATATTAACGAATTATATTTGTAGGTGTTAGTGTGTCTAATAGAGGTTTTGTAGATATGATAATACTCCCATTTTATCGGGCTTCAAAAGTAGGACTCAGGCCACCTTGAACTTCATACCTATCGAGACCTTATGCTTAGGCGGTGACTTTTTAAAAAACGGATACTGTCATCGGTGGAGGTTTCAACAAGGTCGCCATCAACGATCTCGACCACTGTTTGGCCACCCTGGAGTACTGCCTGGTATGCGCGACGTGTATAGCGCGATGCCTGTGCGGCAAATCGTTGCTCTGCATCGTAGATGATGGTCATGGGAACTCCTTTATATTATGGGTTCACTGTATAGCATGCTACAAAAGCCTGGCGGTAAGCGCTAGCGGCTATGCGTGTATCAGGCCTCACGGGGCGCCATTTACAAAAGCCGTCTATTTAACGTCTAAGGTAGCAAGATAAACCGTGCAATAAATTCCGCCAGGAGGTGTCATGCGCCCCGATGACCATGAATGCGTAGCGCTGGAGCTGGAAAAAGTAATCCGCGAAACCCAAACTACGATTGACCAGGCAGTGGCACATGGGTTGGATGAAACCATGCCTGAGGATTACGAACAGCTTCTCAACATTCTCGATAAAGCTATCAAGCAGCAGCGTGAACATACGCTGGCGATGTTGCTGCTTTGAAACTTGAGAGTACTTTTCACTACATTGCCTGCCTGAGTTATTTTCTTCACCAACACATTTCCAATATTTTCGAATAATTCGAATAATGCTAAACTGTTGCAATGATATATTTTTGTAAAATACCTGAGGAGTAAAGGTGATGACCGCGCTTTCTAACCTGTTGCCCAGTCAAGAAGAGGCCGTCCTTGCCAAGCTATCAAGTAGGGAGCTTGCCGCTTATGTTGAGACGCAGGCTTCTACTCAGAAAGTATCCCTCACTGGTAAGGACGGGAAAGCACATCAGGTTGAGGTGCCTGTTAGTGCGCTTCGCCTGCTGGTCGATATACTGACTGAGTTGGGCGATGGTAACATGGTAAAGCTAATTCCCGTGCATGCGGAAATGACGACGCAAGAAGCGGCCGATGCCATGAACATGTCTCGCCCCTCTTTTATTAAGCTGTTGGATGAAAACAAGCTCCCTTTTCATCGAGTCGGAAATAGACGCAAGGTAAAGTACTCAGATGTCATGGCTTATAAACAAGAGATCGACCAAAAGCGGCTTCAGGCATTAGATGAGCTATCAGCGCTCGATCAATCATTAAATCTGGGTTACTGATGAGTTCTTACTACACCGTTGTGTATGATGCCTGTGTACTTTATCCAGCTCCGTTAAGAAGTTTGCTTATTCATTTGGCAATGACAGATTTGTACCGTGCTCGTTGGTCGCGTCAAATACATGATGAGTGGATGCGTAGCTTATTGGCTCAACGTAATGACCTCACATGGGAAAAGCTTGAACGTGTCCGTGATTTGATGGACAGCCATACGCGTGATGCTGTGGTTGAAGGTTTTGAGCCCTTGATTGATGGCTTAACGTTACCTGACCCGAACGATCGACATGTGCTTGCTTGTGCTGTTCATAGCAATGCTGAGGCAATTATTACGTTTAATCCTAAAGATTTTCCCAGTGAAACGCTTGCCCAGTACGACATCAGGGCCATACATCCTGATGAGTTTTTAATAGACATGTTGGCTTTAAGCCCTGGGAGTGTTATTCAGGCCGTACAGCGGCACCGCAGGAGCTTGAAGAATCCGCCCTTTACCGCTGATGAGTATCTTGATCTGCTCCTGAATCAAAGGCTTCCTGAAACGGTGAATGAACTCAGGTCTTTTAGGCTTTTATTATAAAAAGAGGTGTTATAAAGGTTGAGAAAATTCGTCCATGAACCATTGTTCGCGCTGAAGCGCACTAGCTGGATAAAATCATGCTGAATGATCACGACTATCTCCTCAACATGCTCGATCAAGCAGCAGCGTGACTATACGTTAGCGATACTAAAAGCTGGCGACCACTAGCCGCTATTTTTTGATACACGTAAGCGATACTTTTCATTTCACACTGTGCTTGCAACAAATCATTGCACTAATTGCTTAGCCCATAAAAGTTGCTTTTTTTCTTCTCTAGCCAATACTTGTCTGTCTTACAGAAGCAGCGAGATTTGAGCAATGAACGCACATACGCTGGCGTTGACTCTGGCCATTGCGGCAGGTTGGTTAAGCTTTAATACGCTAGTGGTCGTCGGCTATTTCTTTTTCTGTAAAAAGGAAGCCTTGGGCTTGGCTGCCGGGCGAGATAGCTTTTGGCTGACCGTGGCGGGTAAGCGAACTAAAGCATCCCCATCATCGCCTCGCGCTACGCCTGTACCAGTATCAGAAAAAGAAAGTAGAGCTTCGGCTGAGCCCCCTGTTGAGTTGGACAAGGCCCCTCCACCTGCATTGCCACCTAATGCCTCGTATTCCCTATTCGTGATTTTTAATCAGCCAGATCCTGCGCTTAATCAGAAAATACAGGGTTTGTTGCAAGCATGGGAGGCGCATTATGACACTACGCTTCAGGTGTATCTTGCATCCGGCGTCACCCCACAAAACCCGATACGCATAGCCAATGCTTACCCGCCTGGGAGCATGCCCGCCGAAGAGGTATTTTTAGATGAGGCGAACGTAGTGGGCGGCGTAAGCCTGATTGTTGAAAAGCCCAAGCGTAAACGTGGTTTCGATAAGGTGCAGCTTGGCAAGCTGGTCGAATTAAGTGAAGAGTTTGCCGCTTTGGGTGGATCAGTACTGGATGAAGAGCGAAAGCCAGCCTCGCGTAAAACCTTCAAGAATATCACCGGCGGTTGAAACCCCGTTTATTACTCGCGTTACGCGTCCATTTATCTACGTTTACACTTTGCCTTTCAAGGGCAGTGTTCCAGCGTATCAGCAAGCGCGTAGTGAACTCGTACGCCACTCCTAATAACCTCGATGCATAAAAACTATTTTTAATATTCTTTTTTGTGTTTATGATGAATGCATAGCTGATACGCGGCTTATCAAAGCCTATACCCCCTATCACCAGTGCAAATGATCTTTGCCGATGAGGATGCCAACAGATGATTCGAGCACGCCGTTTAAACGCATTAGTCGCCGCAGTTTCATTAAGCCTGGCTAGCGGTTTTGCTGCTGTGCAGGCCCAAGCCGATACGTTGAAAGTGGGGATGTCCGGCGGTTATTTTCCGTTTACCTTTGTCGAGCGCGACGAACTCAAAGGCTTTGAGGTGGATGTAATGAATGCGGTGGGCGAGATCACCGGCGACGACGTTGAGTTTGTGACGGCAAGCTTCTCCGGGTTAGCCGGTATGCTGGATTCCGGGCGCATCGATACCATTGCCAACCAGATTACGATCACCCCTGAGCGCGAAGCCAAATACGTCTTTACCGAGCCCTATGTGTATGACGGCGCGCAAGTGGTTGTTCGTGCGGGTAACGAATCCATTGAAGGTGTAGAAGATCTTTCCGGTAAGACGGTGGCGGTTAACCTGGGTTCCAACTACGAGCAGTTGCTGCGCGAGCTGCCCAATGCGGCCGAGATTGATATCCGCACCTACGAGTCAAACGTCGAACAGGATGTAGCGCTGGGGCGTATCAACGCGTTTATTATGGACCGTGTAAGCGCTACTCAGGTGATTAAAGAGCGTGGGTTGCCATTAGAGTTGGCTGGCAAGCCGTTCACGGTCATCGAGAATGCGCTGCCGTTTCGTAACAATGAAGAAGGCAATGCTCAGCGCGATCGGGTAGATGCAGCGTTAACCGAGCTGCGTGATAACGGTACGTTACGTGAGATATCTGAAAAGTGGTTTGACTCAGATATCACGCAGCAGCCGGAATAAACGCTACTCTGTAGTAACGTCGGCCGTGGGTAATCCACGGCCGTTTGCTTATAAGCGATGCTGACATGCTAAACCTGGAATATATGTGGGGGCTGTTACCGGTCCTCTTAAGCTACTTGCCGCTTACTCTTCAAATGGCGACTATCGCCATGTTGTTGGCCTTGGTGCTCGCCTGTTTACTGGCCGTGATCCGCGTGACCCGTGTGCCGCTTCTAAATGGCTTTGCGCTGCTGTTTATCTCGTTTTTTCGAGGCACACCGCTATTGGTGCAGCTTTTCCTGTTTTATTACGGGCTGCCCCAGCTGGTTGAAGCGTTGGTATCGATCAATGGCGTGACGGCTGCCGTCATGGGCCTGACGCTGCATTTTTCTGCGTATATGGCCGAGTCGATTCGTGCCGCTATTGTGGGGATCGATCGTAGCCAAACCGAAGCGGCGCTATCTATCGGCATGACTCAGCCACAGCTGATGCGGCGCATTATTCTGCCCCAGGCTACCCGCGTGGCTACGCCAACGTTAATGAACTACTTCATTGATATCATCAAGGCAACGTCGCTGGCCTTTACGCTGGGCGTGACAGAGCTGATGGGGGCCACCCAGAAAGAGGCCGCCAGCAGCTTTTTATACCTGGAAGCCTTTTTGCTCGTGGCGGTTATTTACTGGGTGGTGGTGGAAATACTCTCGTGGGGCCAGCGTCGCTTGGAAATTTATCTGAATAAGGCGTATCAACGATGATCTCGCTTGAAGCCGTCACCAAGCGTTTTGGTAAGCAGAGCGTATTTGCCGATATTGATTTAACCCTCGAACGGGGTGAAATAATCGTCATTATCGGCCCTTCAGGCACAGGCAAATCAACCCTTTTACGCTGCATCAATTTTCTGGAGCGCCCGGACTCGGGGCGTATCACTGTGGGTGATTTGCGGGTGGACGTGCAAAAGGCCAGCCGCGCCGACATTTTAAAGCTGCGCAGGCGTACGGCCTTTGTGTTCCAAAACTATGGCCTGTTCGCCAATAAAACGGCGCTTCAGAATATTAGCGAGGGCATGATCGTCGTAGATAAAATGCCCAAGGAAAAGGCCCATGCGCGGGCAAGAGAGATTCTCAAACGTATTGGCCTGGCCGATAAAGCCGATGCTTACCCGGCGGCACTTTCCGGCGGCCAGCAGCAGCGCGTTGGTATTGGTCGGGCGATGGCCGCCAACGCCGATGTGATTTTGTTTGATGAGCCCACCTCTTCACTAGACCCGCAATGGGTAGATGAAGTGCTTAGCTTGATGAAGCAGCTTGCCACTGAACAGCAGACCATGATTATCGTGACCCACGAAATGCAGTTCGCCCGAGACGTGGCGGACCGGGTGATATTCATGGATGAAGGGCAGATCATCGAGCAAGCCCCACCCGAGGAATTATTCACCGCGCCTAAAGACCCGCGCACGCAGCACTTTTTGCGTAAAATACTTGCGTCAACGGGTCAGGCGTTGCCCGAATAGTGTGCATACTTGAGAAAGATAAAATCGAAGGGAGCTAAGCCTTAATTAGCTGTTCTGGCCTGAAATAACCAATGATTGACTTTGGGTTTCGTACGGCAATTTGAATATGTGTTTTTTCTTTTAAAGCAGAGCCTGGATATAGTTCTGGGCCTTCCTCGAAAACACCATATACGGTATCAAAAGCTTGTTCCTGCTGATCCTCTCTGAGCTGGTGCGCTGCTTTTATAACCGCGCAGTCGAGTTTACGAACCATCTTTACGCTATCAAGTATATGGCTATTGCGGGGAAGGGTGCTGCCTGCTTTCTCGTAAGCATTTTGTAAAAAACGGTAGGCGAGCTTTAATTCTTCTGAAACGCCATAATCGGTAAGGTTCAGACAAAACCCAGGATCTATAAAAGCGCCTACTGCATAGGGTGCTTGGATGTTATCGTTCTGCTTGGCCCAGTCGAGTGCTCTCTCAAAGCTATCAACCCAGAAATAAATACCATCTCCCAACCAGTCATATTCGTTTTCACTATGGTTGAGGTGTGTACGGCCATTTAGGACTTCTTCCGCAATGGATTGATCACAGCCATGGTAACCAACAAGGGGTGAGAGCCTGTAACCTGACTGCATCAGCTGTATTCTTTTGTCATTTCACCATTTTGGCGTATAAGGCCTGCGCGTACTAAAAAAGCTTTCGCGCTTTCTTTATCGCGCGTAACTTCTCGGGCATGCTGCTTCATCTTGGTGGTCATCAATATGGGCTGCTTGCGGTTTTGCTTATTGATCATATGAGTATCCATAGAGCCCCTCACACAGTGGCAGTGGTGAAGTTAGCTAAAAATCACTTTATATAGCCACATTTTGGCCCATTATTTTACAACTAGCAATGATACTTCCTTGGCTTCAGAAGAGGAGCTGTACGCCATAATGCGCTAGCAAGGGCGCTTTACGCGTGATAGACTACGCCATCATCTCAGACAAGACCCGTGGGCGGGCAGCCTAATTGACTGCCGGTCACACACTTTGACTTAGCTTAATTGCTCGTCAAATCAATTGGTTGTTACGGAAGTCGTGTGGTGGGCACCTTTTATAGTGAGCACATCAGCGGCGCATACATAGTTAATCCGTTGCCGAATTAGCGGCAACCTTTATTCTCCAAGGAGATACCTGTGGCGAACAGCAAGCAAGCACGCAAGCGCGCCCGCCAGGCCGAGACTCGTCGCGTCCTGAAAGCCAGCCAGCGCAGCATGGTCCGCACCTATATCAAGCGTGTGATCAAAGCGATTGGCACTGGCGACCACGCCAAGGCGATGGAAGAGTTCAAGGCAATGCAGCCGGTCGTTGACCGTATCGCTGATAAGGACGTGCTTTCCAAGAAGAAAGCAGCGCGCCTGAAAAGCCGTTTGAACAAGCGTATTAAGGCTCTGGCGGCGTAAGCCGGCAGGCGCCATAAAAAAAACCGGCTACGGCCGGTTTTTTTGTGTCTGATGGTTTTATCTAGCACCCTTTGTTGGGTATTGGTTGCCAGCGCCCATGGATCAAAAAATGACCCAAAGCACGCCCCCTAATGAAACCTCTACCACGCTGGATGTGCCGCCACGCCGTGGGCTAATGCGCTCAGGGCTGGTGGTGAGTGCCATGACCATGCTTTCGCGCGTATTGGGATTGGTGCGTGATGTGGTGGTCGCGACCCTGCTCGGGGCGGGCGATGGCGCGGACGCGTTTTTTGTAGCTTTCAAGATTCCTAACTTTTTGCGCCGCCTGTTTGCCGAAGGCGCCTTTAACCAAGCCTTTGTGCCGGTGCTTTCCGAATACTCGACCCAGCGCAGTAAGCATGAAATCCGCGAGCTTTTAAACGCGGTGGCGGGTAGTTTAACGGCGTTGCTGGCCCTGATCACTGCAATTGCGATGCTGTGCGCGCCTTGGCTGATCTGGGTATTTGCCCCGGGGTTTGGTAGCGACCCTGACAAGCACGCGCTGACGGCCGATATGCTGCGGCTGACATTCCCGTATTTGCTGCTTATTTCGCTCACGGCATTTTCAGGTAGCGTACTCAATACCTGGAACCGCTTTGCGGTGCCTGCGTTTACCCCGGTTCTGCTCAATCTTTCACTGATTGGGGCGGCGCTGTTTTTAATGCCGCTAATGGAAGAACCCGCCATGGCACTGGCGTGGGGCGTGCTGATTGCCGGTGCTGCCCAGCTGGTTTTCCAGGTGCCGTTTTTAATGCGCCTAGGGCTCATGCCCACGCCCTGGCCAAATTTTGCCCATGACGGCGTTAAGCGTATTTTAAAGCTGATGGCCCCCGCGCTGTTCGGGGTGTCGGTATCGCAAATCAATTTATTGCTGGATACCGTATTGGCCTCGCTGCTTGCTGCGGGTAGCGTCTCCTGGCTTTATTACTCTGATCGTCTGGTCGAGCTGCCGTTGGGTGTGTTTGGCGTGGCGATTGGTACGGTCATTTTGCCTGCGCTTTCCAAGCGCCATGCCTCGCAGTCCAAGGAACATTTTGCCGCCATGCTCGACTGGGCTATTCGTGTGGTGCTGTTATTAGGCCTGCCCGCTGCGCTGGCGCTGGCCGTATTGGCTGAGCCTCTGTTGATTACGCTGTTTCACTATGGCGCAATGACTGATAACGATATTCAGATGGCGGCGATGAGCCTGCGTGCTTATGCCTTTGGCCTGGTGGCCTTTATGTTGATCAAGGTATTGGCTCCCGGTTTTTTTGCCCGCCAGGACACCAGAACGCCAGTGAAGGTAGGTATCATCGCCATGGCCGCTAATATGGTGTTCAACCTTATTTTGATCTGGCCGCTTGCCCATGCCGGCTTGGCGTTAGCTACCGCGCTTTCGGCCTTCTTGAATGCCGGATTGCTGGGGTATCTGCTGCACAAGCAGGGTGTGCTGGTGTTTCAGCCCGGCTGGGGGCGTTATGCGGTGCAGCTATTAGGCGGCAGTGCATTAATGGCGATCGCCCTCTATGTGGTGTCGCCTGGATGGCAGGAATGGCTCGGGTTTAGCCTATGGCAGCGCGTTGCCTGGGTGAGTGGCCTGGTCGGGTTGGGCGGTTCGCTTTACTTTGTTTGGCTGGCGGCGTTTGGTTTGCGGCCACGGCATTTTAAGATGCAAAGCTAAATCGATACGTTGATATGCATAGAGTTAGACATTTAGTGCGGCGGGTTCGCTATAATCAGGAGTTTTTACGCTCGCCTAAGCCTGACAAAGGCTGGGCGTTGCAAATTATTAACGGCTGAGGTGCCATGCGCGTCATTCGAGGACTGCACAATCTGGCGGCGCCACAACGTGGCTGCGTCGCTACCATTGGTAATTTTGACGGCGTGCATCGTGGCCATCAGGCGATTTTGCAGCAGTGCCGCGAACATGCCGCACGCCTGAACGTGCCGTTAACGGTGGTCGTGTTTGAGCCCCAGCCGCGTGAGTATTTTGCCGGTGACCAGGCCCCGCCACGTTTGACGCGCCTGCGTGAAAAGGTGCGTCTATTAGGCCAGTACGGCGCTGAGCAGGTACTGTGCCTGCCTTTCAATAACGCGCTGAGAAGCCTGACTGGGCGTGAATTTATTGATCAGGTATTGATCAAAGGGTTGAATGTTAAGCATCTGGTGGTCGGCGATGACTTTCGTTTTGGCTGCGACCGGCAGGGCGATTTTGCGCTGCTCGCGGCGGTAGGCGAAGAACGGGGCTTTGGCGTGGAGCATACCCGCACCTTTACGGTCGAGAATGAGCGTGTTTCAAGCTCTCGGGTGCGTACCCTGCTTGCCAGCGGTAACTTTGCCGTAGCGACAAGCCTTCTGGGCCGGGCTTACTCAATTGAAGGGCGTGTAGTGCGTGACCAGCAGCTTGGCCGCACTATCGGTGTACCCACGGCGAACCTGCCTCTATTGCCTCAGCCATTAACCCTGCGCGGTGTGTATGCCGTTGGGGTGACACTTGAAGACGGCCAGCGCTATCACGGGGTCGCCAACGTAGGGTTTCGGCCTACGGTAGGTTCCAAACGGCCCACTTTGGAAGTACATCTGTTTGATTTTGATGGCGACCTTTACAGCAAGCGCATGACGGTATTTCCCTGTGCGCGGCTTCGTGGGGAAGTGAAGTTCGACAACTTTGAGGCGCTAAAAGCGCAAATTGAGCGCGATCAAGACCAGGCGCATCGCTATTTTGCGACGGCAGTGACTGACCGACATAACGCGCTACCGCTGGCCTCGGCCCCGCTTGAACGGGTTTCCAAGACAAATTCTTCTGATCCTTCTTCGGCGGATGACGCTGCCGATACTAACAACGGCTGACCGAACCATGGACTATAAGCACACGCTAAACTTGCCTGAAACCGACTTTCCCATGCGTGGCATGCTGCCCAAGCAGGAGCCGGGACGTGTTTCACGCTGGCAGGATATGAACCTGTACCAGCGCCTGCGCGAAGCGCGTGCAGGCGCGCCGCTGTTTGTACTGCACGATGGCCCTCCCTACGCCAACGGCAGTATCCATATTGGTCACGCCGTTAATAAGATTTTAAAAGATATTATCGTCAAATCGAAAAACCTGGCGGGCTTCGATGCGCCTTACGTGCCGGGCTGGGACTGCCATGGTCTGCCGATTGAGCACAAGGTGGAAACCACTCATGGCAAACATCTCGCGCCTGCAAAAGCGCGTGAGCTGTGCCGTGAATACGCCGGTGCTCAGGTTGAAACGCAGCTGGCGGACTTCGTGCGCTTGGGGATCATTGGTGATTGGAACCACCCTTACCGCACCATGGATTACACCAATGAAGCAGGCGAGATTCGCGCGCTTGCCGACATGGTCGAAGCGGGCTACGTCTTCAAAGGTCTGAAGCCGGTCAACTGGTGCTTTGACTGCGGCTCGGCCCTGGCTGAAGCGGAAGTCGAATATCAGGACAAGAAGTCCGATGCAATCGATGTTGCCTTCCCTGTGGAAGATGCCGACAAGCTTGCCGCCGCGTTTGGCCTGAGCGAACTGCCCAAGCCGGCTGCGGTAGTGATCTGGACAACGACCCCTTGGACTATCCCTGCCAACCAGGCGCTCAACGTTCACCCCGAATTTACCTACGCGCTGGTCGATACCGGTGAGCGCCTGTTGCTGCTTGCCGAAGAGCTGGTGGAAAGCTGCCTTGAGCGCTTTGGGCTTCAGGGTGAGGTCATTGCCACCACTCAAGGCGAGAAGCTTGACCTGATCAACTTCCGCCACCCGTTCTACGACCGCCTGTCGCCGGTGTATCTGGCCGATTACGTCGAATCGGAAGTGGGCAGCACCGGTATCGTGCACTCCGCGCCGTCTTACGGCCTGGATGACTTCAATACCTGCCGCGCCCACGACATGAGCTTTGATGACATGTTGAACCCGGTACAGGGCAACGGCGTGTACGTTGATGACCTGCCGTTCTTTGGCGGCCAGATGATCTGGAAAGCCAATCCCAATATCGTCGCCAAGCTTGAAGAAGTGGGTGCGCTGATGGCGCACAAGCCTATCGTGCACAGCTACATGCACTGCTGGCGGCATAAAACGCCGGTCATCTACCGCGCCACAGCCCAGTGGTTCGTGGGTATGGATATTCAGGGTAAAGACGGCAAAACACTGCGTGAACGTGCGCTGGAAGGTATCGAAGCGACTCAGTTCACGCCCGCCTGGGGCCAGGCGCGTCTGCATAGCATGATCGCCAACCGCCCAGACTGGTGCATCTCCCGCCAGCGTAACTGGGGCGTGCCGATTCCGTTCTTCCTGCACAAGCAAACCGGCGAGCTGCATCCGCGCACCGTCGAGCTGATGGATGAAGTCGCCAAGCGCGTACAGGAGCAGGGCATTGATGCCTGGTTCAGCCTGGACGCTGCCGAGCTTCTCGGCGCAGAAGCCGCCGAGTACGACAAGATTACCGATACGCTGGATGTCTGGTTTGATTCCGGCACCACGCACCGTCATGTGCTGCGCGGCTCTCATCCGCATGGTCATGAAAGCGGTCCGCGGGCTGATCTGTATCTGGAAGGCTCTGACCAGCACCGCGGCTGGTTCCACTCGTCGCTTTTGACCGGCTCGGCAATTGACGGCCATGCGCCATACCGTCAGCTGTTGACCCACGGGTTTACCGTCGATTCGCAAGGTCGTAAGCAGTCCAAGTCGCTGGGCAACGTTGTCGCGCCGCAGTCGGTGATGGACAAGCTGGGCGCGGATATTCTGCGCCTGTGGGTGGCCTCGACTGATTACTCCAATGAAATGGCCGTGTCGGATGAGATTCTCAAGCGCACGGCGGACGTGTATCGGCGTATTCGTAACACATCGCGCTTTCTGCTGGGTAACCTGACCGGCTTTGACCCGGCACGCGATATGGTGGCTTTCGACGATATGATCGCTTTGGATCGTTGGGTCGTCGATCGTGCGCTGCAGCTGCAGGAGCGCATCCAGAAAGCCTATGAAGAGTACCGCTTCCTGGACGTTTACCAGCAGGTGCATACTTTCTGTTCGCGCGATCTGGGTGGTTTCTATCTGGATATCATCAAGGATCGTCAGTACACCACTCAGGCTGATTCGTTGGCACGTCGCAGCTGTCAGAGCGCGCTCTATCATGTCATCGAGGCGCTTTCGCGCTGGGTTGCACCGATTCTCTCCTTCACCGCAGAAGAGATTTACGAGCATATCCCGGGCAAGCGTGGCGACAGCGTACTGCTGGAAACCTACTATACCGGCCTGAAGCCGCTTGATGCCGACGCCGAGATGGGCCGCGAGTACTGGGAGGCCGTGCTGGAGGTCAAGCAGGCGGTGAATAAGCGCTTGGAAGAGGCGCGTAGCGAAGGCGCTATCAAAGGCTCGCTGGATAGTGAAGTCACCCTGTATGTCAGCGATGAGCTCAATGCGTTGCTGTCACGCCTGGGCGATGAGCTGCGATTTGTGCTGATCACATCTGAAGCGACTCTCAAACCGCTTGCCGATGCCGATGCATCAGCCTATAGCGAGCTTGATGGGCTCAAGGTAGCGGTTGTGGCCAGCACGTTCGAGAAATGCGAACGCAGCTGGGAGCGCCGTCCGGATGTGGGTACGCACCCTGAGCACCCCACGCTCTGCGAGCGCTCGATTCTTAACCTGCCAGACGGCCCGGGTGAGGTGCGTCGCTATGCCTGAGTCCAAGGAACCCATGTCACCTGCCAGCGCCCGGCCGCCGATGCGGCAGCCGCTGCGCTGGCTGTGGTTGGCGGTGGCCGTTATCGTGCTGGATTTAGCCACCAAGGCGATTGCCAGCAGTCAGTTGGGTTATCTGCAGCCGGTGGAGGTGTTGCCGTTTTTTAACCTGACGCTAATGCACAATACCGGGGCCGCGTTTAGCTTTTTGGCGACTCACCCCGGTTGGCAACGCTGGTTTTTTGCACTGATCGCGATTGGCGCTAGCATAGGTCTAACGATCTGGCTTTCCCGCGTCAGAGACGATGAAAAACTGTTGGCCATTTCGCTGCCGCTGATTATCGGTGGGGCGTTGGGTAATCTGTATGACCGGTTAGTGCACGGTTATGTGGTCGACTTTCTATCGTTTCACGTCGCCGGTTGGTACTACCCCGCTTTTAATGTGGCGGATATCGGGATTACTCTCGGAGCCATCGGATTAATATGGGAGTCAGTCATGGGTGAGCGACGCCGTAAAAAAGCTCATCGGACTGTGACCTGATCGAAGAGTGATTTAATCAACCCGCGGTCTCACCCAAGAAGGGCTAGGGCCGCGGTGTCACCCAATAGTGAGCAGAGTAATGAGCGATTACCTAATTGATGATGGGATGGAAGTGACACTGCACTTCACCTTGAAGCTTGAAGATGGCACGGTGGTGGATTCAACTAAAGAGAAGGTGCCTGCTGTCTGCCAGTTTGGTGATGGCAATCTGCCCCCGGGGTTTGAGCATCCTATTAAGGGCATGGCCGCGGGCCAAAACGGGACGTTTCAAATAACCCCTGAACATGCGTTTGGTCAGCACAACCCTCAGAATATTCAGACACTCAAGCGGGCCGACTTCGGTGACGAAGAGCCTGAGCTGGGGATGGTGATGTCGTTTGCCGATAAAGCGGGAACGGAATTGCCTGGTGTGGTCAAAACCATTGAAGGTGATCGCGTAGAGGTGGACTTTAACCATCCGCTGGCAGGGCGTACATTAACGTTTGAAGTCGAGATTCTCGACGTTAAGCCCGTCACTACGCACTAGTTTATTATTCACTAGCGATGCGTTTACGCATCAAGGCGCTATTATGCAATCGACGCAAGCACAGCCCATACAGATCAAATTGGCCAATCCGCGTGGTTTTTGTGCCGGCGTGGATCGCGCTATCGATATCGTCAATCGAGCCCTCGACGTGTTCGGCCCGCCCATATATGTTCGTCATGAAGTGGTTCATAACCGTTTCGTGGTGGAAACGCTGCGCGAGCGTGGGGCGGTCTTCGTGGAAGAACTCGACGAAGTCCCGGACGACGTGATCGTAATTTTCTCGGCCCACGGTGTTTCTCAGGCTGTTCAAACCGATGCCGACCGGCGTGGGCTGAAAGTATTTGATGCTACCTGCCCGCTGGTCACAAAAGTGCATCTGGAAGTGTTGCGCTACGCCAAGCGAGGCCATGAGTGCGTGCTGATTGGGCATGCGGGCCATCCGGAAGTAGAAGGCACCATGGGGCGTTACGATACGGCTCACGGCGGGCATATCTACCTGGTGGAAGATGAGCAGGATGTTGCCAATCTGGTCGTCAACGACCCTTCCAAGCTGGCCTTTGTGACGCAAACGACGCTTTCGATGGACGATACGGCCAAGGTAATCGACGCTTTGCGCGACAAGTTTCCCGAGATCAGCGGGCCGCGCAAGGACGATATTTGCTACGCTACGCAAAACCGCCAGGACGCAGTGCGCGAGCTTGCCGCCGACAGTGACTTGGTGCTCGTTGTAGGGAGTCCCAATAGCTCAAACTCCAACCGCCTGCGTGAGCTTTCCGAACGCATGGGAACCCCGGCGTATCTGATCGATAATGCCGATCAGATTGACGCCACCTGGCTTGAGAACGTTGGCCGTATCGGCGTCACGGCTGGCGCAAGCGCTCCGGAAGTGCTGGTCAAAGGGGTTATCGCCAAGCTGCAATCTTTCGGTGCTGCCGTGCCTGAAGAGCTGCTCGGCCAAGAAGAGAACATTACGTTTTCCATGCCCAAAGAGCTTCGTGAGCAGGTAATCGTCAGCAGCTAATGCACTGCGCATCGGTTTCCGATAGTCTGAAAGTGTATGCGGTGGCCTGGGCAGGAGCATTATTTGACGTTTTATCTTTATGCTTTACGCGCTGGTGGAAAGCCAAGGTGCCAGCGCGGTTTTACGCTTATTGAGGTTGTGGTGGTAATGGGCATTATCAGCCTCATTGCGGCCATGGCCTATCCTGTCTATACCCGTCACCTCCAAGCCTCACTGCGTACCGATGCGCATGCGGGGTTGATGCAGGCAGCCGCTGAGCTGGAACGCTGCAATTCCCGCACATATACCTATCATGAGTGTGCCATTCCCTCTCAATCTCCCGGCAAGCGCTACGCCTTGATGCTTTCAAAAGAGGCGGAGAATGGCTATCTACTAAGCGCTTCAACGCTTCAGGACGATGGTTGTGAAACGGCTATTACGCTCAATAATCGAGGCGAGCGTTTACCCAAGGATTGCTGGTAAATGCAGCGCCAGCGCGGGTTCACCTTGGTTGAGGCACTGATTGCCTTGGCGCTTTTAGTGTTTGGGCTTATGGGGATCGCGGCAATGCAATTAACCTCGTTGCAAAGTGCCACGACCGGCTATCAGTACTCGGCCGCAAGCCTTGCCGCTGTCGATATGCAGGAAAGCGCCTGGGGACGGCTTGCAACGACACAGAATTGCCGCCGCATTGATCTTGCTAGCCTGAGAAGCGCTTGGCGCGCCCAGTGGTTTGAAGGCCTTGATGCGCCGCTTAATGGCTCTACCGGTGAGGTGGAGCGCGCCGTAGTGGATGGAAGCTGCCACTTCACAGTCTCCATTGTGGTTAACGCCTGGCCTTCACAAGAGGTGCAAGAGCCCCTTGATTACGTATTTACACTGCCATTAAGTGAGGGGGCGTAGTGGTCAATACACGCCAGGCGGGCTTTACGCTGGTTGAAGTCATGGTCGCAATGGTCATCGGGGCGATTATTATTCTAGGCGCTGGACAGCTTTTATTAACCACAGTGACCACCTTTACCCGCGTGGAGGCGATCAGTCGTCAGCAGGAAGCGGTTATCTTTGCCGCTGAGGCATTGACGCGAGACGTTCGTCACGGTGCAGGAAGCCACTATGAGATTAGCGAATCGTTGGTTAACGATGACACCTGTGCGCTACGCCGAAATGGCCAGCCATTGATCGAGGGGCTTTATAAAGGTAGCAATGATTGCCGTGCTGTTAATCTTTATGAACAAGATGTTCAGGGTATAGCGGGGTTGTACCGCATAACCTTGAGGTTTGCAGATTCAGAACGAGCGCCCTTTATATGGCATGTGATGCAGCGAAGCCAAGTAATTAAGCCAACCGGCGTTAGCCTATGAAGCATCAGCAAGGGGCTGCATTAGTCATTGTAATGGCGATGCTTTCCGCAGCACTGTTACTCGGTGTCGCCAGCATGCAGTCAGCACTCGTTGATGAGCGTTTGGCAGGTAATTTTCGTGCCTCAGTGCAAGCACAAATGGTCGATGAGAGTCTGCTGGCTGCGTTGGCGGTTAGCCATCACTCTGCCCAGCGTGACGCTTTTTTAAACCACGTAACTGAAGGCCCCCAAGCGCTGGGCAGTGGGGAGCGTTACCGACTTCAAGCAGAAGAGCTGGAGGTGTTGTTGGATGTTGGCGCGTTTAAAATGTTTCTCAGTCGTTTAGCGGCGGGCCGCGATACTCTTAACCATGACTCGCTAGCAGAAGAGGTCGCACTCAATATCAAGAAGCTCAGCAATGATCGAGTAGTGATTACCGCCAGCCGCCAGGGGCAAGCTCCCGATGAGGCATTGGTCACGCAGCTTGAGTTTTTCAAGACTGACGCCGAACCGCAATGGCAGCTGGCAGGCTTACGCTAATGCTATTCGCCACGCGTAAATCAGCGCGTTATGATAGGCCTATTTGCCCAAGAGCCTGAATACAATGAGTCAAACTGCCAAAACCCGCGTCCTAACCGGTATTACGACTACTGGCACACCGCACTTAGGCAACTACGTTGGTGCGATTAAACCAGCCATAGAAGCAAGCCAGGACCCCAACGTACAGTCGTTCTATTTTCTGGCGGATTATCATGCCCTGATCAAATGCCAGGACCCGAAGCGCGTACAAGAGTCACGCCTGGAAATTGCCGCTACCTGGCTGGCGCTTGGCCTGGATACCGACAACGCAATCTTTTACCGCCAATCTGACTTGATCGAAGTTCAAGAACTCTCGTGGATGCTTTCCTGCGTGTGCGCCAAGGGGCTCATGAACCGTGCCCATGCCTATAAGGCAGCCGTGGCTGAAAACGAGGAAGCGGGTGATCAGGATGCTGATAAAGGTGTCACCATGGGCTTGTTTGGCTATCCGGTATTGATGGCCGCCGATATTTTGATGTTCAACGCCAATAAGGTGCCGGTAGGGCGCGACCAGATTCAACATATCGAAATGGCGCGCGATATGGCCGGTCGATTCAACCACCTTTATAAAGGGCAGTACTTTACGCTGCCCGAAGCCGTGGTGAGTGAGACGGGCGAGGTGTTGAAAGGGCTGGATGGGCGCAAGATGTCCAAAAGCTATAACAATACGATTCCGCTGTTTTCACCTGAGAAAAAGCTTCAAAAGCTGGTGCGTAAAATCAAGACCAACTCGCTTGAACCCGGCGAACCTAAAGATCCGGCTACCTGCACGCTGTTCCAGATTTATTCAGCGTTTGCCAATGAAAGCGAAACAGCCGCCATGCGCGAACAATATGCCGCGGGTATCGGCTGGGGAGATGCCAAAAACCAGGTATTTGAGTATCTCAATGCACACCTGAGCGAACCCCGAGAGCGTTATTACAGGCTAATGGAAGATCCCGCCCATATTGAAGCCGTACTACAAAAAGGCGCAGAGCGGGCGCGCGAAGAGGCAGCAATCACCATGGATAAGCTGCGTTCAGCGGTGGGGCTTGGACGCTTTATCTAAAGAGTAAAAGACGGCACTGACTAAAAACCCCTTCCAATTGGAAGGGGTTTTTTAATACAAGCATCGCGTACATGCTTAGCCTTCGATAGGCGCGCGCCAATCGTCAGAGCCAGAAGTGCCCGCAACGGTGTGTTCCCAATCGATCTTACGATAGGCCAGAGAAACATCCATCAGCTGGGTGAATTCCGACTTGTTGATATCCTGAGCGTGTGGCATGCGCAGGTTAATATCAACAATCGTGGCATCCGTCAGTGTAGTGGTAAAGAAGTGCTCTTGTTTACCTTCCACAGACGTGCGGTACCACTTCAATGCAACGTGTGGCAGCATTTCGCCTGAAGCGAGTGCGTTGTACATCAGCGGAACGGATTTATTAAGTGCAACCGTAAACACAAATGGCTTGTGTGCACGTTGACCAGACGGCTGACCAGACTGCGGGTCAGTCGGTACGGTTACGACGTGTTTGAATTCCTGAACCAGCATTTCATCTTCATGACCTTCGACATAAATATTGCCGACAGAATCAGGAGTGAAGGCGCCTGAGGTAATGTTACCCTGAGTCTGGCCTTCGATGCTGATATAACATGGTGTTGGCATGGTCTGCTCCTTGACTAAAATATACATTAGTGCCCAGTGGACACCGTTATATATAGCAATCAATATGCCATTTTAATTAATTCTATATATATCATTCACCTATATAGTTTCTATAATTAAATCTAATTATAAGTAGGCATTGGCTTGCTTGATTTTAAGCAACTAGTTGCTCATTTGGCAATTAGTTGCTCGCCTATAAAAACGGTGTCGTTTTCCCGAATTCGAAAAAGTTGTTTTAAATGGTGTTTTGTTTTTTTTTAGTTAAGTATGTTCTATTTTGTTACTCAATGTTTTTAATTGATGGAATTATTTGTACATTATTTCACCTCTTTGTTTTTCTTATACAACCTTTTTTGTAAGTAAAAGAGTCTTTCTCTATAAGAGATTGCCGATAGTTTTTGTAAGACATATCTTACAAAACATTCGTTTTATTCTAATTATTATTAGTTTTGTTGTTAAATTCGTTAAATATCCTTAAAAATGGCGCTAAAAATTTACTAGTAGGTATTCATGATCTTTCTCAAAAGAGTGACTTGAGTTAAAGGCTCATTGGCATACTTAAGCCTAATTCGCTACCTTCCGAAGATTGAAAAATTACTTACAGTTATTCTTAATTATCTCTCTCCCAAGGCGAATCTCATGGCTAAACAAGGAACCGTCGCGCCTAAAGAGCGCATCAATATCAAGTATGTTCCAGCGACTGGTGATCAGCAGTCGGATACTGAGTTGCCGCTCAAGCTATTGGTTGTTGGCGACTTTAAAGGTGGTGAAGAAGAGGCCCCTATTGAAGAGCGACAAGCTGTTTCTGTCGATAAGAACAACTTCCAGTCGGTGATGCGTGAAGCTGGCCTGACATTGCAAACGTCGGTGTCCAATCGTCTGGAAGAGAGTGAAGATTTGGGTGAAATGACGGTCGATTTATCCTTTAAATCGCTTGAAGATTTCTCTCCGGATTCCATCGCAAAGCAAGTACCCGAGCTGCGTAAGTTGGTAGAGCTGCGTGAGGCGTTGGTTGCTTTGAAAGGCCCTTTAGGAAACGTTCCTGCGTTCCGTGACCGGTTGCAGAAGTTGCTTGAGAACGATGATGCTCGCCAACAGCTATTAAGCGAGTTGGAGTTACTAGATACGGATCGGAAGGACGATTAATGCATCGTGATGCATAGCGTATCTATCAACTACATAATGATTTCGAGGCAGAGCGATGAGTAAAACGGCCAAGCAGCAGCAGACAACGACAGCGGAAACAGAAACGGAAGTATCTCTTCTGGACCAGGTAATGGCGCAAACACGTATGGCGCCTGCCGATGAGGGATATGACGTTGCCAAGCAAGGTGTCGCTGCTTTTATTGCAGAGCTCCTGGCAGATAGCGAGGCAACGCCCAAGGTCAATAAATCGATTATGGATAACATGATCGTTGAGCTTGATCGAAAGATTAGCCATCAGGTCGATGAAGTCTTACACGACGAGAACTTTCAGCAGTTGGAGTCGGCATGGCGTGGCTTGAAGCTGCTTGTCGATCGCACCGACTTTCGGGAAAATATTAAGCTTGATGTGCTGCATGCGACGAAGCAGGAGCTTTTAGACGATTTCGAGTTTGCGCCTGAAATCAGCCAAAGCGGGCTTTATCACCATGTTTATAACGCGGGCTATGGCCAGTTTGGTGGCGAACCTGTCGCGGGCATTATTGGGCACTATGACTTCTCGCCTTCAACGCCTGATATGAAGCTATTGCAGTACGCGTCGGCTGTCGGTGCGATGGCTCATGCGCCCTTTATGTCCTCTGTTGCCCCTTCTTTCTTCGGTATTGAAAGCTTTGAAGAGCTTCCTAATATCAAGGACTTGAAAGCGATTTTTGAAGGTCCGAAATATGCGCGTTGGCGCAGCCTGCGCGAGTCTGATGATGCGCGCTACCTGGGGCTGACGGCGCCGCGTTTTCTATTGCGTACGCCTTACGATCCGATCGAAAACCCGGTTAAGACCTTTAACTACCGGGAAACGGTCAATGAAAATCATGAGCATTACCTGTGGGGCAATACAGCCTACTTGTTGGCAGAGCGTTTAACCGATAGCTTCGCCAAGTACCGGTGGTGCCCCAATATCATCGGGCCGCAAAGCGGTGGCGCGGTTGAAAACCTGCCCGTTCATACCTACGAGGCGTTTGGTCAGCTACAGGCCAAGATACCTACAGAAGTACTAATCACTGACCGTCGCGAATTTGAAATGGCAGAAGAGGGGTTTATCTCTCTGACCATGCGCAAAGGGAGTGATAACGCCGCATTCTTCTCTGCCAACTCTGTGCAAAAGCCCAAAGTTTTTCCGAATACTGCTGAAGGTAAAGCGGCGGAGACGAACTTCAAGCTGGGTACCCAGCTCCCTTACATGTTCATTATCAATCGCCTTGCCCACTACGTAAAAGTGCTTCAGCGCGAACAGATTGGCTCTTGGAAAGAGCGCCAGGATCTTGAGCGTGAGCTTAATGCGTGGATTCGCCAATACGTTGCCGACCAGGAAAATCCGCCCGCCGACGTACGCAGCCGTCGTCCGCTTCGTGCAGCGTCCATCCAGGTATCTGACGTTGAAGGCGAGCCGGGCTGGTATCAGGTGTCGATGTCGGTACGCCCTCACTTCAAGTACATGGGCGCTAACTTCGAGCTTTCATTGGTTGGACGCCTTGATAAGGAATAAGGGAATGGGAGCGCTATGGCTATGGAAAGCAGTGGGCGTTTAGGAAGCCGATTGTTTGAGCGTCTTGCTGCTCCTCATCGACCGGAAAGACACTCAGAAGAGACCCGGTTGAGCGAAGTGGTGGAGTCGATCAAACGCCATCTAGTGGATTTGCTTAATAGCCACCCAGGAAATTGCGCCTGCGCGCCGGAACTTGGCCTGCTTGATTTCAATGACGCCACAGTGGGCGTCCTTGATCTGGAGCTCAATATCAAGCAGGCAATTCGGCACTGCATTGAGCGCTATGAACCGCGGGTCAAGCGTGTGGACGTGGAGTCATTGCCGAACTCAGGGGATCCACTGCAGCTGCGTTTTCAAGTGCATGCCACCGTCGCGCTAGGCAATGACAGCACCCAAGCCACGATTGATCTGTTGCTCAACAATAAGCGTTATCAGTGTCTCAACTGATAGGCCTGAGAGGCACGAATGCTCAACCGCTATTATCGTGACGAACTTAATTTTCTTAAGCGCCAGGGTCGAGAGTTTGCAGACGCAAACCCTGGCCTTAGCCGCTTCTTGTCTGAGCGCAGCACGGATCCTGATGTCGAGCGCCTGTTAGAAGGCTTTGCTTTTTTAACGGGGCGAATGCGGGAAAAAGTGGAGGATGAGTTTCCAGAACTCACCCACTCACTCATTAGCATGCTGTGGCCCAACTATCTGCGCCCTGTGCCCAGTATGACGGTCGTACAGTTTACCCCGACATGGCATGCCCTTAGCCAACAGCAAGCAGTGAAACGTGGGACTGAGCTTGCCAGCGTGCCGGTGGAAAACACCGCGTGCCTGTTTCGTAGCTGCCACGATGTAGCGCTTTATCCGTTAGCTCACGCAGGAGTCAATGCCCGTCATACACGGGAAACCTCCATTGTCGAGCTGGCGATGGATGTCCACAGTGATCAGCCGATGAATGCTCTGGGTGTAGAAGCACTGCGGTTATATTTGGGAGGGGATGGTTATACCGCCCGTACGCTCTACCTATGGATGAGCCACTATTTAAGCAAGCTAGAACTTGAAGTAGATGGTCAGCGGCAAACGCTACCTGCCAATGCGCTTAAAGCCGTGGGCTTCGAGCGTGACCAAGCGCTGCTGCCTTATCCACGCAATGTGCACCAAGGCTATCGCATATTGCAGGAATATCTTTGTTTTCCTGAGGCGTTTCACTTTTTTGATGTGCATGAGCTTGGCCAAGCTTTGCCTGCAACGACAGCCGAGCGGGTAACGCTACGCTTTATTTTCTCTCGACCGCTGCCTACTGATGCACGTATTCAGGATGAACACCTGGCGCTTTATTGTACTCCCGCGATCAATCTCTTTGAACATGATGCCGAGCCGATTGATTTGACGGGGGAGCGTAGCGAGTACCGTATTCGTCCTAGCAGCAAAGCGCCATCCCACTATGAAATATTCAGCGTTGATGAGGTCGTAGGCCGCCTGGAAGGGGAGTCGAGTGGCTCTCGGGATGCTCCCCGGCGCTATGTTCCCTTTGAGAGCTTCCAGCATCAGATTGAGCGTGACCGGGGGCGTGAAGCGCTGCACTACCGTGCTCGGGTATGCAATAGCTTAAGAGGCGATGGTTTTGATCACGATATTGCCTTTATGCGTGGCGATGAACCTTCATGCCTTGGTCGACGAGAAACCATCTCGCTGGGCCTGACCTGCAGTAACCGCGAGTTGCCCGAACAGCTAACGATTGGCGATATATGCGTGGAAACGGAGAAGAGTCCTACTTTCTCTAGTTTTCGGAATATCACCAAGCCCACGCCGGTGCTGCGCCCGGCCATCGATGATGGTCTGCTGTGGGTTTTAATTTCCAATTTATCGCTCAATTACCTTTCGCTACTCAATCGTGACGCGCTCTGCTCAGTGCTACAGGCGTACGACTTTCGAGCGCTGGTCGACCGACAGGCAGAACGGATTGCCCAAAAACGCTTAACGGGCATCATCGATATCGACACTCAACCCGTTGATCGGCTGCGCAAAGGCTTACCGGTGCGCGGGTTACGCTCTGTCATGACCCTTGATCAGGACGCTTTTGGAGACGAAGGCAGCCTCTATCTCTTTGGCAGTGTATTAGCACGCTTTTTGTCCCTGTACGCCAGCATCAACTCTTTTCATGAGTTGCAGGTCATTAATCGCCATAACCAAGAGCGTTACGTATGGAGCTTACAGGCGGGGCAGCAGCCTCTGATGTAGCGCTAGCGCCGCTGATTAATGGCGCGCGACGCTACGAGTTTTTTCAATTAGTGGAGCTTCTGCATCGTCATCACAGTGATGATTTAGAGCAGCGGCATAGCGGTAGCGTGCCTGCATTTCAGCGCGTGAAGTACAAGGCGTCGGCGTCGCTGGGGTTTCCCGGTAGTGATGTACTCGACCTGGCCATTAATGAAAGCGGCCAGTACGAAATGAAGGTGAGCTTTCTGGGTTTACAGGGCGCCCAGTCTCCGCTACCCAGCTACTACCTGGAAGCATTGGCGCATGAGTCGGCACATCAAGAAGGCTCTGCCGGTGATTTCCTGGATTTTTTCAATCATCGATTGCTGACATTGATGCATCGAAGCTGGCGGAAATATCGCCACTACGTGCGCTACCAGGATGATGCTCAGGACGGCTTTTCGGCAGCGGTTTTTGCGCTTGTAGGTCTTGCTGACAGCAACCTGCGAGGCGAGACGCCGATCAACTGGAGCAAGATGCTGGCCTATGCCGGTTTATTGGCGGGACGTTCGCGCTCCCCTGATGTAGTCAGCGGGATTGTCAGTCACTGCTTTGATTTGGCTCAGGTAGAAATCAACGAATGGATCCTGCGCTGGGTCGATATTCCACTGGACCAGCGTAGTCGCACCGGGCTTTCTGGAATGACGCTCGGAGAAGACATGGTGGCGGGCGAGCGCGTTGCGGACGTAAAGGGAAAGTTTGCGCTTTGCCTGAGAGGACTGAGCCTTGCTCGTTTTCGTGATTTTCTGCCCGATGGTGAAGAGCACCAGCCGTTAAAAACATTGGTGAGCTTTGTACTGCGTGAACCACTTGCCTACGACCTGGAGATTGAGCTGCTGGAGAGTGAAGTAAAGCCTATGCGTCTAGGCGATGCTGGCTCATGCCAGCTGGGCTGGACAACGTTTGTTGACCCCGAGGGTGACGAAGCATCAACACGTCGCCGTGTACGCATTCAAATGACGAGTTAAATCATGCAAGCCGACCCATTTGACGCCATTACGCTAGTCGTTGTGAACAGCGAGCAACTTGAGGGACGTTCATCTAGCAGTTACGTCTTTCAAAGTGAAGGTGGAACGCTAGGTAGCGGTGATTATGACGACTGGCTGTTGCAGGACCAAGCCAGAAAGATTCATCCCCAACATGCTGAAATTACCAAGATTGACGGCAAGTTTTGCTTGGTGGACTGCAGCGGGCACACCTTTATTAATCATGCCACGCTACCGATTGGACGTAATCGAAAAGTAGCGTTACGCGACGGCGACGAGCTGACGGTCGGAGTGTATCGATTAAAAATTCATCTTGGTAACCGTCATGCATGGCAGCCGGGTATTCACTCGCTCACCACTCTCATTGATGAAGAGCAGGATGATGTGACCGTGGACGGGCATGCAGTGCCCAGGGGAAGTGATGGAGCATCGCGACACCCTGCCAAGCAAGAAGACCCTATTGAAGCGCTCGGGGGCGTTATCCCCGGCTCGTTGCAGCATGATCCGATGGTAGCGCTGGACAAAGGCGAGGCTCAGCTATCTGAAATAGAGCCATTAGAAGCGATGCCTCTGTCCCATCGCGGTCAGTACGGTGAGCGGAAACAGCAGGAACGGCGCGATGAAGCCGTACGCCTTCCCGATATTAAACCCTTAAACGGCACAACGATGCAGAGGAGCAGTGACATGGATGAGCGGCAACTAAACGACTTGGAGCGCTCTGTTGGTGAGCAATTAGAGGATCGCTGGCAGAAACCGACGACACAGGCGCTGAGTCATGTGGGGGCCGATCCGTTACTGAGAGGGTTAGGGCTTGATCTGTCTTTTCGGGATAGCGAAGAGCAGCAAGCATTTTTAGAGGAGGCGGGGCAAACGCTACGCGCCACCATTGATGGGCTGCGGTTACTCCAGCAGGCTCAAAACGATAGTAAATACCCGCTGCGTGATCGTCGTTTACAGCCTATTGAAGATAACCCTCTGCGCCTTGGCCTAACGTTTGAAGAAACTGCTGAAACCATGTTTTCAGCGCAGCGCAGCTTTGTACACCTTTCAGCTCCTCAAGCCGTCGCCGAAAGCTTGCGCCATCAAGGCCAGCATCAGACCGCGGTAGAGGAAGCGATTGGCCAGGCGCTGGGAGCGATCCTTGAAGCGTTTTCACCAGAAGCCTTGCTCAAGCGTTTTCATGCTTACCGTGGTGCGGGAAACCGCATTGAAGATGAAGGCGGCTGGGCATGGGAAATGTACCAGCACTATTACCGTGAGCTGAATTCTGGCCGTCAGCAGGGTTTCCAGAAACTGTTTTGGGAAGTGTTTGAGCAGGGTTATGACCAATCGGTACGCCGCCAGCAGCGGGAGGACGCATGAGCGGGTCACGCAGCGGCGTGTTAAGCATGGCAAAGCTTACTGGGCTGCTATGCCTTTGTTTGCTGTTCACTGGTTGTGCCTCCACCTTCGAGGCAACCGGTAAAACATGGCAGGTAATTCGTGACCCGTCGATTCCAGTGGGGTATCCGGAGGATCGGCCGACACTGGTGGATCTCAGCATGTTGGCTGAGCCCAATGTGAATCCCAATATCGAAGGGGAGGGAACACCATTACGTTTTCAGGTACTGCAACTCAAAGACGACTCCATGTTGATGGCTGCAGACTTAAGCCAACTGAGTAGCGACTTGGAAGAAGCATTGGGAACCAACTATCTGACCCATGATGACTTCACCTTGCTACCGGGCCAGTGGAAGTTCTACGAGCCTTTTGAGATCGACGAAGAGACGCGTTACATCGGGTTAATTGCCTTTTACGCCACGCCCAATGAAGCGCAATGGAAAAAGGTCGTGAAAGTAACCAGCCGTGGAGAGTACTACCACTTGCTGGTTCACCTGCGTGACAGCGAAGTAGAGCTAAGGAAGGAGGAGTAATGGCTAGCCGAAACCGTGTGGTGTGGAGCGAGGGCTTGTTCATTAAGCCTCAGCATTTTCAACAGCAGCAACGTAGCTTGGAAGGACTGCTGGATACGCGGCTAAAAGGGGTTAGTCATTTTTTATATGGCTTCCTGACGCTTGAGCTCAATAACGAGTTCCTAAGCTTTGGGCGTGTGGCGATTAGCCGTGCCAGCGGCGTCATGCCAGATGGCGTCGCATTTCATCTTCCTTCTGACGATGTTGAACCAACGCCGCTGGAAATTAGTGACGCAAGTATTACCAATCAGGTCGTTTATCTGGGCTTGCCCTTGGCAACCGACGGCGTAGGAGAAGTACGTTGGCCTGACGATGATTTGCCTGCCCGCTATCGCCTGTCATCACGTAGCGTGCGCGACTTGCACTCGCGGGACGGAGCAAACGCAGAGCTGGACGTGGCCCGGGTTTCGCCGCGTCTGCTGTTAGAGCGCGATGATCGGAGTGGCTACGCCTGCCTGGCAGTGGCGCGTATTGTTGAGCGCCGCCCCGATGGCAGCCTGGTTCTGGACGAGCAGTTCCTGCCTACGCTGCTTAACGTCCAGGCCGCGCCGAGCCTTCAGCGGTTCGTTGGCGAAATGGCCGGTTTAATGCGCGAACGCGCACGTAATATTGCTCAGCGTCTTTCCACTCCCCATCAAGCGGGTGTGGCAGATGTCGCTGACTTTATGTTGCTACAGCTGCTTAACCGCGCTCAGCCACGCTTTCAACACCTTGCACGGTTAGGACAACTGCATCCCGAGCGGCTTTACGACACCATGCATGAAATCTCCTGCGAGCTGGTGACGTTTACCGATGAATCGCGGCTGCCGCCAGAGTGCCCGGCCTACGATCATGACCACCCTGAGCGAGCGTTTCGTCCTCTAATGAAAATGCTGCGCCAGGCGCTGTCTACCGTGCTTGAACCCAGAGCGGTGGCTATTCAGTTGCAAGCCCGCCGGTTTGGCTTATTGGTGGCACCGCTTTCCGATCTCAGCCTGATCGAGTCGGCAGAATTCATCCTTGCCGTACGTGCCGATATGCCAAATGAGCGGCTACGTAAGCTGTTTCTGCAGCAAACCAAGGTGGCAAGCGTCGAGCGTATCCGCGACCTCATCAGCTTGCAACTTCCCGGCATACCGCTGGAGCCGTTGCCAGTAGCGCCCCGTGAACTGCCTTATCACGCCGGTTACACCTACTTCCAGTTGGACCGCCAAAGCGAAGCCTGGGGAATGCTTAACGGTGCCAGCGGCTTTGCGTTTCACGTTGCCGGAGAATTTCCCGGTCTGGAAATGCAGTTCTGGGCTATCAGGAGTTAAACCATGCAACATCTTGTCACTGATGAGCAAAACTCGACCCGTCAACGTGTCTCTCAAAAAGTGCGGCATGAGGACCTGATCAACGAGCGTGGTTTAGAGCACTTGATTCATAGCCACGCCGAGCAGCTTGATGCAGATGAGGATTACTGGTTTCGGCTGCGGGGACATAACCTCAACCCGCTGGTAGACGCTGCCAGTAGCCTGTTGGGCATGGTGGTAAGGGTGCGTCAACTCGATAGCGTAGGGGATGTTGAACGCCTTTATCGACAGGTAGTGGACGAGATTGCCGCGATTGAAATTGAACTAACCGAGCAGGGATATGATCGCGCCACGCTGCTGGCCTATCGGTATGTACTCTGCTCTTTCATTGACGAAGCCGTCATGGGGATGCCCTGGGGGCGGCAGAGCAAGTGGGCCGAGCACTCGCTATTGACGCGTTTTCATAATGAAACCTGGGGCGGGGAGAAAGTATTTTCCATCCTGGCGCGCTTGCAGCAAGAGCCTCAGCGCTATCGAGATATGTTGGCATTTATTTACCTATGCCTGTGTCTTGGGTTTGAAGGCCGCTACCGCGTCATGTCCCACGGGCGTGACGAGTATGAGCAAATTGTCCGGGCGCTGGGCGATCAGCTTTCCTCCCTTGATCAACCCGCTGAAGACACGCTGACGAAGCCCCTTAAAAACGTGGTGCAGGGGCGCCAACGGCGTACCGCAAATTTCCCGATTTGGGGGATTTTCGCGCTTTTCAGTATTGCTATGGTCGCGGTGTATCTAGGCTTTTCGTGGTCATTGGATCAGCAGGCTGAACAGATCACGTCCCTTCTCAACCAACTTTATCGCTAGGAGATACCATGCTCAGGGTAGAGCTACCGGCGCTTATTAATCGCCTTAATACGATTGCTCGCCAAGGGCTTGAGCAGGCAGCGGTACTGTGTGCTCAGCAGCAGGCGCCTGAAGTCACGGTTGGGCATTTGCTGCAGGCCATGCTCGACCAGCCGCTATGCGATGTTCGCTGTATCTGTGAGAACGTTGATGTTGATGTCGCGGCTCTGCGCGCTCAACTGGCGGAAGAAACGCGTCCACCGCGCAATATGGAAGTCGCTACGCCGAGCTTTTCTCCGCTTCTAATTGAGCTGCTGCAGGATGCCTGGCTGCTCGCTTCAACCGAATATCAGCACCGCACACTTCGCAGTGGCGCTGTGTTTACGGCGCTACTGCACAACCCGGAGCGTTATCTGGGGGCTGGGTCAATCCGCTTACTAGCCGAGATCAACCGAGAAACCCTGCGTCGTCAGTTAGACCCATTGACCGCAGGTTCCGCTGAAGCGCCTCAAGAGGAGGCTGGTGACAGCCGGCGTCAGGCGCCATCCAGCACGGGTGATGACAGCGCGTTGGCACGTTTTGCCACATCCTTGACCGAACAGGCACGTCAAGGGGAGCTTGACCCTGTCTTGGGACGCGATCCTGAAATTGATCAGATGCTCGATATTCTGGGGCGTCGCCGTAAAAATAACCCGATCGTGATTGGTGATGCCGGGGTGGGTAAAAGCGCGGTCGTCGAAGGCCTGGCAGCACGTATTGTGGCAGGCCAGGTGCCTGCAGCGCTTGCGGGTGTTGAGCTGCTTACGCTTGATCTGGGCGCGCTTCAAGCCGGAGCCGCGGTTAAGGGCGAGTTTGAAAAACGTCTTAAAGCCGTCATCGATGAAGTCAAAAATGCCGCGCGGCCAACGCTTCTATTCATTGATGAAGCCCACACGCTGATTGGTGCTGGCAATCAGGAAGGTGGCGGTGACGCCGCTAATTTACTCAAGCCTGCCCTGGCACGTGGGGAGCTGCGCACGATTGCCGCGACTACTTGGCGGGAGTACAAAAAGTACTTCGAGAAAGACCCGGCTCTCTCGCGGCGTTTTCAACCCATCGCGCTTTCCGAGCCTAGCGTCGAGCAGGCCCTGGTCATTCTGCGGGGCTTGCGGGATGTTTATGAGCGTGCCCACGGCGTATTGATCGGAGACAGCGGGCTACGGGCGGCGGCCGCGCTTTCGGCACGCTACCTGGCTGGGCGACAGCTACCTGACAAAGCCATTGATGTGCTGGACACCGCCTGTACGCGGTTGGCCCAGGCGCTTGATACGCCACCTCGCAAGCTTAGCCATTTAAAAAGTGAACATACCGCAGCCCTGCGTGAGCGCGACCAGCTCGCCCGTGAACAGCTGCTTGGTCGTGAGCCTGACACAACGCTTCGTGAGGAACTCTCAGAGCGTTTAGCCAGCCTGGAAAATGAGCTTGGCACGCTGGAAGCCGCTTGGCAGGAGCAGCGTGAGTGTGTGGACGCCATCGTCGCGCTTCACCGCCAACTGCTGGAAACCGAGCAGCAGGAGAGTGAACAATCCCCAACTCAGCTGCAGGCTGAACTGGCCGAGCGCGAGCAGCAGTTACTCCGTCTGCAGCACTCCTTTGCGCTGGTTAACCCAAGCGTCGAAGAAGCGCAAATTGCCCAGGTCATTGGCGACTGGACAGGGGTGCCGGTTGAGCGCATGACCAGTGATGAGCTGACGCGGCTGACGGAATTACCTGCTCACCTTGGTGAGCAGATCAAGGGGCAGGATACGGCGATTGAACGTATTCACCGCCACTTACTGACGGCCCGTGCAGATCTTCGTCGTCCAGGCCGCCCGTTAGGGGCTTTCCTGTTAGTTGGCCCAAGCGGGGTGGGTAAGACGGAAACCGTGGTGCAAATTGCCGATCAGCTGTATGGCGGGCGCCAGTTCCTCACCACTATCAATATGTCCGAGTATCAGGAAAAACATACGGTTTCCCGGCTGATCGGCTCTCCGCCAGGCTACGTGGGGTTTGGCGAAGGCGGGTTGCTGACAGAGGCGATACGCCAGCGGCCTTATTCGGTGGTGCTGTTGGATGAGGTGGAAAAGGCTCACCCCGACGTGCTGAACCTGTTTTATCAGGCGTTTGATAAAGGCGAGCTGGCTGATGGTGAAGGACGGCTGATTGACTGTAAAAACGTGCTCTTTTTCCTGACCTCTAACCTGGGGTATGAGGCAATCGTTCAGCATGGTGATGATCTTTCCGCGCTGGATACGGCACTTTATCCGGTGCTGGCAGAGTTCTTTAAGCCTGCCCTGCTGGCACGTATGGAAGTGGTGCCTTACCTACCGCTTGATGGCGATACGCTGCGCGATATCGTAAATGCCAAGCTTGATACGCTGGCCGAGCGTATCCGTTCTCGCCACCGTCAGGCCGAAGTAGTGCTGGAAGAAGCGCTGGCAGAGGCTATTTGCAAGCGCGCGACGCGCAGTGAAAACGGTGCACGCATGCTGGAATCGGTGATTGATGGCGAACTGCTTCCACCGCTCTCCCGGGCGCTGCTTGAGCGTATGGCGCGCCGCGAAACGGTGACAAGCGTTGTACTGAGTGTCGACGCTGAGCACGGCAGTTTCAAAGCGGAGGTTGCTTGACGCCATGACGCTGCCTGCTACCAATCCTTTATGTGCAAGCCACTTTTTACCCTCGGCTGAGCTTGCGGCAATGCCGTTGGCATTAACGCTGGTGGAAAGTGGCTCGGCCGAGGTGTTGCGCCAGCAGTCGGCACGCCTGTTGCGCCAGCATTTGGGATTGGTGCTGGCCGAGTGCCTTTATATAGAAGGCAGTGGCCGCTGGTTGGGGCGCGATGGGAGCGATGGACAGTTTGACTGTGCGGATTTCAGTCATCCTTACGCCCATGTCATTCGCAGTGGTAAAGCATTAACGCTCAGCGTGTCTGATGCGCGCATCCGTCTGGATCATCCGGGCTTTCAAAAGCAGATATCCCAGCTTGAGTCGTCACGCTATCTGCATATCCGCCCGCTACGTGCGCTGGATGGTCGCCGCGAATGGCTGGGCGTCATGCTTGTGGC
Organism: Halomonas sp.; assembly: GCF_017983445.1. Classification (GTDB taxonomy): domain Bacteria; phylum Pseudomonadota; class Gammaproteobacteria; order Pseudomonadales; family Halomonadaceae; genus Vreelandella. The sequence goes on from NZ_JAGOBJ010000004.1 coordinate 301,417, forward strand.
AGGCCCGCACGCGACGTTAACGGCGATAGCCGATGACTCTGGAATGGCTGCTTTTGAAGCACTGCTATGCCGTTTATGGGCGAGGCTTGCCAGGGAGCAGGGTGAACGTCAGCGTTCAAGAGTACTCCAGGACTCCTTGACCAAGCTCAATGATGGCGCTCGCCGACAGGCTTTGGCTGACCAGCTGGGAGAGGAGTTGCTTGGCCATTCGGCGGCGATGCAGGCACTGCGTCGGCATGTAGTGCGCGCAGCGGAAACCAATCTGGCGGTACTCCTGCAGGGCGCAACGGGAACGGGAAAAGACTGCGTGGCACAAGCGGTTCATCAGCTGTCGGCACGCGCAAAAGGGCCGTTTATGGCGATCAACTGCGCCGCCATTCCCGAAGCGCTGCTGGAGTCGGAGCTGTTCGGCCATGCGAAAGGAGCGTTTTCAGGCGCCGACCAAGCGCGGGAAGGGCTAATTTCCCAGGCTCATGGCGGTACGCTGTTTTTGGATGAGATCGGCGATATGCCGCTAGCCCTGCAGGCCAAACTACTACGCGTACTGGAGAGCGGCCGCTATCGCCCGCTAGGCGCCAATGAAGAGCGCTGCGCGGATTTACGCGTGGTGGCGGCGACCCATCAACCTCTTCGAGAGCAAATCCGAGAGCAACGGTTTCGTGCCGACCTCTTCTACCGGTTAGGGCAATTCCCTATCACGCTGCCTGCCTTATCGGAACGCCGCGACGATATCGCCCAACTGGCGCAGGCGTTTATTACTGATTTTTGTACCCGTGAAGGGCGGGACGAAATGGGCATTACGCCAGCGGCCTTGCGTCTTCTTTATCGTCGGGACTATCCCGGCAACGTTCGTGAATTGAAAAACGTGATTGATTACGCCTGTGCCATGACGTCGCAAAGTGCGGATATCGATGCCGATCTATTGCCCGGAGAGCAGATCAGTCACAGCGCTGATAACGGCAGTACAGGCCAATACCGTGCAGAAGACGCGGTGGAGTCAACAGCAGACGCGGCACTCGAACTCCCTCGCGATATCGATGACCTTCGTCAGGCGCTGCGTGATATCGAGACCACTATTATCCGCCAGCGGTTACAACGCTTTGGAGGCAATCGGGCGCAGGCGGCACAGAGCCTGGGCTTACCCAAGCGAACGCTGGCTCACAAATGTCAGCTACTGGAACTGGATACCAAATGAACGCGATGCTGTTACAACGCCAGTGGTCAATTAGCGGCTTATTGATGCTTTGCCTGTTTGCCTGCGCGCCTGCTATGGCACAAGAGCAAGGCACTCTGTTAAAGAGCGCGCAGACGTGCGCCGAAGAGAGTTCTCGTCTTGAACGCCTCAACTGTTACGACGCACTTTTTTTAGAGACGAATACCGGTGAAGAGGATAGCGAATTGCCCCCGCTATGGTATGCCATTGAGCGTCAGGAAGCGGCCCGCGCTGATGAAAACGTAGGCTTGATCGTGCAACAGACCAACGATGCCGTATTAATCAGCGTACCGGCACTGGGTACGACACCCCCTCGCCCCATTATGGTCATGGCGTGCGAAAAACTGATTACCCGCTTTCAACTGCACCTACCCACACCGCTCAACGATGCCCGTGTGGACGTACAGCTAACTGGAAGCAATGGCACCGTTCAACAGCAGTGGCGCGTACGGGACGGCGGGCGTGTCGTAAGTGGCGGGCGGGGGCTACCCGCCATCGATACGTTACGCCAATTGCTCAATGCCAATGAAGTGACTCTGCAAAGTGATGTCGCTGAACTGAATGGGTTGCGCTTTAACGTCGCGGGTCTGCGTCAGGACATTCAGCCGCTACGTGAAGCGTGCCGCTGGTAAGGGAGCTCTTATGCGAATTACTGCCGAATCTCATTTAGACCCTTTGCTGGCGCCATTGGCTGAAAACGCTGACGGGGCGCCGGTAGGGGAGCCGTTGGAGGATAGCGGTGACTACCTAGCACTCGATGAAGAGATGATGAAAATAGGCTCGCTTCAGCACGCCAGTGTGGAGTGGGAGACCGCCGAAACCCTAGCGATCCGTATGCTAAGCGAGCGCGGCAAAGACTTGAAAGTGCTAGGCCACTTGATGCACTGCATGCAACACGGTGGTAACGGGGTGCGCTTTGCACTTTCACTGCGTCTGCTTGCTCGCAGCATTGCCCAACCGTGGTGGGAGAGCGCTTATCCCTTTGCGGGCAAGCGTGGTGAAAAGCTGCGCCCACGTCTGTTTCAGCAGTTTATTCAGCGCAGCGTCAAGCTTGCTGCAAATCTCGATTTCCAAAATGCAGATGATGAATTTGATGCCTGTCAGGTATCGCTTGACGAGCTACAGCGTCAAGTCGCTGAAAAGTCATTGCCTGCTCAAACGGTCGACGAGCTAGTTCGCCAATTCAACGCACAGCGCCCTGCTAAGAATTCAGCACCCGCTACTGAAAAAGCACAGGCTGAACCAACGAAAACTCAGTCCGCTGTGAGTCAGGAAAATCTACCGGCCGCACCCGCAACGGCTAAAGCGCCAGAGCTACGTTTAGAAGCTGGTAACGAGCGCTCAAATCGCCAGGCGCTACTCAAGATGGCGGAGTTCTTGAGCGAGCAGTCGCCGGGCGAGCCGCTGGTTTATCGTGTGCGCCGCTATGCGGTATGGAGCTCGATTCAGGCGCTGCCCGCCGCTAAGGATAATGGCAAAACCGAACTTGCTCCGGTATCGGCCGACCGTATCGCTGAGTACCGCGAAGCACTTTCCCGCGGAGGCGATAGCGAGCTCTGGCAGCGTATCGAAAATAGCTTGGCACTTAGCCCCTATTGGCTGGAAGGCCATCGGCTAAGTGCAGGGCTTGCCAAGCACCTGGGGCATCCACGCTGTGCAGACGCTATTCGAGATGAAACCCAGCGCTTTGTCGAGCGGCTGCCGGGCATTGATTCGCTGACCTTTAACAACGGTGTAGCGTTTGTTGACGACGAGACAACCCGCTGGTTGCACAGTTCAACGGGCAACAGTAATGCAGCCGGTGGTGGTAATGACGCCTGGCAGGCTGGCCTTGAGGAAGCCCGCGAGGCAGCGCAAGGCGGGGATATTGGTGCCGCGTTAAAGGTACTCGACCATGGTTTAAGCAGCGCGCGCTCACCACGTGAAAGTGCCTATTGGCGTTTGGCCAGTGCTGAGCTTCTAAGTGAAGCCGGTTTGGAAAGCCTGGCGCAGCAGCACTACTGCACCTTGCATCAAATGGTAATGGAGTTGGCGTTAGAGCAGTGGGAACCAGCGTTGGTATCACGCCTGAAAGCCGCGATTAAAAAGACGCACTAACAATGGTCATCATCAAAAGGGACGAGGGATAAAGACTAATGTGGTCAACCTTAAAATCAAAGCTAAGCCGCTGGGTGCCTGGCTTGTCGCGGGCACAAACAGCTAAAAACCGGGCCAACGCGCACGGCAATAAGGCAAAAGGGCTTTTGCGGCTCTCAACGCTCTTATGGGCGGTACTGCTGATCGTATTAGTCGTCGCCATATGGTGGTGGGGGCCTGGTTGGGAGGTGCGCGGTGTGATGCCCCTGGCGCCCCTCACCAACCGCCTGCTGGCAACGCTGGTGGTGGTAACACTGGTCGCCGTGATCTGGGGGGTACGTCTTGCACGTCGCTTACGAACGCTGGATGACGAACGCCAGCAGGAAGAAGCCCGTCATCAAGACCCGATCATGTCCCAGGTCGAACGTCAGGAAACGTCCCTTAATAATGTGCTTGGCGAAATTACCGAAAGCCTGGGAGGCAGCAACAGCCGCTATCGTCTGCCCTGGTACCTGGTCATGGGCGTCGAGAATGCAGGCAAAACCAGTCTGATTAACCGTTCCGGCCAGAACTTCGCCCTAACCCATGTGATGAAAGCATCCGGGCAAAGTAGCAAGCAAGGCCAGCTGGGTTTCGACTGGTGGATTGGTGATAAGGCGGTCCTGATTGACCCGGATGGCGAACTGTTGACACAGGGGGCCATGGAAGGCGGTGAGCCTCAAGAGCTGCAGCGTAGACTGTGGGATCATTTCGTTGGCTGGCTTGAGCGTAATCGTGCCCAGCGCCCGCTGGACGGCGTAGTGCTAGTGCTTGATCTGGCGCGCTTGAGCCATGCGCAGGTCGCCGTGCGAAAAGCCTACGCCGCTCTGCTGCGTAGCCGGTTGCGTGAATTGATGGAGCGTCATGGTACGCGGCTACCGGTATACGTTACGTTCAGCAAAATGGACTTGCTGCACGGCTTTGATGACTTCTTCCGGCACTACTCCCGTGCTGCGCGAAAGGCACCGCTTGGCTTTACCTTTACTCCCGCCTCAATGGATACCCCCGGGAAATGGGAGGCCGAGTTCGAGGCCGACTATGACGCCATGCTGGCGCGCTTGAACCAGCTATTGCCCACCATGCTTTCTGAGTGCCGCGACCGTGAAGAGCGTGAGTCGGTATTCCGGTTTGTGCGCCAGTTGGCTGGCCTGCGTGATGTCCTGTTCGGCTTTTTGACCGAGTCACTTTCAAGCGATCGTTTTTCCACAGCGGCGATGGTACGCGGTACCTATTTTACCTCGGTATATCAGCAGGGCGTTCCTGAGGACCCCTTCGTGGATGCCGCGGCTCGTCGCTATGGTATGGACAACAGCATTCAGCCTGCTCACCGGGCTACCCGAAGTGCGCTCTACTTTACCGAAGAGCTGTTTGAAAAGGTCATTTACCCTGAAGCGGGGCTTGCCGGTGATAACGCACGAGTTACCCAGCGGCGCAGGCGCGCACGCTCAATTAGCCTTGCCGCTTGCTGCATCCTGGGTATTGGCCTGATTGGCGGGTGGACCCACTTTTATCAGAAAAATAGCGTATCGCTGGCCGCCGTTGAAGAACGGGCAGAAACGTTCCTGGCGACCCAGCCCGAAGCCTTCCAAAGTGATGACCCGAGCGGTTATGAGCTATTGGAACCCTTGGACAGGCTGCGTTATGCGCTGGAAACGTTTGGCGGATACCAATCGCATACCCCATACCTTGCCGATATGGGTCTCTATCAGGGGCATGTCATTGGTGCACAGGTAGAGCGGGCTTATCTCGCCATGCTTGAAAATCAGTTCTTGCCCGCCCTGATGATCGGCATCATGGATGATATGAACCGTGCCGAAGAGGGCAGCAATACAAAGCTTGCCTTGCTGCGCGTGTTACGCATGATGTCTGATGCCAGCGGCCGCCAACCTGAACGCGTTGAACGCTTTATGGCAAGTCGCTGGCAGGGTTATTTCCCGCAGCAGGGCGGTGTTCAGGAGCGGTTGATGACGCATCTTGATTACGCTTTGAGGCATAGCGATCTGGAAGGCCGAATTGCCGATGGAAGCCAGCGCGCCGAACAGGCAATGGCTCCGCTGAAAGGCAGTATTGCTACTGCCCAGGAAGAGTTGGCGCGCCAGCCGATTGATGAGCGCGTATACGCCGCGCTGAAAGCTGCCGGTAGCCGTCAAGGCGAGCCGCTGGATTTACGCCGCAGCGTCGGCACGTTATTCAATACCGTGTTTATGTCCCGTGACGATGATCCTGAGTACGTGCGCCTGCCGCATCTGGTAACGCGCGATGGCTTTGAAAACTACTTTCTGCAAGAGCTTGAGCGAGCAACCGACTTAGCGCTTATCGACATTTGGGTACTGGGTCAGCGCGATAACATCAATTTCAGCGAGGCAGATAAACAGCAGCTGCAAACGGCGCTGCGTGACCATTATGTTAGCGACTACCAGGTTAGCTGGCGTGATGCGCTACGTAACACCCGATTGGTACCCCTGCCGGATATTCACCAAGCCATTGTGGTGGCCGATGCGTTGGTAGGCTCTCAGCGTCCGCTCGATAGGCTGCTTGCGGCAGTAGAGCGCAATACCAGCCTTTACCCGGAACTACCGGATGATGACGATCAGGCGCGTGAAGCGCTGCGTCAATCTCAGCGTTATCAGCTAGCGCTTGCCATCGAGCAACCCTTTACGCCGATTAACCAGCTGAGTCAGGTCCGCAACGACAACCCGTCTTCACTTGACGAGATCAAAACCGCCGTTACGGCACTGCGTGACTATCTGTTGGAGATCGAAGAGTCGAGCAATACCGGGCGCACTGCCTTTGTTAACGTGCGTGATCGGCTGTCGCTGCGCGGTAACGACCCTATCGATAACCTCAAGCGTATCGCAGATAACACGCCCGAACCGGTCGGCCGCATGCTGCATAATCTGGCGGATCAAAGCTGGCAGTTAATGATGGCAAGCGCTACCCGTCACCTGGAAAGCCTGTGGTTGGATGACGTGGTAGCTCCCTATCAAGAGCGCTTAGCCGGCCGCTACCCCTTGGCGCCTAACGCCATTCAGGAAGTGGCGCTGGGCGATTTTGAGGACTTCTTCGCTCCCGGTGGCACGCTGGACGCGTTCTACCAGGATAGCCTTCAGCCCTTTATCGAAGGCGCGCCGGAGTACCTGGTAGATGCCGAAGGCAACTCGCTGCTGCGTGATAGCCTTTACACCGCCGTCCAGCAGGCGGAGCAGATTCGCGGCGCCTACTTCAGCCGCGACGGTGCCCTGGACGTAGAGTTCGCGCTGGAGCCGGTCAGCTTAAGCCCCGACAAACGGCGCAGCGTGATCAGCGTCGACGGGCAACTGATTGAGTACGCTCACAGTGCTAGCCAGCGCGTATCGATGATTTGGCCTAATGCCCTGCGCGGAGGAACTGAAAGCCGTATCACCATGGTGCCAAGTGAAGTTAACCGCTCGCCGCGCAGCGTAGCGCAAGATGGCGCGTGGGCATGGTTCCGCTTGCTGGAGCAGGCAGACATCACCAGTGTCAGCGAGCGCGAACTGGAACTGCGCTTCAACGTAGATGGCGGCACGATGCGCTATCGCCTGTTTGCCAACGGCGCGCCCAATCCCTTTACCCGCCCGCTAGCGGCGGGATTCCAGCTGCCCTCAGCCCTTTATGCCGAGCGAGGTAGCAATGCTGACCAGATTTAAACAGCTGTTTGCCTCAGGCGCTGCTAAGCCAACTGCTCGCCACAAGCGTCAGTTGGCAAAACGCTCTCGCCCTTTAGAAGACGCGCGTAGCGAAGATATCGATAACTTTATCGAAGCGGTTTACCAAGCTGATGTAAAGGGCTACTCGCCTTGGGTGCTGCGCGATAAAAGCGTGCTGGAAACCCTGCGCCGCGCGCTGGAGTTCACGGTTCACCGCGGTTTATGGTTGCAAAGAGAAGAAGGCCAGATAGCCCATTGGCAAGGGCGTTTGCTGGCGCTTCGCCATGGTGACGGCCCACCCCTTGGCATGGTGTTGGCCTGTAGACCTGATGACGAATCCGCCTGGCAACTGCGGTTTTTCTACATTAGCCAAGAGTGGAAAGGAAGTGGCCATGGCACAAGGTTATTGAGAGCGGTACGCCGTAGCCTAAGTGGCGTGCCACTACAAACACGCCTGCCGCTCGCCTGTCATTCAGCGATTGATAGCCTGGAAGCCGCGGGTTTTACCCGCCAATACGTTGATGCCTTTGATGTTGCAAGCTATGAAGCACCCGCCAAATGGGATGAATAGCGACATCCGTATGTGGCTGAGTAGCACAACGAATTAGCAGGACCGGAAAAGGAGTCTCAAAATGGGCCAGAAATTTGTACTGGTAGGTGATATGGGAACCGACCACGATGGTTTTCCACCCACACCGGTAACCGCGGGCAGCGGCACGGTAATAATGGACGGCAAACCGGTTGCCCGAGTGGGTGATCCTTTAGAGCCGCATGACAAGCCCAAGCACCCTATGCACCCACGGGCGATTGCCCAAGGTTCCGGCACGATTCTTATTGATGGCAAGCCAGCGGCGCTTACTGGCCACGCGGTGGACTGTGGCGGCGTGGTAATAGGTTCTGGCTCAGGTGAGGGAAGCTAAATGACAAGTACCGGACTGCAATTCAGCCTAACGCTACCCGGCGTTGATGACATCGCCGTGATTGACTTTACTCATCGTGAAGCTCTTTCTGAGCCTTTTGAATTGGCGCTCAACCTGGCTAGCCGCGACGGTAGCCTGGACGCCGCCGAGCTGCTGGACCGCGAAGCCACCCTGACCGTCTGGCAGGATGGTGAAGCGCTGCGCCAGGTGCACGGCATCGTCAGTGAGTTTGGCCGCGGCGACCGGGGCCATCGACGCACTTTCTACTCCCTGGTGCTGCGCCCTGCGCTCTGGCGGCTTTCGCTACGCCACAACTCGCGCATCTTCCAGAAAGTCGACCCGCTGACCATCATCAATACCCTATGTGACGAGCGCGGTATTACCGACGTGGCCTTTGCCGTCACCCGTGAACTGCCCGAGCGCGAGTACTGCGTGCAGTACCGCGAGACCGACCTGGCGTTTATCGAGCGCCTGGCTGCCGAAGAGGGGCTGTTCTACTTCCATGAGTTCGAGGAGAGCGCCCACCGACTGGTGTTTGCCGACGACCCTCAGGTGCTGGCGAATTTGGGTGAGCGAACCTATCACAGCCGCGCCGGTGGCACCGCGCCTACGCGCCATGTGCGCAAGCTCAGCCATACCGCCCGCGTAGCTGCCGCCACCGCCTCGCTGAAAGACTACAGCTTCAAGAACCCCGCCTACGCCCAGCTGCACGAACACCTGGGCCGCGACGTGGAAGCCCACGGCCAGCAAACCGACTATGAGCATTATGATTACCCCGGCCGCTACAAAGAGGATGCCTCGGGTAAACCGTTCACCCGCATCCGCCTGGAACAGCTGCGCCGTGAAGCGGTCACCGCCTGCGCCGAAAGCGACCTGCCGGAACTCGCCCCCGGCGTGCGCTTCAGCCTGACCGACCACGATACCGACAGTCTCAATCGCGATTGGCAGGTGGTAGAAGTAAACCACATTGGCGAGCAACCACAGGCGCTGAAAGAAGACGGCATGACCCAAAGTGACGCGAATGGTATGACGCGTTACACCAATCAGGTCACGCTGATGCCCGGCGACGCCCCCTGGCGCGCCACGCCCAACCCTAAACCCCGCGTGGATGGCCCCCAGGTGGCGTTTGTGGTGGGCCCGGAAGGCGAAGAAATTCACTGCGACGAGCACGGCCGGGTCAAGGTCCAGTTCCCCTGGGACCGCTACGCCGAACCTAACGACACGGCCAGCTGCTGGGTGCGCGTGGCCCAGGGCTGGGCGGGTGGCGGCTACGGCAGCATTGCCATTCCACGCATCGGCCACGAAGTGATCGTATCGTTTCTGGAAGGCGACCCGGACCAGCCGCTGGTCACCGGGCGCACCTATCATGCCGTCAACACTGCCCCGTACCCGCTACCCGAACACAAAACCCGCACGGTCATTCGCACCCAGAGCCACAAGGCCGAAGGCTTCAACGAACTGCGCTTTGAAGATGAAGCGGGTGAAGAGCAGATCTGGCTTCACGCCCAGAAAGACCTGGAGCTTCTGACGCTTAACGACCGCACCGAAGAAATCCAGAACGACAGCCACCTCAAGGTACACAACGACCGTATCAGCGAGATCGATAACGACGACCACCATACGGTACACGGCAACCGCTACAGCCAGGTGGATGGCGACGACCACCTCACCATTAACGGCACTCGCCACGACAACATCGGCCAGGCGCAACTGGTGGAAGCCGGACAGGAGATTCACCACAAGGCGGGCATGAAGGTAGTGATCGAAGCCGGTGCCGAGATCACCCTGAAAGCCGGCGGCAGCTTCCTAAAAATCGACCCCAGCGGCGTCACCCTGGTGGGCCCGCAGGTCAAAATCAACTCGGGGGGGAGCCCGGGCTCGGGAAGTGGGCAAGCGGCGCAGGCGCCGCAGTTGCCGGGGCAGGCGGAGACCCAGAGCCATCAGATAGTGCCGCCCATTAACCGCCCAGCGCAGCTTAAAACATTACTGAAGGCGCCAGCCCGCTGTGAGATTTGTGAAGACGTGAGCCAGGGAAACCGTTAGATGCAACGACCGCAGGCAATAACACATGCATTGGTGGATGGTGTGCGTTACCCCAATACGCTCAGGCGCCTGTATAGCCGCGATGACATTGAGGATATCGAGCCGCTTTACCTCATGACCCGCTGGGCATCGTTAGCTGAGCAGGGCCCGATACTGGTGCGCCTTAAAAGCAGCCGTTTAGCGGATGAAGCTTGCGCTAACGACGACAGCAAATTGTATCGTTCGCTTTCGTTACTGAGCAGCCAGGCAAGTACAGGCGAGTTGAGTAGGCACCTGGGCCGGTTTGTGACGTTTAACGCAGAAGGTGGTCACGAACAGTTATTACGCTTTGCTGATCCACTCGTCACAAGGCATTGGTTGAGCAGTTACGGAAGTGCACTGCCAGCGGACATCCTGAGCCCTATTGATACGTGGTGGGTGGCCGATTGGGCACCTAACTGGGCAGAGCCGCGCCCAGTGACGTGGCAACTATTTCAATCGCTCAGGCAGGCATCAACATCGGTGATGGAGGCAAGTACTTTACCGCCCATGGGGAGTGCACAGCTAGCGGCGCTGGATGCTGTCGCTAGCTGGCAGCTCAAGGAACGCCTGACGAGTTATTTCAGAGAGCATATGCCTGAGGCATGGCGGTCCCTTTCTGCTGAGAATAGAGGCCAATGGCTTGACGAACGCTTAGACGATGCCGCCGCCTGGGGAGTCAATACGGAGCGCCAGGTCGCCATTTGGCTCAGCTTGAGTTTGCGTTGGGGCAGCGATTTCATGAGGGCGCGCGACGGTTTATATGAACACTGGATGAAGCAAGCCGATGGAAATAAACCGCTTTCCAGGCAAGAGCAACTTTATGCGCTAGATGTCTGGAGTCGAACTCAAGAAGCAGCCCCGGCTAACATCGCGCAGGTATCACGATTAAAAAACGAGGACACGCATGGCTAACTCGGATGTTCAAGCCCAATCTCGCGACGCCGCCTTTGATGAAACGCCCTTAGGAGGCGGTGTCTGCCCTCTGCTTCTTGACGTTACCCTTTTTCCGGTGCGCTATGCCATTGATGAAGCGCCGGAACAGGCGGGCTCGCCTGCGCCCCATCCGATTGCAGATCAATGGCAAGGGCCTGATTATCCTTCCATTGACACCAGAAGCTATACGCTACGCCAACTGCGTGATGGATGGCTCTATGTGTGGGTAGAGGAAGAGGGCGAGCAACGTATCGATGAGTATCGGGTGGAAGGCGCCACCTTCAACGAGGCGCCTCACCTCACGTACTCGACCTGTGTATCCATAGCACTCGCCTACTCTTCGGTGCAATGGACCGACCGTATTCGCGCGCACATGCTTGAAAACGCCCAGGTACGTCAACGCATTATGCGCTCGGTGGATCTAATGGCGGCGATGAGCAGCACGGGAGATGAAGCGTCATTCTCTGCCCACGTAGGCCCTTTGACTCAGCTCGCCGAGTACGTGGCGGATATTGCACCCAACGGTGCCGTAGATAGCTTTAACAGTACCACCGTCTCGACTGTTGAGAGAGAAGAAGCGACAGAAGGCATTGACGGTGGCGAAGAAGAAGGCACTTATCCACTGCTCGCAGTAAAGCCTGAAATTACCCAAGACAGCGTACTCGCCGCCGTTGAAAAGCACGATGAAGCGCTTTTTGTGGCGTTGGATGACGATTTAGGGATCGCCAACGACCTGACCATGGCATTACTAGGCAGGCAACTCGAACTAGAGGCCTTTATTGATGAACATGGTCATAGTTTAGAAACGGCATTAGTCACACAGACCTTATGTGGGCCGGATGATAATGGCATACCAGATGAAGTGCAGGATGACCCCGCTAAGCTACGTCAGGCCCGAGAGCTGATTGAACAACGATTAGAAGCTAAACAAGCTCAAGATATTTCAACTGCCATAAACCGTGGCTCGCCTTTTGGGCGCCCTAGCTCTCCTCTGCAGCGCCAGCATGAGGAGCGGCTGTCATCTATCGATGCTGAATTGGAGTCCCTTGGCATTGAGCCTCCTTATAGTGATGACTATGACGCTTGGCAGAGTAAAAGTCTTTGGCGCAGCGATGTGCGCTACCAAGAAGCTATCGCCTATATCAATACCCATCAGCCGCAACTTGAGCGCTTGCAGCGTCATGTACAAGCCAGCCTTGATGATACGTTAGTGTGGCTTGATCGGTTACCTGCTGATGGGGAAGGGGTTTGCTACGACCCCTGTGAACAGCTGCAAAGTCAGGAATTGCTAGAATTCGCTTTTCTGGTGAGTCAGGCTGTTGGGGCTTCCGAAACAGGGCGAGAGTGGCTGACAAAAACATTCCTAAAGCGTGATACGCTGATTGGCACTAGTCTGTTCAATTTTACGCCTGCATTAGGCACTACCTTTGACGCGATTGCCCACGAGTGGTTGGAAGGCACTGCACCCGGAGAAGAAGGCGGTGGTATCAGTAATGCCACGGACGTCGGAAATGCTGTGGGTAATGCCAAGGGGGTGTTGGATATTGAGAGCGTACAACAGTCGGCAACTTACCAGAGGTTAGCCCGGCCGATTAAAGACAGTTTTGAGGTAATGCAAGCCGTTGTAGCGGGTGCTGGCAAAGCCGCCTGGGAAACGCTTGCTTATCAATGGCTGCCTGCGGCGGGCGCAGGTGCGCAGGTGGGTACTCAAGCGGTAATGAGAGGAATTACCAGCGCAATGGTGGTCGCCTTCATTCACCCAGATAACCTAGACGTGAATTCGCGCTTAGTGCGTACGGCGGGTTTTGAAGCTCGTCATCGCCGCTGGCGAAACGACATAATACGTCGTGAAAATCGATTAAAAGGTCAGCAAGCTGCGCTTGCCAGGCCAGCCACACGTCAAGCACGTGCTTCACAACTTCGGGATATTAGTGCCCAACAAAAAGCTCTTGTTGATCTTGGCACAAAAGAACCCAAGCGCTTTATTGCATATCAGGGCGCTGGTGCTGCGGGAGGCTTTACCGAAACACTAGGTTTTGACGAATTACGTGAGCAAAATCGGTTGCGTACCGAGCAGGCAGCAGGCGGTGTGGCCGCTGCCCGACAGCGCATGGCACGCTGGATGGATAGTCGTGGCATCGGTGGTTTGCCGCTGCTAGTGGCTGTACTTAACCTGTTAAATGTTAGCGACAGCATTCGCACCGCTCAGGAAGAAGGCGTAAGCCAGGCAGACATGATGAAGATCGCAAGTCAAGCGAGCTATGCCACGGCAGCCATCATGTCGCTATGGGTCATGCCTTATTGGCAGCGGCATGCTAATCAAGCGGCTACACTCCGTGGTTCTGTAATTAATATTACGCAAGCTGGTGCAACCACTTGGAAAGCGGTTGGACAAACTGGTGTTGCTCGAATTGCCGCTAAACTTGCAAGTCGCGTGGCGGGAATGTCGGCGTTTGCGGTGATTGGAGCAGGTGTAGAGTCTTGGCAGATTTGGCAAAACGTCGATCAAACAACTAGTTCAGCGGAAAGTGCGGCACTTTGGGTAAAATTAGGAGCTACTTCTGGAATGGCGACTGTTGGAGTCTTTCAGTTAGGTGGTGCGCTACTAGGACGTTGGTTTGCATTTGGCTGGATACTCGCTGCTTGGGCCAGTTGGGCGCTATTAGCACTCAGCGTTGGCTATTTAATTTCCTCCATGCTGGCCCAGCAACATCGCCGCGATGGCGTTCGTCTCTGGCTTTATAAAAGTACCTGGGGCAACGCCAACCAATGGTCGGATAGCGACGAAGATAACACTGCTGAATTACGCACTTTGAACGAGGCGTTGTTTGCGCCTTCTCTGAAGCTAACACCAGTGGTGAAAACAGAATTTGATATGTCACGGACTGTGTCACAGTACTCCCCTGGTACGCGGGTCTCAACCCTACAAGGATATTGGGTTCAGTTGGCCCTGCCCGCTACGCTGGCGGGGGAAACTATATCGGTTTCTGAACAAGTGGTCGGTGGCTTTTGGGCACCTTCTGCAAGTTTCCAAGAACGCCCGCTACAGGGGGAGGCACGGGAGCTACCTGATACCTCCGATTACCAAGCAGATGATCCGTTACGAGTATGGCAGGCGTGGCTTCCCGCGGAACAACTTGCAGAAGGAGAGCCCTTTTTAATGGAAGTGGCCTTTGATGAAACTATTTATAGCGACACCAATGGAGGGTTAAGTTTTACCTTCTATAAAGCGGAACCCGGTAAGGGGAAACGTGATGTGGAGGTGAGCAAACGCTATCGTGGTGCAGGCAGCTCAATCAAAGTATCACTAATGGTACCTACGGCTTAACTAATTAAAGAGTGTAATGATAATGTGGTTTATTCAACCCAAGCGGGATTACGTGGCCGAAATGCCTTGGAAACACACGGATGAGCCAGCGATAATGACGTGGCAGATTCGTGCTAGGGATTATTATACGCTTCCAGCTAATGTTTTGTTTTTTATCAATTTTATTATTGCTGCTGGGGTAGGGTGGGTGATGTCTCATGCGGGCGGAGATTCTTTAATCGCTTCGCTATTATCAGGCGGAGGAATGTTTTTTTTCTTATTGTTGATAGGAATGAGCATGACCCATCAAACAGCTATTATAGTTTATCGTTTAACTGATAAGCGCCTTGAGGTATTTTCCTGGAAGCCACAAATAGACTCAGTAAAACCCGTCATGAAGTGGACAGCCATAGTATCCGGTGTTGTGGTGCTGTTTTTGGTGTTTGTTAACCCTAGTTTTATTATTGCAGCTATTGGCCCCATCGGAATTGGCGTTATGGCGGCGTTGATGGGTAATTCCAAAAGCTATCAATCTATGGTGAGAAATGAAGAATATCATGAGATAGATTGGCCAAATGCAGAAGATATCGCCGTTTGGAGGAAGCGTAACCTGATTGGGTTACGTTTTACCTGGTATAACGAGGATGGGTCGCACTATTCTGTTTATAGTAAAGTCTATTGTCGTAATCAAGATTTTGATAAGTGTTTAGAATTCTTTAAGCGGCGCCTTCCTGATACGCCCTATCGGGAAGGAAAACTTGTTGTTCATTCGCACTTTGCGACCTTGCCAGAATAAGCTTTGATACGCCCTTATTGACATCATGTTAGTGATGGAAATGAGACTTACCAATTTTTCTTAAAAGTTACCTAATTTGCTGAGACTTAAATTTAAATCCTATAGCGGCACTAAGCTCACCAGCCCACTCTAAGGTAGGTAATAGGGGAATCTATATCGCTTTATCAGCAGGCGGCTGGTGGTTTTTGGGCGCCCTTCGAGAGTTTTAAGAGCACCTGCTATAAGGGAAGGTACGGGGGACGGTAACCCTGATTACTAAGCGGGTGATCCGCTATTTTGAAGTATGTCTGTTGCCGTTATGGCTTCGCTGGTAGCGTAGTTTTACTCGCTTAAGGCAATCCACCGCTATCCCCATCGCAGTCAACTGCCCCACACCAAAGATCCACTGGAGTTTAGCTTTACTGTCGATGGCAGTATTGCACAGCTATACGCCGCCTGGGATATGCTACAGCGCTATATGGATGTGTCCCAGCCGTTGCCAGATATTCCCCAAGTGGAGCCTTTCCGCCACCTTGATTCCACCACTAAAGCCTATGACGAGGCGGGTAAACGTGGCCGCCACGCGACTTACTGGCGCGATTTGTATGCCAATAGCAGCGAGGAAGAACTCAAGGCCCTACGCGAGGCCCACCGTGCCGAAGTGGATAGCACTGCTTGGGGGGGGCGCCCGGATCTGATGGAGCTTTCGGTGCCCAACTACCGTGAAACCCGCAAGGGCGAACCCGAAGACGTGAATGCCTTTGGCCGCTTTCCTTGGAAGGCAGGCAAGTTTGTTGATCGGCCGGAAGCCGCGCCGCCGTCCGAGAACGTGGCCGATCGTCAGAATATCGAAGACACATCACGCTACTAGCGGTTGCGGCAGGTGTTTGTCATTATCTGTCGGGGAAGGTTGTATATGCCTTCCTCGGCGGTAGTTTCGGATAAGATCAAGTAGGGAAGCCGCCGATGAACTTGCAAAACGAACCGATAACGCCTGCGGAAGGCTACGCTGAAACTGCCTACCGCGCCGATGCTATCCTCGAGCAAAGCTACGCCCCACAAAATGATAGGCTGCGTGGGCGCATCCTCGAAACCCGACTGCCTTGGGGCAGTTATCTAGGTGTCAACCCGACTACCTATCAGTACTCGGAAAGCTGGTTTCGGGAGTATCAATATATCGGCGACGACTATCATGACTATACCATGATAAACGAGCATCGCTGGTCAAAGAGGGTTGATGAAAACATAGGCATTCTTTATCGCCTATTACGCTTTATTTTTGTTATTTACTCCCATGGTTTCAGCTTTGTTAGAGCAGGAGGAGGAGTGGGGGGGGTATCTATTTACAGGAATCATGGCTGTTTGCACAATACTATTTATCTTTGCTGCCGATACCTTACTACAGGCATTTACCCCCTTGGTTATAGTGTTAATCATTTGCGGCTTCGCTACTCTTCTTCTGCGATTTTGGGAAAAATATGAGTTGAAATTCTACAAAGGCAACCGTAATTGGTCAGATGACTATGCTTTTTGTCGCCGCACCGGCATGGTCATGACCTCTAGAGGCGATTTCCCCTTCTATGAGTTCGATGCTTATATCGAAATGCGGGTGGGCACCCAAGGGGCACAGTTTCATTCGTTCAAAGTAATCCACCGCTACCCTCACCGTAGCCCTGATTCGCTTACCAATAACCCACTTGAGTTTAGCTTTACTGTAGACGGCAGCATTGCCCAATTATATGCTGTCTGGGATATGTTGCAGCGCTATATGGATGTTTCTCAGCCGCTCCCAGATGTTCCCGAGCTAGAGCCTTTCCGCTACCTTGACCCGACCACCAAAGCCTATGACGAAGCGGGTAAACGTGGCCGCCACGCGACTTACTGGCGCGATTTGTATGCCAATAGCAGCGAGGAAGAACTCAAGGCCCTACGCGAGGCCCACCGCGCCGAAGTGGATAACATTGCTTGGGGCGGACGCCCTGATTTGATGGAGCTTTCGGTGCCCAACTACCGCGAAACCCGCAAGGGCGAACCCGTAGACGTGAATGCCTTTGGCCGCTTCCCCTGGAAGGCGGGCAAGTTCCTTGATCGTCTGGAAGCCGCGCCGTCCGAGGATTCAGCAGGCCATCAGCAGAACGACGAAAAAACAGGCTGAGCGCGAGTACGGCATGCTCTTAGAGAGGCAGCTGTTCAATGAACGGCTGCCGCTTAATGGGTGTTCGATAAATCCCTATTTATTCTTCTTTCGAACGGTTACGGCAGCGTATCATCGTGGTTGAAGCTATCTTTTTCTCAAGTCTCCCACTCAAGCATGAAAACCGAATATCAAAAGGTCTAATGATCTATAGTGCTTCTCACACCAGCTAGACGCGTCATCAAGCGTGCCTAGGTCTTGGCGATGGCAACGCATCAACAAAGGGAAGAGTGAATGCAAACCACTGATCGACAAAGGACGTTTACAGAATACGCGCTGATTGTATTAATGCTGGCGGTGGTAGCGTTGATACTTTGGAAGCTTGTTGGCCTGCTTATCTTGATTTTTGGGGCGGTGGTGGGCGCCTGTGTACTGCAAACCTGCATGGCGCCGCTGCTGCGGTTGGGCGCGCCCCGTTGGCTTGCGCTGTTAACCGTAATTATTGGCTTGATAGTGGTCTTGGGGCTGATCAGTTGGGGATTTGGGGCGCAGGTATCTTCCGAGCTGGAAGCCTTAACCTCTTTGCTGCCCGATGCTTGGACGCAGCTGCAGGAGCGTATTGAGGGAACGTCGCTGGCGCCGTTGTTGGATAACGCCGCCGAGCGAGCAGGCAGCATGTTTGGGAACGGCATTTCTCAAATTGGCATGGTCGTCGTCTCGATGGGGGGCAGCGTAGTCAATTTCTTCGCGCTTATCGTGGGAATGGTTTATTTTGCGGCGCAGCCGGACGTTTACCGCCGTGGTTTATTGCTGCTTGCCCCGATTAAAAGCCGCCCACGCTTGGGTGAAGCGCTTGATGATAGCGGTAAGGCGCTGCGCTTCTGGCTGGGTGGGCAGTTAGTGGCCATGGTGGTCACCGGGCTATTGGTAGGTATCAGCATGTGGCTGTTGGATGTTCCCGCGCCTCTTGGGCTGGGGCTTATTGCCGGGCTTCTGGATTTTGTGCCGCTGGTGGGGCCACTTGTTGCAGCAATTCCTGCGCTATTGCTTGCTTACACGGTAAGCCCTCAAACGGCGCTGTTTGTATTGATTGCCTATACGATTATTCAGCAGATTGAAGGCAATATCTTGCAGCCACTGATTCAGCAGCGCGCGGTGAGTCTTCCTCCCGCCATGCTGCTGTTTTCGCTGTTTGCCGCCAGTACGCTGTTTGGGGTGGCAGGCCTGTTATTAGCGGCCCCGCTGACCGTCGTGGTATTCGTGATGGTTAACCGCCTTTACGTCACGCGAGAAGAAGAAGAGGCGCCGTAGGCAGGCAATCACCATTGTGCTCTACATCGTTTATGCTTTTGTGGAGCACAACCGTATAGCCATGAGCCATGTCGACCATAGCGCCTGCCTGATTGCAGGCGCTTTTGTTATTGGTAATGTCTTCTGCCTATGCCGTGCAGTGCAGTGAAAAGTGGTATCAATGTGGGCTGCACATTAACAAAGCAGGTGAATGGAGATTCAGGTGTATACACAAGCATTGATCGATGAATTCAAGTCGGCAATTTACCAATCGCTCGATGTTTGGAAGATGTCCCACGACACTCACGTTGAATTGCTGACCACATCGGAAAATGCCACGTTCGTTGCCCAGGATCCGCACACCGGTGACAAAAGGGTAATTCGCGTTCATCGCCCTGGGTATCATGAGCGGCATGAGATCGAGTCCGAAATTACTTGGATTAATGCCCTGCGTGCCTCCGGTAATATTCACACGCCACGGCCGATTAGCACCATTAGCGAAAACCCTGTCGTAAGTATCCATGCCGGTAGCCGTGAGTATCATGCGGTAGCGTTTGAATACGTTAGCGGCCATGAGCCGCATGTTGGGCAAGAGCTGCCTAGCTGGTTTGCAACGCTGGGCGCCGTCACGGCCTCGTTACATAAGCACAGTAAAAAGTGGCAGCCGCCTAAAGAATTTACGCGTAAGCGCTGGCATCTTGACACCATGATTGCGCCTGATGGGTTGTGGGGGGATTGGCGAGAAGCGCCCGGTATGAGCCGCGTTGATAAAAGCGTAATCCATCAGGCCATCAAGCATATTGATCGGTTTATCGCAGAATATGGTGAGCGTGGAGACCGTTACGGGCTGGTGCATGGGGATTTGCGGCTAGCGAATTTATTAGTCAGTGATGACCGGCTCACGGTGATCGACTTCGACGACAGTGGCTTTTGCTGGTACGCCTACGACTTTGCCGCCGCGATCAGTTTTCACGAGCTCAATCCCATGGTGCCCAAACTTCGCGATGCGTGGATCCGTGGCTATCGAACCATGGCTACGTTCGAGGAGGAGGACGTCGCCGCGCTGGATACGTTCATCATGCTTCGCCGCATTATGCTCAGCGCCTGGCTGGCATCGCATTCAGAAAGCCCTACCGCCCAAGAGTTGGGCGAGGAGTATATTCAGGGCACCGCCCATTTAGCCCGCCAATATCTAAACGCTAGATCGTGCGTGATGTATTAGAGCAATACAGCTTATTACGAGCACTCAACTTCATGAAGGGGCTGTTGTCATAAGCGCTGAGTATTCAGCCTTCGTTAGCAGAATAAAGAATTCGTCATAAACAATTTTACGCTATCTGAGCGCGGCGTTAAGCTTAGCGCCATTATCCACGTTGACCATAGCGTCTGCTTGATTGCAGGCGCTTTTGGCATTGAAAAGGTGAAGGTGACTGTATGTCGACGATAACACCCGCAGCGACCACCCGCTATCGGGTGCCGCTGATTGCCACGGCGGCAATCGTACTCGGCGCATTAGTGATAGGCGTGGTGTTTGGCGCTAATACGGGGCTGCTGATGATTGTGGGCGGTTTACTGGGCATGGTGCTGTATCACGCGGCCTTTGGTTTTACCGCCGCCTGGCGGGTATTTATTACCGAGCGGCGTGGGCGTGGCCTGCGCGCACAAATGGTCATGCTGGCGATTGCCGTTGTGTTGTTCTTTCCTGCGCTGGGCGCCGGTACCCTATTTGGCACTGAGGTACAGGGGTTTGTATCGCCTATTGGTATCTCCGTACTGTTTGGTGCCTTTCTGTTTGGCATAGGCATGCAGCTAGGGGGTGGATGCGCCTCGGGCACGCTATTTACGGCGGGTGGCGGCAATGCGCGTATGCTGATTACCCTGGTGTTCTTTATTGTAGGCTCGGTCATTGGTACGGCGCATTTTGCGTGGTGGCAGAGCTTACCTGCCTTTCAGCCAGTATCGCTGATCGATATTGCCGGTACGGGCGGTGGAATGGCAATTAGTCTGGTGCTGTTTGCCGCCATCGCTGCCTTTACGCTGGTGATGGAAAAGCGTCGTCATGGTCAGCTGGAAAGTGCGCCGGTAGTTGAAAAACCAGGTGTTGAGCGCTGGTTAACCGGGCCATGGCCGCTGTTAGCCGGAGCCGTAGCTTTGGCACTCTTGAATTTTGCCACCTTGGCACTGGCTGGCCGCCCGTGGGGTATTACCTCGGCCTTTGCACTGTGGGGCGCCAAGGGGTTTGAACTGGTGGGCGGTGACGTTAGCCAATGGGGCTACTGGCAGTCGCAAGGCAACGCTGCGGCACTTGAAGCCAGCGTATGGAGCGATATCACCACGGTGATGAACGTGGGCATTATGCTGGGTGCGCTGGCGGCCGCGCATTTGGCCGGTCGTTTTGCGCCTAACTTTAAAATTCCACTACGTTCGTTATTGGCGGCAGTCGTCGGCGGGCTAATGCTGGGCTATGGGGCGCGCCTGGCGTTTGGCTGCAACATTGGTGCTTACTTTAGCGGCATCGCCTCCGGTAGCCTACACGGCTGGGTATGGCTGGTTGCGGCATTCGCGGGGAACATGTTCGGCGTTAAACTGCGCCCGTTCTTTTTCGACGGTGTAGAAGGCCGCAAGCCGGTTGCCAAGACGAGTTAATCGCCTTTTCAATTGCTGTCTTAAATCCTGTTTTAAGAACGGTTTTAAAACCATTTAAAAGCTGCTTTAAGCCCTGCGCCCTGGTTCAAAACCGGGGCGTTTTTTATCGTAATCGGTGTGTCACTTCCACCTTTGTCGTACTAGCATGTTACATTATTGGCAAACGCCGCCAACGCCCAGCGTTGCTGCATTGCAATAGAAATTGACCCAACGAGAGCGCCTATGTCCACGACGAGTAAACGCCCCTTATATATTCCTTACGCCGGTCCTTCTTTACTTGAAATGCCACTATTGAACAAAGGCAGCGCGTTTACTCAAGAGGAGCGCTTGGCATTTAACCTGATTGGCCTGCTGCCGCAAAATGTCGAAACCATTGATGATCAGTTAGAGCGCGCTTATCGCCAGTACCAGCAGTGCAATAGCGCTCTTGAGCGCCATATTTATTTGCGTGCCATTCAAGACGACAACGAAACGCTCTACTTCCGCTTGGTATCTGAGCATCTTGAAGAGATGCTGCCGATTATCTATACGCCGACCGTCGGTCAGGCGTGTCAGGAATTCTCCAACATTTATCGCAACCACAGGGGCCTGTTTATCGGCTACCAGGATCGCGATCATATGGATGACATGCTGCGCAGCGCCACTAAAGATAACGTTAAAGTGATCGTGGTCACCGACGGCGAACGTATCCTGGGCCTGGGTGATCAGGGCATTGGGGGCATGGGCATTCCGATTGGTAAGCTGGCGCTTTACACCGCCTGTGGCGGCATTAGCCCTGCGCATACCCTGCCGATCATGATTGATGTGGGCACTAATAATCAGGCGCTGCTGGATGACCCAATGTATATGGGCTGGCGCCATAAGCGGGTAAGTCAGGAAGAGTACGATGCCTTTATGGACGAGTTCATTTCAGCGCTAAAACGTCGTTGGCCCAATGCGCTCCTGCAGTTTGAGGATTTTGCTCAGGCGAACGCAGTGCCGCTGCTTGAGCGCTATCGCAACGAGCTGTGCTGCTTTAACGATGATGTTCAAGGCACAGCGTCCGTTGTGGTGGGAACGCTGATGGCGGCCTGCCAGGCGCGTGAAGAGACCATTGCTCAGCAGCGCGTGGTGTTTGTTGGCGGCGGCTCTGCCGGTTGCGGGATTGCCGAGCAGGTTGTGGTCGCAATGGAGGCTGAAGGCCTGACGGAAAGCGAAGCGCGGGCGCGAGTGTTCGTTGTCGACCGCGAAGGCCTGATGACGTCGGATCAGGAGTGGCAGCGTGATTTCCAGCGCCGCCTGGCCCATGACCCGGCATTGGTCGCTAACTGGAATGGCCAGGGCCTGGAAGAAACCATCGCCCAGATGAAACCCACAGTATTGATTGGTGTGTGTGGTCAGCGCGGTATCTTTACCGAGCAGGTCGTGAAAACCATGCACGCGGGCTGCGAGCATCCGGTCATCATGCCGCTCTCCAACCCGACCTCTCAGGCGGAAGCGGTTCCTGAAGACGTGATTCGCTGGACTGATGGTCAGGCGTTGGTCGCTACCGGCAGCCCCTTTGCACCGGTAGTGTATAACGGCCGTACGTATCCGATTGCTCAGTGCAACAATGCGTATATTTTCCCGGGTATTGGGTTAGGCGTAATTGCCGCCAACGCGAACCGGATTACCGATGAGATGCTGATGAGCGCCTCGCGGGCGCTGGCGCGTGAAGCACCCATCGTTAAAGAGGGTAGAGGCGCACTGTTACCGCCGCTTTCGCGTATTCGTGAAATCAGCCAGTCGATTGCCTTCGAAGTAGCTGCTACCGCGCAGCATAATGGCGTTGCGTTGACTACCAGCGGCACCAAGCTGCGCGAAGATATCGAGAAAGCAAGCTGGTCGCCTGAGTACCGTACCTATCGCCGTCGTGCCGTTTAAGCGGTAGCGAGGCAAAAAAAAGCCCCCACCGAGGTGGGGGCATGCAAGCATTGGTAGGTATTACTTAGGCTGCGCCGATCATTTTGCGCAGCACGTAGTGAAGGATACCACCGTGACGGTAGTAAGCCAGCTCATTGACCGTATCAATTCTGCACTTGGCATCAACGGTACGTTCGTTATCGCCGTTTTTGATCACTACCTGCACTGTTTTCCCAGGGCTTAAATCACTTAACCCTGCAATCGATACTTCCTCATCGCCGGTCAATCCCAGGGTTTCACGGGTCTCACCTTCCGGGAATTGCAGTGGCACCACGCCCATACCGATCAGGTTAGAACGGTGGATACGCTCGAAGGACTCAGCGATGACGGCGCGCACGCCCAATAAGCGTGTTCCTTTGGCGGCCCAGTCGCGTGAAGAGCCGGTGCCGTACTCTTTACCCGCAATCACGACAAGCGGCGTGCCTGCTTCCTGGTATTTCATGGCAGCATCATAAATCGACATCTGCTCACCGCTGGGCACATACCGGGTTTCTCCCCCGACCACGCCATCCAGCATTTCGTTTTTGATACGCACGTTGGCGAAGGTGCCACGCATCATGACTTCATGGTTGCCCCGGCGCGAGCCGTAGGAGTTGAAGTCGACCGGCTTCACGCCATGCTCTTGCAGGTAACGGCCTGCGGGGCTATCTGGTTTGATAGCGCCTGCGGGTGAAATATGGTCAGTGGTTACCGAGTCGCCCAGCATGGCGAGAACGCGGGCATTGGTGACATCTTCAATGGGGTCGGGGTCTCGGCCCATCCCTTCGAAGAACGGCGGGTGCTGAATATAGGTAGATTCAGGCCACTGATAAACTTGGCTTTCGGAAACGTTAATTGCCTGCCACGTTTCATCACCTTCAAATACCTCGCCGTACTCTTTACGGAACATCTCGGTATTTACTTTTTCGACGGCCTCGGCAATTTCGGCCTGAGACGGCCAGATATCTTTTAGGTAAACCGAATTGCCATCGCTGTCTTTACCTAATGGGTCTTGCGTTAAGTCGCGCTGAACGTTGCCTGCCAGTGCATAGGCCACTACCAGGGGGGGAGACGCAAGCCAGTTGGTTTTGACCAGCGGGTGAACACGGCCTTCGAAGTTACGGTTACCCGAAAGTACCGAGGCCACGGTTAGATCACCTTTATTGACGGCTTTCTCAATGGCTTCAGGCAGCGGGCCTGAGTTACCGATACACGTCGTGCAGCCATAACCCACCAGGTTAAAGCCCAGGGCGTCTAAATCTTCGTTCAAGTTGGCCGCCGCCAGATAATCGGTCACCACCTTGGAGCCTGGCGCCAGCGATGTTTTCACCCAAGGCTTGGTCGTCAGGCCTTTTTCGCGCGCTTTACGGGCCAGTAGGCCAGCGGCCATCATGACGCTAGGGTTGGATGTATTGGTGCACGAGGTGATGGCGGCAATGACCACAGCGCCTGGATCAAGACTGAAGGCCTGATCGCCAATGGTGACGTCCTGGCTATCGGCATGCTTGAACTCGCCTTCAAGGCTACGCTCAATGCCCACGGCTGTCTGGCCACCTTCAGAGTCGAACTTACCTTTTTCCGTGGTGGGCTGCGCCTTGGCATCTTCCTGCATGATTTTATCGAACGCGCTGGCCATATCTTTTAGGGCAACGCGATCCTGAGGGCGCTTGGGCCCTGCAAGGCTTGCTTCCACTTCGGTCATATCAAGGTGCAGCGTATCGGTGAACACCGGCTCGTCGCCTGGTTCACGCCATAGCCCCTGGGTTTTGCTATAGGCTTCTACCAGCGCAACCTGCTCATCTTCGCGCCCGGTTAAACGCATATAGTTCAGCGTTTCGTCATCGACCGGGAAGAAGCCACAGGTAGCGCCGTATTCGGGGGCCATGTTGGCAATCGTTGCGCGGTCGGCAAGGGGCAGGTCTTTAAGGCCGTCGCCGTAGAATTCGACAAACTTACCCACAACGCCTTTCTTGCGCAGCATTTCGGTAACGGTCAGTACCAGATCCGTCGCGGTAATGCCTTCACGCAGCTTGCCGGTCAGTTTGAAGCCAATCACTTCCGGGATCAGCATGGATACCGGCTGGCCAAGCATGGCCGCTTCGGCTTCGATACCGCCCACGCCCCAGCCAAGTACGCCAAGGCCGTTGATCATGGTGGTGTGAGAGTCGGTACCTACCAGGGTATCGGGGTAGGCAAATGTGGTGCCATCTTCCTCTTTGGTCCACACGCTGCGGCCCAGATACTCAAGGTTTACCTGGTGACAAATGCCGGTGCCGGGTGGCACTACGCTAAAGTTGTTAAAAGCCTGCTGGCCCCAGCGCAGAAACTCGTAGCGTTCACGGTTACGCTGCATTTCAATTTCGACGTTCTCTTCAAACGCCGTGGCATTACCAAACTTGTCGACCATGACCGAGTGGTCGATGACCAGGTCAACCGGGGAAAGAGGATTGATACGGGCGGGGTCTTCACCAAGTTTTTCTACCGCTGCGCGCATGGAGGCTAAATCGACCACGCCGGGCACGCCGGTAAAATCCTGCATTAATACACGAGCGGGACGGTAGCCGATTTCACGGCTGGATTTGCCCTCTTTCTGCCAGTCGACCAGGGCCTGCATATCCTCTTGGTCAACGCTTTCGTCATCGGCAAAACGCAGTTGGTTTTCAAGCAGGATTTTTAGCGTCTTGGGGAGCCGGTCAATATTGCCAAGCGCGTCGGCGGCTTTGGGAAGGCTATAGTAGCGGTACTGCTGGCTACCCACATCCAGCGTTTGCATTGTATCGGGTGTATTACTCATGCCTTTCTCCTCTTATTGCGTTGCGCGGCATTTCGCTTAGCGCGACGGTCACTGTCTTCCTTTTTAGTATGGCTTACATAGTAGTAGGACATGGGTGTTTATAAAGGCTGATTCAAGGTGTCTTCGCCTAATAGCCAACGCTTAACCTTGCAATCGCTTGTACTTGGCGCCATTTCAGGCAAACTCTCTGCGACTTTATCAGCTAGATTTTACAAGGTGGTGTCATGGAAACGCGTCATGAACGTTTGATTATTCTTGGTTCCGGCCCGGCGGGATATACAGCGGCCGTGTATGCAGCACGGGCAAATTTAAAGCCTCTGCTGATTACCGGAATGCAGGCGGGTGGCCAGTTAACCACCACGACAGACGTTGATAATTGGCCAGGCGATGACCAGGGCGTACAAGGCCCCGAACTAATGGAGCGGATGAAAGCGCACGCCGAGCGCTTCAATACCGAAGTACTGTTCGATCATATCAATGAAGTCAGCCTGGATGAGAAGCCGTTTACGCTCAAGGGCGACAGCGGTATCTACACCTGTGACGCGTTGATTGTGGCAACCGGTGCCAGCGCCCGTTATATCGGCCTGCCGTCTGAGCAGCAGTTCATGGGCCAGGGCGTTTCGGCGTGTGCTACTTGCGACGGTTTTTTCTACCGTAACCAGGAAGTCATTGTGGTTGGCGGCGGCAATACGGCAGTGGAAGAAGCGCTGTATCTTTCCAATATCGCCTCCAAGGTCACTCTGGTACACCGTCGCGATTCGCTGCGTGCAGAAAAAATTCTGCAAGATAAGCTGTTCGAAAAAGCCGAAGCGGGCACCATTGCGCTGGAGTGGTTCCAGGAAATTGATGAAGTACTGGGCGATAACACCGGTGTCACCGGCATACGTTTGAAATCAACGCTGGATGGAACGGTAAAAGAAATTCAGGCCCCAGGTCTCTTTATCGCTATTGGTCATCATCCCAATACCGGCATCTTTGAAGGCCAGCTGGTAATGAACGGTGGCTATATCAAAGTGAATTCAGGGCTTGAAGGTAATGCCACCGCAACCAGCGTGCCCGGCGTGTTTGCCTGTGGCGATGTAATGGATCATATCTATCGCCAGGCCATTACCTCTGCCGGAAGTGGATGCATGGCCGCGCTGGATGCCGAGCGCTATCTGGACGGCATCGCCTAGCGTTAGTCAGCAGTCGATAGGCTCTTTAACTACCCTTGCCCGGCCTAAGACGCTGAGCACTAAATCTGCCCCTTGCGTGCGCCCGGCTGCGTGCCGGGGGCAGACCGAAAACGTACTGTTAAATCCCGTGGCATGCCCAAGCGACGTGTATTTGATCCGTGCATGGCCGTTCTTGCTTACATCCACGTCGCTGCTGGGCGGAAACAGCCGCACGATCTCGTCTTGACTGATATCTCGCGTCTTATCGCCATTGACGATCATCAGTTCGCCGCTCCAGTCGCTTAGGCAGGTGCTGTGATTGGCACTGGCAGGGCATAGCGTTATATCGCCCTGCCGAGTAATCGCCGTACTGCGGGCCAGTGAAAGCGCGCTTTGCAGCCGGTTTACTTCACTCGTAACGGCAGTGCGCTCGCCTAATGACTGAAAACGCGGCACTCCCCAAACTGCCAGCGCGCCCACCAATACCAGCACGACCAGCAGCTCAATAAGGGTAAATCCGCTCGCTCTGAGTGAATATTCGATATGGCGATGCGTCATGTACTCTCCCTGTCGCTTGACCTGCCCAATCACCTCGCTATGCTCATCGTCCTATCCGGCCTGTGTGTCGGCCATCAAGTAAGCCAACGTAGGCAACGTGAGTGAGCGATTTTCTAATTATTGGCGGCGGTGTTATCGGCATGCTGACCGCGCTGCAGTTAGCCGATGCCGGGCAGCACGTCACGATTATTGAGCGTGGCACCTGTGGCAAGGAAGCCTCCTGGGCGGGTGGCGGCATTGTATCACCGCTTTATCCGTGGCGTTATGCGCCGCCCATCTCGCAGCTTTCACGCTGGTCAGAAGGGGCATATCCGACCCTGGCACTGCGTTTACTTGAAGAGACCGGCATCGACCCCGAGTACCGCCAAAAAGGCCTGCTTTACTTAAATGTCGATGACGAGGAGCGCGCGTTAGGCTGGGCGCGCCAGATGGGTAAGCCTCTGGTGCAGGTAGATGCCGATTTTGTACATCAAAAAGAGCCTGACGTCGCCATTAGCCATGAAAATGCGCTGTGGATGCCTACCTTGGGCAGCGTACGAAACCCAAGGCTAGGTCAGGCGTTACGCGCTAAATTACTCGCCATGCCGAGGGTAACGTTACAGGAACACTGCGAGGTGCACGACTTTCAACGCCGTGATGGAGTGGTGGTCGGTGTTAGTACCTCGCAAGGAGCCTTTGAAGCCGGGCGGCTCGTAGTATGCGGGGGCGCGTGGAGTGCGAAGCTACTGGCCACCCTTGGCGTGCACCTGCCGGTACGTCCAGTGAAAGGCCAGATGATTGCCTATCAGGCGCCCCTAGGGCTTGTACAGCGGGTCGTGCTGAAAGACGGCCGTTATGTGATTCCACGTAACGATGGTCTGTTGCTGGTCGGCTCGACCTTGGAAGAGGCGGGGTTTGATAAAACCACCGACGCAGAGGCGCTGGCGTCTTTACAGCAAAGCGCCGAGCGTATCGTACCGGCGCTGGAAAAATGCCCGATCGCCTATCACTGGGCGGGCCTGCGCCCCGGTTCACCTGACGGCATTCCATTTATCGGCGCCATCCCAGAGCAGCCCAATGTGTTTGTTAACGCCGGGCACTACCGTAATGGGTTGGTGCTGGCGCCAGCCTCTACCCATTTGCTGGCCGATCAACTGCTTGGTCGGGAGCCGTTAATTGACCCGACGCCTTTTCTGCCGGGCCGGACGCACTTCGGGGGCTAAGCGCCGCCGTCTTTATCCTGCTGTTCCTGAAGGTAGCGGTCACGATGGGCGCTTGAGCAGAACCACTGCTCTTGGTCGCGCAGTGCCTCGGTTTCCGGCACATGGACATCACACCAGCGACAGCGCACCATCTGGCCGCCCTCATGACGTTTTAACGTTCCATGCTGTTCATCACGGGCAAGTTTATGCTGACGATACATGCCGTAAAGCTTCAGACCCACATAGAACAGTACGGCGAAAATAATCAAGCGAATGATCAAAAGGTTCATCCTTATAGGCCCTCCTAGACGGAGATGAAGTGATCAATGCCAATGCGGGCTTTGCCAGCAGGCGGTCCTTGCGGGACAATGCATTGACGTGACAATGTTCCAAAGATTCTCAAGAGATTTTAACGCCCATGCAAGACTTAACGCTGGTAATGGCCCAACTCGATCCGCTTGTCGGGGATATTCCCGGTAATGCGGCGCGTGCTATTGAAGCTGTGCGCGAAGCGCGCATTGAGCATGGGGCGGATATCGTTATCTTCCCTGAGCTGTTTTTATCTGGCTACCCGCCGGAAGATTTACTGCTACGCCCCTCCATGGAGACCCGTCTGCGCGAAGCGCGGGCCAAAATGGCGGAGAAAGTCGCCCGCGACGTATTGGTCATTATCGGCTATCCCGGGGTTCGCGAAGGCAAATGCTATAACCTGGCGGGCGTGCTGTATAACGGCCAGTGGGAAGCCGAATACGCCAAGCAGGCGTTGCCCAACTATCAGGTCTTCGATGAACAGCGTTATTTCACGCCGGGCACTGAACCGCTGGTGTATGAGCATAAAGGCGCCAAACTCGGGCTGCTGATTTGTGAAGACCTGTGGGAAAGC
Organism: Halomonas sp.; assembly: GCF_017983445.1. Taxonomy (GTDB): domain Bacteria; phylum Pseudomonadota; class Gammaproteobacteria; order Pseudomonadales; family Halomonadaceae; genus Vreelandella. The sequence goes on from NZ_JAGOBJ010000004.1 coordinate 330,972, forward strand.
GAGCCGGTACGCTCCGCAACGGCCGCGGGGGCGGAAGTACTTATCAGCCTGAACGCTTCCCCTTACCACCAGGACAAGCCGGGTGAGCGCCTACGCCTGCTGGAGCTGCGTGCCCAGGACGTCAACCGGCCAATTATTTATGTCAACACGATTGGTGGCCAGGATGAGCTGGTATTTGACGGCGGCTCCAAGTGCGTGGATGCCAATGGCGAGCTAAAGGTTCTCGCCCCGTATTGGCAGGCAGGCCTGATGCCGGTGCAACTGCTGCAGACCAGCGCGTCTACCTGGGAGCCACAGCCCGGTGAAATCGAGCCGGATGTAGAGCCGGAAGAGAGCCTTTACTGCGCGCTGGTAACCGGGCTTCGCGATTACGTCAATAAAAGTGGCTTTGAAGGCGTGGTGTTGGGGCTTTCGGGCGGTATCGACTCAGCGCTGTCCCTGGCAATTGCTGTGGATGCGCTGGGGCCGCAGCGCGTGCAGGCGGTGATGATGCCGTATCACTACACCGCGGATATCTCGAAGCAGGACGCCGCCCAGCAGGCGCAAATGCTTGGCGTGCATTACGAGGTGATGCCCATCGAGCCCATGGTCGATGCCTTTATGGCGACGCTTTCGGAAAGCTTCGCCGGCACCGAGCGCGATACCACTGAAGAGAACCTTCAGTCGCGTTGCCGGGGTGTGCTGCTAATGGCGCTGTCCAACAAGAAGGGCCTGATGGTGCTGACCACCGGCAACAAGAGTGAAATGGCGGTGGGCTACGCCACGCTCTACGGCGATATGGTGGGTGGCTACAATGCGATAAAGGATGTGTATAAAACCTGGGTCTACCGCTTGGCTAGCTGGCGAAACACCCAGTCTCCGGCGATCCCTGAGCGCGTTATTGAGCGCCCACCCAGCGCAGAACTGGCGCCCGGACAGCAGGATAGCGACTCATTGCCTGATTACGACGTGCTCGACGCCATCCTGTTGAGCTACATCGAAGGCGATATGAGCGCTGAAGCGATTATTGCCGCCGGTTTTGACGCTGAAGACGTTTACCAGGTGGTCAAGCTGGTAGACCGCTGCGAGTACAAGCGGAGGCAAGCCCCGGTTGGCGTGCGGGTAACATCGCGCGGCTTTGGACGCGACCGCCGTTACCCGATTGTTAACGGCTGGCAGCCGGGCGACTAAGCATAGCGCCAGACCCAACGCAAAAGGCTCCTGCGTAATGCTTTATAGCAGGGACCTTTTTTATTGTCGCGGTCACGGGTTAGAAGCTTTCCCACTCAGGTTCTGGGTGCCGCTGGGCAGGGCTCAGGGCCGGCTGGCGCACCACAGGTGAGGTAGCCGGCGCTAGATGTTGACCAGCCGGTTGAGTAGTTTTTGGGGCAGCTTGAGGAAGTTTGAAAGCTTCCATCATTTGCAGCAGCTGGCGGGCATTCTGGCGCAGGTTGGAGGCGGACTTGGCGCTTTGATCCACCAGTGCTGCGTTCTGCTGAGTCACTTGATCCATCTCGGTAACGGCCTGGCCGACTTCCTGTACGCCGGCGCTCTGTTCGGCGCTTGCGTTACTGATCTCCTGCATGATGGTGGTCACGCGATCAATCGCCGCCACGATCTCTTCTGTAGATTTGCTTGCTTCTTCGGCGCGCTGGTTGCCGTGCTTGACGCGGTCTAGATTGCTGGCGATCAGTTGATTGATTTCGCGAGCGGCTTCCGCGCTGCGCTGGGCAAGATTGCGCACCTCTTCAGCCACCACGGCGAAGCCTCGGCCATGCTCGCCGGCGCGGGCCGCCTCAACGGAGGCATTGAGCGCCAGTATGTTGGTCTGGAAGGCGATGGAATCAATGGTCGAGGTAATACCGGCGATTTCCTGAGAGCTCTGGTTCAGCTCGTTCATGGTATCCACTACCTGATGTACCGCATCACCGCCTTTGGTAGCGAGCTGTGAAGCGCTTTGCGCTTCCTGGCTTGCCTGTTCGGAATTTTCTGCGTTGAGTTTTACCGTGCTGTTGAGCTGCTCCATGGCGGAAGCCGTTTCGGCCAGGGCGCTAGCCTGCTGCTCGGTGCGTGATGACAGGTCGTTGTTGCCTTCCGCGATCTGTTCGCTGTTGGATGCCACTGCTTCCGCCGAGGCGCGCACCTGGGTAACAATGGTTTGTAGCTGCTGGGCCATGGCCACCTGAGAAGCCATGATACTGCGCGTGTCGCCTTTTTTGAGCTGCCCTTTGGTGGTTAGCTCACCCCGTCCGATAGCTTCGGCAAAGGCTTTGACTTCATGCGGCTCGGCGCCCAGCTCGCGCAGCAATTGACGGGAGAGAAACATTGCAATCAAGCCACCCACCAGCAGCGCAAACAGCGTCAAACCCAGCATCAGCATTTGAAAGCCCGACGCGGTTGCACGTGCCTCTGACGTGCTGACATCGTTGATCCGGGTCTGCATGTCGATAAACTGATTGATACGGTTTAACCACTCGCTATAGGCAGGTCCTGCCTGGTCAAGCATTAGCGTTCGTTCGGCCTCATCAGTGCCTGCATCGTGGGCGTCAATGACCTGCTGGGTCAGGCCGCGGGTAATCACGGCCTGGCGTTCAATCATATCAAGCAGATTCACCTGCTCGGGCGTGGTCGAGTATTGGTTGATGATCTGCTGCATGCCAGCCGTGGCGGTTCGGTAATCATTTTGCAGGCTTTGAAGCTCGGCGCGTAGGGCGCTTTGGCGGCCATTGTCCGTCGTCATGACAATATCGCGCAGAGCAATGGCGCGATCATGCACGCTGCCGCGCATGTCCACGGCAAACCGCTGCTTGGTGCCATTGATATCGTTGATGGCGGTAAGCCCGTGATTGATTTGATTGACCTGATAGATACCGGTAGCCGTCAGTGCTATCAGCAGTGCCAGTATGGTGGAAAAGGCCAGTATTAGGCGCGTACTTATCTTAGCGCCTGCAAAACGGGCGTTTGACGTGAGCATGATCAGTTCCTTGAATGCTGGGAGGACGCTTTTTATTAGGGGCGTGAGAATACTAGTACGCTATTTGTTTTTTTTGTACAACTATTGATTAATTATTGGTTCGGAACTGGCTATAAACAAAAAAACCACGCCGAAGCGTGGTTTTATTCAGAATGACAGGGCTATTGGACAGGGCTGAGCGTTGCTCAAGCCGCGCTGAAGGTGTCAGTCAAGATGTTTGGGTACAAAGCGGCCGCCCTGAAGCTGCTCGTGGTCTGGCGCGTTTTCGCGTAGTACGGCAAGTACTTCAGCGGCTCGGTCGTTCATGCCGAGGCCTTGGTAGCCTTCAACCATGGTGGCCAGTGCATCGCGAGTGGCGTTGGACTCAGGGTAATGCTCGACCACCCAGCGGCCACGTTCAACCGCCGCCAGATAGGCGCCACGCCGCAGGTAGTAGTCAGCCACATGCAGCTCATGGTTGGCTAGTAGCTCGCGCAAATAGACGATGCGCTGCTGAGCATCCGGCGCGTATTCGCTTTGCGGGAAGCGCTGGATCAGCTCGCGGAAATCGTTGTACGCATCACGTGAGGCGCCCAGATCACGCTTGGAAATATCGATCAGGCGTAAGCGTTCCAGGCTGAACCGACCAGCCTGCCAGGCAGAAAGTCCGCGCAGGTAATAAGCATAATCCGCTTGTGGGTGGTCAGGATGCAGGCGAATAAAACGGCTTGCCGCTGCCCGGGCTTCTTCCCAGTCGCTATTTTCATAGTAGGCGTAGACCAGCTCTAGCTGCGCTTGCTCGGCATGAGGGCCGAAAGGATAGCGGGTATCTAGCGCTTCCAGCCGCTCGATAGCAATCGGGTAACGGTTGCTATCCAGCGCAGTGCGCGCCAGTTCGTAAAGCTCGCGCTCTTGCACCCCGGCAAACTCATCTTGTTCTTCAGCAGGTGTTGTATCGTTACTGGCGCAGCCTGCCAGAAGGGCAAGGCTTAAAGCTAGGGCACCAAAGCGGTTGGCAGCAGAAAAAACGCGCATCATCATCCTCGTTGCAAACAAGCCTCAATCACCGAAAAGCGACGATGGCCATGATAGAATAGGTCACAGTAAGCCCACTATAAATCACCTCGACGTAAAACGCAGGCTTAGCAGCGTTTTGTCGGGTGTTGTTAAAGGAAGTAACGTCATGCCCCGGATAGTTGAAGCCATGCAACGTGTACCTGCGACGCTCGCAGGTGCGCGTTTTGACCAAGCGGCGGCGGAGTTGTTCAGCGATTACTCTCGCGAGCGACTAAAAGCATGGATCAACGCAGGTGAGCTGACCGTGGACGGCGTACAAACAAAACCGAAAGCGAAGCTACACGGCGATGAACGGCTTGTGTTGAAAGCGACCATCGAAGAAGACCGGCGCTTCGAAGCGCAGGATATACCGCTGGATATTGTTTATGAAGATGATGCGGTGATGGTCATCAACAAGCCTGCCAATATGGTTGTGCATCCCGCGGCCGGCAACCCGGATGGCACCTTGCTTAACGCGCTGCTTTACCATCACTCTACGCTTGCCGAAGTGCCGCGCGCCGGGATTGTTCACCGTCTGGATAAAGACACCACTGGCTTGATGATGGTAGCTAAAACCATCCAGGCGCAAACCGTGCTGGTCGAACAGCTGCAGGCGCGTAGCGTATCGCGTCAGTACGACGCGGTAGTTATTGGTAAGCCCGTGGCGGGCAGTACCATTAACGCGCCTATTGGTCGGCATCCGAAAGATCGCAAGCGTCAGGCGGTCACCAACTCGGGCAAGCCTGCCGTGACTCACTTTCGCGTGGTGGAGCGGTTTCGCGCCCATACGCATGTGCGCTGCCAGCTGGAAACCGGGCGTACGCATCAGATTCGCGTGCATATGGCCCACGCCCGTTACCCATTGATTGGCGACCCGCTTTACAGTGGCCGCGCCAGGCTGCCGCCCGGTGCTGCCGGACCGCTCAAGGAAATCCTGCGGGAATTCCCTCGCCAGGCGTTGCATGCCCGCAAGTTAAGCTTTGTACATCCGGTCAGTGGTGAAACGCTTACTTTTCATGCCGATCTGCCCGATGATCTACTAATGTTGTTGGACTACCTGCGCGAAGACAATGAGACCATGCGATGAGTGATGCCATCGATTTACGCCCCACGCTGCTGATTCCTGATTGGCCCGCGCCCGCAAGCGTGCGGGCCTTCGTTACCACGCGGGAAACGGGCCCCAGCCAAAGTGATTTTGCGGCGTTTAATCCGGCCGCTCATGTTGGCGATAATACTGAGCATGTCGCCCTTTGCCGACGGCTGATGCAAAAAGAGATTGGCGATGAGCGCCCGCTGTTATGGTTGAATCAAACTCACGGCGCACGCGTTCAGCAAGGGTATCAGGTCGACACGCCAGAGGCGGATGCCGCCGTTGCCACCTCCGCTGAGTATGCTTGCGTGGTGCTCACCGCGGACTGCCTGCCGGTCATGTTCTGCAATCGTGCCGGAACTCAGGTGGGGGTGGCCCACGCTGGCTGGCGGGGCCTGGCGGGGGGCGTTTTGGAAGCCACGGTTGCGGCCATGAATACTGAGCCCAACGATATTCTCGTCTGGCTGGGGCCGGCGATTTCCAATGCCCAGTTTGAAGTAGGGCCTGAGGTGTACGGTGCGTTTGTTGCCGTTCACCCTGAAACGGCTGAGGCGTTTGACCATAGCCCTTACCGGATGGGCCACTATATGGCCGATTTATACCGGTTGGCGCGGTTTCGTCTGGAGGCGCTTGGCATTGAACATATCAGCGGCGGGCACTTCTGTACGGCGTGTGAGTCACGTTTTTACTCTTACCGACGCGATGGCGGCACCACAGGCCGCATGGCGAACGTGATCTGGATCAACAAATAAGCGGCTTAGCATTATCGGCTCTTGAAAACGCCAGAAATGACGCCATTTAACTTGTCAAGTTAATAGTGGTTAGCACGTTGACCGACACGTTATTGGGCCACGCCGTGCGTCCGAACGCAGGGCTGCCCTAGGAGGCTCGCTATGCGTTTTGATAAGTTTACTGCCAAGCTTCAGGCTGCCATTGCCGAAGCGCAATCACTGGCCGTGGGACGCGGTCATAATCAACTAGATCCCGCTCATCTTCTCCTCGCTCTGCTGGATACCAAAGACACGGGTATTAAAGCTCTGATCGAAAAGGCCGAGGGCTCAAGCTCGCGACTGCGCGATGGGTTAGTACAGCAGTTGGATAACTTGCCCAAGGTGGGTCAGTTCGATGGTGAAGTGCAGCCCTCGCGGGACTTTATCAAGCTATTCAACCTCACCGACCGTGAAGCGCAAAAGCGCGGCGATCAGTTCATTGCCAGTGAACTGGTGCTGCTGGCTGGGTTGGAAATGAACGGCTCACTTACCAAACTGATGAAAGACGCGGGGCTTAACCGCAAGTCGCTCGAAGCGGCGATCAATAGCCTGCGCGGCGGTGCCAGCGTTGATGACCCCAATGCAGAAGACCAGCGTGAGGCGCTCAATAAGTACACGCTCGATCTTACCCAGCGCGCGCTTGATGGCAAACTCGATCCGGTGATTGGCCGTGACGAAGAGATTCGCCGCACCATTCAGGTACTTCAGCGGCGTACCAAGAATAACCCTGTGCTGATTGGCGAGCCTGGGGTGGGTAAAACCGCCATTGTTGAAGGCTTGGCGCAGCGTATCGTCAACGGCGAAGTGCCCGAAGGCTTAAAAGACAAGCGGGTGTTGTCGCTTGATATGGGGTCTCTGTTGGCGGGGGCCAAATTCCGCGGCGAGTTCGAGGAGCGTCTGAAAGCGGTACTCAAAGAACTCTCCCAGGAAGAGGGTCGGGTCATATTGTTTATCGATGAGCTGCACACCATGGTTGGCGCCGGTAAGGCGGAAGGTGCCATGGATGCGGGCAATATGCTCAAACCTGCCCTTGCCCGTGGCGAGCTGCACTGTGTCGGCGCCACTACGCTCGATGAGTATCGCAAATATATCGAAAAAGATGCCGCGCTTGAGCGTCGCTTCCAGAAAGTGTTGGTCGATGAACCGACGGAAGAAGATACCGTGGCAATTCTGCGTGGCTTAAAAGAGCGCTATGAAGTGCACCACGGTGTAGATATCACCGACTCGGCGATTATTGCTGCAGCGAAGCTGTCTACCCGCTATATAACCGACCGGCAGCTACCCGATAAGGCTATCGACCTGATCGACGAGGCCGCCTCACGGATTCGTATGGAGCTTGATTCCAAGCCCGAAGCGATGGATCGCCTGGACCGGCGTTTAATCCAGCTCAAGATGGAGCGCGAAGCACTTAAGAAGGAAACCGACGAAGCCACCAAGAAGCGCCTGGAAGCGCTCAACAATCAGATTCATGAGCTCGAGCGTGAATACGCTGACCTTGATGAAATCTGGAAGGCCGAAAAAGCCAGCATTCAGGGTTCAGCGCAGTTTAAAGCCGATTTGGAACAGGCACGTCTTGATCTGGAGCAGGCCCGCCGGCAGGGCGATTTAGGGCGGATGTCGGAAATCCAGTACGGCAAGATTCCCGAGCTTGAAAAGAAAATTGCCGAAAGCGGTGAAGGTGAAGCGGATACCGCAAGCCACCAGCTGCTGCGCTCTAACGTCACTGAAGAGGAAATCGCCGAGGTTGTTTCGCGCTGGACCGGCATCCCGGTTTCCAAGATGCTTGAAGGCGAGCGCGATAAACTACTGCGCATGGAAGATGCCCTACACGAGCGGGTGGTCGGCCAAAATGAAGCGGTGGAAGCGGTGGCCAACGCCGTGCGCCGTTCACGGGCGGGCTTATCCGACCCCAACCGGCCCAACGGTTCGTTCCTGTTCCTGGGACCTACCGGGGTCGGTAAAACCGAGCTGTGTAAGTCATTGGCCAACTTCCTGTTCGATACCGAAGATGCCATGGCGCGTATCGATATGTCGGAGTTCATGGAGAAACACTCTGTGGCCCGTCTAATCGGTGCGCCTCCGGGCTATGTAGGTTACGAAGAGGGCGGCTACTTGACTGAAGCAGTACGCCGTAAGCCTTACTCCGTGCTCTTGCTGGATGAGGTGGAAAAAGCCCACCCGGATGTGTTCAATATCCTGCTTCAGGTATTGGAAGATGGCCGGTTAACCGATGGCCAGGGGCGCACGGTGGATTTCCGCAACACCGTAATCGTGATGACCTCCAACATGGGCTCGGACATCATTCAGCGTATGGGGGGTGACGACAATGACTATGAAGAAATGAAAAACATGGTCATGGAGGTGGTGGGTAATCACTTCCGCCCGGAGCTGATCAACCGCATTGATGAATTGGTGGTCTTCCATGCTCTGGGGCAAGAGCAAATTCAGGCAATTGCGGGTATCCAGCTGGAGCGCTTGAGGGCCCGTTTGGCTGAGCACGATTTAGGACTTGAGGTAAGCGATGACGCCATGGCGCAGCTGGCCGTGGTGGGGTTTGACCCGGTGTATGGCGCGCGGCCACTTAAACGCGCCATTCAAAGCCGTCTTGAAAACCCGCTGGCGCAAGACCTGCTGGCCGGCAAGTTCTCACCGGGAGATACCATCCGGGTGAGTGCTGTCGAGGGCAAGCTTGCATTCAATATCTAAACAGTCCTGGTTATAACCATATGCCCCTTTCGGCCTTGCCGACGGGGCTTTTTTGTCTCAAATAGCCCCTTTGCACATTCATCGGGCATTGATGGTTGACATGCTAGGAGGCTAATGGAATCTTATCAGTTCCTGATTTGCGGGCGCGGACCTGACGGGTAACCCCTTTTTCCCGCGCGAAGGGTAGGCAAACGCCTTTACCCGCCGAAGGACTTCCGGGTTTGAGCTAACCGCTCGACCTGGCCAACGCCCCGACGCGGCAATCCGCCGTGATAAGGGAGTGGCTGATTTATATCGTCATAAATCGGTGCTCTCAGAGAGTGCAGGCCCTAACCGGGCCGTATGCCAGGGTTTGGCATCAGGTGCCGGCATGGGCCGGCAGCGGCATACCGCCGCACTCGACACCGCAGGATGTCCTGTGGATCGCACTCGAGACCTCTAGGGGAGAAATACAGTGGAACTGCTTTCCGGCGCAGATATGATCGCCCGCTTCTTGAAAGATGAGGGCGTTGAGTACATTTATGGTTATCCCGGCGGTGCGGCGCTGCATATTTATGATGCGCTGTTCCGCCAAGACAGCGTGAAGCACATTCTTGTGCGTCACGAGCAGGCAGCTACCCACGCAGCCGACGGTTACGCTCGTGCTTCAGGTAAACCAGGCGTGGTGCTGGTCACCTCCGGCCCCGGTGCCACCAATGCTGTTACCGGTATTGCTACCGCGTACATGGATTCGATTCCCATGGTGGTGCTGTGTGGCCAGGTAGCGAGCCATTTGATCGGTGAAGATGCCTTCCAGGAAACCGATATCGTGGGCGTCACTCGGCCGATCGTGAAGCATAGCTTCTCGATTCGCCACCCGTCTGACATCCCGGAAGTGCTTAAAAAAGCGTTTTATCTTGCCTCGACGGGGCGCCCTGGCCCGGTAGTGGTGGATATTCCCAAGGATATGACCGCGCCCACCGAGCGCTATGAGTACGTCTATCCGAAAAAGGTCAAACTGCGCTCGTATAACCCGGTGACACGTGGTCATACCGGGCAGATAAAAAAGGCCGTTGAGCTAATGCTCAAAGCCAAGCGCCCGGTGTTTTATACCGGTGGCGGTGTGGTGACCGGCAACGCCAGCGAAGGTTTGACAGACCTGGTTAAACGGTTGGGCTTCCCGATTACCACCACGCTGATGGGTATTGGCGCGTATCCGCAAAGCGATCGTCAAAGCCTTGGCTGGTTGGGCATGCATGGCTCTTATGAGTCGAACATGGCCATGCACCACGCTGATTTGATTATCGCCATTGGCGCCCGCTTTGATGACCGGGTCACCAACAACACGTCGAAGTTTTGCCCCACGGCGAAAATTATTCATGTCGATGTGGATCCCAGTTCTATCTCCAAAACCGTGCGTGCCGATGTGCCTATCGTCGGGCCTGCCGACAGCGTTATCAGTGAGATGATTAGCCTGGTTCAGGGCCATCCTGTTGCTCACCCCGAAGCGCTTGCCGAGTGGTGGCAAAAGATTGATGGCTGGCGCGCTGACCGTCACGGCAAGCTTTATGAGCCGTCCAAACCGGGTGAGATGTTAAAGTCTCAAGAAGTGGTTGAAGCCCTATGCCGGGTGACGCGTGGTGAAGCTTACGTGACGACCGATGTAGGCCAGCACCAGATGTTTGCAGCCCAGTACTACAAGTTTGATAAGCCAAACCGGCTGATCACTTCGGGCGGGCTTGGCACCATGGGCTTTGGCTTCCCGGCCGCGATGGGTATCAAGCAAAACTTCCCGGATGACGATGTGGTCTGCGTTACTGGTGAAGGCAGCTTCCAGATGATGATGCAGGAACTCTCCACCTGCAAACAGTACGGTGTGGGCGTCAAAATTCTCAATCTGAACAATGCCTCGTTAGGCATGGTGCGCCAATGGCAGGATTTGAACTATAAGTCGCGCCATGCGCACTCTTATATGGAGTCGTTGCCTGACTTCCATATGTTGATTGAGGCTTACGGGTTTACTGCGATAACCGTCACTACCCAGGATGAGCTTGAGCCAGCGCTTGAGCGTGCGTTTGCCGACAAGCACGAATTGGTATTTCTGGACGTGAAGGTGGACCCCTTTGAGCACGTCTATCCGATGCAGGTGCCGTTAGGCTCCATGCGCGACATGCTGCTGTCTAAAACGGAGCGTACCTGATGCGACATATCATCTCGATTCTGTTGGAAAACGAACCGGGTGCGCTGTCACGTGTGGTCGGCCTGTTTTCTCAGCGTAATTTCAACATTGAAACGCTTAACGTAGCACCGACCGAAGACCCGTCGCTTTCGCGTTTGACGGTAACCACGGTAGGGGATGACCGAGTGATCGAGCAGATCACCAAGCATCTTAATAAGCTGATCGATGTAGTGAAACTTGTCGACCTGACCGAAGGCAACCATATCGAGCGCGAGCTGATGCTGGTGAAGGTCAAGGCACTGGGCGCTGCCCGCGATGAAGTAAAACGTACCGTGGATATCTTTCGCGCGCAGATCGTCGATGTGACGCCGAGTCTTTATACCGTGCAGATCACCGGGGACGCCGCCAAGCTGGATGCTTTCCTGCAGGCTATGGCGCCCGTGGGCATTCTTGAAGTCGCGCGTACTGGGGTTTCCGGTATTGCACGCGGTGACAAAGTGCTTTCGCTTTAAAGAGTAGGAAACAGAGAGTAGGTAACAGCACTTCTGGTTAGGCCTTAAAGCACCGCCTTATTAAAGGCGGTGCTTTTTAGTTATCAACGCTCACTAATCGCGGACCACAGCGCGTCGATAATCGGATTTTTCAAACGTCGGTTGAGAACGCACAGACCGACATCGTAGTGGGGGAGTTCGGGCTTCACGCTCAATACTCTGACCCGGTTGGCGAGCGGGCTGTTGTCCAGCACAATTTTGGGTACCACACCCACGCCAAAGCTTAGGCCCACCATGCTTACGATAGCCTCATGCCCCGACACTTGGGCGTAGATGCGTGGGCTTACGCCCATCGCCTTGAACCAAGTGTTGGCATGTTCCCGCGATAGGCCTGCTTCAGAAAGAATCATGGGCACCTGCTGCCACTGTTCGGCGACCGAGCTTTCGGGAGCGGCGGGTAGCCATTCGCAGGGCGCCGTGGGGGCGATAAACACCAGCGGCGAGCGGGTGAGCGATTTGAACGCCAGAGCGTTGGGAGCAATGCGTGGACGCGGTGTGATGGCCATGTCGTCGTCGCCCTCCATCACTCTTTTCATGGCGTCGGCTGGGTCGCCGGTATGCAGTTTCAGTTCGATACCGGGGTGGCGAGTACGCACATCGCTCAACAGCTCATAGAGGAAGCTATAGCTTGCCGTTACTGAGCAGTAAATGCTGATCTCGCCGTTAAGCTGCGCGGTATTGGCCAGGCGGCGCTTAGTCGTCTCCCACTGTTCCAACGTCTCGCGGGCATAGTGCTGAAAGCCCAGTCCATGTGCAGTCAGCGTGACGTGACGGTTGTCGCGCTCGAACAAGAGCGTTGAAAGTTCACTTTCCAGTTGCTGAATCGAACGGCTTAGGGTCGAAGGGCTGACGTGGCAAAGCTCGCTGGCGCGGCCAAAATGCAGCGTGTCGGAAAGCACTACAAAATGTTTAAGCAGCCGGAAATCCATACAAGCGTCGTCGTTTTAAAAGATGAAATAGTGTATTGCAAATATGGCGTTTTACGCAAAGTGGTGACTGACGTAAAGTGATCCCGCCTTACCTAGCGCTGCATAAGACGGTGCAGGTGGCCATCAGCGCTGACACGCTTTGACAATGATTCAACTCGATAATGATAAAACTATCTTTATGGCTTGACGGGGTGCGCTCTAGCGCGCCCCGTTTTGTTTGTGCGCTGTAAACGGTATTCAATTTACGCTTCCTGATGCAATAGACTGGCTGACCAAGGCTCACCGTGTAGAATGAAAGTGTTCACTATTCGTGACTCTATATTAAACGGATGACATCTATGACTCAGGACGCTCGCGATCAAGAGCAAGCTACGACTTCCTTGCCGGAAACCCATGACGATCATCATATCGTCGATAACGAGGATCTTGCTGCTGCTTTCTTACGTGATACAGAAGTCGTCGAAGAAGCCCTGGAAGATGGGAAGAAGATTCGACGTAAAGGGATTTACCTGCTGCCTAACCTGTTTACCACGTCAGCGCTGTTTTCAGGGTTTTTCGCCGTTGTGGCTGGTATTAACGGTGAATTTACGTCTGCCGCCGTTGCCATTTTTATCGCCATGGTGCTGGATGGATTAGATGGGCGCGTTGCGCGTATGACCAACACCCAAAGTGCCTTTGGGGCCGAGTACGATAGCCTTGCCGATATGATCTCGTTTGGCATGGCACCTGCACTGGTAGCCTTTACCTGGATTTTGCAGGATATCGGCAAGACCGGCTGGGTAGTCGCGTTTCTGTACGTTGCCTGCGCGGCACTTCGCTTGGCGCGCTTTAATGTACAAATCGGCAGTGTTGATAAGAAGTGGTTTATCGGCTTACCCAGTCCATCAGCGGCAGCGCTGGTAGCCGCGAGTGTTTGGACCTTCCATAGCTTTGATGCCGACGCATTTGGTTTCAAGTTGCTGATGCTGGTAGTTGTGGCGGCGGCAGGCATTCTCATGGTCAGCAATATCCGCTACTACAGCTTTAAAGATCTCGACTTCAAGAAGCCTGTGCCGTTCGTGGTACTACTGGCCGTTGTGCTAGGGTTTGTCATGATCTCGGTTGAGCCTTCTGTGATGCTGCTCTTATTGTTTGGTGCCTATGTGCTCTCAGGCCCGGTTTATGCGGTAATGCGTAAGGCCAAACCCAAAAACTGAAAGTTTTTCAGACTTCTTTAAAAAAGCCCTTGCCAATCCGGCAGTGAATCCGTATAGTACGCATCCGCTGCCGGGGACGCCAAGCGTTACCAGCGGTGAATGAAGGTGAAAACCTTCGGTTTGTCAGGAAGTTAGCGAAGTTTTAATCGCTCACTTCAGTCGCTGAAAACAGCGGTTGACAACCACCAGGAAATGCGTAGAATACGCCTTCCTCGCTGAGGCAAGCGGCTCCGGTCATCGAGTCGGTTGTTGGACACATTAACCTCAAGCGAAACCGCTCTTTAACAATTTGATCAGGTAATTCATGTGGGCGTTTGCCGATGAGGGTGACAAGTCACCCAATATCAAGGCAAGCGAACACGGTAATGTTCTTCGGAATATTGCAGTACTATTCGTTTGAACCTTGAGCCAAGTTTGATCCGCTTTTGTTATCTTCGGATGACACGTAAGGATCACAATGATTTTAAACTGAAGAGTTTGATCATGGCTCAGATTGAACGCTGGCGGCAGGCTTAACACATGCAAGTCGAGCGGTAACAGGGGTAGCTTGCTACCCG
>NZ_JAGOBJ010000013.1 GCF_017983445.1 Halomonas sp.
GCTACCCCTGTTACCGCTCGACTTGCATGTGTTAAGCCTGCCGCCAGCGTTCAATCTGAGCCATGATCAAACTCTTCAGTTTAAAATCATTGTGATCCTTACTCGTTACCCGAAGATAACAAAAGCGGATCAAACTTGGCTCAAGGTTCAAACGAATAGTACTGCAATATTCCGAAGAACATTACCGTGTTCGCTTGCCTTGATATTCGGTGACTTGTCACCCTCATCGGCAAACGCCCACATGAATTACCTGATCAAATTGTTAAAGAGCGGTTTCGCTTGAGAAAGTATTCGGCTCGATGACCGGAGCCGCTTGCCTCAGCGAGGAAGGCGTATTCTACGCATTTCCTGGTGGTTGTCAACCGCTGTTTTTAGCGGGTGAAGTGAGCGATCAAAACCTCGCTAACCTCCTGACAAACCGAAGGTTTTCACCTTCATGCACCGCTGGTAACGCTTGGCGTCCCCGGCAGCGGATGCGTACTTTACGGATTCACTAGATCTTTGGCAAGCACTATTTTGAAAAGTTCACACAAGCCAATAAAAAAAGCGGCAAGGCTCGTTTTGTGGAGATATTCCATGTAATGAGCCCGCCGCAAACCACCGAACAGAGTACTTGCTCGAAAGCACTTACCTATTGGCCATCGTCTGGTTATCTATCAGATTTCAAAACCCAACCCGAAATCCTCACTGGAGATGGCCATCAAACTTGCAGCACCTGCCTGAATCATTTGTGCATGCGCTTTAGTGCGCGGCAACAACCGCTGGTAATAGAAGCGTGCGGTATTAAGTTTGGCGGCATAAAACGCTTTATCATCACCTTCAAGGGACATGGATGCCTGTTTCGCAGCACGGGCAAATAAGTATGCAAGCGCTACGTAGCCGGAATACATTAGGTAGTCGACACTTGCCGCCCCGACTTCTTCACGGTCCTGCATAGCTTTCATGCCGATCCCCATGGTCAGCTCACCCCATTCGGCATTGAGCTTGGCCAGTGGTGTAATAAATTCCTTGAGGGCTGGATTATCGGCTTCGGCTTTACAGAATTTGTGAATCTCTTTGGTGAAGACCTTAAGCGACTCGCCCTGACTCATAAGCACCTTGCGGCCCAGCAGGTCTAACGCCTGGATGCCGGTAGTGCCCTCATAGAGTCGGGTTATGCGCGCATCACGTACCAGCTGCTCCATCCCCCACTCTTTAATGAAGCCGTGGCCGCCAAAGATCTGTACGCCTTCATTGGTGCTTTCAAAGCCGACTTCGGTTAAAAACGCTTTAACGATAGGGGTTAGTAGTCCGAGTAAGGTTTCCGCACGCTCTTTGTCTTCATCAGGCTTGCCATGCTCAACCGTGTCGAGCAGTTGAGCGGTATACATCACCAGCATGCGTCCACCTTCGGCAAAGGCTTTTTGCGTTAGCAGCATACGGCGCACATCCGGATGAACGATAATCGGGTCGGCGGGTTTCTCAGGCGCCTGCTTACCCGAAAGGCTACGCATTTGCAGGCGGTCGCGAGCGTAGCTGAGCGAGTTCTGGAAACTGGCTTCAATCAAGCCAAGCCCCTGGATACCTACGCCCAAACGCGCGGCGTTCATCATGGTAAACATGCACGCCAGCCCTTTATTGGGCGGGCCTACCAGGTAGCCGGTCGCACCGTCAAAGTTCATAACACACGTCGCGTTACCATGAATCCCCATCTTGTGCTCAAGGGAACCACATGTTACGCCATTGCGCGCGCCAGGGTTGCCGTCAGAATCGGGCAAAAACTTGGGTACTACAAATAGCGAAATACCTTTTGATCCTTCTGGCGCATCGGGCAATTTCGCCAGCACCAGGTGCACGATATTTTCTGCGAGATCATGCTCACCGGCAGAAATGAATATTTTGGTACCGGTAAGCGTATAGGCATCCCCGCCAGCAGGCACTGCCCGGGTTTTGATCAGGCCCAGATCGGTACCGCAGTGGGATTCAGTCAGGCACATGGTACCGGTCCACACGCCTTCAACCAGCTTGGTTAAATAAATGCTTTGTTGCTCATCCGTTCCATGGTGACGCAATGCGTCGGCAGCCCCATGCGAAAGCCCTGGGTACATTCCCCAGGCAAGGTTGGTGGCACAGATCATTTCCGAAAGCGTCATGGCCAATGACGGAGGAAGCCCCTGCCCCCCATGTTCCTGGTCGGCCGCCAGGCTTGGCCAGCCGCCTTCAACATACTGCTGATATGCTTCTTTAAAACCTTTAGGTGCTTTGACCTCGCCACTTGCCAACCGGCAGCCTTCTGCATCACCACTTTGATTAATGGGTAACAGCACATCGCGTGCAAAACGTGCGCCCTCTTCCAAGATGGCGCTTACTACATCAGGCGAGGCATCATCGCCGCTGGGCAAGGCGGCGTAATGCGTGGGGTAATCGAGCATTTCATCCATTACGAAACGCATATCACGTAGAGGGGCCTGATAACTGGGCATCGCACTTCTCCAAAGCTGGGGGGCTGAAAGCAGCAATAGGCTTAAAAGCGGCTTTCAAACACATGTTTGAAAATTAGCGTTCTCCGCGTACCGAGTCAAGCGAGCGTTTGAATTTAACCCTCGCTTTGACTCATTCTTTGGTCGAAGTAGTGATGAGCAGCCACTTAAAAGCAAAAACTCGCCAGCTAAATCGCTGGCGAGTTCTCAATTTAACAGCCCATGTATAATTACCAGATACGCATACCGCTACTGCATACGGATACCGCCATCCAGGCGAATAACTTCTCCGTTTAGCATCGGATTGACAATAATCTGTTCGACCAGTTGAGCAAATTCAGCCGCTTTACCGAGACGTTTGGGAAACGGCACAGCGGCGGCGAGCGCCTGGGCAGCCTCATCGGGAATTTCACTCATCATTGGCGTTTCGAACACACCTGGGGCAATTGCCATGACACGAATTGCATGCCGGGAAAGCTCTCGAGCAGCGGGCAAGCTCATGCCTACTACACCCGCTTTGGAAGCACTGTAAGCACACTGCCCCACCTGACCATCAAAAGCGGCAATAGAAGCCGTATTAATAATCACCCCGCGTTCACCGCTTTGCGTCGGCGTATTTTTTGCCATTGCCGCAGCCGCCAAGCGCATAACGTTAAAGGTGCCGACCAAATTGATGTTAATAGTTTTCGCATAGGCTTCAAGATCAGCAGGATTGCCCTCACGATCCACCAGCTTGGCGACACTGACCACACCAGCACAGTGTATAACCCCGGAAAGCCCGCTCTGCCCGCCGAACGCAACGGCGGTATCGAACGTCTGCTGCATTTGTTCTGAAGACGTAATATCGGCCATACAGGCCTTCGCTCGCTCGCCGAGCTTGGCGGCATGGCTGGTGACGCTGTCGTTTAAATCACAGAGCACCACCTTGGCACCAGCAGCCGCCAACCGCTCAGCGGTTGCAGCGCCCAGCCCCGAGGCGGCACCGGTTATCAAAAACGTACCTTCCTTTACCTGCATAATGGGTCTCCCTTGATTGATTATTTGTTATGACTGGCTTGTTCAGCCGCTTGAGCACGCAGCTTGAAGCGCTGAATTTTACCGCTAGGCGTTTTAGGCAGCTCTTCCACAAACTCGATCACGCGGGGAAAGGCATGGGTCGATAGCCGTTCACGTACCTGCTGACGAATTTCCTCAGCCAGGGCATCACTGGCCTCATAGCCATCGCGCAGCACGATGTAGGATTTAATGACCTCACCACGAATATCATCCGGCTGGCCAACGGCTGCCGACTCCGCCACGGCGGGGTGAGTCATTACGCTGTTCTCTACATCCGTAGGTCCTACCCGGTAGCCAGCGGTAGTAATAATGTCGTCGTCACGGCCTGCAAATTGAAACGAGCCATCCTGATTACGAATCACCACATCGCCGGTTAAGTAATAGCCCTTCACAAAAGGGTCTTTTTCCTGCCAGGTGTAGCCTTGGAAAAAATGCGCAGGAGACTTGGCAATATCAACCGCCAGAACGCCCGGTTCCCCTGGAGGCAACTCGTTATATTCCGCATCAAGAATCGCCAGGCGATAGCCAGGTAAAGGCACACCCATCCCACCAACATGCTTGGGATGCTCTAGAGTATGATGATTATTGCAGGTCATGCCCGTTTCGGTCTGGCCATAGTGGTCCATCACCAGGCAGCCAAGCGATCTTTCAACCCAGGTAACGACTTCTGTATTAAGAGGTTCACCGGCTGAACTCGCCGCACGCAGTTCCAGGGTTTGATGAGCATCATCGAAAAGGCCTGACGCCTTCATTAAGCGATAAGCGGTAGGCGCAGCGGCAAAGTTGGTAATCCGATGGCGCTTCATAAAATCCAGTGCCCCCTTGGCACTAAAGCCTGCTTCACAGAAATGCGTGGTAACGCCCAGCAGCAGCGGTCCGGCAATCGCATAGTAGAGGCCATAGGCCCAACCGGGATCTGCCATATTCCAGAAGCGATCATCGCTACGCAGATCAATGGCAAGTTCCATATAAAGTGCAAAGGCGGTCATTGCGGAAAGGGGTACGGCCACACCTTTAGGCTTACCTACGGTTCCTGAGGTAAACATCTGTAAAAAAGGTTGGCTTGGATCGAGCCTGTGAGGCTCGCTTGTCATGGGCGCATGCGTTAAAGCAGCCTGCCAATCCTGGTCATCTGCATGCTCGGGAGTTGCACCGCCTACCGCGAGTATTGGTGGGCACTGACTTAAATCATCGAATTTAAAGCGGTTAGCGTGATCGGTAATTACCAGCTTGGTGTCTGCCCGGCCAAGCCGGTAGTCCACCGCATCAGGGCCAAACGCCGTAAATAGCGGCTGATACACAGCACCGATGCGCCATGTTGCCAGCACGGCCACTAACAGTGCCGTAGAGCGTGGCAACATGCAGGCGACGCGATCGCCCTCTTTTATGCCTTGCGTGAGCAGCCAGCCAGACAGGTGAGAGCTTTGTTGATCCAGCTCAGCATACGTCAGCGTATGCGTTACCTCTTGGGTATCTTCATGTACCAGCGCAAGCACATCGCCACGCCCTTCCCGAACATGCCGACCGCAGCACGCTTCAAAGGCATTAAGCTTGCCGTCCTGGCGGTCATCTAACCTGGCAATCATCTGATCAATTGAGAAACGTTTAAGGTACTCGGAATACTCGGGAAGTGATGCCGACATCTCTGTCATGATGGCTCTCTTATGTTGTTGGTAATGAGCAGTCTTGATACAGAAGTAAGGCAGCGTTCTACGTTATACTTTTTTATTTTCAGTTTACGTTAACGGAAGCCTTGAGATACTCACACGCTAAAAGCAATCCACTGGAAGCGCAAGCTATCCGCAGCGTTTTAAAGCTTATACGTTGGTCGAGGAAAATAAGATATGACAAGACTCGCGAAGAACAGCACCAATCCAGAGCGATTAATGAATAACGTTTTAGCGAGCCATGATCATGGCGACTAGCTCGTCGGCTAAGTCGTCCGGGGTACGTGGCCCGTTAGGGTCATACCAGCGCACGGTCCAATTCAAAGCCCCTAAAACAAACCGCGAGACGAGAAAGCGATCACCGTAAATAAGCCCTGCCTCCAGCGCATCGTCAATCACCTGCACCCAAAGCGCCTCATAAGCGTCTCGTAAATGGCTTAAATGTGCGCTGGCCACCGGGTCGAGCCGACGCCATTCAAAAAGTGCCACGACATGCGCGTTGCGATCCGCAAACAGCGTTTCCAGATGAGCACGGGCCATGACGCGTAAGCGGGTTTCGGGGTCAGCCGAGCAACGTTCTATCGATTGACGGGCAATCATAAGAGCATTCTGCGTGCCCTCTTCAATCACGGCTGCCAGAATTTCCTGCTTGTCTTTAAAGTGGTGAAACAAGCTGCCCGATTTGATTCCCATTTCCTGCGCCAGCATGCGCACGGTGGTGCGATCAAAACCTTCTTGTACAAATAGCTGAGCAGCCAGCCGTGTTAGCTCCTTGCGGCGAGGTGATGCATTCATTACATTCATATAATTCACACTAGCGCTTGCTTGGTTACCCAGAGAAAACCACAGCCCCGCCAATGGGTCAACGCATCGCTTGCCACTCAGTCTGATAATCATAATAAATTGAAAGGAGTTAGATCATGAGTAACCCTACCGATATCGTGTTTCTTGCCGCCACACGGACTCCCATGGGAGGCATGATGGGCAGCTTATCCAGCATGAGCGCCCCTGAGCTTGGCGCGGTAGCGATCCGCGCCGCTATTGAACGTGCAGGCATTACGCCAGACGTTATCGATGAAGGCATCATGGGCTGCGTGCTGCCCGCAGGTGTCAAACAGGGCCCAGCCCGCCAAGCCATGCGCCAGGCTGGTATTCCGGATGCCTGCGGCGCTACCACTATCAACAAGCTATGCGGCTCAGGCATGAAAGCCGCCATGCTCGCCCACGATCTGATTAAAGCGGGAACCGGTGAAATTCTTCTGGCTGGGGGCATGGAGTCCATGTCCAACGCACCCCATGTGCTTACCAAGGCACGGGGTGGCTACCGATTAGGCCATGGCGAACTCAAGGACCATATGTTTCTAGACGGCCTAGAAGATGCTGAAACAGGCAAGCTGATGGGCGTATTTGCCCAGGATATTGCGACCCAGCGCGACTATAGCCGCGAGCGCCTGGACGACTTCGCGATTGCCTCGCTCGAGCGCGCCATGGAAGCGACAAATGCCGGTCATCTGGCGGCTGAAATGGTCCCCGTCACAGTATCCACACGTCAGGGCGAAACGCTGGTTGAGCACGACGAGCAGCCCTTCCAGGCCAAGCTGGATAAAATTCGCCAACTGCGCCCGGCCTTCGCCAAAGACGGCACTATTACCGCCGCCAATGCCAGCTCAATCTCCGACGGCGCCTCGGCGCTTATTCTGGCAAGCCAGGCAGCGGCAGAACGGCATGGTGTAAAGCCGCTGGCCAGAATGCTGGGACACGCAACGCACTCTCTCCATCCCAGTGAGTTTACGATTGCCCCGGTTGGCGCTATCGAAAAGCTGATGAAAAAGCTCGACTGGGACGTTAGCGATGTCGATTTATTTGAAATCAACGAAGCGTTTGCCATCGTCACGCTGATGGCAATGGACGACTTAGGCTTACCGCACGAAAAGGTAAACGTGTTTGGTGGTGCTTGTGCTCAGGGCCATCCAATTGGCTCAACCGGCTCACGCATCATTGCCACTCTTATTCATGCATTGCGCACAAAAGGCGGCAAACGTGGTATTGCGAGCTTATGCATTGGCGGAGGCGAAGCGACGGCGGTCGCGGTTGAACTGATAGACTGATACGCCAAACATTGGCCAACGCCTTTCTATCAGGAAGGCGTTGGCCCCAGCCTGGCTCCCCTACTCTTTATGCTTCAGATGTTTAAGCTCAGGAGTAAGGGCGGAACGACATATTACCCAAAGCGGCCGGTAATATAGTCATGGGTACGCTGATCTTGAGGGTTGGTGAATATCTGATCCGTAGTATCCACTTCCACAAGGTCTCCCATATGGAAGAAGGCGGTGCGGTCTGCAACGCGGGCGGCCTGCTGCATATTGTGCGTGACCATCACGATGGTATAGCTCTCGCTTAGCTCATCGATCAGCTGCTCTACTTTCGCGGTCGCAATGGGGTCGAGTGCAGAACACGGCTCATCCATCAGGATAATATCCGGGCTGACCGCCACGGTACGCGCAATACACAAGCGCTGCTGCTGACCACCGGAAAGCCCCGTACCGGGCTTATCCAGGCGATCTTTTACCTCCTCCCAAAGCCCTGCGCGGCGCAGGCTACTCTCGACAATATCATCTAGCTCCGCCTTACGGCGCGCCAACCCATGCAGACGCGGCCCGTAAGCAATATTTTCATAAATTGATTTGGGGAACGGGTTAGGCTTCTGGAATACGATGCCTACCTGAGCGCGAAGCAGTACCACATCGCGATCAGGTGCATAGATATCGTTTTGATCCAGGGTAATCTTGCCTTCAACCCGGCAGATATCAATCGTGTCATTCATACGGTTCAAACAGCGTAAGAATGTCGACTTACCGCAGCCCGAAGGGCCGATAAAAGCCAGCACTTCGTTTTCATAGATATCCAGATCGATACCGTTAATTGCCTGAGCGTCACCGTAGAAGACTTTGACGTTCTCGGCGTTCATCTTGACTTTGTCTTTGGCTTTGCTCACGCGGCTTTCACCGCCGCCAACGCTTACTGAAGATGTTGCCATAGGCTGTGCAGGAATATTCACTTACCACCTCGTCTCGAATTTTTTACGCAACCAAATCGCCAACGCATTCAAGCTCAGCATTAACCCTAGCAGCACAATAATGGCTGCCGACGTGCGCGCTTCAAAGAAATTGCGTAGCTCATTGCCCTGCCACAGGTA
The DNA here is from genome assembly GCF_017983445.1 of Halomonas sp. Classification (GTDB taxonomy): domain Bacteria; phylum Pseudomonadota; class Gammaproteobacteria; order Pseudomonadales; family Halomonadaceae; genus Vreelandella. Next base: position 8,379 of record NZ_JAGOBJ010000013.1, read on the forward strand.
AATCTGTACCGGCAAGGCGGTTGATTGATCTAAAGGTGTGCCAGGTACGTTAGCCACAAACGCGTTCATACCGATCAACAGTAGCGGTGCCGTTTCACCCAGCGCCTGAGCAACGCCTAAAATAGAGCCAGTTAAAATACCCGGCAATGCCAGCGGCAGCACGTGATGAAAGACCGTCTGCACTCGAGATGCCCCTATGCCCAACGCCGCTTGACGAATAGACGGCGGGATCGAGCGCAGCGAAGCGCGGGTAGCAATGATAATGGTCGGTAGCGTCATCAGCGTCAGCACCAGACCACCTACCAGTGGCGCCGACAGGGGCAGGCGTAAGTAGCCGATAAAGATCGACGCGCCCAGCAAACCAAACACGATAGACGGCACCGCTGCCAAGTTATTGATGTTGATTTCAATCAAGTCAGTCAGGCGATTTTTAGGCGCAAACTCCTCCAGGTAAATCGCGCTGGAAACACCCAGCGGCACCGACAGCGTAATGACCACCATCATCATAAACAGCGACCCCATAAAGGCGCCGGCCAAGCCTGCCGAAGCCAGCGAGCTGCGGGAGTCGGTATTCAAAAATAACGACGTACTAAACGCATTACGAATAACGCCCTGCTCATCAAGCTGGTCGGCCCAGGCACGGGTTTGAGCGCTTAGCTGCTGGCGGGCATCGGGTAGATCACGATCAATATTGCCTTTGATCCACACATCCACGTTCGCGCTTGCCAGCATTTTAAGCTCAACGGTCTGGCCGAGTAGCGATGGGTCCTCCACGAACCGGTCACGCAGTGCATAACGCTCGCCGGAGGTGACCAGCGCCCGCAAGTCTCTTAGCTGACGGGGCTCGACTTCTTCACCCAGTGCGTCTTCGACGGCGCGATCAATGAGAGCCTGCCAGTTCACCAGCCCTGCTTGTGTCATCCACTGCGTATAACGCTCGTCAAACGCAAACTGGCTTTCACCGCTTTCACGCTCAGGTTTTGGCGCAAGTTCAACCACTTCAGGGTCAAAATACACATCCACGTAAAACGTTGCCTGCCAAAAGGCGGGCACGCCACGCATAAGAATGCTGGCAAACAGGATAGCCACCAGCGTCATGCCGGTAACCACCGCCATCAGCCCCAGTCGCCGGAAGATGTTCTCCTTGCGATGACGCTTCGCCAGCGATTTTTCAATCGTCATTAGCCGGTGCTGACGACGCTGCTCAATCGATATGGACATAGTCACTTACTCGTATTGCTGGCGGTATTTACGCACGACAATCAGTGCGATGACGTTTAGCCCCAGCGTGATAACGAAGAGGGTAAGACCCAGGGCAAACGCGACAAGCGACTGCGGACTTGCGAAGTCCATGTCCCCGGTCAACTGGTTGACGATCGTGACGGTAATGGTCGATACGGCCTCAAAGGGATTGGCATGCAGCACGGGGTTATTACCCGCAGCCAACACCACGATCATGGTTTCACCAATCGCCCGGCTCGCCGCCAGCAAGAATGCGCCCACGATGCCAGGGAGTGCGGCAGGCAGCACCACCTGACGAATCGTTTCTGATTTAGTTGCTCCCAGGCCAAGCGCACCATCACGCAGCGATTTAGGCACCTGAGTAATAATGTCGTCAGACAAAGAGGAAACGAACGGAATAATCATGATGCCCATGACCAGACCCGCCGTCAGCGCGCTGGTCGTGCGAATATTGATACCGATAAGATCACCGACGCTGGACAAAAACGGCCCCACCACAATCAGCGCAAAAAAGCCGTAAACAATCGTCGGAATGCCCGCCAGAATTTCGATCACCGGTTTAGCCACATTACGTAGCCAAGGGGGCGCATACTCTGCCATGTAAATGGCGGTCATCAGACCCACAGGAATGGCGACGAGAAGCGCGATGGCACTAACCATCATCGTTCCCCATAAAAGCGGCAGTAAGCCAAAATCACCCTGGCTTGAAGCACCCGCCGTGCTGAACCGAGGGTTCCAGACCGTACCAAAAAAGAACTCTGCAGGGCTGATGAAGCTAAAAAACCGCAGCGCCTCACCCAACATGGAAAGTACAATGCCAATGGTGGTAAAGATGGCCACGGCAGAACTTGCCGCCAAGGAAAACATAATGACGCGTTCTACCTGGTTGCGGGCGCGCCAACTAGGCGAGATGCGCCGCCGGGCGACAATCAGGCCGACCACGACCAGCACAGCCATCAAGGCTACCAAGCTAAAATTCTCGATAGTTTGAAGTCTTGCCATATGCCCCGCGGCGGCTAGCTCTTCAGGGCTTCCCCCGCCAGATACACCCTGCCCGTTGGCCAGTGCGGCCACACGACGTAACAAGGTTTGTAACTCACGATCACTAAGCCCCGCCACCAGATCGGCTGGCAGTTGCTGGGTTACCAGCATATCGATTAACTGCGGCGCCAAAAAAGACCACAACAAGAAGATGGCAAGCGCAGGCAGTCCACACCACAGGGCTACCAGCACACCATAATAACCGGGTCGAGAGTGCATCCGTACATCGTGCTCTGCCGCCATCGCTCGACTGCGAGTCAAGCCCAAATGGTATGCCAAGGCCATCATTACCAGTAGCGTGGCTATCAAGGCAAGGTTGCTCATTATTTCTCCGCCTTTGACTTCCTACGTTTAAACGCCAGCATCAACGATTCGATGCTGGCGCAAAACAGACTTAATTAACGTGAAAATCTGAACCGTTCAGCTTACTCGGCAGTGGCTACCGTACGTGACTGAAACTGTTCCAGCGCTTCGGCGCGTTCTTCTTCATCCATAGGAATCAAACCAGCGTCTTCCAGCGGGCTGCCATAGCCGGAGGTCATCTCATTCAGGAAGAATTCAGTGTATTCAGCCAGGCCAGGAATCACGTCCAGGTGCTCACCTTTCACGTAGAAATACAGCGGACGAGAAACCGGGTACTCCCCTGAACCGATGGTTTCCAGGCTCGGCGTTACGCCATCAACCGTTGCAACCTGCAGACGATCACGGTTTTGATCATAGAAGCTCAGGCCGAAAACACCTACCGCATCTTCCTGAGCGTCCAGGCGTGCCAGCGTCTCAGTGTAGTCGCCAGCGATTTCTACGATACGGCCATCGCCACGCAGGTTGTTACAGGCGTCGTCTTCTACTTCAGCGACACTATCGCAGCCTGGGTGTACGACTTTCTCTTCGAATACTTCACGAGTACCGTGGTTGGAGGCAGGAATTACCAGAACGATTTCCTGATCCGGCAGGCTTGAGTCAATTTCAGACCAGCGGGTGTAGGGGTTATCAACCAGTTCACCATCTTGCGGCAACTTGGCAGCGGCCGCTTTGAAAACGTGCTCAGGCGTCAGGGCAAACTCGGCGCGGTCAAGACGCGAGGCAAATACAATGCCGTCATAGCCAAATTTGATTTCAAGGATTTCGTTGACGCCGTTCTCACCACAGCTTTCGATTTCACCGCTGCGGATAGGACGTGAAGCATTGGCGATATCGATAGTGTTCTCGCCAACGCCTTGGCAGAACTGACGAAGGCCGCCGCTGGAACCACCAGAACCAACGACCGGCGTATTGAATTCAGAGTAAGTATTACCGAACTCTTCCGCCACGATACTTGCAAACGGCAGTACGGTAGAAGAGCCCGCAATTTGAATAGTGTCACGAGCCATGGCGGCGGTTGAGACACTGGCGGCTAGACCGGCTACTACTGCAACACTTAGCATCTGCTTTTTCACGTCGTGCTCCCCTTTGATTTAATATCCGGTCAGCCACTGCTTACCGAAAAATTGGCCTTCTGGCCTTTCACAAAGAGGAGTTTGCACACAAATGATTGCAGAAATATGACAGTCAAAAATCTTCGAGATCTTTAACGGTCTACAGCAACAGTCCGATTGCTGCTGCGGTACATAGCGTAAGGGAGGCGTATTGAAGCAGGCGCCTATCAAGACGATGAGCAATCCTGTCGGCGATCAGGTTGCCCAGTAGCACGGCGGGCAGCAGGGTAAGCGCCACCTTAAAATGCCATAGATGTACCTGCTGGGCGAGCGCCAGCGTGGCCAGGGTAAGCAGTGATGTAACAATAAAGAAGGCCGCGAGGCTGCCTCGCATGCGATCAGGCGGGAAGCCATGCATTAAAAGCACCATGGGCGGGCCGCCAATAGCCGCCACGGTGCCGAAGATGCCCGACAGCACTCCGGCTAGCAAAAGCGTTATCCGGTTTACCGGCAGCTTGAACCAACATAGTGTTACCAGCACGGCAAACAGCACGATAGCCGCAATCAGCTTTTCAAGTATCACCATGGGCGCGGCCAATAATAGCCAAACGCCCAGCGCATTGCCGGGCAGCCGCCCGATCAACGCCACGCCTATCGCATCAAAGCTGATTTCATGCCGATAGTGGCGCACCATTAATAGTGAAATGGTCAACCCGAATAAAACCAGCACCACCGGTACCAGCCGAGGTTCCAGCATCAACAAAAGCGGTGCGCCCACCACAGCCAGGCCAAACCCGGTAGCCCGCTGCACAAACGCACCTAAGGCCAACACGGCTGCGCACCCAACCCAGGTAGCTGGCGGCATGTCCAGCCAGGTAAAAACGCTAGGCATAGCGGGCAGGCTCAACCGTCAACATGCGCACACCGATATTCCCCAGTAAGGAAGCGCCCAGCATGGTCAGCACCATAGGCCATAGGTGCGCCACTTCAAACGCCCCGACCAGAAAGCCGGCAAGTGCCCCACAGCTAAACTGAATACCTCCCAATAGAGCGGTGGCCGTCGCGCTGATATGCCCAAAGTGATCCAGTAATGACGAAATCGCATTGGGGGTAATCAGGCCAATCATTCCCGTAAACAGCATAATCAAGGGCACGACGGTATAAAGCGATGCCATATTTAGTGCCGTTACCAACACAAGCCCCAGCGCCGCCACAAGCTGTACCGTTAACCCCAGGCGTAGATTTTGTTGAGGTGTACGCTTGCGCAGTAAATGGATATTGACGCGGTTGGAGAGCGCAATGACCACCACATTTACCCCGAAGACCATCGGATAGATACCGGGCGATAGCTCAAAGTAATCAAGGTAGACAAACGGGGATGCGGTAACAAACGCGAAAAGCCCTGCAAACGAGGCAGCAACGGCGCAGATATATCCCATGCCTTCCCTATGGCGCAATACGCTTGCGTAGTTTCTGAGTACTTGGCGGGGCGACGCCGCCGGCAGCGTCATATCCCGGGTTTCAGGGAGCCGGGTGCCTAACAGCCAGAGTAAAAAACCTGCATAGGCGGCTAGAAAAACAAAGATCAGCCACCAGCCCGCAATATGTAGCAGCAGGCTGCCCACCGCAGGGGCCGCCAATGGCGCCAACATCATGATCATGGCCATGGTCGACATCACCTTCGCCGCCTCACGCCCGCTAAAGCAGTCGCGCACGATCGCGGCAGAGTTAACCACGCAGGCCCCGCCGCCCAGCGCTTGAACAAACCGCCAGAGTAAAAGCGTGGTTAAACTATCGGCGGTGGTAATCATCAAACTTGTCAACATGAATACCATCAAGCCACCCAACAATACCGGCTTGCGCCCTACTCGATCAGAAAGTGGTCCAAAACACAGCTGACCAATCGCAAAACCAAACAGGAACACACTAATGGACAGTTCTGTATGGTGAATGCTGGCATCAATTGAGTCGGCGAGCACGCCGATCGCAGGTAGATAAGCATCAATCGCAAACGGGGCTAACGCCGTATTGGCCGCAACCAATATGGCGACCCGGCGAGGATTCAGTTCCATGGGACTCCTTGAATTATTCGGGAATCATCAAGCAAAGTAGCCAAACGATAGGACGCTAATAATACAGTGGCAGCGCAGATTAAACACTGAAGGCGCCTAAAACTGAAACATAAATCCCTTAGCCTCTGATTCATAAGTCTTTAACGATAGCTATCGAGGACAGTATGAGTCTTAAAGCGCTAAGCAATATTTCCCTTCGCTGGTTAAGTCTGACAGGCCTATTTCTCGTTGCGCTATGTGTGCTTATGTTTGCACTACTGACGTGGAAAGTAATGCAACAGAGCCAACATGATCTGGCGGTTCTTGAGCAGGTGAATGTTCAGCAGTCATCATCGCTCAACCGGCTGCATATAGCAGGCCTTGAAGGTCTGCATCGCCTGGACCGAGCGCTTGAACGTCAGCTACGCCCCTCGCTGGGTGATCCAGTGGAGGCGCTTCAGGCCGTTGAAAATGAGCTTTCTGAAATGACGTTAGCCTTGGCAACGTTTTTGGAAGCAAGTGCGGAAACGCCCGACCATATGCTGCGCGATGCCATTGACCAGCAGGCTACAGCGCTCATGAGCACTATGCAGGAGCAGCTAAGCGCCGTTCAAACCGGAGACCGTGCCAACTACCGGCAACTGACACTCATTGCCTTATCCAATAGCCAGGCATTTACCCAGCAAGCCCGCGCCTTTTATCAACTTGCCGACCGCCAGGGCACCGACTTAATGACCACGGCCGGGCACCGCGCCCAGTTTATCGGGCAGTTGCTGCTTGGAGGTATGGGGATTGCCCTGGGGCTACTGGGGCTAATGGCATGGATTGGTCAACGCCACCTTCTATCGCCCATCAATCATTTGATCACCCATTTTCGAACCATGGCACAAGGCGATTTAAGCGTAGCGGTTCCCCAGCGGGGCAATAATGAAATTGGTCAGCTCTACCAGGCGCTCGATCATATGCAGCAGGCGCTGATCGATACCGTCTCCCAGCTGCATCGCAATAGCCATCACATCTTCGATAGTGCTCAACGTCTAGCGCTAGGCAATGAGGATCTGGCCATACGAACTCGCCAGCAAAACTCGTTTCATGAGACCACCGCGGCCAATCTTGATGAGTTGACTGAGAACGTGGCTACCACAGCCGGTTATGCCGCGGATGCCACCCAGCTTACCGCAACAGCGGCGGCCCAAACCCAGGATGGCAGCAAGATAATGGCAGAATTTCTTACCACCATGCAGGAAATCCATGCCCGCTCCAAGCAAGTGGATGAAATCGTCAACGTGATCGACTCCATCGCCTTTCAAACCAATATCCTGGCCTTGAATGCATCGGTAGAAGCTGCCCGTGCGGGCGAGCAAGGCAAAGGATTTGCCGTCGTGGCCGATGAAGTTCGCCTGCTGGCCTCGCGAAGTGCGGAAGCCGCCCGTCAGATTCAAACCTTGCTAGCAGCATCAGGCAGCAGTATTGCCCAAGGCCATACTTTATCAACCCAAGCAAGCCAGGGCATGCAAGCGATTGTCGAATCGACCGAACAGGCCAATAGCATCATGCTCCAGATCGCCAATGCCGCCAACGAGCAACATCGCCATATAGAGCATCTCAATGCGACCCTGCACGAACAGACCCAGGTGAATCGAGCCAATGCCCAGCAGGTGGAAACCACGACGCAGAATGCCATGTCGCTTGAAACCGCGGCGCAAAGTATGCGCGAACAGGCAGCGCGCTTTAAAGTCGCTGACGAAATACCCAAAGATGGGTTTATTTGGCAGCCAGCGCAATCAACATCGAATGAACCGCCACTAGGCAATATTCAGCGGGCACAAGCCTTGCTACAGTAAGGGTCTTACTACGCAAGGAGCAACGCATGGCCACTAGCTTACTGACACAACTTAAAGATATGACCTCGGTGGTTGCCGATACAGGCGATCTTGATGCCATTCGCCGTTTTGCGCCTCAGGATGCGACTACTAATCCTTCGCTGATACTTCAGGCCGCACAGCAGGAACAGCGCCGGGCACGCCTTGCGGTTATGGCCAAGGAAAGTACGGATATTGATGATGCGGTAGACCGCGTTGCCGTTGAAATCGGCAGTGAAATTAGCGAACTGGTGCCCGGCTATGTATCGACCGAAGTTAGCGCCAGACTCTCATTTGACCGCGATGCCACAATTGCGCGAGCACATTCGCTTATCGAGCGCTATGCGCAAAAAGGCGTTGGTGCTGATCGCATTTTGATTAAAATGGCGTCAACCTGGGAAGGTATTCAGGCCGCCCAGCAGCTTGAGCGGGAAGGTATTCGCACCAACCTTACCCTGCTCTTTGGGTTTGCTCAGGCCCAGGCGTGTGCGGATGCCGGGGTTACTCTGATATCGCCGTTTGTGGGGCGCATTCTTGACTGGCATAAAGCCCACCAGCCCGATACCGATTTCAGCGGCCAGAATGATCCGGGCGTGCACTCGGTCAAGCAGATTTACAATTACTTTAAAGGCCACGGCTACGCTACCATCGTAATGGGCGCAAGCTTTCGTAATATAGATGAGATCATCTCATTGGCCGGGTGTGACCGATTGACGATTTCCCCCGCGCTGCTTAACGAACTTGACGAGCAGCAAGGCGAACTGACACGTCAATTAACACCGATGGGCGCGAGCAGCTCGGCAGATGAGGCGCTCACCCAAGGAGAATTCCGCTGGGCAATGAACGAAGATGAAATGGCCTCGGATAAATTAGCCGAAGGAATTCGTAAGTTTATGGCTGATCAGCGCAAGCTGGAAACGCTGCTGGGCGATCTGCGTAAAGCGTAACGCCCGGTTAATGAAAAGCCCCCGAGTAAACTATCCCCAATCATTGGATGAGCGTCCAACGATTGGGGTGCAGTTCAAAGCGGAGGCTTTTTTTAGTGTTGAGCTTCGGCATTCTGCGCTTCCAGCATATCAACCAACGGTTGAAACTGTTCGCGGTTATGCTCGTTCATATGCATCAAAATACGGTGCGCTTCAAGAATGCGTTCGCGCAACCCCTCTTCATCCGCAGGTTCTTCAGGCAGATCAATCAACTCACTATTGAGTGCGCATGTCTGCTGAAGTGGTGCGTCCATCAACGTAAAAAAACGCGCAAACCCCATGACGTCGAGCATTTTACGTACGTCAGGATTATCCGCGATGATGGTAGGCGGGTGCGCCAGGCGCCCTTTCACCGCCATCGCCACCTTTGCCAAAAAACCCAACGCCGTTGAGTCAACATTGATTGCTTCGCGCAAATCAATCATTACCGCCTGTAAACCAGGCGTTTCGGCAAGGCGCTGCGCTTGGGTATCAAGCGTGGCACAAAGCGTTAAACGTACATCGCCACAGAGTTTTAATACAAAAACACCGGAGTCGAACGCCGCCTTAATACGGCCTTCATCAATCAGCATGACCAAATCCGCTCACCATCATGATTGTTAGATCATCGGGTAAAGCATCGCGGTCTGGGTTTGCCTCATCAATTGCATCGCCTTCTGCAAGGAGTGCATTTGTCTGGGCTAGCCGGTCGCGCAACTGCTCAAGCGTGACACTTTCGCTTATTAATTGCTCAAGTTCCTTGAGCCGCGTGTCGAGCGTTTTACCCGGCAAGCATTCCAATACACCGTCTGAACATAGCCATAAGCGAAATTCAGCCGGTAAAGCACAGCTCAGCGAAGGATACTCTATATCGGGGAAAAGGCCTACCGGCATCCCCTCTCCTTCAAGCCGAACGAGCTGACCATCAGCGACCAATAAAGGCATCGGCAGCTGAGCGCCGAGCGAATAGTGCAGGGTATGCGAGCAATGGTCAATAACCCCGACGAACAAGGTGGCATGTTTACCGATATCGGTACCCTGCAGCTCCCGGTTCATGGCCGCCAGCCAGTCGGGCGCCAAGCGTTCTGGCTGCTCTCCGTTCCACTCATTGAGCCACCGGTTACACAGATACTTCAACAGTACCGTTACAAACGCCGATGAAGCCCCATGGCCAGACACGTCGGCAAAATAGAACGCACTGTAGCGCTCGTTGTAACGCTGGTAATCCAGAAAATCGCCGGACAGATATAGCGAAGGTGCAAACCAATAGTCAAAATAAACGCTGTTGATGACCTTGGGCCGGGCAGGCAGCAACCGCCGCTGAATATGTCCGCCACTTTGCTGATCCATACGCAATAATGCCAGGTGCGTCTCTAAACTCTCGTTTAGTTCGGCAAGCCGCTCACGATCACGCTCACGCTCGCTGGCAAGCGCATGCAGCTCAATAGCCTTGCGGATCATTCGTCGCAGCAGCTCAGTGTGGCGCAGCGGATGGACGATATAGTCCACCAACCCAATATCCACCGCTTTAATCAGATCTGCGTCCTGGCGTGAATCGCTCACCACCAGAGTTGGCAGACGACCGGCCAACTGCGACCACTGCTGATGCGGTACCGAGTGCGCATGTGCGACAATCAGCGCCGTTTCTGCAGGCAGATAATTAATGTTATCCGCTGCAAACACCCACATGCCGTCGCACGTAATGGCTTCTGCCAGCGCATTACGTTCAGGACCCGGCTCGGCGATCACTGCAATCAGCTGCTTGGAATGATCCATGTCAGGCCTCAATCGGCGAAATCATCGTCACTAAAGTCGCTGTCGTCGAATTCAAAGCTGTCCATTGCAAACGGATCATCGCCTAACTGACCATCGTTAATCTGAAACTGGCGGCGCTGCAAAAAGGCATCGCGTATAAACCGATACCGGTCACCTTGAATCAGGTCTTCCTGATCGAGTAGGCCCGCACGGATATCAACGATATTAAGTGCCGCCACTCCTATCCGGGTAGGATCATCTTCAATATAAAACGTTGGATAGGAAGCTACATCGGCGGGTAAGCCAGTGGTATCACGAAGCGTGCTGGGGCCTAGCAGTGGCAGAACCAGGTAACGCGAGTCCTCCCATCCCCAAACGGCCAGCGTTTGCCCAAAATCCTCATCATCTGCGGTTATTTCCATCAGCGTGGCGTAATCAAGCAACCCCCCAATCCCCACGGTGGTATTGATCAGAAACCGCGAGGTGGCAAGCCCTGCATTGGCAGGCTTTCCCTGCAGCAGACTATTGATCGCCGTGCGTATTTCGCCCAAGTTGGAAAAGAAATTGCCAATACCGGTTTGCACGGGATCAGGCGTCACGGTTCGATAACCTTTTGCCACGGGCTTTAACGCATAACGATCCAGCACATCATTAAATACGAACACGCGGCGGTTAAAGCCTTCCCAGGGATCTTCCGGGTTCGCCTCTTGAGCCATTTGCGTACTGGCGCAGCCGCTGACCGTCAGCGTAGTAAACAGCATGACAGGCAACACTGCCTTAGACATGGAGCTAGAGTTTTTTTGGCTGGCTAGGAGGCGCAACATGATCTTTCCTCTTGTAAAACCTGAATGCTATAACTGGCACTGAACCACGATGCTCCCAGCGCTGTAACCTGCGCCAAAAGAACAAATCACACCGATGTCGCCCTTCTCCAACCCACTACGGTGCAGGTGAAAGGCAATAATGGAGCCTGCCGAGCTGGTATTGGCGTAACGGTCTAAAATGATAGGCGCCTGCGTTTCGCTGGGCTCAAAACCTAATACTTTACGGGCGATAAGATCATTCATATGGCGATTGGCCTGATGCAGCCACATTTTTTTAAGATCACTACCCGATAGCTCAAGCGACATTAAATGCTCAGAAATAAGCTTGGCTACCAGAGGACAGACTTCCTTGAAAACCCGTCGTCCTTCCTGCACAAACAGTTTATCAATCGCCAGTGGATCGCTGTCCGTTACACGGTTCAAAAAACCCGCATTATTACGAATCGCATTGGAAAACTGGGTAACCAGGCGCGTGCCCAATATCTCAAAACGCTCGCTGGCAACGGCCACCGCGCTATTTTCCAATACTACAGCCGTACAAGCATCGCCGAAAATAAAGTGGCTGTCACGGTCCTGGAAATTTAAATGTGCTGAGCATATTTCCGGATTAACCACCAAGGCACGCTTTACGCTCCCCGATGCAATGGCGTTAGCAGCGGTTTCCAGAGCGAACGTTGCGGAACTGCAGGCAACGTTCATATCAAACCCATAGCCGCTTGAGCCCAGGGCTTGCTGTACTTCAACCGCCACGGCTGGATAGGCACGCTCCAGGTTTGAACACGCCACAATCACAAGCTCGATATCTTCTGGCGCTACCTGGGCATTTTCCAGCGCCTGCAGGGCGGCAGCGGTCGCCATTTCGCATTGAATGGACGGCTCATCATTTTTCCGCACGGGAAGCTGAGGGCGCATACGCTCAGGATCGAGAATACCCGCGGCATCCAATACGTAACGACTCTTGATACCCGACGCTTTTTCAATGAACTCGCTGCTGGAATGGTCTAACGGCTCACGCTCACCGCGCTTTATCTCTTCAGCAAAGCGCGCATTCTCACTATCGACCCACGTATTAAATGCGCTTACCAGAGCCGCATTATCAATGGCGTGTTCCGGCGTATAGAGCCCCGTACCGGTTATCACCACATTTGTCATGCCTGTTCTCCTCTAAGCGGTTTGCCATCCATCATTGGCGTAGGCCTACGGCGCGCGCTTAACGTTACTGTGTGCGTTATTGGTCGCTTTTACCAGCCGTCCTCTAAACGCTAATTATCTCTTGCCAGCGTTTTTCCAGCCGCTTTCCCGATACCGGTATCAGCGTTCCCAACTGCTGAGCAAAAAGCGATACGCGCAGCTCCTGTATCCACCAGCCAAACGCCACTAACTCAGGGTCTTCAATCTGCCCGCGCTGCTCGCTTTTACGTCGAGCGTCAAAGCGTGTTTCCAGCGCTTGAATGTCGTGCATCATCATGTGATCGCGTCCACGTTCACGGGCCGCCTTTTCAAGTCGAATCAACGCTGCTTCCGTATAGCGGGGATATTCGACAAGCCACTGGCCTGCATCACGAATGAAGCCAGGATAGACCAAGCGCTGCATCTGTGCGCTGATATCGCTGTAGGTCAAAGCCAGCGCAAAATTGAGCTTGCCTTTAAGTACCTTAGTTACCGCCAAATGGCCTTTCAATGCCGCCTCAACCTGCTTGAGTAACGTGGCAGCATGCTCAACAAGCTCTGCTTTAGTGGCGTCCAGGCGCGCGGCCAATTCAGCCGATGAGCGCGGCAGAGGATGCTGGGCAACTACCTGGGTAAATACCGCAAGTAAGAGATCGTCCACCAATGCCTGCTTGCTGCCTACCTTGGCAAACAGCAGCGCGCATTTTTCAACATCGGGTAAGCGTTTGATGGCCTTAACCTGGTCAGGCTGACGGGCAATGGCCAGCCGGGCAACGCCTTCCTGATGCGCGGCTTGCGCTTTTGCCGGGTGATCAAACAGCGCAACCCTAAACTCACCGGCCTCGGCGACTAGCGCGGGGTAGGCTTCAACACGAATACCCGCCTGCGTGGTCACTCGCGACTCGGGTAACGGCTCGTCTGGCAGTCCTTTAAGCGCGGGTGCCTGGCTTGCCTGCTCGGCTAATGCCTGAGCACCGGCGCTGGCGGCCGCCTCAAAGCGCTGCTCAAGCGCCCTTACATGGCGCCCTTGCCCCAGCTGTTTACCCGCATGATCAACCACCCGAATATTCATCATCAGATGTGGTTCCAGCAGATCCAACCGCCAATCATCCGGATGCACCCGCGTACCCGACCGGCGCCGGATAAATTCGCCCAACGCTTCCGTTAGCGGACGCTGGTCAGGCACCAGCGTTTCCAAGGCGGCGTCTACCCAGTCAGGAATAGGCACCACCTGGCGACGAATGCTTTTGGGCAATGACTTCAACAGCGCAATGCACTTCTCACGCAATAACCCCGGCACCAGCCACTCCAGGGCGTGTACCGGCAGTTGCGGCAGCATGGCTGCCGGTACCGTCAGAGTAACGCCATCATCCTCGGCGTGAGGTTCAAAATGATAACTAACCGGGTAGGCCACACCACCAAGGGTTAAATAATCGGGGTACTGCGCCTGGGTGACATCGGCTGCATCACGTGCTTTTAGTGCGTCTATATCAAAGTGAAGCAGCTTGGGCGTCTGGCGCTCCGCTTCTTTACGCCAGTGCTCAAAGCCTTTGCCATTGATAACGTCATCAGGAATACGCTCATCGTAAAACGCAAACAGCGTGTCCTCATCGACGAGAATATCACGTCGACGGGCACGGTCTTCGAGCGCCTCGACTTCGTCGATCAACGCGCGGTTATGGGCGAAAAACGCACCTTTTGTATTGAATTCGCCTTCTACCAGCGCACGACGAATAAACAGCTTACGTGACTCTTCAGGGTCAATCGGCCCGTAATGGACTCGGCGACGCGCGACAATCGGCAACCCAAATAGCGTAACTTGCTCAAACGCCACAACCTGGGCGCGCTTTTGCTCCCAATGCGGTTCGCTATAGCTGCGTTTTACCAGGTGCTCGGCCTGCGGCTCGATCCATTGAGGATCAATTTTGGCCACGGTACGCGCATAGAGCTTCGTGGTTTCAATCAGCTCAAACGCCATGATCCATTTAGGCGACTTCTTGGCAAGCCCCGAGCCTGGATGAATCATGAATTTGCGGTTACGTGCGCCCAGGTATTCACGATTTTCGAGCAGCGTGCCAAGGTTCGACAATAAGCCGGACAGAAGAGCCTGATGCAGCTTGCCCGATGTCTTGCGCCGCGCCTGACGAGCCTGCTCTTCACTTTCATCTTCATCACGCGGTAGCGGTGCGGGCACATCGATCTGCATATCGCGCAGCAGCTGCCGGAGCTGGCGGAACGTATCATGCCATTCACGCATGCGCAGGTAGTTAATATAGTGTTCACGGCACCAGCGGCGCAGCTGATTGCCCGACAGGGCTTCACGGGCATTTTCAATGCCATGCCAAAGGTTGAGCAAAGCCACGAAATCCGAATCCGGATCGTGCCACCGCTGGTGCGCCTGGTCGGCAGCCTGGCGCTTATCGGCCGGACGATCACGCGGGTCCTGAATGGCCAATGCGGATACCACGACCAGCACATCGCGCAGACTGCCACGCTCAGCCCCTGCCAGCACCATGCGCGCCAGCCGCGGGTCAATGGGCAGCTTGGCCAGCTTGCGGCCTAACAGACTTAAGCGCTGGGCTTCATCGACCGCGCCCAGTTCAAAGAGTAGCCGGAAGCCATCTTTGACGAACCGGCTATCGGGTGGATCCACAAACGGAAACGCTTCGATATCACCTAGCTTCAGCGCCAGCATGGAAAGAATCACCGAGGCCAAATTGGTGCGTTGAATTTCCGGGTCGGTAAACGCTGGGCGGGAAAGAAAATCCTCTTCATCATAAAGACGAATACAAACGCCTTCCGCTACCCGTCCACAACGTCCCTTACGCTGATTGGCGCTGGCCTGACTTACGGGCTCGATCGGCAAGCGCTGAATTTTTGCTCGATAGCTATAGCGGCTAATGCGTACAAGACCAGGGTCAATCACGTAGCGAATGCCCGGCACCGTCAGCGAGGTTTCCGCAACGTTGGTGGAGAGTACGATCCGCCGACCACGATGCGCCGAAAACACCCGGTTCTGCTCTTCATTGGAAAGGCGTGCATAAAGCGGCAGAATTTCCGTGCCCTTTAAATCGGCACGCCGCAGGGTATCGGCCGTTTCACGAATTTCCCGTTCCCCAGGCAAAAATACCAGCACATCCCGCGGACCATGTAGCCAGCCCTTTTCACGCTCGATGGTTTCGATTTCATTGACCGCATGCAAAATGCCTTCCTGAAGCGTGCGGTCTTCTTCGTCCTCATCATCACGCGCCAGAGGGCGGTAGTGCACATCGACTGGGTACGTACGCCCCGATACCTCTATCACGGGCGCGGGCGCATCAGGCGTGCCGAAATGGGCCGAAAAGCGGTCCACATCGATAGTGGCCGAGGTAATAATAACCTTGAGATCAGGACGTTTGGGCAACAGCCTTTTCAGGTATCCAAGCAGAAAGTCGATATTCAGACTGCGCTCATGCGCTTCATCAATGATGATGGTGTCGTAACGCATGAGTAAAGGGTCGTGCTGGGTTTCGGCCAACAAGATGCCGTCGGTCATCAGCTTAACCAACGTTGTGGGGCTACTCTGGTCGGTAAAGCGCACCTGGTAACCCACCTGCTCGCCCAATGGTACCTCAATCTCTTCTGCCAACCGCCCGGCAACGCTACGCGCCGCTAACCGGCGCGGCTGAGTATGACCAATTAACCCGCGCCGTCCCCGGCCTAGTTCCAGGCACATTTTGGGTAGCTGAGTGGTTTTACCCGATCCGGTTTCACCAGCGACAACCACCACCTGATGATCACGAATGGCGTTTAAAATATCTTCCCGACGCTCGACTACCGGCAGTTCAGCGGGGTAGTTAAAGGTTACTTTCAGCGCCTCACGCTGCTTGAATAATTGCTGTGACCTCTCGATCTCACGCTGCACCTCGTTTAAACCATGGTCGATTGGCTTATGCTCACGTACACGACGCGCCAACCCTGCCACACGGCGTTCCAGGCGCTGTGCGTCACGCAGCATAACGTTGCCTATGGCTTTTTCGAGCACAGCAAGGCGTTGGTTATCGGTTAGATCGGAGGGCATATCGGTGGTCACGTTAGGCTCAGTTTCCATTCGTTACTCAAAAGCGGGATTGCCAGCCGTGTAGCGACAGGGCAAATAAACATCCGGCCCGCTTTAGTGAGCGGGCCGGATATTGTAACGCTTCTATCAACGTGACGCCTAACCGGGGCTGGGGGCGTTAATGGCTGTCGCTAGACGCTGGCTTTTCATCACGTAGTTCACGGCGTAATACCTTGCCGACATTCGTTTTGGGCAGTTCGTCACGAAACTCAATGTACTTGGGCACTTTATAGCCCGTTAACTGCTCCTTACACCAGCTACGCAGCGTTGCAGCATCTAGCTGGCTATTTTTGGACACGACAAACAGCTTGATGACTTCTCCGGCATCTTCATCCGGCACGCCAACCACTGCGGCTTCAATAATATCCGGATGAGAGGCGACGATATCTTCGACTTCATTGGGGTAAACGTTAAACCCTGACACCAGGATCATGTCTTTCTTGCGATCCACAATGCGGATATAGCCATCGTCCTGAAGTACCGCAATATCGCCGGTAAAAAACCAGCCATCGCTATCAATGGATTTATGAGTTTCATCTTCACGCTGCCAGTAGCCCTTCATTACCTGAGGCCCCTGTACGCAGAGCTCGCCCGGCTCGCCTAGCGCCACGTCATTGCCTTCAGCATCAATGACTTTAACAGCGGTACCCGCGACGGGCTTGCCAATAGTACCAAGCTGAATGGCATCGGTTGGGTTAAAGCTCACAATGGGCGAGGTTTCTGTTAATCCATACCCTTCCGCAATTGGGCAGCCGGTGGTCTCCTCCCAGCGCTGAGCGGCAGCTTTGGTCAGGGCCATCCCACCGGAAATGGTCAGTTTGAGATGAGAAAAATCAAGTTGCTTGAAATCGTCCCGGTTACATAGTGCGTTAAACAGCGTGTTCAAACCGATAAACGCGGTGAACTTAACCTTTTTGAGTTCTTTGACAAATCCATCGATATCACGTGGATTGGTAATCAGTAGCGAATGATTGCCCGACTCCATCAAAAAGAGGCAATTAACCGTGAACGTATAGATGTGATAAACCGGCAGCGGTGCAACCACCAGCTCCTGCCCTTCTTTTAAATGCGCCCCGATCGCCAACCGCGCTTGCAGCATATTGGCAATCAGGTTGCAGTGCGTGAGCATCGCCCCTTTGGGCAGGCCGGTAGTACCGCCGGTGTACTGCAGTGCAGCCAGGTCATCCTGGCTTCGGCTTACCTCGGTATAATTTAACGAGGCGCCCTTGTTCATGGCATCGCGAAAACTGATCGCTTTGGGCAGCGAGTAGGCCGGCACCATTTTTTTCACGTGCTTGACCACAGCGTTTATCAACCACCGCTTGGGTAAGCCGTGAAGATCACCAAGCTCGGTCACCAGCACATGTTTGATGTCGGTCTTATCAACCACGTTTTCAAGCTTTTTAGCCATATTGGCTAAAATCAGCACGGCCTTGGCACCTGAGTCCTTAAACTGGTGGGTCATTTCCCGCTCGGTGTAAAGCGGGTTGGTATTTACCACTACCAGGCCTGCGCGCATAGCTCCGAATACAGCGACCGGAAACTGTAAAACGTTAGGCAGTTGAATGGCGATCCGATCGCCAGGCTTTAGGTCAGTCTCGTGCTGAAGCCAGGCCGCAAAGTCGGCGGACAGGCGGTCAAGGTCGGCAAAGGTGAGCGTTTTGCCCATGCAGCTAAACGCAGGTCGTTCCTTATGACGGCTGACAGCAGCATTAAAAACGTCTGTAATGGAGTCGTACTGATCCAACCCTTCAAGCTCAGGGCCGCGTAATATAGGAGCTGTGGCGTGTTCGCTCATGGGCAATCTCCGCTATCCATGTCGATGATATTACCGACCTTGTTATTGTCGTGAGGTGAGAGAGCCAACGATATACGACGCGCAGCATGCTGTAAAACGATCGCTTGAAACTTGTGTTTAAACTTTAGCCATAGTGATCGAGTCGTACGCCACCCTCTCAATGTCTACTTAGTAATGTAGCGACTATTGGCCTTAAGGACAGTATTGCGCCTTAATTTCTCCTTCATGCCAGACTAATAGCTCGCCGGGAACCATTCGCCCCCACGCTTCGTTATGGGTTAACGGTTCGGTGGCAATCACTGACACCACATCGTTAGGCGTTGTATGCTCGGCAAAGTTAACCGTTATTTCCGCATCAGAGAGTTCGGCATCACCAAACGGGGCTCGCCGGGTGATATGCGCAAGCTTCGTGGAGCAGTAGGTGTAGAGATACTGACCATCGGAGAGCAGTAAATTAAACACCCCCAATGCTCGTAGCTGCTCGCAAAGGCCATGCAGTGTTGTCCATAAGGCATCGAGGGATGCTGGCGGGTTCGGAAAAGCATCACGCAGCTGGCCCATCAACCAGCAAAAGGCATGCTCGCTGTCGGTATTGCCAACCGGCGTATATACCCCCAGAGGCAAATCCTTCCAGTCGCTTAGCTGGCCGTTATGCGCGTAGCACCAGGGATGTCCCCACATTTCACGGGTGAAAGGATGTGTATTGGCCAGACGCACGCCGCCAACGTTAGCCTGTCGGATATGGCTAATCACCACGTTGGACTTAATTGGATAGTCGCAGATCAAGCGGGCAATAGGGGAATCGACCGACGGGTGGGGGTCGCGAAACTCACGGTATCCCCCTTCCTCGTAAAAGGCGATACCCCAACCATCGCGGTGCGGCCCGGTGCCGCCGCCGCGATGTAAAAAGCCTGAAAAGCTAAAGCAGATATCGGTCGGAACGTTGGCGCTCATCCCCAGCAGCTCACACATGACAACGCTCCTTATCGGTTACCATCAGCATTAACCGATAACCGGTTCGCGCCGACGCGTGGGCTGCGGATCATCTTCTACATCCGGTTTCACGCGCTTGGCGGGCGGCGCGCTTGTAGGCCTGCGCCACCACCAAAGGGCAATACCGATCAAGGCACCGATGGCCACACCCGCGATCAGGCAGAGCAGGCCGCCGGTCATTGCGCTGGCATTATGTTCTAGAAAACCTACCGCGGCGACCATCGCCGCTGGCGCCCATCCAGTATAGAATTCACCTTCTTCTATCAGGGGTAAGCGGAAAAACGCAGGCGCCCACATGGCTCCCCCCACACCCCATGTAATCACTAAACGTGGCAAACGCGGTAAAAACGCCAAGGCAAAATAGACAGCCACTAACACCAGCAGCGAAATACCGTAATAACTTAGCCACAATAGTGACATTGAATTTACAAGCAGCATAATACCTCTCATATGGGTGTACCCACCCGACGTTGATTTCCCGCTATGGTACCTATCAATTTATGAAAGCACAGCCAGACACGCTCTCAGGCTCTCCCGTCGCGCGCTATTATCGCGCTGATGACCCCAAATGGCACTGGCTGGAAGCACGTGAGACGCCTGATGTCAGCGCTTTTTTAGAAAGCGCCAATCAACAGCAGGAAAAATGGTTTACCCCACTAGCGCCGTTGGCCGAGGCATTATACAAAGGCCACCTGGCGCGTCGCGAGCTTTCCGTCACAAGCCTTGAGACACCGCTTGACCACTATACGTTCTGGAGCGAAACCGGTTCTGAAGACGACTATCCTCGCTGGTGGCGTTATCTCAATGGACATCCAGAGCAGCGTGAGTGCTTTTTTGACGTTCAGGCCCGCGCCGCTGATGAAGAATTTTATGAAATGGGCGATATGGCCTTGTCGCCGGATGAGCAATGGCTCGCCTGGACGGAAGATACCCAAGGCGACGAACGCTATACGCTGTGGATCAAATCGCTGCCCAATGGCCAACCGCAGGCCCTGATCAGCGATATAGGCGCCAGCCTGTGCTGGGCTGAGGATCAAACCGCCGTCTCGGCTACGCTGTTTTTTACTCGATTTGATATAACCCAGCGCCCCGACAGCCTATGGCGGGTGTCGCTTCCTTTTGAAGCGCCTGAAAAGCACGCCGAGCCTGCGCTTGTTCTGCGGGAAGACGATGCTGAGTTCTGGCTGGGCATCGGTAAAACACGCTCACGCCAGTGGCTGTTAATTGAAAGCGGCTCCAAAGATACCAGCGAAGTTTTCGTCTTGTCGGCCCAACAGCCTACGGCGGCACCGCTCTGCATTCAGCCCCGTCAGGCAGGCGTTGAGTACAGCATTGATCATCGCCCCGGCTCCTTTTACCGAGTGCACAACCAGGCAAGCACGCACTTCCAGCTGGATTACCTACCTGAATCTGCACTTGGCAATGCCGAAGCGCAGTGGCATCCGCTTATCGAGCCGCGTGACGATGTGACCCTGGAGGGCATCGACGCCTTTTCCTGGGGGCTCGTTATCGCTGAGCGTGATCATACTCAGGCACAGGTCGTGCTGCGCCGCTGGGTATTGGATGCGCACCAGCATCGCTTGATTGATGAATATCTGGGCCTTCCCGAACAGCCCTGCTCACAGCTACTCGAAGATGCACCGCATTTTGACACCCAGGTACTGCGCCTGCGCGAGGAGTCATTTACGCAACCGCCCACCTGGTTTGCGCTAGACCTTACCAACGGCGAGCGAACGCTTCTGAAGCGCGTACCAGTTTATGGTGCCCTAACGCCTGAACAGCTGGTAAGTCGTCGGATTTGGGCAACCAGCCCAGACGGCGAACAGGTACCGATATCCATTGTAATGCGCGCGGATCTGGCTGATCGGCCGCTGCCCACTCTGTTATATGGCTACGGCGCCTATGGAGAGGCACTTGACCCGTGGTTCTCGATTGCCCGCCTTGAATTACTGGAACGTGGCGCTGCCTTTGCCGTGGCCCACGTGCGTGGAGGCGGTGAACGGGGCGAGCCCTGGTATCTGCAGGGTAAAATGGCTCATAAAGAGAACAGTTTTAACGACTTTCTAGCGGCCCGGGATGCGCTGGTGGAAACCGGTATAAGCGATCCTGAGCGGATAGCGGCGTATGGCGCCAGCGCAGGTGGTTTGCTAGTGGGTACCTGTATTAACCGAGCACCCAAGGCCTTTTGTGCAGCCTTGCTGGATGTACCCTTTCTGGATGTCTTGCGCACCATGCAAAACCCTGATCTGCCGCTGACTACCGCAGAATACAGCGAGTGGGGTAACCCCGAAGAATCCGAGGTGGCCGAGCGAATTCGACGCTACTCACCGATGGACAATATCACCGCCCAGCACTACCCGGCCCTATGGATCGAAGGCAGCTGGTTTGACACACGGGTAAGCTACTGGGAGCCGGCCAAATATTACGCGCAGGTAACGCAACAGCAGCAAGGCAGTGCGCCCATTCTGCTGCATACCGATATGAGCAGCGGCCACGGCGGGGCGTCCGGCCGATTCAAAGCGTGGCGCGACACCGCCCGCCAGGACGCGTTTATTCTTTGGGCATTGGGCTTAAGCGCTCTCTAAGCGCGAGCTTCAAGACGTAAGCATTCAAACACGTTGCGGCTCAGGGAGTTGAGCCGCCTATCAAAAGAACAATCGCTTTAGGCAGCCCTTGAGCTGCCTTTTTATTCTTTGAAAATACTTTCCATAAAAATAATCCTGCGCCATACTACACCTTAGTCGCATAAACTTACGTCTAACACTGGAGTAGAGCATGAAGTATCAGGATAACTTCCCCACCATTTGGGATACACCGCTTAAGCAAGCCAAACCAGCTAAAAACACAGCCGCTCAGCCTCCCACATCGTTTAAGGACGTATTTTTAACTATCTGGGATAGCGCTAAGCGTAAGTCAGCTGCCTAACTGTCAGGCCAGGGAGGGCGTTATTCAAGGCATCAATCAGGTGCCCGCTTACATCGGCAGCACGGCAATGATGTGAGATTCCAGCGCCCGTTCAGACACGTCATCCTGAGACACTGCAAAGCCACGCACGCTAACCCCTTTACGGTGTACGCGCTCTGCGTCGTTGCTCAACAGCGGGTGCCAGCCGGCAAGTTTTCTGCCCTCTTCAACCCGTCGATAAGCGCACGAAGCAGGCAGCCAGGTAAACTCTTTTACCAGAGCAGGGGTTAACTGGGTGCAGTCCGGTACGCTTTTAAAACGATTCTCGTAATCACTGCACTGGCAGCTTTGAATATCCAAAAGCCGACAGGCAACGTTTAATACCGCAAGCTCTTGGGTTTCATCATCGTGCAGCTTTAACAGACAGCACTGGCCACAGCCATCGCACAGCGCCTCCCACTCTTGTGGGGTTAGCTCTTCCAGCGTGTAACGCTCCCAAAAGCGCTCGCGCATTGTGGTTTCCATCATGACTCCTCTCTTGGCGACTTATCGCACTGGGCGTTACGCCCTGAACTGCTTAACGTGGCACTTAGCGCTGGCCATAAGCTCTGAAAATCCGCTTCCAATAAAGCGTAGTCGTGGTGCAGCCAGGGAATGAGCTCTGCCAACCGGTTAGGGCCTGAAAGCCTGCGGCCAAGGCCCGCTACCGCATTGCAGGTAAACTCAAAATCAGCGTAGTTTCTTAACCAGTCGTGTTCGACCAAATAGGGCACCATGGCCTCAAGGCGATTGGGCGCAGACCTTGAAGAGAGCAGGTCATAACAGCGAGCCACAAGCTTTTGCTGCTCGTCACGCCCAGCTTTAGCGCGTGCCAAAAAATGATCCCAAACGATATCCAGGGCAATGCCCGCATAGCGGCGCTTGCCTTCGGGCGCCCGCTGTTTGGCATTGAGTACGCTGGGATGGCGATCCACCCAGGCATCAACTTTTCGGTGATGGCGAATACCGTGTGCCACCTCAGCCGTCCAGGCGCTTAGATCGCTGCCTTTGACGCCATCGGCGACAAGATTGCCATACAGGAAATCATCGCTGCCGCTTGATGCCAACCACGCATGAGCAAGAAAGTTCACGCTGAACCGCTACTGCGCTGAACCGCGCGCATCTTGCTGCGCCCGATGTACGTCGAGAAGATAGCTTTCTTTGGCGGGGGGCATCTGCAGATAGAATCCTTGTGTCTCAATCGCACTGATCACTTCTTCGGTGTTAACGCGCGCAAGCTTCTTATCTGCCGTTAAAATCATCGTTAATACCGCAATCGGTTTACCGAACGTTTCCATTAACGCCTCAGGAACGGGTTTCATCCCCTGACGCTTATCAACATAGAGATACATCTCTTCTTTACGCGAGCTTTTGAAAATCTCGCAAAGCAGCTTGTCGCTCATTTTGACAACTCCTCAAGCGCTTGGCCCAGCGCATCCGCCAGACACTCTCCACGCCACCCTTCGGGTAGCAGCAGCGGCTGGCCAGCCATATCCTGCATTACCAGCGCCTCGATATCACGCCGACGCATCAGCATTTCTGAGGCCATTTCCAGCTCGCCCGCTTTAGCATTAATGACGCTTTTGAGAGCCTTGAAGCGCTGCTTAAACGCTGGCTGCATCGGGTCAGGCCAACATTCTGGCAAGTCGCTTTCTTCCCCGTGATGCGCCTGCTTAACCAATCCTAATAGCGTATCGCCCTCTTTCTTGACCAGCATCGGCTTGAAGCCTTCAACATTGGCCAGGTCATAACGGCTTTTAGGCATCGCTTCAGCGGTTGCAAACAGAAGCTTGTCACTGATCAGCCAATTGCGCGGTAAGTTGCGTCGCCGCGTCTCTCCTTCACGCCAGATGGTCATTAGGCGGTAAGCTTCTATTTGATGTGCATTCAGCCGCCACAGCTGGCGGTGACGCATATACCACTGGCCGTCAGCTTCGACGCTGCGCCCTGCTTGGTCTATCAAGCCTGTGCACTCTTCACTCAACCAGCGGTAGCGCCCCAATTCTTCCAATCGCTCAGCCTGAAGCGCCCAGACTTTAAGCAGGTAGATAACGTCCAACGCCGCATACTCGCACTGCGACGGCGTCAAAGGCCGTTCCAGCCAGTTCGAGCGCGTCTCCTCCTTGGGCAAGGTTTCATCCATCCAGAGTTCAACCAGCTTCTGGTACCCCATTGAAGGCATTTCGCCGAGAAACCCTTGAGCTATCTGTGTGTCGACCAGTGGCGTGGGCAATACGCCAGCCCAGTGCTGAAATACTTCCAAGTCTTCACTGCAGGCATGCAACAGTTTGATCGCACTGTTTTGCAAAAGCTTACGAAAAGCGGGTGTGCAGGGCGTTGCTAACGGATCGATCAGATACGCAAGCTCACCTGCCGCAAACTGGATTAATGCTGGAACCGGGAAAAACGTATTTTCACGGAAAAACTCGGTATCCAAGGCGATGACAGAGGCATTCGCCACTTGTTCGCAAGCCGCATCAAGCGCCTCGGGGCTGTCAATCCATTGATATAAGGGAGAGGCTAGAGAAGACAAAGCATACTTCCAGGTTGCTACAACCGCGATTGCGCTTGCAATATGAGGTGGGGTTAATCGCTGGTAAAAGGCTGACGCCCATTAAACGCTCGGCTTAGCGTACCGCCGTCGACGTACTCAAGCTCTCCCCCCATGGGAACACCATAGGCTAACCGTGAAAACCGCACACCGTAGTCAGACAGCTGGGCGGCAATATAGTGCGCCGTTGCCTCGCCCTCGACGGTCGGATTGGTCGCCAGAACAATTTCTTCGATATGGCCTTCGGCAACCCGTGCTTCCAGTTGCTCAAGGCCAATCGCATCGGGGCCAATACCATCCAGCGGCGACAGATGACCATGTAGCACAAAATAGCGCCCTTGGAAGCCACCCGCTTCTTCAATCGCCAACTGATCCGCTGGCGATTCAACCAAACAAAGCAGCGCGTCATCGCGACGCGGTGTTTCGCATATGGCGCAAATATCCGCCTCCGTCAGCGTTCGGCAACGCTGACAGTAGCCAACTTCATCAATGGCTTTCTGGATGATCGATGAAAGCCGCTGACCGCCTGCCCGTTCACGCTCAAGCAGATGCATTGCCATGCGCTGGGCCGTCTTGGGCCCAACGCCAGGCAATACACGAAATGCATCCATCAACTGTTCAATAAGAGGAGAGAATCTCATTATTTAGAACGGCATCTTAAAACCGGGCGGTAGGTTCAGGCCTGCCGTGGCTTCTTCCATTTTCGCTTTGGAGTTTGCTTCAACTTTGCGTACCGCGTCGTTGACAGCAGCTGCCAGCAGATCTTCCAGCAGCTCTTTATCTTCTTCCATGACGCTCGGATCAATCGTCACCTGACTGACATCATGACGACCGTTCATGATAATTTTGACCATGCCCGCGCCTGCCTCGCCGTGTACTTCTGACTGGGCAACTTCTTCCTGGACGCGCTGCATTTTGTCCTGCATTTCTTGGGCTTGCTTCATCAAGTTGCCCATTCCACCTTTAAACATGGCGCGCTCTCCTGGCTGGTTAAATACTGACCTGTCAAAACAGGTATTGGATTAAATGTTAACGCTTTGCAGTCGCTGGTTTGACGGTCGATTCAATGAGCGTTGCGCCAAACGCCTGCTGTAATTTCTGTATATTGGGATCGTGGTTCAAGAGATCAACGGCCTGAACATGCCGCTCCTGATTAAGCCGCCCCTCGCGCTGACGAGGCGTTTCGCTTTGTGTGGAAAGCTCCGCGACCACGAACACTATCCGACGAGGCATTCCCTGTTCGCTCAATGCCCGCTCAATACGCGTCTGATGAACCTCAGCCTGCATGGCTTCCTGGCTTGGATCCAGACGCAGCGTCAGGGTTTTACCATCATCGTTCTCTAAAAGGCAGTTTGCGGCAAGGTTACGCGTTAATCCGCCCAACCCCAGAGAATCAAAGCATAGCAGCCATTTTGCATGATCAAGCAATTCATCTGCTACGTCTGCGATCGCCAGGCTCTGCTCTTCAGTCGACACAGAGGCTTTTACCTCTGACACAGGCGCTACTGGCGCCTCGACAGGCTCTGGCGCTACTTCTTGCTCTGGTTCGACAGGCGCCTCTTGCTTGAGCTGCGGCGCTACATTCGTTTGTGGTGCGGGCTCAGGCACTGGCGCTGGAACAACATCAGGCTCAAACGCAGATTCCTGCTCCATGGCTGCCGCCTGGGCGACGTCATCAAGTGACCATGGCGGAGGCATTTGGCTGTCAGCGGCAGGCGCTTCAGCAAGGCCGGACGGCTCGATGCGGCTATCAGACTCAACGCTCGCCTCTTTTAAGCCGGCCCCTTCGTCAGAAACCGGCGGTTCAGAATGTTTTTTTTCGAGATCAGCCTGGTCTGGACACGCACTGAAAGCGTCGGCGTTGCCCAAGCCGCCTGCGTCAGGTGCCGCGTTTACGACCAGGTTAACCGGCGCTTCTGCTTCAACTTTAGGCTCCGCTTGAGCGTTATTACTGGCTGGAAGCGGAGCAGGCGGTTGAGCCAACGTACTAGCTTGTGCAGAACCTGGGCTTGCCGGCTCAGCACGCAGCGGTAGCGGGGTGCGTGGCGGCTTGGGAACACCCTGGGGCCGAAACGCCAGCATGCGCAACAAAGTCATCTCCAACGCGCTGCGCAAATCAGGCGCATGCACCATATCGCCCCGCCCCTGGATACCAATCTGGTAGTAAAGCTGAATATCTTCAGCCGTAAAGCGGCTGGCCAGCTGTAAGATAGCTTCCCGGTCGCCGTGACTGTTATCAACAGCGTCCGGCACCATTTGGGCAACGGCAAGCCGGTGCAAAATGGCGGAAAGCTCATCCAGTACGGCGGCAAAATCAGGCCCCTGTTCAGCAAGCTGTGCAACTTCGGTCAAGAGCTGCTGTACATCCACATCAGCCAGCGCCCCCACCAAAGCTAGAATATGCCGGTGGTCGAGCGTGCCCAGCATGGCCGCAACGTCGGCATGGCGCACGGCGCCCTGGCCAAACGCAATCGCCTGATCGGTCAGGCTCATGGCATCACGCATGGATCCTTCGGCCGCCTTGCCTAACAGCCATAGTGCGCTTTCATCAAACGCTACACCCTCTTCGCCCAGCACATAGGTCAAATGTTCGACAACACGCTCGGGGGGCATATGTTTAAGCGTGAACTGCAGGCAGCGCGAAAGCACCGTTGCCGGGAGCTTTTGGGGATCGGTAGTCGCTAACAGGAATTTAACGTGAGGCGGTGGCTCTTCCAGCGTTTTCAATAGCGCATTGAAACTGCTGGTGGAGAGCATGTGCACCTCATCGATCAGGTACACCTTGTAACGCCCCTGGGTAGGCGCGTACTGGACGTTATCCAGCAGCTCACGCGTATCTTCAACCTTGGTGCGTGAAGCAGCATCGACTTCGATCAGGTCAACAAACCGCCCTTCATCGATTGCCTGGCAGCTATCGCATTGACCGCAAGGGGTTGAGGTAATGCCTTCATCGCTACGCCCGTTGGCCGTGCAGTTCAGGCACTTTGCCAAGATGCGGGCCAGGGTGGTTTTACCCACCCCACGGGTACCGGTAAATAAATAGGCGTGGTGAAGACGGCCTTGGTCAAGCGCATTGACCAAGGCACGTTGAACATGGGCCTGGCCCACGAGCTCGTGGAATGTACGTGGCCGCCATTTACGGGCCAGAACCTGATAGCTCATTGAGCAATGTTTCCTTCGGCGGGCTGTCCTGGTGGTGCATTATTTCAATACAGCAGGTGCCACAATGCGTGATAAAGCGCCATTCTAGCGGCTACGCTTCAGCCCGCCAACCGCCCGAGCAGGTAACTCGGGCATTGTGGTTAGGCGTTCTGTTCGCCGCCTTCGGCGTTAGCGCGCTGAGCGGCTGCTTTAACCAGTGTTTCCAGTTCACCGTTTTGGTGCATTTCCATCACGATATCGCACCCACCCACTAACTCACCCTCTACCCACAGCTGCGGAAAAGTAGGCCAGTTGGCAATTTTGGGCAGCTCGGCACGGATATCGGGATTATCCAGAATATTAACGAAGGCAAAGCGCTCACCGCAGCTCATGAGCGCCTGAACGGTCTGAGCTGAAAAACCACACTGAGGCAGTTGGGGCGAGCCTTTCATGTAAATCAAAATGGGATTTTCGCTAATCTGGCGCTGAATGTTTTCGGCTGTTGTGCTCATGTGAGTACTCCTTAAGTAAAGAACTAGCGCGACGAAGGTAAGTATACGCACGAAATAAACCGTAGTTCACTCAGGTGTCTGACACCTGCCTTAATACCTGAGTGCGACACTCGGCCTTGATCTTTGGACGTCATTCTACGCGTGCCGTTCGCGTTGCGCATCCCCCGCCGCCTCGCTAGGATGGTGTTTTTGCGCGGAGAGAAGCAACCATGGCGACACGCCATTTCCTTACCCTGCTGGATTTGACGCCCGACGAACTGGATTATCTGATTCAGCGTGCGATTAAAATTAAAACCGACCTTAAAGCTAACGGGCCGGTTTACACTCCGCTGCCTAACCGCACACTGGCAATGATTTTCGAAAAGTCATCCACGCGCACACGCGTGTCGTTTGAAACCGGCATGGCGCAGTTTGGCGGGCACGCGCTGTTTCTGTCTCCGCGTGATACTCAGTTGGGTCGCGGCGAGCCTATCGAAGATACCGCGCGGGTGCTCTCCGAGATGGTCGATGCCGTCATGATCCGCACCTTCTCTCACACCGGGCTCGAAACGTACGCCAGCGCCAGCAGCGTTCCCGTCATTAATGCATTAAGCGATGACTACCACCCCTGCCAGCTGCTTGCCGATGTAATGACCTGGACCGAGCTGCGCGGCAGCATAAAAGGGCGCACGGCGGTCTGGATTGGTGATGGCAACAACATGTGCCACTCATGGATCAACGCGGCCCGCCAATTTGATTTCCAATTGCGCATTTGCTGCCCGAAAGGCTATGAGCCACGTGCAGACATTATGCAGGCGGCCGGCAATCACGTCTCGCTGATGCACGACCCACAGACGGCCGTTCAGGGTGTTGATCTGATCACCACGGATGTCTGGGCTTCAATGGGCCAGGAAGAAGAGCAGGCCAAGCGCGAAGCAGATTTTGCCGGATTCCAGGTGACGGAAGCCATGCTGGATCAGGCGAAAAGCGATGCGCTGTTCCTGCACTGCCTGCCCGCTCACCGCGGTGAAGAAATCAGCCAAACGCTGCTGGAAGACCCGCGCGCCGTGGTATGGCAAGAGGCTGGAAACCGTCTGCATGCTCAAAAAGCGCTGATCGAGTTTCTACTGCTAGGCCGCATCGACGACTAAGCCTTTTTATCGATTGGCCGCTGGCTATAAATGTTGGCGGCCAATCAAGATGTCTTATGGCGAACTGATGGCATGAAGTAGGCGCATACAAAAAGCCTCGCTACGAATAGCGAGGCTTTTTGATTTAATCCTGGTGGAGCCTAGCGGGATCGAACCGCTGACCTCAACACTGCCAGTGTTGCGCTCTCCCAGCTGAGCTAAGGCCCCTTCATCCATCCTGTCGGACAGCGAGCGAATACTATTATGAAAATGAACCCAGGTCAATCTTCCATGCAATTAAGTGCTTACTAATTCTCCTTTATAGTTAGCTGTGGCACTCTATGGGTCAGCGTCAAAGGCCATCGCCTGAGCCCACTATGTTTTTATGCAGGAGCTAGTCCCTTGATCAACGTTCTAATCGCCGATGATCACCACCTGGTGAGAACCAGTATTGCTCACCTGCTAAACGAAGAAAGTGATATTAAAATTGTAGGCGAGGTCGACGATGGCGAAAGCGCAGTCACTCAGTGCCGCCATCTAAAACCGGACATAGTGCTAATGGATATACGCATGCCTGGAATAGGCGGGCTGGAAGCCACGCGCCGCATTCACCGCACAATGGAAGATATTAAGGTACTGATCTTAACCGCACATATGGAAGACAGCGTGCTGCGGCGCATGCTGGAAGCCGGCGCTTCAGGCTTTTTGAGCAAAGGCGCCGATGCAGCGGAGATGACCGATGCGATTCGCCAGGTTTTCCATGGCCGTCGTTACGTCAGCCAGGAAATTGCCCAACGCCTGGCACTGGCGCACTTTACCAATGAAGACAACCCGTTTAGTCATCTTTCGCATCGTGAGCTGCAAATTGCCTTGATGATCGTCAACTGCCAGCGTGTTCAGGACATTTCTGACCGCCTGCACTTGAGCCCAAAAACGGTTAATACGTATCGCTACCGGTTGTTTGATAAACTCCAGGTAGCCACCGACGTGGAGCTGACCCACTTAGCACTACGTCACGGCTTGGTGGAAGGCTTTGACGGCAGCCAGGGATAAACCTAACATCCTTAGCCACTCCTCGGTGTTCGATACGGTGCAATGACATTTAATGCAAAGCAGTTTTTAAGCTCGGTAAGCACCTCACCCGGCGTTTACCGGATGCTTGATGAAAGCGGTAACACTCTTTATGTCGGCAAAGCGAAACGTCTAAAAGCGCGCCTTGCCAGCTATTTTCGTGGCCAGCTAAATACCAAAACTCAAGCAATGGTCGCGCGGATTGCGGATGTGCAGATCACCGTAACCCGTAGCGAAACCGAGGCGCTGCTGCTTGAGCAAACGCTTATCAAGGAACTGCGCCCACCCTACAATATTTTATTGCGGGACGATAAATCCTACCCGTTTGTTTTCGTGACCGACCGCCACGCCTATCCCAAGCTTGAATATAAACGCGCCCGCCAGCGTCGCGATGATGGTCGCTACCTGGGACCATACCCGAGTAGTGGTGCGGTGCGCGAAAGCCTTTCGTTAATGCAAAAGATCTTCCGCATCCGCAACTGCGAAGATAGCGTGTTTGCACACCGTTCGCGGCCGTGTCTTCAGCACCAGATCCAGCGCTGTAGCGCCCCGTGTGTGGACTATATCGCCGAGGAAGATTACCGCCGCGATGTCGAGCATGCCGTCATGTGCCTGGAAGGCAAAAGTGAGCATGTCACACACGCACTTACCGAGGCCATGGAAGCGGCCAGCCAAGCGCTGGATTTTGAAGAAGCGGCACGCCTTCGTGATCAGATACAGCAGTTGCGTCAGCTACAGCAGCGCCAATTTGTAGATAACGAGAGCGGCGATGCGGATATTTTCGCCCTCGCTCAGCGCCCTGGCGCCATGGGGGTATCCGTATTAAGTGTGCGCGATGGCCGCATGCTGGGCGCGCGTCATCACGCGCCCAAGAATGGCCTGGACCTTACTCCAGAATCCCTGTTGACCGAAGTCGTCAGCCAGTACTATTTTGGCCAGCCGCATAATGTTCCCAGCGAAGTCATTACCAGCCATACCCTGGACGATAGCGAGCTGATTGCCGACGCTCTGACGGCACAGGCAGGCAAACGTATCCGCGTCACCAGCCAGGTGCGTGGGCATCGCGCCCAATGGCAGCAGCTTGCCATGACCAATGCCGAACAGCAGTTGGCATCTCAGTTGGCTAACCATACCCAGCTTACCCAGCGCTTTGCCGCCCTTCAGAAAGCCCTGAAACTTGAATCGGTGCCCGAGCGACTTGAGTGCTTCGATATCAGCCATAGTCAGGGCGAAGCGACCGTGGCCTCCTGCGTGGTATTCGATCATCAGGGCCCGCGCAAGAGTGACTATCGTCATTTCCGTATTGAAGGGGTGGCGGCTGGCGATGATTACGCTGCCATGCAGCAGGCGCTCACACGCCGCTTGAAACGTGTTCAAAGCGGCGAAGCCATTGCCCCGGATATTTTAATTGTCGATGGGGGTAAAGGTCAGCTCAACATGGCTCGCGAAGTACTTAACGAGCTCGCTATCAGCAATATTATTTTGTTGGGCGTGGCCAAGGGCACGACGCGTAAAGCAGGACTTGAAACGCTGTTTCTGGAAACATCGGATAACCCGCTGCCACTGGACCCCGCCTCTCCGGCCCTGCACCTCATACAGCATA
Organism: Halomonas sp.; assembly: GCF_017983445.1. GTDB lineage: Bacteria > Pseudomonadota > Gammaproteobacteria > Pseudomonadales > Halomonadaceae > Vreelandella. Next base: position 40,524 of record NZ_JAGOBJ010000013.1, read on the forward strand.
TTCGCGATGAATCACACCGTTTCGCCATTGCAGGACACCGCGCCCAGCGCGATAAAGCCAGGCGTACGTCTACCCTGCAGGATATTCCCGGCATCGGCCCTAAACGGCGTCGTGAACTGCTACGCTTCTTCGGCGGGCTACAGGGCGTCCAAAAGGCCAGCTGTGCCGAGCTATCGCGCGTTCCAGGAATCAGCGCCGCGCTGGCAGAGAGTATTTATCTGGCCCTTAACGGATAAACCCGCTTTGGGCATAGATGCTGCTCGCCAAGAGAGATAGAATGTCCCCACCCTACATTTCGAATTTAATGACTCTCCGGTAAGGATCGCCGCCCGCGATGAATATTCCCAACATACTTACACTGGCAAGAGTTGCCTTTATTCCACTGCTAGTGGTGCTGTTCTACCTGCCGTACAACTGGAGCATGCCACTTGCTGCGGGCCTATTTGCAGCGGCCTCAGTGACCGACTGGCTGGACGGCTACCTGGCCCGCCGCTGGAATCAGTCCACACCCTTTGGAGCTTTTCTAGATCCAGTGGCCGATAAACTGATGGTGGTGGTGGCGCTCGCACTATTGATTGAACGCTACGATACACTTGTGCTGACATTACCTGCACTCGTCATCATTGGTCGTGAAATTGTCATATCCGCCCTACGCGAATGGATGGCAGAAATGGGTAAGCGCGGCCTGGTCGCGGTTTCCTGGATCGGTAAGCTTAAAACTACGCTACAGATGGTGGCCTTGCTAATTCTTCTAGCGTTGCCGCCCGAACACGAAATCGCCTTGCTGGGCGTGATAGTGCTGTACGTCGCTGCGGCCTTGACGCTTTGGTCAATGATTCAATATCTCAAAGCTGCCTGGCCACACCTTAGCCGCTCCATGTAAGCGATTGATTAATCGGGCGTGATGTTTAAGATATTGTTGATTGACAAGTTCGCAACGATGCGTATAATTCGCCCTCGAGTCGAGCGGGAATAGCTCAGTGGTAGAGCATCGCCTTGCCAAGGCGAGGGTCGAGAGTTCGAATCTCTTTTCCCGCTCCAACTTGGATAGTGTGGTAAAGCAGGTAGGGTCGAGAGCTGAAGCGTCAGCCCGGTCAAATCTCTTTTCCCGCTCCATCGACTCTTTAGGCTGGATGGCAGAGTGGTTATGCAGCGGACTGCAACTCCGTGTACGCCGGTTCGATTCCGACTCCAGCCTCCACTTTTGTGTTAAGTGCAAGATGTACCAACTGCACTGCCCGGATGGCGAAATTGGTAGACGCAAGAGACTTAAAATCTCTCGGAGGTAACTCCGTGCCGGTTCAAGTCCGGCTCCGGGCACCATTGTTTATATTTCCCCAATGAATTTATTTTCTGCGAGATCACTTGGATCGACGCGGAATTTTTTGCGTCTATACATCGTCAGCGGCTTATGACCACGCTATGATGCCTGCCCTTATGCGGCACAGCGCCAGATAAACAATAAGGAGCGGGCCGCATGAGCACGCCAACAACCAACGTATTAATTATTGGCGGCGGTGTCGCAGGATTAACCCTCGCGCTGGAAGTTGCCGACCATCTATCGGTCACCCTGATAAACCCAAGCCAAGATGATAGAGGCGCAAGCCGGTGGGCTCAGGGCGGCATTGCAGCGGTACTCTCCCCCGATGACGACTTCCAGGCGCATATACACGATACGCTGGTAGCCGGTGACGGTCTATGCGATGAACAGGCCGTCCGCTTTACCGTTACCCACGGCCCTGCCGCTATCCAATGGCTGATCGATTGTGGCGTACCTTTTACGTCAGACCCTGACCCCAGCGCCCGCTATCCGTATCATCTGACCCGTGAAGGCGGACATAACGCACGGCGGATCATTCATGCCGATGACGCGACCGGACGCGCGGTAGTAGATACGCTCCTCCACAAAGTCGTAACTCATCCCAATATTACCCAGCGTCGCGATGTGACCATTCTAGGATTATTAAAAAATAGTCAGGGGCACTGTGCGGGCGCCTACGGGCTCGATGATCAACACCAGCCTCAAACGCTCACGGCGTATTACACGGTGCTGGCCACCGGAGGTGCCAGCGGACTTTACCTCCATACCACCACGCCAACCCCAAGCAGCGGCGAAGGCATGGTGATGGCGGCCGAGCTTGGCGCTGACCTGATGAATCTGGAGTTCCAGCAGTTTCATCCAACCAGCCTGTATGACCCCGATGGTCCGGCTTTTTTGATCAGCGAAGCGGTACGCGGTGAAGGTGGTTACTTAATCAATGCAGCCGGTGCACGATTCATGCCTGCCTTAGATGAGCGCGCAGAGCTGGCCCCTCGCGATGTGGTCGCGCGAGCGATCGACACCCAGATTCAGCAAGGCACTCAAGGGCATGTATGGCTGGACATCCGCCATCTCGGGGCGAAAGCCATCCGCCATCACTTCCCTACTATTCTCGCCCACTGCGCCTCACGAGGCATCGATATCACGCAGCAACCGATCCCAGTGGTACCGGCAGCGCACTATAGCTGCGGAGGAGTCTTCACGGATTGCTGTGGGGCAACAAACGTGCCGGGGCTGTACGCTGTGGGGGAAGTCGCCTGTACCGGCCTGCATGGCGCCAATCGTATGGCGAGCAATTCACTGTTGGAATGCCTGGTATATGCGCGTAGCTGTGCAGGCGCACTGCGCGAAAAAGGCCTTGATGCGTGGCAAGCACCCGTTTTTGCGTCAGCAGAGCCGCTTATTCGCCCGTTAACCGCTAATGAACAACATCTTATGATCCAATGGCGTCACCAGCTTCGTGCCGTGATGAGCCAGTACGTCTCGATTGTGCGCAGCAATACCGGATTAACCGCTGCCCACAAGCAATTAGCCCTGCTATCAACACGCCTGGAAAAACTAGAGAAAGGCCAAGAGCAGGATCATCACCAGAGACGAGCGGAATGCATACCGCTGCGCCACGCCCTTACGCTGGCGCGACTAACCGTCATCGCCGCCCTAAAGCGACACGAATCACGCGGCCTGCACTACTCACTCGACTGGCCGTCGCATCACTCCATCCCGACTGCATCACGCCTGACCGTGGCAGACTTAACGCCCGGCACGGTGGCATAAACGGCGCAGCATTCGATGACTGTGGCGCGGTAAACTGTCCGGCCACAGCCAAAGCCGCTCGGGCCCGACCCATAAGCCAATCAACCAAGGCCCCAGATAATCACAGCGCACTACCCGCTCATCACTTACTTCGCCATATGGCTGTTGCCAGTGGCCGTATAAGTGATCATCACGCTTGGCCAGATAAAGTACGCCACTTGCCTGCTTATAAAAGGCGCGCCAGAGTAAAAAGCCCGCCAGGAGGGTAACGCCGCTGCTTATCCACAAACCCAAAGCCCATCCACTCAATACCCAGTAACATAGCGAACAGAGCCCGAGCGCCAAGCCAAGCTGGAGTAACGCGGCAACTTTAGAGCGTGCGATAGGCAGAGTTATCGGTATTTTCTGCATGTTCAACGATCATTTTGACAAGTCGACGCAGTGCTGGATCTTCCGGCCATTCACGGTGCATCAGCCAAACAAACAGATCCTGATCTTCTTCGGCGATTAGCCGCTCATAGGTAAGCCGATCTTCTTCACTAAGCGTATCAAAGCATTTTTCTAAAAACGGAATCAATAAGAGATCCAGTTCCCACATGCCGCGGCGTGAATGCCAGTAAAGCCGTTTACGCATTACGGCTGCTGGGGATGCATCGTCGTTCAAGGTCAGCCTCTTTGATTGGTATAAATGAAACGCCAGTATACCTAAGCTAAAGGGTCGCGCCAGCGCCAAGCTTCGCCTATGCTGTTATTCAATCTAGTACCTTGTTTTATCTGAATTGTTTAATATCGATTTGCACAGTATGCTGAATCTGAGGTTATTGAGGTTAGTAGCCATCTACAGCCTTCACCGTTTGCAGGGAGCCAACCGATGACAAAATCTGAACTAATCGAACAAATCGCGATGCGTCAACCGGAGCTATCCGCCAAAGAGGTAGAAACGGCGGTAAGAATCATACTGGATGACATGACCGATGCGCTTTCAAGTGGCGGACGTGTAGAGATACGTGGCTTTGGGAGTTTTTCACTCCATTTCCGCGAGCCACGCACCGGACGTAACCCTAAAACAGGTGACCCGGTCGATCTAGACGGCAAATATGTACCGCACTTCAAGCCAGGCAAGGAGCTACGTGAGCAAGTAGATGCCAGCCGAGCGCTGGGCTACTAATGCAGAGCATGAACTGCCCCATCAAAAGACAATCGGTGTCTGTGGGATGACGTCGCGCCAAGACTCATACACAATAGGGCTATTCTGCGAACGTTACTGACTAGGAAACTCTCATGCGTTGGATTAAAGGGCTGATTCTTGCCATTATTTTGCTGGTGGTGCTACTGGTAGGTATTTTATTTGCCGTCAACAACCAGCAAACGATTGCCTTGAATCTGATCTGGGTTGAATTACCGCCCGTCTCGCTCTCTGTATGGCTGCTGGCAACCTTAACGTTTGGTGTGATTATTGGCATGCTCGCCATGATGGGTGTGTATGTACGGCTAAAAGCCAAGCTTTCACGCAGTGAGCGTCATAACAAACAGCAGCGCAAAGAGCTTGATCGTTTACGCACTCAGGAGTTCAAGGAAATAGCGTAAATGCATGATTTCATGCTGCTGGGGTTGCTGTTGGCAGCGATTGCTATCGGTTTTGGGCTGGGCATTCGCCACACCACCCGCCGACACCATAAAGCGCCAGCAGCCCCCTCCTCTGACCTGTCACGTGAATATTTCGTCGGATTAAATTATCTGCTCAACGAGCAGCCCGACGAAGCCATCAATACGTTTATCAATGCTCTTGACGTTAATAGCGATACTGTAGATACGCATATTGCACTGGGTAAGCTGTTCCGCACTCGCGGCGAGGCTGACAAAGCGGTGAGTATTCACCAGAATCTGTTAGCCCGCCCGGCGCTATCGCGCAGCACCAATGAGCACATTCAACTTGAACTTGCCCGCGACTTTATTGCTCTGGGTGTGCATGACCGTGCCCAGCGCTTGCTGCGCTCATTGCTTGAGCAGTCCTCCGATGAGGCGTATCGCTATGCGGCCAAACAGCTTTTAGTAGATTTGCTCGAACGCGAAAAGGAGTGGCAAAACGCCTTTGACGTGATCCAACCCGTATTGAAACAGCATCCGGGTATGCGTCGTCCGGCATCACACTGGCTTTGCGAACTGGCACTGGAAGAAATTAAGCAGTCCAGTCGCGCCCTGGCAAAAAAGCATCTCAAGAAAGCATTACAGCTTGATGAGCGCTGTATACGCGCCACACTGCTACTAGCCGAACTTGAGATGGATAACGGCCATTATGGGCGTGCAATAGAGCGCCTTGACCATATTCCTCAGCAGGACGCTGCCCATATTCCAACCATGCTCCCTGCTCTTCAGCGGGCATATGTCCGCAACGATGATATAGCTGGCCTTGAAAAACATTTATATCGTCTGCTGGGCCAAGCCCCCTACACTAGCGTCATCATCATGTTGGGGGAACTCATCCATCAACGCGACGGCGTGGATAGCGCCATTGAACGAACCGGGGAATGGCTGCGTGATGCGCCAAGCTTAGGCGGGCTGGACTACTTGCTGGATCTTTATCTTGAAAGCCAGCGGCTAAGCGGAAGAATCTCGCCTGACTCGCGCCTGCTACTGCTTAAATATCACACGGCCGCGCTGTTAACAGATCGTCCGCGCCATCAATGCAGGCGCTGCGGCTTTGCCAGCGACGCGCTCTCCTGGCAGTGCCCCAGCTGCCGTCGCTGGGGTACTATCAAGCCGATCACCGGTGTTGAAGGGGAATAGTTGAAGGCGAATAATAGCTACTTACGCGAATAGCTACCTTGATTAATAACTATCTTAATTAATAACTACCGAAGCTCGGCTTCTATCGCCGCCAGGGCTGCCATCGGATCAGGTGCCTGAGTGACGGGGCGCCCAATCACCAAGTGCGTACTACCTGCCTGTATGGCTTCACTGGGGGTCATGATGCGCTGTTGATCGTTCGCTACGGCAAAGCTTGGTCGAATACCTGGCGTAACTTTCAAAAATGCCTCACCGCAAAGCTCTTTCAAGCGTGAAGCCTCATGCGCAGAGCACACCACCCCCTGGAGGCCACTTTGCTGCGTCAAACGCGCCAAACGCTCGACCTGCTCTGCCGGTGAGACGTTTAAGCCAATATCCTGTAAGTCGCTATCTTGCTGGCTGGTCAAAACGGTCACCGCAATAAGATGGGTCTTTAAACCCTGCTGGATGAGCCGTTCTGCAGCGGTCTCCATCATCTTCCGACCACCGCTGGCGTGCACGTTAACCATCCATACGCCTTGCTCTGCCGCAGCCTGAACCGCCCCCGCCACCGTATTGGGAATATCGTGAAATTTAAGATCAAGAAACACCTCGAAGCCGCGCCCGTGAAGCGCTTCAAGTACCGCCGGGCCACTGCGGGTAAATAGTTCTTTGCCGACTTTCAAGCGGCACCGTTTAGGGTCAAGCTGATCGGCCATACAAAGGGCGGCGTCAAGGGAGGGATAATCCAGCGCGATAATCAATGGGGACTCAGACACAACACTACTCCAGACTCATTTTTCTTGCATTATACCAGCCACACAGAAGCTGCTTGTAAGCTATTTACTACATTTAGGCTAGTCAAAGTCTTACAAACAGTGTCGTTTATCGCTGACATCAACACGGCCCTTAACGCGATAGGTTAGTGAAGGCGCATCGCTAAAAGATCGCTGATAACAATGTGCAGCTTTGCTATCAACCTTATATAAAACAAGGGACATTTCACTTAATGACTATGACATTAAAAAACCTGCTTACCGCGGCAGCACTTAGCCTGAGCTTAAGTTTCGCAGGCGCGGCACTGGCTCAGTCAGTTGCGCCTATTAATGTTAATACCGCGAATGCTGAATTACTCGCAGAGCTTCCCGGCATTGGACCAAGCAGGGCCGAAGCGATTATTAAAGAGCGTGAGGCGAACGGTCAGTTTGAAAGTATCGATGACCTCACTCGGGTTAGCGGCCTTGGTGAAGCCACAGTAGACCGGATGCGCGATCAGATCACTTTAGACGAATAAACAACATACGAATAAGTATCTTGAGCGGTGAAACAGCCCGGTAGCGCTTAGCCGCACCGGGTGTTTTTATGCTGGGCCCTCCGCCACATGACACATTAAATCATCCAAAGTGCCATAAAACGATCCACTGGCGTCGCTTCTAGTGCCTCCTGATCGTCACACAGTCGACTAATTGTCTCGCAACGAGAGACTGGGAATCGTGTGGCTAAATGACGCTCAAATTTCTCGACTAACAGCGGCATACCTTCCTCTCGGCGGCGCTGATGGCCTATTGGATACTCCACGGCAATCTTGTCTGTTGCACTGCCATCACTGAAAAAGACCTGTACAGCATTCGCGATAGAACGCTTCTGCGGGTCGTAGTAATCCGCTGAATAATCGCTACTCTCCTCGACCACCATTTTAGTGCGTAGTACATCAATCAATGGATGAGCTGCATGAAAGCTGTCTTCATAATGCTCGGCAGTAAGCGAGCCAAAAATAAGCGGCACGGCCGTCATGTATTGAAGGCAGTGATCGCGGTCAGCCGGGTTAGCCAACGGCCCGGTTTTGGAAATAATTCGAATCGCTGAATCGTGCGTGGTGATCATGATGCGCTCAATTTCAGCCAAGCGATCCTTTACCTGAGCATGTAGAAGCACGGCCGCTTCGCAGGCAGTTTGGGCATGGAACTCCGCCGGAAAAGCGATCTTGAATAGAATGTTTTCCATGACATAGCACCCAAACTCGCGCTGAAAATGCAGGCACCGCTCTGCTTCAGGTTTAAGGCTCAGGTCTTTATTACTATGACTAAAGGATACATCGTAAAATCCCCACTGCGGCGCGCTGAGCGCGCTGGGTATGCCCATCTCCCCACGTAACGCCATATCCGCCAGGCGAACGGCCCGTGAAGTAGCATCGCCAGCCGCCCAGCTTTTACGCGACCCGGCATTCGGCGCATGCCGGTAGGTGCGCAGGCTCTGGCCGTCTACCCACGCATGGGAGAGTGCGGCCAGCAGCTGCTCACGCGTGGCGCCCATCAGCTTGGCAACGACAGCCGTTGAAGCCACTTTCACCAACAGCACATGATCAAGCCCCACCCGGTTGAAGCTGTTTTCCAGAGCCAGCACCCCCTGAATTTCATGCGCCATGATCATGGCGTTCAACACATCACGCATCGTCAGAGGCACATCCCCCTGGGCAACCCGCTTTTGCGACAGATGATCGGCAACTGCGAGGATACCGCCCAGGTTGTCAGAAGGATGCCCCCACTCGGCAGCAAGCCAGGTATCGTTATAATCCAGCCAACGGATAATCGCCCCGATATCCCAGGCTGCTTTTACCGGATCAAGGCGTAGCAACGTGCCCGGCACACGTGACCCAAATGGAACCTGAGTGCCTTCCACCAGCGGGCCGAGATGCTTGGTGCACTCTGGGAAACGCAGCGCCAAAAGCCCACAGCCCAGCGTATCCATCAAGCAATAGCGGGCCGTAGACAGTGCCGCTTGCGAGGGTGCATCAAAGCTCAGCACATAATCAGCGATTAGCTGTAGCTCATAATCGTATTCTGGCCGCTCGTTTATCTCTGCCGTGACGTTCATGGAGTCGCCTCCTGATCGATGCGTTGAGTTAAAAGCTGTCGCCCGGTACGCGTACCGCTCCCTCCATCAGCACACGTGCACTGCGACTCATAACGGCTTGATCAATGTGCCAGCGCCCATCCATCAGATTGGCCTCAGCGCCAACACGCAAGCTGCCCGATGGATGACCAAACGTGACGGACTGACGCTTTCCGCCTCCGGCGGCCAAGTTAACCAGCGTACCTTCAATGGCAGCAGCGGCGGCAATCGCCACGGCAGCAGTGCCCATCATGGCGTGATGTAATTTACCCATGGAAAGCGCCCGCACCACCAGATCGATATCGCCAGCGTTAACGGCCTGACCACTAGATGCGACGTAATCAACCGGCGGCCCTACAAACGCTACCTTAGGCGTATGTTGGCGGCTTGCAGCTTCGCTGATATCACTGATCAGTCCCATACGTACAGCACCATGAGCGCGAATAGTCTCAAACATGCCTAGCGCCTGGCAGTCGCCATTGATGGCTTCCTGCAGCTCGGTACCGCGGTAACCAATATCAGCGGCATTAATAAATACCGTGGGGATACCTGCATTGATAAGGGTAGCTTTCAGAATACCCACGCCCGGCACATCCAGGTCATCCACCAGGTTGCCAGTGGGGAAAATCGCCCCCTCACCGTCAGCCGGGTCCATAAAGGCCACGGGAATTTCGGCGGCTGGAAAGGTCACTCCATCCAGCTCGAAATTGCCGGTTTCCTGAACCTCTCCATTTTCGATGGGCACCTGCGATACGATAGTTTTCTGGATATTTACCTGCCAGATTCTCACTTCGACCACACCGTTTTCAGGCACGCGTGCCGGATCAACCAGGCCGTTCGCTATGGCAAATGGGCCTACCGCCGCCGAAAGATTGCCGCAGTTGCCGCTCCAATCCACGAAAGGCTTGTCGATAGATACCTGACCGAACACATAGTCCACATCATGATCAGGCGAGTGGCTCTTGGAAAGAATGACCGTTTTGCTGGTACTTGAGGTCGCGCCGCCCATACCGTCAATCTGTTTTTCGTACGGGTCGGGGCTTCCAATCACACGCAGCAGCAGCTTGTCACGCGCCTCGCCCGGGACCTGAGCAGCTTGGGGTAAATCACTTAATTTAAAGAATACGCCTTTGCTGGTACCGCCACGCATGTAGGTAGCGGGAATTTTAATTTGCGGCACATGGCGGGCGTTGGCTACATCAGTCATCCTGTTCACTCCAAAAAATAAACCGGCACTTAAGCAGCCGTTGACTCAAGAAAGTCCTGGGCAAAGCGCTGCAATACGCCACCGGCGGCGTAGATTGACACTTCCTCAGCGGTATCCAGGCGGCACTTCATTGCAACGCGCTCGCTTCCCCCGTTTTGACGATGGATCACCAGCGTAAGCATCGCACCCGGCGAGACAACCCCCTCAACATCAAAGGTTTCGGTGCCATCCAGGCCTAATGTCGTGCGCGTGGTTCCCGGCTCGAACTCTAGCGGCATTACACCCATACCAATCAGGTTAGTGCGGTGGATACGTTCAAAACCTTCCGCCGCGATGGCTTCCACGCCGGCAAGCGCCACGCCTTTGGCAGCCCAGTCCCGCGAGGATCCCTGGCCATAATCGGCACCAGCAATGATGATCAGCGGCTGCTTGCGCGCCATGTAGGTTTCGATAGCTTCCCACATGCGGGTCACCTCACCTTCAGGCTCGACCCGCGCCAAAGACCCCTGTTTCACACTGCCATCGGCATCGCGGACCATCTCGTTAAACAGCTTGGGATTGGCAAAAGTCGCGCGTTGAGCGGTGAGATGATCGCCGCGATGCGTCGCGTAGGAGTTGAAATCCTCCTCCGGCAGGTCCATTTTTGCCAGGTACTCGCCCGCCGCACTATTAAGCTGAATGGCGTTGGAAGGCGACAGGTGATCGGTGGTGATATTGTCTGGCAAGATTGCCAGCGGGCGCATACCTTTCAAGGTACGCTCTTTCGCCATATTGCCCTCCCAGTAAGGTGGGCGACGAATGTAGGTGCTTTGGGGGCGCCAGTCGTATAGCGGATTAACCTGGGCACGCGCGCTTTTATCAATATCGAACATGGGGATATAGGTCTGGCGGAACTGCTCGGGCTTCACCGATGCTTTTACAATGGCGTCGATCTCATCATCCGCCGGCCAGATATCCTTCAGAGTAACGGGGTTCCCCGCCTGGTCGATTCCCAGCACGTCTTTTTCAATATCAAAGCGGATAGTGCCTGCAATGGCGTAAGCAACCACTAACGGCGGCGAAGCCAAAAAGGCCTGCTGGGCATAGGGATGAATCCGCCCATCAAAGTTGCGGTTACCGGATAGCACCGCCGTGGCGTAAAGGTCCCGGTCAATGATTTCCTGCTGGATAACAGGATCCAGCGCGCCAGACATGCCGTTACAGGTAGTGCAGGCATAGGCGACTACGCCAAACCCCAGGTTCTCCAGCTCATTCATCAAGCCGGCTTCTTCCAGATACATCTTGACCGTTTTCGAACCTGGTGCCAGTGATGACTTAACCCAGGGTTTACGCAACAAGCCGAGCCGGTTGGCGTTACGCGCGATTAACCCAGCCGCCACCATATTGCGCGGGTTAGAGGTATTGGTGCAGCTGGTGATGGCCGCAATAATAACAGCGCCATCGGGCATTTTACCCGCCTTCTCTTCTTCGCGAGCGGCCTCAAGTCCTACGGCAATACCACGCTGGGCAAGCTCTGAAGTCGGCAGGTGCGCATGCGGGTTGGAAGGCCCTGCCAGGGTGCGTGCGACTGATGAAAGATCAAAGCTCAGCACCCGCTCATACTCAACCTGCGTCAAGCTGTCCGCCCAGAGGCCGGTGTGTTTGGCATAGGTTTCGACCAGCGCCACCTGCTCATCTTCACGACCGGTGAGCTTCAGGTAATCGATGGTTTGATTATCGATATAGAACATTGCCGCTGTCGCGCCATACTCAGGCGTCATGTTTGAAATCGTGGCACGATCACCGACCGTCAGTGCGTCAGCGCCTTCGCCGTAAAACTCCAGGTAGGCACCGACCACGCGCTCTTTGCGTAGAAACTCGGTAATCGCAAGCACCATATCGGTTCCGGTAATCCCCGGCTGCAGCTTACCGGTCAGCTCTACGCCGACGATATCCGGCAAGCGCATCATGGAGGCACGCCCCAGCATCACGCTTTCGGCCTCCAGGCCACCCACGCCGACTGCAATGACGCCAAGCGCATCCACCATAGGGGTATGGCTATCGGTGCCGACACAGGTATCAGGATAAGCAATGCCATTCCGGTTCTGCACTACCGGCGACATTTTCTCCAGATTGATCTGGTGCATGATGCCGTTACCAGGTGGGATGACATCGACGTTTTCAAAAGCCGTTTTGGTCCAGTTGATAAAGTGGAAGCGGTCATCATTGCGACGATCTTCAATAGCGCGGTTTTTCTCAAAGGCCCCCTCTTCAAAGCCTGGATGCTCTACCGCCAACGAGTGATCAACAATCAGCTGGGTGGGAACTACGGGGTTGACCTTGGCCGGGTCACCGCCCTTCTCGGCGATGGCATCGCGTAGCCCGGCCAAGTCAACCAGCGCCGTCTGGCCTAAAATATCGTGACACACCACGCGCGCCGGGTACCACGGAAAATCAAGATCGCGTCGACGTTCGATAAGCTGTTTAAGCGCATCCGTTAACAGCTCAGGATCACAGCGGCGTACCAATTGCTCTGCCAGCACGCGTGACGTGTAAGGGAGCCTGGCGTAGGCCCCTGGCTGAATATCCTCAACGGCTTGGCGCGCATTAAAGTAATCAAGCTCGGTGCCTGGCAGTGGTTGACGATATTGGCTATTCATAGCAAGCAAACTCACGAAAAGGGAGCTAAAAAAATGCCCGGCACGCAAACTGCCGGGCCGCACGCTGATTAATCACGCGCCTCAATGGGTACCCATTCGCTTTTTTCAGGACCAATATAGTCGGCGCTGGGACGGATAATCCGGTTATTGGCCCGCTGTTCAAAGACATGAGCAGCCCATCCCGTGAGCCGGGACATCACGAAAATCGGCGTGAACAATTTGGTAGGGATATCCATGAAGTGGTAGGCGCTGGCATGGAAAAAGTCCGCGTTGCAGAACAGCTTTTTCTCGCGCCACATTACTTCTTCGACCTTTTCAGATACAGGGTAAAGCACCGTATCGCCTACGTCGTCGGCCAGTTTTTTGGACCAGTGCTTGATAATCTCGTTACGCGGGTCAGACTCGCGATAAATCGCATGGCCAAAGCCCATGATTTTATCTTTGCGCTCAAGCATCCCCATGATCTTGCTTTCCGCTTCTTCAGGCGACTGCCAATGCTCGATCATCGCCATTGCCGCCTCGTTCGCGCCACCATGCAATGGCCCGCGCAAAGAGCCAATAGCCCCGGTAACGCAGGAGTGCATATCGGAAAGCGTGGAAGCACACACCCGGGCGGTAAAGGTAGAGGCGTTAAACTCATGTTCGGCATACAGGATAAGCGAAACGTTCATGACCCGCGCATGCAGTTCGGAGGCCGGCTCGCCACGCAACATGTTGAGGAAATGACCGCCTACCGAGTTATCGTCGGTTTGGGTATCGATTCGCACGCCATCGTGAGAGTAGCGGTACCAGTAGCAGATAATCGACGGCAACACAGCCAGTAGACGATCGGCAACGTCCTGCTGCTGGTCAAAACTCTCTTCGGTTTCAAGATTGCCCAGCATGGACGTGCCTGTACGCATCACATCCATCGGGTGGGCATCTTTGGGGATCTGCTCAAGCACAGTTTTTAGTGCCTCGGGCAACCCACGCAGACTTTTAAGCTTACTAATATAATGGTCAAGCTCTGCCTGATTAGGCAGTTTCCCCTTTAAGAGCAGATAGGCGACTTCTTCAAATTTAGCCTTTTCGGCAAGCTCTTTGATATCAAATCCACGGTAGGTCAAACCTGAGCCGGTTTTACCTACCGTACATAGCGCAGTGGTACCGGCGCTCTGGCCTCTCAGTCCTGCACCTGTCACGGGTTTATCAGCCATGGTGTGTCTCCTGTCACTGCTTTTATTTTAGGTATGCATTAACGTCTTTAGCCAAATAGGCGCTTGGTTACTGGTCGCTGCCTCGCTCGGCAAATAGCGCGTCCAGCTTCTGCTCAAAATCGTGGTAGTTAAGAAAATCGTAAAGCTCATCGCGTGTTTGCATGGTGCTCACGACATCTTTTTGATGACCGTTATCCAGTATGCTCTGGTAAACATTCAGCGCAGCGGCATTCATGGCTCTGAACGCGGAGAGCGGGTAAAGCACCATGCGGCAGCCAACATCGCCAAGCTCTGCCTGAGTAAACAGTGGCGTTGCGCCAAACTCGGTAATATTGGCCAGAATGGGCGCATCGACCCGATCACAAAACGCCTGATAATCTGCAAGGGTGTGCACGGCCTCGGCAAAGATGGCATCGGCACCCGCTTCAACACACGCATTGGCGCGCTCGATCGCGGCATCAAGGCCCTCTTTCTGAAACGCATCGGTGCGGGCAATCAGGTAAAAATCGGGATCCAAGCGGGCATCGGCGGCAGCTTTGATACGATCAACCATCTCGTCTTGAGAGACGATCGCTTTATTGGGTCGGTGGCCGCAGCGTTTTTGCGCAACCTGATCTTCCAGGTGAACGGCCGCAACTCCAGCACGCTGCATCTCTTTAACGGCACGCGCAATATTGAACGCCCCACCCCACCCGGTATCGATATCCACCAGTAGCGGTAAGTCGGTGGCGCCGCAAATCCGGTGCGCATCTTCCACCACATCGTTCATGGTAGTCATGCCCAAATCAGGCAGGCCGAAAGAGGCATTCGCCACCCCGCCGCCGGAAAGATAGATTGCCTGGTGGCCAACACGTTCTGCCATCATCGCAGTGTAGGCATTAATAGTGCCCAGTATGGCCAGCGGACGATTGGCTTCCAGAGCGGCTTTAAAACGGGCGCCGGGGGTGCGGGTTGGCATTAGCGTTTACTCCTGAAAAGTAATAGAGGGCGTGTCTGATGACTCAGCAGGCTCTGATGACGGTTCTACAGACTGCTGCTTGAGAATCGCGGCGTAGCGGTCAGCGACGTTGGCACGCGATGCACTGACGTGGCGGCGCATCAATAGCTCGGCAAGTTCGGCATCCCCCGCCTCAATCGCATCCACGATTCGGTGATGCTCAACAAAGGCACGCTGTGGGCGCGTACCGCTGGCACTAAACTGCGTGCGGTACAGGCGAACCAGGTAATACAAGTCATTACACAGCAGGCTCATAAGCATCTTGTTATGACTGCCTTGCACAATACGGTAATGAAAGTCGAGATCGCCTTCACGCTGGTAGTAAGCTTCACCGCGTTTTAAATCGGCCTGACCTTCATGCAGGGCCAGCACATCGCGCAGACCCTGTATTTCTTCTGCAGACATATGCTCTGCTGCCAGTCTTGCCGCCATGCTTTCCAGCGCTTCACGGACATCAAACAACTCAATCAACTCTTTCATTGATAGTTTGACCACGCGTGCGCCGACATGCGGCACACGTTCAATTAGCCGGTGAGACTCCAAGCGTCGCATGGCTTCACGTAGCGGGCCGCGAGAAATGCCGTAGGTTTTCGAAAGTCCCGGTTCGGTTATTTTGCTACCCGGTGCTAAAACGCCGCGTACAATATCGCTTTGCAGTTGATGAAATACCCGCTCCGCTAGCGTGCGCACTTCAGGCGGCGCCATTTCAAGCGACGAATCAACAGAATAAGGGGCGCTAATGGGTGAACTCATGGGGAAATTGTCGACAATTAGAAAAGTATCCAAACTTTAGCTGCGCGTCTTTCTAGCGTCAACCATAGAATACTGGCGAATTTATGCATCTTTGGTTGTACGCAAAAAGTCTATCTCCTTCATCAGTGTCAACAATCCAGCTAAAATCGTGAGAAGCACGTCGATTAGATTACTGGTGTCGGCCTTCAACGCCCTCTAAAATGAGCAGCCTTTTACCGGCGAGGCGTTTGCTACATGACCACGGCATTGTCGATATTTACTCTGCCCTACTCTTCTGACCCGTTAGCGCTGTTTGATGCGCTTCGCCAACGCCCTGGTGCAGTACTTTTGGATAGTGGCCGCCCCGTTGCCCAGGGCCGCTACGATATTCTGAGCAGCGACCCCTTGGCGACGCTGGAAGTGGACGCCACGGGAAAGTCGCTGCTTACGAGTGAACAGCTCGATATAGCAGGCCTGCCATCAGGCGATTGCTTTGCTCAGCAGCAGTGGCTGCTAAATCAGTTGCCGCAACAGGCCGCGGATATTGAGCAGCACACTCTACATAGCGAACTGCCCTTTATGGGCGGGCTGATAGGCTACTGGGGCTATGACCTTGGGCGCTCAATGGCGACCCACCAGCAGCCTCAGGTGACTCACCTCCCTCAGGCGCGCCTGGGACTTTATGACTGGTGCATTACCCTTGACCATGTAGCCCAGCAGGCTTGGCTGGTAGCCACCCCGCAGCGCCGCGAGCAGGTTCTTGAGTGGCTAGCCAAGGCGTCGCCCAAACGCGCATCCTTTGCCTTGACCGAGCCCTTTCAAGCAGAGCTTAGCTACAGCGATTATGCTGAGCGCTTCAAGGCTGTTCAGCGCTATATCCTGGCGGGCGACTGTTATCAGATTAATCTTGCCCAGCGCTTTTCTGCCGCTTACCAGGGCGATGAATGGCAGGCCTATTTGCGTTTACGCAAAGCCACACCTACACCTTTTTCGGGTTTTATGGCGTGGGGTCAGCAGGCCGTTCTTTCCCTTTCGCCTGAACGTTTCATTCAATGCAAAAATGGCGCGGTTGAAACGCGCCCTATAAAAGGTACCCGACCAAGAGGCGCTACGGCCGATGAGGATTTTGCCCTGGCCAATGAGCTAACGAGCAGCCTCAAGGATCGCGCTGAAAACGTCATGATCGTTGATTTACTGCGCAATGATCTGGGCCGCGTATGCAAGCCAGGTAGCATTAATGTTCCCCAGCTGTGCAAGCTTGAAAGCTACCCAAATGTGCATCATCTGGTGAGTGTGGTTCGGGGTCAGTTAGCGTCTGACGCGTCACCGCTTGCCTTATTGGCGGCGGCTTTTCCCGGCGGGTCGATTACCGGAGCTCCCAAGGTTCGCGCCATGCAGATTATCGCTGAGCTCGAGCCGTGTCAGCGCAGCGTGTACTGCGGAAGTATGGGGTATGTGGATATACGTGGTAGCATGGATACCTCTATTACCATCCGTACCTTAGTTGCGGATGCCGGCAGGCTTCACGTGTGGGGCGGCGGCGGTTTGGTGGCTGACTCTACGCTTGATGAAGAGCATGCCGAAACGTTGGATAAGATCCGCCATCTGATTAAGTCACTGGCATAAGCTGCGCAGTCTTTAAATCAAAAAGGAATATAAAAGCCAAACCAAACGGTATTGGGGGAATATGCGTGCAGTTTGATAGCCTAGCCGCATGGTCCATTAACATGACAAGGAGGCGACATGTCCTCATCGCTTGAAGCGATCAACCGCGATCTGAGCAATAACCCGCAAGCGCTTATCGAGTGGGCGTTGACTCAGGGCGAGCGCCCCATTTGCACGACCAACTTCCGCCCTTTTGAAGCGGTTATTCTGCATATGGTGACCCAGCTGCGCCCCGATATGCCGATTGTATGGATGGACAGCGGTTATAACACCGAAGCAACCTATCAGTTTGCCGACGCGGTTATTAAGCGCCTGAACCTGAACATGGTGAGCTTTTTGCCCAAACGCACCCGGGCACACCGCGAAGCGTTGGAAGGCGTCACGCCGGACATTGATGACCCGCGTCACGAAGCTTTTACTCAAGAGGTCAAAATCGAGCCATTTGAGCGTGCGCTGAGTGAAATGCGCCCCGACGTATGGTTCACGGCACTGCGCGCCGAAGACACGCCCGAGCGTGCCAAGATGCAGCCGGTTAGCCGTAACAGTGATGGTCTGGTGAAAGTGGCCCCGCTACTGCATTGGACGGCCAAAGAGATGTACGAATACCTGCAGGCCCACGATCTGCCCAATAACTTCGACTACTTCGACCCCACCAAAGTGGAAGAGAAACGCGAGTGCGGGCTGCACTTACAGCACTAATCTATCGTGCTAATTTTCAGTACTAATGCTCAGTACTCATGTTCAGAACCAATCTTCCGAACTAACCTACAACGCTAACTTAACACTCTATAGACCGCTCACTTAGCTATCGACTGCTTGCAGACGTAAACGTCGCTGGCCAAGTGAGCTTTTAAATTGATCAGGCTTAGCCTGATCAATGCTCGGGAAGATCGACTCCTTCAAACAGCGACTGCTCAAAACGCGGACCGGCGGTTAGCGCCTCATCGACCCGGTCTCTAGTTAGGTGCGGTGCAAAGCGCGCCAGAAAATCGTACATGTAGCCGCGCATGAAGGTACCCCGTCGAATGCCGATCTTGGTTGTCGAGCTGGCAAACAGATGACTGGCATCCAGCGCTACCAGATCTTCATCCAGCGTATCGTCGACGGCCATATGCGCCACAATGCCCACGCCCATTCCCAGACGCACGTAGGTCTTAATAACATCGGCGTCGGCGGCGGTAAGCACCACGTTGGGAGTCAGCCCCTGCGCCTTGAACGCATCGTCAAGCTGCGAGCGACCGGTAAATCCAAAAACATACGTCACTAGCGGATGCGCGGCCAATGCTTCCAGGGTCAAAGGACCGTTCAGTGAGGCGAGCGGATGATCTTTAGGCACCAAGGCGCAGCGGTTCCAGCGGTAGCAAGGCAAGAGCACCAGATCCGTGAACAGCTCCAATGATTCGGTGGCTATAGCGAAATCCGCCTGCCCCTCGCTCACCATTTGGGCAATCTGCTTGGGCGTACCCTGCTGCATGTGTAATGCAACTTCCGGATACTTCAGCGTAAACTCGCTGATAATAGGCGGTAGCGCATAGCGTGCCTGGGTATGGGTCGTGGCGATTGATAAGCTACCCCGCCGTTCATCGCTATGCTCCTGGGCCACCTGCTTAATATTTTCGCTGAGCTTGAGCATCTGCCCCGCCAAATCAATGATCGATTGACCGGCAGGCGTTACGCGAGTTAAGTGCTTTCCGCTGCGTGCAAAAATCTCTACACCCAACTCATCCTCTAGCAACCGTATCTGCTTGGAAATACCGGGCTGCGAGGTAAACAAGCTTTGAGCGGTGGCCGAAACATTTAAATTGTGCCGGTTAACTTCCCAAATATAGCGAAGTTGTTGTAGCTTCATATCGTCACCTCATTTTCTATACTGATCGCAGGCAGGTTTTATCACGCAAATACCGCCTTTTCCGCTCGCTTTAAAGTACTATTTAGAATAAAAAAAATTCTTATAATTCACTTATATTATAAAAAAAAGAATTTATTAGCATCTATTAATTTCTTACATTACTAACGAATCAGTCGAGTATATTTGCCAGCAACCGCCGCGCCCGCTACCATTTGCCGACTTGGCGCGATGAAAGTGAGCAGATTATCGCGTAATGACCGTTGCTCCATTTGAGGCAACGAAACTGCAAGAGCAACGCAAACGGGAGAAGCAAATGGCTAATAATGTTGATGTCACCAACGCCAATTTTGAGCAAGAAGTCCTCAACGCCGAACAGCCTGTCCTGCTGAAATTCTGGGCGCCCTGGTGTGGCCCGTGTAAAGTTATGGCACCGGTTGTCGACGAAGTAGCTGCCGAGCGCGGCGACAACTTGAAAGTTGTCAGTGTCAACGTTGACGATGCGCCGGAAATTGCCGCTGAGCAAGGCGTACGCGGTGTACCTACCGTTATGCTGTTCAAGTCTGGTACCAAAGTCGCTTCGCTGGTAGGCGCTCAATCCAAGTCTCAACTAACGCAGTTCATCGATCAGAACGCGTGATGAGTTTGGCCACCGCCGTTATTACTGGCGGTGGCCACGCGTCCTTCCCTTTTTCAATTAACCCTTTTTTCAGCTAACCGTCTTCAATAATCTTCTTTGGCTAACTCCCTCTTATCTAACTAGCTATCCCCTTCTTTTTTAAGATGTTCTTCATATTGATCAACATTTTTCCGTTTCCATGGCGCACGCCCAGCGTCTTGTCGGCTCAGATAGCGGCCGGTTCGATGTTTGCCTGGGCCTAGAAAGTGCGCAATCCAACGTGTCTGCGGGTGGCTATCCAGAGCAATCTTGAGCGTCATGGTCAATACCACCGACAGCAGCATGCCTGCCGCACCAAAGATCCACCCCCATACCACTAACGAGAGAAACGCCACAAACGTTGAAAGCCCCAGCGCTTGCCCCATGACACGCGGCTCAATCAGGTTACCCAGCACAAAATTGATGACCAGGTATGCAGAGGCCAGCAGCAGCGCCTGGAATACTCCACCATCCTGGGCAACCAGCAACAGCAGCACCGGTGGAATAGCCGCCAGTGCCGAGCCAATATTGGGTATGAAGTTAAGCCCAAATGCCAACACGCCCCACAGTAGAGGGAAATCAACGCCTACAATAAGGCAGGAGAGCCACACCAGTACCCCAGTCGCCAGACTGATAACCGTTTTAACGGCCAGGTAACGCTTTAGCGTCAAACTAAATTCATTAAAACGCTTCAAGCTGGGCGCCGGATTCTCAAGGGCACGGGAAACTTTTTGGCGAAAATTAAGCGTCTCAAACAGCATGAAGATAACCAGCAGCCCGACAATGATGCTTTGCATGATCAAGTTGCCCAGCTCGCCCAGCAGGGTAGCGATCCACGAGCCCTCTTCATCCATTTGAAAAACGGCGCTTAGCTGATCAGGGTCAACCGCAAAGCCGTGCATGGCCAGGGTGTTGAGTAAATTCCAGTAGTGTTCGTATAGCCGTTCTTCTATATCAGGTAGCGCTGCCACAAATGTGCTGAAGCTATTCACCACCAGCACACCTATAAGCGATAGAAAAACCAGTAAGACTATCAGGGTTAATAAGGCTGACATCCGCATGCTAAGGCCCCAGCGATGCAGCCACTGCACTGGAGAGGTACACACCACGGCGATAAACACCGCCAGCAGTAAAGGCACTAGAAGATCCGCGCCCATTTTCATTCCCGCAATAATGATCACCAGCGCAGCGAGCGCTAGCGTCGCATGCAAAGGAATGCTTCGGTAATCCTCATCTGACAAATTTGCCATAGCCTTATCCTTAGCTAGTTATCCGTACATAATGGCTGCAATCAAGACATTGCACAAACCGTGCAAGCAATAAGCAACTGTTTTGCGTCGTCTCTTTGAAGCGGAACTTTCGCTTCTTCTACTATTCCAAGCAGCGTCTACAATGTAATGACACGTAAGCTCCTATTTGCGATTTATTAAGGAAAACCTATGAACCCAACACCGGCACGTTTACCGCGGTTTCGCTATAGCCTATTGAGTGGCGCTCTGTTGGCGTTACTCACCACGCCGCTTGCTTTTGCCGCGCCACCTACCCCGCCAAGTCTGAGTGTACAGGCGCAGTCCTGGGTCGAAGTCGAGCCAGACCAAGCCACGCTCACTGCTCGACTGTGGGAAAATACTCCCGCCGTCTCATCGATGGAAGACACTGACAGCGAAGCGTTAGGTGAAGCCCGCGAGCGACTTGAAAGCCGTGCCAGTGAATTGATCTCCGCCATCGAAGCATTGGGTATCGAACGGCGGGCGATTAACGCGGGTTCTCTGAACGTTTATCCTGACCATGTTCCTGCCCCACGCAGCGAAAATGGCGATCAGGAAATGCTTCAACGTACGCGTCTTGAGCGCCCGTTTAGCGTAGAACTGACTGACCTTGATCAACTGGGTGAAGTCCTCAACGCGCTTATCGGCGTAGGCGTCAACGCGTTAGACGGCGTGCAGTTCGACTTACAGGATAGAGACGCGGCGACCGATGAAGCCTTGGTAAAAGCACTCGAGAAGGCCCGCCATAAAGCCGACCTGATGGCGAGCACTCTGGAAGCTGAGCTGGGTCATGTTCAGCGTATTGAAGAGACGCAGTCGCCTATCTTTCAGCCGCGTATGATGGCGATGCGTGCCGAGAGTGATGCCGCCAGTAGCGGCGCGCAAAGCGACTACAGCCCCGGCACCATTCGTATTGATGCCGGGGTAAACGTGGAATGGACCCTCAAAGGGCCAGACGCTCCTGACCACGCAGATACGGACGTAGCGGCTCAGGAATAATTACCGAGCCATCCGCCTGCTGGTGGTTTTCAAGAACCGCCAGCAGGCAGCGGCCTACGGCCAGGCCTGAACCATTCAACGTATGAAGAAGCTGCGGCTTCTTCATTGCCGGGTCGCGGAAACGCGCTTGCATGCGCCGCGCCTGAAAGTCCTCACAGTTAGAAACCGATGAAATTTCCCGGTAGGTTTCCTGGCTGGGCAGCCACACTTCCAGATCGTAAGTTTTTGTCGCGCCAAAGCCCATATCCCCGGTGCAAAGGGTAACAACCCGGTACGGAAGCTCTAGAGCCTGCAAAATAGCCTCAGCGTGGCCGCGCATTTCCTCTAGGGCCGCGTAGCTATTTTGAGGTTCAACGATTTGCACCATTTCCACTTTATCGAACTGATGTTGGCGGATCATGCCGCGGGTATCGCGGCCATGAGAGCCCGCCTCGCTGCGAAAACAAGGCGTATGCGCGGTAAGTTTCATCGGCAGCGCCGCCTGATCAACAATCTCATCGCGCACGAAATTGGTGAGCGGCACTTCTGACGTGGGAATCAGGTAGTACTCTCGCTCATCATCAAGCTTGAACAGGTCTTCGCCAAACTTCGGCAACTGGCCGGTTGCCATCAGCGAGTCACTATTGACCATATACGGCACGTAGCACTCTTCATAACCATGCTGCTCGGTTTGAGTATCGAGCATAAACTGAGCCAACGCACGGTGCAGCCGGGCAATCGGCCCACGCATTACGGCAAATCGCGCCCCGGTCAACTTGGCCGCCAGCTCAAAATCCAGATAGCCGGATTTCTTGCCTAGATCGACATGGTCGAGCACTTCAAAATCAAATTCGCGGGGCGTGCCCCAGCGGTGCAGCTCAACATTATCATCTTCGTTTTTGCCTTCCGGCACGCTTTCATGGGGCAGGTTGGGAATACCGCTAACGGTGTCGTCCCACTTGGCCTGCACCTCAGCAAGCTCGCGCTTTGCGTTATCCAGGCGTTCGCCCAGATCGCTCACGGTATCTAACAGCGGCTGGATATCTTCCCCATTCGCCTTGGCCTTGCCAATGGCCTTGGAACGCGTATTACGCTCGCTCTGAAGCTGCTCGGTCTGGGTTTGCAATTCACGGCGGCGCGACTCCAGCGACTGGAGTCCTTCTTTATCCAGCTTGAAGCCGCGACGAGCTAGTTGTTGCGCAGCCGCGTCCAGATCACCGCGCAGCAGTTTCGGATCGAGCATGAGTTATCCCTTGGCCTGAATTCAGTTAAATACGGCGCCAGACGCCTGTATCAAAGCCCCCTATTGTAGGCAAAACCGTGGCATGGGGCTATGGGGGTTTCCCACGACATGCTTACCCTTGAACGTCACAGAGCTTTTGGCGCCCCGTTTTGCTTGTTACGCCACCCGCCAACATCCCCGCCCCCTCGTTCAAAAAGTGATAAAGTGCGCGCCGAACCGTAATCCAGCGTTTCTTTCTCGATTAACTTTAAAGCACAACAAGGAGGATATGCCCTTGAGCACATCACAAGGCGCATTCGGATGGTGGCGAGGCATTGCCCTATGGAAAAAAATTCTCGCAGGTCTGGCACTAGGGATATTGGCTGGCGCGTTACTGGGTGAAGATGCCAGCATCTTCAAGCCGTTAGGCGATATTTTCATTAACGCGATTATGATGCTGATCGTACCCTTGGTATTTTCCACGCTGATCGTGGGTATCACCTCAATGCGCGACCCGCAGAAAATGGGCCGCATCGGTGCGCGCACTATTGGGCTTTATCTGCTCACTACGGCGTTTGCGATCAGCATTGGCTTGTTACTCTCTACCCTGCTTCAGCCCGGAGCCGGCGTTAATATAAGTTTTGACGGCAGTGTCGATGCAAGCGAGGCGCCCACACTCGCGTCTATTTTGATCGACCTGGTTCCTCGCAATCCTATTGATGCGCTGGCCAATGGCAATATTTTGCAGATTATCGTGTTTGCCATCGGCCTGGGTATTTCGCTCACTCTGATTGGTGAGAAAGGTGAGCCGCTGGTCGTTGTATTTGATAGCTTTGCCGAAGCGATGTACAAACTAACCGGTATTGTAATGGCGTTTGCACCTTTTGGCGTCTTTGGTCTTATTGCCCATGTGTCCGGCCAGTACGGGTTGGAAATACTTCTGCCTCTCGCCAAGCTGATTGGCGTGGTGTATCTCGCCTGCGCGCTGCATGTTCTGGTGGTTTATTCAGGCTTTATCAGCCTACTGGGGCGGCTTAACCCGGTGCGTTATCTTCAGGGTAGCCTGGATGCCATGATGGTGGCATTCTCCTCGGCCTCATCAGCAGGCTCGCTGCCCGTATCGATTCGCTGTGCGCAACAGAACCTGGGCGTTTCCGAAGGTGTCTCCGGCTTCGTGCTGCCTGTAGGCGCGACTATCAATATGGATGGCACAGCACTTTATCAGGGCGTCGTCGTCCTGTTTATTGCTCAGATGCTAGGTATTGAGCTAAGCCTGGTCGACTACGGCATGATTGTGGCAACCGGTACCCTCGCCTCTATCGGTACCGCCGGTGTGCCCGGCGCGGGCCTGATTATGCTGTCGATCGTGATGGCGCAAATCGGCCTGCCGCTTGAAGCGATTGCTGTGGTAGCGGGTATCGATCGTATCCTTGATATGGCACGCACCAGTGTTAACGTGGCGGGCGATATCATGGTCACGACCCTGGTGGGTAAAAGCGAGGGCGAATTGGACCTTGATATCTATAACGCCGATAACAAAGCGTAACTGGCATAACTAAGGCTAAAGCAAAGACCAAAGCAAAGGCCAAGACAAAGCAAGCCAAAAGCTTCTGCAACCTGTTCAGGTTGCAGAAGCTCACTAGCCCAAGGAACGCACAATGCATAATCGCCTTGAACAGGTAATAAACGCGTTGGATCAACTCCACGGCGAAGACCCGCAAACGGTTCACGTTGATGACGAGCCGATGGCAGCCGAGCTGCTTTATGCTCAGCGCATGAGCGCGTGGCTTACAACGCTTACCCAATCTCCCGGGGAATGCCTGCAAATCGCTGTGCGAGCCCAGCACTTACAACGCTGGCAAGTCACGCGCGAAGAGTATCCTGAAGGCCGCGTGGGATATTTAACCTGGCGGCGCGACCAGGGTATACGTTCTGGCGAGACTACCGCACAGTTAATGAGTGAAGCAGGCTATTCCACCGAAGATGCCGCACGGGTTGCCACCATTATCAACAAAAAAGGGTTGGGCCGTGACCCGGATGTCCAGGCTCTTGAAGACTGTGCCTGTCTGGTGTTTTTAGAGAACTACTTTGCCGATTTTTCACGCAAGGTCGAGCACGACCACATGCTGCGGATTATTCAAAAAACCTGGCGTAAGATGTCTCCTCAAGCGCATGAACTGGCGCTCGGCCTGCCCATGTCGGCCGACTCTGCAGCCTTGGTCAAAGAGGCCCTAAGCTAAGTAGCTCTCTCAAGGGTGCAGCTAAACAAGCGCTGCGGTAAAGTAGCGCTCTTTCTTTTTATGCCCTGGCACTGACGGCTTGAACGATTATGATTGCATCCCTGGACTCTCGTACCGCCCCGTTTAAACGCTTAGGCACCCATTACCTACGCTTTCTGGAAGCCCTGAAGACCCGCGGCTTCGACGGCGAGATTGCCCCTGACTACGCTCAGCGCACGGTACTGGCAACCGATAACTCGATCTATCAGCGCCTGCCCCAGGCGGTGGTCTTTCCCCGCCATGCTGAAGATCTGGAGCGCCTCGCCAAGCTGGCGGCCGAGATGCCTTACCGTGACGTCGTCCTTACCCCGCGAGGCGGCGGTACCGGCACCAACGGCCAATCGCTGACCGACGGGATCGTGGTGGATGTGTCCCGGCATATGAATCAGGTGCTGGAGATCGATGTCGAGGCCCGCCGGGTACGCGTTCAGGCCGGGGTGGTGAAAGACCAGTTGAACGCTGCGCTAAAACCCC
>NZ_JAGOBJ010000005.1 GCF_017983445.1 Halomonas sp.
GCTACCCCTGTTACCGCTCGACTTGCATGTGTTAAGCCTGCCGCCAGCGTTCAATCTGAGCCATGATCAAACTCTTCAGTTTAAAATCATTGTGATCCTTACTCGTTACCCGAAGATAACAAAAGCGAATCAAACTTGGCTCAAGGTTCAAACGAATAGTACTGTAATATTCCGAAGAATATTACGGTGTTCGCTTGCCTTGATATTAGGTGACTTGTCATCCTCATCGGCAAACGCCCACATGAATTACCTGATCAAATTGTTAAAGAGCTACCGAAGGGCGCTGCCCGTTCGATGTGGGGCGTATTCTACCTAAATTCTCCAAAGGGTCAACCACTTTTTGCATTTCTTTGAAGACGATAGTGCATCTTTAGGAAAACGTCTTTCCTTATGTTATCTATAGCTATACCGACGCTACGGTAGCCAAGCGCGCGAGCAACTCCTGGCGCCTGGATTCAGACATAAAAGCTTCGTTGATGGCATTACGGTTCAGCTCGACAAAGGCGTCTTCATCCCAGTCAAATGCTTCCGCACAAGCTATATGGTTAGCTAACAGCCCACCGCCAAAGTAGGCGGGATCGTCTGAGCTGATGGTGACGTTTAATCCTTTATCAAGAAGCGCTGGCAACGGATGACTGCTCAACTCATCAACCACTTTCAAGCTAGTATTAGAAAGTGGACATACAGTGAGTACTGTTTGTTGCTCATAAAGGCGATCCACGACCTCGTCGCTTTCCAGACACCGGATGCCATGATCAATACGGCATACATCCAATATATCCAAGGCTTCGAGAATATACGCAGCCGGCCCTTCCTCTCCTGCATGGGCCACACGAGCCAGGCCAACATCCTTAGCGCGATTGAAAACCGCTGCAAAATTTGAGGGCGGATGATCACGCTCAGCGCTATCCAGACCAATGGCATCCAGCATTTCCCAATAGGGTGCGGCTTGCTCAAACACCTCTAACGCTTCATCGGCTGGCCGGTCGCGCAAGAAGGCCATGATCAGACCAACACTTAGATCCAGCGTTTGTTCGGCTTCTTTTTTGGCACGTAACAATCCGGCCATGACTACATTGAGCTCAATGCCACGCTGTAGATGAGCCTGAGGGTCAAAATGCATATCAATGTGAACAACGCCTTCACTGCTGGCCCGCTTGAAATAACCCATGGCCAGATCAAAAAAATCCTGTTCGTGACACAAGACACTCATGCCCTGGTAATACAGATTTAAAAACCCCTGCAGATCCTTGAACTGATAGAAGGCCTTTACTTCATCAACGCAGGAATAAGGCAACGTGATGCTATTACGCTTCGCCAGCGCAAACATAAGCTCTGGCTCAAGAGAGCCTTCAATGTGCAAGTGAAGTTCGACTTTAGGAAGACGGCGTAAAAAATCCTGCATTACTTTTTCCTTAGCGCCTTGGATTAAGCGCGTTACTTTCTTTGACTGAGCTTTCCAGCACTTAAATGCCAGTGATATTTTACCTGCTGAGTTAACCCACCAATGGAGCCTTGGTGAACAAAAAAGATGACGGTGCGCCCTTCTAACCAATTAGAAAGCGCAATGGCCACCTTTTCAGCAGTGTCATGATCGATCGCAGCAAAGGGCTCATCCAAAATAACTAGCGAGGGATCCATTAATAATAGCCGAGCCAGTGCAACACGCCGGGCCTGGCCCCCTGAAAGCTGCTGGCCCCGCTCGCCTACCGGCGTCTGCAACTGCCTGGGAAGTGATTCAACCCACTCATCCAACGCCATCGCCTTGAGCACATCCCAAAGCGCATCGTCGCTGGCATCAGGATTGCCTAGACGCAGGTTATCTTCCAGCGAAGCATCAAAAAGATCCACCTGCTGCGTCAGTAACACAATACGCTGGGCGCGCTGACACTCTGGCACCCTAACAGGCAAGCAGCCACCGACACTAACGTCGCCGCTTGACGGTGCAAGACGCCCGGTTAAAAGCGCCGCCAAGGTACTTTTTCCTGCACCGGATCGCCCTGTGATAAGCGCCTGCTCACCTGCCGCCAGCTGAAACGACACATTATCAAGGGCTGGCTCTACATTGCCAGCATAGCGATAGGTGACATGATCCAACGCCAAGCCAAGCCCGTGAGCAGGTAAAGACTGATCTTTATTCAATACCCTCTCAGGCTTTAATGCATTTAAACGCTCTGCTGCGGCGACGCTACTCCCCAGGCGTGCAAAAGCACCAGGAAGCGAAACGAAAACCTCATTAATACCCAGAAGCACTAGCAGCAGCATTACAAGGATAGGTCCGGCTATTACATTACTTGTGACCATCATGCCGCCAACCCATACCATCCCTAACAACAAAAGCCCGGTGATGACGCCAACTACACTGTTACCCATGGCTACGCTATGTCCAAGGCGACGCTGATCATTCAGCGCTACGTTTTCATGTGCCTCAACCTGATCTCGATGCCAGGCGGCAGTGCGATAAGCAATCAGTTCGGCGGACGCCTGCAGCTGATCAACCACTAACCGGCGAAGCCCTTCTTGATCAGCTATCTGGCGATGACTATGCGTAAAGCCTAAGCGCGCCATTCCATAAGTAAGGCCCAGCCAAAGGAGAAACAGTACACCCCCCACATAAAGCGCAACACCTGGCAGCCAAATAGCAATAAAGAGACTTACACAAGCAATGACCAGCAGGCTAACCAGCGGCGGCATCAACAGCCGCAAATATAAATTATCCAGCGCATCGATATCGGCGGTTAAGCGTCCCAGCCAATCACTCACACGCTGACGTCGTAAGGCAGCCTCATCTAACTGCATTAACTGCCCAAAAACCCGATAACGCAGATCGGCCAACAGGCGCAGCACCGTGTTATGGTTGTAAAGGCGCTCAACATAGCGGGCAACCGTACGTAATAGCGCAAAAAATCGTATCCCCCCACCCGGCACATACACATCCAATCTAGCGGGCATTCCCAATAAAAGGGCGAGACCAGTTAACGCACAAGCAGTAATAAACCAGCCGGAAAGCCCTAATAATGCAAGACCGGCAGCAAGGGTTATCCAAAGGAGCAAAGCGCCCAGCATAAACTGCTTTCGGCGCTTCACCATTAATGTCACCCAAGGCAACAGCGCACGGCTAGCTTGGGATAGCATGGAAACTGAAGACGCGTCATGCTTCATAACTCACCTCTTTCAGGTGGCCACTGCGCATTTCAAGATGTCGCTGAGCTGCTTGAATGGCGGCCGGGTGGTGGGTCGCCATGACCATTGTGCGCCCTTGGGCCGCCCACGCCAGCAACGCCTTAATAACCGCCCCTTCGGTTTCTGTATCCAGGCTTGCCGTTGGTTCGTCGAGCAAGATCAAAGAAGCGTCACTTAAATAAATACGTGCCAAGGCAAGCCGCTGCGCCTGGCCGCCCGATAACCCTATTCCGCGTTCGCCTATCAGTGTATCCAGACCATGGGGCAGCTTTTCTAACAGAGCTTGCAAGCCTGCCTGACGAAGCGCCGCCAGCATGGCCGAGGTATCGGCAGTCGGGTTAGCCAGGCGCAAGTTGTCAGCCAGACTACCGTGTAAAAGGCTTGGCTGCTGATCGAGCCATGCATAGCGGGGTTGGGCTAACTGCAAAGAGCCTTGAGATGGCGTTAGAAAACCAGCCAACAGGGCTAAAAGCGTTGACTTACCGCTTCCTGACGGGCCGCTAATGGCAATAACGCTGCCCTTTTTTACCGTTAGATCAATCGGCCCCAACACCCGACCACGACTCGCATACTCCACACTCACATTTTTTAATACGGCAATATCCTCAACCGCATCAGGCTCACTCAGAATGCTTCGTTGAATGCTTGCTTCATTAAGCACCGTCACCAGACTTTCCGCCGCGCCCAGCGCCGTCGCCCGGTCATGGTAGTGCTGAGAAAGCGTTCTCAAGGGCTGGAAAAACTCCGGGGCAAGCAGCAATACGGCCAAACCCGAAAAAAGCGTCAGGGAGGGTGCTGGCCCGTACTCTATATACCCTAGCAAACCAAAGCCTACATACATCGCAACAACCGCAATGGCCACTGATGCAAAAAACTCAAGGACCGCAGAAGATAAAAAGGCCAATCGAAGGGTTCGCATACTCAGCCGGCGGTAGTCATCGGTTGCCCACCATACGTCTTTATGCGCGCTAGCCGTTCGCCCGAATAATTGAAGCGTACTCATCCCCCGGACACGATCAAGAAAATGGGCGGAAAGACGCGCCACCGCCGCAAACTGATCGCGATTGATACGTTCAGCCCCCATACCCACCAGCGCCATGAATAAAGGAATGATTGGAGCGGAAATTAATAGAAACACAGCCACCAGATAATCAAACTTGATTACGACCAATAGAATCACTAATGGCAGCACGGCAGTGATACGCAACTGGGTATAAAAACGCGCAAAATAGCCATCTAGAGCTTCGATATTCTCTACAGCCTGGGTCGCCAAGGCACCGCTTTGCTGGTAAGCCAACCATGCAGGTCCCAGCGCCCAATACTTATCCAGCAATTGGCGTCGCGCGTGCTGGCGAATACGCAAACTGGCCTCAAGGCTAACCGTTTCTTGCGCCCACTGGCATACACCTCGCCCCAGCACACATAGCGCCAGCAAGACCAGCACATTGACCAGCTGATAAGGAGACTGTTGATGAACCGTAATCTGCTCCACCAACCATGCAAGACCAACTACGATAATAACCGTCTGCACGCCTGCTAAAACGCCAAGAAAAGCGGCGAGATGCAATCTTCGCCGCTCTAGTGTTGCTAGCGTTTTCAACCAGGAGCGAGCGGTCAATGACTGCTCTGTCATCCGAATGCCCCTGGCCTAGTGATACCCTTCACCCACACGCACCTTGCCGCGGAACACCCAGTAGGTCCATGCGGTATACACCAGGATAATCGGGATAACAAAAAGCACGCCGATCAGAAGAAATAGCTGTGACTCAGGCGCCGACGCTGCATCCCATAAGGTGTAATTAGGCGGAACAATCATGGGCCACTGACTCACAATCAAGCCCAGGTAAGTAAACACATAGATGCCGATCGTGGCGAGAAATGGATAGCTTTCGCGGCGCTGCTTAACTGAACGCAATACCAGAAAAGCAAAGAAAAGCGCCAGCGCTGGGAAGATCCAAATGATACGTATATGACCAAACCAACGCTCCCAGACGATCTGGTTCACAAACGGCGTCCAAATACTGACGATAGCAAAGACCACAAGTACGATACCCAACAGCATGGGGGTGATTTTATAAGCCCAATCCTGAATATGGCCTTCTGACTTGAGAATCAGCCACGTAGAACCTAACAGAGCATAGCCCGCCATTAACCCCAGGCCCGTTACTACGGTAAAGGGCGTTAACCAGTCAAAGGCTCCCCCGGTATACACAAAGCCTTCAGTCTCAAAGCCCTGAATATAGGCCCCGACAACGACCCCTTGAGCAAAGGCAGCAATTGCTGAGCCCCAACAAAATGCGCGATTCCACCAATGCCGATTACGGCGTGATTTAAACCGGAACTCAAAGGCGACCCCGCGAAAAATCAATCCGGCAAGCATCAAGAAAACACCGATATACAACGCTGGCAGGAAAATCGAGTAAACCAGCGGAAAGGCAGCCAACAGCCCTGCCCCACCCAAGACCAGCCACGTTTCATTACCATCCCACACCGGTGCAACAGAATTCATCATGACATCGCGCGCATCTTCATCAGGGGCAAAGGGAAAGAGAATCCCCAAACCCAGGTCAAAGCCATCCATCAATACATACATGATGACCCCAAACCCGATAATGCCTGCCCAAATAATCGATAAATCGAACATTTCCATGATCAGCTCCTCACCGGGTCAACGTCATCATCAAAAGGGGTGTGGGCAGCGGAGAGCGGTCGCTTGGGACGATCGGCATCTCTATCGGTCGATGCCTGCGCATGCTCAGGCAGCATCCCGTTACGCACAACACGAAGGATGTAATAAATACCAGCATAGAAAACCACGGCATATACCAGCATATAGCCAATCAGGGTAAACAGGGCCATCCACCCTGTCAGAGAGGGAGTTACACCTTCGGCGTGAGTCATGATGCCATATACCAGCCAAGGCGCCCGACCTGACTCGGTGACAACCCAGCCAGCCAATACCGCAATAAAGGGTAGTGAAACCATGCCTACCAATGTTTTCAAGAACAGGCGGCTTTCATAAATACGACCTTTACGGCGAAGCAACAATCCTGCGAACGCAGTAGCAATCATCAATAGTCCGATTCCTACCATCACTCGGAAGGCCCAGAACACAATAATGACGGGGGGTTGCTCTTCAGGCACGGCCTCGGTAATGCCTGGAATTTCACCGTCCAGTGAGTGAGTAAGAATAAGACTGGCAAGGTTTGGAATACCGATCGCAAACCGGTTCTCCTGGGCTGCTTGATCAGGTATGGCAAACAACAGTAAAGGAACGTTAGTGGCCGTCTCCCAGTGACCTTCCATGGCAGCCACTTTAGTAGGCTGATGCTCTAACGTATTCAGACCATGAAAGTCACCAATCACGGCCTGGGCAGGCGTCAGGAAAAGCAGCAGCCACAGGCACATCGAAAGCGCACGCCGATTGGCTTCAGGGTCACGACCACGCATCAAGAACCAAGCACTGACACCCGCGACGACAAAACCACCCGTAATGAAAGAGGCCATCGCCATATGCATAAAACGATAAGGGAAAGAAGGGTTAAAAATTGCATCAGACCAGGAGGTCACGTGGAAACGGTTGTCAATCAGCTCAACGCCTGTCGGCGTATGCATCCAGCTATTGGCAGACAATATCCAGAAAGCGGAAATAAACGTGCCGATTGCCACCATCATGGCCGCTAGCAAATGAATACCCTGGGGAACTTTGCCACGGCCAAAAAGCAATATGCCCAGAAAGGCCGCTTCAAGAAAGAACGCCGTGACTACCTCATAACTTAGCATAGGGCCTATAAAGTTGGAGGCCGCCAGAGAGAAGTTGCTCCAGTTAGTGCCAAACTGAAACGACATCACAATCCCTGATACCACCCCCATACCGAAGACAACCGCAAACACTTTTGTCCAGAACAGCGCCAAACGATCCCAGGCAGGATTTTGGGTCTTAAAAAACAATCCTTGCAGCAAGGCTATATAAGAGGCCAACCCAATGGTAAACACCGGGAAGATCGCATGAAAACACACTACGAATGCGAATTGGATTCGCGATAGCACCAGGGGATCAAGTTCCATTACGCGCTCCTAAGACCTGAATTAATATCCCATTAAGGTTAAGACAAGCTTAGTTGAGCCATTAAGGCGCTGCATTTTAGTTATAAGTACTAAGCTTATTCTTTACTTATATTGTCATCCTACTCCTTCGATACCAATATACACCGGACGAATATTTTGAATACGTGTCTCATTGACGCACATCAAAAAACACTAAAAATTCATTAAGATAAAACCACAATACTTACCATATAGCCGGTATACGCTATGAAAAGAGTAAATAGCACGCCACCCTCCAAACGATTAATTCGGCGTGGGCGTCCGCGCCATGAAAACGCAAACAGGATCATCAGCAGTGTCATACAGGTCATTATGCTCCAGTCTCGCACGAGCACTTCCCGGCCCGCCTCGATAGGCACAATAACGCCCGCGAGCCCTACCACCGCCAGACTGTTAAACAAGTTAGAACCCACAACGTTACCTAGCACCATATCGTGCTCCCCACGGCGCAGCGCACTAATGGATGAAGCCAGTTCTGGCAACGAAGTACCTATCGCAACAACGGTTAAACCGATGATCAGATCGCTCACCCCAAAGTGCTGAGCAATTTCGACCGCTCCCCACACCAGCATCCGCGAACTGATAATCAAAAACACCAAGCCAGCCAGTGTCCACATGATCGCTTTACCACGCGACATGGGCTTGCTGTCCAGCGATTCAGACACATCATCAACGAGCGGGTCGTTCTGCTGTTTTTTCGAGCGGATGATACTAAAGCCAATAAATAAGCCCAGAGTCACTAGTAAGATAGCCGCCTCCCAACGGGAAACCCAACCATCCCAGAGCATGAGCCCAGTAATCAGCGTGACCACGATGAGAAACGGCATCTCTTTACGGATAACGCTTGAATGCACCGCCAAGGGTGCAATAAGCGCGACAAAGCCCAACACCAGACCAATGTTGGCAATATTGGAACCATAGGCGTTGCCCACCGCCAATCCAGGATTGCCCTGAATAGCCGCTAATACAGACACCATCATTTCTGGCGCAGAGGTACCAAAACCAATCACCAGCATACCGATCAATAAGGGGGAAAGGCCGAGCCAACGTGATGTAGCGGCAGCACCGTCAACAAACTTCTCCGCACTCCAGATCAATAATACCAACCCCAATACTACCGCTAGAACAGGAAGCAACATTTCATTTCCTTATTGAACAAATATTAGGCACTATCGCGGCTGCATCCTTGACTAACCTGATGCTCCGGTCAAGTACGATATAAGCTATTATTTGGATAAGCCGGGTTTGACAGCTAAACGGCCTAGCTTCTGTTAGTTTTACTTTGAATTCGCAGTGAGAGTGTCGCATTTGCCCCACTACCGTTTGATGAA
Source organism: Halomonas sp. (assembly GCF_017983445.1). Lineage (GTDB taxonomy): Bacteria > Pseudomonadota > Gammaproteobacteria > Pseudomonadales > Halomonadaceae > Vreelandella. The sequence goes on from NZ_JAGOBJ010000005.1 coordinate 8,622, forward strand.
ACGCCCTTCGCTTCCGGTCAATACGCCTCTGGTAGATCGCTTACCGCCTGAAACGCGTGTTCAACGCAGGCGCTTACGGGCGTGTCACGAGTGTGACTGGGTGTCGGCCTTGCCTCCCCTGGGTTCTGGAGAAAAAGCCAGCTGCCCGCGCTGCTCGCATGTACTGGTTAAACGTCATCGTTACCCAGCGCAGCGTAGTATGGCATTAGCCATTGCGGCACTTGTTGCATTAATAGTGGCAGTATCGTTTCCGTTTGTGAGTTTCAACGTCAGTGGCGTGGGCAATCGCATCGAGCTTGCACAGACGGCAACGACCCTGATTGCCTTCCACCAGCCCGTGGTCGCCATCATTGTGATCATGACCATCGCCGTGCTACCTGCAGTTTACCTACTCAGCGTCATCTGGCTTCAGTTCGGTCTTTTACATGGCAAACCGCTAGCGTTTAGTCGCGATGTCGCGCGCTCCCTTGCCCATTTGACTCCCTGGATGATGGCCGATGTTTTTATTATCGGGGCGCTGGTGAGCTTGATTAAAGTAGCCGGCTTGGCGGATATAGAACTGGGAATCTCTTTCTGGGCATTTTGTGTTTTTGCGGTGCTCTTATTAATGACCACTCAATCGATTGATGCTGACTGGATGTGGTTCTCCTTAGAGGGTGAGCCCCTCGCCCCGGAAGGGACACAAACCGGAATGACGGCCGCCAGCCAAAGCCTTACAGGCTGCCCTACCTGTGGGCTTATCAATACGTTTTCCACTGGGCACAAGTCTCGCTGCATACGTTGCCATGAAAAGCTCCACCATCGATTACCGTTTAGCTTACAACGTACATGGGCGCTGCTCGGCGCTGCGACCATCATGTATATTCCAGCCAATGTTTATCCTATTATGACCACCACCAGCCTGGGGCACAGCGGCTCGTCCACGATTATTGGCGGCGTGGTTCAGCTCATGCAGATGGGCTCCTGGCCAGTCGCGGCGGTTATTTTTATTGCAAGCGTCATCGTGCCGGTAGGTAAATTGCTGGCGCTCTCATGGCTATGCATCGCGGTACAGCGTAGCGGCCGTCCCAACACTATTAGCCGCACCAAGCTTTATCGAATCACTGAATTCATTGGGCGCTGGTCAATGGTCGATGTGTTTGTGGTCGCTATTCTGGTTGCCTTGATTCGCGCTGGCTCACTCATGTCGATTAACCCTGGTCCTGCCGCCCTGGCGTTTGCCTCAGTGGTGGTTTTGACCATGCTTGCCGCCATGACCTTTGACCCCCGTTTAATATGGGATGCCCCCGAAACCAAAGCATCCGCATCAGATAATCGCCACTCAGGGAGCCATTAATGGGTAATGATACCCCGGTAAACAATGAGCAAGAGCCTGACCTGAACAAGGCCAAGCCTTCTCGGCAAACGCGCCTATCACCCATCTGGATTGTACCCATTGTGGCGATCATTATTGGCTTATGGCTGGTGTACGATAACTATACCAGCCGCGGCACGCTGATCACATTGACCATGAACAATGCCGAGGGTATCGAAGCAGGCAACACGCTCATTCGTAGCCGTAACGTTGAGATTGGACTGGTGCAAAACGTCCAGCTATCAGAAGACCTGAGCAGTGCCGTCATCACAGCCCGCATTCAGCCTCAGGCCGACAAGCTTCTGCGCGAGGATAGCCGTTTCTGGGTCGTCAAACCGCGCATTGGTCGTGAAGGCATCAGCGGCCTGGGCACCGTACTTTCAGGTGCCTATATACAGCTTGAACCCGGAACCGCTGAAGAGCAGCGCCGCGAATTCCCGGTCAGCGATGTGCCGCCGGTCGCAACAGCAGGCATGGCAGGCCTCAACATCAGCCTGATTAGTCAGCTTGGCAACTCGCTGCGCGTGGGCGACCCGGTTTCATACCAGGGCTATACCGTTGGCCGGGTGGAAGAAGCCAGCTTTGATCCTGAATCGCGCACCATGCAACATCAGATTTTTATCGAAGAACCTTACGCACAGCTGGTTACCGATAGCACGCGTTTCTGGTCATCCAGCGGCGTAGATTTTCGCCTGGATGCCAATGGTTTCCGGGTAAACGTTGAATCCCTGGAAGCATTGTTGGGTGGTGGCGTCACGTTTGGCGTGCCTGAAGACCTGCCCATGGGCAGAAAGGTAGAGCCTGGAGCCCGGTTCAATCTTTATGCCGATGAAGATGACGCGCGTGAAGGCACCTTTAACCGCTATTTAGAATACGTTCTATTGGTCGACGATACGGTACGTGGCCTGTCACGCGGAGCTCCGGTTGAGTTTCGCGGCGTTCGAATGGGCACCGTAGCGGCGGTTCCATGGAATTTTACCGCACCTCAACCCGATTCACGTGCCCGCTTTGCGATTCCCGTGCTAATTCGCATTGAGCCCCAGCGCCTTGGCATTGAAAACTCAGATATCGATTTAGACGAGTGGGAGGCGCGCTTTAACCGTTTGTTTAGCATAGGGCTGCGTGCCTCGCTTAAAAACGGCAATCTGTTAACCGGCGCCTTATTCGTTGATCTTAATTTTCAGCGCGATGCAGAAGATAGATACATCGCTGAAACCTTTTCAGACCGAACGGTTTTCCCCACCGTGGCCGGAGGATTCGCCCAGATTCAGGCGCAAATTACCAGCTTGCTGGATAAGCTAAATGCGCTTGAAGTGGAGCCTTTACTTGCCGGGCTCGATCGCAACTTGCAAGCTTCTGAACGCATGCTTGATGAAGTGCGCGACGTCAGCACCTCGCTCAACCAGCTTTTAAATGATCCTGAAACCCAGGCGGTAGGTGGAAATCTCAATGCAACGCTTGAAGAACTTCGCACCACGCTGCAAGGCGTTTCGCCCTCTTCACCAGCGTATCAAGACCTTACGTCAGCCATTGAGCGCCTGGACCGGTTAATGCGTGATCTTCAGCCGCTGACCCGCACCCTGAATGATAATCCGCGGGCGCTTCTGTTTGATAACCTAGATGCTCAAGATCCGATACCGCGTGCACCGCGCTAAGAAGGACAACGTTATGCGCTTACTATGTTTAAACCGCTTATCGCTACTGGGTTTGAAAGGCTTATCGTTGCTGGCCATGAGTCTTATGCTCACGGCCTGTGCAAGCAGCGTTACTCCTCCTGCGCGCTATATGCTACCCAGCAGTCAGTTGGCCAACACGCCGAGCAACCCTCAGGGTACGGTACAGCTGAGCTCGCCGCGGCTTGCTCACTACCTGGACGTCGACGGCATCATCATGCAGCTGGATGATATTACGCTTAACGAAGCACGCGAACACCAGTGGGCCGAAAGCATTGGCCGACAGCTTTCGCGCAGTTTACGCACGCGTTTATCCCAAGAGCTACCGCTGATTCGGGTAGTGCGTGACGACAGTAGCCAGCCCGAAGCAATTAGCCTGCGCCTGGAAGTCGACCAGTTCCAAGGGCGTCACGATGGCTTGGCGATTGCAACCGGTCAATGGCAGTTACGCAGCGCCAGCAATGAGCTGCTTGCCATGGAGAGCTTTTCAGCACAAACGGCGCTGGATGACGATGGCTACCCAGCTTTGGTGCGCGCCTTAGGCGCCAGTTGGGATGACGTGGCCAGACAAATTGCCGATCAGATACGTCAAGGCAATTATTTCAACTGATCACGATTTCGCTAGGCCTAGTCTCGTCAACCAAACGCGACAAGTATGCCCGCCTTGTACACTCTTCATGTTACACTGGCGGGCATATTTAGGATTGCAACCTATTGCAATGCCCGCTGTCAGATGTACCCACTGTTAAATGCCCGTCTCTTCCATACTGACCACTCTATTTCGTTATGGTCATTCGTGGCTAATCAACGATCATCGCGGTGTAGCGAATTATCTGGCAAACTTCGCTGCCGCGATGATTATTATCCTCGCCTTTTGAAAAAATTACGCCTAGCAACAACGCTTTTTAAGCAGCTGTTGCCTTGTTAGGCGACTGCGGAGAACGCATGAGCTTTTCTGAACTTGGTCTGCATGAAGATTTATTACGCGCGATTACGGCGCAAGGCTATACCCAGCCTACCCCGATCCAATTAAAGGCCATTCCGGTTGTTTTAGAAGGTCGCGATTTACTCGCGAGCGCCCAAACAGGCACAGGTAAAACGGCAGGCTTTACTCTGCCGATGCTGCAGCGTCTTTCAGGTGGCAAGCGCCCTGGAAAACGTCAGATTCGTGCGCTGGTGTTAACCCCCACGCGTGAACTGGCAGCCCAGGTAGGTGAAAGTGTATCCACCTATGGCAAGCACCTCTCTTTACGCTCACATACTATTTTTGGTGGCGTCGGTCAGCAGCCTCAGATCGATGCGATTAAAGCCGGCCTGGACGTACTGATTGCCACACCAGGACGCTTGCTGGATCTTCAGCAGCAGGGTCATGTCGATCTTTCAGCTATCGAAATTTTAGTGCTGGATGAAGCCGACCGCATGCTGGATATGGGCTTTATTCACGATATTAAACGCGTGCTGCGCCTAGTACCCAAACAGCGCCAAAATCTGCTGTTCTCAGCCACGTTCTCCAATGAAATTCAAACGCTGGCTCAGCAACTGCTGGATAACCCAGCGCTTATTGAAGTTGCCCCGCGTAATACGACCGCCGAAAAAATCGAGCAGGCCGTTTACCGCGTTGACCGTGATAAAAAGCGCGAACTGCTGGCCCACCTGATTCAGCGCCACGGCTGGTTTCAAGTATTGGTGTTCACCCGTACTAAGCACGGAGCCAACCGGCTTGCCGAACAGCTTTCCAAACAAGATATTCCGGCCATGGCGATTCACGGCAATAAAAGCCAGGGCGCGCGTACACGAGCACTGGGTGCGTTCAAAAGCGGTGATTTACAGGTACTGGTTGCCACCGATATCGCCGCACGCGGGCTCGATATCAGCGAGCTCCCCCACGTGGTGAATTTTGAACTGCCTAATGTCGCTGAAGACTACGTACACCGCATTGGTCGTACAGGCCGGGCCGGCAGCAATGGCGCAGCAGTTTCATTGGTATGTGTGGATGAGCATGGGCTGTTGGGCAATATCGAACGGCTGATCAAGCAAAACCTGACCAAGCATATCGAACCCGGCTTTGAACCCGACCCGAACGCCAAACCCGAGCCCATCGAGAATGGTCGTCGTCAACGCCAGCCTCAAGCTCGCCGTAAACCGAATAGCGAAGCCGCAAAACCCAGCGGCGAACGCCGTCGGCGCGCGCGCCGCTAGCCCATCGGGAAGGAATATGCGAAGGTTATGCCCTCGCATATTCCGATGCATCGACTAAAACATTTTCAGGGAGCGATCATGTCCTCATCTCAACTTATTGCTGACTATCGGCAGTGGCTTGGTTTTCAACGCCAAGAACAGCTTAGCCGTGAGCACCAGGGCATTGCGCAACGCCTGGAAGATGCTCGCGCTTCTTCAAAACAGGTCGTTCAGGCTTACCGCAGCATGGCGGAAAAAGCCTCCACTGAAGGCGCCTGCTATCGCACACTATTTCTACGTGAGCGTGATGATAATGTAGCGCTGCCCTGTGAAGGATGGCTGTTTATTCGCCGCGTTCTGAGTGAAGACAACAGCACCCGCGTACGCGCCACGCTGATTGAAACGTTTACGCTTGAAGACGGCATTATTGCACCGGGCGATAAACCCGCCCAAAAAGTGACGCTGGAAATCTACGATAAGCTGGACATCAATCAAGGCATGCGCACCAGCGTTCGCGTTGATTGCCTTGAAACGCCACAGGATTACAACTTCATCACGTTACTTGATGCGGTTCGCGGTGATTTACGTCCCCACCTCAAGTAAGTAGCTATGATGTCCCGTCGCTCGCTCACGTTTATTCTATTGATGGTGGTTGTGGGGCTGAATTTACGCCCCGCACTTTCCTCAGTGGCACCTCTGCTTACGCGTTTACAGGAAACGGCGGGGCTTTCGGCCGCAAGCGCGGGGGTCCTTACCACCCTTCCCGTGCTGTTCCTAGGTTTAGCTGCGCCAATCGCACCACTATTGGCCCAACGCCTGGGTAGTGAGCGAGCGCTTAGCGCAGCGCTCTTACTGCTTGCGGCAGGCTTAATTCTGCGCGGTTTGCCACTGCCAGGTGTACTGTTTATAGGCTCGGCCATGGCCGGTGGTGCCATTGGCATCAGCGGCACCTTGTTGCCTGCGCTTGTTAAGCGCGAACTACCTGAAAGCGCTGATCTCCTGACCGGCCTTTACACCATGGCGCTCTGCCTTGGCGGAGCACTGGGTGCTGGTCTAAGCGTACCTCTCACCGATTGGTTAGGGAGCTGGCAGGCAAGTCTTATGAGCTGGGCATTGCTCGCCGTATTTGCGCTCGCTCTTTGGCACTTCCAGATGCCTACCAGCCATACCCAGCACGCACCTCAAGTACCTACTCCCGGTCTTTTACGACTACTGCGCAAACCGCTCACGTGGCATGTGATGCTGTTTATGGGCATTCAATCGTCAATGGCTTATATCGTGTTTGGTTGGCTACCCACCCTACTGGTCGACCGCGGCTACGATGAAGCTAGCGCGGGCTGGACAATGGCCATTTCGATCATGTGCCAGCTGGTTTCAGCCTTGGGCGCACCGTGGCTTGCAAGGCTGGGTCGTGACCAGCGGCCAGCGCTTTTACTGGTATTGTTCAGCACGGCAGCCGGACTTTGGATGCTGCTGGTTGCGCCTTTGCCATGGAAATGGCCCGGCGCTGTCTTTTTAGGTTTAGGGCAAGGTGGCAGTTTCAGCTTAGCTCTTAGCCTCTTGGTATTACGCACCGCCAATTCGCGTCTGGCAGGCCAGCTATCCGGCCTGGTGCAAGGCGGGGGGTATATGATCGCCGCCCTCGGGCCCTTCAGCGTTGGTTTACTGCTTCAGTCCGGCATCCATGCTGATCATATTGCCTGGCTGTTGATTCTATTGGTTGGTATCTGTTGTGGGTTTGCCCTTCTGGTGGGGCGCAAACGTCAGCTGGATGACCATGGCGGTATTCTTCAAGTCCACCGTCATTAACCCTCATTGTCTTTAAAAAAACATCGTCTTTAAAAAAGCGTCAGGAAGCCCGTAATGAGTACCTTATCCCGCTTAGCCCAAGCCGCCCCCACCCAAGAGCGCCTACTGGTGATTTATACGGGTGGAACCATTGGTATGCAGCAGACGGATAACGGGCTTGCCCCCGGCGGTAATTTTGCTCAGCGTATGGAAAAAGCGTTAAGCCAACTGCCCATCGCGCAGCAACAGTTACTGCCAGCCTATGATGTTATTAGCTATTCCACGCTGATTGATTCCAGTACAGCCACACCACTTAACTGGCAGCAACTGGCGTGCGATATCACAGCACGTCTAACCGAGTATCGTGGCTTTGTAATCATCCACGGTACCGATACGCTTAGCTGGACCGCAGCAAGCCTTGCCTATCAACTTCAGGGTGTAGACCGCCCTGTCGTATTAACCGGCGCCATGTTGCCGCTGGAAGCCCCCCATAGCGATGGATTGGATAATCTGCATGGTGCCTTATGCTTTGCAGCCACTGCCGAACTGCAGGAAGTGGTTATCTATTTCGCCAGCCGTCTGATGCGCGGCGTAAGAGCCATAAAGCAACATAGCAGCGCATTAACAGCATTTTCTACCCCCTGCTACCCTTTGCTTGGCGAACGGGTGGGCGACGATTTCGTTTACTACCCAAGCCGTGGACTGGCTCTACAGCAGCGCGGTGCGCCGCGCTTTGAGCTATCCGACTATCAGGGCCTGAGCCAAGGCGAAGTGGTGCGTATTGCGCTATGGCCCGGCATGGCGGCTTGGCAGCTGGATGCCTGGCTGAGTGATCCGCGCGTTAAAGGGGCGGTTTTACAGCTCTGGGGGGCTGGCAATCTACCCAACGATCCGGCGTTGCTTGACATCCTGGCAAAAGCCAGCGGTGAAGGGAAACTGTTGGCGGCTATCAGCCTTTGCCCGGAAGGCAGCGTTCATATGGGCGCCTATGCGGCGGGCCAAGGATTAGTGGATGCAGGGGTTCTGTCGGGTGATGCCATGACGCCCGAAGCAGCGTTTACCAAGCTGGTTCATTTGTTGGCCCAACCCATGGGTTTCGATGTGCAGCGCCAGCGTTTTCTCACTTCCTTGGTGGGCGAGCGCTAATAGCAATTGCGAGATCAATAATTTACGCTATGTTTAACCAGTAGCAACCCATTGAAGGAGCGTATAATTATGGAAAAGCCGGTACATTTTTTTAGTGATCTTTTTGAACAGCTAGGCTTACCCTCAGATTCAGATTCGATTGAGCAATTTATCAAACGTCATCGCCCATTACCCAAAGAGGTGGCGCTTGCCGACGCTCCTTGCTGGAACGAAGGCCAAGCCGACTTTCTTCGCGAAGCGATTGAAGATGACGCCGACTGGGCGGAGCTGGTTGACCAACTCGATGTAGCCATGCACCAAAGCGGTTAAGTTTTTATCATTGTCATAGCGCTTAACTTTCATGCTTAATGCTTGGGCGCTGCTTTCGAGCGGCGCTTGAACCACGCTCCAACCAACAATAAAAGCGTTAACGCAAGTAGCGGAAGCAGCACATCAAACTGTAGAGCGTCCCCCTCCTCTAATGCTTCAATTGCCCCATGAATAGCACTGCTGTAAACCGCCCATTTGACCGATAGGCCCAAGGCCGCCGAGAGAAGAAAAACCGTTAGCGGAATACGGCTTAACCCCGCCGCAAAGTTGATGACCGCGTGAGGGAAGCCGGGCAGAATGCGCAACGCGCACTGAGTGAGCAAATCACTTCTATCTTGAAGCGTTTTCATTATTTTAAGGGTCAGTCCTTTCGGCTGCCACGTAGCGCTAGTGCGCGCCGCCAATTGATAGCCGCCAAATGCACCCGCTACGCTTCCCAGTGTTAACAGACAAGTGGCGATAAGCGGAGGATAAAAAGGTGCTATCAACCATAAGCCGATACTTGATGGCAAGCCGGTTGCCAACGTAATCGCCATAATAGCTACCACACCAGCAACGACGACTGGATGATGCATCCATTGTGACATGCCGTACTTAACGGCCATTAAATCCGGTGAATAGCTAATCCATAAAAAAGCCGCCAGGGCAATACAACCAGCCGCTACACCCAAGCGCCAGTAAAGGCCTGAAGCTCTATGCATTAAGTCGCGCCTCAACGCGTTCCAGAATTTGCCGGCTTACCTTGCCCACTAACGGCTTAGCGGCCTTATTAACGGCTTTTTCCATCAGCCGATTACCGATTTCATAGCTAAGCGTTAATGAAACTTCCGTTCCTTCAGGCACTTCACGTAGCTGATAGCGTCCTTGATTTTTTACGCCGTCAAGCGATTCCCAGGCGAGTACATGTGGGGCCTGAATCTCTGTCACCGCCACCTCAAATGCCCAATCCATTCCCACGGCACGCACATGCCAGCGGTAGTGATTATTACCCAGCGTATCGATGGAGCGTATCAAGTCGGAATAATCAGCAAAATCCTCCACTCGACGTAATAACTCAAACACGCGCTCGGGCGGTGCGTTAACAATTTCACTGTGTTCTATAGTGGCCATAATTGCCTCTAACCGCTCAAAACATGAGCTTAGCATGTTGCACAAATCGGGGCCTGCTGACGTTTCGCCGCAGCCGCACCACAACACCAAATGTCCAGAATATCGAATAAAAATAGCAACCATCAGGACTTGAGCTAGTCAGATGCGCTCTCATTGCGTAAACTGCCGCCCTTCCGGACCGGACCCCGGCACTTTGTTCAGCGCTTGCGCTGCACGAAAAATTCTCCGACAACGAGTATCAAGTATGTCTAGCACTTCTTCTACCCCCTCTGTTTTGCCTACCTCCACGGTGGTCATTTATTCTGGCGGCATGGATTCCTATACGGTACTTCATCGCGCGATTCGCGAAGGCCTGGACGTTCACGCACTGTCTTTCGACTATGGACAACGCCATGCCCGCGAGCTGGATGTTGCCGCGCGTGTCTGTAAACAGCTGAATATTCCCCATCAAATCGTGGATATTCGAGCCATTCACGGCTTGATCGATAATTCAGCGCTGACCAATCCCGACCAAACCATGCCCACAGGTGACTACGCGGATGATAACTTGCGGGCCACCGTTGTCCCCAACCGGAATATGATTCTGTTATCTCTGGCGATTGCCAAGGCAGTCAATATCGGTGCAGGCCGTGTAGATTATGGTGCCCACGGCGGTGATCACGTTCTATATCCTGACTGTCGGCCTGAGTTTGTCGATGCCATGAATCATGTTGCAGGTATTGCCAACTTCGAACCTGTATCACTGCACGCTCCTTACCTGCGCACGTCCAAAGCCGACATTTTGCGCGAAGGGCTCGCCATGGGATTGGATTATCAACATACATGGACGTGCTATGAAGGGCGCGAACTGGCCTGTGGTGAGTGCGGTAGCTGCCGCGAACGTCTGGATGCTTTTGCGGCGAACGATGCTATCGACCCGCTGCATTACGCCCCTCAAACTCCCCAGGAAAGCCGCTGATGTATCATGTTAAAGAGGCCTTTTACACCTTACAGGGTGAAGGGGCGCAAGCGGGCCGTGCGAGCGTCTTTTGCCGCTTCAGTGGGTGTAACTTGTGGTCGGGCCGTGAGGCTGATCGCGCCACCGCAAAATGCACGTTTTGCGATACGGATTTTATCGGTACCGATGGGCAAAACGGCGGGCGTTTCGCAACGGCGACTGATTTAGCCGCTCACATTCGCGCGCTATGGCCAAAAGACGCTTCAAACGCGATACCGTACGTGGTGTTTACCGGCGGAGAGCCGCTACTTCAGCTGGACGCGCCGTTAATCGACATGCTGCACGACGCAGGCTTTGAAATCGCCGTTGAAACCAACGGCACGTTACCGCCTCCCCCCGGCATTGACTGGCTATGCGTGAGCCCAAAGGGCAATAACGCACTGGCAGTTAGCGGGGGAAGTGAATTAAAGCTGGTCTTTCCACAAGTGGATGCACCGCCGGAGCAGTTTAAACACTTGGCTTTTGACCACTTCTTTTTGCAACCTATGGATGTAAGCCCGCTGGGACAGCAAGCCAACACCATTGCCAGTGCCACACAGTATTGTATGGCCAACCCCCAGTGGCGCCTTTCGCTTCAAATGCACAAAATAGCAGGGTTTGACTAATGGCTTTATTTGTTAATCAGTTAACCCATATCGATGTGTCTTTATGGTGCCCTCAGCGTGGTCTTGTAGGCTGCAGCTGGCAGGTAGACGCACTCCTTGAAGGAGCGCTGGGTGAAGACGGTATGCTGTTTGATTTTGGTGAAGTAAAGCCCTGGATCAAGCGCACTCTGGATGGCGGGCTTGATCATACGCTGCTGATTCCTACCCAGGCACCGGGCGTTACCGTTACCGAGTGTGATGAAGGCCTTTGCATCAGCACGACGCTTCCCTACCCTATGCAAGTGCGTGGGCCAGCAGAAGCATTTAGCCTACTTCCCTGGGAAAGCGTTACGCTTGAACAGGTAGCCAAGTATTTAAGCCATGCGCTAACCGATCAGCGACCGGTCAATGTTGACCGTGTCACGCTGACCTTGAGCGATGAGCCGATTAGCGGGGCGGCCTACGGCTATAGCCACGGACTGAAGCGCCATCAGGGCAACTGCCAACGGATTGCTCATGGGCATCGTTCACGACTCGCCATCTGGCAATCAGGTGAGCGTCAATTTGGGCTAGAAACGCACTGGGCCGATTGGCTGGATAACCGGTATCTGCTGGAGCAAGCCGACATTGAGCGCCAGGATGATGAGTTTTTAACCTGCAGCTATCAAGCCGCCCAGGGGGCTTTTTCCATTCGCCTACCAATAAACCGCTGTGCGGTTCTTCCGGGGCCCACCACGGTTGAAAACATCGCTATTTGGCTGGCACGCAGCATCGCACGCGATAGTGGTCAGGCAACTCATGTGCAGGCGTTCGAGGGCATTAATAAAGGCGCGTTTGCGGAAGCGGCTCCATGAGCTATGGCGATATCATTGTAAAACAGCCATCAGGCTGCCGGGCGGGGTGCGGCGCGTGCTGCATCGCGCCCTCCATCAGTTCAGCGATTCCCGGCATGCCTGAGGGCAAACCTGCCGGGGTGCGCTGTATCCAGCTAGATGAAAGCAATTTATGTCGCCTGTTTGGTGATCCACGCAGGCCCGCGGTGTGTGGCAACTTTGATTTTGATATCAGCGTATGTGGCGAGCAGCGTGAACAAGCGCTCGCCACATTGGCCTTTCTTGAGGCTGAGACACGTTAAGGATTCAGGCTACCCTTCTATCCGCCTACCCCTCTACACCCGCAGGCTGGGCCAACCGACGATCGAGCAGGCTTACCCAGCGCACCAGCACAGGCGCATCGCTATGGCTAACATCGTTCAGTAAATGCCGAAATGCTTCTTTCGCCTGAAGGTCACTTGGCTCGATATGTGTTAGCCATAGCTCCAACGCCTCTAGTTCCTGGTGCCGATTACCATGTTCTTGCGCCTGACTAATTGCCATTTCGGCAAGCGCTCTGACTTCGCTTGCGGGGTGGCCAAGCTGATGGCGCACTTTTGCCAGAAGCGTGGCAAGCTCCGGTAAGAAAAGCGTTGTCCGGTCACGGGCTATTATCAAACATTGATCGAGATAGTCTTCAGCGACCTGCAGCTCGCCAAGCTCAATACAGGCATCGATATACCATAATGAGGGGCGCTGATAACGATCGCGCCCTTTAAGCTCGGTCATTTGATCCAGGCTTTCGCGGATCTGAACAAGGCCATTCTGATCACCCGCCAAGGCACGCTGCCAGCCGATAACACCCTGCGCTGAGATTTGCCACAGCTGTAAATCAGGCGTGCCGGTCATGGCCGCAGCACGTTCTGCATGACGCGCCGCAAGATGCACATGGCCCAGCTGCCGATACAAGGCGGCTGCGAAAAGCAGCGCCATAGCCAGAGTACCTGGATGACCAATTTTCTCCGCCAGACGCAGCGCCGCCGAGACCTGGCGCTCAGCACGCTGATAATCCCCTCGTAAGCAGAGGGTCCAGCCCTGAAAACAGGCGGCGGTCACCTGGGGATGATCCGAGAACGGCAGCCACTCAATCATCATCTGGGCATTAAGCGGATCAATTTCATCCAAATGGTCATGGGCCTGCTGAATACGCCCCGCCCAATACTCGCACTGTGCCCGGGCATAATCCGCTAGGCGCCGATAACGCGGGTCTTCCAGGCGTTCGGCAATATCGGTCAGGGTCGAGGCCAAGGCAAAGGCATCCGCATGGGCATAGCGCTGACTGCGACCTACCCATAACCCCCACTTGACCAGAAACACTTGCTCTAGCTCTTCCGGATCATCCAGCATATCGCTGCCTGATTCACGCAGAAGTTCGCGGGCAAGTACAAAGCTTTCATGAGCGATGGGCGAACCGTGCCCTTCCAAGGCAAACGCCGCTTGGCCACGTACCGTAAGCAGGCTGACCTCACGCTCTATTTGATGTTCGACGCGGCGTAAGCTAGCTAACCCTGCGTCGGCCATACGCAGCGCCGTGCGATTGGCACTGACCTTCAACGCCTCGCGGGCAGACAGTTCGAAGTAGCGCGCGCCACGCGCATAATGGCCGCTTCTGCGTAAATGGGTTGCAAAATCGCCCGGGTGGCGACTAATCCACATCGGAAAGCGCTCTTCGATAAGGGTGACAACCTGCTGGTGAAGCTTAACCCGAACATCGCGTGGGCAGGAAAGATAGGCGGCTTCCTGAAGCAGCTGATGGCTAAACTGGTACTCCTGTTCGCCTTCTTCTTTATTAATGGGCTCGATAATCTCCAACTGACGCATATGTTCAATGGCTTGCGTTAATCGGCTGTGCTCCAAACCGCTACATTCAAGCAGGAAATCCAGCCGAAAGCGCCGACCAAGTACTGCGGCTACATGGGCAATCGCGCGATCCGTTTCCAACTGATCAATCCTGCTGGCCAACAGGCCGAGCAGCCCCTTGGGCAGCTCATCGAACTGAACGCTGCGCCCTTCACGGCGGTCCATATCCAGACGCCGACAGATCTCTTGCATATAAAGCGGAACACCATCGCAGCGCTCGATAATCTGGTTACGTAGCCGCGGGCTTAAATGGATTCGGTAACGTCGCGATAACTGGGAAAGTAAGCGCGATGACTGTAGCGCATCCAGCTTGCACAAACCGATCTGCTGATCCCAATGAAGCTTGACCGGCAACGACTCACGCCCATGATGGCTTGCGACCAGCATAAAAGCGGTATTGATGGGTAGACGTGCCTGTAGCCCTGCCAATACCTTAAAGGAAGGCTCATCGATCCACTGTAGATCATCAATCATCAATGCCAGCGTGCGCTCCTGGGTTTGATGATCGATCAACCCATGGAGCAGTTGCACAACCAGCTCCACTGCCTCGCCATTTTGAGCAAGCTGGGTCACTTCCTGAACATCACGAACCCCCAGCGCTTCCTCAAGCAAGTGCTGGCGGCTTTCATTGGTCAGCGTCAGGCCCAGCGCTGCCTGTAGATTCGTCAAGGTTTCCAGCGTGGGGGGTGCGTCCAGATACCAGGCCACTAAATGGCGTGCTACGCCATACGGCTCAAGTACCGATAACCGGGTCGTCGGCTGCCAGCAAATCGACGCATCACGGCTCAGCTCCAGTTGGCGAAAACCCACCATTAACGCAGATTTACCCATTCCCGAGGCGCCGCGTACCAGCACGCTTTGGCGTAGACCTATACCGGCCCTGGCCAGGGCATCGCGAAGCGTGCGCAGTGAGGTTTCACGGCCCACTAAACTGGGCGGCAAGGCATCCCGACCGCCTTCATTCTGGCCTAGCACTAGCGCGCGCAAACGCACGCGCCCATCGCTTGCCACCAGGCGGGATACCAGACGAGGCTGTAGATCAAGTGCCGGTGGCATGTGCTGGCTAGCTTCCTGTGAAATCACCAGCTCGCTGCCTTCGGCGGCGCTCATTAGCTCCAGAGACACCTGAGTCACTTGGCCCAGAGGATCAGCCAGCTGGCGCTCGGGCAGATAGACCACCTGCCCACTGTTTAATCCAGCCGCCAATTCAAAGACAGGAGGCGAGCCCTCGCCTTCCCAATAGCGTACCGACTCTTGCGGTAGCGCTTTTTGGCAGTGCTCGTAAAGCGCCACCAGCTCTGCAAGCTGATGCGCCGGGCCGTGGGTACCAAAACAGGCAAGCCCCAACCCACCGGTTGCGCCAGGTAGCCAAAAGCCACCCAGGTGGTGGCACTGTTGCTCAAGCCAGCGCAATAATTCCAACTGCAATGCCAAACAGTTGCGCGTTGCCGTGCGCTCCTGCCAGTCACCTCGCAGACGCAACCGAATTGCCATCACGGAAAGCTGGCGCAGCTCAATTTCATCATCGCGCAGAGGTTTGCTGTCTGCGGCCAGTACGCGCGAAAAGGCGCCTTGAGGGCTCATGGCGCGCGGGTCGTGCGACCCATCTGACCAATAGCTGGCTAATTGCAAAAAACTGGGTTCCGGCTGCTGCCCTGAAAGCGCCAGCAGCTGAAGGTAACCGTTGTACTGTTCGTGCGCGGCGGCGATTTGATTCTGCTCGGCGAGTTGGCGTACCCAACGCTCATGAAACGGCGCGTAGCCTGAAAAACGGCTGACCAAGCCTTCAAGCATCGCATCTGGAACGCCTTCATGCGCCTCCAGCACCTGCTCGGCAAAACGAATGACGCGTTGGCGCCATTCGTTACGTACCTGCACAAGCCAACGCTGAAATTCGCTACAGTTGGCAAGCTGAAGTTCCTCGACCAGATCCCCCTGGTAGCAGGTCAATACTGCTTCCAGCGTTGCCAGATCCCGCGGCCCTTCCAATAGCTGTTGCAGCTCATGTAAATCAACCCGCCAGGAGGCCGGCAGCTGGAACGCGATAGTTTGACGCGAAACGTTCAACACCTGCTCAGCGTTATTGCCCAATGAATGACGCAGGCAGTGCAGCGCATGACGTAAGTTGGTACGACCAGACGAAAGCCCCTGGTCTGGCCACAGCAGTTCGGCCAGCACCGCGCGATTCACCGGCTGACGATGAAGCAGTAAGTACACCAGCAACGCTTTGACTTTGTCATAGCTAAAATGGGTCAGCACATCATCGCCTTGGGAAAGGGAAAAATGGCCAAAGAGGATTAGCTGATCAGACTCACGAGCATCGCGCATGATACATATCCTGACTGGGCTAGCGGTGCATTAAGCAGGCACACCGCTATGAAAACGAAAAGCCGTATCGGGTGACGTTATCAGCTCTGCTTCCTGAGCGACAAAAAAAGCGATTCGTTCATCAATTGAATCGTTGGTTTGTTGCTGTGCAAGCAAAAGATAGTCTTCAAAATGACGCCCTTCAGACTTCACCAACGTACGGTAAAACTTGGCCAGCTCTTCATCCAAATACGGGATTAAACACGCGAACCGCTCACAGCTACGCGCTTCAATCAACGCCCCAATAATCAACACGTCGATCAAGCGCTCAGGATCATTACTGCGAACATGGCGCCGCAATCCTTCGGCATAACGTGAGGCCGTTAAGTGCCGGTATTCAACGCCACGTTTCTCCATTAAGCCAACCACCTGCTCAAAGTGCAGGAGTTCTTCACGTGCCAGCTGCGACATTTTACTTAATAAAAGGGGCTGATCCACATAGCGATATAGAAGGCTCATGGCGGTCGAAGCCGCTTTTTTTTCACATTGCGCGTGATCGATAAGCAGTATTTCTGGATTGCTCAATGCCCATTGGAGCCAACTATCCGGCGTTTGACAGGCAAGAAATTCATTCAGGCTTGCTGGCAGAAGATCATCCGCTTTAACGCCATGATCCGCTGTTTTTAATGCATTAAGTTGTATCGACATCACATTCTTCCGAGCGTTTATTTCACTATTGTACAACACATAAACGCTGAGAGCGTTTGACCTATCTCACTACTTGTATACTAAATAAACCGTCTACGTAAGCGCGCTGTAACACTTCTTGTATAGTTAAACGCGCATGTCATAAATACCGTTCGCAATGCTCTTGTCACTTTTTTGTCATCGACAAAATAATCTTAGCGTTATAAAGCGTAGGTTATGGTAACGCGCTGTAACGCCCGTCGCATCTTTATCGCCCAATCCATTAAGCGTTTTAAGCTAACTAGGGTCGTTTTTTTCAGTTAACAGGCTAAAAATACAGGTATTTTAAAATTGTCATGTGACTCCTCAACATAAAGTGCAACATTCAAGCCAACCCTTCTTCTTAACATTGTCGACAGTTTCCCGTAGAATCCGTGCCATCCAACCAGACGCTGTTTGTCAAGCGTATGTCATGTGTCCGAGCGCACGCTTTAATACCGTGAAAACGTGTGTTTGCCACCATAAGCAGATGAGAGGGCCCCAACGTGCTTGAAGCATATCGCCAACATGTCGAGGAACGCGCCGCCGAGGGCGTACCCGCCAAGCCTTTAAACGCCGAGCAAGTTGCCGCCTTGATTGAGCTGCTGAAAACCCCACCGGCCGGTGAAGAAGAATTCATTCTTGACCTGATTACCAACCGGGTTCCGCCAGGCGTTGATGAAGCCGCTTATGTGAAAGCAGGCTTTTTAACCGCTATTGCCAAAGGCGAGGCGTCTTCCCCGCTGATTGACAAGATCCATGCGGTTAAGCTTCTGGGTACGATGCAAGGCGGTTACAACATCGTTTCCATGGTGGAGCTGCTGGACAACGAAGAGCTGGCACGTGAAGCTGGCGAGCAGCTAAAGCACACCCTGCTCATGTTTGATGCCTTCCATGATGTCGAAGAACGCGCCAAAAATGGCAACAGCGTCGCCAAAGACGTCATTCAGTCCTGGGCTGAAGCAGAGTGGTTCCTTTCCAAGCCTGCTTTGGAAGAAAAGATTACCCTGACCGTTTTCAAGGTCCCGGGTGAGACCAACACCGATGATCTGTCACCTGCGCCTGATGCCTGGTCGCGTCCGGATATCCCGCTGCACGCTAATGCCATGCTTAAAAATGAGCGTGACGGCATTGTGCCTGAAGTGCCTGGCACCATGGGTCCGCTCAAGCAGATTGAAGAAGTTAAAGCCAAAGGTTTCCCGGTCGCTTATGTCGGTGACGTGGTAGGTACCGGCTCTTCGCGCAAATCAGCCACCAACTCCGTGCTTTGGTTCTTTGGTGACGATATTCCTTACGTTCCCAACAAGCGCGCTGGCGGCTTCTGCTTTGGTAGCAAAATTGCCCCGATCTTCTTCAATACCATGGAAGATTCTGGCGCCCTTCCGGTTGAGCTGGACGTAACCAAACTGGCAATGGGTGATGTCATCGACGTCTACCCCTATGCAGGCAAAGTCTGCAAGCACGGTACCGACGAAGTAATCACAACGTTTGAGCTGAAGACCCAGTTGATTCTGGACGAAGTACGCGCCGGTGGCCGGATTCCGTTGATTATCGGCCGTGGCCTTACGGGTAAAGCCCGCGAATCTCTAGGCCTGGAAGCGTCTGACGTATTCCGTCTGCCTGACCAGCCCAAAGACACCGGCAAAGGCTTCACCCTGGCGCAGAAAATGGTCGGTAAAGCCTGTAGCCTGGAAGGCGTTCGCCCGGGCATGTACTGCGAACCTAGGATGTCCACGGTCGGCTCTCAGGACACCACGGGCCCAATGACCCGTGACGAACTGAAAGATCTGGCCTGCCTAGGCTTCCAGGCTGACTTGGTCATGCAGTCGTTCTGTCACACTGCCGCTTATCCCAAGCCGGTTGACGTAGACACCCACCACACCCTGCCTGACTTCATCATGAACCGCGGCGGTGTTTCGCTGCGTCCTGGCGACGGTATCATTCACAGCTGGCTGAACCGTATGCTGTTGCCTGACACAGTGGGCACCGGTGGCGACTCGCACACCCGTTTCCCGCTGGGCATCTCGTTCCCGGCAGGTTCTGGCCTGGTTGCTTTTGCTGCGGCTACCGGGGTTATGCCTCTGGATATGCCGGAATCGGTACTGGTTCGCTTTAAAGGCAAACGTCAGCCTGGCGTTACTTTGCGCGACCTGGTTCACGCCATTCCGCTTTACGGCATCAAGCATGGTCTGTTGACGGTCGATAAAGCCAACAAAAAGAACGCGTTCTCTGGCCGCGTACTGGAAATCGAAGGGCTTGAAGACCTGACGGTCGAGCAGGCGTTCGAACTTTCCGATGCCTCCGCCGAGCGTTCTGCTGCTGGCTGTACCATCACGTTATCGGAAGAGAGCGTAACTGAGTACCTGAAATCCAACATCACCCTGCTGAAGTGGATGATTGCCAACGGCTATGGCGATGAGCGTACTATCAGCCGTCGTATCGAAGGCATGGAAGCATGGCTTGCCAACCCAAGCCTGATGCGTGCCGATGCCGATGCCGAATACGCCGAAGTGATCGAAATCGATCTGTCCGAGATCAAGGAGCCAGTACTTTGCGCGCCTAACGATCCTGACGATGCTCGTTTGCTGTCAGATGTAGCAGGCGAGAAAATTGACGAAGTGTTTATCGGCTCGTGCATGACCAATATTGGTCACTTCCGCGCAGCGGGTAAACTTCTCGAAAAGCAGCCTGCAGGTAGCCTGAAAACTCGCCTGTGGCTGGCGCCGCCGACCAAAATGGATCAGCACCAGTTAACCGAAGAGGGTTACTACGGCATTTATGGTCGTGCAGGTGCGCGTATGGAAATGCCGGGATGTTCACTGTGTATGGGTAACCAGGCACGCGTTGCTGCAAAAAGCACCGTGGTGTCTACGTCTACACGTAACTTCCCGAACCGTTTGGGTGATGGTGCCAACGTGTACCTTGCCTCAGCAGAACTCGCCGCCGTTGCGGCGGTTGAAGGTCGCCTGCCAAGCGTTGAAGAGTATCAGCGTTACATGAGTGAATTTGACGCCATGGCAGGAGAGATCTATCGTTACATGAACTTCCACGAAATTGAGGAATATCAGAAGATTGCCTCAAACGTGATTCCGGTTGCACAAGAAGCGTAACCACTCTATCGCCGATGCTCGCAACATCGCAGAAGTGATGACGATTCATTACTTCTGAGTCGATGACCGAACGCCCCACACTATGCATAGTTGTGGGGCGTTTTTTTATGCTAAACACTTTGCGTCGCGACTTGCGGGCGCCCACAGATACTGCCACTCTGTGGCTTCATACTAATGATTTAAAAAGACAATGCAGTCACTGACCCACCTTGGCTCGGCCTTACTGAGAACACTGCGCGACCATCTGCGGCCCCTGATCGCCTATCACTTGTTTTTTACGTTACTAGCTTCTGCCTTGTTATTACCCCTGATCGGGTGGATAACCCAGAGCCTGCTTGCCCAGCTAAAGCGCACGGTGGTAACCAACGATGAGTTGATTAGCCTGATATTCAGCCCTTTAGGCCTTGCTGGAATGCTGGTAGGCCTAGGGTTTACGTTCTTGATTATTTACTGGCAACAGGCAGGCATGCTCCAGGTCGCGGTGCGGCCGCGAGGCAATCATTACCGACTTGCCTTTGAAGCACTCTGGATCAGCTTTCGCCGCTTGCCTGCGCTTGCTGGGTTGGTTGTTCTACAGGTAGGCACGCACCTGCTGCTATTGGCTCCTTTTATGGCGGGCCTCGCCTGGCTTTACGATGTCTGGTTAAGCGGTATTGATCCTTACTACCTTCAACGCGTAAAGCCGCCGGTGCTTTGGTACTTTATCGCCTGTGCCCTGCCGCTTGTTTTGACCTGGATGGGGTTAGCCGCCTGGCTCTATTTACGCTGGCTGCTCGCACTTCCCCTGGTTGCCCTGGAAAACAGCCGCCCGCTACATGCCCTAAAGCGCAGCGTTTATTTGACACGGGGATGGCACCGCTCGATAGGCGTCGCCGTACTTACTCTATTACTGCTTATTATTGCGCTACCTGTTATCACAACCATTGCGTTTGATTCGCTGGTGACACCGTTGCTGTGGTGGCTACCCGAACATAACGCGTTTTTGATTCCAGCCATGTTTACCTATTTGACCGGTTATCTGCTGTTAACGCTGGCGATAACGTTTATCGGCATCGTAGCCAACGCGCTGCTGTCGGCCTGCCTGTACCTTCAGCTGGCTCACCATGAGATGCGCCCAGCGCCCCCTCCTGAAAGCGCCAACCCTGGCCGGTTTGCCTGGGCCGTGGAGCTTAGCGTTCTGCTCTTTGCCGGCTTACAAGCCTGGTGGATTCTGAATAGCTTCGAACTACGCGACAACGTCGAGGTGATCGCTCACCGGGGTAGCTCAATGGTAGCGCCGGAAAACACCCTGGCGGCCGTTGATCAAGCCTTGGTCGACAAGGCCGATTACGTTGAGCTGGATGTACGCTTGACGGCCGATGAACAGGTCATGATTTATCATGACCGCAGCTTGGCAAGATTAACCGGTGATGATCGCGAATTTGGTGACCTGACCCGCGAGGAGCTTAGCCAATACGATATCGGCAGCTGGTTCGGAGATGCCTTTCAAAACGAACCCATAGCAAGCCTTGAAGAAGTCCTGAATCACGTACGGGGTAAAGCTGGATTAATGATCGATATGAAGTCATTGCCCGGCCAAGAGCAAACGCTAGCCAACGCGGTGATCGAACAGCTACGCCTGGAAACGGATTTTCGCTACGCGTGCTGGGCTGACAGTAACAACCCTCTAGCCGCTTATGGGCAGTGTGGCTTTCCTGATGCACTCAGAGATATGCGGGTTGCAACGGTATCGCCTACGCTGGTCACGTATATAAAAGATCAGGTTCCAGAACTGCGCGTCACGCTGCTCGCCCAACTGATTCTGCCCGGCACATTAGACCGGCGCAGCTTTAATGCATTAGGGCTTCGCCATAACCGCATTAGTGAAGAAGAAGTGCGTCTGGCAGCGCTTTATGGCTATGAGATACATGCCTGGACGGTGAATGACCGTGCCCGCATGTCGACACTGATTGATTTAGGCGTTGACGCGATCATTACGGATCACCCAAGTTTGTTACGCGAGCTTATTGATGAGCGCCAAGCGCTAAGTGATGGGTCACTGCTACTGGTAAAACTGCGTAATTGGCTGCGCCAGTGACGTGCAAGACGGGCTGAACTGCCGGTTTACTTGCACGTCGCTGACGAGGCCAATGGGTTAGTCGCCCATTACGACACCTTCACGGCGTGGATCTGCCCCACCGAACAGCGTACCGTCTTCAAGGCGACGGATCGCTTGTAGCCCGCTGGTCAGTTCGCGCTCGCTTATCGTGTGGCCGTATGCTTCAAGCGCCTGCTTGGTTGCATCCGGGAAGCGCCCTTCTTCGAGATAGACATCGCCACCGGTGGTGATTGCATGGGGCAGATTAAGCGCCTCCTGGGCGTTCATGCCCCAATCTCGCATGGCGACCAGGGTACGTGCCGTATAATGAATAATGGCAGCACCGCCTGGGGATCCCAGGCTCGCCACCAACTCGCCCGTCTCTCCGTCAAACACAAGCGTAGGACTCATGCTGGACCGTGGGCGTTTGCCCGGCTCAACGCGGTTGGCAACGGGTTCACCATCGACTTCGGGTACAAAAGAGAAGTCCGTGAGCTCATTGTTAAGCAAATAGCCACCCGGCAACCCAGTCCCGCCATCGGCCAAGATGCGTGAGCCAAACGCCTGCTCAATAGAAGTGGTCATGGCAATCGCCTTGCCATCGCCATCAATGATGCTGATATGGCTGGTACCGTACTCGGGCTGCGCTGGCTGGGAAGCCCAGCTAACGTTCAACTCGCCCGGGTTGCCCGGCTGCGCGCTGTCGCCCATGCTGGTGTCACCAATCAGCTCACTGCGTGAAGCCAGGTAATCGGGCGCCAGCATCAACGTCCAATCACCGCCAGGCGCTTCGACAAAGTCAGGGTCGGCAATATAGCGGCCTCGATCGGCAAACGCCAGCCGAGAGGCTTCGAGAAACTGATGCAGCCAGCCACTGCTTGATACGCCGTTATCCAAGGGCGCTTCCAGCAGAGGCCGCTGATCCAACATACCGAGTATCTGCATGACGGTGATATGCCCCGAGGAAGGCGGTGGGAAACCACATACTTCCCACTGCTGCCAAGGGGTACATATCGGGTCTCGCTCAACCGAATGGTAATCCTGAATATCCTCCAGCGTCATACTGCCTGGGCGAACACCATGGCTCTGCACACGGTTGACTAAATCTTCAGCTATTTCGCCCTCATAAAGCGCGGCACTTCCCTCGGAAGCAATACGGCGCAGTATCTCGGCAAGGGCGGGGTTTTTAAGCATATCGTCAACGGCTAACGGTTCACCGTCTTCGTTATAGTAAAACTGTCCGGCTAGTGGATCATTTTTTAACGCTTCGTCACTTTCAAGGCTGGTATGCAGACGTTGACTAACCGCAAAGCCTTCTTCAGCGAGCGTAATCGCGGGTATGAAAAGCTCTTCCCAGGCGAGCTGTCCATGCTCTTTATGTGCTTGCTCGAGCATTCGCACCGTCCCCGGCACACCGACTGAAAGCCCGCTTGCCACGGCATCCATAAAAGGTAGCGGTTCGCCATCCTGCATGAACAGCTCACCGGTTACCGCCGCAGGCGCCGTTTCGCGGCCATCATAAGCCTGAACGTCAGAGCCGTCGTAATGCATTAAAAAGGCACCACCGCCAATACCGCTGGACTGAGGTTCCACAAGTGTTAATACCATTTGCACGGCAATGGCTGCGTCAACGGCATTACCACCATTGGCGAGTACCTGATAGCCCGCATCAGTGGCCAGCGGATTCGCCGCCGCAACAGCGAATGACTCAGTTGACCAACCGGGTTTCTCCTGATAGCCCGACCCGACTTCCGGTGTTAATGATGGCGCTTCATAGCTAAATCCAAAGCTATAAAGCGGCACTAGCAGCAAACCTGATAGCGTTAAACTAACCTTTACTGGGGACATTACAGCATCCTCTCGCGTCTTAGGAATATCAAGGCAATAACCCAACCAAAGCGTAGCCTATAAAACGCTTGTGCCCGGCACAATGGCCGGGCACAAAATTACTGGCTCGCGACTCGGTGTTAGCTGATCGTTTCACCCGCCAGCATGAACCATGTTTCAAGCACAGCGTCAGGGTTTAAGGAAACCGAATCGATTCCCTGTTCCATCAACCATTTAGCCAGATCCGGGTGATCCGAAGGCCCCTGCCCGCAAATGCCGACATACTTGCCTTGCGCTTTACAGGCTTGAATCGCCATTGCCAGCAGCTTTTTGACCGCGGCGTTACGCTCGTCAAACAGGTGCGCCACGATACCCGAGTCACGATCCAGCCCCAGCGTCAGCTGTGTCAGGTCGTTGGAGCCAATCGAGAAGCCGTCGAAATATTCAAGGAATTCGTCGGCAAGCAGCGCATTGGCCGGGAGTTCACACATCATGATGACTTTCAGACCGCTGTCACCACCGCGCGCCAAGCCATTGGCCGCCAGCAGATCAACGACCTCTTTGGCTTCGCCGGTGGTGCGCACGAACGGCACCATGATTTCGATGTTGTCGAATCCCATCTCCTCTCGCACGTATTTCAATGCGCGACACTCAAGCTCAAAACAGGGACGGAACGAATCTGAAATGTAGCGCGAAGCACCCCGGAAGCCCAGCATCGGGTTCTCTTCCCCGGGCTCATAGAGCTTGCCACCAATCAGGTTCTCGTACTCATTAGATTTAAAATCGGACAGCCGCACGATGACACGCTGAGGATAGAACGCTGCTGCCAGCGTAGAAATACCTTCCACCAGCTTATCAACGTAAAAGGTTACCGGATCGGCATAGCCAGACGTGCGCAGGTCGATCACCTGCTGCAAGTCAGCGGGCAGCGTTGCGTAATCCAGCAGCGCCTTGGGGTGAACGCCAATCATGCGATTGATGATGAACTCCAGGCGAGCAAGCCCTACGCCTGCATTAGGCAGGCTGGCAAACCCGAATGCGCGATCAGGGTTGCCCACGTTCATCATGATCTTGAACGGGATCTCAGGCATGGCATCAACGCTTGATACTTTGCAATCAAAATCCAGCAGCCCATCGTAAACGTGCCCCGTATCACCTTCGGCACAGGAAACGGTGACGTCAATTCCCTCTCTGAGCTGCTGCGTTGCATCACCACAGCCAACCACCGCCGGAATGCCCAGCTCACGGGCAATAATCGCCGCGTGGCAGGTACGCCCACCGCGATTGGTAACGATAGCTGAAGCCCGCTTCATGATGGGCTCCCAGTCTGGATCGGTCATATCGGTCACCAGAATGTCACCGTCAAGAACCTTATCCATATCTTCGGGGCTCATGACCACTTTGACCGTGCCGCGGCCAATGCGCTGACCGATCGCCCGGCCGGTAATCAGCGTACGCCCCTTCTCGCGCAGCTGGAAACGCTCTAACTTGCCGCCTTCCTGCTGCGACACCACCGTTTCAGGGCGCGCCTGAACGATATAAAGCTCGCCGTCGTCGCCATCGAGCGCCCACTCGATATCCATGGGGCGCTGGTAGTGCTGCTCAATCGTGACTGCCTGACGGGCCAGATCCATTACCTGCTGATCATTAATGCAGAAACGGCCGCGCTGGTTAAGCGGCACATCAACGGTTTCAACGGACTTTCCGGCGCTGGTTTCCTGGCCGTAAATCATCTTAATTAACTTGGAACCCAGGTTACGGCGCAGAACGGCTGGGCGACCGGCCGCCAGGGTGCCCTTATGAACATAAAACTCGTCAGGGTTAACGGCCCCCTGCACAACCGTTTCACCTAGGCCCCACGAGGCGGTAACGAACACGGCGTCGCGATAGCCGGACTCGGTATCCAGAGTAAACATGACCCCTGACGCACCCGTTTCAGAGCGCACCATTTTTTGAACGCCCGCTGAGAGCGCGACGTTTTCATGGGCGTAGCCGCGGTGAACGCGGTAGGAGATTGCGCGATCATTAAACAGCGACGCGAATACTTCGTGGACAGCGCGCTTGATGTTGTCGAAACCTTCAATATTCAGAAAGGTTTCCTGCTGGCCGGCAAAGGAGGCATCAGGCAAGTCTTCAGCGGTTGCCGAACTGCGTACTGCCACTTTCAACTGAGGATGTTGCTCCTGCAACTGCTCATAAGCCTGACGCAACACACCTTCGAAAGCGGGCGGCAACGGCGTATCGATGACCCATTGGCGAATATTGCCACCTGCTTCCGCCAGTGCTTTGACATCATCAACGTCCAGGCGCGAAAGCGTGCTGTTAATGCGCTCGTTAAGCCCTTCATGAGAGAGAAATTCTCGATAAGCGTGAGCCGTAGTGGCAAACCCGCCCGGTACGGTTACCCCTGCGCCTGACAAGTTGGAAATCATCTCGCCAAGCGAGGCGTTCTTACCACCCACGCGTTCGACGTCCGCCATGCCTAGCTGATCGAACCACAGAATGTACTCTTCCACGCAACCCCCTCGCTCTCAGACGTTGATGCAATCTTTTAGACCGCTAATCATTGACCGTGCCACCCTATCACCACACCACCTTATTCGCCATTGGTCTAATAGCGAAGAGAGTGGAGGATTTTTACAACATGACGCTTATATGGGCGATTTATGTAGTGACACCGGGCGTTGTGCTTAGCGAAGGCACGGCACACAATAGTGTACCTATTACTGATTGGCGGACGTGGTTATGAAGCGGACAGCTTTTTTTATTTCTGATGGTACCGGCATTACGGCCGAGAGCCTGGGCCGAAGCCTGCTCGCACAGTTCAGCGATGTCGAGATCAACATGCTGACCAAGCCTTATATCGATACGCTTGAGAAAGCCGAAGCGCTTGCTCGGGTTATCGAGTCCACTGCTGCTCGCGATGGGCAGCAGCCGGTGATTATCGACACCATTGTTGATCAGCAGATACGCGATGTAATTCGTCAGGCGCCGGGCTTCAAGGTAGATATTTTTTCTACCTTTTTGAAGCCACTGGAGCAGGAGTTAGGCACCCACTCATCGTACAGCGTGGGAAGGACCCACTCGATCGGCAGCGACGATGTGTATATGGACCGTATTCATTCGGTGCACTTCGCACTCGATAACGACGATGGCGCCCGTACCCATCAATACGACAAAGCCGACATTATTTTAGTCGGCGTATCGCGCTGCGGAAAAACGCCCACGTCGCTTTATCTTGCGCTTCAGTTTGGTATTCGCGCGGCCAACTACCCGCTTACCGAAGATGACCTTGATGAAGACGGCAGGCTCAAGCTGCCGAAGGCATTAGCCCCCCATCGACGCAAGCTTTTTGGGTTGACTATCGATGCTCGCAGGCTATCCGCCATACGTAATGAACGTCGGCCCAATAGCCGCTATAGCTCGATGGATCAGTGTTTACAGGAAGTCGAGCAGGCAGAAGCGCTTTATCGGATTATGCATATTCCGTTCATTGATGCAACGCGCTTTTCTGTAGAAGAAATCTCGACACGGATGATTGCCGAGACGGGCTTAGCGAGGCGTTTCTCCCCTCGCTAAGCCGACATTGAATGAAAGGGTAAAAACTACATTCCTTTAGGGGCGAAGATACCCGGGGCGTTACGCCAGTAACCTTTATAATCCATCCCGAAACCGAAGACATAGCGGTCCGCAACCTCCAGGCTGCAGTAATCAGCTTTCAGGCCCGGCACCGCTTTTCGATCATGCTGCTTATCGACCAGCACGGCCGTCGTTACGCTGGCAGCCTGGGCTTCTTTACAATAGGCAAGGATCGCGGCGAGTGTCGACCCTTCATCCAGAATGTCATCCACGATAACTACATGACGTCCGGCCATTGGCACTTCAGGCGACACACGCCAAAAAAGCTCGCCGCCGCGCAGCTCGTTACGGTAACGCGTAGCGTGCAGGTAGTCGACTTCCAGCGGAAAGCCCAAGCGGGTCAGCAAATGGCCGGTAGTGATCAACCCACCGTTCATGACACAATAAAAAACCGGCAGTTTATCGCCTAAATCCTTGGTGATCGCTTCCGCCATGCGATCCAGAGCGCGCTCAACCTGCTCTTGGGAAATCAAGCAGTCGGCGGTTTCCATGAGCTGGCGCATTGAGTCCAGCGACTCAAGAGCTTCTTTATCCAATTTAGACATTGGGTTACTCCCCAAAACGTAGCAGTGTTACGAAAAGAAAAAATCAGGCGGGATTAGAGCGCTTCAAGCTTGGCATGCGCACGTCGCCAGCGCCCCAGCGACGTCAGCGCATCCAGGTCTGGGCGTGCACGACCGTAGCGCAGTTTCGCAGGTCGCTTATTGGCAACCCCTTGGCAGGCGTCTATCACATCCAGGGCGGCGGCGCGGTCGTTACACACCAGCAGCATGTCGCAACCGGCGGCGAGCGCAGCAGCGGCACGCTCACGTGGTTCACCTGCTTCGTGAGCGCCCGCCATACTTAAATCATCCGAAAAAATGCAGCCTTTAAAGCCCAGCGATTCACGCAGCATGCCTAGCCAACTGGGCGAGAAACCCGCTGGGCGCGTATCAAACGCTCGATAAATCACATGCGCGGGCATGATGCCATCAAGCTGAGGGGCAAGCTGTTCGAAGGGGATAAGGTCGCGTTGCTTAATCGTTTCCATTGAACGTTCATCGACAGGTAAGGCAACGTGGGAGTCCGCAGCTACCCCGCCGTGACCAGGAAAATGCTTACCTACCGCGGCCATGCCTGCCTGATGCAAGCCTTCCACAAAAGCCGCGCCTAGCTGGGCTACGTGCTGAGGGTCACCACTAAAGCTACGATCGCCAATCACGCTGGAAATACCGCTATCAACATCCAACACCGGCGCAAAACTGATATCCAGCCCGCATGCGGCCATTTCCATGCCCAGTAGCCAGCCCGCATCAATGGCGAGCAAGGTACCTTCTTCGGGGTCATGAGCATAGCGCTCGCCGATACGGGCCATGGCTGGAAGCCGGGTAAGCCCCTTTTTAATGCGTTGAACGCGGCCTCCCTCCTGATCTACCGCCAGCAGTAGATCACCACGCACGCGCCGGATATCACTGCACAGCTTGTGCACCTGGTAGGCATCTTCCACATTACGGGCAAACAGAATGACGCCACCAACGGCGGGTTCAAGCAGCAAGCGCTTTTCAGCGCTGTTCAATCGCGGCCCTTCCAGGTCGAGCATGACCGGGCCAATAGGTTGAGTCATTATCTTGGATCCAACAAAAGGGCCGGTGATTTTAGACGATCAACGCTCAGTGTCAAAAAACCTTACCCTGCGAGCCTTTACTGAATGCTGCCATGTAGCCATACAGGCGTGCCAGGCAAGGCGCGCTCAAAGACATACAGCAGGTCCTGATTGCGCAAGCGTATACAGCCATGGGAAGCCGGCATCCCCATCGGCTGATCGGGTGGCGTACCGTGCAAATAGATATAGCGTCGCTGAGAATCCACGGAGCCTGCGCGGTTGAACCCCCGCTCCAACCCGCACAGCCATAAAATGCGTGTCAAAATCCAGTCGCGTGTCGGGTGGGCTTTGGCCAGTTGCGCTGAAAATACTTCGCCGGTAAAACGGCGGCCTCTAAATACGGCGTTTACCGGCTGATCCTTGCCAATCGCCGCTCGCACGTAGTGCCAACCGTGCGGCGTTTGGCCGCTCCCTTCCTGTTGCCCAACGCCAGCCTTGCCTGTCGATATCTCGCACTCAAAACACACCGTTTGTCCCTGCCACCAACGTAACTGCTGTGTGTCGGTATCAATCTCGATCCAACCAGCTTCGCTGGGCGGCAACTCAGCTAGCGTTGGCGTTTGCATGATGACCCTCTTCTACAGCCGGAGGTAATGGCGCGTTCATGGCAGCAACGACCACTGGCCGCAATCGACGTACCAGATCACGAACGGTGACCTGCTCCTGATAGTCCTTGGCGGCAATATCCCGCAGGGCATCCAGACCCGATAAAGTAAAGATGACGGTACCCAGCATGAAGTGTAACCGCCAGAAACGTTCGGAATCGGGAAGATCTGGGGTGGCCCGGCGAACCAGTTCAGTAAAGCGCGCGAATACCTCGCCATACTGCTCTTGAATATGACGCCGCAAATGCCCCTGAGCCTGGCTATAAGCCAGACCGAGCAAACGCATAAATACCTTTAGACTATTGCGCTCAGCGGGAACAGCCAGCACCGTGGTTGCCATGGTTTCGAGCAGTTCTTCCAGCGGGATATGGCTATCGGCATAGCGGCCTTCAAGCTCGTCGAGCGCGGTATGAAAGCGCTGGGTGAAGGGATCCAGATAGCGCGAGAAGACCGCCTGGATCAAGGCTTTCTTAGAGCCAAAATGATAATTGACGGCCGCTAAATTGACACGGGCTTTGCTAGTGATGTTGCGCAGCGACGTTTCAGCAAAACCACGCTCTGCAAACAGCACCTCAGCGGTATCCAGAATACGCGACACCGTATCAGATTGTGCCATTTCGGCCTCCAGAGAAACGAGTGTTTAAAACATGCCGAAATAGTATGCCATAACCCCAACGGGCTCAATCCTAGATACAAGAAGCTCCTGTACTTGATGAGAAAACCCATTAAAGCTAATTCAAACAGCATATCGCTTATTTAGGGGTTGCTGACGTTTGCACCTAACCATTAGTAAAATGCTAGCAGAGCCTTGTCTAACCTCCAATAAACGCTATTTTTATCCATATACTGGACAGAGGAACATACTGTATACTTAAACACATATTGTTCAAGCAGGCAGATACCGACTGTCTTTTATCGTTTATGGAGTTTGGTATGTCTCGACCACTCACAGCACGTCAACAGCATGTTTTTGATTTTATCGTAAAGACCATGGGTGAATTTGGGTATCCGCCCACTCGTGCAGAAATTGCCAAAGCGCTGGGATTTAAATCGCCCAATGCCGCTGAAGAGCATCTGCGCGCGCTTGAGCGAAAAGGTGTTATTCGTATTATTCGCAACACCTCGCGCGGTATTCGACTGCCCAATCAGGATGTTCAGGAAGTGAGCGATTCACCTGCGCCTGTGGCGGCCAACAGCGACCTTCCGCCGGCCGGCTTGCCTGTTATTGGAGAAGTCGCCGCGGGCAGCCCTATCCTTGCGGCTGAACACATTGATCGTTATTGTCCGCTGCCTGCTGAATATTTCACGCCCAAAGCCGACTATCTGCTGCGCGTGCGCGGTTTATCAATGAAAGATGTTGGCATTCTGGAAGGCGATCTGCTGGCTGTGCATCGTACTGACCGCGTACGCGATGGGCAAATCGTTGTCGCGCGCCTGGAAGATGAAGTTACCGTGAAGCGTTTTAAGCGTCAGGGGCATCAGGTGACGTTGATGGCCGAAAACGCTGACTTTGCGCCTATCGAAATCGATTTGCGCACTCAGGCGCTGGATATCGAAGGGGTTGGAGTTGGGGTTATCCGAGGCGGTAACGGTCAAGCCCTCGGCTAACGCACCGCTTGCTGTAAGTCAACGGCAGAGCGCAGCAGAGTGACAGGTATCAGGCGGGTGGTCATTTTCATGGCCACCCGCTTTTTATTGGCTTTTACCCAATCAAGCGCTAAAAGCGTTTAGCTGAATACCACCGTCTTATTACCGTGAATCAATACACGGTCTTCCAGGTGCCAGCGCAGGCCACGTGCCAGCACGGCCTTTTCCACATCGCGGCCAAAACGAACTAGATCTGTGGGCGTATGGCAATGGCTCACGCGATGGATATCCTGCTCGATAATCGGCCCCGCATCCAGTTCCTCGGTCACATAGTGACAGGTTGCGCCAATCAGTTTCACACCGCGCTCATATGCCTGATGATAAGGCTTGGCACCTGCAAAAGAGGGCAGGAAGCTGTGGTGAATATTGATTACCTGACCAGCATACCGCTCGCAAAGTGGTGGCGGTAGAATCTGCATGTAACGTGCCAGCACGATGCAATCCGCGCGCGCATGATCAATATGCTCCTGCACCTGGGCAAACGACGCTTGCTTATTGTTCGGATCAACCGGCACATGGTGATAAGAAATACCGTACCACTCGACGATTGAACGCATGTCTTCGTGATTGGAGATCACACCGGCAATATCGCAATCCAGCTCACCCGCCTGCCAGCGGTACAACAGATCCACCAGGCAATGAGACTCACGCGAGACCATCAGCACCACCCGACGACGTTTCTGCGTATCGACCAGCGACCACTGCATGGAAAACTCTTGGGCGATTGGCTCAAAGGCGCCGCGCAACGTCTCGGCGGACATTCCCAGTGAATCGGCCAATATTTCGTAACGCATAAAAAACCGGCCCGTTTGCAAGTCAGAATGTTGGCTGGCTTCGGTAATCGAACCGCCCTGCTGGGCAATAAAACTGGATACACGGGCAACAATGCCTACCTGATCAGGGCAGGAAACGACTAAACGATAGTAATGAGACATACGGAATACTCTTGACGACCTGCGAAATACTGCTGACGTAATGCAGTAAATAGTTCAATGGACGGTTCAATGAATAACACAAAGGCTGTGCAACGGCGCAGCGGACACATCAATATCCGCTCTACCAATAAGATCACCTATTGTACCGGAACGCCTTCCGCGAAGCACCGATATCAAATGCTCTGGTCATTGTTAGCCGCCCCTGCCTTCCCGTATAGTTAAGGCATTACTTTTTAGGCTTTTCATAACTGATGCATCCACCACGCGTTCAACTTCGTCCCCGCCGTCGCCCTCCTCTGCGCCTACTGCCGCTGGGTGGGTGTGGTGAAATTGGCATGAATCTAACGCTATATGGATACGACGATCATTGGGTCGCGGTCGACTGCGGCATGATGATTCGCCAGGACCTGCCCAATTCGCCGCTTCAAGTGCCCAATCTGGATACCCCGGAAGCACTGGGTATTATTCCTCAGGCGCTATTTATTACCCACGGTCACGAAGACCATATCGGCGCGGTTGCCTGGCTCTGGCCCAAATGGAACTGTCCAATTTATGCCACACCGTTAGCCGCGGGACTTTTACGCTTAAAATTCGCTGAACACCAATTAAGCAGTGCGGCCATCAAGGTAATCGAGCCAGGCGAGGCAATGGAAAGCACGCCGTTCTCAGTACGCTACATGCCCCTTACCCACTCGATTCCTGAAAGCTGCGCGTTAATGATACTGATTGGTGGCTACCGCGTACTGCATACCGGTGACTGGAAGCTGGACCCTGAGCCTCTTATCGGCGCCCCCATTGACGCAGCCCACTTTCGAGCGCTCGCGCCAGTTGATTTAGTGGTTGGAGACTCAACCAACGCCCCTCTACCGGGCCACTCGGGCAGTGAAGGCGATGTGGCTAAAGCGCTGGCTAAAACGCTGGGTCAATGCAAGGGCCGCGTGGTGGTTTCCTGCTTTGCAAGCAATCTGGCCCGGGTGTTAGCCATTGGCCGGGCGGCGCACCAGTGTGGCCGAAGAATTAGTTTAATGGGTCGTTCCATGGAGCGAATGGTAGGCATTGCGCGAGGCCTTGGCTATATGGATGACTTGCCAGCTCTCGTTCCATCACATGACCTTGGTTATTTACCCCCGGATGAAGTAGTCATTATCGCTACAGGCAGCCAGGGTGAACCGCGTGCAGCTCTGCAAAGACTCGCTCAGGGGCGCCATTCGTTTATTGACCTTGAGCCCGGCGATAACGTTATTTTTTCAGCCAAAGCCATTCCGGGTAACGAGCGCCCTATTGAGCAGCTAAAACGGCGCCTAACGCAGTTAGGGGTAACGATTTTTGATGAGGTCAACCATCCGGAGCTGCATGCCACTGGACACCCGGCGCAGGAAGAACTAATCAAATTTTATCAGTGGGTACGGCCAAGACACCTTATTCCGGTACATGGCGAGGCTCGCCATCAGCAGGCGCATCAGGCCATTGCCCAGGCCTTGGATATTAGCGCGCCTTTAGCGCCCGTGAATGGCGACATTATCGTGCTGGATGGCCAGGGGCTACGCTGCGAAGCGCGCCATCCACAGCCGCCGTGTATCGTTAACCAAAATAGCGTAGTGCCGCATCCAGGTTTGGAAAATACTAAAACCACGGCGCGCCGAGGAAGCTTGTATCTTGCACTTCCGGTAACCGCGAGTGAGACAGGCTGGTGGCGCATAGGTCGCCTGATGCTGGATTCCAGCAGCGCAAGCCCTCTTGATGAAGATAGCTTTAGCGAATGGCTGGATGACCAGCTTGAAGATATAGAAGCCGATACCCTGGCAGACCTGCGCTTTGCACTTCAGCCCCGCTTGATTCATTGGCTGGCGGAACATATGCAACATATGCCTGAGGTACATTTACAAATCATGGCTGCCGAAGCGCCACTGTAAAACCAAGCCCTGTCGAGGGCGGAAAGCCTCTGTCTAATGCGCCAAATCTGATCTATGCGCCAGGGATATCCTATGCCCAGCGAGCTGCGTCCTGAGTATCAGTGGTGCGCTCTTTTACCCAGTACTCGCCTTGTCTCGAGTGCTCTTTTTTCCAGAATGGCGCCTGGGTTTTTAAAAAATCCATTATAAAATCGCACGCTTCAAACGCCTCACGGCGATGAGCACTGGCGACCAGCACACGTACGATAGGGTCGCCTGGTGCGAGATATCCCACACGATGAACAATATACACGGCCTGCAGCGACCAGCGCTGCCAGGCCTGTTCGCCAATACTTTCCAGGGTTCGCTCCGTCATGCCCGGATAGTGCTCAAGAGTCAATCCCGTCACATCGGGGGTTTCGTTAAAATCACGTACCAACCCAGTAAAGCTAACGACAGCGCCAATGTCGGTGCGCTGTGCCAGCACTTGCTCATAGCCATCCGCTAACGCAAACGGTGCTGTTTGAACACACGCCCGGATATTCATGATCTAGCCCCCGGTCACCGGTGGAAAAAACGCCACCTCATCCTCGTTGGTAATACGCGCACTGTCGTTGGCCATGACCTGATTGATCGCGCATAGCGTACGCTGATCGGCCAGTACGCTAAAGCGTGGGTCGCGCTGGCTTAGCGCAGCTTTTAAACCGGCAATATCGCAGCTGGGCACTTGCTCCAGATCAAGAACGATATCACTCACGCCGACTCGCTCACGCAGCTCGGCCAAAAACTTTACCCGAACGCAGGGCGAAGCACAGCGCTGCCCCAGGGTTACTTCGCCAGTTGCCCCCTCGCCCGTCACGATAGGCGTCTCTGGACGGGTATCACGCTGATAATCTCCCCGCACGCCGCCATGTTTGCTGTCCAGTTGAACAGCGTCGATACGCATATCTTTATCGACGGCTTTGCACATGTCATAAAGAGTCAAACACGCAACTGATACCGCCGTCAGAGCTTCCATCTCAACGCCGGTACGTCCATTCAAGCGACAAAGCGCGGTCACGTTGACACAGCTACCTTCCTGGTCGACCTCAAATTCTATCGATACCTTGGAAAGCGCCAGCGAGTGGCAAAGTGGAATCAGCTCATGGGTACGCTTGGCAGCCTGAATACCGGCAATGCGTGCGGTAGCAATCACATCGCCCTTGGGAAGCTCGCCGTCACTTAACAGTTTGAGCGTTTCAGGGTGCATGATAATCCGCCCCGAGGCGACTGCCTCACGGCGTGTTTCACGCTTATCACCTACATCGACCATATTAGCCTCACCACGCGTATTAAGGTGGGTTAGCTGCATATTTATCACCTATCGTTTGACGCTATCGTGTTAGCTGGGCTGTTGGGTTGGGTGCTCGCCCACACAAGCACCCAGCGGGTAATTGCATCAAGATCATTCAGGTTCAGCTCAGCCACTGACGGGCTAAGCTCTATCGGCGCCTCTGCATCGAGCGCAACGGCTTGCACTGTGGCATCGTCGAGAATCGATGCCTCTCCAATACCTGCACGATACAGCACAAGCTTGGGAATGGGCCACGCTTTAAACCCTTCCACGATGACCAGATCCGGCTGGTGATGCGCCATCATCGCCAATAATGCGTTCAGATCAGGCTCCTCCTGACCGGGCGTTTCCTGCATCAGTGCAAAGCGTTGTCGTGATGCGACCAGCATAGGCGACGCCCCGGCGCTGCGCAGCCGGTAGCTATCCTTGCCAGGCTTATCTACATCAAAGTTATGGTGGGCGTGCTTGATGACACCCACATTCAGCCCTGCCTCGCGTAGCCGCGGCAGCAATTGGGTAAGAAGCGTGGTTTTACCTGTCCCACTCCAGGCAGCAATGCTCAGCACAGGAAACGTCGTGGTTATTTTGCCTACCATCTACTCGCGCTCCTTTTAACAGGGTTTAACGTAGCGCCGTTTACTCAGCCTCTCTTACTGACGTTCTCTTACTCACCTTCTCGCTCGCGGGGCAGCAGCCAATTTAACGCAATACCCACAAGCGCGGCCAGGCTAACGCCCTGTAGCGTGAATTGGCCTTCGCCAAACTGCATGCCGCCGATACCGAAAACCAAAATCAAGGAGACCACCACCAGATTACGTGGCGCCGTCAATGACTGCCCGGCACGTACCAGCGTATTCATTCCTACCACGGCGATCGAGCCAAACAGCAGTGTCATGATACCGCCCATCACAGGGCCAGGGATGGTTTGCAAAAGCGCCCCAAGCTTGGCCACAAACGCCAGTACGATGGCAAGTACTGCCGCCACAATCATGTAGGTCGGGTTAAAGGCACGGGTCAGCGTCACTGCACCGGTCACTTCAGAATACGTTGTGTTGGGCGGCCCCCCAAACAGCGCTGCTACCGTCGTAGCCAAACCATCGCCCAACAATGTGCGATGCAAGCCCGGTTTTTCCAGATAGTTTTTCCGCGTGACCGAACCAATCGCGACCATATCACCGATATGTTCGACCGCAGGCGCAATGGCGACAGGAATCATGAACAAAATAGCCGCCCAATGAAAACTGGGTGCAGTAAAGCTAGGTAGCGCAAGCCAGGCCGCTTCACGAACCGGGGTAAAATCGACAACCCCCATAATCAGCGCCAGCGTATAACCGGTAAAAATCCCTCCAACAATAGGCACTAGACGTAGCAGGCCACAGCCAAAGACCGCCAAGGTCAAGGTGACCAAGAGACTAGCCATCGATAAGAAAATGGCTTGACCATAGCTGATATTATCGCTGGTTTCACCGGTTGCCATGCTTACCGCGACCGGCGCCAGTGCCAGGCCGATCACCATGATGACCGGCCCTACCACCACCGCTGGCAGCAAGCGATTAAGCCAGCCGACACCGCGCAGGCGCACGGCCTGAGAAATAGCGACATATACCAGGCCTGACACCATTAACCCGCCCATGGTGGCCGACACTCCAAAGCTTGCAATGGAGCCCTGTATCGGCGCGATAAACGCAAACGAGGATGCTAGAAATACCGGCACCGTCTTTTTCGTGACTGCGTGAAATACCAACGTACCCACACCGGCAGTGAAGAGCGCAACGCTTGGGTCCAGCCCGGTTAACAACGGCACTAATACCAACGCGCCAAAGGCGACAAACAGCATTTGCGCACCGGTCAGCAGTACCTTTGGCCACGACTCTGGCTGGCTGACAGCATCACTCATCACACAACTCCTAAGGGTTTGTTATTCATATTGAGGGGGCAAAAATTGAGAGGACAAAAAAATGCCCCTAGCGCGAAGCGCAAGGGGCAATGTCAAACGGAGCGCTTAGCGCGTTCCAAAAATCTTGTCTCCGGCATCTCCCAAGCCCGGGACGATATAGCCGTTTTCATCCAATCGGTCGTCTACCGATGCGGTATAAATTTCAACATCGGGATAAGCCTCCTGCACCCGCTTGATCCCTTCCGGCGCGGCGACCAGAACAATCACTTTCATATGCTCGCAGCCACGCTCGCGCAGCATATCAAGCGTTGCGACCATCGAGCCGCCGGTTGCCAGCATCGGGTCAATGACCAGTGCCATACGCTCTTCAATATCGTTGGCAAATTTCGCAAAGTAAGGAACCGGCTGCAGGGTTTCTTCATCACGATAAAGGCCCACAACACTGACGCGCGCGCTGGGAATCAGATCCGTCACGCCTTCAAGCATACCTAAACCAGCGCGCAGAATAGGGACTACAGTGACCTTTTTACCTTTAAGGCGGCGCGTAGCGATAGGCTCGCCATTCCAACCTTGAATCTCATGGTCTTCAAGCTCCAGGCCTTTGGTCGCCTCATAGGTCAAGAGCTTGGCCACTTCACCTGCCAGTTCACGAAAGCTCTTGGTGCTTAAATCAACTTCGCGCATCAGGCCTAGCTTATGTTGAACAAGCGGATGGTTAATGGCGTAGACACTCATGGGGCTTCCTCACTGCAGGGGATATCAGGATGGCAACGTGCGTCGCATCTTCAGGCATACAAAATTGCGCGCCATTCTACCTGTATCTGACCGTCAGGTTAAGCGCTTTCAGGCAGTTGCCAGTCAATAGGTGAACGCCCCTGCTCTATCAGGAACTGATTTGCTTGAGAAAACTGGTGATTGCCAAAAAAGCCACGATGGGCTGACAATGGTGAAGGATGGGGCGACTCCAATACTAAGTGTCGCTGCTGATCGATCAACGCCTTTTTCTGGCGCGCATGGCTACCCCATAATAAAAACACGCACGGCGGAGCATGCTGATTCACCGTTTCGATTGCTCTATCGGTAAATTGCTCCCAGCCTTTTCCCCTATGAGACGCGGCATTACCCTGCTCAACGGTCAAGGCTGTGTTTAACAGCAGCACGCCCTGGATAGCCCAGCTGACCAGACTGCCATGGCGTACCGGCTTAAAACCTACATCGCTTGCCAACTCTTTATAAATATTGACAAGCGACGGGGGAATTTTTACCCCCGACTGAACGGAAAAGCTTAATCCATGCGCCTGGTTAGGCCCGTGATAGGGGTCCTGCCCGAGAATAACGACTTTTACATCTTTCAATGGAGTCAGCTCAAATGCCCGAAACCAATTGGAAGAGTGAGGATAAATAACTTTTTTAGCCGTTTTTTCTTGAGCTAAAAACTGTTTCAAAGCTTTCATATAGTCAGCTTGAAACTCATCACCGAGCCATTGGCCCCAGTCGTTCGTCAGTGGATTAGTCATAATTCCTTTTAACTTGGTCAACAAGTGGCTCTACATAAGCAACGCCCATATCCCAAGGGAACTGGATCCAGCACTGCTGAGCCACTTCAGTGAGATATTGGTCCACTAAAGGACGCCCTTCTGGCTTAGCATAGATAGTCACAAAATGAGCTTTAGGCAACATTTCACGCACCGCACGTGCAGTTTTGCCAGTATCCACCAGATCATCGACCAACAGCCAGCCTTCACCATCATGGTCAACGCCCTTCATGATATTCAGGCCGCCCTGCTCCATATGGTCATAGCTTTTAATACAAATCGTATCAATCAGACGCACGTTCAATTCGCGGGCAATAAGTGCCGCCGGAATCAATCCACCTCGGGTAATGGCCACAATACCCTTGAAGTCCCGCTCGATCATCTGATGACAAAGCTGGCGCACATCGCGGTGCAGCTGGTCCCAGGAAATGGTGAAATGCTGGTGATAGCGTTCGCTGCTCATGAGAGGCGTTACTCGTCTTCGTTGAAAGAACATACCGCGAATACACTAAAACCAGCATCGCGAATTTTCTGAGAACCGCCCAACTCGGGTAGGTCGATGATAGTGGCAGTTTCTACCACCTGTCCGCCACAGCGCTGAATAAGATTCGCGGCGGCCAGCATGGTGCCACCAGTGGCAATCAGGTCATCCATCAGCAGAATGCGGTCACCTTCCTGAAACGCATCAGAATGCAGTTCAACTTCAGAATGACCGTATTCCAGCTTGTAGGTTTCACTGATTGTTTTAAAAGGCAGTTTGCCTTTTTTGCGAACCGGTACAAAGCTACAGCCTAATTCATAGGCAAGCGGCGCACCGATAATGAAACCACGCGCATCAATCGCCGCGATAGCATCTAGGTTCATTTCCTGATAACGATGCACAAAGCTGTCGATCAGTTTGCGAAACGCCGCGCTGTTTTGTAACAACGGAGTGATATCACGAAAGTTCACTCCCTGCTCAGGCCAATCAGGAACGGTGCGAATAACCGACTTAATGTAGTCGCCGTAGATGCTCATCGCGTCTCTCATAGATTAATAATAAATAGCCTGGGCGTTTAACCCAAGAATAGAAACTTCGCTGCAAACAGCAATGCAAGAATCACGACTGCCGGGTTCAGGTCGCTAAACCGCCCAGACAGCGTTTTAATGCTCACAAAGCTTATAAATCCCAAGGCAATACCGTCAGCAATGGAGAACGTGAGCGGCATAGCCAGCGCAGCAATTAGTACGGGTGCTGCATCGGTCGGATCTTCCCAGTTGGCATGGGATAAACTGCCAGCCATAAGAACCGCCACGTACAATAGTGCACCAGCCGTGGCATACGCAGGAATGGAGCCCGCCAAAGGTGCGAAGAAAAGGCTGATTAAAAACAGCACGCCAACCACTACTGCGGTTAATCCCGTACGTCCGCCAGAGGCGATACCCGCGGTTGATTCGATATAGCTTGTGGTAGTCGAAGTGCCTAGCGCCGCCCCCGCCATGGAAGCCGTACTATCCGCCATCATGGCACGCCCGAGACGAGGCAGCTTGCCGTCTTTATCGAGCAGCTTGCCCCGGTGAGCAACGCCTACCAGCGTGCCGGACGTATCAAACAGATCCACGAACAGAAATGCGAAGATGACGCTTAGCATCGCAACATCCAATGCGCCCATTAAATCCATCGCCATAAAGGTAGGCGCGATAGACGGTGGCATTGACATCAAGCCAGCATATTCATTGTGTCCCAGCAGCATCGCAACCAGGGTAATACCCAGAATACCGATCAACACTGCACCTTTAACCCGCAGGTATGACAGCGCGGTAATCACGAAAAACCCCAGCAGAGCATATAGAGGCGCGGGCTGTGAAAGATCGCCCATCGCGACAAAGGTCGCCGGATTAGCAACCACAATGCCGGAGTTTTTGAGCGCGATCATGGCCAGGAAAAGACCAATCCCCGCTGCGATCCCTAAGCGCAGCGACATTGGAATGGAGTTAATGATCCACTCGCGGATTTTAAAAATACTCAGCAAAAAGAAGGTCAGGCCCGAAAAGAAGACCGCGCCCAGTGCGGCTTCCCAGGTGTAGCCCATGCCCAGTACCACGCCATAGGTAAAAAAGGCGTTAAGCCCCATACCGGGTGCCTGAGCGATAGGGTAATTAGCCCAAAGCCCCATTACGAAGCAACCAATCGCCGCTGCCAAGCAGGTCGCTACAAAGACAGCGCCATAGTCCATGCCCGCTTCTGACAAAATGCTGGGGTTCACGAATATGATATAGGCCATGGTCAGGAACGTCGTGATCCCGGCAACAACCTCCGTCTTCACATTCGTGTTCAGCTCGGTCAGATTGAAATAATTATCCAGAAGTTTCATGAATGTTTTTATCCTTCGCGCAAACGCAAAATGCGTCCCCTTGGAGCGAGAAAAGCCGCACATGTTACCGAAAGGTACCGTGTGATGCGAGTACCAAACGCGCAGCCAGTTGAGGCGGAAGAGCCTCCGCCAGTAATAACGCTAGCAATCTTCAGGCCATCAACTAACCAATCGGTCAGTCAGCTTGGGTTCAAATTGTTATGGGCGCTTGGCCAGTACACGCTCAACGGTTTCGACGATGACCTGGGTTTGCGGGTCAATCTCAATATTGACGTCATCGCCAGGCAGGCGCTCGCTGAGCATCGTACGAGAAAGCGTTTCCGGGATCAGGTTAACGCTGAACTCGATACCGTTGTCGTCTGAGGCACGGCGTACATCCCCGACCGTCAAACTAATACCATCCACCCCGATATAGCCTTTCTCAAAAACGAAGTGGCCAATCGTGTCAGGCAAGGCAAACCATAGCCGACGATTATTAGGTGCTTCCTCGATGGCCACTACGTTAGCCATGCAGATAATGTGGCCCGACATTGAGTGCCCACCAATTTCATCACCAAACCGGGCGGCACGCTCAATATTGACGCGCCCTCCTGGTGCAAGCGCACCAAGATTGGTCAACCGCAGGGTCTCCCGC
Organism: Halomonas sp.; assembly: GCF_017983445.1. GTDB lineage: Bacteria > Pseudomonadota > Gammaproteobacteria > Pseudomonadales > Halomonadaceae > Vreelandella. Next base: position 50,653 of record NZ_JAGOBJ010000005.1, read on the forward strand.
ATTAAATCGAAACTAACGTTATCGCCGTCGATCGCGGTAACGGTAAGGCACACGCCGTTATGTGCCACTGAGGCACCGATTTCCAACCCCTCGCGCATGGCTGCTGGCATTGCCACCACATGGGTTCGAAACTCGTCAAGTTCGTGTACCTCTATTACAGTCGCGATACCCTGCACGATGCCGGTAAACATAATGAATCCCCTAGTACGTCGTCTTGAAAGCACTTATTCAAACATGAATCGACAAAGGCGCAAGTTTACGCTTCTGAAGAAAATATTGCGCTTATCGCAAAGCGAATATGCCTAAGAATGTATAACGTCATTTGTCATTCAATAGCCGCTTTGACTGCGCCATGAACAGCTGAAAACACCAAAACCATAGCCGTTTATACCAAATGCCACTGACCAAGCGATGCTCAACGTAAAATCAGTCGGTTTCAATTGACAACTTGGGGGCTGCTCTTTAGACTTTTGGCCCATGTAATGACGCCGATTTGTACCCATATTGCGGGCGTCCATCAAATCATTGATTTGGTGAAGTGCAGCTAAAAGGGTGTGTCCAGCGTTGATGGCCACCCGTAAGGGTGGCCTTTTTTTATCCTGCCCTTCGCTTGCTCCCTCGCACTCCGTCTAAGGCCTCCCATTAAGGCAGACGCTATGATTGAACTTAGCAACGTTAGTAAAACCTATGGCAGCGGCAACAGTGCCGTTCATGCCCTGAGTGATGTTAATTTAAGCGTGCCCAAAGGCACTATCCATGGCGTTATCGGCTTATCCGGTGCTGGCAAGTCAACGCTGATCCGCTGCGTGAACCTTCTTGAGCGCCCCACCCAGGGCAGCGTCACGGTAGATGGCCAGGAAATGACCCGTTTAAGCGGCGGCGCCTTGAATCAGGCGCGTCATCGCATCGGCATGATTTTCCAGCATTTCAACTTACTGACCACGCGTAACGTGTTTGATAATGTTGCTCTCCCGCTTGAACTGATGGGCGAAAAGCGCAGCGCTATTCAAAGCCGCGTACTGCCATTACTTGAAATGGTAGGGCTGGCTGATAAAGCCAAACAGTATCCTGCCCAGCTTTCTGGCGGTCAAAAGCAGCGGGTTGCCATCGCTCGCGCCCTGGCCAGTAAACCCAACGTACTGCTGTGCGATGAAGCAACGTCAGCGCTCGACCCGCAGACAACCGGCTCCATTCTTGAGCTGCTGCGTGATATCAACCAGCAGTTGGGTATCACTATTTTATTGATCACCCATGAAATGGAAGTGGTTAAATCAATCTGTCACCGCGTTAGCCTTATCTCTAACGGTAAACTGGTAGAAGACGCCGAAGTCGGCGATTTCTTTACCGCGCCACGCACTCAACTGGGTCGTGAGTTCTTGAACGATTTTCTTCAACTCAGCCCGCCCAAGGAACTTATTGAGCGCTTGAGCGCGACTCCAAGTGAGGCTACTCACCCCGTGGTACGTCTGACGTTCTCGGGCGACGCCGTATCAACACCGCTTATTTCGCGCCTGGCGCGTGAATGCAATGTTGATGTCAGCATTCTACAGGCCAAAGTGGAGTCCATTCAGGACCGCACACTAGGGCTTATGATTGCGGAACTACTCGGCACCACCGCACAGACGCAACAGGCGATGGATTATCTTCAGTCTCACCAGTTAGAAATCGAGGTACTTGGTTATGTCCAGCGCAATGTTTGACCTCATTTTACAGGCCACGCTGGATACGCTGTACATGGTGGCCATCTCAGGCGTCATTTCAACGCTACTTGGCTTACCACTGGGTGTATTGCTGTACGTCACGCGCCCACGCCAAATTCTGGCTCAGCCAGCGCTTAATCAGACGTTAAGCATTATTACCAATATTGGCCGCTCGATACCCTTCATTATATTGATGGTGGCCATCATTCCCTTCACGCGCATGCTGGTGGGCACCTCCATAGGGATCAATGCCGCGTCGGTTCCGCTTACCATTGCAGCCATCCCTTTTGTGGCGCGTCTGATAGAAGGTGCGCTCAATGAAGTATCCCCAGGCCTGATTGAATCTGCTCAATCCATGGGCGCAACCCCTTGGCAAATTATTCGCAAGGTGCTTATCCCGGAAGCGCGGGGCGGAATTATTACGGGCCTTACCATCACGCTGGTAACGCTTGTCAGCTACTCGGCAATGGCGGGTGCGGTCGGTGGTGGTGGCTTGGGGGATCTGGGCATCCGCTACGGATATAACCGCTTCAACCCTACTATCATGCTGATTACTGTGATTATTTTGGTAATATTGGTGCAAGGCTTTCAAAGCCTGGGTGACTATCTGGTGCGTAAAAGCGATCGTAAATAATGGTAGCCATTGGCTATACGCACTTATAACCAAAAAACATTAGAATTATTTTTATTATTCCATCATTATTAACCCATGATGGTAAAACGTATTAGGAGACTTACATGCAAAAACTTATAATTGGTAGTCTGACAGCTTTGGCACTGGCCGTTAACGTTGCAAATGCAGAAACCCGCACGATCAAGATGGGCACCGTTGCTGGCCCTGAAACCGAAGTCATGGAAGTAGCGGCGCGTATTGCTAAAGAAGAATACGACCTTGATGTCGAAATTATCGAATTTACCGATTACGTGACACCTAACGTTGCGCTGGCTGACGGCAGTCTTGATGCCAATGCTTACCAGCACGCCCCCTATCTGAATGCGATGGTCAGCGATCGTGGCTATGATCTTGCTGTGGCGGGCTATACGTTTGTTTATCCGATCGGTGCTTATTCAGAAAAATTCGATAGCATTGAAGATCTGCCCGACGGCGCGCAGATTGCACTTCCCAATGATCCGTCCAACGAAGGTCGTGCGCTGATCTTGATGCATAACGAAGGGCTGATCACGTTGAACGATCCGGAAAACCTGGAAGCGACGCCGATCGATATCGCCGAGAATCCGCGCAATTTCCGCTTCCGTGAAATTGAAGCCGCCCAGCTTCCCCGTGTACTGCGCGATGTGGATATGGCGTTTATCAATAACACCTTTGCCCAGCCCGCAGGCTTGAAACTTGACGATGCCCTGATCAAAGAAGGCCCAGAGTCTCCTTACGTGAATCTTATTGCCGTACGCGGTGGCGACGAAGAACGTGAAGATATTCGTCAACTGGTTGATGCCTATCAGCGCGATGAAGTGGCGGCTAAAGCCGAAGAGCTATTTAAAGGCGCTGCCGTACCGGGCTGGACTGAATAACTTCTTTAAAAGCACTTTTCAGGCCGACCTTAGTGTCGGCCTGATGCGTTTATGATGAGACGATTATGCCAATGATTGATTACGCGCTACTGAACCGCCAGCTCGAAGCCCTGCTTGATACACGCGACTGGCTTACCAATAGCGCTCAAACCTGCGCTTTTATTCAGCAGGAAGTGCCCAGCCTGAACTGGGTGGGATTTTATCTTCAGCGTCAACCTGAAGTCTTGGGGCTAGGTCCTTTTCAGGGTAAGCCGGCCTGCCACCCCATTCCCTTTAGCAAAGGCGTATGCGGAGCTGCAGCGCGACTGCAAAAAACACAGCGGGTCGCTGATGTTCACGCCGTCGCAGACCATATTGCCTGCGATGCGGACTCTCGCTCCGAGCTGGTGATACCAATCGTTGTGGAGGGCTACCTGTGGGGCGTTCTAGATTTGGATAGCCCACTCCCCGCCCGCTTTACCGAAGACGATCAGACTGGAATCGAAGCACTAATAGCTACTTTTCAGCGCCAAACGGATTTGACGAATCATCAATGATAAGTATGTAGGTGGATGGTGCAGTAAGCGCGAAAAATAACGTCACTCATGGATAGATCCGAGCGGCGGCGCGATTTTCTAAGGGTCTGGTTGAATATTTCTTCCGCTTTATATCGGCTCAACCCTAGCTCCTGAGCCGTATGGAAATATTCATCCAGCTCTGCACACTCAACACCATCACGCATTAGTGATGGCTTGTTTGCAGATTTAAGGCCAGCTTTTAAGCCACCGAAGGCAGAGGCCCAGTTGGGCATCAAATTAAGGTACATAGCTTCATCCTTGAATTATGTTCATGGGCAGAATAGTTCATCGCCGCGCCAATTCCAGTACAACTTCACGCTAATTTCTATACGCATATTGTACATTGCATAGCATGACGTTATCGTGACAGGTGCCAATTCATACACATAAATATCCTTTACCAAGCATTCTCATTACTAGACGTCACAGCTGTAAAGCAGCGGTCTTAATGAAAATGCTGCGTTCAATAACCGGATTAGGTATGAAAAACAACGTTAAACGAACAAAAACCCCGCGCTTAAAAAGCACGGGGCTAACAATTTGGTAGGACCAGGCGGATTTGAACCGCCGACCTCCACGATGTCAACGTGGCGCTCTAACCAACTGAGCTATGGTCCTGAAAAATGGGTTGCGAGAATGGTAGGACCAGGCGGATTTGAACCGCCGACCTCCACGATGTCAACGTGGCGCTCTAACCAACTGAGCTATGGTCCTGTCGTGCAACGGATGCGTATTCTACTTATTTATCACGACATTGCAAGAAACTTTTTTCTTCTTCCATAACCAAATTTACGCTGTATATCCCGATAAAATCATGGCTTGATAGCGTGTTTAATATTTATAAACAACCAATAAAATTAACGTTGGTTACCTTACTCACTAAGAAGGTCTATTATGCTTGCCCCGCTGATTACGTGTCTCGCACTATTACCCTTACTGGCAACAATAGTCGCACGTGTTCCGTTACGCTGGTGGTGGATACGGTGCTTTGAATTTCCCCGCGTGCAAATAGCACTTTTGTCGCTCCTCTGCGGGCTAATGGCGTTCGTGTTTTTAGAACCCAGCGATTGGCGTTCAGCCGCTTGGGTCATTGTCCTTATTACGGTGGGTTTACAGGGTTGCTATATTTTACCTTGGACTCGCCTTTGGCGCGTTCAGGTTAAAACAGCTGCTAAAGAAACCTCCCAAGATCGCCATATTACGCTGTTAATTGCCAACGTATTGACTCCCAACCGGCGCGTCGAGGGGTTGATAAAAATGATTCAACAGCACCAGCCGGATATCATTTTAACGCTGGAGTCAGATCAATGGTGGCAGGATCAGTTAGATCCTGAACTCGACGAAAAATGGACTTATAGCGTTAAAGTGCCACTCGATAATCTCTACGGCATGCACCTTTATTCGCGCCTCCCGCTGGAAAACACTGCGGTGAAATGGTTGATTCAGGAAGACATCCCTTCCATTCATACCCAGGTAACGCTAAAAAATGGCGACTCTATTCGCCTGTATGCCGTTCATCCCCGCCCACCTGCCCCGGCGGAAAGTGATACATCATTATGGAGGGATGCCGAACTGTTGTGGGTAGGCCAGGAAGTTCACAAAAAACCTCGGCCTACGCTAGTGGCGGGGGATCTTAACGATGTGGCCTGGTCAAGCACCACGCGCCTATTCTGCCGTATTAGCGGCATGCTCGACCCTCGGCGGGGTCGGGGTATGTTTAGTACCTTTCACGCCAAGAATCGACTATTACGCTGGCCTCTTGACCATATCTTCGTCACCAACCACTTCACGTTGGTAAATATGCAGCGGCTGGAAGCTTTTGGCTCTGATCACTTCCCTATCCTGGCGACCTTTTGCTACCAGCCTTCGCGCCAAGATGAACAAGAGAAGCCTCAGGCAGACAGCGAAGAGCGCGAAGAGGCCAGCGAAACCATACAACAGGGTAAAACAGCAAAGCAGAAAACCTGAAGCGCCGCTGGCGATCTAAAATGGGTTATTTCTTCTCGATAACCTATTCAGGTATACCGCCCTGGGTCAGCACCGTTGGGTCTAACAATCTTTCCAACGCTTCCCGATCCAGGTCGGTTTGCTCTTCCGCCACATCAATAATCGGACGCCCTGCTTGGTAGGCTTTTTTAGCGATGGCCGCCGCCGCGTTATAGCCAATCACGCTATTGAGCGCCGTCACCAAAATAGGGTTACGCGCCAGAGGCCCCTGCAGGTTGTCCTCCCGCACCTTGAACGTTGCAATTGCCCGGTCCGCAAGCAGCCGTGAGGTATTGCTCATCAAGGTAATGGAGGTCAGTAGGTTGGTAGCCACCAGTGGCAGCATGACGTTTAGCTGGAAGTTACCGCTCTGGCCTGCCACCGTAATAGCCGCATCCAGCCCAATGACCTGGGCCGCCGCCTGGGCCGCTGACTCAGGGATCACAGGGTTGACCTTACCTGGCATAATTGAGCTTCCCGGTTGAAGCGCCTCAAGCTCAATTTCACCCAAGCCTGCCAAAGGCCCTGAATTCATCCAACGTAGATCATTGGCGATTTTCATGATGACACACGCCAAGCCTTTCAGCTGGCCGGAAAGCTCAACGGCCGAATCCTGGGAGGAGAGGCTGGCAAAAAAGCTATCATTGGGTGCAAAGCTTAGGCCGGTTTGCTCACTTAGCTCTTTGGCTATCTGGTCGGCAAATCCTTCTGGCGCATTGATGCCGGTACCCACCGCCGTTCCCCCCTGCGCCAAACGACATAGTCGGCTCATCGCGCTATCGAATCGCTCAATGGCCTGGCCTAGCTGGCTGGACCACGCACCCAACTCCTGGTCCATACGCAGCGGCATGGCATCCATCAAGTGCGTACGCCCTGTTTTAACGACATGCGTAAGCTCGCTCGCACGCTGATCGATGCATGCCTTTAAATGCTCAAGTGCAGGTCGTAGCGACTCATTCACTGCAATGGCCGCTGAAACATGAATGGCCGTTGGAATAACGTCATTGCTTGATTGGCCCATGTTCACGTGATCATTAGGCGTTACTTCAACACCTTCACGGCTTGCCAGAGTAGCCAGTACTTCATTGACGTTCATATTGGTTGATGTGCCTGACCCCGTTTGAAATACGTCAATCGGGAACTGGTCGTCGTGCTCACCATTAATCACTGCCTGGGCGGCTTTTTGAATGGCGTCGGATCTCGCGTCATCCAACAGGCCCAACTGCTGATTAGTGCGGGCGGCGGCTAGCTTAATACGCGCCACGGCGTGTACAAAAGCGGGGGGCATTGGGGAGTGGGAAACGGGAAAGTTATTGATAGCCCGCTGCGTTTGGGCTCCATAAAGTGCGCTAGCCGGCACTTCAAGCTCACCCATGCTGTCGCGTTCGGTACGAGTATCCATCATTTATGCTCCTTTTAAATGGTAATCAATCTTATTTATAACTGATCACGTCGGCAAGTCCCTTCGCAATAACTGCAGCTATTCAAGCTAGACGCTCTAGGCGCTCGGGTAAACATCAACCGCGTTAGGTTAGAAAATAGACCTTTTGTTTTTATATTGCACTGCACAAAATCGACTGCTATGCTGCATTGCAAGAAAGTTTGATACTGATAGCCAAAGCTTAATGAAATAAATCGCCGCCTTTTAAAGGTGAACGTTATGAAACGAGATGCTTAAACGCATTATCTCAATTCAGGAGTTCTATAATGAATACGCTCAACACTAATGAAATGAACCAGCAGTTTGATAACTTCTTTATGGCTCCTGCGCGTGCTTATGCCGCTTTGACTCTCGACTACGCTGAGAAGATGCTGAATGCGCAAGTTAACGCCAGCCAAGCCTATGCGGAAACCGGCATTGCGCAGCTGCGTCAGCTATCCAGCGTAAAAGACCCAGAAGGGCTGCGTAACTATATGGAAGGCCAGCAGCAGGTTGTAAAGCAGCTAGCAGAACAAGTTAAAGGCGACGCGGATAACGTTGTTGCGCTTCATCAGGATTATTTTCAGAAGAGTCAGAAACTGACCGAAGACAGTGTTAAACAAGCTCAAACAGCGGCTGGCAAAATGCGCAAACCCGCCTAAGTAATCATTGATTAAAATAGTGACCTGCCCGCTAAATTCACAAGCGGGCATGGTTTACCAGTTAAGTGCTGACTTAACAAATGGAATCGTTAGCTTTCGCTTAGCGGATAAGGACGCTTGATCAAGCGTTTCAATAGCACGGCATAAATCACCTAGTTCACGCGGCCCACGGTGCAGAATATAGCGCCCTACATCGTCCGGCAGCTGCAGCCCCCTGACATTTGCACGCAGCCTAAGCGCCGCCAGGCGTTCCTCATCGTTGAGCGGGTGAAGATGAAAGGTCACTCCCCACGTTAACCGTGAGGCCAGGTCAGGTAGCACAACATTAAGCTGGCGCGGTGGGGTATTGGAAGCAATCACAAGCTGCTTGCCTGCATCGCGCAATCGATTAAACGCATGAAACAGCGCTTCTTCCCAACGTTTTCGGCCAACGACATACTCCAGATCATCAATCGCCACCAGATCCAGACGCTCGATGTCTTCAAGCATCAGGGGCGGAAAATGCCCCAGGTCAGCCAACGGTAGGTACAAGGCTCGCTTATCGGCATCGGAGGCAGCGTGGCAAGCCGCCTGTAAAAGATGACTTCTCCCACTTCCCTGAGCGCCCCACAAATAGATAAAGGGCTCGGCATTGGGTTGAAATTGCTGAGTCAGATGCTCAACCAGTAGTGCGTTCGCGCCTGAAGCGTAATAATTATTGAAGGTTGCGTCATCACGCAACCCTACTCCTAACGGCAGCTGTGCCGGCACTCGGCTCATGATGATTCCCTTTCGTCGTGACGATCCAGCCCATCATGGTGGTTTAAAGGCGTTAATGAACGTTGGTCAGCATTATAAAGTGAGCTGTGCTTATAACGGTCGTTTAATTCGCGGAGAAGCACCATAAACACGGCGGCAACAGGCAACGCCAACAGTACACCGGTAAACCCAAACAGATTTCCACCTGCCAATACTGCAAAAATAACGGCAACCGGATGCAGGCCAATTTTATCGCCTAAAAGTTTGGGCTGTAGTATGACACTTTCTGCGGCTTGGCCGATACTAAATACCACGATGACGCCGAGTACCGCCCACCACGTACCGAATTGAAATAACGCAACAATCAGGGCAACAGCAATCCCCACGATAAAGCCTAAAAACGGTACAAAACTAACCAGCCCGGCAACAAATCCAATCAACAAGCCAAAGTTAAGCCCCATCAAGGTAAGCCCCGTGGCGTAAATAACGCCTAAACACAGCATCACCAACAGCTGTCCACGTAGAAAAGACGACAGCACCTCATCACAGCGGCGTGCTAAACGAAACGTATCGCTCGCCCATTGCCGTGGTACCAAACTTGCAATATTGCGAAGCATACGATTCCAGTCGAGAAGCAAATAGAATGTAACGACCGGAATCAATGCGATATAGGTAATCCAGGTCATGAATGCCATACCGGAGCGGCCGATATGACCTAAAGCCTGGGCCAGATAGCCACCCGCATCACGCCAGTTCTCAACTAGAACTTCACGTACATTGGTCAACTCAGTGCGTAAATCGTAGCCAGTCCACTCCTGCACCTGAGGCGCCAGCACGTTCTCAACCCAATTAAAGATTCCCGGTACCGCATCGCCCAACTGCTTAATCTGTTGAACGATCAGCGGTATGAGAATTAACAAGCTTGCCGTTAATACGATCAGCAATATTAAAAAGACGAGACACACGGCCAGTGTGCGTCTCATGCCTAACCGCTGAAAATAGTTTGATAACGGATCGGCCAGGTATGCCAATACCATACTGGCAATAAAGGGCATTAAAACTGAATTCAGAACATATACCAGTCCAATAAACACGACTAGCAGCACCACCCCTAACCATGAATTTCGCATTGCATGATTCTCCTTCCTGGATCCATCGATAGCGCTTTACGCACTGAATAATAACAAAAGTTGCCGGAACGCAGGTGCAACATGTATACCGGCGATGCGGGCCACGCCGCTCGGTGTTACAATCCACATCAGTTATCGCCCAGCACTGGCCACCTCGCCAGCACTACCCGTACTGCTATAGGCTTCACAGGAACTGTCATGACCGAGACTTCCACTTCTCCGGCTACTCCTTCGCTCAGCTATAAGGATGCAGGTGTCGATATTGATGCCGGAAATGCCCTAGTTGACCGCATCAAACACGTTGCCAAACGCACCACTCGTCCAGAGGTAATGGGCGGCTTGGGCGGCTTTGGCGCTTTATGCGAGCTACCCGCAGGCTACAAGCAACCTGTTCTGGTATCTGGCACCGATGGAGTGGGCACCAAACTGCGCCTAGCGATGGACCTTGGCAAGCACGACACCATTGGCATCGATTTAGTGGCAATGTGCGTTAATGATTTGATTGTCGCAGGTGCCGAACCACTGCTGTTCCTCGACTACTATGCCACGGGTAAGCTGGATGTGGATATCGCGGCCGACGTGGTGACCGGCATTGGCGCTGGTTGTGAGCTGGCTGGCTGCGCTTTGGTTGGTGGTGAAACCGCCGAAATGCCAGGTATGTATGAAGGCAATGACTACGACCTGGCCGGTTTTTGCGTCGGCGTTGTGGAAAAATCTGAAATTCTCGACGGCAGTAAAGTAAGCGAAGGCGATGTGCTGCTTGGCCTTGCCTCTTCAGGCCCTCACTCTAACGGCTACTCGTTAATCCGTAAGATCCTGGAAGTGAGCAATGCCTCGCTTGAAACGCAGGTAGATAACATCCCATTAGGCGATGCACTGATGGCGCCGACCCGCATTTATGTGAAATCGCTGCTTTCCTTGATGCGAGATACCTCTATTCCTGTACACGCGCTTTCCCATATTACCGGTGGCGGCCTGCTGGAAAACATTCCCCGCGTACTGCCTGAAAACCTCGCTGCACACGTTGATATTGCCTCATGGAAGCGCCCAGCGGTATTTGATTGGCTGCAGGTTCAAGGCAACGTTAATGAAATTGAAATGCACCGGGTACTTAACTGCGGTATCGGTATGGTAGTCGTGGTGCCTGCCGCAGAGGCAGAGCAGGCCATGGCTCATTTACAGACCCAGGGTGAAACGGTTTATCGCATTGGCCATATCATACAACGCCAGGATGAAGCCGTGGTGCTGGAGAATCTGTCCGTATGAGTGGTACCGATTACCCCAGCGATACGATTAACGACATGGCGCCGGAACCGACCGGCCCGCGTCGGGTGGTCGTGCTGATTTCTGGCAGTGGCAGCAATCTTCAAGCACTGATTGATGCACAGTCTCATGACCGTTTAGGCGGTGAGATTGTGGCGGTGATCTCCAACGTAGCAGACGCTTACGGCTTGAAGCGCGCCCACGAGGCAGGCATTGAAGCGGTTGCCCTGCCCCACCGCGAATACGATACTCGCGAGGCCTACGATGGTGCGCTGATTAAAGTCATTGAGCGCCACGAGCCCGACCTGATCGTACTGGCAGGCTTTATGCGTATTTTAACGCCGCGCTTTGTACAACGCTTTTTAGGCCGGATGCTTAATATTCACCCCTCACTATTACCCGAATACCAAGGGTTAAATACCCATGCGCGGGCGCTGGCCGACAGAGTAACCAGCCACGGCTGTAGCGTGCATTTTGTTACCGAGGAGCTGGATGGCGGCCCAGTGGTTCTTCAGGCGGAATTAGCCGTAAGCGCTGAGGATAATGAAGAGACGCTCAAAGAGAAGGTTCACGCGCGCGAGCACCTTATTTATCCGATTGCGGTACAGTGGTTTTTAGAAGGTCGACTTCAGTTCAGCGCTGAAGGTGCCAGGATGGATGGGCACATGTTGCCTGTACATGGCATGCGCCTCTCGCATGCTGATGCCGCTGAAGAGTTAGATGAAGAACTGGACAAAGATACCGAAGAGTAATTTTTTGCTTGATCGGTAGATGGTTGAGGCAAACACGTGCAGTAAACAACAAGGCCTTACGGTTTCCCGTAAGGCCTTGTTGTTGGGTTGCCTGCTAACGCTTAGCCATTAAGTACGTGGCAAGGTTACCCCACGCTGGCCCATATATTTACCCCCGCGATCTTTATACGAGGTTTCACAGACTTCATCAGATTCTAAAAACAACATTTGCGCCACACCTTCATGAGCATAAATCTTGGCAGGCAGATTGGTGGTGTTCGAGAATTCAAGCGTTACATGCCCCTCCCACTCGGGCTCAAGCGGCGTAACGTTCACGATGATGCCGCAACGCGCATAGGTTGATTTGCCCAGGCAAATGGTCAGCACGCTACGTGGAATGCGAAAGTACTCAACGGTTCTTGCCAAAGCAAAGGAGTTGGGCGGAATGATGCAGACATCACCCTTAATATCGACAAAGCTTTTCTCATCGAACGCCTTGGGATCTACGATGGCTGAGTGAATATTGGTAAACACTTTAAACTCATCAGCACAGCGCACATCATACCCATAGCTTGAAGTACCGTAAGAGATCACTCGCTGATCATTTACATAGCGAACCTGCTCGGCTTCAAAAGGCTCAATCATGGCATCGCTTTGTGCCATGCGACGAATCCACTTATCTGATTTGATACTCATGTATTACTTCATCACTCGCTAAAAGAAATAGTGGGGCCACCGCTTTCGCTGGCACTCACTGATTGGGCAACTTGTCTGGCGATCTCGGCAAACGTCTGGCTCACCGAGCTTTCAGGCTCTGATACAACGCTTGGGGTACCCGAGTCTGCCAACTCACGAATAGACAGCGTCAGGGGTAAACGCCCCAGCACCGTGGTTTGATACTCTTCAGCAATACTATCGCCACCGCCGGTACCAAAGATGGCGGCTTCATGACCACAGTTCTCGCAGTGATAGAGGCTCATATTTTCCACTACACCAAGTACCGGCACGTTCACTTTACGGAACATTTCGATACCTTTGCGAGCATCTAAAAGCGCAATATCCTGGGGTGTAGTTACAATGACAGCGCCGCTTACCGGCACTTTCTGGGCCAACGTCAGTTGAATATCACCGGTACCCGGCGGCATATCAATCAACAGAAAATCCAGGTTATCCCACTGCGTTTGCGTGAGCATTTGCTGAAAAGCCCCTACGACCATTGGCCCACGCCATACCATGGCCTCGCGGGTATTCACCAAAAAGGCCATGGACATCGCCTGCAGGCCATGTGCCTTTAAGGGTAAAAATTTATTGTCACTCGTAGACTCAGGACGAACACCCTCTTTAACCCCAAGCATCTGAGCCTGGCTTGGCCCATAAATATCCGCATCCAGAACGCCAACGCGGTAACCTTGGGCAGAAAGCGCCAGAGCAAGGTTAACGGTAACCGTCGATTTACCAACGCCACCTTTACCCGATGCCACTGCGACGATGTGTTTAACGCCATCCATTTAGTCGCCCTCCTATTATCTGAGTAGATCCTTCACATGGGGATAAATGATACTCTCTGAGCGCATATTCATAAACAAACAAAACGGATGCTGGGGTTGCCAACATCCGTTTGATGGTTCGTCTGTGCTGTCGATACACACGTTCTAGACAAACGGTTTATACGAACTTTCGACTAGTTAGTACTCTGCTGCTGGTTTTGCTGTTGACCCTGCGGCTGACTATTGTCTTCATCGTTGGCCGCTTCCTGTTCAGAATTACCGCTTTCAGAATCGCTACCCTCTGGCTCTTCACCCGCTAACGTGGGCACTTCATCATTGGCAGCATCATCCACACTACCCAACCGCTGGTCGAGTGAGGAAAGCTCTTCGCGCCACTCGCTCAACTGAGACTCCAGGCGAGACAACTGATTTTCGCGCGCTTCTATGTCGCTCTCCACATTGGCAACTTCGTTGCGGCCAAGATCAAGGGCAACCATGAGGTCTTCCATCTCGCTACGAACCTGCGTCAGGCTTTGATCTTCCTGTTCACGCAGTTCCGTCAGCGAATCGACTTCCTGTTGCAGCTCATCTCGCTCAGCCGTCACGGAATCACGTGTGCTTTGCAGCTCTTCAAGCTCGGTCTGGGCATTGGATATCTGCTCTTCAAGGCTTGAAAGCTCTTCATTAGCTTGACTGATTTCGTCCTCAAGCGATGCCAATTCTTCCTCGGCGCTGCTTAGCTCATCAACGGCTTTCTGCCGCTGCTCTTCGGCCTGCTGACGAGCAGCTTCTGCTTCTTGGCGAGCTTGATCAGCACTTTCGCGTGCGTCTTCTACCTGTTGAAGCGAGGCTTCCGCTTCCTCTTGAACCGTCTCGATTTGATCGCGCTCATCTCGGAGCGACTGCATTTCGCCTTGTGCGCTTTCAAGCTGCTGATTGAGCGAGTCGACTTCCTGCTGCAGGGTAGTACGCTGGGCTTCCAGCTCTTCGAGACGCGACTGAATGGTATTTACATCGTTCTGTGCACTTTCAAGCGCTGAACTTGCCTCATTGCGCTGCTGCTCCAGGGACGCCATCTCTGCCTGCATATCGGCCAGGTTAGTTTCTGCCTGGTCTATTTCCTGAATGCGGCGGCTGTATCGGCGATTGTCCTGCTCTACCGTGGCAAGCTGCTCTTCCAACGCTTCAACACGATCTTTATGAGTGCCAGCGTTGGATTGGGCCATGATTGCCCAGATAACCGCAATAGCAGCGATACCCGCAATAGCTCGAACACGGTTATCTTTAAATAGGGTTTTGGTGTCCAGCCTGTTCGCAGGCGTTTGATGATCCGGGTGGCTTGTTTCTGGCATTCTGCGTCCCTCTCGTCTTGGCTACCGATCCCAGCAGCGTAAATTGTTCGCTTATGACCTAACACTCATTACTAGCATACACAGCAAATGGCATCTAGCCAGTCCATTAGCTAATTCAACGCATTAACGTTGGCCCGCTTATGAGTGTAGATCATTATGGCGCGCTGGTTCCGGGGTCTGAGCGCCTTTAAACCACGTCAGCTTTTCATGCAGTGAAACCACGCTGCCCACGATCAATAGTGCCGGTGACTGAATACGCCCGGCGATAAATTCCTCAGGCAGCGCTTGCAGTGTGCCAACATGCGTCTGTTGAGCAATTGATGTGCCCTGCTCGATCAAAGCGAGAGGCGTGTCACCCGGTAATCCATGGGCAATAAGCTCACGGCTAATGACCTCAACACTGCTTAACCCCATATAAAAGACCAGCGTCAGCCCTTTTCGAGCTAATGCATGCCAATCAATTGCGTGCGCATCATTCGCTAGATGGCCGGTGATGAAATGAACGGCCTGAGCATGATCACGATGAGTGAGTGGAATGCCCGCATAAGCGGCGCAGCCGGATGCCGCTGTTATCCCTGGGATCACTTCCACCGCTATATTATCCGTCACGAGTGCTTCCAGTTCTTCCCCGCCCCGCCCGAAAATGAAAGGATCGCCTCCCTTGAGTCTGACGATCTGTTTACCCTCTTTTGCCCAAGCAACTAATGTATGGTTAATTTCATGCTGTGGAACACTATGTAAAGAGCGCGCTTTACCTACGTAATAACGCTGCGTGCTGACAGGAATAAGCGCAAGGACATCCTCACTCACTAAGCGGTCATACAGCACCACATCGGCATGCTGTAATCGGTTATAGGCTTTAAGAGTTAATAATTCGCCATCACCTGGCCCTGCACCTACTAAACTGACAAAACCACTCATACTGACTCCTTTAAAATATGTCTTCTTTACTTAACACCACGAAGGTTAATAAAATAACAACAAAATAATTAACAAAAAGACGCTTAAAAATACAAACAGATATTTAATACACACATTGATAACACAAAAGTATCAAAAATTAACAATTAAGCATTTAATATTCCAAAAAGACATTAATAAATTCATATTTATTATTAGCCATGCATCATTTGTCAGCAATGGCTTACAACTCTATTACCTAAATAGCGCTAGTCTTCACAGTCAACTTTTGGCATTCATTTTGGAGCTTTATGCATGTCCGTGAATGACTACCCTATCCCTTTGAGTGCTGACTGTCTCATTCCACTTATACCAGGGGTCATTTTTCAGTTCTATCGTTCATCCAATGGGCATATGCAGTTCCCTTACTTGGAAGGTGGGGGCAGACTGCTTAAGCATATTGATCGTGCACAACTGGCTAATGATGCGGGAGAATTACTTGAACACTTAACGGGTAATGAATACCCCAAGGTTATGTCCGCTATCGAGCGCTCGACACGCTGGATGCTGCCACTCACGACACGCTTTAAACTGCCCTTGCCAAACGCTCGATCTCACTGGATCGCGGTATGCGCCAATCCAGAACCATCGGCTGACGGGGTACTTTGGACAGGCGTAATGATGGATATTACCGATCAAGTTAATGAGGAGCAGCGATTACGCAAACTCAGCGATACCGACGCCCTTACCGGGCTACCCAACCGGCGAAAGCTAATGGTGCATTTATCTCATTTAACATCAATCAGTACGCGGCACGGTACGCCTTTATCTATCATGATGATCGATATTGATCATTTTAAATTGCTCAATGACCGCTGGGGCCATTTACAGGGCGATGAAGTACTTAAGGAACTCGCAACACAAATGAAAGCCCTTTTACGTTGTGAGGATATGGTGGCTCGCCTGGGTGGCGAAGAGTTTATGGTAGTGTTGCCGCTTACACCGCTGCAGCAATGCCATAAGCTTGCGGATCGATTACGCGAGGCCATTTCCAGGCACGATTTTGGCGTAGGGCAAGGCGAAGTCACGCTCAGTATTGGGGTAGCTGAGTATCGCTGTGGTGAGTCTTTGACGAACCTTATTGAGCGTACCGATCAGGCACTTTATAGCGCTAAAGAAGTGGGCCGGGATTGCGTTTGTCTTCTTCCCTAGCCAACTTTTGGGAGATTGGTAATGAACAAGCTCGCTCGTAAGGCCTGCGAGCCCTGCAATAAAAGTATGCTGCCTCTCCAGGAAAACGAACGGGAGACTTACCTCAAGCAGTTACCAGAGTGGCGGATTGTCGAGCACGATGGCATCATGAAGCTATCACGAAACTTTTCGTTTCGTGACTTTGCCAGGGCGCTATTATTTACCCAGCGTGTTGGCGAACTAGCTGAGCAGGCTGGGCACCACCCCGTCATCATCACTGAGTGGGGCAAAGCCACCGTGATGTGGTGGACCCATCAAATTAACGGCCTGCATCATAATGATTTCATTCTTGCCGCCAGAACCGACGAGGTAGCTAAGTAAATGTTTGAGCATATTGAGCGAGTCCCTGGAGATGCCATTCTCGGACTGATTGAAGCTTTCAAAAAAGACACCAATCCACAAAAAGTTGACCTGGGCGTAGGCGTTTACCGAGATTCAAACGGTAATACACCGGTCATGCGCGCGGTCAAAGAAGCCGAAGCTCGCCTGCTCAATAATGAAACCACCAAAACCTATATTGGCTCACATGGCGCGCCTGCCTATAGCGACGTCGTGCTACCCATGGTATTAGGTGCCGACTCACCGGTATTGAACGCCAAGCGTGCAAGCGCTACGCAGTCACCGGGTGGAACAGGCGCTTTGCGCTTAGCAGCAGACTTCATTGCCAACCAGCTACCCGACAAAGGCATTTGGGTAAGTGATCCTACCTGGCCAAATCATCATGGCATTTTCACCTCTGCAGGCATTGCGCTACATAAATATCCTTATGTAGATGCGGATAACCGCCTCGATTTCTCAGGCATGCTTGCCGCGCTGAAAAAAATTCCTGAAGGCGACGTGGTCGTACTACATGCGTGCTGCCATAACCCGACCGGCTTTGATCTTTCCCAGGAGCAGTGGCAGGAAGTACTGGACGTTTTGCATGAGCGCAAGCTGTTACCACTGGTCGACTTCGCCTATCAGGGCTTTGGCGAAGGTCTTGACGAAGACGCTTATGGGGTACGCCTGCTGGCCGAAAAGCTGGATGAAGTGATTATCACCAGCTCTTGCTCCAAGAACTTCGGCATTTACTGCGAGCGGACAGGCTGTCTGATCATGGTCGCCAAAGACGCCCAGCAGATGGAGAATGTGCGTTCTCAGGTTGCCATTGTGGCCCGTGAAAACTACTCCAATCCGCCAGCACACGGTGGAGCCATCGTAAGCGAAATTTTAGGCGATACAGAGCTCACGGCTATCTGGCGTGAAGAACTGACCGAAATGCGTGATCGCATCAATACGCTACGTCGTGACTTCGTCGATGCCTTGAAGCCTTACGGGCTTGATGAGAAGTACGCGTGCGTTGCTGAACAGCGCGGCATGTTCTCCTATACAGGTCTTACGCCTGAACAAGTAGATCGTCTACGTGATGAGTTCGGTATTTACATGGTTCGTTCTGGCCGCGCCAACGTAGCGGGTTTCTCACATGAAAACCTGCCTTACCTTGCCAAAGCGATTGCGGCGGTTAACGATTAGCCGCTTGCCTTATGCATGTCAAAACGCCCGAGTATAGCTTGGGCGTTTTTGTATCTTGGGAACCGTTTTATTGTTGTGTACAATTGCCCGCCTGCCGCCAGAGCCTGGGGCGCCCGTGCGGCGTCCTATACAGCGCAATACCTGACCGATCAGTCAAACCTGAACCTTAGCGTTGGCCGATCACTATTGCATTGTGAACTTCCTATTTAATGAGGCCTTCCATGGCGGCAGCCAGTACACGCTATCCCTGGTATAAAAAAGAAGATACCGACGCGTTCTTCGCACTTTTTCAGAACAATATCGCTAACTTTATCGTCATTGCGATCACCATGCTGGGCATGGGATTTCCCGCCTCAATTGTTTATGGTCAGGTACTACCTGGTGCCGCCATCGCAGTGATGGTTGGCAACTTCTATTACGCCTGGAGTGCGGCGCGGCTTGCGCGTAAAGAAAACCGCATCGATGTCACCGCCCTTTCGTACGGGATTTCCACTCCGGTCATGTTTGTATTTTTGTTTGGCGTATTGCTGCCAGCCAAACAGCTTACCGGTGATACCGAGCTTGCCTGGAAAGTGGCGGTAGCCGCCTGCTTTATCAGCGGCGCCATTGAAGCGGCTATCAGTATTATCGGGCGCTGGGTGCAGTATCATCTACCGCGCGCGGCCATGCTGGGCGCCGTTGCCGGGGTTGCACTTACCTTTATTGCCGGTGAAATGCTGTTCAAGACTCTGGAAGTGCCGATTATTGGCCTTTTAGTATTAGCGATCATTATTGTGGGACTCGTGGCGCGAGTGAGCATGCCGTTCAAACTGCCCACATCCTTGTTTGCCATCGTGGTAGGCACGGCCATGGCATACCTGATTGGGGATGCCGGTAGCGAACGCTTCAGCGATGCGTTTACCCACTTAGGGTTTTATCCGCTTTTACCTAACATGGCCTGGTTTGAGGGCCTTGGCCTTTTATTTTCCGGCATGCTGGCAGTACTTACCGTTGTGCTTCCCATCACGCTGTATAACGCCATTGAAACCATGAACAACGTGGAGGCGATGGAGGCTGCGGGTGATAAATATGATGTTCGCGAATGTCAGGCAGTGGATGGCGTAGGCACGATGGTCGGCGCACTCTTTGGCGGTGTCTTCCCGACAACGGTTTACATTGCCACGGTAGGCGCTAAATGGATGGGTGCCGGGCGCGGTTACAGCCTGTTAAATGGTGCCGTTTATGCTCTAGCCACGATGACAGGTTTAATTGCCGCTCTGGCAGCGATCATTCCCGTCTCGGTGGTTGCCCCCATATTAGTGTTTGTAGGCATGTCGATGATCGCAACGGCATTTCAAGCTAACGACACGCGTTACTATCCGGCGGTGGCGCTCGCCATGCTCCCCTATTTCGCCAACTACATCATGACTCGATTTAATCGCGGCGCAGGCGAAGTGGTCAGCGATATTTCCAGTGCTATCGTAGTGATGGGACAAGGCGCCATGTTCATGGCTATTTTACTCGGCGCCATAACCGTTTCTGTCATTGATCATCGATTCCGGCGCGCCGCAGTGTTTGCAGCTATTGCGGCTGGCTTTTCATTCATAGGCTTGATGCACGCCCCTAAACTTGCCTTTAACGCCGCGCCTGATTTTGTAATGGGCTATTTAGCGATGGCACTCCTGTTTATGTACTTCTCGTTTCAGGAAGCGCCTCACAAACGCTAGCCGTTATATCCCGCCTGCCGATGCGGGCGGGATAAAATACGCCGCAATACGACCCATGCGGCCAGCCCTGCCAATAGATTACCCAGCGCCGCGCCTGCCGCAAGCCCCCACCATCCAAATAGCTGTGAGCCTATCCACAGGCATGGCAGATAACATACAAAGAGCCGCGCACTGGAAAGCAGCATTGCCCTTAAGGGCCATCCCAGCGCATTTCCCGCCGACACCACCAGCATGCACATACCTAATGCGGCGTAGCTTGGCAGTAAAAAGCGAATCAGCAGCGTCAGCTCATTTTGAACATTGGGTGTCCCCGCCAGTGCCATAGCGAGCCACGGAGCACATAATGCCAGCAATATGCCAAGACCTAACTGCCAGATAACAGCCACCTTCAAGGCCAAGCGCATAAGCTGTTGTATTTGAGCCCAGTCCCCCGCTCCATAACACCGGCCTAGCCAAGGTGGAAGCGACATGGTCATCGCTAGAATTACCATCAGTGAAAGCGTCTCCAAGCGGCTTGCAAGCCCCCACGCCGCCACTTGGGTATCACCCAGCCCCGCGACGACGGAAATAGTCAACATGCCCGCCAATGGCGGCATAAGCTGACTCACCATGGCGGGTGCCGCGATACCTACATACGGTCGCCAAGAGGACTTAGTCTCCTGCCAGATACCCTCACGGGTGACCCACTGATTACGAATCAGCTTTTGGCTGGTAATTACCAAGCCCAGTGAAAACGCGATACAGGTCGCCCACGCCGCCCCAGGCAATCCCCAGCCTTGCCACGAGCCCACACCAAATATAAACAGTGGATCCAGTATTAAATTGGCAACGCTGCTGATTACCATTACTTTGCCCGGTAGCTTAGTATTACCGTGAGCCCGGAATACGCTATAGATAAAGTAAAGCAGTGCGCCTAACCAGGAGGCCAAGAGCTGCGGTCCCCAATAAATACGTATATAGGTAAGTGCTGTTGTATCTGCACCCAACTGGCGAAAGATAGGCTCATGGAAAAACCATAGTCCAAGACTTAATGCGCCAATAACCGCGCCGCCGGCAACCAACACTAAACTGCTTAAACGCTTGGCCCGTGCATGCTCATCCGCTCCTAATGCCCGTGAGATAAGCGCTGCAATGGCAATACCCATGCCTACCTGAATCCCGATAATTAAAAACGAGAGCGGAAAGGTAAACGATTGGGCGGCCAGGGGCGCCGTGCCTAATCGAGCAATAAAAGCGCTATCAACAAGTTGAAAACCCAATAACGCCAATACTCCAATGGCCATCGGCCATGTCTGGCGCCATAAGGTTATGGCCAACTCGCGCTGCTGCAAGGTGTTGCTCAAGCTATTTACTCCTTTTAATAATGAGGGAGTTATAAACAAAAACGCCACCGCCCGGCAAGGGCGGTGGCGTTTCAAGCGTTAAAATTTACTGACGGATGCCTTCAAACGTCACATAAAGCTCAAGCTCATGCATCGGCTCGGGAAAATCGCTCATGTCGATTCCAAAATCACTCAGCGTCAGCATTGTCTTGCCTTCAAACCCGGCGCGATAATTGCCCCACGGATCATCACCTTCACCAATCAGGGTAACCGGCATTTCGATTTCCTGGGTCTCACCGTGTAACGTCAGGTCACCGGTAAGAACGCCTTCGTTATCGCCGGTTGATTCAAAACCAGTCGATGAGAACGTAGCCGTGGGATACTCGCTCGCATTCAGGAAATCACCGCTGAGAATGTGACGATCGCGCTCAGCATGATTAGAGTCCAGACTATCTACCTGTACTTCAAACTCGACTGTAGATGCGTCCAGGTCATCTTCATCGTAGGTGAACTGGCCATCAAATTCCTTGAAGCTACCCAGCAGGTAAGACATGCCTAAGTGGCTGATCTTGAACTGAACGAAAGCATGCTGGCCTTCGGTATCCACTTGATAGTCAGCCGCTTGCGCCTGGCTCAGGGGAACTAGTAATGCAGCCGCAATGGCAGAGGCATATGTCGTTTTTTTCAGCATTGTAAATATCTCCTAACTTTCCGTAGTAGGCACTGCGATTATAGCTTGCTCACAGCGTTCGAAAACCCATTTCGTTAAACTTGGTACCTTACAAGCATGAGTATGTTAATTCCCACACTTGGCACTTATATCTGTCTGGGGCGATGCCAGGGGTTAATCATGCGGAGCAGCGTATCGTGCTTATTAACCCAATGATGCTTGAAGGCGGCCAGTGCATGTCCGGCAGCCAGAACAACGAGCGTGAGCGCGCTATACCAGTGAATATCACCGGCAATGCTGGCCTGATTCGGTAACCCATGCACCAGGGCAGGTAAATCGAACCATCCAAATACGTTGATACTGCGCCCATTGGCTGTAGAGATCAGGTAGCCGCTGCCCAGCACAAGCAGCAAAATCATATAAAGCGCAATATGCCCTAAATGTGCAGCCAGCTTTTCAATACGGCTACCTTCACCCGCTGGCGTCGCCTGCATCAAACGCCACACAATCCTTGCCACAGTTACCAGCAGCAGTAAAACGCCAATCGAGCGATGTACCCAAGGGCCTAGATTGTACCAGCTGTCATAATAGCCAAGCCCGGTCATCCACCAGCCCAGTACGAACAGGCTGATAATTGCCAAAGCACTCAGCCAGTGGAAAATGATACTGACAGCCCCCCAACGCATGCGTGTGTTACGCCACATCGTTTTTTATTCCTTATCAAGTAACCAATTACGTCTAAAGGGCTATTGGCCAGTGCATGCGGTTAGCATGAGAAAAATCATGAATTTACCTGCAAAGCATACTGACAAGTAATAACCATTACTGCTGAAAAAAGCTGAATGCACCATTCGTAAAAACCACTGAATAACGGGCTAACTACTTTTATAGACGTACTTTTATCACGACTGATTCGGGTAATTAAATCATTCTATAAAATAGCATGAATAAGGTATTTTTAATCAATTTTACTATTTGCTTTGCGCGCTTAATATTAGCGCATGCCCTAACACGACACATGATAACGACTCAAAACTAAATACATATTGCTACGAGAGAACGCCACTGATGAAAAAATTTACCTTTATCGCCGCTGTCGCCATGACTCTGACTTCAACCGCCGTGTTGGCTGAGCAGGGTTCAGGCAAGCTTAACCAAGTGGTTCACGCCAGCTCTTCTGTAAGCCACAGCGCTGATCATTTGAACATGACGCCCGCTTATCTGACCCTGGTAAATGGCGACGCAGCCAAGAACCGTGTTATCGCCCCGAGCTCTGAAGCACATTCTGCTACCAGCAGCGATAACCAGATCGCTCAATCAGACCTACCGCACCGCAACGCTTCCTGAAAACAGGTTGGTGCTGTTTAAAAAACAGCGAAAACTCATATTTCACAAGCACAAAAAACCCACTGCAAGGTGGGTTTTTCGTTAGCCGTGCCAATGGTTTGATTAACCAGCAGCTAAAGCATCCAGGCCACGGGCCAGGTCGCGCTGTATATCCTGCTGGCTTTCCAGGCCAACGGCTACACGAACCAGCCCGGGTGAAATGCCCGCAGCTTCTTTCTGCGCATCCGAAAGGCGGCCATGCGTTGTCGTTGCCGGATGGGTGATTGTGGTTTTGACATCGCCCAGATTGCCCGTGATTGAGAGCAGACGGGTGGCATCAATCACTTGCCAGGCCCCTTCCTGTCCGCTGATCACTTCAAACCCGAGGACGGCGCCAAAGCCTTTCTGCTGCTTTTTGGCAAGTGCGTGTTGGGGGTGAGTTTCCAGACCACTGTAATGCACTTTGCTCACCGCCGGGTGCTGGTCCAACCAGCGTGCCAGGGTTAACGCGTTTTCACAGTGAGCTTTCATACGCAGCGAAAGCGTTTCCAACCCTTTAGTAAATATCCACGCGTTGAAAGGACTCAGACAAGGGCCGCAGGTACGTACTACGCCAAATACTTCTTCCAGTACGTCGTGTCTGCCGACCACCGCACCACCAATCGCCCGGCCCTGCCCGTCCAGGTATTTGGTGGCTGAGTGAATCACCAGATCTGCGCCTAACGCGAGAGGCTGCTGCAGTGATGGCGTTAAAAAGCAGTTATCTATAGCCAATAGTGCATCATGGCGTTTAGCCAGTGCCGCTAATGCCGCTATATCCACCACTTCAGAAAGCGGATTGGAAGGCGTTTCAGCGAACAGAAGCCGCGTTTTAGGCGTAATGGCGGCCTCCCAGGCACTTACATTGGAAAGCTCAACATAACGGGTGGTAATCCCGAACTTTCCTAAATACTTATCGAACAGACTAACGGTCGAGCCAAACAGTGATCGCGATGCAACAATCTCATCTCCTGCCGACAACAACGCCAGCGCCGTTGAAAGAATGGCTGCCATACCCGAGCTAGTGGCAACACAACGCTCACCGCCCTCAAGCGCTGCCAGACGGCGCTCAAAGGTGTGCACGGTAGGGTTGGTAAAGCGAGAATAAACATTTCCAGGCTCTTTTCCGCCAAACTTCCGCGCCGCTTCTGCAGCGCTTTCGTAAACGAAGCTTGACGTCGGAAAAATAGGCTCTGAATGCTCTTGCTCGAAAGTCCGATGATGACCAGCACGGATCGCCAGCGTCTCTAACGACCACTCATCCTGCGGGTTGTTATCCGGCATGGGCGTGTCCCTTAGTTTCTATAAACATCGTGAAGCATTTCAGTTTAATCTACAAAAAGCCCCCGTAGGGGCTTTTCATTTAAAACCACTAATCGTCAAGATCATCATCATCTTGATTATGCATATCTACCAGAGCGTGATTTCCCGCGCTTTGGTCTTTTGCCGAATCGTTACGACTGGCTTCCAGCACTGCAAGATAAGCCTCGTCGATATCGCCGGTAACATAGTTGCCGTCAAACACCGAACAGTCGAAGGCTTCCATTTCGGGATTCACTTCACGACAGGCATCTTTCAGATCTTCTAGATCCTGATAGAAAATGCGATCGGCGCCAATCAGCTCGCCCACTTCATCTTCGGTACGACCATGGGCAATCAGCTCTTTAGCTGCCGGCATATCGATGCCGTAGACGTTGGGATAACGCACAGGCGGCGCGGCGGAAGCAAAATAGACCTTACGAGCACCCGCATCACGGGCCATCTGAATAATCTGCTTGCAGGTAGTGCCACGTACGATGGAGTCATCCACCAGCAATACATTCTTGCCTTTAAACTCGACATCAATTGCATTGAGTTTTTGGCGAACCGATTTCTTACGCTGCGTTTGGCCTGGCATGATGAACGTACGACCAATGTAGCGGTTCTTCATAAAGCCTTCGCGGTACGTCACCCCAAGATGCTGCGCCATTTCAAGCGCCGAGGTGCGCGACGTATCCGGAATCGGAATAACCACATCAATATCATGATCCGGCCATTCGTTAAGAATGCGATCACCCAGCTTGCGGCCCATCTGCATACGGGTGCCGTATACGTAAGCACCATCCAGAATGGAGTCCGGACGTGCCAGGTAAACATGCTCGAAAATACACGAACGAAGCTGCGGGCGGTCAGCGCACACTTGGGTATGGAATTGGCCCTGCATATCCACAAAAATCGCTTCGCCGGGTGAAAGATCACGCTCAAGTTCAAAGCCGCCTACGTCCAACGCAACTGACTCAGAAGCAATCATGACATCCTGACCGGCATCCGTTTGGCGAGTACCAAAAACAACCGGACGAATACCATGAGGATCACGGAACGCCACCATTCCAAAACCGTTGATGATCGCGACCGCCGCGTAGCCGCCCTTGCAGCGTCGGTGCACTCTACGTACCGCATCAAAAATGTCTTCCGCTTCCAGGTGCAATCCTTGCTTGCCTAATTCATGGGCAAACACGTTAAGCAGCACTTCAGAATCGGAGCTGGTATTGATATGGCGCAGATCGGTTGAGAAAAGCTCCTGCTTCAACTGCTCGGAGTTGGTCAGGTTACCGTTGTGCGCTAATGCAATACCGTAAGGAGAGTTGACATAAAACGGCTGGGATTCCGCTTCGCTGGAAGAACCAGCCGTAGGATAACGTACGTGACCAATGCCCAGGTTGCCTTTAAGGCGAGCCATATGGCGAGTGTGGAAGACATCGCGCACCAGCCCATTACTCTTGCGCAGTAGGAAGCGTCCCTCGCTCCAGGTCATCATGCCGGCAGCGTCCTGGCCGCGATGCTGAAGTACGGTCAGGGCATCGTAGATTCCCTGATTTACCGCCTGCTTGGCCAGAAGGCCGACTATACCGCACATTCAAGTTACCTCGCTTTAGTGCCATGGCTTGCCAAAACAAGCCCGTACGTTCTTGAAACTCGTTTTAAAACTTGCGTTTTAAGCGTTACTCAATGGAGTCTGGGGACACCAGACTCTATGACATCACTGACTATCTATCGGTTGCGGGGCGAACTCACTTCTCGAACGAATGTCCGGCAGTGAAATGTCCCGCAGAGATGCAGGGGCTTCAGGCAATTCACGCTCCCATTGGTCCAGTTGGCTAACGGCCCAATCGCGCAGCTCGACAAAGGTGGGACGTAACGATGCTTGTTGCCATGCCTGAAGTTCAGCAAAGGGCGTGAGCGTAATGAGCACCGTTGCCACCAATAAAATAACCGCACCACGCGCGACGCCAAATAAAGCACCGGCAAAGCGGTTTAAAAGCCCCATGCCTGCCCAGACAATCGCGGCATGAACTATCCGGATCACAATCCCGCAAAGCAAAATAACCGCGAAGATGATCAAGGCAAACGCCAATACAAGCCGGGCATCAAAGCTTTCAATAAAGCCCGCCATGAATTCAGCCAGCGGCTCGGCCAGTACGCGTGCCACCATCAAGGCGACAATCCAAGCCCCCAGGCCTAATGCTTCTCTCACGAAGCCACGTACAAAACCGGCTAGCATTGAAAGCGCAAGCACAGCCAGGAAAATGGCATCTATCCACGTTAATGCCATTATTTAGTCTCTTACCCGCACTAGCAGGCCCTGCACATTGGCCCGCTGTTTGATCAACGCCATCGCCGACTCACCATCTTCAGACGAAGCATAAGGCCCCACCAGAACGGTCGTCAGATTATTATCTCGCTGACGCTGAAAAACGCTAAACCCTTCGCTCGAAAGCTGGCTCCCCAGGCGCTCAGCATTGCTTGCATCACCAAAGCTACCCACCTGTACGGCCCACTCGCCCTGCTGGGTGGAAGCAGGTGCTGAGGCAGAAGCGCTGCTGCTTTGACTGCTACTCGACGAGCTATTGGCCGCCACCAGGTCAGCAATAGGATCATTCTGCGCTGCTGTATTAGTGGCAGGGCTTGGCTCTTGCGTCGCTGTAGCTGGTTGACTGGGTGGATCAATTTGATTCGTTTGAGGCAATGAAGGGGACGCCTCGAGTGGTGCATTGAGTTCCTCATTACTTGCCACGTTGGTAGAGGGCTGTGCATTAATCGTAGCCGGCATTTGCGGGGCCGCCACATCGCGCCGCGCCGTTTCAATTGGCTGCTCAATAATGAAGGTAGGCTGTGGGCGCTCCTCGCGAGGCGCCGGATCACTCATCAACCAGGGCACAAAAATCGCCAGCAGCGCAAGCAGGATCACAATACCGCTGATGCGTTCTGTTTTACCGTATTTCATCTTCATCTCCCTTGAGCGAGACTAGCCTAAAGAGCTACTGAGCCTGTGGCAGGAGCCTAGCTAGCAGGGCTGCGACGGTGAAAAAGGAACCAGTTGCCAAAATACGATCTTGAGCGTTAAGCAATGGGGCTAAATAATCCACACCGGCCTCAGGTGAGTCTGCGCAATGCTGTACGCGCCCTCCCTGGGCAGTGATACGCGCAGCCAGCTCGGCAGCCGGTCGGCCCCGTTCGCCTTCAAGTGTTACACAGACCCAATCGGAAATACGGGGCGCCAGGGCCGCAATCACCCCATCAGCATCCTTGTCATTTAACATGCCAATCAATGCCCACTGTCGGCCACCTTCCGGCGTTGCTGGCAAACGATCCGCCAGATAGGTAGCAGCATGAGGATTATGCCCTACATCCAGGCACCACTGCCCTACCCACTGCATACGACCCGGTAGTTTCACGCTGGCCATAGCGGCCTGCGTGGCTTTCGGGATGAGCGTAAGTCCCGTCATTGCCAGCGCTTGCAGCGCGGTTGCCGCGTTATCGATCGGCAGACCAGGATCGGGAAGTGCGTCAATGGAAATCGTATCGCCTGAGTCTGTCAATCCATGCCAGCACCACGGCTTATGGCCTTCTTTATCAGCGCTGTGACTAAATGCCCAGCCCAACCGATATACCGGTGCGGCCAGCGCAATGGCGGTCTCCGCAACGCTGCTGGGTAAAGACTGACTGCCTAGCACCGCTGGACGAAGAGGTCGAAAAACACCCGCTTTTTCAAGCCCGATCTGCGAAATATCGGTGCCCAGAAAATTCGCATGATCCTGAGCAATCGTGGTAACAACGGCCACGTCAGCATCAATAATATTGACGGCGTCCAACCGCCCACCCAAGCCAACTTCAAGAACAGCCAGATCAAGGTTGGCATTCGCCAGGCACCACAGCGCGCAAAGCGTGCCTGCTTCAAAATAGGTAAGGCTTATTTCTGGCGCCTGCAGGCGTGCCTGCTCAACGCGCTCAAAACCATCGACCAAGAGCTGGTCTTCGGCCTCTTGACCATTGATGCGCACGCGCTCGTTGTAACGCAATAAATGAGGGGAAGAATAGGCACCCACGCGTTGCCCGTGGGCTCGGGCAACGGCATCCATGATGGCAAGGGTCGACCCCTTACCATTGGTACCTGCCACAATCACAACGCGCTTGGCGATAGGACTGCCAAGCAGTCCCATGCGCTTAGCAACGTGTGATACGCGCTCAAGGCCTAAATCGATCCCTACAGGATGCAGGGTTTCTAAGTGATCAAGCCACTCTGTTAAGGATTTAGGCATTGCGGTGTGATTCATGGCTCTTATCGATGGTCTCTGAACTGGTTTCGTTATGAAGAGCTTCCGCCTCATCAGCGATATAGGCTTCATCAACCAACGGTTCGGCGACGTTTACTTCATCTGCCAACTCATCGAAGGTTGAAAGCGCATCATGATGGGTCAGCTTACGCAACATGCCGCCTACGCGAGACCGCATTTCATGACGATGCACGATCATATCAACCGTACCGTGTTCAAGCAGAAACTCGCTACGCTGGAAACCTTCAGGTAACGTTTCGCGTACGGTCTGCTCGATAACCCGGGGGCCAGCGAAGCCAATCAGCGCATTGGGTTCCGCGATATTCAAGTCGCCCAGCATAGCCAACGATGCAGAAACGCCGCCAAAGACCGGATCTGTCAGCACCGAAATATACGGCACGCCCGCCTGCTTTAGCTTCTCTAATGCCGCTGACGTTTTCGCCATCTGCATCAGTGAGAACAGCGCTTCCTGCATACGCGCGCCACCTGAAGCGGCAAAACAGACCAGCGGAATACGCTCTTCAAGTGCAAGCGTCGCCGCGCGGACAAACTTCTCGCCGACCACAGCACCCATCGAGCCGCCCATAAACGTAAACTCAAAGGCAACGGCAACGACCGGCAGACCATCCAGATTGCCACGCATGGAGACCAATGCGTCTTTTTCGCCAGTCTCTTTTTGCGCTGCGGTAAAACGGTCTTTGTACTTTTTGGAATCGCGAAACTTGAGGCGATCATTGGGCTCAAGCTCTGCCGCAATTTCTTCACGCCCTTCTTTATCCAAGAACCAGTCCAAGCGTTTGCGTGCGGTCAGCCGCAAGTGATGGTCACATTTAGGACATACACTGTTGTGCTTCTCTAACTCAGGAAGATAGAGAACGGCTTCACACTTGGGACATTTACGCCAGAGGCCGTCGGGCACGCTAGCGCGACGGTCTTTACGCTGGATACGCCCCATCGAGGGCACTATCTTGTCTAACCAGCTCATATCAAAAAGTCTTCCATTTACGTCAATGCCTGGCAGTGCCAAGCTTGATGAGTGTCGTCAACCGAATCAGTGTAGACGATGAAGGGCAGCGTCAGGCGTCCATCGCGGTGCGCATTTCTGCTAACACACTTCTAAGCTGACCGGCGATAATTTCGGGCGTTTCTACATTTTCGGCAATACGGTTAACCAGGGCGCTACCTACAATCACCCCATCGGCTACCTTAGCGACTTCGGCCGCCGTAACACCGTCGCGGATACCGAACCCCACACAGAGCGGTAGATCAGTCATATCGCGCAACGGTTTCAAATGCTCAGCGACGTCGTTTGCATTTAACGTTGCCGCACCGGTGACGCCTTTCAGCGAAACATAATAAAGGTACCCTTCACCGTGAGCGCATATTGTAGCGGCTCGCGCATGGGAAGTGGTAGGCGCCACAAGGAAAATCGCAGCTAAATTACGTACTTTTAATAGTGGGCCAAGCTCATCGGCCTCTTCCGGCGGCATATCAACGACCAATACGCCATCAACGCCTACTGCCGCTGCCTTATCGGCAAAGGCTTCGTAGCCAATCCGTTCAATGGGATTCAAGTAACCCATGAGCACAACCGGCGTTTTAGTATCGACCTGACGAAATTCCGCGACCATATCCAACAGGTCAACTAGACGCGTACCGTGTTTCAAGGCGCGTTCACAGGCTTTTTGAATAACCGGGCCATCCGCCATGGGATCCGAAAACGGCACGCCAAGCTCAATAATATCGGCACCCGCCTCAACCAGCGCATGCATAAAGCCAACGCTGTACTGCGGTGCCGGGTCGCCTGCCGTAATATACGGAATCAGGGCTTTCCGACCCTGCTGCTTGAGCTCACTGAAGCGTTGATCAATACGATTCATGCTTGTCCTTAAAACGGTTCTTAAAAACAGTCCTTAAAAAGCTGCTCTTAAAATTCAATGCCATCAATCTTGGCCACGGTCATGATGTCTTTGTCACCACGACCAGAAAGATTGACCACAATATGCTGATCAGGACGCATCGTTGGCGCCAGTACTTTGGCATGAGCAAGCGCGTGGGCGGATTCCAATGCGGGCATGATGCCTTCCATCTGCGTCAGCTCGCGAAACGCTTCCAACACTTCTTTATCGTTCGCCGCGACGTAGTTAACCCGGCCGACATCTTTCCAAAGCGAGTGCTCGGGGCCAACACCCGGATAATCCAGGCCCGCTGAGATCGAATGAGTATCCGACACCTGCCCCGCCTCATCGGACATTAAATACGTGCGGTTACCATGAAGCACCCCACGTGGAGCGTTGGTGGATAACGGTGCTGCATGACGGCCGGTTTCAATACCGTCACCGCCCGCTTCCACACCGTACATTGCAACGCCGTCGTCTTCGACGAACGGGTAAAACAGCCCGATCGCATTGGAACCGCCGCCCACACACGCTATCAATGCATCCGGTAGGCGACCGATCTGTTCTAGCGACTGGCGCCGCGCTTCACGACCGACAACTGCATTGAAGTCGCGTACCAGCTGCGGATAAGGATGAGGGCCTGCTACCGTACCGATGATGTAAAACGTATTATCAACATTCGTTACCCAGTCGCGCAGCGCTTCATTCATGGCATCTTTCAGGGTGCGCGTACCTGACTCTACCGGAATAACCCGTGCGCCTAATAAGCGCATTCGATAGACATTGAGCTTTTGGCGCTGCACGTCTTCAGCACCCATATATACGTCGCACTCAAGGCCCAGGCGCGCGGCAACCGTTGCCGTCGCCACACCATGCTGACCTGCACCGGTTTCTGCAATAACGCGGGGCTTACCGGTTTTTTTAGCCAGAAGCGCCTGACCAATCGTATTGTTTACCTTGTGAGCGCCCGTATGGTTCAAGTCTTCACGCTTTAACCAAATCTGCGCACCGCCCAGAGACTCGGACCAACGCTTGGCATGGTAAAGCGGCGACGGGCGACCGACATAGTGGGCAAGATCATCATCAAACTCGGCTTGAAAAGCGGGGTCGTCACGCAGACTTAAATACGTCTTTTCCAGGTCTTCCAGAGCAAAGCTCAGAGTTTCTGACACAAATCGGCCGCCATAGGGGCCAAAATGGCCACGAGCGTCGGGCATTCGGGTTAGGTCGCTGAACCGGGTTTCGGAAACGGTTTCAGAAGCGGTTTTAGAATCACCAGTTGCTGAGACAGTCACAGAGATACCTCACGAGATTGCCAGACAAGGCAAACATTGAATAAACATGGGGCGCAGCCAAATAAGGCAAGCTGCGCAGTGTGCTTAACGCGCGTCGGCGAACGCGACCTGGCTGACAAACGACGCCATTTTATCAACGTCCTTGCAGCCGCGTGCCAGCTCAATTCCGCCTGATACATCAACGGCATAAGGCGCTACCTGCTGAACAGCCGAGGCAATATTATCAGCCGTCAACCCACCTGCGAGGATAACAGGTTTTGCAAGTTCTGCGGGTATTCTTGCCCAATCAAACGTCTCGCCCGTGCCGCCTGGCATACCTGGGCGATAAGCATCCAGAAGCAGTGCCTGCGCTTGATGATAGTCATTCGCCGCCTTATCCAGATTGACACTCTCATGCATGCGCAGAGCCTTTATCCATGGGCGGCCAAACTGGGCACAAAATTCGGGAGACTCATTGCCGTGGAACTGGATCACATCCAGGTACGGCAAGCACTGCTCAATTAACTCAACGGGTTGATCAACGAAAAGCCCAACCCGGGTAACAAACGCAGGCACATTGGCAGATAGCCCTGCCAACTGCTCAACGGAGATACTGCGCGGGCTTTTGGGCCACATGACAAAGCCTAGCGCATCAACTCCCAAACTGACCGCTTGCTCGATATCTTCGCGGCGAGTAAGCCCACAAAATTTGATTCGTGTACGCATTGGGTTAGAGGTCTTCATCGAGCGCCTCCTGTGTTGAGTCGGGCGTTTTTCTGGCGAAGCTAAGTTTACGCCGCGCCGCAATTCTGGGGTTATCAGGTAGTTCACGCTCGCCGGTCCATTCACCGGTAAACGCGAGCAGATTAGGCCCTACCGGCTCCATTGGCAGCTCAAAGCGCTCATCATAAATCGAGTCGACGAAATGCAGCCCGCATGCGGGTGCCGTGACATCTCCTTTCTTACGATCCTTAAGCGCTAATAAACGTTCAATATACTTATCATCTTGAGCGCCACGCCCCACGCTGATCAGCGCTCCGGCGATATTGCGAATCATGTGGTGCAAAAACGCATTGCCCTGAATATCAATCACCACCAGCGGGCCATAGCGCTTCACTTCGACAAAATGCATCTGACGCCACGGGGTCTTGGACTGGCATCCCGCCGCACGGAAGCTTGAGAAGTCATGCTCGCCAACAAGCGCTTGCGCAGCGCGATGCATGGCGTCCGCATCCAGCGGATCACGGCACCACGTCACGTTAGTACGCTCAAGAACGGGGCGGCTGATCTGATTGAGCACCAAATAGCGATAGCGCCTGCCAAGTGCCCCCAGGCGTGAATGAAAGTCATCCGACACCGGCTTTACCCAGCGCACGGCTACATCGCGCGGCAGGTTCGTATTGACGCCAAAAATCCAGGCTTTCTCCGTGCGCTCGGCGGGAGGATCGAAGTGGATCACCTGGCGCGTTGCATGAACACCCGAGTCGGTGCGCCCGCTGGCATGGATCTGGACAGGCGCACTGGCCACCTTTGTCAGGGCATCTTCTACAGCCGCTTGCACAGAAGCCGCATGCTTTAGACGCTGAAAGCCGCAAAAGCGCGAGCCATCGTACTCAATGCCCATCGCCAAGCGGCCTTTCAGCGGTCGTGTTTCATCAAAGTGGTAGAACAGCGTCATCAAGCCACATCATTAAATTTGAAAGGTCAGCTATTATCCCGGCCTCGAGGCTCGAATGCTACCTCCTCGATCTCCCACTGCGCCTCTGAAAGAGTCTGTAGCTTCACTGCGCGCGGTACGGCTAAACCTGCTGCCTGACTTCTAGCCACGCGGGTGAAGAGTGCGTCTTGCTTATGATCTACCGTTTCGTCGCCAGTTTGTGCCCCGCTATTCTCAGCATCATAAGATAACGGTATATCATCGGAAGGCATAAACACTTTCGGCTCAGCCAATGTTGCGCCTTCCACGTATTGCTTTTCATCATAGGCTGGCACTTTACGGTGCTTTAAAAACCACCATAGCCCTGCCACAAGCAGCCCTGTCAGCGGCAAGCATAACGCCCAGACGGGCGACCATTGAGTGCGCTTCAGACGCGCTAACAAGCCGCCATTATTCGCGTTTCCATCGAGTTCTATCCGCGTGGCAACACCCGCGCTCGACGCTTGCATGCTGGGCAAGACAGCTTGAGCCGCCACCATGTCTTCTTTCAACACATCAATGCTATGGCGCAATTCATCAAGCTCAGCACGAAGCTGCTCGCGCTCTTGCTGAGCGTTTAATAGGCGGGTTTGGCTTTGCGCCAACTGTACGCCAAGTTCGGTAATGGCGCTGTTCTTCGCGGTTTCCTCTTTATTGGAATCTGCAGTGCTGGAAGTAGCGCCTTCAGATAAGGCTGCCGTTAATGGCTTATTCTGCTGGCCGCCCTCGCCTGCTGGCATTGGCTGTGTTTCAACTTCGGGCGATGCCAACTGCGCAGAAGTCACTGAATGCTGCCCTTTATCCACCATTGCGCGAACGGTTTGCGCGGCGTCGCCAGGTGAACGACTTAACGCCAAATCCAAACTGGGTACCGCCAGCGTTTGCCCCGCCCGTAAACTATTAATATTACCTGAAGGAAATAGATCGGCGTTGGCCTCGAGCAATGCCAGCATCATTTGCTGGATGCTGACCTCACTTGGCTTGCTACGCTCAGCGATACGCCACAGCGTGTCTCCCGGCAACACATCAAGCGTGCTAACGGCACTGCCCTGAGTCGCTGGGCTTGAAGTCATCGAAGCATAATCCACGGGGTCGAACAACAGGGTGACGATGTGGGATTGCTGTCCTTCGGGAGTATTTAGCGTGAGCAGTAAGTCCAGCCAGGGAGCGGTAACCGGCTGCTGCGAGCTCAGCACAACGTAACGACTCCCCTCTTGCTCTTCAAGCCCGGCACTCACCGACTGAATAAGCGGTATCCACTCAAGCTCGGCAGCGGAAAACGCATCTACATCGGCAATCCGTACCTGTAACTCGTTTAGCGGATAGGCACCGGAATCAAGCAGAGGTAACGAAGCACTTAAAGAGCTTTCCAGAGGTGAATGGACAGAGGCCGGACCTAGCTCAATGGCCAATGTAAATGGACTTAGCGAAGCCAGCGCCAGCCATGCAACGGCTTTTAGGGTAGCTCGATAGTTTGAAGTTTTTTTCGGCACTTGACCCAACCAATTCTTGATTTATCAATGCACAGCGCTGTGCAATCTCACAACAATTACCAAGTATAATTAACATTATTAAGCGATCAACGCATATCCCTATTTTATCTAATGTGCTCATACCCTATAAATGGCATAAAAAAACGGGAAGCTAAAAGCTCCCCGTTTTTTTGGCTAACACTTGCCGTACTGATTTATTGCTCGCGCAAAATTTTCAGCATCCGCTTGAGCGGCTCGGCAGCGCCCCACAACAGCTGGTCACCTACGCTGAAGGCAGAAAGGTATTCTCCGCCCATATTCAGCTTACGCAGACGGCCTACCGGAATGTTTAGCGTGCCAGTCGCGGCGGCGGGCGTTAAGCCTGCAACCGTGGCGTCTTTATCGTTGGGAATTACATTTACCCACTCATTGTGCTTGGCAATGCGATCTTCGATTTCATCAAGCGGCACATCTTGCTTGAGCTTGATGGTAAAGGCTTGGCTGTGTGAACGCATGGCGCCGATTCGTACACACAAACCGTCAATGGGTACAGGCTTGTCGCTACGGCCTAAAATCTTGTTGGTCTCAACAAAACCTTTCCACTCTTCACGGCTCTGGCCGCTCTCAAGCTTGGTATCGATCCATGGCAGTAGGCTACCGGCAAGCGGTGCGCCGAAGTTATCGGTCGGAAAATCGCCACTACGCATGGCTGCGGTAACCTTGCGGTCGATATCCAGAATTGCGCTAGAGGTATCCTTGAGCTCTTCACCAACGCTATCACGCAGCTGGCCCATTTGATTGAGCAGTTCGCGCATGTGCTTGGCACCAGAACCGGAAGCCGCCTGGTAGGTCATGGAGGTCATCCAATCCACCATATCGGCTTCAAACAGGCCACCCAGGCCCATCAGCATCAGGCTAACAGTGCAGTTACCGCCTACAAAGGTCTTGGCGCCTTTGGCAAGCTGCGCATCAATTACCTTGCGGTTGACCGGGTCAAGTACGATAGTAGCTTCGTCTTCCATCCGCAGCGTGCTGGCCGCATCAATCCAGTAGCCCTGCCAGCCGTTCTTACGCAGATCTGCGTAGACTTCCTTGGTGTAATCGCCCCCTTGGCAAGTCACGATCACATCAAGCGCTTTCAGGTCTTCAAGGGCAAACGCATCTTTAAGCGGAGGTACGTCTACGCCGATATCGGGGCCAGGCTGGCCTACCTGGGAGGTCGTGAAAAAGATGGGTTCAATACCGTTAAAATCGCCATCTTCCTGCATGCGCTGCATCAGCACAGAGCCCACCATGCCACGCCATCCTACGAAACCGACTTTCAACATGTGAAGTCCTCCAGCAAAGAATGAGACCCATATTATACACAAAACTTATAAATGGCGTCGGCCACCCTTTTGAGTGGCCGAACCATCACACTTTCAGATCAATTAGTTAGCACGCTTTAAAACGCACTTAATATTTCGCAAATGCGGCCAATACGGCATCGCCCATCGCATCGGTGCCGATAGTCTGCATGCCTTCAGAAGCGATATCTGCAGTGCGAAGGCCGTCGTCCAGTACGCTGCCCACCGCGGCTTCTATACGCTCTGCCATGGCCGTTTCATTAAGCGAATAGCGCAGCATCATGGCAACAGATAGCATCATGGCCAGCGGGTTGGCAACATTTTGCCCAGCGATATCCGGCGCGCTGCCGTGGCAAGGTTCATACATACCCTGGCCACTTTCATTTAGCGAAGCCGAAGGCAGCATACCGATTGAACCGGTGAGCATGGCGGCGGCGTCAGAAAGAATATCGCCAAACATATTGCCAGTCACGACGACATCGAACTGCTTCGGTGCGCGCACCAGCTGCATCGCGGCGTTATCCACGTACATATGCGAAAGCTCAACGTCCGGGTACTCCGGCGCCAGGCGCTCCATCACTTCACGCCACAGAATAGTGACTTCCAGCACGTTGGCTTTATCTACCGAGCAGAGCTTCTTGCCACGCTTTTGGGCCATTTCAAACGCTACACGGCCGATGCGCTCAATCTCGCTTTCGGAGTAAATGTAGGTATTGAAACCTACACGCTCCCCGTTGCGCTCCTCAATACCCCGCGGCTGGCCAAAGTAAATGCCGCCGGTCAATTCACGCACGATCATGATATCCAGGCCTGCCACCAATTCAGGTTTCAGGCTGGAAGCGCTAGCCAACTGCGGGTAGAGCATAGCCGGGCGCAGGTTGCCAAATAGCCCCAGATTCTTGCGCAGGCCCAACAGGCCTTTTTCAGGCCGCTTAGTGAGATCTTCGATCTTGTCCCATTTGGGGCCACCCACGGCACCGAGCAGAATCGCACTGGCCGCTTTGGCCTTTTCAAGCGTTTCAGCGGGCAGCGGCTCGCCGTGTACATCGTAAGCCGAGCCACCGACCAGTGCTTCTTCAACGTCAATATCCAACCCCGCCTCCTGGCAGGCTTTTAACAAGCGCGCGGCCTGAGCCGCAATCTCTGGGCCGATACCGTCGCCGGGTAACAGAAGCACCTTATGAGTCATGTTAAATCCTTAATAAAGAGTCAGTGCGGCTTGCCGCCGCTTAGCGCGTTGCAATGGGGTTGCACCGCGCTATGTATGTCTTTTTAGCTATTCTGGATAGCTTTTATTGAGCTGAATCAGGCTGGCTGGCGGAAAAGCCAGGGCCGGGCATCTTTGTGTTTTTGCTCAAAGACGCGGATAGCATCTTCGTCTTGCAGCGTGATGCCGATATCATCCAGGCCGTTGAGCAGGCAGTGTTTGCGAAACGCATCCACTTCAAACTCAAGAATTTCGCCACCCGGCGTGATTACACGTTGGTTCTCTAAATCGACATCCAGCTGATAGCCTTCGTTAGCGTCAACACCGGCAAACAGGCGATCGACTTCTTCTTCGCTTAACGTGATCAGCAATATGC
The DNA here is from genome assembly GCF_017983445.1 of Halomonas sp. GTDB lineage: Bacteria > Pseudomonadota > Gammaproteobacteria > Pseudomonadales > Halomonadaceae > Vreelandella. The sequence goes on from NZ_JAGOBJ010000005.1 coordinate 88,798, forward strand.
CGTTTTTAAACGCGTTATTGTAAAAAATATCCGCAAAGCTCGGCGCAATGACGACTTTAAAGCCGAAATCTTCCAGCGCCCAGGGCGCGTGTTCACGCGAGCTGCCACAGCCGAAATTACGCCTGGCCAGCAACACCTCAGCCCCTTTAAAGCGCGGCTGGTTGAGCACGAAATCAGGATTCAGCGGACGATTGGAACAATCCTGCCCTGGCTGTCCTTCATCCAAATAACGCAGCTCATCAAACAGGTTAACGCCAAAGCCGGTTCGCTTGATCGATTTCAAGAACTGCTTGGGAATAATTAAATCAGTATCGACGTTCGCGCGATCAAGCGGAGCAACCACGCCTTCGAAACGAGTAAACTTTTTCATGGTTCAAGCCTCCTGGGCGTGCGTAGCATCGTTGGCGGATAAACTGCGTACATCCACAAAGTGACCAGCAATCGCTGCTGCTGCTGCCATCGCAGGACTTACCAAGTGCGTACGACCGCCATACCCCTGACGACCTTCAAAGTTACGGTTAGAGGTCGATGCACAGTGCTCGCCTGCACCCAGCTTATCGGCATTCATGGCCAGACACATGGAGCAGCCCGGCTCACGCCACTCAAATCCGGCTTCGATGAAAATCTTATCCAGCCCTTCCGCTTCCGCTTGACGCTTCACCAGGCCAGAGCCCGGCACCACCATGGCGAGCTTGATCGTACCGGCCACTTTATTGCCCTGGGCAACCTTGGCGGCTTCCCGCAAATCTTCAATACGCGAGTTGGTGCACGAACCGATGAACACTTTATCAAGCTTGATATCGGTGATTTTCTGGTTGGCGTGCAGCCCCATGTACTCAAGTGCCCGGGTATGGCTGCGCTGCACGGTTTCATCCAACGCCGCCAAGGGGTCAGGCACTTGGCCAGAAATACCCGTTACCATCTCAGGGCTGGTTCCCCAGCTCACTTGCGGCTCGATATCGTCGGCTTTCAGAGTCACTACTTTATCGAACGTGGCATCGTCATCCGATACCAGTTGACGCCAGTCAGCCACCGCTGCTTCCCACTGCTCGGCAGTCGGTGCAAAGGGGCGCTCGGCCAAGTAATCGATGGTGGTGTCGTCGACGGCAATCAACCCCACCCGGGCACCGGCTTCAATGGCCATGTTGCAAACGGTCATGCGGCCTTCCATGGAAAGCGAGGCAATCGCGCTGCCGGCAAACTCAATCGCGTAGCCAGTACCGCCTGCGGTACCAATTTCTCCGATAATCGCCAGTACCACGTCTTTTGCGGTTACGCCAAGGCCAAGCTCACCCTCCACGCGCACCTGCATATTCTTCATCTTTTGCGCCAGCAAGCACTGGGTCGCCAATACGTGCTCGACTTCTGAGGTGCCGATCCCGTGGGCCAGCGCGCCAAACGCACCATGGGTTGCCGTGTGGGAATCGCCACATACCACGGTCATGCCGGGCAGCGTCGCACCCTGTTCCGGTCCCACCACGTGTACGATGCCCTGACGCGGATCGTTGATCTTGAACTCTTCGATACCATACTCAACGCAGTTGTCATCCAGGGTTTGTACCTGAATCAATGACACCGGGTCCTTGATACCGCTGTTACCCTCGGCACGCTCTTTCAACGTGGTAGGCACGTTATGGTCCGGCGTCGCCAGGTTGGCGTCCAGGCGCCATGGCTTACGCTTGGCCAGACGCAGCCCCTCAAAAGCCTGCGGGGAGGTCACTTCGTGAAGCAATTGACGGTCGATATAAATTAACGCGGTGCCATCATCGCGCTGTTTCACCAAGTGTTGATTCCAGAGTTTGTCGTAAAGGGTTTGACCTGACATATGGCTCTCCCGGGCAAGCGCCCTGCTAGTTTTTTGCGCTGACGTCTTTGCGCCAGTGATGCAACGAGTGTTACGCGTGTCGCGCATAAAAGCAATTCATGTTATTTATGGATATGATTCCTTACTGGAATACAAGCCTCAGCTTAGCGACGGAATCTTCCATGGACACCCAAAGCCTACAGGCGTTTTTAGCCGTTGCTGAAACCCAAAGTTTTTCACGGGCTGCCGAGCAGCTCTATCTGACCCAACCTGCGGTCAGTAAACGTATTGCCACGCTGGAGTCTCAGGTAAACACGCGGCTGTTCGATCGGATAGGCAGACGTATCTCGCTCACGGAAGCCGGGCATTTATTACTTCCCCAGGCCAAGCGGATTCTTTCAACAGTCGAGGATAGCCGGCGCGCGCTCGCCAATCTTTCCGGTCATGTAGGTGGCCGGTTGACGCTGGCAACCAGCCATCATATTGGCCTGCACCGCCTGCCGCCTATTCTCAAACACTACACTCAGCACCATCCTGAGGTTGAATTAGATCTTCATTTCCTCGATTCAGAGTTCGCCTATCAAGGCGTACAGACTGGTACGCTTGAACTGGCGGTGGTTACGCTTGCGCCCCACCCTATTGAACAACTTCATGTGGTTAAGCTTTGGCGTGACCGGCTATGCTTTGTTTGCGCCCCAGACCACCCGCTAGCCCAAGCGCCTGCACTCACGCTTGAAACACTGTGCGAGTATAAATGCGTGCTGCCTGGAGCGATGACGTTTACCCGCACATTGATTGAACAGCGGTTTGCTGAGGCGGGGCTAACGCTGCCGGTAAGCATGGCGACCAACTATTTAGAAACGTTGAAAATGATGTGCAGCGTCGGGCTCGGTTGGAGTCTGCTACCCGAAGGTATGGTGGATAGCGAACTGGTCGAGCTAAGCATCGATACCGCTCCGATACACAGGCCGCTTGGCTATCTGGTGCATACCAACCGTACGCTTTCCAACGCGGCAAGAAAGATGATTGACGCGCTGGAAGCGACAATGGAAAAAAACTGTATGGATTGAACAGCTATTCCTCATCTACAAGGGCGTCGTACCCACTCTCCAGAAACTCAACAAAGCAGAACCCGTGCCCAAAAGGGTCAGCCATAAGCGCAAGCTTTCCCCATTCTTGAGCCGTAACGGGCTTTTCGATTTTTGCACCAGCAGAAACTGCATTCTGAACGGCAGTCTCTATATCATCGACGACGAAATCCAGATGAACGGGAGTCCAATGCCGCTTGTAACAGCGCCGTTGGCTGGTATCAGGTACAGCGATCGAATCAGGTAATGTCACAAGCAGGTAAATGGGCGCTGAGCTACCTAACATCTCAACGCCGAACACACCTAAACGACGCCCAACATGTAGCTCAAACGCCGAACGGTAAAACTCGATTGCCTTTTCAAGATCATCGACATCGACATTGACCAAAAAACCCATCTTTACTCCTGACGACCGTTTTTAACTCGGCCTGCACAAGTGGGCATGTGTTTTAGCGCCATTAGCTGCTTACGACTTGTTTGCATGCTGCGCAAACACTTCCTGTTCCGTTAGCATGTGGGTATCGTTTGCAAAGATATAAAACTCGGGCTTATGGTCGATAAAAATCTGTTCGGCAAATACCCAATCGCTACCTTCCAGCAAACCGACAGGTATAGCGTAGTGCTCTGCCTGCTTTAATCGATAAAAAAGATGCGTACCGCACTGTTTACAGAATCCGCGTTCAGCCCACTCGGAGGAGCTGAATGTCGTGATATATTCATCACCTGTAAAACGTATATCAAGGATAGATTCAATGGCAAGAAAAGGCCCGCCGCCCCATCTTCGGCATATGGAACAGTGGCAGGCACTTATATGATTATCCTGCACGTTGATAGTTACGCTAACAGCACCGCAAAGGCATTTCCCAAGGTGTTGCATGTCAGAAGCCATGGTTTCCCCCTCAACGTCTTTACCAACAGACTCATTATTTTAAAGGATCAACTGCCACCCATTCTTTTGAACAGTCAGATGCTTTATATAGTCAATAAATACTCATTTTGCTTGCAGCTACTCAATCCATTACATCTTGATAAAGCATGTTCAGTCTTGTGTTATCGAAATAAATAACTTTTATCAAAATATTTTTTTGAACAGCGCCTCATCTATTACATTGCCATTCCTAAAAATTTCAGCATGTTTATTTTTTCGTAATTCACTTCTACGTTAGCAAAAACTTGTATCTTTAAAGACAACGGATGCAACTCTTTATAAAAGCTGAAAAAGATTAAAAGTATTAAAAAGCTAATTTCCAGAAGCTCATGAATAAGACTGAGCCCAGCATTTAGTTTTACTTATAATTACCCCCTGCAATATCAACATTTACCCTAGTTCTATCGCTTAGATCCTCTTATACACTGGAAACATATGTTCTTAGTAACAATATGCCGTTGCCACTTCCTTTCAGTGTAGGAATAACACCATGTATGGTCGTCCTCGCTCCTTATTGCCGGTTTGCCTGCTTGCCTGTTTAAGCGTAGAGGCAGCCTACGGGCAAACTACTACCGATCTACAGCGTGAAGCTCTTGTAGCCCAGGCACGTGAAGGAGGTTTGGAAACCTCGATCGAAGGTCTTCAAACACTTTACTCCCAAACACAAAATACGCGCGTACGTGCGGACCTGATTGCGTTACTGGTGCGTGCCGGGCAATACCAGAACGCATTGGCTGTCTGTTCCTGGTGCCAGCCTGATGACTTTACTGAAAACGAACTTGCCAACCTGGCTGGTGCGGCACGTAGTGCAGGTGATTACCCTAAAGCACTCTCGCTATTTCAAGCGCTGACCTATCGCAACCCAAACAATGCAGAGGGATGGCTTGGGCGTGCCTTAGTCCAGACTGACATGGGTAATTACACCATGGCCGATATCGCCTTACAGCAGCATAGCCAAGTCGCAGGCACCACTACCGCTGGATTGGAAGCCAGAGGGTATCTTGCATCGCGTACCTCTAACGCGATGCAAGAACTGGGCGCCCGGCAGGCACTGGTAGAGCAAGACCCCGCGAACACCAACGAGCTACAGGCGCTTTATCGCCTGGCAGTAGGCCTTGGAGCAAGCTCTGCTGCCCGAAACATCATGCAGACCAACCCCAGCGTATTCTCCGAAAGTGATCGCTTATGGCTTACCTACTACGAAGCGGTTACCGATATACGCCTGGGAATTCACACCGATCAGCCATCCAGAACCCGTGCAGGATTGGCACAGATAAATAGCCTATTGCAATCAGCAGACACTCCTCCAGAGCTCGCCACCTTGGCTGAGTATGACAAAGTGGTAGCACTTGCCGAACTCAGACAATTCCCTGAAGCCGAGGCATTAGCGGCCCGGCTTGAAAGCCAGCATGGCCAATTGCCAACCTACGTAAGCCGCGCCAGAGCGTATGCCTTAAATGGCTTGGGCCGACCCAATGAAGCCACTGTTCTTTATGAAAACCTGATTCAACAAGAACCGCAGCGCGGCTCAGACCCTGATGACCCACTCAACGAAGGGCTCTTTTACAGCTATACGGATGCCCAACGCTTTCGTGATGCCGATCGGTTACTGGCGGCATGGCGGACGGGCGAGCCCGAACAGCGCTGGGATTTCACCCGGACCACGCGCATAGATAACCCCAACTATCAGAAGATTCTGTTACTTGAGATCTTGCTTACCTCGTGGCGTGGCGATATCGGTGCCGCCAGCGAACGCTTGGCAAACTATCAGGAACAGGCGCCCGGCGACCCGTACCTTTGGCAGATCAAAGGCGATCTTGAGCGTGACCGTGGTTGGCCAAGAAAAGCGGAAGAATCGTACCAACACGCGGAACAGTTAATGCCGCCCACGCAGCGCGATGCACCCCGCCATGGGGTACTGCTTTCCAGGCTCCAGCGCGGCCAGTGGCGTGACACCACGACACAAATTGCCAGTGAGCTGGTCGCCGCCAGACCCAGCCCGACGCGCGATCAACTGGCACGTGAGTGGCGCGAATTACGTGCCCCTCAATTGAGCAGCACGGTCGCTCGTAGTGAAGGCGAAGGAAGCGGTACTCAGGCCTCCAAGGAGTGGCGCTATGAAGTGCTGCTGGAAGGCCCTCGCGATGAGAACGGCTCACGCGCATTCGCTCAACGGATTGGTCAATATGGTGAATTTGAAGACGAGAGCCTGTATGCGGCGTACACCGCAGCAGGCTACGAATGGAACCTGTACCCGGCAACCGTGACAATTGCAGCAGGGCATGGCGCTCAGCTCAATAATGATTTCATGGCCCGTACCGAGCTTCGCTATGCGGTATCCGATCATCTTACCACCACATTAGGCGTCGAGATTAATACACCCGATACACCACTGCGGGCACTGCGCGATGGAGTAACGGCCGATCGTTACCGGGGAGAACTGGCCTACCGTCATGACGAACGGGGCGCAGGCGCAATTGGCCTGATGGCAACCGACTTTACCGATAGCAACCTACGTCAATCGGTTTACGGCTACTGGGACCAGATCCTTTATCACTTCGATCGCTGGCAGGTTAACGGCGAGATTCAAGTATCTGCCTCGCGCAATGATGAAGTTGAAGCCAGTTACTTCAACCCACGTCGTGATGCCAATTTGGGCGGTGTTTTATCCCTTAGCTATGAGCTTCCTCTCGATTACCGCAAGTCCTTTACACAAACCTTGGCGCTAGGTTCAGGACATTACTGGCAAGAAGATCAGGATAGCGAAAACACGTGGTCAGTGGGCTATCAGCACGAGTGGCTAATCGCCCCCACGCTTAGCATCGAGTACGGCATTTCAAGACAAAGAGCTGTTTACGACGGCACCCCTGAGTACGACAACAGTATTTCGGCCAGCTTTGTATGGAGGTTTTTATGAAATTTTGGCGCGTATTTTTTGTTAACGCTGCCCTGCTGGTCTTGCTGGGGCTACAACAAGCCCACGCAGAACGTACCCCTGGTGATTATGTAGTGATCAGCTATCACGACATCGTTGATACCACTGTCACCCCGGACTTACCCATCTATTCACAAACCATCACGCGTGCCCGATTGATAGAACACTTCAATCTACTTTCGGCTGGTGGTTATCAGCCAGTTAGCCTGCAGCAAATCATCGATGCCAAAGCAGGTGGTCAGCCTCTGCCCGATAAAGCCGTGCTGCTCACCTTCGACGATGGCTATCGCAGCTTCTACGACATTGTTTTCCCGCTGCTCAAGCTATACGGCTTTCCTGCCGTTCAAGCAGTCGTGGGTAGTTGGCTGGATGTCCCCGAAGGCGGCCGGGTACCTTATGGCAGCACTACTCTACCCCGGGAACGGTTTTTAACCTGGGAGCAGGTGCAGACTCTGGACGAATCGCCGCTGGTTGAAATTGCCTCTCACACTTACAACCTGCATTACGGGGTTAAAGGCAACCCGATGGGCAATGAGCAGGCGGCTGCGGTGACCAGCATCTGGAGCCCGCAAACCGGCTACGAAAGCGAGGCCGCATATGTAGAACGAATTCGCAACGACATGGCAATAACCCAGCAGCAGTTTCAGACACACATGGGTCGCTCGCCCCGCATGATGGTATGGCCTTACGGCGCGTCTAGTCAGGCAACGCTGGATATCGCCGCTGAATACGGCATGATCTATACCTTTAGCCTGTTAAGCGCTCCCAACCAGCTGCATAGTTCCATGCGCTCGATCAACCGCTACCTGATCGACCAGGAAACCGGCCTTCAAACGATTGAAGAAATTCTCTCTGACCGCGTCTGGGATCCCGAAGACCTGCGTATTGTTCATGTGGATATAGATTACGTTTACGACGACGACCCCATTCAGCAAGAACAGAATCTCGACAGGCTGATTGAACGTATCTACAACTACGGCGTTACCACCGTTTATCTACAGGCGTTTGCAGACCCCGATGGTGATGGCGTGGCCGACGCACTCTATTTCCCCAACCGTCATTTGCCGGTCAGGGCCGATTTGTTCAACCGGGTAGCCTGGCAGTTAAAAAAACGCGCGGGCGTCAAGGTATATGCGTGGATGCCGGTGCTCTCGTTTGACCTAGGCGACGATCATCGCTACGTCACCGATGCCCAAACGGGTCTCGAATCCCCTGACCGCTACCGTCGCCTTTCCCCCTATGTGGAAGACAACCGGCGCATCATTCGCGAAATTTACCAGGACCTTGGACGCCTGACGAAATTCGATGGACTGATATTTCATGACGACGCGTTCTTGAACGACTTTGAGGATGCCAATCCCGAAGCACTGACTGCCTACGCTCAAGCCTCCTTACCTAGAGATATTGCGGCCATCAATAATGACGCAAGTCTGATGGCGACCTGGACACAGCATAAAACCCAATTTTTAACCGATTTCACCAGAGAGCTGGAGCAGGCAGCTAACTACTACCGACAAGCAGACAATAAAGAGTTCACCACTGCACGCAATCTATATGCCGGCACGGTGATGAACCCGGAAAGCCAACAATGGTTCGCGCAGGATATTCAAAACTTCGCGTCGGGCTATGACTTTGTTGCCGTAATGGCCATGCCATATATGGAAGAAGCTGACAATCCGGATGAGTGGTTGCGCGAACTCGCCAGGCGTTCGCTTGCTCAAGTGAGCGCCAACCAATTGGTCTTTGAGCTGCAAACCCAGGACTGGAGAACCCAAACGCCCGTTTCAAGTGAAGAGTTAGCGCGCTGGGTACGTTTGCTGCGCGAAGAAGGCATTCGACATATCGGCTACTACCCGGATGATTTTCTCCAGAACCATCCAAACCTTAGTGTGTTACGACCAGCTTTTTCCATTGGCCGCCGCTTTAGGGCAACACCATGAATATACTTGAATACCTAGCCGTCTTTACGCTTGGCTACCCAAGCCTGATGGCAACCATCTGGATCTGCGGCGGTATCTACTTTTATGTGCACTGGGAGCGCAAGCAGCCCTGGCCTGCCAAGTTTGAATGGGATCAAAACGCGCCCTCCGTCACGGTGCTGCTGCCCTGCTATAACGAGGGCGCTAATGTTGATGAAACCGTTCATCACCTGTTCAAGCAGAATTATCCGCAGATGAAGGTTATTGCCATCAATGATGGCAGTAAGGATGACACCGGCAGTCGGCTTGAAGCGCTTACGCTTATATATCCAGATTTAAAAGTGCTGCACCAGCCTAATCAGGGCAAAGCCAGCGCCATGAACCATGGTCTGAGTGAAGCAACCAGCGAGATCATTGTAGGGATCGATGGAGATGCCATTCTCGATTACGACGCTATCGGCTACATGATGGGGCATTTTCTGAACAGCCCTAAGGTAAGCGGCGTCACCGGCAATCCTCGCGTAAGAACCCGCTCAACCGCCATTGGCAAAATACAAACCGGCGAATTTTCCGCCATCATCGGTCTTATCAAGCGTGCCCAGCGTATCTACGGCATGGTGTTTACCATATCCGGGGTTATCTGCGCGTTTAGACGCACGGCGCTGGAGAAAGTCGGCGGCTGGAACACCGATATGATTACGGAAGATATCGACGTTAGCTGGCGTTTGCAGCTGGCAGGTGGCCATGTCCGCTACGAGCCACGTGCCATGTGCTGGGTGCTGATGCCTGAAACGCTGCGCGGGCTTTTCAAACAACGGCTGCGCTGGTCACAAGGCGGTGGTGAGGTCGTTCTACGTTACTTCTCACAAACTATTCGCTGGAAAAACCGGCGCTTCTGGCCATTGATGCTGGAATACATCATCAGCGTAGCATGGTGCTACTCGGTCATCGCGCTACTGATCGCCTGGCTTGTTTCCCAAGCGAACCAGCCCATGGAATGGCCGATCACCACTCAGGTGTTCTCGTATTTCGGCAGTATTTTAATAGCAGTTAGCTTTATCCAATTCACCGTCAGCTTTTATATCGACAGCCGCTACGATAAAGAGATATTTCGCTGTGTTTACTGGAGCATCTGGTACCCGTTTGCCTACTGGATTCTCAATATGGCGACCGTTGTTATCGCTTTCCCCAAAGCCATGATGCGTCAAAAGGGAAGGCTTGCTACCTGGACCAGCCCAGACCGAGGAGAGCGTTTCCATGAACAATAAGCTCGTACCTATCATCATTGATAACCCCTGCCAGAAAGGCTGGGGATACCGCATTCGCGACATCACAATTACGCTTGCCACCCTTATCTTGTGGTTGCTTGTGCTGGCAAGGCTATACACCTTCTTTATCATTGAAGAAGCCATACTTGAACAGCTTTACGGCTCACTAATGATCAAAGTAGTTGCCATCGGGTTTGTGGTTACTTTCCTGACCTTTCACTGCTGGGCGGTTTATAACCAGTACCTGTATACCAGCATATTGAAGCGTCAAGCGCGTCACTTCGAGCCACCCACACTTGAAGTCGATAACAAAATGGCCAACGAACAAACAATCACCGCTCCACTGCCAAACCAGAAAGCTACCGAAGCACACACTAGATGATTCGTTAAAAAGGTGGGCTAACCCCTCCCACCAGGTTACGGCAGACCTGGTGGGAGGGTGTCACAGCATACCGCTCCTATCAGGCGCCTACTTTATCGCGCAGTGATGCCATGCTGCGTTAAAGATTCACCACCTTTAACTGGGGCCAGATCTCCAACCAGCGTTTTTCAGCGATACGTCGTTTAAAGTCGAGTGGTTTGGGCCTCCTGGCATTTAGCGTAATCGTAAAATCAAACAAAGGTTCAACCCCGAACGGTGCGATAATCGTCACCTCACCGTTATCATCAAGCTTTGCACCCACAGCGGTTTGAACCTCCACCCAGTAGCTCATGGCATCCGCCGTTGAGGTATAGGGCTGATCCAGATTCCGCACATGCATTCTTGCCTGATTTTTTACCGACCACGGTAAATCCGCAATCTGTTTGAGTCTCTTTTCAATATGGCGATCGCGCGCTTCAGAGATATCGCTGGGATCAAAGTAGATTAAATCAATATCGTTAAACGCAGTGGGAATTGAAACCCCATGCAGTTTGTCCCAGGCAAGGTTGCGTACAAAGCCCGCTGCCAGACACCAGTCAGAAAGCCCCATTTCAGCCGCCACATAGAGCGCCTCCATGCGTTTTTTATCCTGGGCAATCCATTGTTCAAGCTGCGCGGTGTGGTTCATATCAAACTTTTATAAGGATTAATAATCAAGCTGAAGGATAGGCATATAGCACATGCCAGATATAATTAACTACTTAAACGAAAAACTCACCGCGACTACCCTATCTTCCTATCGACAGTGCAATCCTTGTACAGATGCTAAGTGCAGGCTTCTTATCACAGATACCTCACTTCGCTCATTAGAGCATGCTACCAGGCCATTTGATTCATAACTCGCTAGCCTTCCCTTGCAAATCCTATTAGCCTGCTAATTCACTATTAAGGGTTTGCCATGCAAGAGACCACTTCTCGGCAGCGTTTAGCGGGCGGGCTGATTCTGCTTGGGCTGATCGCTCAGATTCTCGGTTTTACAGGCTTATTAAATACGGCGCATGCGGTGAGCTATCTGTTATGGCTCTCGGTGGCGTTGCTATGGCGGGATATTCCCAAGCGCTCGCGGTTTCAGGCGGGGGTATTGATGGGCCTGGGCCTCTCTATGCTGTTAGTGGCGCGCTTTGTTTATAACGCTGAGGTGGATTGGCCCGCAATGCTCCAGGGCAATGCTTTTGTAGCGGCCATGCTGGTGGGCGTGAGCTTTATTTCTCTCGTCGGCAAACAGCAGGGGCGAAAAAAAGCTTCTGGCAAGAAGCTCACAGGCAGCGGCGGCATTTTGCGCACTTGGCTGGGTGTGCATTTTCTGGGCACGATTTTGAACATGTCGACGATTATTATGGTGGGCGATCGTTTGGCGCGCTCAGGCCCACTTTCCATGCCCCAGTATCTGGCGTTGAACCGTGGGCTTTCCAGTGCAGCAACATGGTCGCCCTTTTTTGCTTCCATGGGCATCGTTATCGCCTTAGCCCCCGAGATGCAGTACTCCCATGTTGCGCTGTTTGGTCTTCCCTTGGCGATGGTGTCGGGGTTGCTGACGACCTTGGAACTGGGCCGGCGGTTTGATTTAAGCAATGTTCTGGGTTTTTCGCTGGCGCCCCGCAGCTTATTGATGCCGGTTGTTATGGCGCTATTGGTCATGGTGTTTCACTTTTGGCTCACACCCAGGTTATCCATTGTGGGAATTATCACTTTTTTAATCCCGAGCGTCGCTCTGCTCTATAACTTGCGTGAAGGGCCACACTACACGCTTCGCCGCGTTCGTCAGCATACAACGACGCGTTTACCGGCGATGCGCGGGGAAATCTCGTTATTTTTAGCAGCGGGTCTTTTAACGCTAGGCTTGTCTACCTTGGTAGCTTCAATAGCAGGCAGCGATTGGACACTGTTCGAAGCCTTTGGGGCTCCACAGGGCATGGTGAGTTTTATCGCTATTGTGCTAAGTGCGCTGGCAGGCCTTCACCCGATTATCGGGGTTTCTGTACTGGCTTCCATGGTGAGTTTGCAAGGCGGAGAACACACCCTGTTTGCCTTTGTGGGGCTATGCTCATGGGCGGTGGGCACTAGCGTCGGGCCATTGTCGGGAATTAATCTATCCCTGCAAGGGCGCTACGGCGTTAGCGGTTACCGCATCATGAAAAACAACCTATTTTATGCGGGGGTGATGAGCCTGCTTTCGCTGGGCTCGATTGCCGGGCTGAGCTATTTGGTGAATTAACCGCTTGATAGCCAGGCGTGGACAATCCCGTTAAGGGCTGCCACGCCAACGCATTTATCTCAGATAGCGACGCTTACGTTTCGATGATTTTATTGGGGAACCGGTAGAAATAGCGGTGCCCACACTGGTGGCAAGGTTCCAGACGAGCCACCTGCGGCAGCATCACCTGGGCATCGCAATGCACGCAAGCCATCAAGCCCGGGGCCGCGATTTCACCTTCACAGTAATCAGCCCGGGCCGCTTCCAGGTCTTCAGCAAAGCGCTCGCGCTCGACCACGCTGCGGTCGGCGATAGACAGTAGCGACTCCGCTACTCGCCGCGACAGGCCGCTGATATCGATGCCAAGCCAGGTAGCCACCTGCATACCGGTATCAGCCAGGTAGTACCGCATATCTTTTAGATCGCGCTCCACCCAGGCGCGCAGTAACGCCAGCTCATCTTTGGTGTACTCTTCAAGCTCTGCCTCAAAAGCGACTGCGTCATCCAGATCCTTTTGCAAGTTGTCCCACGTCAGCTCATTGGCGCCATCCTGCATGCGTTCCAGCAGGCGTTCATAGCCCTCACGCAGGCGATGGTCATTGTGTTGTTCACTCATGGTACCTCTCCTTTTTTCGACGCAGTAATTTCCTATCATCAGCTTGCCGTTCAAGGATACTCCTTCATAGGATACAATCGACATTACTTATCTGACAGTCGTCATCTACCATTCACTTTGCGCCCACGTTGGGCGAATACGCCAAGGCATTAAAAAAACCGATGGACGCACACTATAGCCCTCGTGAAATCGAACGTGACGCCCAGCAGTACTGGGACAAACATCAGTGCTTCAAAGCAGTAGAAGACGCGAATCGCGAGAAATTTTACTGCCTATCCATGTTTCCCTACCCTAGCGGTAAGCTGCACATGGGCCATGTGCGTAACTATACTATCGGCGACGTCGTCTCACGTTTCCAGCGCATGCAGGGTAAAAATGTAATGCAGCCCATGGGCTGGGACGCCTTCGGCATGCCGGCGGAAAATGCCGCTATTCAAAACCAGGTACCGCCTGCCAAGTGGACCTACCAGAACATCGATTACATGCGTAACCAGTTAAAGGCGTTAGGTTTTGCCTACGACTGGAGCCGTGAATTCGCTACCTGCGATACCAGCTATTATCGCTGGGAGCAGTGGTTCTTCACCAAGCTGATTGAAAAAGGCCTGGTATACAAGAAGATGTCCACAGTGAACTGGGACCCGGTCGATCAAACCGTACTCGCCAATGAACAGGTCATTGATGGCTGTGGCTGGCGCTCTGGCGCTCCGGTTGAGCGCAAAGAGATCCCGCTATGGTTCTTGAAAATCACTGACTATGCCGACGAGCTGCTGACCGACCTGGATAAAGTGGAATGGCCTGAGCAGGTCAAAACCATGCAGCGCAACTGGATTGGCAAGTCCCGTGGTGTTGAGCTGACCTTTGATATCGAAACGGCCGACGGTAGCTCAGCAGAGCCGCTTGCGGTTTACACTACCCGCCCGGATACGCTGCTGGGCGTTACCTATGTAGCGGTTGCCGCAGGCCACCCGCTTGCCAAACAGGCGGCAGAGCATAATAGCGAGCTGGCAACGTTCTGCGAAGAGTGCGCCAAGGGCGGCACTTCTGAAGCGGAAATGGCCACGAAAGAAAAGCTTGGCATGGCGACCGGCCACCTGGCGATTCATCCGCTGACCGGTGATAAGATCCCGGTTTATGTAGCTAACTTTGTGCTCATGGAGTTTGGCACGGGTGCCGTCATGGCGGTACCCGCCCATGACCAGCGCGACTGGGAATTCGCCACCAAGTATGGCATCGAGATCAAACCAGTTATTGCCGATGAAAATGGCAAAACGCCAGATCTTTCCGAAGCTGCGTTTATCGAGCACGGCAAGCTGATCAATTCCGGTGAGTTTGATGGTCTTGAGTTCGAGCAGGCATTCGATGCAATTGCCGCCAAACTTGCTGAAATTGGCCGTGGCGAAACCAAAACCAACTTCCGTCTGCGTGACTGGGGCGTTGCCCGCCAGCGTTACTGGGGCGCGCCGATTCCGGTTAAGTACGGCCCGGAAGGTCAAACCGTTCCGCTGACCGATGACGAGCTTCCGGTTTCGCTTCCTATGGAAGTCACCGTTGATGCTTCCGGCTCACCGCTTAAGAAAATGCCCGAATTTTCGGATTTGGGCGATGGCTGGGTCCGCGAGACCGATACTTTTGACACCTTTATGGAGTCATCCTGGTACTTCGCGCGCTTCTGCTGTGCCGATAACCACGACGCCATGCTGGATGATCGCGCCAACTACTGGCTGCCGGTTGATCTTTATATTGGCGGTATCGAGCACGCTATCCTGCATCTGCTGTATGCCCGCTTCTTCCACAAGCTAATGCGTGATTTTGGCTTGGTGGATTCCGACGAGCCGTTCCAGCAGCTGTTAACGCAGGGCATGGTGATCGCGGAAACCTTCTATCGCACCACCGATAACGGCGGCAAGCAGTGGTTCAATCCAGCCGATGTTGAAGTTCAGCGTGATGATAAAGGTCGCCCGTTGAGTGCTGTACTCATGAGTGACGGCCAGCCGGTTGAGATGGGCGGCATCGAGAAGATGTCCAAATCGAAGAACAACGGCGTTGACCCGCAGTCGATGATCGACAAATTCGGGGCTGATACGGTTCGCCTATTCATGATGTTTGCCGCTCCGCCCGAACAGTCGCTGGAATGGTCTGATTCCGGCGTTGAGGGCTCGCACCGTTTCCTCAAGCGGATATGGCGTCAGGTCAACGAGCACATCGAAGCGGGTACACCGGGTGAGTTAACCCTGGATACACTTAACGATGAGCAGAAAGCGCTGCGTCGTAAAACCCATGAAACGATCAAGAAAGCCAGCGACGATATTGGTCGTCGCACCACGTTCAATACGGCGATTGCGGCAGTTATGGAGCTTTCCAACGCGATTGGCAAGTTCGATGATACTTCCGAGCTGGGCCTGGCGGTTAGCCGCGAAGCGCTTGAAGCCTGCGTGCTGCTGCTTGCACCGATCACTCCGCACCTTTGCCACAGCCTGTGGCAGCGCCTGGGGTACACAGAGCCCGCGATTGAAGCACAATGGCCGGTTATTGATGAAGTGGCACTTACGCGTGACAACATCGAACTCGTTGTTCAGGTAAACGGTAAATTACGTGCTCGCCTGGAAGCCCCGGCGAGTGCGGACAAAGCAGCCATCGAGAAGCTCGCGATGGAAAACGAAAACGTCCAGCGCCACCTGGAAGGCAAAACGGTCCGTAAAGTGATTGTCGTGCCGGGTAAGCTGGTAAACATCGTGGTAAGCGGATGAACCGACGTACCTTTCTGACTACCAGCATTGCCGCCTCGGCGGCAGTGCTACTTAGCGGCTGTGGCTTTCATCTACGCGGCAGCGGCTCCATGCCCACTCTGCCTGCGCTTGCCCTTGAAGGCGATGTGACCAGTGCCACGGCACAACAGCTGCGCGCACGCCTGCAACAGCTGGGCACAGAGGTTGATCCCACTGCGCCTTGGCGCGTTACATTAGGACCGCCTTCTCGGTTAGATCGGCGTATAGGTAGCGATAGTCGTGCCAGCCGTGAACATGAACTGACGCTTAGCACGACGCTATCCGTGCAAAAGCGCGACACCAATGCCTATGCACTTAATAACGCAACGGTGTCTGTCAGTAGCCGCATCCGGGTCAATGACGACGACTTGCTGAACCGCGAGACGCTCTTCCGTGAAGCTCAGGACACGCTTGCACGTCAGTTGGCGCAGCGAATTGTCGAACGTCTGGCGAACGCAAAGGGTTTTGAGTGAAGGTTTTTGCTGACCAATTACCGGCAACGCTTGCCAAAAAACTGCCCAAAGTCGTCATTGTGGCAGGTGAAGAGCCACTTCAGCATCGTGATGCCTGCGATGCCGTGCGGGCAGCTGCTAGTCAAGCGGGTATTGATGAACGCGAAGTGCTGGATATTGATGCCAACTTTGCCTGGGGGCGTTTACTCGAAGCCTCCAGCAATCTGTCTTTATTTGCCACCAACAAGCTCATGGAAGTGCGCTTAGGCACTCAAAAGCTTGGTCAGGAAGGTAGTAAAGCGCTGGTTCAGTACGCTGAAATGATGGAAGGCAGCGACGATATACTGCTTATCAGCATGGGTAAGCTGGACGCCAAGCAGCAAAAAAGCGCTTGGTTTAAAGCCCTCGATAAGCACGGAGTATTTGTGCCCGTATGGCCGGTGGATAACTCGCGCCTTGGCTACTGGCTTCGCGATCGCGCCTCGCTGCATGGGTTGCAAATTGATCTTGAGGCAGCGCGTCTTTTAGGCGAGCGCACTGAGGGCAATCTGCTGGCGGCCGATCAGGAGCTTCAAAAGCTCTCGTTGATCCACCCTCAAGGCACGCGGTTAAACGTAGAAAGCATAGCTCAGGGCGTTGAAGACAGCTCGCGCTTTGACGTTTTCAATCTGGCGGATGCCTGCCTAAAAGGCGAAATCAGCCGTGCTTCTCGTATCGTGCAAGGGCTGCGTAGCGAAGGTGTCGAAGCGCCTATCGTGCTGTGGGCATTAAGCCGTGAACTGCGCACCCTGCTCTCACTGCATCATCATCTGGATCAAGGGCAGAGTTTTGAACATGCCTGCAAAACCCAAAAGCCGATGATTTTTGACAAGCGCCGCCCCGCCTATCAAAAAGCCATTAAGCGCCTTCCTATGAAGCGTTTGCACAAACTGCTGTTAATGGCCCAGCGGCTTGATCTTGCCGTGAAAGGTGCATCGGTGGTGCCATTATGGCCCGGCCTGCATGATTTGGCGATGACCATGGCGGGCGGCAAAGGCATACTTTCTGAAATGGCCTCGACCTATCGCATTAGTGCAAATAATTAGCATCTTGCACAATTGACTTAAAACTCTCGTGTTTTATTTCTATACTCTTGATTCCAGCAGTAAAATACCTGGTTCCCCTCTGAACAGTCTATAAGGAAGAAGACGATGAAAACATTGCGCGCTTACCTCTCTACGCTCTTGATCACAGCGCTAGTGATCACCAGCTTGCCCGTTGCTGCTGCGCCTGCCGCTCCGCAATCCATGGATCTAGTTTCAACCCAGTCTGTTTTAGCAGGTGATCGTGCCGGAGCTGACCGTGAGAAAATCAATGAAGTTCTGGCCCGTGCCGATGTACAGGACCAGCTGCTAAAGCAGGGTGTGGATCTTGATGAAGTAGACGCCCGTGTGGCCGCACTAAGCGATGCCGAAGCACAGCAAATGGCTCAGCAGCTTGATCAGTTGCCTGCCGGTGCAGGTGGCGGTGTTATCGGTGCCCTGTTTGCCGTTTTCATCATTTTGTTGATTACTGATATTCTCGGTTTGACCGACGTCTATCCGTTTACACGCTAAGCTAGTCACTATGAAAACGTTGTTACTCTACGCCCGCTTTGCGGGCGTTTTTATGCTCGCTCTACTGCTTTCTGCCTGCGCGCGTAGCCCGGTTTTACTCGACAGCACCTACGAAGCCTTAACCCCTCAGGTAGAAAATAGTGCCGTACCGTTTTTTGCCCAAAGCGAGTATCAGTGCGGGCCGGCTACACTTGCCATGGTGTTGAACTACCAGGGCGTTGAGGTAGGCGTGGATCAGTTGATTCCGCAAGTATTCCTGCCAGAGCGCGATGGTAGCGTTCAACCTGAAATGCTGGCCACCATTCGTCGTCACCAGCAGCTCGCCTACCCCATTCGCGGCACTATGGATGCGCTGTTAAACCATTTGGCTAACGGCGACCCTGTGGTGGTGATGCAGAATCTGTCCCTGCCTATTTATCCGATGTGGCACTATGCGGTCGCTATCGGATTTGATTTACCCGATGAAACGCTCATTCTGCGCAGTGGCGAACGCGAGCGGCATACTCTTTCGTTCAGTCGATTTGATGCCACCTGGGCACGCAGCGACCGCTGGGGGTTTATCGTTGCCGACCCGGGTATCCTGCCAGAAGGTATTACCGCACGTAACGCTCTGGAAGCTATTAGTGCTTACGAAGAAACCCACGGGCCAAAGAAAGCTTTGAGCAGTTGGCAAGCCCTTGTTGCCCGCTACCCGAGCAATCCGCTAGCTCAGTTTGCGCTGGGCAACGCTCTGTATGCCGATAGCCAGCCAGAGCAAGCCATTGCTGCTTTTGACGCGGCGACCCAATATGATGCCCAAATGGGGGCAGCATGGCTGAATTTAGGGATACTGCGACTACAGCAGAACAAACCTAATGAGGCACGTGATGCCTTGGTGCAAGCGGCGTCTATTGAAGGCAGTTGGCAGGAACGCGCTCAGCAGCTTCTGAATGAGTATTAAGCATACATAAAAGGGGCCGTTCGGCCCCTTGTTTTTAAAGCAACATTCGCAATAACTATTAAAATAACTATAACTATCAATTTTAGCAATTGATGTGACTAGATCGAATTTTCTCAGCAGTTAGAGTCGCATATCAACTTTTATAGCTGACCAATAGATGGCTATCATATGTTTTAGACATAACAGAACGATACATTAATCACCTAGCCCGCCCCTCCCCTTCAGAAACGCAATAGACAAAACGAACAGAAGAGGACATTTGGCTGGAGGTAGTTTGCACATTAGGTGTTGGGCTTTAGATTCACCAGTTTGTCGAAAATCCACGTAAATACGAATGTAAAGACTAGGAAGAACACCAGCAGAGCAGCTTCCATTTTAAGCGCACCAAGTGGCCCCACTTGATACCACCACATGAATAAAGGAATTAGAATGATTACAAGCCCAGTTTCAAAACCAGCTGCATGAGCAATACGCAGGCCAAAAGACCGGGTTTTAATGCTTCGTCTCATTTCCCAACGTTCAAAAAATGTGTTGTAGATAAAGTTCCAGATAACTGCTGCTAGGGAGCTTGCAACGGCGACTGGAAGTGAGCTGTGTGCATCGCCTCCACTGAGTGTCGTGAGAAGTAGTGTCCCAAGAGAAATTGCGAATAACTCAAAAAAAACCACATAGGTAATCCTACGAGGAATTGGAGAGAGAGATGTGAGAGCCATGTGCATTCGATCCTGTTTGATTACAAACTTGCGATATTGGAAAATACAGAATATACATACGACCGTATTTTAACAAGATGTAAGGGGAAAAATATGGCTAGACCGAGATCAATTGATCGTGAACAGTTGCTTGATTTAGCGGAGGGCTTGATTGCAAGCAGTGGTGCCTCTTCGCTGTCGTTCGGGTCATTGGCTAAGGCAGCCTCTCTGTCGAAGGCAAGTGTACAAACTGCTTTTGGCACTCGCGAGGCCATGATCGAGGCGCTATTAGTTAGATGGATAAACCGCGAAGGAAAGCAGTATCAAACTATTCTCGGAGAAGACAGCACTGCTGATGCCCGTCTGAAAGCTCACCTCCAGTCTACGCAACGAGAAGAAAGTGACGTTGGTAGAACCGTCTCTGCAATGCTCGCTACGCTAGCAAGTAGTGGCTTCGCGAGTTCCGAAATGCAGAGCTGGTATCTGGTTCGCATGGACGGCCTTGATGCGAATGACAATGAGAGTCGGCAACGCAGACTTGCTTATCTCGCGGCAGAAGGTGCATTTCTTCTGCGCAATCTCGTCGGCCTGAAGATTGACGACGATAAGTGGGCATCGATCTTTCGCGACATTGATGAGCTGATTAGCTAAAGCCGTTTTGATCCCCTCATGTCTAAGCCGCTGCGTATACAAATTATTGTTGAGGTAACCAGTTCGAAGCAGGGATAGCTATTAATAGTTCGCCATGAAGTTTTTTTACATCTAGTGATGACTGGTAAGACTGGTAAGACTGGTAAGACTGGTAAGAAAATTATCTCGGACTAATAACCTGTTGCAGAGATTAATGGGGGGCTGAATAATTACCGATATTCGTCAGCTCTCACTTGAGCCGATAAAAAATCGCAAATTCAGGTACTATTTTCCCGCTCTCATGGCAATTTTATCCGTTAACTGCTTATAAGCGAAATACAGGCAAATTGCCCTATTCCCATACGTATTTTTAACTGATCAGCAGGTTGCTGAACGCCGCCAGTAAATGCGTCCTAGGCAGTTAACAATGTCCTTATTGTATCGTTGAAGTCAGGAACTTTTTCAAAGCCTCCTTAGGCAATGCACACCAAATTTTGAATAAAACTTTATCTATCAACGTAGTTACTACTAATTCTTACGCATTCAACACTACACAGGCTATCGTAATAGCCTGATATTACGCGCTGATGGCCGGACTAATCGCTGAAAATAACAATCACTACAACTCGTTATTTTCATAAAGTCCGAACAACAGCGCATTACTTAATGAATTACGCTTCAAAACACTCGATTTAAGCCGTTTTGCGCAGCTACACGGTACGCTTCTGCCATGGTTGGGTAATTGAACGTCGTATTCACGAAGTACTTTAAGGTATTAGCTTCGCCCGGCTGCTGCATAATGGCCTGACCGATATGCAGGATTTCGGAGGCTTGGTCCCCAAAGCAGTGGATCCCCAGAATCTCCAGGGTGTCCTGGTGAAACAGTATCTTTAGCATCCCCACCACGTCGCCAGTAATCTGCGCTCGCGCAGTATCCTTAAAGAACGCCTTGCCGACTTCATAAGGGACTTTTGCTTCAGTAAGCTCACGTTCGTTAGGGCCAAACGAACTGATTTCTGGAATGGTATAGATACCGGTGGGTACATCGCTAACGAAGCGATACTCTTTATCGAGCAGCTCATTGCATGAGTTGAGCCCTTGGTCGTAAGCCGCACTGGCAAGACTTGGCCAACCAATCACATCGCCGGCTGCATAAATATGTGGAATCGACGTCCGGTAGTGCTCATCAACACTGAGCTGACCACGGCCATTAGCTTCCAGACCAATATTCTCAAGCCCCAGGCTATCTGTGTTACCGGTCCGTCCGTTAGCCCACAAAAAGGCATCAGCGCGGATTTTTTTACCTGATTTGAGATGTACTACAACGCCGGACTCATCACCTTCAACACTAGCGTAATCTTCGTTATGACGAATCAATACCCCGTGTTTACGCAGATGATAAGACAGCGCATCGCTGATTTCAGCATCCAGGAAGGAGAGCAGACTCTCGCGATTATTGATCAAATCGACCTTAAGGCCCAATCCTGAAAAGATTGACGCGTATTCGCAGCCGATAACACCTGCACCAAAAATCACCAGCGTACGTGGCGTGTGCTCAAGGCTTAAAATAGTATCGGAGCAGTAGATACGCGGGTGGCGGAAATTGATATCCGCCGGCCGGTAGGGACGTGAACCGGTGGCAATAATGATTTTCTTGGCTACCAGCTCTTCCATGCCCTCGTGCTGGTCACGCACAACCAGCGTATGCTCATCCTTGAAGCGCGCAATCCCATGGAACAGGTCAATACGGTTACGGGCATAAAACGTGGTGCGCATCTCCACCTGTTTATCGATAGTGCCGCGGGACCGCTCCATTACTTTTGGAAAAGAGAACCAGCGTGGCTCACCGATATCGCGAAACATACGGTTAGTATTGAACGCCATGATTTGCTTTACCTGATGGCGTAGCGCTTTTGAGGGAATAGTACCCCAGTGCGTACAGTTACCACCTACCTGAGCCTGCTTTTCGATAATCGCCACGCGCTTACCGTGTTTTGCAGCATTGATAGCAGCACTTTCCCCTGCGGGACCTGTACCAATAACCACGACATCGTAATTGTGAACCGCCATACTCTCTGCGTCTCCTCTTTCCCCAATAATTAGGCGCAGCGGATCACTCGGCTGCGCCTGCTAAGCCCTTCAAGAGTGGCTTTATCGCCGCGTTACGTCATAGCCCAGGTCTGCACCACGACTTTCATCGCTACGCCGACGCACGCCGCTCCGCTTGCGGTTCTCTTCTTCGCATACTTCATCTTTACCGCCACAAATATCGCAGCCGTCTTTCATGCCAATTTGGTTTAAACCACCGCAGGAGCCTGCGATAGGTTTACGGCCCATTAGAACGCCAACCGCCATCGCGCTCATAATCAGCGCCATAAAACCAAATACCAGTAGCCAGATTGCCATGTAAACCTCCCAGCATTGCTTTTGATGCCCCACCTGCCGACAACAGTTAAGGCAATTAGTGCCCTTCGGTCATTCATCGTTATCTCTATTGTACCTTAGCCGCCAGGTACTTATTAGCGCAGGTAACGCGGAGGTAGACCTGCTCATAGCCCTATTCATAAACAAAGGGGCCAACCTTACGGCCAGCCCCAGATGCGCCCAAAGGGCATGTCTAACAAATCGGTACTTATCCGCCGAAATCATCCAGCATGATGTTTTCAGGTTCAACGCCGAGATCTAGTAGCAGCTTAATCACAGAGGCGTTCATCATGGGCGGCCCACACATGTAGTACTCACAATCTTCAGGCGCAGGGTGATCCTTCAGATAGTTTTCAAACAGCACGTTATGGATAAAGCCGGTCGGGCCTTCCCAGTTGTCTTCAGGCTGCGGGTCGGAAAGCGCCAAGTGCCACTCAAAGTTCGGGAACTCTTCTGCCAACTGATCGTACTCTTCGTTGTAGAAGGTTTCACGCCAGGAGCGAGCACCGTACCAGAAAGACATCTTACGATCTGACTTAAGACGCTTAAGCTGGTCAAAGATATGGCTACGCATTGGCGCCATACCGGCACCACCGCCGATAAAGATCATTTCAGCATCGGTATCCTTGGCGAAGAACTCACCAAACGGACCCATTACCGTTACCTTGTCACCCGGCTTCAGACTGAAGACATAGGTAGACATCAGGCCCGGTGGATGGCTGCTGCCAGGAGGCGGTGTCGCAATACGAATATTGAACTTGAGGATACCCTTTTCTTCCGGGTAGTTCGCCATGGAGTAAGCGCGAATCACTTCCTCATTGTTCTTGTGGGCAACGTCGAATATGCCAAACTTTTCCCAATCACCACGATACTCTTCTTCGATATCGAAATCGGCGAATTTAATATCGTAAGGCGGTGCGACCAGCTGGACATAACCACCGGCACGAAAGGCAACTTCTTCACCTTCAGGCAGTTTCAGGTTCAACTCCTTGATGAAGGTAGCGACGTTCGGGTTGGCGATAACCTCGGTTTCCCATTTCTTAACGCCAAACACTTCTTCAGGTACTTCTACCTTCATGTCCTGCTTAACCGGCACCTGACAAGAGAGCCGCCAGCCCTCTTTCTTTTCACGCATAGTGAAGTGGGACTCTTCGGTAGGCAGAATTGAGCCGCCGCCCTCTTCAACACGGCACTTACACTGGGCGCAAGAACCACCGCCACCGCACGCAGAAGAGAGAAAAATACCGTTTGCCGCTAGCGTGTTCAAAAGCTTGCCGCCGGCCTGAGTCTTCAGGGTGTGCTCGGGGTCGTGATTGACTTCAATCGTCACATCCCCGCTACTCACTAGCTTGCTACGCGCTGCCAGAATGATCGCCGTTAAGCTGATAACGATGACCGTGAACATGACAACACCGAGCAAGATGATAGTTGTATCAACCATATCGGTTTCCTATTGCTGAGGTTTCCTGTAACCCGGCGATGCAGCACCGCCGGGAAAAACCAATCCCGATTAGAGCTGAATGCCCGAGAAGGACATAAAGCCCAGCGACATCAGACCCACGGTGATGAACGTGATACCCAGCCCCTGCAGGCCTCCAGGCACATCGCTGTATTTAAGCTTTTCGCGAATACCTGCAAGCGCGGCAATGGCCAACGCCCAACCGGTGCCTGCACCAAAGCCGTATACCACCGCCTCACCGAAGTTATAGCTACGCTCGACCATGAACAGTACGCCACCCAGGATGGCGCAGTTAACGGTAATCAACGGCAGGAATACACCCAGCGCGTTGTAGAGCGAGGGCACGTACTTATCAAGGAACATCTCCATGATTTGTACCAGTGCCGCAATAACCCCGATATAGGAGAGCAGACCCAGGAAAGAAAGGTCGATATTTTCAGCACCGCTGATACCGGTCCATGTCAACGCGCCTTCTTGCAGCAAGTAAGTGAAGACAAGGTTGTTAACCGGCACGGTAACGGTCAGTACCACAATAACGGCAATGCCTAAACCGATCGCTGAAGAAACCTTCTTGGATACGGCAAGGAAAGTACACATGCCAAGGAAGAAGGCCAGCGCCATGTTCTCGACGAAAACCGAAGCAACGAAAAGGCTTAAATAGTGCTCCATGTTACACGGCCTCCTGTGGCTTTGAGTTTTCCTTCATTTTGAACTCGGTCGCTTCTACCTGCTCGGGATTGATTGAGCGCATTGCCCAAATCAACAGACCGATAATAAAGAAGGCAGACGGCGGCAATAGCAGCAGACCGTTGGGTACATACCAGCCGCCGTTTTGAACCGTCGGCAAAATGGTAAAGCCAAACAAGCTACCAGCGCCCAGCAACTCGCGGAAGAAACCAACCACCAGAAGCACAAAACCATAACCCAGACCGTTACCGATACCGTCTAGAAACGACATACCGGGCGTATTGGACATGGCAAAGCCTTCAGCACGACCCATAACGATACAGTTGGTAATAATCAGACCGACAAACACCGACAGCTGCTTGGACATTTCATAAGCATAGGCCTTGAGGATCTGGTCAACCACGATTACCAGCGAGGCAATAATGGTCATCTGCACGATAATACGGATTGCGGATGGAATATGATTCCGGATCAGCGATACGAAGAAGCTAGAAAGCGCCGTTACAAAGATAACGGCCAACGCCATTACCAACGACACGCTCATACTGGTAGTTACTGCCAGCGCCGAACAAATACCCAATATCTGAAGTGCAATCGGGTTGTTCTGGAAGATTGGCGCTGTTAATACGCTTTTTGCATTTACGTCCGCCATGATTAAGCCCCCTCACCGTCTTCAAAGTCAGTCTCGGTGTTTTCGGCGTCGTCCGACTCCGTACCGCTGCGGAATGTCGCAAGGTACGGTGCAAAACCTTCTTCGCTCAGCCAGAACTGCAGCATGTTAGTGACACCATTACTGGTGAGCGTAGCACCGGATAACGCATCTACTTGATTTTCACCGCTAGCATTTTTACTCAGGTGGATGGCCGGTGAGAGGCTGCCTTCTTCATCGTAAATCTCTTTACCTTCCCACTGTGCTTGCCAGCGAGGATTGTTTACCTCACCACCTAAACCCGGCGTTTCGCTGTGGTCATAGTAAGTGATACTGACGATGGTATTACCGTCACCTTCAATCGACAGAAATCCCATCATACGACCCCACAGGCCCTGACCACGAATGGGCAGAACGATCTGATCAGGGTTTTCTTCATCACCTACCAGGTAAACGGTCGCGTAGTTTTCAACCCGGGAAAGCCCGGCGATGTCACGATCGCCAGATAGCGTGCGGCCCGTTGCCGGGTCACGCGCAGCCTCAAATCCATCAAACGTTTCAGGATCAAACTCATCGGTATATTCACCGGTTTCAAGTTCAACCACACGTGGAGTGATCTGGGCCTGGAACTCTTTCTCGACATCCATACCCGGCTCGTATAAACGCGCCACGTTAAGGATGTTGGTTTTACGATCCAGTTCCTGATTGAGCTGTTGTGCAGGACGTAATGCAACGGCAGCCGTCGAAACGATAACCGAGCACACGATACACAACGAAAACGCGACAATCAGGATCTTCTTGATTGAGTTGTTACCTTGTGCCATTAGGCAGTCTCCTCGGCCGGTACGCCAGTACGCTTGATACGGCGCTTGATATTGGCCTGGACGAAGAAATGGTCAATCAGCGGTGCAAACAGGTTGGCAAACAGAATAGCCAACATGATGCCTTCCGGGAAGGCCGGGTTAACCACTCGGATCAGCACTGTCAATACACCAATCAACGCGCCAAAGATCAGGCGGCCCTGGTTGGTCATTGACGCGGAGACCGGATCGGTTGCCATGAACACCATACCGAATGCAAAGCCACCGACAACCAGATGCCAGTACCAGGGCATGGCAAACATTGTATTGGTGTCTGAACCGATCAGATTGAACAGCGTACTGGTGGCGACCATGCCCAGGAATACACCCAGCATAATTCGCCACGAGGCAATACGTGTCCAGAGCAGAACCACCGCCCCGAGCAGAATCGCAAGCGTCGACACCTCACCCACTGAACCTGGTATATAGCCTATAAAGGCATCCCACCAGCTAAAGGTGTTCGTCAGTGTATCCATGCCATCCTGGAAGGCCATGGAAAGTGCCGTTGCGCCACTATAGCCATCCGCTGCAACCCAAATTTCATCACCCGAAATTTGTGCTGGGTAGGCAAAGTAGAGAAAGGCGCGACCGGTTAGCGCCGGGTTGAGGAAGTTTTTACCAGTACCGCCAAAAATTTCCTTGCCGATCACGACACCAAAGGTAATACCCAGCGCCACCTGCCAAAGCGGGATGGTTGCCGGCAGAATCAGTGCGTAAAGCACCGAAGTCACGAAGAAACCTTCGTTGACTTCGTGGCCACGCTTGACGGCAAATAGCACTTCCCAGAAGCCACCGATGGCAAACGTCACCAGGTAGATAGGCAGAAAGTATGTTGCGCCCAATACAAAGTTAGCCCACAGGCTGCTTGAATCGTGCCCGGAAGCCAACGTCATCAGAATGGCTTCGCGCCAGCCACCCATGGAGGCATAGCCTGCATCGATTGCCACGTTCGCCTGCCAGCCAGCGTTCCACATACCAAAGAACATGGCCGGAAAGGTGCAAAGCCAAACGGTGATCATGATGCGCTTCAGATCGATACCATCGCGCACGTGAGCCGTGGTTTTAGCTACGCTTGGCGGGGAGTAGAAAATCGTATCTACCGCTTCGTAAAGCGGGTAGAACTTTTCATACTTGCCGCCTTTATGGAAATGCGGCTCGATATTATCGAGCGTTTGTCGGATACCCATTATCAGGCCTCTTTCTCGATCATGGTGAGGTTGTCACGCAGGATAGGGCCGTACTCATATTTGCCGGGGCAAACATATGTGCACAACGCCAGATCCTCTTCGTCTAGCTCAAGACACCCAAGTTGCATGGCAACTTCAATGTCGCCCACGATCAGCGAACGAAGCAGCTGGGTCGGCATGATATCCAACGGCATGACGGCTTCGTACGAACCTACTGGCACCATGGCACGTTCAGAGCCATTGGTAGAGGTCGTCGGCGCATAGTTGCGCAGGCCTTTAATGCGAGAAAGATAAATACCCATGATCGAGTGGCGATCTGCACCCAACGACAGCCAGCCTAGCAAGGCACGCTTGTTGCCCTCTTCAAGCAGACTGATCTGGTTGCTGAAACGCCCCAGGTAGGTAAGATTTCCTTCAGCCGTAAAGCCAGAGAAAACGGAGCCGGAAATCACCCGAGTGTCATCAGGTTTGATGATTTCACCGGCCAGGAGTTCATCGGTACTTGCCCCAACACGCGTACGGATCAGGCGCGGCTTCTCAGCGCGCGGGCCGCCAATAGCAACCACCCGATCAGTGCTCAGCTTACCTTCAGCAAATAGTTTGCCGAAGGCAATCACATCCTGATAGCCGATATGCCAAACGTGTTTATGTAGCGCGACAGGCGAAAGATAATGAATATGCGTGCCCACCAGGCCCGCCGGATGCGGACCGGCAAAACTTTCAGCGACCACACCGTCAATATCTTTCCCTGGAATAGTGCCATCAGCCCCGGTACATAAGAAAACGTTGCCCTCGGTCAGGCGGGTTAGCACCTTGAGGCCGTCTTCAAATGCCTGGGTTTCTTCATTAATGATCACTGCTGGATCAGCGCTTAACGGATGAGTGTCCACCGCCGTTACGAAGATATCCGCAGGTTTACTGTCAATTGCTGGCGTACGCGAGAATGGACGCGTGCGTAATGCCGTCCAGAGTCCCGATTCGACCAATTGATCGACTACCAGCTGTCGGTCGAGCTGTGCTAAAGAAGCGCGATCATGAGAAGCGAATGTCATCGCTTCTTCATTTTCGTCAACTTTAATCACTACCGACAGCAGGCGACGCTTTTCGCCACGGTTTATTGCTACTACTTCACCGCTTGCCGGTGCCGTAAAGCGCACACCTTCAACTTTCTTATCGGTAAAGAGCAGTTGGCCCAGTTTGACCTTATCCCCTTCCTGAACTTCCATGGTTGGCTTCATGCCAACATAGTCAGTGCCTAGGATTGCCACGTAACGCACAGGCTGCGCATCTTCAATACGCTGCTCGGGCGCTCCCGTGATGGGGAGATCCAGGCCTTTTTTGACTTCGATCATAGTCTCGCCCAGTTGATGGATCGGATATACGAAGGTAAGGGGTTCGAATGCTTATTTTCTGCCCAGTGAATTCTTGTTTTCTGTCAGATCGTTACCAGTCAGGCCCAAGCACCACTTGAACCACCCCGAAAAATCTACCGTATTATAAAGATAAGCGCGGCCAATGACCACATCCCTGACACTCTCAAAAAGTGTTATATAACTTTCAATAACTATTGATTTTGCCATAAAAAAAACGCCACCCGAAGGTGACGCTTAAAGTACTTGAAACATGAGCCGAAAATCGCGAAACGCAGCTAACTCCAGTAAAACTGCTTTAATGCTGACGCGGCAGTTTTAAAAACTCAACATTGGACATGTGCTGAAGAATGCGAATTACCTGGCAGCTGTAACCAAATTCGTTGTCGTACCATACGTAAACGACGGCATGATTGTCCTTCGCAATCGTTGCCTTGGCATCCACAATACCGGCGTGGCGGTTACCCACAAAATCCGACGACACCACTTCAGCGGAGTCCACGAAGTCGATCTGCTTTTGATAATCCGAATCAATAGACATTTTGCGCAGATAATCGTTTACCGTGTCAGCGTCGGTCGATTTATTCAACGTCAGATTCAAGATAGCCATGGATACGTTCGGCGTAGGCACACGGATAGCATTACCGGTCAGCTTGCCTTCTAATTCGGGCAACGCTTTTGAAACGGCTTTGGCGGCGCCGGTTTCCGTCAATACCATGTTGAGCGCCGCGCTACGGCCACGACGATCACCCTTGTGATAGTTATCGATCAGGTTCTGGTCATTGGTATACGCGTGAACCGTTTCAACATGCCCCACCTCTACCCCATACTCATCGTTCAATACTTTGAGTACCGGAACGATCGCGTTAGTAGTACAGGAAGCTGCCGACACAATGCGATCATTTTCACCGATGGTTTTATGGTTAATACCATAAACGATGTTTTTGATATCGCCTTTACCCGGTGCAGTCAGCAACGCCTTGGCAGCGCCCTTGCACTCAAGATGCTGCCCCAAACCTGCTTCATCGCGCCAGATACCCGTGTTATCAACGATAACGGCATTATTGATACCGTAAGTGGTGTAGTCGATTTCACTGGGTGAATCGGCGTAAATAACTTGAACAACGTTACCGTTCACGGTGAGCGTACGCGCTTCAACATTGACAGAGATAGTGCCCTCAAACGGACCATGCACAGAATCTCGACGCAGCAAGCTGGCACGCTTTTCAAGGTCTTTAGCTACATCGCCACGTCCACGCACCACAATCGCACGTAGACGCAACAAATTACCGCCGCCGGCTTTTTCAACCAGCACGCGTGCCAGCAAACGTCCAATACGACCAAAACCGTAAAGCACTACGTCCTGCGGCTCGCCCTTGCTGGCCCCTGGCTGGTAACCATCAATAATGTCATGCAGCTCATTACGCAGGAAGGCATTCAGATCGCCGCCACCCTGCTTTTTAAACATTACCGCCAGTTTACCCACATCTACATGGGCTGGACCAAGGTTAAGTGCGATCATTGCCTCAACAATCGGGAACGTATCTTCAACCGATAGCTCTGTACCTTCGATTTTGCGTACAAAGCGATGGTCTTTCAGAATACGGATAACCGACTGGTTGATCAGCGAACGTCCAAACATGGTAGCCACAACGTTGTGCTGCCGATAAAGACGCCCCACCAGCGGGATCATCTGTTCTGCCAAGGCTTGGTTGTTTTGCCATTCCTCAAAAACATTCTCGGGAGCTTGCTGACTCACGTGCGGCCTCATAAGGTTTGTGAAAACGGATTTGTAAAAAACAAATTTGTGGAACACATTGCTAAAAACCAGTACTTAAAACCAAAACAAGCGCTTAAAAAAGTACTGAAAAAAAACAGCACTTAAAAAACAAAGCGCTGAAAATCATAAGCGCTAAAACCGGTTATCGACCACAGGGTCGTAAACCAAATGACCAAGGCATTATCCCGGCCTTCGAGCCAGCCCGCAATCAAAGGATGGTCGCACAACATGTAGGGGTATTACAGAAACCGGGGTTTGACTACAAGCGCAAAATAGGCAGTAGCAATCGCATCTGGCTAGCCCTCTGACGGAAAACGGGTCATCGTGTATGATCCATTCTCCGTTCCAGCGCAAAACGATACCCTGACTATGCCTTCATTTTCTCTGCTCGAACCGCCCCAACCGCAAGGAACACGCGATACGCTTTACTGGACAGCGCCTCCAGGCAGTGCATCTGCATTGGCGCTAGCCCAGGTTGCCTCCAGCGCACCTCTATTGGTGATTACGCCCAATACGGCCAGTGCCCAGCGCCTGGAACAAGACTTGGCGTTTTACAGCGACGTTCCCGTATTGCCGTTTCCCGATTGGGAAACCCTGCCGTACGACAGCTTCTCACCGCACCAGGATATCGTTTCGGCGCGCCTGCGTACGCTACGCCAACTTCAGGACGGCGTAAGGGGCATCGTTCTGGTGCCAATCAATACGCTGATGCAGCGACTCTCCCCGGTGTCGTATATTGCTGGCCGTGTCATGACGCTGACGGCAGGCACCAAACTTGATCGCGAACAGTTTAGAGAATCATTGACCCGAGCAGGATATCGCGCGGTTGAAACCGTTTATGAGCCTGGCGAATACGCCATGCGGGGCGCACTGATCGATCTTTTTGCCATGGGCATGGATGAGCCGATCCGCATTGACCTATTTGATGATGAAATTGATACCCTGCGGCATTTCGATCCAGGCAGTCAGCGCTCGACCGATAAAGTAGGTACGATTGAACTGCTCCCCGCGCACGAGTATTCACTTAGCCGCAGTGCGATTGCCTGCTTTCGTGAGCAGTTTGAAACCCTGTTTGATGTCGACCCACGTCAATGCCCACTTTATAACGACGCCTTGAAAGCCATACCATCACCGGGCCTGGAACACTATTTACCGCTCTTTTTTGACGAAACGGCATCGCTTTTCGACCACGTTACCGATGACACCCGCGTTGCGCTTTTACCGGGCGTCTTTCAAGCCGCAGAGCAGCACTGGAAATCCATAGAAGCGCGCTACATCAACCTGGGGGTCGACCCCACCCGCCCACTACTGCCCCCACACCGGGCTTTTTTCCCCGTCAGCGAGGTTTTCTCGGCAATCAAGGCGCGTCCGCGCGTTGAACTGACTGAAGATGAAACGCAGCGCCACGCGCTAACTCCAGAAGCAAAAGCGTTGCCGACACTGGCGATCAATGCTCGGGCAAAACAGCCCTTGATCGAGCTAAAGAGTTTTTTAAGCAGCGAGCCTGATACCCGGGTTCTGTTTGTCGCTGAATCACGTGGACGTCGGGAAGCGCTGGAAGAAATTCTGGCGCCGCTGTCACTCTCGCTTCCCCACGTTGAAAGCTTTCAGGCATTCCTGGCGAGCCAGCACGCTTACGCTGTTACCGAAAGCTTGGTGGATAGTGGGCTGTGGCTAACCCAGCCGACTATCGCAGTGATCAGCGAAACAGAGCTGTTTGGTGAGGTAGTGCGCCAAAGCCGCCGCCGTGAAAAGGCCACCGATGATAATGAGCTGGCGGTTCGGCATCTATCTGAGCTGCGTGAAGGCGCGCCCGTGGTCCACCAGGCGCACGGCGTAGGCCGCTACTTGGGGCTTGAAACGCTGGCCGCAGGCGGTCAGGCCAATGAGTTTCTGGCGCTATCTTACGCCGATGGCGCGAAGCTTTATGTACCGGTGGATAGTCTGCACCTTATCTCGCGCTATAGCGGCGCCGATGATGAGCTGGCGCCGCTGCATAAGCTTGGCTCTGATCAGTGGGAAAAAGCGCGCCGCAAAGCGGCCGAAAAAATTCGCGATACGGCAGCCGAGCTGCTGGATGTTTACGCACGGCGTGAAGCTCAACAGGGCGTGGTTTATGAAAGCCCCGGTGATGATTATGTGCGCTTTGCGGCAAGCTTCCCGTTTGAAGAGACACCTGACCAGCACGCCGCCATTGAAGCCGTCATCGATGATATGACGTCTCCTCAGCCAATGGATCGCGTAGTATGTGGCGACGTCGGTTTTGGTAAAACCGAAGTCGCCATGCGCGCGGCCTTCTTGGCCGTGCAGTCAGGCCGCCAAGTGGTCGTACTGGTTCCCACCACCCTGCTCGCGCGTCAGCACTTTGAAAACTTCCGTGACCGCTTTGCCGATACGGCAGTCAATATTCGTCTGATTTCACGCTTTACCGCAGGCAAGGAAATGACACAAACGCTGGAGAGCGTTAAAAGCGGCCAAACCGATATTGTTATCGGTACCCATAAACTACTCTCCAAAAGCGTTGAACTGCCCCTCATGGGGCTGTTGATCATCGATGAAGAGCACCGCTTTGGCGTTACACAGAAAGAAAAACTCAAAGCGCTTCGCGCAGAAATTGATATTTTAACCCTGACCGCCACGCCCATTCCCCGCACGCTCAATATGGCGATGAGCGGCATCCGCGATCTGTCGATTATCGCGACACCACCGGCTCGGCGCCTGTCGGTCAAAACCTTTGTGCAGCAGCGCGACAACAGCGTGATCAAAGAAGCCTTACTGCGCGAAATACTGCGCGGAGGCCAGGTTTACTTTCTACACAATGAAGTCAAAACCATTGAGAACACGGCAGAGCAGATACGCGAACTCGTGCCTGAAGCTCGCGTTGCGGTAGCTCATGGCCAACTGCCTGAGCGTAGCCTTGAGCGCGTGATGTCGGACTTCTATCACCGGCGCTTTAACGTTCTTGTCTGCTCGACCATTATTGAAACTGGTATTGACGTCCCAAGTGCCAACACCATTCTGATTGAGCGTGCCGACAAGTTCGGCCTGGCACAGCTGCACCAGCTGCGGGGACGCGTAGGCCGCAGCCACCACCAAGCGTATGCCTACCTTTTAACCCCCCCCGCCAAAGCCATGACGCGCGACGCGGTTAAACGCCTTGAGGCCATCAGCGCATCCGATGATCTGGGCGCGGGCTTTACCCTGGCCAGCCACGATATGGAGATCCGTGGCGCGGGCGAGCTATTAGGTGATGAGCAAAGCGGCCAGATGGAAACCATCGGCTATACACTTTATATGGAAATGCTGGACCGTGCCGTTAAGGCTATCCGAGCGGGTAAAACGCCTAATATTGATACCCCCTTCAACACAGGGGTAGAAATCAGCCTAAACTTACCGGCTTTAATTCCGGACGATTATATTCACGATGTACAGCAGCGGCTGGTCATGTATAAGCGCATCGCAAATACCCAAAGTGATGCCGAGCTTAAAGAGCTACAGGTAGAGCTGATTGATCGTTTTGGACTGCTGCCTCAGCCACTCAAGAATCTGGTTCGCCAAACCAAGCTGCGCCAACGCGCCGAACAGCTGGGGGTTAGCCGTATTGAAGCAGGTGACAGCCGTGGCCGGGTACTGTTTGATGGCACAACCCAGGTTGATCCATTAACCCTCGTCAAGCTGATTCAAACCTCACCTCAGCACTATCGTCTTGATGGTTCGGACACCTTACGGTTTGAATTCCCAATGGAAACCGGTGAACAGCGCTTTGAGCAAGTAGAGACACTTTTAACTACTCTTAATCAAAAAGTAGCGGCGGCGTGAACCTTGGGGCAAACTGGTAGCAAGCAAGCCATGTTTGCCCGTTTACGCGTACTAGCAGTGCACTAACTTATTAGGAATGACCATGAACACTCGTCACAAATTCAACCTTTGGGGCCCTACCAGTTTGGCTGTATTACTGGCAGCTAGCCTTACAGGCCCGGTTTTTGCGCAAACAGCGCCTGAGCAAGCAGAAAACGCAGTGACTGCTAGCGAAGCACTGGCAGATGCCGACCAAGTAGTTGAACAAGCGCGCGACGAACTGCCACGCGGGCATTTTCGCATACCTGAACAAGGGGACATCATCGGTGAAAGCTACACGGTTACCGTTGAAGACCCTAAAGAGACGCTGATCGATATTGCCCGTCGCCATAATATTGGTTTTGAAGAAATACGCATGGCTAACCCTGGGGTAAGCATGTGGGTGCCTGGCGAAGGCACCGAGGTGGTGATCCCGGCCCAATACATTCTTCCTCCAGCCCCGCGCGAAGGTGTGGTCGTCAACCTCTCTGAACTGCGCCTTTATTACTACCCGGCGGATAACCCGGGCATTGTTGAAACCTATCCCGTCAGCGTTGGGCGTAATGAATTTGCAACGCCGGTAGGTCTTACGCGCACGACGGTAAAAGTGAAGGATCCGGCTTGGGCACCGCCCGCCTCCATGCGCCGTGAAGCGGCTGAGCGCGGCGAGCCGGCTCCATCGGTCGTACCGCCCGGCCCGGATAACCCGCTTGGCGAACACGCCATTCTATTGGCCATGCCAAGCTATCTGATTCATGGCACCAATCGGCCTGACGGTGTGGGCATGCGCGTTAGCCGTGGATGTATCCGCATGTACCCAGAAGATATCAAATCGCTTTACGAGCGCCTGCCAAGCGGCACGCAGGTCAATTTGATGGACGCGCCCTTCAAGGCCGGCTGGGCAGCCGATGGAACGCTATTTGTGCAGTCGTACCCGCAGCTTGAAGAGAATGTTGGTGACTTCGAGCCTCTGCTAGGCGCCATTGAGCGCGTTGATGCGCTAACCGAAGATCAGGTAGAGGTAGATTACGAGCAGGTAAAACGTGCCGTAGAATCACCGGATGGCCACTTTGTAGCTTTATACGGCCCTCAGGCACCTAAGCCTGCCGTAGAAGAAGAGCCGGCAGCAGAACTTAATGGCTTGTTTGAAGAAGTAGAGCTTAGCCGGGCAGAGCCTGCTGAAGAAGATGCTTAACAGATAACATTCATAAAAAAACCCCGCCGAGGCGGGGTTTTTTTACATCTTCAGCAACCGCTGAGTCTAACGACTACCCAGTGGCCCAAGCAGAATTACTTCTGCATGGAGCGCTGGAACATGCGGTTCATTTCTTCACGGTTCTGCTCAGACATCTGCAGGGCAGCTTGCGCGTCGCGCTGAGCTTGGTTAGCAGTGTTCAGAGCTTGTGAAGCCATGCTGCGTGCTTCTGCGGCATCAGCCTGTGCAGATTCAGCAGTCATGCGAACTTCTTCCAGAGCGCTTGTAGAAGCACAGCCAGCCAGGATTGCCAGAGAAGCAGCAGCGGCGGTCATTTTCAGAGTAGTCTTCAGAGTCATAATGTTCTCCTTGAGTCTTCCTTGGGTACAACGTTAGGGGTATAGCAAAATCAGGCTAATTGCTTAGTTAGAATTTGTCTACCCACGATACAGGTTCTTTACAATGACTTGTGCATGAGCACGCTAGTCAAACGCTGTTTTATAATAGACCGCAGCGCTTGTCTATAGCCACTTGTACAAAACCTCGAACTTCCATCAACAACATAAGACTAGCGGATCACAACGCGAGTGCCAACCTCAACTAACTCTGCAACTCGCTCAATTTGTTCATTTGTCACCGCCACGCACCCTTGAGTCCAGTGGTAGCGGCCATGAATATCGGGATCACCGCTGCCGATGCCATGAATTCCTATGGCCCCACCCAACGCCGTGTTTTGCGGTGGATGGCCATACCGACGGTAATAATCGAAATAGGCTTCGTAATCGCTCTGCGAATAGATGCCTTTTTCAAGCGCCATGCGTGCATGAGCGGGAGTAGGATAATCGATACCGAGGAAGATATGCCACCGACTTTCGTAATTAAATCGATTAATCCGAAATTCTCCCAGCGGAGTAACGTTATCACCCATTATCCGCTGCGTCTTTGCACCAGCGCGCCCCAGTGAAATGGGGGCATAATATTCAAGCAGCGTTTCACCGCGATAAACGCTAAGCGCCGACGCTTGATCGTCGATCATCAACCATAGCTCGGTGCTGTAACGCGGTATGTGCGCACGCGTAAGCAACGTTTCCACCAAGTCCGGCGGCTCTACGTTTAACGTAGCGTTTGTTGTAGCGGCGCTGACTGCCACTGGCCAGCCAAGAGCAAGCGCTAAGAAACGGCGGCGATCTAAAGGCATGATTCTAATAGTTCTAAATCTAAAGGCATCGGTTAGCTCTCAAAACGGTCGATTTAAGACTTGAGCAACAAAGCATTTCTGAGGGCTTTTATACCCCATTAACGCCCTGTCTGTCAGTGATCTTAAGCAACAATTTTTTCATCAAGGCCCAATGACCCTATGAACCGGACGCCATTTAATGCAGCACTAGATATCTTCAAACTCTTGCATACTGGTCACCAGCTTTCGAGCTTCCGCATTGTGGCCTTGTGCCAGGGAATCAAAAAACTCGGCTTCCGGTTCAATGCGCGCTCGTGAGGCGCGATGCTCATAAAGCGCCTGTAATTTCTGATGCGCCTCAACTGCCGTACGGGTCACCTCATCGACAGACCCCGCTACCGACTTTTCAGTTAGCTGTTCAAGTTTAGGCGGCTCGGGAAACTCACTGGATTCATCAAACCAGGTTTCCAGAACTTCTTTATGGCTTGAACCGTCATGAAATAAATCATTCAGACCTTTCTGCATTCGTAGCTCACGGCTGGCAAGATAGGTCAGCGCCATGCTTAAACGCTCGTTATCCGTCGTGTCAGCCGCGTTACTGTACTGTTGGGCCATACGCTTGTGAAAGCCTTCCGCCCACTCGACTAAATCTTTGACTTGGTTATAACGCATCCTTGCCTCCTTCTGGCATTTTATCATCGAAGCAACATTGTGTTGCCTTATGATGCCAACCAGTCAGGCTAGTTCCGTTATGTCGCAAGCTACCACTCTTGGCTGGTCTCCCTGAGCGCTGCAACCTCAAGCTTTGCTTCTTGCAAGCGCATGAGGAGTTCCTTGCCAAGACTCGCCTGACGCCCTACCGCAATCATTGTCGGGTTAGCTACCGTGCGTTTGGCGGCGCCATCACTGCCATGTAACTGCTCAAGCTTCTGGGCAAGCCAATACAGCCAGCTTTCAGGCTTACGCATTAAATCGCGTAACCGCTGCAACTCTGCAAGCGCTGGTCCATTACTTGCCAATAGCTCCTGCCAGACGTGATGTTCCAGCCGGGCATGCTCTGTCACTTCCTTGAGCAGAGAAGTCAAGGCCAATTCAAAGAGAGCCAGGGCGCTTTCTTCGAGCGCCATCTGGCGAGCGGGCGCATGCTCGTCTTCACCAATGGGCATGCTTACCAGCAATTCAGCCTGGTAGAGCAGTTGATTAGTGCGCGAGCGAGCACTCATTTACGCTTGTCCTCTACGTGCCATTTGCCTGCATCGAAGGTTGCTTTCCAGCCAGTAGCCTTGCCCTCTTCGTCAGTCATCACGTACTGCTCTTTATTTTTACGCGAGTAACGAATTTGAGCAGGACGACCATCAGGATCTTCACTGGGCGCCTTGAGAATAAAGTGATACTTCTCGGGAAGCTCATCAGCATGGGCTTTTAATTCTTTAACCAACGGCGGACGTGTTTCACGGTTTTTAGGGAATTTACTCGCCGCTAAAAACAAGCCGCTAGCCCCATCGCGCAGAACATAGTGGTCGTCCACTTTCTGGCAGGCAAGTTCCGGCATCGGAATCGGATCCATCTTGGGCGGTGCAACTTCACCACTCTTCAAAAGCTTACGGGTGTTTTTACACTCGCTGTTGGTACAGCCAAAGTATTTACCAAACCGGCCAGACTTAAGCTGCATTTCCGAGCCGCACTTATCGCATTCAATAACCGGGCCGTCGTAGCCTTTGATCTTGAACTTGCCCTGCTCTATTTCATAGCCATCGCAGTCAGGGCTGTTACCGCAAATGTGCAGCTTGCGGGTTTCATCAATCAGGTAGTTATCCATCGCCGTGCCGCATTTATGACACCGACGCTTGGCGCGCAAGGCATTGGTCTCCGCCTCTTCACCGGCATCGGCCGCCACGGCCTCTTCACCCGGAATCAGGTCGATCGTGGTCTTGCAACGCTCTTTAGGCGGCAGGTTATAACCACTGCAACCTAAAAACACACCCGTGGAAGCAGTGCGAATTTGCATCTTCCTTCCACAAGAAGGGCAGTCAATATCGGTTGGCACGGGCTGATTGGGACGCATCCCGTCATCGCTTTCCGCTTTGGCAAGCTCTTCACTGAACTCGCCATAAAAAGCATCAAGCAGCGCCTGCCAATTGCGCTCGCCTTCCGCAACTTCATCCAAGCTGTCTTCCATACGAGCTGTAAAAGAGAAGTCCATCAGATCAGGAAACGACTCTTTCAAGCGCTCGGTGACAATATCACCCAGCTTTTCGGCGTAGAAACGCCGATTTTCCAACTTCACATAGCCACGATCCTGAATGGTCGAAATAATCGAGGCGTAAGTAGAAGGCCGACCGATTCCCTGCTTCTCAAGCTCTTTGACCAGGCTCGCCTCAGTATACCGCGCTGGCGGCTTGGTAAAGTGCTGCTGAGGATCCAGCGTTTCCATCGCCATTGGCGTGCCTTTGGGTAAATCAGGCAGCGTCTGGTCTTCATTCTTACCGCTCGGCTTCATAACCCGCGTATAGCCGTCAAACTTCAGAACACGTCCCTTGGCGCGCAGATCGTAGCCATCCACTTCAACGCTCAGCGTGCTCGACAGATACTCTGCTGGCGTCATCTGACAGGCCACGAACTGACGCCAGATCAGCTCGTACAAGCGCTCGGCATCGCGTTCCATACCAGACAAATCGGTTGCCTTGCGCTCAACGCTTGATGGGCGGATCGCTTCGTGAGCCTCCTGAGCACTTTCTTTACTGCTATAGCGATTGGGCGCCTCGGGTAGATAACGCTCGCCATACTCACTGCCAATAAACTCACGCGCACTTTCCACCGCATCTTTCGAGAGATTGGTGGAATCTGTACGCATATAAGTAATATAGCCAGCTTCATACAAACGCTGGGCCATGGTCATGGTTTTCTTGACCGAGAAGCCTAAGCGTCCACTGGCGGCCTGCTGCAGCGTAGAGGTAATAAACGGTGCCGTCGGCTTGGAGCTGGTGGGCTTATCTTCACGCGAGGTAATCGCAAGTTTCGCGTTACGTAGTGCCGCAATTCGCGCCATGGTGTCTTTTTCAGACGTCGGCTTGAACGACTTGCCATCCTGCTTGGCAAGTGCAAAGCGCACCACCTCGCCGTCTGGCGAAGCCAGATCGGCGTGCACATCCCAAAATTCTTCCGGGATAAACGCACGAATATCGCGCTCACGCTCAACAATAAGGCGCACCGCCACAGACTGAACGCGGCCAGCGGAAAGGCCACGAGCCACTTTGGCCCATAGTAACGGCGACAGCATAAAGCCCACCACGCGGTCTAAAAACCGCCGCGCCTGCTGAGCCTCTACACGCGGAATATTCAGAACGCCAGGGGCCTTAAACGCATCCTGAATGGCATTTTTAGTAATTTCGTTAAATACAACCCGCTTATAACGAGTGTCGTCGCCGCCGATGGTTTCCCGCAAATGCCAGGCAATGGCTTCCCCTTCGCGGTCCAAATCCGTCGCCAGATAAACG
The DNA here is from genome assembly GCF_017983445.1 of Halomonas sp. GTDB lineage: Bacteria > Pseudomonadota > Gammaproteobacteria > Pseudomonadales > Halomonadaceae > Vreelandella. The sequence goes on from NZ_JAGOBJ010000005.1 coordinate 129,167, forward strand.
GCATCAGCCTTTTCAGCGAGTTTTTTGAGCTCGGCCACTACCTTCTCTTTACCCGGCAAGACTTCATAGTGGGCTTCCCAACCATTATTTGGGTCTATGCCCATACGCCGAATTAACTGATCGTGGCTTTTGCGCTTTTTGTACTCTGCCTTCTCTTCCGCCGACATTTTACGTGTTGCCGCGGCTTGGCGAGCGCGTTCCTTGGGGTCGGAAGCTGCCTTGCCCGAGCCGCTGGTCGGCAGATCACGAATGTGACCCACGCTCGACTTAACGATGAAATCGTTGCCGAGATACTTATTAATCGTCTTCGCTTTAGCCGGCGACTCGACGATGACCAGTGACTTGCCCATAGTGCTCCACTTTTCTATTGCGTGGGCTGACAGCCCATGCTCTGAATACGGTACCGCATGATTTTGCAATTAACGGCTCTATTGAAGTGGCCGAAACAAACATACGGATGAAAAAATGCGCCTACCCTACCCCAGGCCTTCACTTAGCGCCAGCAACAACCGCGCGGTAGAGAGAACAAAGCCTACTTTTATAAAACCAAGTTTTCTAAACCAGAGTTTTTTTAAACCAGGTTTCTAAACCCAGCTAGCTAGACACTAGACCGACGCTACAAGATCGGCAACCCACCATTTTCTATAAACAAAACGCCCCTGCTATAAAGCAGGGGCGCTGAGCCAGCCAAAAAACCTAATTAACGCTTACGAGGCGTCTGGCGTCGAGTGACGTTTGCACTGGGTTTCTTTGCGTCAACAGGCGGTTCATCTACTGTTTTGGCCGTAGGCTTTGAAACCTGCTTTTGATCATTTGAATCTGGGCCTGCATTCTCCGGGATGTCCTTTGAGACTTTCTCGCCCGTACTGCTAATATTCACCGAGCTTGGCTTGGCATTCTCTTTAGCCGCCGCCGGCTCTTCGAATGCTTTTCTGGCTACTGCGGCTTTTCTTATCGCAGGCTTCTTGTCGGCCGGTCTTTTATCGTCTGGCTTTTTATCGACAACATTTTTACTGACTATCTTTTTAGCATCACTGTTTTTAGTGTCGCTGTTTTTACTGACAGATTGAGCGACTGGAGCAGCTTCAGCCTTTGCCGCTTGAGGCGCAGCTAAAACGGCAGGTGCTTTACTTGGGACGGGCTTGGGAGGCCGCGCTTTCTCAAACAGCGCTTTGATTTGCGCAAAACGCTCGGCTGCATGCTCAGAAAGCTCACCACTGGCAGCAAACACGTGCTCTAGATTTTTAATGTATTCATCAATAGCGCTACTGATTTCACCGGCTAGAAGCTCTGGCAGCGTATTCAGTGCCTTTTCACGATCAAGTTTTAGAATAAAAAACTGTTCACGTACTAAACGCTTGAATTCAGAAAGCTTGATATCTGACTCAAGCCTCGCCCGGGAGGCTCGCAGCCGCTTGAAGTTGCGCTCATCCGTTGCGGGCGCACCGCCCAGCACATAAATCAGGGAGCGCATAATCGCTTCATGGGCGCCGCCTTTGGAAATACGCTCACGCAACTCGTCCTGACGACGCGCCAAAAAGCGCCGATGCTCAGGCTCGGCACCTGGCCGACGGCGGTGCACATGCGCATCGCCATAAAGGCCGACAGCAGCTTGAAGCAGCGGTTGACCGTAAATATCCATAAACAGACGTTCTGAACTGCTATCGCGTAGATCGCGAAAGGCGTTAAGCGACGCCTCGATCTGATCTGAGCTCATCACTTCAAGCGCTTTAAAAAGATTGTCCTGGCTTACTTCTTGACGGTTTTTACGAATCTCGTCCGCCATCACCGGCAGCAATACCGTCAAAGGATTGCGATCCGACAGCAGCCTGTAGCCTAGCCGGATAGGATGCATATGGCGCATCAAACGCGCGCTTTCGGGCGTGATCAGCGCCTGTAGCCAAGGTTGAACATATAATCGATATAGGCCTAAATTTATCTCTGAAATCCGCGCAACGGTGGCAAACCGTCGATCATCGTCAGGATTATGATGCACTTCACGATCAAGCTCTTCAAAATCACGTGCCTGGAATTCGAGCAGATAGTCCCGCTCATAGAGGGCCGCATCAGCACTTTCAGACGCCAGGCTGATGTTGGTTTCATATAACCCAGGCGGCATCACATCGATGTAGTCCATGTTCGCGGTAAATTCAGAGTGCTCCTTGCGCGACACGCTGCCGGATACAAAGATTCCCAAATGCCCAGTGGTATCATGCATGCAGTAAATGATGGTTTGGTCGTTGGCAATGATATCGTCGGTATCTTCGTATAGATCACGAATCCAGCCCAACGCCTGGGACGGCGGAGTAATATCGTCACCGCGCGAACAAAATACCACCACAGGGGAGCGTAAATTACGCAGATCAATCCGCCGCCCGTCGCGCGTTACCAATTGGGCCGTCGACAAGCGGTTGCCAATGAATAAATTATCAACGATATATTGGATTTCCTCACCGCCCAACACCACATGCCCACCCCACCAGCGCTCGAAACTCAGGTAGCGCTCGCTCTCGGTATCAACATTGGCGTAGAGGTGATATTGCTTTTTCCAATAGGTATTGGCGGGATTCAAGCGCTCAAAGTTTTGTACCAATAAAGCCCCATCAAATAAGCCGTTACCCAGATCGCTGGCTAATGCCGTCACCCAGCTTCCGCCACTCAAACCACCGGTATAACGCATGGGAGCATTACCATGCTCGCCTGCCCAATAAGACAGCGGCGCCCCCGCAATCAGGATTGGCCCGAAAACATCCGGCTCAAGCGCCGCGGCCATCATCAGCTGCCAACCAGCCTGGCAATTACCCACAACCATGGGTTTTTCAGTGGTTTCTGGATGCAGACTAATCACATGGCGTAAAAAAGCCACTTCTGACTCAACGACATCTTCAACGGTTTGGCCGGGCTCAGGAAAGGGTAGAAAACCGATAAAGTAGCACGGGTGCCCTGCCTTTAATGCCACGCCTAGTTCGCTGTCAGGTTTAAACCCTCCAATACCCGGGCCGTGCCCCGCTCGCGGATCGACAACTACAAAGGGCCGCTTGTGTGGGTCGATGACCGTGCCTTCGGAAGGCAGCACACGCAACAATTCATAATTGGTAGGCTGGGGAAGCGTACGCCCATCCAGCAGCACTTCGGTTTTAAAACCCAGCACGCTCGGCTTGGTCTGTTCCATATGCTCCAGATACTGGTTGCCACGCTCACGCATGACATCCCAGTAGAGCACGTTACGCTCAACGCTATCCCGCCAATAATCAGCCGCGGCGCGCCCAACCCCAAACGGGTCCATCAATGAGATAAACACCTCACTACCGGGCAATGGCGCAGAAGGGTTAGTAGCTTCTCTCCATGCGCTCATTATCGGATTAACGTTTAGTAAAGGATTGGCGAGAAAGTTCATAGGGTCTCCCTAGGGTGAAAGCAATGGCGATCAACCCAAAAGCCATGATGATGCTGCAATGCAATATAGTCTAGGCCACTCGACGCCGAACGTCGATGGGTATTCATGCAACGCCTACAACTACCCCAGACATCAGGTAGAATTGACTAAACAGTGACAGCATTTTCACTTAGCATTAGCGGTTTATAACGCTAGCCGTGCTATTTGACGCCGGAGAGCGGTCTTTCAGAGGTTGTTATGTCATCCCCTACGCTGCTTAACCGCCTAACCTTTCGACAGCTGCAAGTATTTCAGGCGGTACATCGCCAGCGTTCCTATTCCCGCGCGGCCGAGCAGTTAGGGCTCACCCAGCCCGCCGTCAGCGCGCAAATACGCCAGCTTGAACAAGCTCTGGGTCAACCGCTTTTCAAATATGCCGGTAAAACCCTGCACGTATTGCCTGCGGCAGACACGTTGGCACTATCCACGCGGGAAATCTTTGGCCAGCTCTCACGGCTGCAGATGAATCTGTCAGATATCAATGGCAAGATTACCGGGCAGCTTAATCTGGCCGCAGTGTCGTCAGCCCAATATATTGTGCCGTACCTGCTGGCACGTTTTCGCGCAAGCTACCCCGACATTCACGTACGTTTAAAGGTCTGCAATCGCAGTCAGGCGCTTGAACGTTTGGCCGAGCAGCAGGATGACCTGGTGATTATGGCAATGGTGCCCGAGGATGATCGTTTAGCCGTGATGCCTATTCTCGACAATGAGCTGGTGGCGGTGGTGTGGCCTGAGCACCCGTTGCTGGAAATGTCTTCACCTAAGCTGTCTGACTTCGCCCACCACTATGTTTTGATGCGTGAGCCGGGGTCGGGAGTGCGTAATGCCTTTGAACAACTGGCCGCCTATCAGAAAGTCGCCCTACCGCACTGTATTGAGCTGGGAACCAACGAAGCCATCAAGCAAGGCGTAATGGCCCATTTAGGCGTTGCAGTATTGCCGCGTTTAGCCGTGCAGCTGGAGCTTGAGCAAGGACTTCTGTTTACCCTGTCATTACCTGATTTCCCCATTCGTCGAGCCTGGTGCACGGTTTACCAGCGTGAACGTTTTCCCACGCCAGTGGCCGAACTCTTTTTACGCTTCGTGCGTGAACACATGGCCGAGTATCAGCGTCACTTCAAAGGACCTTCAAGCCCACTGCCTAGCCATGGCGTGGCCTGCTTACCCATGCTTTCAAGCTAACCCGCGGTGTCTTGTTATTCCTCAGTTATGTTACATTACCGACTACTACCTATGTATTAATTTGCAATGTGCATTAATTAGCAACGCATCAGGCAACGTATCAATCGGCATGAATGGGGGGCAAGCGCTTACGTTTTTATGATAAGCCCTGCCTGCCGCACAGTAGAGAGGCTCTATTCCTATGAGCAACAACCCCACACAGCGTGTTCCCAGCGGTCAGAAATTCCGTAACGAACACGGCACTACGGCGATCAAGGATGGCATGAAGGTGCGCGCTGCGCAGGCCGAAGCTCCGTCTCTTGAACGTAAGCCCAAATGGCTACGCGCTCAAATTCCTGGCGGCGAACGTTTTGAAGCCGTTAAGCGTAATGTCTCTGAGCATCGTCTAAGTACTGTTTGTGCAGAATCCCACTGCCCCAATATGGGCGAGTGCTGGAGCAATGGAACCGCCACCATCATGTTGATGGGGTCTGTGTGTACCCGTGCCTGTCGTTTCTGCGCCGTCGATACGGGCAACCCCAAAGGCTGGCTGGATCTTGATGAGCCCGAAAATACTGCCAAGTCGGTTGAGCTGATGGGTCTTCGCTATATCGTTTTAACATCGGTCGACCGCGATGACCTGGATGATGGCGGCGCGACCCATTATGCTAGCTGCGTCAGTGCCATTAAAGCGCGTACGCCGGAGGTGGTCGTTGAAGCCCTGACACCCGATTTCGATGGTGACCTAGCGGCCATTGAACGCGTTGTGGATTCTGGCCTTGAGGTGTTTGCGCAAAACGTTGAAACCGTTGAGCGGCTGACAAGTCGGGTACGCGACCCGCGTGCAGGCTATCGCAAAACGCTGGACGTTCTGGCCCATGCGAAAAAACATCGTCCGGACGTCATTACCAAAACCAGCATTATGTTAGGGCTTGGTGAAACCGACGAAGAAATTTTGAAAACGTTTGATGATCTTCGCGAAATTGGCGTTGATATCGTCACTTTAGGCCAGTATCTACGCCCCACGAAAAACCATCTGCCGGTTGAGCGCTGGGTAAGCCCTGAAGAGTTTGACCGCTATCGCGTTCTGGGCTTGGAAAAAGGCTTTATGGAAGTACCTTCAGGTCCGCTGGTACGCTCAAGTTACCGTGCTGACAGGGTGTTCGAGAAGAATAATCTGGGACTTGCCTCCCCGGCCGCCATTCCGGGCCAGGAGTCCAACCCTAATATTATCCCTGCACTTAATGTAGGCTGATACCGATAAAGTATAACGCAAGCTTAACAAAAGAGGCCGCCGCGAATGTTACTTATCGCGGCGGCCTCTTTTTATGCACGCTATCTAATACCTGCATCCATTATACGTCGTTATCAATAACCACTAACGCTCGCTTTAGCTGAAGGGCTAGTGCATACGCCAACTGTTCGCCTACGTCATGTTCCTTGGGCAGCGTTACCAGGTCTGCAAGACGTGTGACGGCCATACCCGCGTAGCCACAAGGGTTGATACGCTGAAATGCGGAAAGATCCCCATCCACATTGAGTGCTACGCCATGATAGCTTGAGCCCCGCCGAATGCGTAATCCCAGCGAGGCTATCTTGGCCTCACCCATGGGGCTCTTTACATACACCCCTGGGGCATCAGGCCGCGCATGCGCATCAATACCGTAATTGGCGAGTAGCGCAATCACCGCGTTTTCCAGCGCTGACACCAATTCCCGCACGCCTATTTTAGCGCGTCGAACGTCAAGCAAAGGGTACAGCACCACCTGCCCAGGGCCATGAAAGGTTACCTGCCCACCGCGATCCGTTTGTACAACGGGAATATCGCCCGGCATCAGCAAATGCTCAGGCTTACCCGCCTGCCCCTGGGTAAACACCGGGTCGTGCTCTACCAGCCAGAACTGATCGGGCGTATCACTATCACGCGTATCGGTCAGCGTGCGCATGGCCTCCCACACAGGCAGGTAAGGCTTTCGCCCTAAGCGGTGTAGTTCAATGGGCGAGTCATCGCTCATCTACACCACCATATGCACACGGCCCGTGGCTTTGAGCTCATCAAACAGCTGGCTTATCTGTTGTTCGCTGGTCGCATTAATCGTAATGCGCACAGACTGGAAACGACCGTTTCGGCTATCGACAACCTGTAACGTAGACTCATCAAAATCCGGGGCATGACGCACCACGATCTGACAAACACAGGCGGTAAAATCATCAGCGGCATCGCCGACAATTTTTAACGGATAATCGCAGGGAAACGTAATCTTGGGTGGCTCAATCACTGCCGGTTGACGCAGATCGCGAACCCCATCTTTGGCACCTTTTTTCATAATTTGCCTTCTACTAAGCGAAACAATAGGCCTGGACAGCGCCCAGGCCGGGCAGATTAGTCGGTAAATTTAGAAATTAAACCACTAAAGAAGCGTTGAACCTGATCGAATAAGCGCTTGAATAAACCACCCTCCTCAACATTTTCAAGCGCAACCAGCGGGCGTTCGCCCACCATTTCTTCACCCAGGTAAACTTCTAATGTGCCTACGTCGTCGCCAACCGCAATTGGCGCCTGTAAATCGGCATTCAAATTAAGACGGGCACGCAGCTCTTCACTACGGTTGCGCGGTAACGTCATGTAAACTTCTTCATTCACACCCACGCGCAGCTCATTGATATCACCGCCCCATACGCGCGGCGTCTCAAGTACTGCGCCACGCTCGTAAAGCTTCATGGTTTCGTAAAAGCGGAAACCGTAGCTCAATAGCTTCTGAGCTTCCTGGGCACGTGCTTCGTCTGAGTTAGTACCCATGACCACAGAAATGAGTCGCATACCGTCGCGCTCGGCAGAAGACACCAGGCAATAGCCTGCGGCATCTGTCCAGCCAGTTTTCAGGCCGTCAACGGACGGGTCACGCCAAAGTAGACGGTTACGGTTAGGCTGATCGATTCCGCCGTAAGAGAAGTGACGCTGCGAGTAGATCGCATAGTGCTCCGGGTAATCATTGATGATGTGACGCGAAAGGCGCGCCAGGTCATGCGCGGTGGAGTAATGGTTATCGCTGGGCAGACCCGTGGCATTCTCAAAATGGGTATTTTCCATCCCCAGACGGGCTGCGTGCTGGTTCATCAAGTCTGCAAAAGGGGCTTCCCCACCTGCCAGATGCTCGGCCATGGCAACGCTTGCATCGTTACCTGACACGATGATAATTCCGTGAAGCAGCTCTTCTATGGGGACCTGATTGCCCACTTCAATAAACATTTTTGAGCCGCCAGTCCGCCAGGCGTTTTCACTGACGTTGACCAGGTCATCCAAGTTAATGGTGCCTCGATCAAGTTCACGCTCGACAAGATACGCGGTCATGAGTTTGGTAAGACTTGCCGGTGCCAAACGTTCATCCGAGTTGTGCTCAGCCAAAATTCGGCCGCTATTGGCATCCAACAAGATCCAGGAGCTGGCAGCAAGCTGCGGTGCCGCTGGAATAATCGTCTGCGGCTGAGGGATTACCTGTGCCGCTACAGGCAGCGTAACAGCCGTCATGGCCGCAAACAGGCAGAGCTTGGCGGAGCGGCGTATCGACTCAAATACATTCATCACTAACATCTCACTTACAAGAAAATGGCGCTAGGCACCAAAGAGTATAAAAAAGTGAATTATCTCACGATAAAAACTTGAGGGAAGCCCGCTTGGCGAAGCTCTTCACGCGCCTGTGTTTCCTGAGCAGGCCTTACTGGCCCCACTTGAACACGGTGGACGCTTGCATCGCTCATTACACGAACCTCATGGGGCAATTCGTTTTTCAATCGACGTTGAAGCTGCTCGGCACCTTCTGCACTGCCCAAAGCGGCAATCTGGAGGTAAATAGCCCCGGTAGCGTCGTTTTCAGACCCTGCACCTGAAGCTGCAACAGGCGCTACCGATACGCTTCGCCCAGCCACGGGCGCTGCAGATGGTACAGCTGTTGGCTGGGCGGCTGGTGCCCTGGCAGTTGGCACTGCATTCGCTGGGGCTCTGCCCCGCTCGGCTAGCCAACGTTCTGGATCAACCGCTTCAACCCTGACCCGTCCGGTGCCGTTATCCAATATACCTAATCGTGCAGCGGCAGCGTAGGAAAGATCAATTTCCCTATCGCTATGAAAGGGGCCTCGATCATTAACCCGCACAATCACCGACTGGCCGCTGTCCAGGCTGGTAACACGCGCAAAAGTAGGCAGCGGCAGTGAACGGTGTGCCGCCGACATCTTGTACATGTCGTAAATTTCACCGTTGGAGGTTGCGTAACCATGGAATTTTTCTCCATACCACGAGGCAGTGCCCTGCTTGGCATAGCCTCTGGAATCAGGCATTACATGGTACGTTTCCCCCCACACTTCGTAGGACGGACGGTTACCCGCCCGCGAAGGTGCTTCAATACGCGGCTCAGCATCCGGCACCGTGGACACATCCGGTGGCTCAACCGGATAGGCATCGCCATTCATGGCATAGCGCCCACCACCACTGTTGCTGCTGGCTGCTGGCGCCGAGGGCTGTGTCTGGGCAGGCGTATTATCCACGCGTTGGACTTCACGATTTGCACAGCCGCTTACTAAAGCAACCAGGGCAATCGCACCGCCCATTCGCCAGGTCACTGCTTGCAACATTTTCATCCCTGTTCCTCGGCCTGGTTTTGAATGGCCTCGGCAAGCTCCGTGACTGCCATGGCATACAGATGGCTGTGGTTATAGCGAGTAATCACATAAAAATTGTTCTCACCCAGCCGGTAACGCATGTGGCCATCGTCCATTTCAAATACCAGCGGTATCACCGGCAGTGAGCCATCAAGTACTTGCTGCGATTTAACGCCCTCGGCGGCGACATCAGCGACGGTTATACTCGGTGCTGAAGTTTGGTTAAACGTCAACGTTTCCGGCGGTTCTTCCGGCCCGGTCGCTTCGTGATAGGTGACGCCATCACGCTGCCAGCCATGTACGGCAAAATAATTCGCTACGCTGCCAATGGCATCAACCGGGTTTTCCCATAAATCACGCAAGCCGTCATCGTCAAAATCGACCGCATATGCCTGATAGCTGGTAGGGATAAACTGCGGGTATCCCATTGCGCCTGCGTACGAGCCATAAAGCTCGGCAGGGTCGACCTTCTGCTCATAGGCAATCTTTAAGAATGCTGCCAGCTCACCGCGGAAAAAATCTCCACGGCTGGGATGATAAAATGCCAGAGTAGCCAGTGAATCAAGCACTCGGTGCCGCCCTTTATGACGACCATAATACGTTTCTACGCCGATGATAGCGGTAATGACATTGCCTGGAACTCCATACACATCTTCCGCACGCGCCAGCGTATCAGCGTGCGTTTGCATAAACGCAGCGCCTTCTTCAATGCGCTGTTGGGTAAGAAATATATCGCGATACTCATACCAGCGTAAGCGACGCTCAGCCGCCCCCTCCATGGCATCCAGCACTTCCTGAGAGTATGTTGCCTGTGAGAAGGCATCACGTAGCCAGGCTTCTGGTATACCTTGTGCGATTAACTCATCTACCAATATCTGGGTGCGTTCATTTTGTTGCAGATCTATCGCTTCCGCCGGGTACTCCTCAGCGAATGCGCTTGGCATCGAACACGCGATTAGCGCTGCGACAAGATAACTGCCAGCTTTATTTCGGGCCCCTTTCATCAACTCACCACTCCTTTGAAAACGCACCGCCCTGACTGAAATATTAACGTGGCAATAGCCGACGATGGGCATGAATAGACATGAGAATACCGAACCCTGCCAGCAAGGTCACGCTAGAGGTTCCACCATAACTAACCAGCGGTAACGGAACGCCCACTACGGGCAAAATACCGCTGACCATACCGACATTTACAAACACATAAATGAAAAATGTCAGGATAATACTGCCCGCAAACAGGCGCCCAAACGTATCCTGAGATGAGGCGGCCAACCACAGACCACGCCCTACAATCATTAAGTAAAGGGCGAGTAGAATCAGCATGCCAATCAGGCCAAACTCTTCGCCCAATACCGCGATAATAAAGTCGGTATGCCTTTCGGGGAGAAATTCAAGCTGTGACTGAGTACCTTCAAGCCACCCTTTTCCCCATAAACCACCGCTACCTATCGCCGTGGTCGACTGAATGATATTCCACCCGGACCCAAGCGGGTCGCTCTCCGGGTCTAGAAAGGTTAACACTCTCTGGCGCTGATAATTGTGCATATTCATCCACAGCAAAGGTAAACAAGCTGCCAATAGGCTCGCTACAGCACCAATTAGACGCCATGACAGACCTGCCAATAACACGACAATAACGCCCGCGCTGGCCACCAATAGCGAAGTACCTAGATCAGGCTGAATTGCTATTAACACGACAGGAAAACCGATAATCATTGCACAAACCACAATATCTTTTAAACGTGGCGGTAGCTGACATCGGTTTAAATAGGCGGCCACCATGAGCGGTACCGCCAGTTTCATCATTTCAGAAGGTTGAAAACGTATAACGCCTGGGATCTCAAGCCAGCGTTTAGCCCCCATACCTATATCACCGGCAATCTCAACAGCTAACAGCATTATAACGCCTGCACCATAGGCAAATGGTGCCCAACGCAAGAACGTAGTAGGTGAAAATTGAGCGAGAAACATCATACCCGCCAGCGCCACGCCAAACCGCATCGCCTGAGCAATTACTGACTCAATACGCTGGCCCGATGCGCTATAAAGGACCAGCAAGCCGCCCGCCATTAAAATCAGCAAAAGCCCTAATAGCCAAGGGTCAATATGAATACGTTCCCAAATACTTTTTCGTCGGGCTATCCCACTGTCGGGCGGGCGAACGGGGTGACGGCGTAATGGGCGGGTCAGTGTCTGCCAAGGCATAGATCAGTTCCCTTCCACTTGAGCGGTATCTTCTTCCAGCACTTCGCGCACATCGTCTGCGTCAGGGGCTTCGTCTTTCAAAAGCCAGGCATCTGTCATCGCGCGCGCTAAATGCGCGGCGTGCGTACTACCGCCGCCTGCATTTTCGACGATTACCGAAACGGCTATTTGCGGATTCTCGATCGGCGCAAACGCCACAAACAGCGCATGGTCTCTCAGGCGCTCCTCAAGCTCATCGGCGTTATAGCGCTGGTCTTGACCCAATGAAAACACCTGAGCCGTCCCCGATTTGCCACCCATACGATACTCGAGGCCAACGCCAGATCGACGTGCGGTACCCTCATTACCGCTGAGCACTTTTTCCATACCGCTAAACACCCGGTCCCACCAGGCATCGTTTTCCAACTGAATGTCATCCAGCGTGTCGGGTAAATCTTGAGGTAGCGGCTCTCCGCCAATCTGTAGTGCCAAACGAGGTTTTACCCAATGGCCTCGATTGGCAAGCGTTGCCGTTGCGCTCGCCAGCTGTAAGGGCGTTACTTGCCAGTACCCCTGACCAATGCCGACTGACAAGGTCTCGCCCGGATACCAAGGCTGGTTAAAGCGCTCACGCTTCCACTCACGAGAGGGCATCAAGCCATTGCTTTCACCCTGAACATCATAGGCAACACGTTGTCCGAAACCGAACCCACTCATTCGTTTATCAAGATTATCGATACCTATGTCATGAGCCAACGTGTAGTAATAGGTGTTATTCGAGACCGCCAACGAGCGTTCCATATCCACACGACCATGCCCCCAGCGCAGCCAGTTGCGGTAGCGGCGGGAGTCATTGGGCAACTGATAGTAGCCTGGGTCGTTAATCGTGCTATCAGGCGTAATCACACCCTCGGCAAGGCCCGCGAGCGCCAAGAAAGGCTTGATGGTCGATCCTGGTGGATAGTGCCCACGAATCGAGCGATTAAAGAGGGGTAGGTCAAGATCTTCCTGCAAGCCACGATAGGAGGCGACGTCAATCCCGGTCACGAACTGATTGCTGTCAAATCCCGGCGTTGAGACCATCGCCAGGATTTCCCCCGTCGCTGGTGCGATAGCTACAATAGAGCCGCGTCGACCGTCCATGAGCTCATAGGCAAGCGTCTGCAGCGACTTATCAATCGTCAGGGTAATATTTTCACCAGGCACGGGATCGGTTCGCCCTAACTCTCTTAACACACGGCCGCGCGCGTTGGTTTCCACCTTGCGCAGGCCCGCTTCGCCGTGGAGCTCTTCTTCATAGAAACGCTCGACCCCGGTTTTACCGATAAAGTGAGTGCCTGCGTAACGTCCAGCATCCAGAGACTGAAGCTCTTCAACGTTTATTCGCCCCACGTAACCCAGGGTATGCGCCATCACTTCGGAGTCAGGGTAGTAACGCAACAGCTGCGCTTCGACTTCAACACCCGGCAAGCGGTGCCGATTGACCGCGAGGCGAGCAATTTGCTCCTCGCTGAGATCACTCATCAATAGCGCAGGTTGAAAGGGGCGCTGACGCTGGCGTGAACGCACGTTGAAGGCCTCTACATCCTCTTCGGGAAGCTCAAGAAGCTCGACCAGTAGTGCCAGGGTTTCATCCAGGCTATCAACGCGCTCACGCACCAGCGTGAGATTATAGGTAGGTCGGTTTTCAGCCAACAGCACACCATTGCGGTCATAAATCAGACCACGATTGGGTGGTAGAGGCTCAACGCGAACACGGTTTTTTTCTGACCGTGTGGTATAAATTTCATGTTGAACAATCTGCAGATAAGCCAGACGCCCCACTAATAGGCTGGCAAGCGTTATCACCACCAAAACAGCAAGCAGCGTTCTGACACGAAAAATACGCAACTCTTGCTCAGAATTCTTTAGCGTGTCACGGCGCTGGGGCATGGCAACAGATGACTCTCAAATCAGACGATTGACGCAACAACAGTCAACAAACACCACCACCCGTTTGAGCCTTAGCGGTGATAGGGGTGACCAACCAATAAGGTCCAAGCGCGATAAAGCTGCTCGGCAAGCATAATACGAACCAACGGATGCGGCAGGGTTAACGGCGAAAGCGACCACGCTTTATCGGCCATGGCAGACAGAGACGGCTCAAGACCGTCCGGCCCGCCCACCAACAGCACGATATCGCGACCTTCCATCCGCCAAAAGTCAGCTTCTTGGGCCAGTTGTTCGGTGGTCCAAGGTTTACCTTTTACTTCAAGCGCCACCACATATTCATCGCCCCGAAGCTTATCGCGAATACGTTGCGCTTCCTGGGCACGCGCCTTGGCAATATCAGCGTTTTTGCCGCGTTGACCAAGCGGGATCTCTTCTATTTCAAGGCTGAAATCCCGGGGGAGCCGTTTACGATAAGTTTCGATGCCCTCTTCAACCCACGCAGGCATCTTAGTACCTACCGCTAACAGCCTTACCTTCATGACATTCTGGCTCGCTCTTCAAACTGCTCAAACGACTCGTCTGCTCTGAAACCGTCGTTTGGAAGGTCCGCCCACAACCGTTCAAGGTCATAGAGAGTACGCGCTTCTGGCAACATTACATGAACCACAATATCGCCCAGATCCACCAGTACCCAGTCTGCATTGTCACCGCCTTCAACACCGCGGGGCGCGAGGCCTGCTGCTTTGGCTTTTTCCACGACGTTTTGCGCAAGTGCCGCTACATGGCGCGTAGACGTACCGCTGGCAATCAGCATGAGGTCGGTAACCTCGGTCAAGCTGGAAACATCCAGCTGGGTAATATCGCGTGCCTTAAGTTCTTCTAACGCATCAAGCGCTAGGCTTTTCAGTGTATCGATGTGCATGACTCCTGAAGACAACCCCATTTGGTAATCGGCCAATAAAGCGGGCCATTGTAACGGCTTCTTTCGTGACTACCAGCGCTATTCGTCGTGCTGGGAAAAGTGTTGATAAAAGCCGTTCTCTCGAATGGCCTCTTCAACGGCATTGGGAAGCAAATAATGAACGCTTTTGCCCTCCCTGAGCCGTTGGCGAATATAGGTCGCTGAAATAGCCATCATCGACGGTAGCGATAGCGTTAAAAGCCCGCCATTTGGGCGCTGCATCAGCGAGTCCACGCCTTCGACTTCGCGTTGGCCAACCAGTTCCCTTAATTCATCGCCCCAGGACATTTGATAGCCGGGGCGAGCCATAACAACCAGATGCGCCAGGGCAAACAAATCGCCAGCACGGTGCCACTGAGGAAGGCGTAAAAACGCATCAAACCCAATTACCATGACCAAACGTGCCTGCTCGCCGTACTCGGCCCGCAGTTGAGCAAGCGTATCAATGCTATAAGATGGTCCTTCACGGCGTAGCTCACGGTCATCTGCATACAGACCCGGCGTCTCACCAATGCCAGCTTTCAGCAGCGCCAAGCGCTGCTTGGCTGATACCTTTGGCGCACCACGTAGCGGGGGTTTAGGCGCCGGTATCATATGCAGCCGATCAAGCCCCAGCGCTTCGCGTACTTCCAGCGCGCTACGTAGATGACCATGGTGGACGGGATCGAACGTCCCGCCCAGCATACCGATTTTTATCGGTTGAGAACTCATATGCCCCTAGCCTTCACTGCCGAACCTGCCCATCCCCAAACACGACATACTTACGCGTGGTAAGGCCTTCCAGGCCAACGGGACCTCGGGCGTGCAGTTTGTCGGTCGAAATACCAATTTCAGCGCCCAAACCATACTCAAAGCCATCGGCAAAGCGCGTCGAGGCATTCACGATCACCGAACTTGAATCTACTTCAGCCATAAAACGCCGCGCCAGCGAATAGTCCTGAGTCACGATGGCATCAGTATGGTGCGAGCCATACTGCTCGATATGTGCGATCGCTTCATCCATCCCATCGACGACTTTAATGGCCAGGATCGGTGCCAGGTATTCCGCATGCCAGTCTTCTTCCGATGCGGCAAGCGCCTGAGGCAGCAAGGCACGAGTGCGTTCGCAGCCACGCAGTTCAACGTTATGTTCAGCGTAGGCGCGGGCCAGCTCTGGCAAAATGAGATCCGCCACCGGCGCATCCACCAGCAGGGTTTCCATGGTATTGCAGGTGCCGTAACGGTGCGTCTTGGCATTGACTGCAATGGCCAGCGCTTTGGCCGGGTCTGCAGTGGTATCGATATAGACGTGGCAGACACCATCCAGATGCTTGATAACCGGCACCTTTGCTTCGCGGGAGATCCGCTCGATCAGCGATTTACCGCCGCGTGGAATAATTACATCTACATAGTCAGGCATACTGATCAACGCACCCACTGCGGCGCGGTCGGTCGTTGCTACCACCTGCACGCAGCTTGCTGGCAGCCCTACTTCCAGCAAGCCCTGGGTAATGCATTCAGCAATTGCTGCATTTGAGGCGCTCGCCTCAGAGCCACCACGTAATATGCATGCATTGCCAGATTTCAAACACAGACTGGCAGCTTCCAGTGTGACATTGGGGCGAGATTCGTAAATGATCCCGATCACACCTAACGGCACACGCATCTTGCCCACCTGAATGCCGCTGGGCCGATAGCTCATATCATCGATTTCACCCACGGGATCCGGCAAGGCGGCTACTTGGCGCAACCCTTCAATCATCGCATCAACCCGGGCATCGTTCAGCGCCAGACGGTCGAGCAGCGCACTATCCAGACCGTTATCCTCCCCGCGCTGCATATCCTGCGCATTAGCGGTCAAGATAGTCGCTCGCGCTTCAGCGATCCGGCTTGCCATCGCCTCAAGGGCACGGTTTTTGATACCGGTATCAGCACGACGCAGTTCGCTTGCTGCTAAACGGGCCGCCTTTCCCAGGGTTTGCATGTACGCACAAACGTCACCGGAAGAGAGTTGCTGCTGGGCCTCATCTTGAAACAGTGTTAAAACGCTCATGCTGTCTCCCTATTTTCGTTGCGCAAGCAGTATGAGTAATGCCTAAGCAATAGCGTGATCATTGTGTTCAGCGGTTAGCACTATATTACGCTAATTAAACGTTATAATGAGTGCTTAGGTTTCGCATCCTGTCAGCTTTTTTGGTTCACGACTGACATCATAAATGGCGTTATCAAAGGTGAATAGTAAGCCACCATGCAAAGCAAATACAAAATTCGCCTACTCAAGGCCAGCTTATTCGCTGCTGCGGCCGCTTTAGCGATCTGGACGCTAACTGCCCCGCCCATAGCCGCCTTGCTGCTTTGGCTTTCGGTGGGCTGGCTTTCCATCACCGCGCTTTTTTTAGACTTCAGTCACCGCTACTCGCATGGCCTGCCCTGGCAAGTTTTGCCCGGTGCGCTATTGCTGGGCTTGATTGCCGTTGCCCCAGAACGTCATAACATGTTGATCTGGGCGTGGGCCTCCATGTTCATGCTCCCCCAGACCCGGAGGATACTGACATTCAATGTCATCGCAGCGCTATTCAGCTGGGCTTTGATTGCTTCTCAACTAAGCCTGCCAGAGAGCGGGTTGATGCTGCTTCTTTTTACTCTATTGAGCCTGCTGGCACTATCCCGGGCACGCCAGTTGGTCGATATGAATGGTGCGATTCGTCAACGCCTGCGCTTGATTCCACAGGTTAACCTATGGGCTGGCGAGCAGCTGTTACGTGATTTGCCGCGAGAGCAGACACGCTCCGAGCGTGAGGTTATTCACGCGGAGCTGGTGATTTTTCAGGTTAAGCGACACCAGCTCTGGTCCACAGCCAAAAAACTGTGTGCGCTAACTTATACCTTTGAAAATGCTTACCGCCTTAACGGCACGACGCTTGCGACCTTGATGCTTTCACGCTCGCCACAGGAAGCGGCACTGCGCCGCAAGCAGCTACACGCAACACTTCCTGATAGCGTTTTCAGCCACTCGCTTCCGCTAATTGATATCGAGCCTGCCAACCTAACTCTTGAAGAACTCAGCCACCCCTCTTGTCAGCGGAGTTCAAGATGACCGAGTTCCCGTTTTCAAGACGCTTGATGTCGCTCGCTTATGGTTCAAGCCTGGTGTTAATGGTTGGCTATGCATTATGGCTCTACGGGCTGGGCAACTACCGGCACTTGCTGATGCCTACCTTTGTAACGCTGTTATTGTTAGCCGCGTTATTAGTCCATTTAGGGCAAGGTTTTAGAGGATACATACCCCAGCTACTGTTATTAAGTGCCATTTATCTGACGGTATTCAATGCACTTTATCATCCCCCCCATGTATCCCCCATATGGCTAGGCTTACCCACGGTCAGCGCTTTTTTACTTCTACCCTTATGGGCTGCGTTGCTGATCACGGGCATACTTGGCCCACTGATATGGTTCTTTTTTTTCTATCCAGGGTTACAAGCTCCTTTCCTGCTTGGTTATGTCACACTGATTTTACTCTTGGCGCTCCCCCGCTGGGAGCACGGTCGGCGTGGCGCGCTGCTCCGGGCAACCGATCCAAACGATTGCCAGTGCAATGCTTACAATATCGATACCTTGAAAGAGCGCTTACACAACGAGTTTCAGCGCGCCGCCATGCTCAACAAGCGCCTGGCCGTGCTGGTGATTCACCTGCCTCAATTAGACATGGCGGAAGAGCAGTTTGGCCACCGGGCGAAAAATGCGCTACTTGATACCTTGTGCAACGAAGTGCATGGTCGTTGCCGTGACCACGATCTACTAGGCCGTGCGGGCGAAGCCGCCTTCTGGCTGGTATTACCCGATACCAGTGAAAGTGGGGCATTATTGGTGCGTGAGCGGCTACAACATGCCCTTTCCCAGTGTGTATTGGTTGAAACCGGCCAACTCGAATCACGCATTGCCGCTTGCTTGCCTCATAAAGAGAGCTTCGAGCGCTATGTACAACGCCTGGATGCCCGTGCGAAGTCACTGGCTAACGGGTGACGGCTTAATGCCTTTTAGGAGTTCTTTGTGTCTTTAGCCGATAGCCTTCATCAGTTCTCTCTATCTCCACTGATGTTAATCCTACTGGTATTTGTGATTTCGCTGGCAGAATCATTAGCCCTGGTCGGCCTGCTGGTGCCCGGGGTCGTGCTGATTACGGCAGTGGCCTCCCTGGCAGGGCATCAGTTAGTGGGGCTACCCTGGCTGATGGTGGCTGCGTTTATAGGGGCGATCATAGGCGATGGCGTAAGCTTTAGCCTTGGCTATCATCAACGCGAACAAATCACTCAGCGTTGGCCGCTTTCCGCACACCCGGAATGGCTGGGCCGAGGCGCGCGTTTTTTTGAACATTACGGTCTTTATTCGGTGTTTATTGGCCGGTTTGTAGGCCCGGTAAGGCCGATCATTCCTTTGGTGGCGGGCATGATGCGCATGCCGCCGCGCACATTTCTATGGGCGAATATTGGCTCAGCCGCCCTATGGGCGCCTGCTTACCTGTTGCCGGGTTATTTACTGGGGCGAACCTGGCAAGAGCACCTCAACCTGCCGCCAGGCATCAAGTCAGCCCTGCTCATCATGGCAACCTGCATCGTGGTCTTGGCCGTGGTGTTCTCCTGGGGTCGTGCGCAGGTGGGCCGTCATGGGCGCTTATACCTCGGCATGGCGCGATTGGCGCGAAAAGTACCGCTTATGCGCCGTCCGTGGCTTTACATGAGCCAGTCTGGTGAAGTACCCCTCGCCTCACTCTTGCTGTTTATCGTTGCGCTAACTAGCCTTTCTGGCTGGACGCTGCTGGTGGTGCATCACAACGGCCCTTTAATGCTCGACCTCTACGTACAGCAACTCTTTGCCTGGTTGCAAAACGATACGTTGATTGCGTTGGGGGAAGTATTCGCCAAGATAGGTGACAAGCTGGGCATCGCGACGCTTCTAGCGCCGTGGGGCTTATGGATGCTGTTCAATAAGCGGATTGATGCCTTGCTCCACTGGGGATTAGCCGTCGGCGGCATCGCGTTCTTAAACACCTTTGGCAAAGCATATTTCGGCCGCGCCCGGCCGGACACGCCGGACTACCTGACCGGCTCGCTCTCCTACCCTAGCGCCCACACCTCCACTTCAGTGGTAGTTCTGGGACTGTTGGCGGCCTTTGTAGCCTCAGAGCTCTCGCGCCAGAAACGCGCCTGGGTCTATTGGGTGGCAATTGCCTTAGCCGTTCCCATGGCCTTGTCACGCTTAGTCATCGGCGTGCACTGGTTTAGCGATCTGATTGGTGGCGCACTGCTGGGCTTGGTCGTATGTGCGTTGGTACGTTTAAGCTGGCAACGTTACCCGCGCCAGCCGTTAACTCCTTGCCCATGGCAGCTATTAGGCGTGGCCTCACTTGTCCTGATCAGCGTGCGAGTTGGTTTTTTTCCACCGGTATAAATAACGGTTAGCCCAGCGCCAGCCAAGCGCCTACACCCATCATCAACGAGCCGGCAATACGATTAAGAAGCCGCACGTTGCCGCTCTTGCCCAGTGTCTTACGCAGCGTTTTACCACCGGTGGCATAAACCAGCATGCTGGCAAATTCAATCAACAGGATCACGCCAATAAGCAGGCTAAGCTGACTGGCTAGAGGGCGACTGCTGTCCAGAAAAGGCGGGAGCAGTACCATAAAGAAAGCCCAGCCCTTGGGGTTAGCCACCGCGGTTACAAATCCCTGCATGGCTAATTGCAGTCGGCCAGCAGGTGGGCCGGCATTTAGCTCATTAGGTATGGCCATCCGCCCACGTGAACGCCACATCATCACACCCAAATAAGCTAGATAAGCGCCCCCAATCCATTTAAACGCAATAAAAAGCTCGGGCTGGCGCAGCATCAAGGCAGCGACACCCGCCCCCGCAGCGGCTGCGACCAGCCCCACGCCCAAAAGCTCACCAATCATCATCCAAAGCGTGCGCTTAACGCCTTGCGTCATGCCTAACACCATCGCAAGGGTCATACACATGCCGGGCGTCAGTGATACGAATAGAAACGTTGGCACAAATATCGATAACGTTGCCCAGCTCATTGATCATCCTTAACAGTATTGGCTGCGTCAGCATCCAGTTCGCCCCAGCGGGGCATCAAGGTATGTTGTATTCCTAACTGATTAAGAATTCTTGCAACGATAAAATCGATAAGATCATCAATTAATTGCGGACGGTGGTAGAACCCGGGGGCGGCAGGCAAAATCACCACCCCTAGTCGGCTCAACCCCAGCATGTGCTCCAGGTGAATGGGCGAAAACGGGCTTTCCCGGGGGACCATCACCAACGTTCGCCGCTCCTTGATTGCCACATCCGCCGCACGCTCTATCAGATTGTTGCTAGCGCCGGTCGCCACTGCAGAAAGCGTGCCGGTAGAACAGGGGCAAATGACCATGGCGGATGCCGCGCCAGAGCCTGAGGCTACGGGAGCCATCCAGTCTTCCCGGCCAAAACAGCGGATCTGCCCCGGCTGCGCCCCGCTGCGCTCGCTTAACGCCTTGGCCAGCCGATCTGGCTGTGCGGGTAGCGTAATATCAGTTTCTGTCGCGATGACCATATGCGCCGCCTTAGAGATCATGACCCATACTTCATGGCCTGCCTCAATCAGCACGTCAATCAGCCGCAAGCCATACTGCGCGCCGGATGCGCCTGTCAACGCGACGGTCACCGGTTTTTTAAAGCACAAATCTTTACTCACGCCATGGATTCCTTTGCCGCTAGTGCGCTCAATAAACGTTCGTGTACGCCCTCAAAACCACCATTAGACATGACAACGATACGATCGAGTGGCTCCGCCTGGCTCACCACTGCGCTCACCAATGCATCGATCTCACGGTACAGGTGGGCCTTGGCGCCCTGCTCAGCGACCAGTTCGTCCATCGACCAGTCAATCCCCTCAGGCTGATACCAATAAACCTGATCGGCATCGGCAATACTCTCTTTAAGCCGATCACGCAGCGCCCCCAATCGCATGGTGTTGGAGCGTGGCTCGATGACCGCCAACAGGCGCCCTTTGGTAGTAGTGGCTCGCAAGCCTTGCAAGGTAGCAGCGATTGCAGTGGGATGATGGGCAAAGTCGTCAATCACCTGAACACCTTTCACTTCGCCACGCACTTCCTGACGCCGCCGTGGGGTCTCAAAGCGTGAAAGAGCCGCACAGGCACGTGCCAGGTCAACACCGCACTGGTGGGCGGCTGCCAGCGCGCCCAACGCGTTACGTGCGTTGTGAACACCGCTTAACGGCCATTCGACAACGCTGTCCTCCTCACCTTCCGGCGTACGGTAGATGATCTGAAAACGGCTGGCATCGGGGCGCTCCAGACAGAGCTGCCAAGCGCTTGTGGCCTGGTCGCCAAAGTACTCAACCGGTGTCCAGGCGCCCATCGTCAGAACGCGCTCCAGAGCAGGTTGCCCGTCAGCAATCAGTAGACGGCCCTGGCTTGGCACGGTGCGCACAAGATGGTGAAACTGGCGCTCGATAGCAGCCAAATCTGGAAATATATCCGCATGGTCAAACTCAAGGTTATTGAGAACGGCAATGTCAGGGCGATAGTGAACGAACTTGGAGCGCTTATCGAAGAAAGCCGTATCATACTCATCGGCTTCAACTACGAACGGGCCTTGAAGGTCGCCCAGACGCGCCGATACGCCAAAGTTGCGCGGCACGCCGCCTATCAAAAAGCCCGGCGCCTGGCCAGCGCTTTCTAGCAGCCAGGCCAACAAACTGGCGGTGGTGGTTTTACCGTGGGTGCCGGCAATGGCAATCACGCACCGCCCTGGCAACACATGTTCGGCAAGCCACTGCGCGCCCGAGGTATAGGGCAGGCCGCTGTTCAGCAGCGCTTCCACTTCCGGGTTGCCACGCGATAACGCATTCCCCACGATAACCAAATCGACAGACGCCGCAAGGTGCTCTGCGCGATAGCCCTCCATAAGCGTAATGCCTGCCTCAGCCAGCTGTGTACTCATGGGCGGATAGACGTTTGCATCCGATCCGCTGACCTGATGGCCCTGTTCACGCGCCAGCAGCGCCAGACTACCCATAAAGGTGCCGCAGATACCGATAATGTGAAGATGCATAGCGTGCGCGTCCCTAACAGAGTAATAAACAGCAAACAAATAGCTGAAAAGACTAGCACGACCGGCTTGAATGCTCATCCATAAGCGTTGGTTTTGACCTGCAAAAATGGTCAGCCAAGTGACAAATGCGCTTGATTGTTGCAGGATGCGCCCACCAAATTGATCGCTATACCCATGATTGA
Source organism: Halomonas sp. (assembly GCF_017983445.1). Lineage (GTDB taxonomy): Bacteria > Pseudomonadota > Gammaproteobacteria > Pseudomonadales > Halomonadaceae > Vreelandella. The sequence goes on from NZ_JAGOBJ010000005.1 coordinate 151,778, forward strand.
CTGCCATACCTATCGACAAACGCAGGCCACACGCTTTGGGCCTGAAAGGGAGCTTACAATGCGCGTTTTAATTCGCTATTTTTTTCGAGGTGTTCGTTTGGTGCTGGCACCGGTAATGATTATTTCGGAAAAACTCACCACGCCGAGCGCCATTGAACGCACCCCTGAGGAGCAGGCACGCGTCGATAAAGCCTGTCGGCGTTTAGCCCTTTATCAATTTCGCACCTGCCCTTTTTGCATCAAGGTTCGCAAGGAAATAGCCCGCTTGGGCCTCGATATCGAACTGCGGGATACCCAGCTAGACCCGATGCACAAGCAGGCCCTGATTGAAGGTGGCGGTAAAACCAAGGTGCCTTGCCTGAAAATCAGCCATGAAGATGGCCGTGAAGAGTGGCTATATGAGTCGGATGATATTAATAAGTGGCTGCATCAACAGTTCGGCGTCTAGAACGCCACGCGGCCTAGAACTCTACTCGATAGGCTTCAACATCGAACTGTATATCGATATCGATCCCGTCCTCCTGGCTAGGCGCTGCGTCTAAATCACCTTGTAGCGCCATGACACCCTGAATATGCCCGGTAACGTGAACCTGACTTCCCTGCTGTTCAAAACGCTCCAACATTACGGTGACATTACCACCTTCTGAACTATAAAGAGGCGGCATGGTGGTGTTGCCAATCAGGTGCACGACCTGGGCATCGATAAGCTGACTATCTTCAATATTCAAACTGATTGTAAGTGCTTCATGGGCGTTCCAGCTATCGGGTTCGGTGAACCCGGTAATCGACACCTGGAGTTGATCACCCACTTCTATGTATGAAGCATTTGAATCTCGGCCCTCGCTTAAAATAAACCACTCACGCGGTTCGCCCTCAAGCGTTCCTGAAATGTTTTGAGCCTGGGCGGTTAACGGTAGTAAACCGGCTAAGAGTAATATGCCCCAACTATATTTTTTCATCACAGCCTTCTAACGCCTTATTGACTTGCGTATGCAAAATATCCAAACGCTCGTTTATTTTCCTACTAAGACTTTTGTCTAACATTTACTACTTCATCCGCCGCTATAAGCGTAATCATTCAGTAGATGAATAGAGCCTGTCATTATTTCGATTGTGCGATGTAATAGGCACTCTCTATGTTAGTAGCTTAGCTTACAAGCTGACCGTGTCTGTTTTACTCGCTTTTGTGATGCATTTAGGCGTTAAAGCGAACAATAAAACCATCAAAAAATGGGAACAATCATGACGCTCAAGAAAACGTTACTGGCTTCTATTATCGGTGCCACAGTAGTCGGTGGTGCAATGCTACCTCTGACAGCCAGCGCTGAAACCCTACGCATTGGTTATTCGGCTGACCCCGAAACCCTCGATATTCACGAACAGCTATCGGGCGGTATGCTGCGCTTTTCCCACCTTGCTTTCGACCCTCTCGTGCGCTGGACCAAAGATTTTGATTTCGAGCCACGCCTGGCCACCGAGTGGGAGCAAACAGACGATACGCACATGCGTATGACATTACGTGAAGGTGTTACCTTTCATTCAGGTAATGAGTTCACTGCGAAAGACGTGGTGTGGACCATTGAGCGTTTAAAAGAGAGCCCAGACTACAAAGCAATTTTTGAGCCTATCGAAAGCGCGGAAGCCATTGATGATTACACGGTGGAAATTACTACCACCGAGCCTTATCCGCTGATGCTCAACCTGGCGACCTATATTTTCCCGATGGACAGCCAGTTCTACACTGGTGAAGCGGAGGGTGGCGGTGATAAAGCAGAAATTGTTAAAGCCGGTAACTCCTTTGCATCACGTAACGTCTCCGGTACCGGTCCGTTTGTCTTGACTGACCGTCGTCAGGGCGTGCGCGTTGATTTTGAGCGTTTTGAAGATTACTGGGACACGGAAAGCGAAGGCAATGTCTCCAGCATCGTACTGACCCCCATCGCTGAAAACGCTTCACGCGTGGCTGCCCTGCTGTCTGGCGGCGTCGACTTTATCGACGCAGTACCGCCCAATGACCTTGAGCGCGTGCGCGAAGCGAATGGTGTCGATCTTTTCGAAGTACCGGGTACCCGTATCATTGGCTTCCAGCTTAACGAAGAACAAGTAGAAGCGTTCCAGGACGTTCGCGTTCGCCAAGCTGTAGACCTTGCCATCAACCAGGAAGGTATCGCTGACCGTTTGATGCGCGGCTTCGCCACACCAGCCGGCCAGTTCTCACCAGAAGGCTACTCAGGCCATAACCCGGACCTGGTTCCGCGTTACGATCTTGAGCGCGCCCAGGCGTTGATGGCAGAAGCAGGCTATGAAGATGGCTTCAGCGTTGACATGATTGCGCCGAACAACCGCTACGTGAATGATGCTCAGATTGCCCAGGCTGTTGCCAACATGCTATCGCGTATCAATATCCAGGTGAATCTGCGTACCATGCCGCTAGCCCAATACTGGCCTGAGTATGATACGCGCCAGTCTGATATCGCGATGCTGGGATGGCACTCGGATACCGAAGATACCGCGAACTTCTTCCAGTACCTGTCTTTCTGTATCGATGATGAAACGGGTGCGGGTCAATACAACTACGGCAACTACTGCAATGAAGAAATTGATGCGCTAGTTACCGAAGCCGACAGCATCACCGATCTTGAAAAACGTAACGAAATGCTGCGCGAAGCCGAAGCCATGCTGTATGAAGATGTCGGCTTCATTATGCTGCATTGGCAGAACCTGGCATACGCCGCTGCTGAAGGCGTCGACATTGAGCCTGTCGTTAACGCAATCGACTTCCCCTACCTGGGCGATCTCGTAATCAATCGCTAAGTTCGACTAACGCTTTGTAAGTTACCTGCACGGATGCTTCGCTCTCCAGCTACCTGGAGAGCGAAGCACTTTGTGTGCCAAAACTTGCCGTGTCAAAACTCGCTGCAAAACGTTAATTAGAACTTGTCTCCACTTTCTTTGCTAAACACTATTACATAGGTGGCGTACGCCATGATTGCCTTTTTAATCAAGCGGCTGATGCACGCGGTATTGGTGATGTTCGTCATCAGCGTGCTGGCCTTCGCCATCCAGGATAACCTGGGTGACCCGATACAACAGATGGTTGGACAGTCGGTCCCCGAAAGCGAACGTGAAGCCCTACGTGAGCGCTTAGGTCTTAACGATTCGTTCATGGTGCAATATGTGCGCTTTGCCAAGAACGCGGTACAGGGGGACTTTGGCTACTCCTACTTCTACCGCGAACCGGCGCTTAGCGTTATTGCCCGCCACTTGCCAGCAACGCTTGAACTGGTGTTTGCGGCCACGTTGATTATCGTGATTTTTTCGGTGCCTATCGGGGTATACAGTGCGATTAAACCCCGCTCGATTATTTCGCGGTTTTTCATGGGCGTATCGATCATTGGCATTTCGATACCGGTATTTTTAACCGCTATCGTGCTCATTCAAATATTCGCTATCGGCATTACCGTATCGATCTTTCCAGAAAGTACCGGCTGGGGTGCATGGCTGAATGGCTTGTTCTCCACCCAAGGCAACATGCCGTCATTTGGACGTGGTTACGACTTGGTGCATGTGGTCGGCCACTGGGATACGAACCTTGCTTCCTGGAACGGTTTACAGCACCTGGTGCTGCCTGCCATCTCACTCGCCTCGATCATGCTGCCGCTGTTTATTCGCTTAATTCGCGCCGAGATGATGGAAGTACTGCAGTCTGAATACGTTAAGTATGCCCGTGCAAAGGGTATTTCCATGCGCCGCGTGTATTTTGTCCATGCGCTTAAAAACACTATGCTGCCGGTCATTACTGTGGGCGGCGTACAAATTGGCACGATGGTGGCGTACACCATCCTGACTGAAACCGTTTTCCAGTGGCCGGGCATGGGCCTTATGTTCCTGGATGCGATCAACCGTGCTGACATCCCCCTCATCGTGTCCTATCTGATGATTGTCGGCGTCATTTTCGTGGTGACAAACACCATCGTGGATTTGATCTACGGCTACGTGAACCCCACCGTAAAACTGACTGGTAAGCCCGCATGACGATGACAACAAAGCCAATGCCGACCAACAAGTCGCCGAGCCGCTTCCAGCGCTTTAACGACTCTTTCCTGTGGTACAGCTTTAAGCGCGACCGTACCGCGCAGCTCTGCCTTGCCGTGTTTATCTGCCTGGTAGTGGCTGCTTTTGCCGCGCCATTGATTGCACCAACCGACCCTTATGATTTGCGCCAGATCGATATTCTTGCTTCTGAGCTGCCGCCCTTCTGGATCGATGGCACCGACGAGCGCTATATCCTGGGTACCGATGCCCAAGGGCGCGATCTCTGGTCGATCGTTTTATACGGCACGCGCGTGTCGCTTTTAATCGGTTTTGGCGCAGTTATCTTGCAAGCGCTTTTAGGTGTGACCTTTGGTTTGATGGCAGGCTACCTGGGTGGTCGTGTCGATGCATTCTTTATGCGCCTGGCAGATATCCAGCTGTCCTTTTCCACTCTGATGGTCGCTATCGTGGTGGGCGCCGTGGTGAAAGCCACCATGGGCAGCTCTTTTTATAGCCAGTACGCCGTTCTCATGCTGGTGTTGATTATCGGCCTGGCCGAATGGCCGCAGTACGCTCGAACGGTACGCGCCTCGGTACTGGCAGAGAAAAACAAAGAGTATGTAGACGCTGCCCGCGTCATGGGGCTGCGCAGCAAGCGGATCATGTTCCGCCATGTATTGCCCAATACGCTATCCCCGATTTTTGTTATTTCCACCGTACAGATTGCCAATGCGATTATTTCTGAAGCGGCGCTGTCTTTCTTGGGGCTAGGCATGCCGGAGACTCACCCATCGCTTGGCTCGTTGATCAAGGCAGGGTTTGATTACATTCAGTCGGGCTCCTGGTGGATCACGTTAATTCCTGGTGCGGTACTGGTAGTGCTAGTGCTGTCTATCAATCTACTGGGCGACTGGCTGCGCGATGTCATGAACCCACGACTCTATAAAGGCTGAGGACACCATGGCATTACTTGAAGTTTCCCAGTTAGATGTACGCTTCGCTCTACGTCAGGGCGAGGTCAAGGCAATACGCGATGTAAGCTTTACGCTGGAACGTGGCGAACGCCTGGGCATTGTAGGCGAATCTGGTGCTGGTAAATCGGTGGCCGCCTTCTCACTGCTTAACCTGATTGCCAAGCCGGGTTTTATCGCGGGTGGCAGTATCACCTTTGAAGGGCAAACGCTTAACACCATGTCGGAGCGCGGGCTGCGTAAAATACGCGGCAACCGTATCTCGATGATCTTTCAGGATCCGATGATGACCCTTAATCCGGTGTTGTCGATCGGCGAGCAGATGGTTGAGTGCCTGAAAGCCCACCGCCGCATTTCTTCAAAAGAAGCGCGTGTCATTGCGCTGGATAAACTGCGTCAGGTACAAATCCCCTCACCGGAAAAACGCCTGGACCAGTACCCGCATGAGCTTTCCGGCGGGATGCGCCAGCGTATTATTATCGCCATTGCCCTGCTGCTTGACCCGGATATCATCATTGCCGATGAGCCAACCACCGCGCTGGATGTGACCATCCAGGCAGAAATCATGGCGCTGCTCTTGGATCTTTGCGAGCAGCATAATGTCGGGCTTATTTTGATTACCCATGACCTAGGTGTGGTAAGCCAAGTGACCCAGCGAATGCTGGTCATGTACGCCGGACGCGTGATCGAGCAAGGCCCCACGCGCGAGATCATTAACGACCCGCAGCACCCTTACACCCAGGGGCTGATCAACGCCCTACCCCAGATGGCCACGCCAGGCGAGAAGCTGAATCAGATTCGTGGCAGCATGCCGTCGCTCTCCAACCTGCCCAGCGGCTGCGCCTTTCATCCGCGCTGCGACTTTATCAAGCGTGCCGATGGCCAAACCCGTCCTGCCTGCATTGAGCAGATACCCGGCTTTGTACAGGCGGGTAACTGTCAGGTTGCCTGCCATATGGTGGCTGAATTACTGGAAGATCGCCGTTTAAAGGAGGAAAGCCAATGAGCACGCAGGCAAGCGCCATGGCAGCCAACCACATCCCCGCTGAAAACGTCGATACAGCCCAGCCACTGTTGCAAATTCGCGATCTCAAAAAGCGCTTTTCGCTATCAGGCGATTTCCTTGACCAGTTGCGCTTTAAAGGTGGCAAGCTTATTCGTCACCAAGAGCACGTTCACGCCATCAATGGGGTCAACCTCGAGATCAACCGTGGCGAAGCACTCTGCGTGGTGGGTGAGTCCGGCTGTGGCAAATCCACCGTTGCCCGTACGGTAATGGGGTTGCTCTCGCCTTCAGAAGGCGAAATTCATTATGACGGCCAGCGAATCGATCATTTGAGTTCGCGGCAGCTGCTACCCTATCGCAAGCGTATGCAGATGATTTTTCAAAACCCCTACGCATCGCTTAACCCGCGCATGACCATTCAGCAAACGCTGGAAGAGCCGCTGCGCCTGCATCATCCAAAATGGAACCGGCAGCAGATTGCCGACAAAGTTGAAGAAGTCATGGGCTCCGTGGGTATCGACCCCGACTGGGGCAAACGATTTGGTCACGAGTTTTCCGGTGGCCAGCGCCAGCGTATTGCCATTGCCCGTGCGCTGGCGGTAGACCCTGAATTTATCGTTGCCGATGAGCCTATTTCGGCGCTGGATGTGTCCATTCAGGCGCAAGTGCTGAACCTTCTGATGGAAGCCCAGCACGCGCGCAACTTGACCTACCTGTTTATTACCCACGATTTAGCTGTGGTGGAGCATTTTGGTACACGAGTGGCGGTCATGTATCTGGGTACCGTGTGTGAAGTAGCGACTACCGCGACGCTGTTTGCCAAACCCCGCCATCCGTATACCCAGGCGCTGCTCTCTTCGATTCCACGCCTTGAGGATGACCGGCCACAGCATATTCGCCTTAAGGGTGAAGTACCGACCCCGGTTAACTTGCCCAGTGGCTGCGTGTTTCATGGCCGCTGCCCGTATGCCAACGCGCGCTGCATCCAGGAAATACCCCAGCTAAAAATGCAGGATGACGGTACGCGTGTTGCGTGTCACGCTGTCGAGGAAGGCCGCCTATGATCAAGTATTCATTGGCCAAGCAAGTCATCTCACTGCGGGGTATCGCATGGAAATTCGCTGGCTAGAAGATTTTATTGCCCTGGCCAGAACACGGCATTTTTCGCGCGCAGCCGACGATCAACATGTCACCCAACCCACCTTCTCCCGGCGCATTAAACTCTTGGAAGAAGAAATGGGCGTTACGCTGATCAACCGTCAGACGTTACCGCTTTCGTTAACACCCGCGGGCGAGGAGTTTCTTACCCTCTGCGAGCAGGTAACGGAACGGGTACGCTTGACGCGCGATCGTCTGCGGGAAATAAATGCCGGCCAGCAGCGACGCATCATGGTGGCGGCACCACAGAGCCTGCTGGGCCATTTTCTGCCGGAATGGCTCGCCTCGACCGGCTGGCAAGATCGGGTACAGCCCTACTTGCGAGCCACGGGCTGGGTAGCCAACGACTATTTTCAAGCTCTGGCACGCGCGGAGTGCGACCTGGCCATATGTTACTGGCCTGTGGGGCGCTGCGATCTGGAAATCGATACCAGCGCCAGCACTTACAAGGTTATCGGGCATGAGCGGCTGATACCGGTTACCGGACTAAGCACGCAAGGCGAACCCAGTGCAGCATTGCCGGGAACACGCGCTCATCCTTCACCTTGGCTTGCCTATCCAAAACGTGGGCTGCTCGGCTCTGCGATAAAGGCTCACTTGGCCAGGTTGCCCCAAAGCACTTACCTGAATGCGCAAAGCGAAAATCTATACGCAGCCGGTATTAAAGAGCTGGTGCTGCTTGGGTACGGTATGAGCTGGCTTCCCGAACGCAGCGTCTCGAAAGAGCTTACCCAGGGCACCCTGGTAAGAGCAGGCGATAGTCGCTGGGACGTTCCTATGGAGCTGCGCTTGTACCGCCATCAACATCAGCGCCACGCCGAACTGGATAAATTCTGGAGCGAACTCGCCCCTTCACGTAGTTAACAGGATACGTTTGCATGTCAACGACGCTTTTCAACCTGCAGCTTGAACATATCGCCCACTTGCAACGCGCATATGAACAGGTGCTAGCTAAATCCGGCTTTGACAGCTTGGCGATTTATAGCGGTCACGCGAGCAACCATTTTGCTGACGATCATGCCGCCTCGTTTCAGACCTATGGCCATTTTATGCACTGGGTGGGGCTTGCAGATATTCAGCACAGTTGGCTGGTCATTGCACCGAATACACGCCCTCAGCTCTATCTTTATGCGCCTGATGATTTCTGGCACCTACCTACCAAACTTCCGGAAGAACCTTGGGTGTCAGCGCTGGATGTGCATCTGTGCAGCACTAAAACTGCTCCGAGGCTTACTGGCCAAGCCGCCGCGGTTGGTGATATTGAACGCGTGAGTGTCGATATCAGACAGGAACTGAAGGCGGACGTGGCACCTAATGCAGTTGTCCAGGCACTTGATGAGCTGCGTATGTTCAAAACACCTTATGAAGTGGCCTGCCTGCGAGAAGCCAACCGGCTTGCCATTGCTGGCCATCAGGCGGCACAAACCGCGTTCATTGGTGCATCAGGTGAGCTTGATATTCAACTGGCATACCTTGCCGCCAGCCGGCAGCGCGAATCTAACGTACCCTATCAAAATATTATTGGTCTGAATAACCATGCCGGCGTCCTGCATTATCAACACTATGACTTAGATCCTCCCAAGCAGCGCTTCAGCCTGCTGGTAGATGCCGGGCGGCGGTTTCGGGGTTACTGCGCGGATATCACGCGTGCCTATAGCGGGCCTGATGCGCCCGCCGTTTTTGGCGAGCTGGTGAATGCCCTGCATCGTTTAAAAGATGAGATGGTCGAGAGCATCGCTCCGAATGTTGATTACATTGAGCTGCACAAGCAAATGCACCACTCTCTAGGATATATTCTGGTCGCCCACGACCTCTTCAAAGGTAGCGCTGAGCAAGCCGTTCAAGAAGGCGTTACGCGTGCTTTCTGCCCCCATGGCCTGGGCCATTCGCTGGGCCTTCAGGTCCATGACGTCGCAGGCTTGCGCCATCCAGATGGTACCTCTGCCCCAGCGCCCACCGAGCATCCTGCACTGCGGTTAACACGCACGCTCAAGCCCGGGATGGTAGTGACTATCGAGCCGGGGCTCTATTTTATTCCCATGCTATTAGAGCCACTGCGCAACAAGCCATTACCCATTAACTGGGCACTGGTTGATCAGTTAATGCCCTGTGGCGGTATTCGTATTGAGGATAACGTTCTGGTTACCGAAAGTGGCTACGATAATCTGACGCCCTGATCATGTCCTCAAAACGTTTTATAAGAACTAACAAAAACACCCGGCACAAGGCCGGGTGTTTGGGTAACTTAACGTCTTTACTGAAGCTTATTTGACTAGAGCTTAGAAGCGGTAAGTAACACCGCCGCCGATTGTTACCGGGTTCATATCTACTTTACCTACTGTCTCACCACCAACACGTAGGTCAGTATCTACATCGGCATAGCTTACATAGCCGTTCAGCAGAATGTTTTCAGTTACGGCTAAATCAACGCCTGCCTGACCGATAGCACCGTAGCTTGCTTTAACATCAACGTTTTCCGGCTCGCCAGAGAAACGCGTATAGTTCAGGCCCGCGCCAACGTAGGGCTGTACGCGTGAATCCAAGCCACCCATCGGGTAGTAGTTTACCAGCAGGTTAACGGGCAAACGGTCGATGCTGCCGATATCGCCTGCATTGGCGGTGTTCAGCTGGTGCTCGAATTTCTCGGAGCTGTTTAGCTCAACGCCTACTTTGTCTGTAAACAGGTAACCAGCGCCGAAGGTGAAACCGCTTTCGCTTTGAACATTAAGCTCATCACCAAGCACATTACCGTTACCAGACCCGGTATCAGTTTTCGCATAGCCACCGCGAACAAATGCATCGCCTGCGTTATATGCCAACGCCGCCTGGCTTGCCAGGGCAAAACCAGCGGTAATCACAGCGGCTGAAATCAATTTTAAGTTGCGCATTTGGTTCATCCTCTTTGCGTTTTAGCTGGGAACAGCGCCGGACAACCGGCTTACCTATACAATATATACTAGTCGAACAGTGTTTCCAAATTTATTGTGGAATTTTTGTTATAGAAAGAAATACGTTGAACTTTTATTAAGCACAAAAAAAGACCTCCCGAAGGAGGCCTAGGTGGAGCACGCCAGCTCACTCAATGTACCGCGCGGGAGGTTCACCGCAGCGATGTAGCAAAGAAGGGAAAGCAACCGGTTACTGCTAATCACTTTATTCATTTGCTGCTTGCCTAATATATTGCGAACCACGTGCCACTTTTAATAAAAACTATGTAAAACAGCGACTTAACCATGACATGAAGTTTTTGGCTTTTCCCGACCGTAGCCAAGCATGGTGTATTGCACCAGCACCGCCCATCTATATGAGATTTTGCTTCATTAAGGTACACGCTGACATCGACTAATCTCTTTTGTTAGCCCTATTCAATGCTGACGGTCACGTTATACGACATCTACTGGCTTTGAGTTGGCTCTGCCGTTTACCCTCACGTACACTTGTTTGAAATTCATACAAAACGATCTTTCGATTAGCTGAGGCCCTTACATGGCGTTTGAATCCACCTCCTCATACATTGCTACTGACGCGCTTAAACAGGCGGTTAACGCCGCGGTGGTTCTGGAGCGTCCGCTTCTTATCAAAGGTGAGCCGGGTACCGGCAAGACCCTGCTGGCGGAAGAGCTGGCCGAATCGCTAGGCACTCGGTTGATTACTTGGCACATCAAGTCCAGTACCAAAGCGGCTCAAGGTCTTTATGAATACGATGCGGTTAGCCGCCTGCGCGATTCCCAACTGGGTGTTGAAGGCGTTGAAAACGTTGCCAACTACATCAAGCCCGGCAAACTATGGGAAGCCTTTACCGCCAATGAGCGCGTAGTACTGTTGATCGATGAGATCGATAAGGCCGATATCGAGTTTCCCAATGATCTGCTTCAAGAGCTTGATCGCATGGAGTTTCATGTTTACGAAACCGGTGAAACGATCCGCGCCGAGCAACGCCCCATTATTATCATCACGTCCAATAACGAAAAAGAGCTACCCGATGCTTTCCTTCGTCGCTGCTTTTTCCACTACATTGAGTTCCCCGAGCGCGGCACCATGCAGGCGATCGTGGATGTACATTTTCCGGATATTGCGCCCCGGCTGGTGAGTGAAGCGCTCAACGTATTCTTTGAGCTTAGAGATGCCCCTGGCCTAAAGAAAAAGCCCTCGACCTCAGAACTGGTGGATTGGCTAAAATTACTGATGGCCGATGAAATTGCCCAGGAAGCGCTGTATAACCGCGACCCGGCCAAAGCCCTGCCGCCCATGGCTGGCGCGCTGGTTAAAAACGAGCAGGATACGCAGCTTCTTGAGCGCCTGGCGTTTATGTTACGCCGTCAGAAAGGCACAGGTCGTTAAGCCATGTTTATTGGTCTGTTCAAAACCTTGAAGCGTGCGGGCGTGCCTGTTTCGCTGCGTGAATTATTGGATCTACATGCGGTGGTTGAACGCGGGGTGGTATTTGCCGATATGGAAGCGTTCTACCAGGTTGCTCGTACGGTAATGGTGAAAGACGAGCGCCACTTTGACCGCTTTGATCGTGCCTTTGCCCTCTGGTTTAAAGGACTTGAAGATATGGACGCGGCTATCGAGGCACTGATTCCAGATGACTGGCTGCGCCGAGAATTCGAGAACCAGCTTTCTGAAAAAGAGAAAGCCAAGATTCAATCGCTAGGCGGTTTGGAAGAACTGATCGAAACCTTCAAAAAGCGCCTGGAAGAGCAGAAAGAGCGCCACGCAGGCGGTAACAAATGGATTGGCACAGGCGGCACCAGCCCGTTTGGCGCCTATGGCTATAACCCCGAAGGTATACGTATTGGTCAGGATGGCTCACGCCACCGCCGGGCCACCAAAGTATGGGATGAGCGGCGCTTTCGCGACTATGACGATTCTCTGGAGCTTGGCACGCGCAATATCAAGATGGCGCTACGCCGACTGCGAAAATTTGCTCGCCAGGGCGCTCTAGAAGAGTTCGATGTCGATAGCACCATTCGCGAAACGGCCCGTGATGGCGGTTTGCTGAACGTCCAAATGCGCCCTGAACGTCATAACGCCGTCAAGGTGCTGCTATTTTTGGACGTAGGCGGCTCAATGGATGACCATATCCGCGTTTGTGAAGAGCTGTTTTCAGCTGCGCGTTCTGAGTTCAAACACTTGGAACACTACTACTTTCATAACTGTTTATATGAAGGGGTCTGGCGCCATAATTCCAGGCGCGGCAGCGAACGCATTCCGACCATGGATGTACTGCATACTTACGGCGCTGATTATCAGGTAGTGATCGTAGGTGATGCGGCCATGTCGCCGTATGAGGTGACTCACCGTGGCGGCAGTGTCGAGCATTTTAATGAAGAGCCCGGGGGCATGTGGCTTAAGCGCGTCTGCGAAACCTTTCCCCACTTGGCGTGGCTTAACCCTATGCCACCCCGCGCCTGGGAGTACACGTACTCAACCCAATTAATCCGTGAGATTATCGAAAACCGCATGTACCCCATGACGCTGGAAGGGCTTGAAAGCGCCATGCGTGAGCTGGCTAAAAAGTAGCTTCAGCCAGCTCACCAGATAAGCCTGCCTTCAAAGCGTTGCCGGAAACTGGTTCAAGCCGTTTAGAAAGTCCTGTTTGGCGCTTTCAAACGCTTTAGCATCGTGTTTGAAGCGTCGCAGAATCAACGCCTCATCCAGTGCGACTGTGGCCGCTAGCTCATCTGGTTCACTGGCTGGATGACGGCCACTCAAGCCGATGCGCTTGCCATTCTGCCCGTCAAACCAGCGCTTGATACCGCTTGCCTGATACATGGCTTCCTGTTCGGCGCTTTCGACCTCTACCCGCAGTGGCGCTTTAAGTGACAGTTCGCTGATCAAGCGCTGTTTGGCGCCAGCCGATTCAAGCTCGCAGGCGTGCGTGATAGTCATGCCTTCACCGGCTTCATCCAATACCAATAGCGCTAATGCTAGCGGCTTACTCGCACCATCAACGCCCGCCACCAAGCGTGCAATCTCTTGGGTAAAAAGGACATTTCGCGTACCGGTAAATACCACCAGCGGGGTTAAGCCTGCCTGCTGACCATATACTTCAGCACATAACCGCGCTAAACAGGCATCTCGCTGCCCTGCATCTTTAATCTGAACTACCTTCATTACGCTCTCTTTAAGCTGTTGCTGACCGTGTCAGCTACGTTAATGCATATGAATTGATCGGGATACGAATAATTCATGCTGGATTCTTTGAGCCCAGACGCTACTCAGACCGCACGCGCCCCGAGTCAGCATCGATCGACGCCAGCCGCGGCTATAAACAACTTATGGCTGGATAAGCGCTAAAATAGCATCCATATCCAAATGCGCTTCAAGCGAATCAGCCAAGCGGTTCAACTCCCGTTCGCGATGAGCAAGATAATCAACTGGCTTGGAATCAACCAGCCCCAGGCGCTTCAAAAGCGCTTGGCAAGCCTCCGGGTGATCAAACAGGCCATGCAGATATGTTCCCATTATCTGCTTATCCTGACTGACCGCCCCTTCCCTCTGGCCGTTTAACTCAAATAACGGGTTTGCAAGCGCGGCCCCATCGCTTACGCCGTTATGAATTTCATAACCGGTTACCGCAGCACCATCGGCTATCAAAGTACCGCTTACATTACGCAACTGCTTGCCGGGTACCATTTGTGTAACAAGGGGTAATAAACCCAACCCCGATACCCGCCCCGGCTCGCCTTCAAGGCCTGCGGCATCGTCTACCCATTGGCCCAACATTTGAAAGCCTCCACAAATACCCATCAGCTTGCCGCCATAACGCAGATGGCGTTGAATCGCGGGCTCCCACCCCTGGTGTTTAAGCCACGCCAAATCGCTAGCGGTGCTCTTGCTGCCGGGTAAAATAATCACATCGGCAGGTGGAATCGGCTGGCCCTGGCCAATAAACTCAAGCGCCACCTGGGGGTGAAGGCGTAGCGGGTCAAAATCTGTATGGTTACTAATGCGCGGCAGGGCTGGCACAATGACTTTTAAAGCTGCTGTCTGCGCGGTTTTGCGGGTTAAGCCAACGCTATCTTCAGCATCTAGTAATAATTCCTGTAGATACGGCAAGGTGCCGAACACAGGTTTGCCTGTCCGCTGGGTCAACCATTCAAGGCCTGGGTTAAGTAATCCTATATCGCCACGAAAACGATTAACGATAAAACCCCGCGTACGGGCCTGCTCGCTTGGGCTGAGTAACTCAAGCGTGCCAACCAACTGAGCAAATACGCCGCCTCGATCAATATCACCGACCAGCAGCACAGGGCAATCCGCTGCTTCAGCGAACCCCATATTGGCGATGTCGCCCTTGCGTAGATTAATCTCAGCGGGGCTACCCGCCCCTTCGGCAATAATTACGTCAAAGCGCTCTTCAAGCGCCCGCCAAGCCGCCATCACGCTTTTTTGGGCGGTCTGCTTGAAGGCGTGATAATCCAGCGCACCCATATGGCCGTAAACCTTGCCGCGCAAAATCACCTGGGCGCCACGGTCGGTTTCAGGCTTGAGCAGTACTGGGTTCATATCGCTATGCGGGACAACGCCTGCTGCTTGTGCCTGCAAGGCAGTAGAACGGCCGATTTCCCCACCGTCTTCGGTCACAGCACTATTTAGCGCCATATTTTGAGGTTTAAAAGGAGCAACGGAAACACCGCGGCGTTTCAAAGCGCGGCATAGCCCTGCGACCACCGTGCTTTTACCCGCATCTGAGGTGGTGCCTTGAATCATTAAGGTGGCCATGCGCCCTGCTCCGTGCATTCATAAACTTAAAGAAGGCGGCACTTTAGCGAGCGCCCTGCAAGGATGCAACGCACATGACTAACGAAACAGGACGGCAAAGCCATAAAACCTCAAGCAGCCTCTGGCTGCCTTTGCATCTACCGCTGCGAGCTTAGTGAATAGAGGTTCTTCTTTATAATGAGTCGCCTTTCTGGCTTGCGATGGAGTCCGCTGGTTTAACCCGAAAGCAGAGATGAAAATTGCTCAATAGCGCGGGCATCGGTTTATCCTCCGCCAGCCTATCGGGTGGGTCCAGACTGAACCGATGACGTTTCATCAGGGCTGCCAGCACAGCACTGGTCACCAGTAGAACGATATGTCTTCCAGGGCAAATACCTGGCCCTGCGCTAAAGGGTAGCAATGGCCAGTGTTTAAGCTGCTCAGGGTCTAACCATATCTCTGGTGCAAAGCGGTTAGCCATTTCCAGCATGCGGTCATCCCGATGAAAATAGGGCGCGTGAATCAGTAGCGTTGTGTTCGACGGCATTTCACCCTGCGACCAGCATGTGCGCTCGGTTGTTTCACGCAGGATGAGAGGCGTTTTTGGCCAGAGCCTTAAGGCTTCCAGCACACAGGCTTTTAAAAACGTGTTATCCGTCTGGGACGGCGGGTTTTGATTAACGTCTCGCTGGGCAAGCTCCGCCTGAGCCGGGTGAGCACACAGTAAGGCCAGGGCTCGAAATGTCGCCATACCGGCGGGCTCAAAAGCAAACAGCCACTGAGGTATTTGATCCAGTGGCTTCACTTGGCTTTGAGACGCGTAGCCGGCTACTTTCGCCACTAAGCTATTGGGCTCAGCTTGATCGACATAATGCGCTAAACGGCCATGAAATTTTTGCGCAGATGTTTGCGCTTGGGGTGCAGAAACCCCCAGTTTGCCGCTTTGCGCAGCTGAATAAGCTCTTGGGTGAGCGGGTAATCATCCCGGGCAGCATCACCCAATACCACACGGCGCACTATACGATTCCAGGCATCGATAAAGAGTGGCCAATCCAGCTTATTATTGCGGTTGTGAACCGCCTTAAACAGTGCATCAACTTCTTGCTCAGCCACCTGGGTAAAATGCGCAGAAAAATTGTGCATCGGGCAGCCGCTTTGTAATACCTCATCATTGAAACGTCGCCGCTCTTCACGCGCCTTGCCGTGAGAAATCAATGCCATGTCCGGTTCAAAATGAGAAAGCGCGCTTCGTTTCGCAGACTCAGCCGTTGCAAACGGCTCGGGCGTCTCCTCCATCACGCGATTGACATCTTCTGGGTCCAATACCAGCGCCATGGGTTTGAAAGGCGTTTTAAACAGTAATGGGCCTTTTCCATATTTATTATTAAACGCTTGCACCTGTTTAACGGAGCGCTTATCCAGTGACCATCGCTCAGCAAAGTGTACGACGCCAGGACGGCGAACGATTACCCCTTTAGAAATATTGGGCGCCATTACCTTCAATAAGAACGCCAGTGTTTCGCTAAATGAGGCAGTAGGCAGCGAGTCGGTGACGGTTTCCTTTACCACTAGCTCTCTCCATTGAACAATATTCCTTGAGAGCTAAGTCTAGATGCCGCTAAACACAGCGTAAGTTCACGGCCTTTAAACCCCAAGACTTCCAATATTAATTAAAAAGATATTATGTAGCAGTAGCTTAAGAAGAGTTCTAAGGCTTTTTTCAAGTTTGCCGATAGCACTGAAATAAAAAAAACCGGCATCGCTGCCGGTTAGTATTTATGCCTGGCAAATTAATTCTTACAATAGCGCAGAATAACTGATCATGGCCGCGGTATCTGAAGGCGCACCAGCGATGTGATCGGGCTCCAGAGTATGCAGTAAGTTGAATCGCCACTGCTTGTTGGCTTGAGGAGAAAAAGAGTAGCCAAACTCAATGTCTACCTGACGGCCCGATGGAGAAAGGGATGCTTCCCGATCTTCGCGAATAACGCCGCCATCAAGCGTTCGTCCTACAGGCACATCCAGTGTGGCAATACCGCTTTCAATACGCAGCGGCTGATTCAGTGAAAATGCCAACTGCTCGTCTTCATCCTGCCACTGAACTCCCAGGGCAGCCCTTTGCGTATGCACATCACGAATATGAGTCAAAAGCCCACTGCCCTGAGCATTACCTCGGCCCTGCTCGAACTCAGCAAAGCTACTAAACCCGTTACCCAGTGCCGCTTGAACAGCAACACCCGCAAAGGGCATTTCATTGTGATCGCCCAAACCCAAAGCGCCTGACCCGCTGGCGCCCAGCAGGCCATGGGTCTCTTCCAGGCGGCCAACTTGAGTCGTCATGCTTAACGCAGGCGATAGCTGCCATTCGAAGCCTACGTCAGAGCGGTTAGCGCGGTAGTCGCTATCAGTAGCGGCATCCAGCTCATTGCCTGCCCAATGAGTAGCAATAAAGCTTACGTTATCGCCCAGCCCATAATGGGCTTTTACACCGTTGACGCTTTCAAGCGACTGGGTCAATGCAGATCCGCCTTGAAACGAAATCATCGGCATAATTCCCGATTCGGCATAAGCGCTCATTGGGCTCGCCTGGGCACCCGAGAAGTTAAAAGCACTTAAGTACGCATTGCCTACGGCGCCATCAAAACGACTGCTGAGTAAATCACCGGCACCGTTAACACTGGAGGTGAAGCGATAAGGCCCCATGCTTACCGATTCCGTTTGAAGCGAAGCAGCCGAATAGCTGGATAGCTGCTCCATCTGTCTACGTAGCTGGATCGACCGTTGGGTTCGGGGCTGGGCACGCGCACCCAAATCAATCTGATAATCTCGGCCCAAGCTATCAAATGCGGTAACGTTATTCAGTGCACCCGCTTCTATGAACGAATTACCAAAAGCGCCCGATAACAGAATGTCAGAACGCCTAGCCAACTCTCCACCTGCCGCTACCTGCTCGCTCTGGGCTACCACCAGCTCGCCTTGAGGTGCTAACGCCGCATCAATATCGGCAATGCCCTGGCCTAGATAATACGTGCCACAGTTAGTGCTAGCGGAGCTGCCACAATCATTTTGCTCGAACAGCCCACTGTCCTTACTTGCCGTTTCAAGAAGCCGCTGGCTAGCCTGCTGGGCGTTCATATGAGGCCAGCGCGCTAAAATTCCAGCAGCATATTCAGAAATACGTGCAGCAGAAAACGATGTGCCCTGAGCGCCTACCTGCCGATAGACATAATCGGTGGCGATAGTCCGCTCCTGCAGCCGCTGATCATCACCAGGGAATGAGCTTGACGGATGAATATTGCCATCTTTGGTGGTTCCAACGGCAATCAGCGTCATGTCATAGAGTTCTGGCTGGCTATTATAAAGTGGACGGCCTGCCGTATTGATGGCCAAGCCTTCGTTGCCAGCGCTAATGACATAGACAGCTCCTTTGCCTTCATTAGCATTAACGACCTGCGCAAAAGATTGCTGAGAGGTTACACCATTAAAGGAAAGGCGCGGATCGCTGGCCTGTAAACGCTGAGAAAAGCTGGCGTTGATGACACGCGCGCCACGCAGAGCGGCTTCACCAATGGCGTAGTTAATCGCACTACTACGGTTTACACCATTTTGCTCAATCTTGATCAGATCAAGCCGCGCACTACCCAGCGTGCCGGTTGTAATCGTTGATGACACTGCGTTGCCATGCCATTCATTACCACCACTTACATCACCAGTGTTGGTATGAATATTAAGCGTATCAATCACCAAATGGTTATTAGGTATGCTATTGGTGTCAAAAGCACTATCAACTACCGCCAAGCGTATTTCTTTTGGTGAAGTTGAACTTTCCTCATTGAAGGAAATAGTACTGGAAGGCCAATCACTTTGAGCAAGGCTAGGGTCTGCGTTATGCACGCCTTGAGTAGGATCTACACTACTTCCACTACCACCACCTGAGCTACAGCCTGCTATAGAAATGGTTCCTAATGCCATGCCAATGGCCAACACTAGAGGAGTTCGGTTACCCATGAGCAGGTACCCGAAAGAGGACTTGAAAAGTCATTTTAGTTAACACTCGCTAATATATAAGGACATCGGGGAGGATGCGCGAGCATTAAACAATAACTTCTTACAGTCAGCAACCTAAGTTTACATTTAATAAACTGTAACGTTTAAAGCAAATTATTTAAGTTCAACACTTATAGTTGAAATTGATAATATTTTCACTGACCTCATTCTTTTTAACATAAACGCCACGGCATTAGTTATCCCTTAAATATAACTATCAATAACAATGCCTTAAGAGTAATTTTCAATATTAGCAGAACACTAAAATACAGCCTTACTTTTCGTTACACTTGCGATGTATCGTGTGACTTATACGGCTTATTTCACAAGCAAATGAATATATGATTACCCAAGAATATGAATAAAAATATTCTTACAATTCTGTAATACCAAAAAGTAACTGTGAAATCTAAAAGAATGGTCCATCATTTGCCATTCATACCGCCTGGCAACATACATCACACTCGCGAGTTCCCACGCCCTCTAGCAGACATCCCCTCCTTTTTCAGTTACGGTAACAGGCTTCTCTTACCTGATATCAAACGGCTATAAATGCAAGATTTACTCAATGAGATCGCTGATGCGCTGGCTGCCGAAACCGAGCGTGGCAAAGTTGCAGACTATATCCCCGAGCTTGCTCATGTGGATCCCAAAAAGTTTGCCATTTCTCTTGCTACCGTAAAGGGCGAGCGCTATTCCGCTGGCTGTGCCACCGCCCCTTTCTCAATTCAGAGTATTTCGAAGGTATTTACGCTGACGATTGCGCTGGGGAAAATGGGTGATGCGCTTTGGTCCAATGTAGGCCGTGAGCCATCTGGTGATCCGTTTAACTCTATCGTGCAGCTTGAGCATGAAGGCGGCAAACCGCGCAACCCGTTTATCAATGCCGGCGCCATTGCCGTGGTTGATGCCATCATGATGGGCCATGAGCCCAAAGAGACGCTTGCCGAACTGCTAAGCTTCGTACGCTATATTGCTGACGATGAAAGTATTTGCTTTGACCATGTGGTTGCCGCTTCTGAAATGGCGCATCGCGATCGCAATGCCTCCCTTGCTCACTTCATGAAAGCCTTTGGTCGCCTGCGCCATGACGTTGATAAAATCCTGGGCACCTATTTCCACCAATGCGCTATCGCCATGAACTGCGAGCAGCTCGCCCACGCGGGGCTGTTTCTGGCCTCCGATGGCGTTAACCAGCCCAGCAATATTCGTGTGGTTTCCCCTCAACGGGCACGGCGTATTAATTCGCTGATGATGATGTGCGGTCATTATGATGCATCGGGCGAATTCGCCTTCCGAGTGGGCCTGCCGGGTAAAAGTGGCGTTGGCGGCGGCATTCTGGCGATCGCCCCTGGCCAAGGTGCCATTGCCGTCTGGTCACCGGGCCTGGATGACTACGGCAATAGCCTGCTGGGTACAAAGGCGCTTGAAATGTTTGTTCAGCGCACTGGGTGGTCGGTGTTCGGGCATTGAGACGTGCTTTATAGCTTTAATTGATCAAGGCACGCTTCATACACCGCCAAATCCCTAGCAGAAAAGCAGCAGAACGTCACCGACTCAACGGTAGAGCCCTGTTTCAGCGCCTCGCTCACCGTTGAGACAGCAATCCTTGCAGCTTCTTCAATGGGATAACGGTATACGCCTGTGCTGATACTTGGAAATGCCACCGAGCGTGCACTGACTGATTCAGCCAATGCCAAGGAGCGCTCATAGCAAGATGCTAAAAGCTCAGCTTCACCGTTTGTTCCACCATGCCATACCGGGCCAACGGTATGAATCACGTAGCGTGCAGGTAAGCCAAAAGCCTCGGTTAGCTTGGCATCCCCCGTGGAGCAGCCACCCAGCGTTCGACATGCCTTAAGTAGCTCAGGCCCTGCCGCACGATGAATGGCGCCATCCACGCCGCCGCCGCCCAGTAGCGAAGTATTGGCAGCGTTGACAATGGCATCAACATCAAGTGTGGTGATATCGGCTTGGATAGCGGTAATGTTCATTAACAACCTCCGTACTGGCGGTTTAGTCCGTGACTAAAGACTCGATTTCAGGTGCTTGGGGCGTTAGCTGCGCCAGCTCCCAGGCCTGCACCATCTGTTTTTTGGGTAAGCCCCAGCGGTAGCCGCCCAGCGCGCCGCTTTGTTGAATAACCCGATGGCAAGGAATCCACATGGCGATCGGGTTAGCCCCCACCGCATTGCCCACGGCTCTTGACGATTTGGGCATTCCTAATGCCTGAGCAATGTGCGTATAGCTTGCCAGTTGGCCTTCCGGAATAGTAAGTAAAGCTCGCCATACGGCCACTTGAAAATTGGTGCCGGTCACGTGAAGCGATAAGGTACCTGGCTTCGCTTTAGGCGTTGCAAACAATGCTTCAACCACATACGCCGTCGCCGCAGGGCGATGATGGAGCGAGCTTCGCGGCCACTCCTTGGCAAGCCGCGCCAGCAGCTCATCGGCGCTTGTGGCATCCACAAAGCCCATCCGGCAAATGCCACGCGGGGTAACCGCTACCAGCACGCTACCCAGAGGCGTTGCATGTACGCCGTACTCGATACAAATACCCTCCCCCTGGCGCTTATGCTCACCCGGGGTAACCGCTTCCAGCTGCACAAAGTGATCGTAAAGTCGTGAGCCCCCGCTTAGCCCAAGCTCGTGAGCTACCTCAAGTAACGCACGCGGCTCTTTTAAAAGCTGCTTGCCTCGTTCCAAGGTTAACGCCTGTAAAAAACGCTTGGGCGAAATACCGGCATATCGGCAAAACAGACGCTGAAAATGGTAGGCACTTAAATGGACATGGGCGGCAACCTCCTCCAGGCTGGGCTGCCATACGGCCCGCTCCACCATATAGGCCATCGCCTTTTCGATACGCGCGTAATCATCCATCGTCGGCTCCTTTGCCTAATACCTCAGCACAGCTTTCCAAGTGCCTTATAGCGTAAGCGCTTCATGCCCGCTTGCCGACCCGAATCTTGCGCATATCAATTTTATACAATACGCCGTCCTCACGTTATCACACACTTCTCTTACTTTTTTGGAGGATCATCATGAGCGCTTCACTATTACTACCCATGTCAGCCTTTGCCCTTGCAGCGTCTATTTCCCCTGGCCCGGTGAATTTGGTATGCCTAAGTAGCGGTACTCACTACCCTATCGCTAAAGGGTTAATCTTTGTGACCGGTGCCACGCTGGGCTTTATAGCGTTGTTCATAGGCGTTGGTGCTGGGCTTTACTCTTTGCTTACCACTGTGCCTTTACTTGAAGTACTACTCCGATGGGCAGGGATAGCATTTTTGCTTTATCTAAGTATTAAGTTAGCAATGGATGACGGCACGCTGCCTGAGCAAGCAACTCCCAAACCGCCTGGTTTTATGACGGGCGCGCTTATGCAGTGGCTCAATCCTAAGGCGTGGATTGCCTCTGCCTCAGGTATTGGCGCTTATACAAGTGGTAATGACCTGACACAAATTGCCATGTTCGCCGCGCTGTACC
The DNA here is from genome assembly GCF_017983445.1 of Halomonas sp. Classification (GTDB taxonomy): domain Bacteria; phylum Pseudomonadota; class Gammaproteobacteria; order Pseudomonadales; family Halomonadaceae; genus Vreelandella. Next base: position 174,191 of record NZ_JAGOBJ010000005.1, read on the forward strand.
TACCCATTTGTTGGCTATCGCTAGCAAGCTGGGTTTACGCGGGCGCTTTTTTAAAGCGCTATATTCAAACGCCCAGGCTACTAATCACCATTAACCGGCTGCTCGCAGTGTTATTAGCCGTAAGCTGCCTATATTTATTATTCACTTAGCGATTGCCGATACTGGTTGGGAGTTGCTGCAACCAGCTGCTTAAAGGTTCTTTGGAAATGGGGCTGGTCGTTAAAGCCGACCTTTAAAGCGGTTTCAACGATGGGTTTGCCTCGTTTGAGTTCACGCTGGCCGAGCTGGATTCGCCGGTTTACCAGATATGCATGAGGCGTTAAACCAAAGTGTTGCTTAAACGTACGAATAAGATGCCCAGCGCTATACCCGGAGAAGTTGCAAAGATCCGCTAGAGTTAACTCTTTTGATGCATGTGCATCCAGATACGCGGCTACTGCCAAAAGCTCATTTGGTGCTTTTTTTAGCGTTTGATGGGGCTCCCGAACAAGCCAATGAAATACTTCCAGCAAGTAGTCGACTACTGCCGCTTGCTTCTCAAGCGGGCTACATTGGTTATCCAACAAGCACTCGGCCATTGACCGATAGCCGTTATAAAACTCTGTCTGGGATATTACTGCCGTTGCGATATCTTCCCAGCGTGGTGAAGCCAACAGCCCTGTCCGATAACGTAAGTCAGTGAGCCAGTTGGTATCGACATAAAGCATCAGGTAAGCCCAAGGCTCATTCTCAATGGGATTACAGGCATGCACCCAATCAGGATTCATTAACACCAAATCGCCCGCGCTAATTTCATAAGACGAATCGCGGTAACGAAACGTGCTTTTACCAGTGGTGACTGCTCCAAATGACCAATAAGTATGGCTATGCGGCGCATAACATACCTGGCGTGCATCACTGATTTTGCGAAGCTCAATATATGGCATCCGTGGGTCGCGCCAAAAAACAGGAGCCGCTAAAGGAGAAGAGCGTGGGGGCATAGGTTATATCCAAGCTGATAAAAGTAATGATGAATCACCAAAATGGCTACTAGCCCCTAGATATCATCTACTTCGTCACTCGTGCTAGACAATAACATGCCAGCGGCCCAGTATGGACAGCCACATTGATACGGATATTGAAAAACGCCATTCAGTCAGGAGGACATCATGGCCAACCGAACACCTGTGCATGATCATCGAGATGCGATTACCCTATTTGCCCGGATGGGTTACGCGGCTCGTGGCGTTGTCTATCTGCTGGTCGGCGGCCTTGCTGCACTTGCCGCGCTGGGCGAAGGAGGCCAGACCGAGGGCAGCCGTGGCGCCTTGGAAAGCGTGCTAACCGCCCCTTTCGGTAAGATCATGCTAGCGATTATTGCGCTAGGCCTAATTGGCTACGCGATGTGGCGCACCATTCAGGCGGTCAAAGATGCTGATCATCATGGCACTGATGCGAAAGGGCTCGCCATCCGGGCAGGCTTAATGGTCAGTGCCGTCACTCATAGTCTGCTCGCCTTCTACGCCGCCAGCCTGATCTTTCGACTAGGTGGCTCTTCTGGTGATTCGGGTGGCTCTGAGGGTATCGTTAGCTGGCTGTTTCGACAGCCTTTTGGACGCTGGCTGGTAGGTGCGGTGGGCCTGGTGATTATTGGTGCGGGTATAGCGCATGGCCTCAAGGGCTTAAAAGCCAAATTCGATAAAAACTTCGATATGTCGCCGCAAACCCAACGCTGGGCTTATCCGGTTTGTCGTTTTGGTCTGGTCATTCGTGGCCTGGTATTTATTATTGTCGGTAGTTTTTTCCTGATTGCCGCTTATCATGTTAACCCTAGCGAAGCAGGCGGCACTGCTGAAGTGTTTAGCACGCTGCGCAGCCAAGCCTTTGGCCAATGGTTACTCGCTTTTGTTGCCGTTGGATTATTCGCATTTGGCGCTTACAGCGTATTAGCGGCTATTTATCGTCGTATTAACCCAGCGATGTAGACCTCATTTCATGATCAGTATCTCAAAAAGCACTAAAGCGTGGTTCGAGCGCATTAACGGCTCAAAGAATATGCTGTGGTTATTGGGCGTACTTTCTTTTCTTGAAACCATTATTCTGCCCATTCCCATCGAGCTAATCCTTATCCCGCTAATGGCGTCTAACAGACAGCGTATTTGGCTGCTGGCGACTATTACCACGGCGGGCTGCCTTCTCGCCTCGCTGGTGGGGTATGGCGTAGGCATGCTGCTATTTCAGTCGATAGGCAACTGGTTTATCGAATTTATGGGCATGCAGGAGAGCTATCAACACTTCCAAACGTTTTTCAATCAGTACGGCTTTGCAGCCATTTTAGCCATCGGCATTTTGCCGATTCCCTTTCAGGTGGCCATGATTACTGCGGGGCTTTCAGGCTACCCTATCCTGCTATTCGTACTGGCGACCTTCATTGCCCGCGGTCTTCGCTACTATGGGCTAGCCTGGCTGGTTTATCGCTTTGGTCATCGCGTGCTGGTGCTTTGGAAGCGCCATGCGTTGTTAACCAGTCTGGTAGGCGGTGTGATAGTACTGTTGATGGTACTGGGGTTGCAGGCACTAAACAGCCTTGTGATGTAAACAGGTAGAATATGGGAGGTTAAAGAAACGGCATATGCTATATGCCGTAATCCCGTTCGATCTTGGCAATTCTCGTTTTAAAATGCTGATACCACTGCTGATGCCCCAGCCGCTGCGCTTCTTTATGCTCGGCATGGGCCTTCCACGCTCTGATCGATTCCAAATTCGCCCAATAGGAAACGGTAACTCCCACCTCATTGCGCGCCGATTCAATCCCTAAAAATCCCGGCTGCTCAGCGGCCAGTGCCACCATGCGCCCCGCCATCTCTTCATAACCATCATCGATATCCGTACGCACGGAGGTAAAAATCACCGCGTAGTAAGGCGGTTCAGGGGTGTTAGCGATAAGGGACATGGAAGTTCTCTTGAGCTGAAAGCTAATGTGATAAGCATATCGTATGTGGATTGGCGAACCCTATACTAATAATCGGTTTTCACTTATCAAATCAATGGTGTCCGATATTGTCCGTTTCGTGACCGTTTAGTGCGTCGTTAGCGTTATCCGAATCCTCTACGCTATAGCCTCACTTCCATGCAGTTGAGGCTTACCATGTCAGTACCAACCACCGCACTACTTATGATCGACGTGCAATCTTCCTTTCCCGCCCGTGATTATTGGGTAGAATCGCTTGCTGAGATGTGGCGTCCGAAACAGCGCGCCCTGTTAAACGCGGCCAAGGCAAATCAGATTCCCGTTGTGCGGATACTGCATGAAGAGCCTGACAGCCAAGGAGCGTTTGACCCGGCAAATGGCTTGGTTTGTCCGCTTGAGAATTTTAACGATGATGTGGCGGTTACGTTTACAAAGCGTGTCCATAACGCCTTCAGCGATACGTCACTTGAGCGTTGGCTGCACGAGCGCGGAATTACCCATATCGTGGTTAGCGGTATTCGCACCGAGCAATGCTGTGAGACGACGGCACGGATTGGGTCAGACCTGGGCTTTAGCGTCGATTTCGTCAGCGATGCAACACTAACCTTTCCCATGACGCGTCAGGGCATCACCTGGTCGGCGGAAGATATCAAGGCGCGCACGGAGCTTGTACTTGATGGGCGCTTTGCGCGCATCATCAGCACCATGGATTTAATCAATGAGTGGCAAAACCTGCGTGAGTGAACCGTTACGAATTGCAGTCTTGATGATGCCAGGGCAAGTGCCGCTCGATTTGATTGTCCCGCTCCAGGTATTACAATGCGCAAACCGCTTGGCTATCGAGATTGACATACGCTATATCGGCCCGCAGGACGCCTTGCAATGGCTCGGGCCGCTATCGCTTAGCGGCATAGATCCTCTACCCGATCAGCTACCCCATCAGCATTTGCTGCTGATTCCAGGGCAGTATCGCAACAGTATTGAGCCATTGGCACAGCAAACGTGCGTCAACTGGCTCAAGGCAAATGCCCAGTATGCCGATACGCTGATGACGGTATGTTCAGGCACCCTGCTGCTTGCTGAAACAGGCTTGCTGAATGGGCGGCGCTGCACCACACATCACACGCTACTTGATCAGCTACGCGCCAAAGCGCCCCTGGCAAAAGTGCAGCGCGACTGCATCTTTATCGAAGATGGGCACTATTTAACCAGTGCGGGTATCTCGACCGGCGTTGATACCATGCTGTACTGGCTTACCCGCACAGGCGGCCATCAGCTGGCCTTGAGCGTTGCCCGGGAGATGGTGCTTTACCTTCGCCGCAGCGGGCAGGAACCCCAGCTAGGCGCCTGGCTTGAAGGGCGCAACCACGTGGATGAGCGAATCCACCGGGTGCAAGACATCCTTTGCGCTGCACCTTCACACGCTTGGCGTATGGAAACGCTAGCTACACTGGCCGCCATGAGCGAACGCCATTTTCGACGACGGTTTAAACACATCACTGGCATGCTGGTAGGCGATTATATTGTAGGTCTGCGACTCCAGCGCGCCAAAGCGTTAATGACCGAAACCAATTGGACACTCGCGCGCATTGCCGTTGAATCGGGGTTTGGTGACGAGCGCCAGCTGCGCAGAACCTGGTCTCGACAGGAGAGTATGTCACCAAGCGTATGGCGCCGTTCCCAGCGGTCATACCAGTTTGATTGAATGCATAAACAGCGCCACCCAATAAGGGCGGCGCGCACCGTTAAGTATTAGAAAAGCGCAATGAGGATTTGAATGCACATAATGATCATGCATAAGATCCCCACGCCGTAGGAAATCGTACGCCAGGGCTGAAGCGCGTTCAGATAGCACAACGTGTGGCAGTAGCGTGAAGCGGTAAATAGCATAAAAAGCCACATGGCAAGCCCTGAAGAAGCCCCTACCAGAACGTAAGCGACGCCTAGCCCCAGAAAAATGGGAATATTCTCAAGATCATTCGACCAGGCTTTGCTGGCCTTTTGTACCTGCGGTAACTCCTCTTGCGCAGGCACCTTGCCTGCCAGCGCCGCATCTTCAGGCGTTTTAAAGGTCATCTTCGTGAAGCGATGAAAACCCTGATATAAAGACGTAGCAAACATCTTCGCAAACAGCAGCACCGTCGCCAGCGCATACCAATAAACGGCCTCATCCATAATGCCTCCAAGGTTCAATCCTGATTAACGCGTAATTGCGTATTAAGCGACTCGCTGCCCAAGCATAGCCACTTTCCCAGCCTATGTGTTTGCGGTTTAATAAACGCCATCCGATGAAGCCCTTTCATCAACGACAACGGGGTGATGCCATGGCCCTATTTATATTGCCCAGCAACGCCGCCTGTTTGAATTTACAACAGCGCCTGCCTGACCCGCGCCTTCGCCCATGGGTACAATGCCTTTGGGCCATGGCCGGGCAAGGCAGCGTTGTTCCGCCTAGAACCGAAAAACTTTATCCTGATGCCGGTTCCAGCCTTACGATCAGACTTGCCAACTCCCAGCCGACCATCACGTTTTGCTTTAATAAAAGCACCCTGCTTGAAACGTTTAATCCGGCAGAAACTCGCTTAAGCATTCGATTCAAGGCGGCAGGCGCCTACGCTCTATTGGGCCTCGAACCACAGCAGTTTTCAGATATCCATCATTCACTAGGCATTGATGATAAACCGCCCTGGCTGGATAGCCTGATGCCGGTTGTCGAACGCCTGTACCAAGTTAATACAGTAGAAGGGCTTGCACTGTTAGAGGCTTGGCTGATGAGCCGGCTGGAATGCCAATCGCCCAGCAATAGCCGCACTCAAAACCTGGCTTACGAAATTAGCCGGCTGCAACTGCCTTTGCAGCAGCTAATGGCCAACCTGGGATTTACTCGGCGCACGCTGGAGCGCAAATTAAAGCAGGAAGTAGGCGTTTCACCCGGCCATTTAGTGGGCTATGCCCGGATGTATAATGCCCGCCAGCTGTTAACCACTAGCCACCTTCCCCTTGCGGAGATAGCCCTACAGTGCGGCTACTTCGACCAAGCGCATTTTTCCCACGCGTTTCATAAATTCACCTATGAAACCCCAGCGGCTTATCGAAAGCGTAAATTGTCGCAAATTTACAAGGCGTAGAAGTCTTCCGGTTTTAAGCTCGTATTTCAACTTATTAACCGGAGCATATCCATGCTGCAACGTCTATCACCTGAAGCCGTTTATAGTCTATGCCCTCGCCTGCCCAAACATCTTATTGCCTTGGGCAAGGTCGAGGCTGGTTCAGTCATAAATCAAACGATAATTCACTTGGTTCACCTACGCGTCTCACAAATCAATCACTGCTGTTACTGTCAGCATATGCACAGCCAAGAGGCGCGCGATGATGGCGAGCGCCAGGCGCGTCTGGATGTATTGCCCGCCTGGCGGGAAGCGCCCTGCTTTTCTGCTGAAGAGCGTGCAGCGCTTGCCTGGGCGGAAGCTCTTACCCTCATCAGCCAGGCAATGGTCAGCGATGACGATTATCAAAACGCCGTCACCGCGTTTGGCGAACAAGGCTTGATGGAACTCACCAGCGTTATTCTGGAGATCAACAGCTGGAACAGGATAGCGGTGAGCTTTCAGTTCACACCGGAGATAAGCTGATGGTAATGACGCTGCGTCAACAGCTGCCTAACCTGCTGGGTATTGTCTCCAGCCTGTGCTTTTTCTTTGGCAGCTTTATGTTTCTGCCCACCTTTGCAGCCTACGCAACCTTCGGTGTCTGGTGCTTTGTGGTGGGGTCACTGATTATGTTTATTATCTATTTAATGAACATAAAAAGCGGGCAGTAACCTCGCTCACCTATAACGCGCCCAGCCAATAGGGCGCGTTACTTCTCAAAGCCATCCCACTCGTTTACTATGCGCCACCCTCAATTCCCAAGCTACCCAGGCCGCCATGTCCTTTAACGCACTCTATACCGATCTTTCTGGCTACTACGATTTGATGTGCGAGGACATCGACTACCCGGCGCAAAGTGACGCGGTTCGCAGGCTTCATCAAATTTTCGGTAACGGCGGCAATACTCACCTTGATCTCGCCTGCGGCACTGGCCCCCACGTTCGTCATTTCATTGATCATGGCTACCGGAGTAGCGGCCTGGACATCAATCAGCCCATGCTGGATATCGCCGCCACGCGCTGCCCCGAAGCCCAGTTTACCTGTCAGGATATGGGCAGCTTCAAGGTAAGCGACCCGCAGGATCTGATTACCTGCTTTCTGTATTCGATTCACTACAGCGACGGGATAGAAAAGCTCAAAGCATGTATTTCAAGTGCGCATAGCGCCTTAAAACGTGGCGGGGTTTTCTGCTTTAACGCAGTCGATAAGGATAAAATCGATAACGATCTGTTTGTGAAACACACCGCTAAAAAAGCCGGCGATGCATTCACGTTCCGCTCAGGGTGGTATTACAGCGGAAGCGGCGAAAAGCAGGCTCTCAAACTCAGCATCGAAAAAACCAATGCGGGTGACACCCAAATATGGAATGACGAACACCCCATGGTCGCGGTCAGCTTTGCCGAGTTAATCAGCTTACTTGAGCCTTACTTTGAAGTTCATGTGTTCGAGCACAACTTTGAAGCCATCACGCCGTGGAACACCACCTCGGGAAACGCTATTTTTGTCTGCGTCAAAATTTAGTGCTTAGCGATGGCTGCTCGTGGTTGTTCAAAAAAGCTAATAAGCGCCGTTGACATAATAACCGCTTACTTTCCAAACGCCCTCTTCAAGGTGCGGCGTAATGATTTCGGTAATGCTGGGCTTATTGGCAAAACGCGTTTGGTAGGTGAATTCCTTGTAATCATCTTTAGGGGCACCGGGCATGGACGTTTCACTGATAACGCGTGTACGCCGGCGGGATTCCACCGATCCGAAATCACGCCGAGCCGCGCTAATGGTCCGTTCCAGCATGCTGGGTGAAAGCGGGCGTTTAAGAAGCGGTGATGACTCTTCCCAGGCCAGTTCAAACTCGCCGCTGTCGATTGCTTCAAGCCATGCCAGCACTGCTGCTTCTGCCGCCTCGGTGTTCGCCTGAGCATAGGGCGATAGCAGTAGCAACAGGATTGTAATGAAACAGGTCAACGTTTTTGGCATGGATAACTCTTGGCGGCGATAAGGGATTCAACGGTCTTAAGTAATTATCGGAACCAGGAGAAATTTCTTTAGGAATAAATCATTATAATCAGGCAAGCCCACTATAAGGCTTGGATGCTACTGCCTCCAAAGGGCTCTCCAGGCTATTGGTGGGTGGGTGGCGGGCAGATCAGTAAGGCAGAAAGATAAGCTTTCTGCCTTACTGCGAAACACCATCGATAATAGCTTTAAAATTCAGGCTTCTGGGCCCTTGGACTCTGGGCGCAGCTGGAGCTGAAGACCCATTAAAAAATTGCGCAGCACTTGGTCTTTACACTCACGATAATTCTTATGGCTGGGTTTACGGAAAAACGCGCTTAATTCATGATTACTTAAGCGGAACTCGGCCAGCTCAAAAATAGCTAAAATATCCTCAGCTTTTAAATTCAGCGCAATACGCAGCTTCTGGAATACCATATTGTTGTTCAAATCGGGTTCTGGCGCGGGCGGCGGGCCTTCACGTTTGCCACGCTTAAAGCTGATAAAGCCGTTCAAAAACGCGGCTAATTCTTTATTTTTCAGCTTAACAAAATCGGGGTCGTCATCTTTTTTCAACCAGGCAGAAACCTGCTCCTGGGTGACATCGAACTCTGCCAGAGAGAAAATCTTCATTACGGCGTTATCTTTCAGATCAAAGACATACCTTATGCGGCGCAGAATATCATTATTGATCAAAATACAGCTCCTAGTCTTAGGGAAATCCAGCACAGCTAACTGTCGTGTGCTTTAGGTTCAGCATAAATGTATATCTTACGTAGCCAGATTAGCTTGCTGATAGCTTTTCAAGCAGCTCATCAATCTCGACTTTAAGCTCGTCATCATGCACTTTATTAGCGCTGACCTTGGCATTTTGCAGGCTTTGAATCGCCGCCTCCGCCTGGCCCAGCTCCATTTGCAATTTAGCCATGGAAAGAGCGATGGATGACATATGCTCTTTGGAATTGATCGCAACGGCTTTTTCCAGCGCTTTTTCATAGCCCACCAGCGCGTCATCCAACTCCTCGGTAAAGTCCGCCAGCGTTTCCCACTGCTCCGGATGATCTTTATCGGTATTTTCATTCTCGATACAAATGGCTTTCAGTTCGGCATAGAGCGAATCAAACGCCTCTCTATCTTCTTTGTCAGCCGCCCTCATCAGCTTTTCAGCCAACTCGTAGACCGCCTTGTAAATTTTGGTATTAATCATTAACCACAACCCTATTTCTGAAAAACAAAAATGAAAATAAACCGACTTATTAGCTTATTGAGCGATAAAAAATTCTTGAAGGCGCGCGATCTACAGCCAATTTGTTATTTTATCACTGCTGCGTTCAGGGCGCGTGCGTTTGTTCACTCACTGCCTTATCGGCTTGATGGGACTAGCGGAGCGCTATAGCTTATTCAAACACCTCGTAATGGCGCTTTACGTTACCTGTTAGCCTTCCCCACTCGGAGTTCGCCACACGCTGCTGGTGCTGTTCAAAAGCGGTTCGGTCGACAAACTCTTCATAGACGTTAAAACGATACGGATCGGCTTTATCCTGAGTGACCTCGAACGTTAGGCAGCCTGGCTCTTTCAGGGTGAGCTGTCGGTGATGAATAAGCCCGGCTTTCACGGCTTCAAGGTCGCTTTCGGGGACGGTTATAAAACCTTTTAAGGTTACTTTTGCCACTGAGGCAGCCTTTTTATATAAAGCCCATTGAATTGGAAGACACCCCACCTGAATAAGCTGAGTATTACCACTCGATATGAATGGGCGTACCCACCTTTACCAGCTCCATGAACTCGTCCATTTCGGCATTGGTCAATGCAATACAGCCATTGGTCCAATTAAAGCGTTGCGTAATAGGAGCCAGCCATCCAAGCCAGTTAAATTGCCCGTGCACCATAATAAAACCGCCGGGCGAAACTCCCAGGCTTTCTGCATGAGCCGTATCGGCTTCGTTAGGATAACTCACATGCATTGAGCGGTAAGCCGAGGAGTCTTCTTTCTTATAGTCCAGAACGTAGTGGCCTTCGGGCGTTCGCTGATCGCCCTCCTGCACCTTATGCCCCTGCGGACTTCCGCCAAGCGCGACGTGAAACTCTCTGACCACTTCGTCTCCATCCAGGAGATACATGCGGTTGTATGATTTATCTACTTTCACCAAATCGACACCTGCCAGCGCCGGGGTCGCGAGGAAGATCAGCAGCCATGCTATTTTGTTCATTATTTAAACCGTCAGATAAAGATTTAAGAGTGTACTGGATAGGCTTTAAAGGGCTCTAGCATTAAAACGCAACGTATAGTCGCAACGCATCCTGGTGCTGTATGCCGTTCTCAAAAATAGGTTCGGGATAATTATCTAGAAAATGATTTTTAACTACCCGGTCAACTCTAAACCCATGGTGCTGATAATAGGTAAGCTGATACCCAAAGGTGCCGGTGCTTAACTCCACCCGCTGCATATTCTTGGTCTTCAGCTCATTCAAGGCGAATCGCAGTAGGCCAGACCCAACCCCTTGCTGTTGAAATTGCGGATATATCGCAATATTGAATATCTCGGCGGTACCGGTATTGATCGGCTTGGCGATGCACGCGCCAATGACTTTTTCATCACGCTTCGCGGCAAAATACCAGGCGCCCTCCAGGTAGGATGCAATGGTTTCCTCGGAAGGATCCGCTTCAAGCAAAAGCTCGATGGGAATTTCGCTGATACCTACTTCCAGATAGCTCACTTTTCACCTCAGAAATACTTGATACCCGGCGGCAGTACAATGAGTTTTATCAACGACCCGCGTACTGGAGAATTTCGTAAGAGTAGGCGTATTTAAATGCGCCAGTAAGGTCGATACGAGATAGGTCTCCACGTAGCTCCGCCGCTATCAAATCCAACGCCCTGCCCTTTCGCACCGCCCCTTCGATATTTGATTGAGTGGTAAGATATCCCACCAGAGATTCAGATGTGAACGTAACCGGCAACCAACCCTTTTCGCTTGCCAGGGCGGAGAGTTGAAGGTCGCCGAAGAGCTTCATATCTTCATAACGATTGCGAGGCGGTGATGGGAAGCGCTCAAAGTATTCATTACTGAGCCAATCATTGAACGTGTCAGAAGTCGAGTGCCCCGCGAACGCGAAGTTATAGATGATCCAGATAGCCCCAGGATTGGATGCGGTTTTATAGGCAGCCAGTGCTTGGGCAGTATCGAACCAGTGAAACGCCATACACGTCGAGATGAGATCGAAGCGGCCTTGCTCGGGCAGCTCAGTGTAGTCCGCCTTTCTCACGGTTAAGCCACGCCCTTGCGCGATGGCCAGCATCTCGTATGAGGAATCAATACCCATGACCTCCTGGGCAATATCCAGAAGTGGAACGGTAGAGTCGCCGGTGCCGCACGCTACGTCCACTGCTCGGCCAAAGCGTGCGGCGGGCAGATGCCGCTTCATTATCTGAAAGAGGGCTTGGTGGGTTTTCGGACGGTATTGATCATACCGCTCACCTATACCGGTATCGGCAAAATACTGTGCCATATATGCATCCCTCGCGGCCGAGTGCTAACTAGTGCTGGATTATTTATGACAAGTAGCTTCGATAACTAAGTTATCGCACTCCAGCATACACGCAACATAATAGTGGGATGATGCTTTGGGTCTATAGCCAAGAGCGCTGTAATGACAGCACAAGAGGACGCCGATACGGGAAAACCCACTAGACTGAAACCGGCACAACACTATTGGATAGCCATGCCTGACAAGCCATTTTCATCAAATCGTCAGCGTATCAGTCAACCGACAAGGATGATCATGACCGCCTCTTTATCCCTTTCAGGTGCCCGCAAAGCGCTCCAGGTGCTGGTTCCACTTCTGTTTCTGACTAGCATGCTTGTGGGTGGATTGGTTCACGCCGCCGAGCAGGGTGCGCCGGGCGCCAGCGCTACCCCAGCCGCCCCCCCCGGGCGAAGGTCCTGAAAACTCACAGATCGAAACCACCCCATCACCGCTCAAAGACGAGGAGATTCGCCAGCGGATCAGCGGCATTTTCTCAGAAATCGATGGGCTGGGAGCGGTTGAGGTCAGCGTCATTCAAGGTGTGGTGACACTGGCCGGGGAAACCGCCAATGACCGTAAAGCCCAGCAGGCTGTCAGCCTGTCCAACCGCTTGACTGATGTGGTTATGGTCGACGACCACATCGAGCGCACCCTCGACGTTCAGGATAACGTCGCCACCGCCTACCAGGGCTTGCGGGCGCGGGGCCAGAACCTGATCAGGGCGCTGCCGCTTTTATTGGTGGGCTTTGTGATATTCGGGCTGGTTGCATGGTTTGGAGCCTGGCTATCCAACCGCAAGCGCCTGTGGCTGCGGCTGACACCCAATCCTTTCGTTGCCGAGCTAGTGGCCCAAACCATCAAGGTAATCTTCATTGTGCTCGGATTGATCATGGCATTGAGCCTGATAGGTGCCGAAACGGTGATCGGCACCCTGCTGGGTGGCGCTGGCGTGATCGGCATTGCCATCGGTTTTGCGGTCAAGGACACGATCGATAACTACATCGCCTCATTGATGCTCAGCGTCCGTCAGCCGTTTCAGGCGCGCGATCATGTGGTCATCAACGACCGCGAAGGCATCGTGGTTCGCCTGACCTCGCGCGCTACCATTCTCATGACGCTGGAGGGGAACCAGCTACGCATTCCCAACGCCGACGTTTTCAAGGGCATCATCCTCAACTACACCCAAAACCCGGAACGTCGCTTCAATTTCGAGCTGGGCGTGGATGCCAACGACGACCCCCTGGCCGCCATCAAGGTGGCCCTTGATGCCCTTAAGGCATTGGAATTCGTGTTGAACGAGCCCAAAGCCGTTGGCGTTATCAAGAACGTAGGCGATTCCAACATTGTGCTGGAGTTTCTGGGGTGGGTAGATCAGTCCACGACCGACTTCGGCAAGGCACGCAGTATTGCGATCCGTGAAACCAAGCACGCCCTGGAAAACCAGGGGGTCAGTCTGCCGGAGCCAATCTATCGCTTGAGCTTCACCCCCAAGCTTGAACACGCGTTAGCGCACCTTCAGGCAGAAGACCCGCAGCGCGAGCCTGCACCCACGCCGCCTGCCTTCACCTCGGATTCGCCCGGCGCCATGCGGTTGAGCTCCGTTGAAGCCAGAGACAAACAGCAGGCCAAAGCGCGCGCCAAACAGATACTGGAAGGTCGTCAGGCTGAAACGGTACTTGACGCTCGACCTGACGATAAGCTGATGAAAAAAGTGGACGAGGAAATCGCTCAAAACGCTGATGGTACCGACTTGTTGAGCAAGCACTCGGCGCGGGAGTGAGTAGTCTGTGTCTTTCATCGGGCATGATTTGCAGTGCCCTACTCAGGCATGGGAGAGTTTAAGCCCGACAAGCCCCGCAACGATCAACGTTAAACTCATCAGTTTGAGTACGCCCACCGATTCGCCAAACAGCACGATGCCTAAAATGGCGGTTCCCACCGCGCCAATCCCTACCCAAATCGCATAGGCAGTGCCCACGGGCAACGTTTTTAGCGCCAGGCCCAGCAATAGAAAGCTCGCCCCAAGCGAGAATATCGTCCAGGCGGTGGGCCAGAGTTTTGTAAAGCCCTCCGAATATTTCAGCCCGATGGTCCAGCCGATCTCTAAAAGGCCCGCTACAAACAAGATAAACCAGCTCATGTATTCCCCTTTTTAGTACCGGGGCCGCCCCCTGACGAAAATCGAGCGGTGAAGTCGTACTCACTTAAAGCGGCGACTATGTTCGGTGATCACTCACCAGTCTGCCATACATGGCCGAGTCCGAGACGATGCCATTAATTTCCCAACGCTCTCGTAGCAGGCCCTCCCTTAAAAAACCCAGTTTCCCCAGCGCCTTCGCTGAAGACTGATTATTCGGATCGATCTCGGCTTCGATACGCCGAAGTCCCAGCGAAGTAAATCCGTACTGTATTAACGCCTCCCCCGCCTCACTGATATAACCTTTTCCCCAACAAGCACGACCCAACCCAAAACCTATCTCGGCACGTTTGGATTCCTGGTCATAACTGAACAGCATACATTTCCCTGCCAACTCACCTGTCGACTTCAAATAGATGCCGAGTACAAGCGCCTCGTGACGATGCATCGAAGCGGCACTTTCATCGATGAAATCAAGGGCGTCCTGAAGGGTGGACCATGAGGGCGTATTCCAATAACGCATGACCTCCGGATCGGAGAAAATCTCCAGCAGGCTTTGCGAATCGTTTACGGCGATAGGCTTCAGCGTTAATCGTTCGGTTTCAATCACGGGTAAGAATAAATCTTTCGACATACACTGCCCTTACAAGAATAGCGCCGCGCTGCTCGGTAAACATGAAGCGCAGCAACGCAGCAACGATTTAACTAGGTTTGGCTCAGTACTGCTTCAATTCAATACAGGCCCGAAAAAGCTGCGTTCATAGCTGACGATACAATTGACCTTCTTGAGGTCGATGACTTGCTTAACATAGCAAGTGATCATCGATACATACTCTCGGTATCTGATTGATGCATATCGCGAAGCTTGATTTACACCCACATAGGGTAGCGGTATAGACGTCCAATTTCAGCGGTTTGCCACGGCTTTTTCTACCATCCTCAGCATAAACGCCACTCGCTCTTCGGCGCTGCCGTGCGGAACTTCCAGGGTTTCATAGCCCCACTGCTGATACCAACTTTTCATCCCCTTGAACACCTCGATGGCCTCATCAAACGTTTGATCGCGCTCTGAATCCTTACCGTAAATCGCCTCCCATGGAGGAAGAAGAAAGACGACATCGTTATAGGGGAATGCTTGAACGTACTCCGCAGTTTCACTGTGCGTTAACGCATTTTCCGCCTCAAGCATATACAGCGCATCCAACACTCCGCGATCAAAGAACATTACGTCGCAGGCGTTTGCATCGCGGTACTTGTCGATATCCGCGCTGAGTATTTGCTGGGCAAAAGCGACTGGGCCCGGCCGAGGTGATAACCCCGCTGCTAACCGCTCCTTGATGATTCTCCTGGCAGATTCGGGTACAAAAGGGTAGCCACGCTCTCCCAATGCATTAAGAAGTGTTGTTTTTCCGGCGCCGGGGCCGCCGGTGAGTACGAAACGATGGTTCATATTATCCCTAACGATAAAGCTCAGCGGCACGCAAAGCTGCTCAGGGGCTTAACGAAAAGCTGTAACGCATTAAAACGTTAACTTTTTATGCGTTTTGGCCCAAGATGCTTACAAAGTTCACCAGTCATTTCACACTTGCCATATTCAATGAACTGGCATGCAGTGCCCCCACCTCCCCATAGCCTTTCCGTTTCATAAATTTGCACCCTCTCCTCTTCACGCCGCGAGCTTTTTGCCAACTTGCACTACCCGCTGACCTAAATAACGTGCAGCAAGTAAATCCGTTTCATTGAGCTCAGTATCCACAGAATGAGCGATAAGCCCAGACTGCGCACCCAGCCTATTTCGCTTTGCGGGATCATAGTTGCCCGGTATATCCAGACCCACCCAAAACATACCATGTTGATTAGCGAACACTTGCAGGTACTGAATGGTATTCAGTTGATCTCCACTTAAGTTAGCGCCAATGGTAAAACCAGCTGCTATTTTGTTTGCCCATACTTGCGTTGCCCACCACTCACTTGTGGCATCCGTAAACGCCTTAAACTGCGCTGATACGCAGCCCATATAAGTAGGGGAGCCAAAAATAATCGCATCAGCAGTATCTAAACTCCGCAGCAGCTCAATGTTAACGAAACGCCCTTCAACAATATCGGCGCCCACAATTTCTACTGCGACCACTTCAACACCAGATTCCATTGCAGCTCCTGATGCAACCGATTGGGCCAACCTTTTGGTATTGCCTGTAGCAGAATGAAAAACAACGGCGACTTTCACTACACTCCCCCCCTTACAGTTGCTCTGATTCTTTCTACACTGCTGATTAAAGCGTATCGCGATTTAAATTACGCTCTGCCGGTATATCACTCAGATACTCCACAAACTCCACTTCAAACCCGGCCGGGTCAACGAAGTAAACGTTTTTACGAAACGGCTCGTTGGCACCCGGTTTGGCAACGGCGAAGCCCACGTTATTTAATCGAGCTACCACGGCATCTAGGTTGTCGGTCACGTAGGCAAAGTGGGCCAGGCCCACGCTATGGCCTTCCAGCGCCCGGTTCTCCCCTTCGCCATGATCGCTTAACGCCAGGTAATGCCGGTCATCACCAAAGTGCACCCACTTGCGCGGTTTGCCGTACCACTCCCCCCGCCCCTCATCGCGTATATGCCAGTGTGGGAAAGCGGCGCGATAAAAATTCAGCATGGCATCCATATCAGCAACGACCAGATTCACGTGTTCCAAGTACATGTTGTTCTCCTTGCGTGGGTTCGGATAAAAGGTTAAAACCTCAACCCAAGTTGAGGTAAAGCTTTTTTTGAACCAGCATAAGAATGGGAGCGAGAATGGCGGATGCGAACTGGAGTGTCGGCAAGGTGGCCAAACGCTGCGGCATTAATATTAGCGCCCTGCACTTTTACGAGCAGCAAGGACTCATTCAAAGCTCGCGCAATACAGGCAATCAGCGCCGCTATAAACCGGAGGTGCTAAGGCGAATTTCGGTGATCAAAGCCGCGCAGAAAGTGGGCGTTAGCCTGGATGAAATCAAGCAGGCTTTTGAATCACTGCCCAACAACCGCACACCCACGGTGGAAGATTGGCAGCAGCTTTCCAAGAATTGGCAGAGGATGTTGGATGGCCGCATTGCCTACCTGCAAACGCTGCGTAATAACCTGAGCGGGTGTATCGGCTGCGGTTGTTTGAGTATGACGAGCTGTCCGCTGTATAACCCTGAGGATGAATTAGCTAAGGTGGGGAGCGGGCCGGTGTTGCTGGATCGGGCGGAGGAACGAGCTGCCGGTGATAGAAACACTTAAGTGCCATGAAATTCGCAAAATAAGTCTGAGCAGCTTTAACACGGCGCAGGCGATAGCGTTCAGAGCGACTCCAGTATTGGCCAGCGGCTGCGTCACGCCCTGAACGATAATGGAGGCATCAACGCGAGCGCCCTGCACTTCTACGAGCAACAAGCGCTGGTGCAAAGCACATGCAACGCGGTAAATCAGCGCCGCTACAAGCACTACGCTATACTGCGACATATTTTTATTTCGACACACCTTACGACACTTCGTCAGAGCTTCCCATGCCCTTTGCAAAACTAGGCTTATCCAGCCCGCTGGTTCAAGCGATTACCGAACTTGGCTATACAACGCCCACGCCCATCCAGGAACAAGCGATTCCCGTCATTCTCTCGGGCAAGGACCTGGTCGCCACCGCCCAAACCGGCACGGGTAAAACCGCGGCCTTCGTTCTGCCGCTGCTTGAACGCTTTAGTACGGCAGGTGAGCTACGCGGCAAACGCATTCGTGCACTGATTCTGGTGCCGACCCGTGAGCTGGCGGTGCAGGTAGAAGCCAGCGTGGCGCAATACGCGAAGCACCTGCCCCTGACATCCATGGCCGCGTACGGGGGCGTGGATACCCAACCGCAAAAAGAGCGTTTGATCGAAGGGGTCGATATTCTCGTCGCCACGCCGGGCAGACTGCTGGATCTAGCGCATCAGCGTGCGGTTCACTTCGATGAACTGGACATCATGGTATTGGACGAAGCGGACCGCATGGTCGACATGGGCTTTGTCGACGATATCCACAAGATCATCGTCCGTCTGCCCGAAAAACGTCAGAACCTGCTGTTCACGGCCACCATGACCAATGAGGTTCGGGCGCTGGCCTATGACTTTTCAGACAGCAAGAAGACCGAGCTGGCGGCGGATATCTCCATTACGCCTAACGTCCGCGCTGCTGCCAGCATTGAGCAATGGCTCATTGCAGTAGACAAAGACACCAAATCCGCCCTGTTGAGCCATCTGATCAACGAGCAAAACTGGGATCAGGCGCTGATTTTCGTCGAGAAAAAACACAGCGCCGCCAAGCTAGTGGCTCAACTGGAAAAGCGCGGCATCACCGCAGATTCCATTCATGGCGGCAGAAGCCAGGCGATGCGCGAAACGGTGTTGGGCCAGTTCAAATCTGGCGAGCTCAAGTACCTGGTAGCCACGGGCGTGGCCGCGCGGGGTCTGGATATTGGCGAGCTGAGCCGGGTGGTGAATTACGATCTACCCTTCCCGGCGGAAGAGTACATTCACCGCATTGGCCGAACCGGCCGCGCGGGTGCCACGGGTGAAGCCATCTCGCTGGTCGACATCAGCGATTTCAAGAATCTGTGCGCCATCGAAAAGCGCTTGAACAGCACCATCGAGCGCCGGGAAATTGCCGAGTTCCCGGTGAACAAAGCGCTACCCGTATCGAACTTGAACCACGTTAAAAAAAGCAAACGTTAAGGCCTGATCTGAAAGCCCACCTGTTGAACGAAAAACGGGTGGGCTTTTCTACTCACCCAACCGCTAGGTGGGTAAAAACGCGTCCAACAGCTCGGCATTGGTCGGGTATTTCTCCAATAGCTCAAACAGCTTCTGCGCGCCTTCCACCGGCTTGAGCTGGGTCAATGCGCGACGCAGTGTGCGTACCTTTTCAATATCCTTGGCATCGATCAAAAGCTCTTCACGGCGGGTGCTGCTCTTGGCGATATCGATGGCCGGGAAGATCCGCTGGCTTGCCACGTCGCGGGACAGCACGATTTCCATATTGCCCGTACCCTTGAACTCCTCGAATATCACCTGATCCATCCGGCTTCCGGTATCCACCAGCACTGTGGCCAGAATCGTCAGCGACCCACCGTTTTCGATCTTTCGCGCCGCACCGAACAGCTTTCGCGGTATTTCCATCGCCCGGCTATCCAACCCGCCGGACATGGTACGGCCATTGCTCCGCTGCTCAGCATTATGCACACGCGAAAGCCTCGTTAATGAGTCGATCACGATCATTACGTCATGGCCTTCACCGGCTTGCCTACGCGCTGTATCCAAGAGCTGATCGGCCAACCGCACGTGGTGCGTGTAGGTTTCGTCTGAAGACGATGCATGCACTTCTGCCGACACACTGCGCTTGAAATCCGTCACCTCTTCCGGGCGCTCATCGATCAGCAAAGCATACAGCTTGATATCTGGGTACGCCTCGGCCACGGCTTGGCAAATATGTTTTAGCAGCGTTGTTTTGCCAGAGCCTGGCGGCGCTACGATCAACCCGCGTTGGCCCATCCCTATGGGTGTGATCAAATCCATTGCCCGCACGCTGCGCTGGCTGGAACCAGCTTCTAAATCAATGCGGGGGGAAGGATGAATAGCGATGCCATTTAGAAAGCGTTTTTCGGGGTCATCGGGGAATTGATCTTCAACTTTGTCGGCGGGCTTGGCCTCTTGCTGCCTTTTGACTTTCAAGCCTAGTGTTTTTCTCGTCATAAGATCGATGGATCGCCTTGGGTAAGCTGAGTGCATAGAGTAATGGCTGGGGTTTGAAAATGGTATTGGTCTCGTACCAACACTACTTCAGCCATTTTCAGTGAACTGCGGTAAATCGCCGGTGATCTCGAACCACGGCGCCTTGTTGCCACGAGCACATGGCGGTTTGAGCGCATACCGGAATCAACATCGAGGGAGCCAAGAGGAAGCGCGTAAACCTGCGGCTTTTCGGTGAACCGGGTATAAATACTGGACCCACAGGTCTAGCAAAACACCTTGAACTCCCCGGCGACGACTAGTAGGTTTTAAGCTCCCCTGACGGTTCGCTAGTCACTGGCCTGTCCTTGGCACAGGGTCGAAATGCGACCGCGTGGAGCTTGCGGCACATCGAGCAGTGACAGTGATAAACGTTGGTAAGAGAGCCTGTTATTTCGTATTAGATTCCGCCGCACAGGTAGCTACCTGATAGGGTTATTTTTTAAACTCGCTATTTGATAGTGCCTTGCTCACCGGTAAACTGTGAGCGAAGCGAGTAATTTATCCGAGTACAGCAACTTCTTATAAGTCCTTTTTTCTCTGCAATCATATATAGAAAATTTAACTAAAGGACTTTAGACTCTTGTTTGAATCACTGTATTCCTCGCAAACCATATAATCTTTTGATTTTAAACTTTCATCAATGTTTTTTGTTGCAAAGACCAATTGAAAATCCACTTCGTAACTGGATAGAGCCTCGACTATGACCTTTTGAAAATTCTTCGATCTTTCATCTTCCATTCCACCATTTTCAATGCCATCGAGAACCAAGAATCTAGGGAGGCGTACATATGTTTTTTCAAGAGAAGTCATCAATAGTGCGACATGAAACGCGTTATTTAACAAGACTATTCCACTTTCTGAGAAGGCTGTTTTTCCGTTCACTGATACACTGTTGGCAGCAAAATCAAACTCTGCATATTCTGCGTTTTTGAATTCTTTTTCTGAACCATTATCCTTTCGAAGCAACTCACAAAGCTTCTCGGATATAAGCGCCTGAATTTCAGGCTCACGCTTAAATCTTTGTTTTCCTATCAATTCTATTTTTTCATTAAGTCTGTTAACTTCAGCTTGAACAGAGTCTCTTTCACTTCGCAATTCGAGTAAAGAATTATGAAGTTCAGCAATTTTATCTAATGTTTGAAGTTTTTCTTCAAGCTCACCTGTTTGTCGGTAAAGATCAAAAAGCTGCTTTTCTTTACTGGCGTCGACAGAGCTCATAGTTGCAGTAACTTTGCTAATTTGTTTTCTGAATAAGGTTCTTAATTCCTTTCGCTTAGTCGTGAGATCCGTTAGTTTTTGCTTTTTCTTTCCCAATAACTTTTCAGATTCACGAAGCTGAATTTCTATTTCATTCTTCATTCTTAGAAGGCTATTCGAACTATTTATTGACTCTCTCGGCTCACCACATAAGCCACAGCAATCCGTAGCTTTTTCTTTGAGTGATTGATGACAACTTGGGCACGATGAAAATTTGAATTCATCAATAAAACTTCCAACTTTAATTGAGTCTCTCAATGCACATTGCTTATCAATAAGCTCAGATACAAACTCTTCAGAATCAAGTATATTGTAATTCAATTGTTGAATTTCAGTTTCTACTTCTAGCAATTTGTTTCGAATTGCTACGCTATCTTTTGCTGAGGATTCTGTTTCTTTTTTATCAGAACTGTATGAAATTAAAGATTCCTCTTTAATCTCTATAATTTCGACATTAATAGCGGCTATTTTATCTAATATATCTTTTTTCTGCTCTTCAATAGTTACAATGTCTTCACCAAAAGAAGTCTTCCCAACAACCAACTGAATTGCCTGAAGTTTTGCAATTATTTTTTGTAGATTTTTTTCTTCTTCAACAAGCTTTATCTTTGCATCATAAAGCTCGTTGTCATATAAGCCTAATAGATATTTTCCTACAGATTCCCTTTTGAATGCAGAATCGAACGGCTCATTGTTAAATATAGCACTAGAAGTGTTTGATTGATCTGCATAAATAAGTCGATATATTTGATGCAAGGTTACATTGTTATTGTTTGCATCTGCTTTTGCTTCAGGTAAGCCAAGTACGTCAAACATTTGTTGAGAAAAACTAGGTTTGCTCCCTATTGCATACGGATAATTAAACCAATTTGTAAGAGGTGAGGTTAATGCCATATCCATTTCCAAAAAACAAAAGTCCATTGATTGCTTATCTGAGCCATTGTTTTTACGTCTAATGGTAACGGGGCTACCATTGACTTTCAACTCGATATAAATATTATCACAAAGACTCGCTTCCTCTTTCCAGTTTGGAACTTCATATCCTAATCCATACATTAAAAGTTGAATTACGGAGGTCTTGCCAGAACCATTTTTCCCGAACAACACATTAACGCCATGATGAAAGACTTCATCAAAAGCAATTATAGAGCCCCTTTTTACATGAAGCCTCTCAACTTTCAAAGTAGGTTTAATTAACATCGTATTTATAATCCATTAAATTGGTTATCTTTTTCAACCCATTAGAACCTGTAACTGAAATCGATGTTAAATTTTCTACAATAAAATCGATTGCCTGACTAGATATACTGTTTTCTTTTGATTCAGCTAATTTTTTTAATTCTTCTGGAATATTTTCGAGAAGGACATTATATTTCAAAGAATTATTATCTACTTGCAAAACACCCAGATCAACAAAACGTTTAATAGCAAGAAAATGTATCTCTTTCATCGCATTAAAAAGACTTTTCGGATCAAAACTTTGATACCGGTTTCTGTAATTTTTAAACTCTTTTTTATTAGTAAATTTATCTCTAGGCACAGACAATTTTTGAATATGCGCAGGATTAGCAATTAAGAAGTCGAATAATCGTAGCGCATCACTATCTAAACTTTCCACCTTCCAAGAGATTAGTAATGCCGTCATGCGCAGCAGTGTATGGTTTGCATCCAGAGCTTTGTTATATAAAAGCATCACTTCCACTCCAAGTGGCAATTCCCTGTAAGAAAATAAACCATTCCATTAATTTGACGATTAAAAATCTCCAAAACATTATCACCTAGGTGAACTTGAATTTCTTTCTCAAGATATGTTCTAAAAATTAGCTTCAATGCGGCTTCTTCCACTACATCAAGTAGCTGACTTTTAATACTTGCGTTAAAAATCGACTCGACTTCAGCCAACAAATAAGTAATGATCTTCTGGGCTGACTTGTAATGCTGATTCCGTATAATCAACTTACTAACTTCTTCTTTTAGTTCCTCTCCGACTTCAATTAAATATCCAAACCCAGCATCTTCAAGTTTTTCATTCAAATCTCGAATATCGTACTTTTCATTACTGTAGTGAGTTAGCTCATCAATAATTACATAAGTCACTTGTTGATTTGATTTTTCTTCAACATACTTTTGACACAGCAAATCCATCTGTGTAGGAGCTGGTAAGATATTTGTTATTTTGTCTCGTCCAATAACATCACCACCCGCCGTAATATTTCTGAGCCAACTAAACATCTACTTTTGAACCTTATCTCGACCCACAACGTCACCTTCAGCTTGTATATTTTTAAAGCTACTTTTACTCCCAGATTTAAAGCTTATTGCAACTTTTATTCCAAGCCCTAATACAGCCAGAATAGCTACAGCTATGAACCCAACTGTTATTAAATTTTCCATTTCAGTACCTTTTAAACTTATTAATGTAATCGTACAATTTGCTAAATAAGATTTTAGATTTAGCGATAGTGCTACTGATTATGAACCCAGACTCATACAGTGATTATACACTCAACCGTATAAAATAAATAACCGCACCAGCACATTCTTTAATGTTATTAAGCTTATAAAAAAATTATAACTCACTGTTTCATATAGTTTTTTTTAAAAACCCCTCAAGCAGCATATTCATTACTGGGGTGCCCGCTCGTTTTGCTTATTTCCATCACACTCTATTCACAAATTTACCTTCGGTCACGTGGTAATTTCATGACAGTGGTCAGCAATAGGTCGTAGTGCAGAGAGGTCGCTGGGAAGAAGGGTTCGCGATGAGAAAAAACTGATGTAAGTTTTTTGAGATACAAGGCTGCATGAGCGCTGGTATCGGGGCAACTAGTGCTGCCCTTCGCGGATGCCTCATTGGCTCGTACCTCGCCAAATCGTTACGCCGCGCTACGGGTTGCTGATTACTGTGGCGGAATCGTCACGCACTGAAGCGTGCTCCTACGGAGGGAGCGGTGGTGGCTAGGTTGGGGAAAACGAGGGCTGCAGGCCATGAAGGCCTGCAGGGTATTTCTGGGTATGGCTTACGCTTTGAGTACGTACTTGAGGGTTTCCACTACCTGCTCGGTAGTAGTACACCAGGCTTGTGCATCAGCATCCACTTCTTTCAGTGGATGAACGATATCTTCACTGTGCAAAGTGATGTAGGGCTTGGTCAGCGCTGAACAGTAACCCGCATCAAACGCCGCGTTCCACTGTTTGTACTTGTCGCCGAAGCGCACCACGACCAGATCGCTTTGCTCAATCAGCGTGCGGGTGCGGATGGCGTTGACCTTGGAGGATTGGTGGTCGCGCCAGAACTGGTTGTTCTGCTCGCCCAGGTGGTCGCCAGCGGCGTCACTGGCGTCGTGGTCGGTAACCGGGGCGGTGAACACGATATCCAGGCCTGCGGCTTCTGCGCCGCGCTGGATTTCGTCGCGCCAATCGGTGTGGATCTCGCCAGATAAATAAACGTAAAAGCTCATATCCCTCTCCTGATAATTACGTCGTTGAGTATATAGAGCCATTTTATGGAAAAACATTCCAACTTAATACCGGCGTTACAGCAGTGGCTGTTTGGCGAGTAGGTATATATCCATAATCCAGCCATGCGCTTCACGCAGCGCGGCACGGCGTTGGATGATCTCGTCGCTTACCTCGCTTAGCGGGCCTTTGATCAAGCACTGTTTATCCATCCCTAAGTAGGCGCCCCACCAGATGTAGGTGTCGTATTGAGGCAATGAGGTAAACGCCCCGCCGCTGTCGAGCATCACGGCTACCGTCGCGGCGTCGCTTGGCCAGCCGCGTTCGCGCAGGCGGCGGCCGGTGGTGATTTGGATGGGTTCGGCGAGCGCGTTGAGCGGGATTTTATGCTCGGCGGTGAGCACTTGCAGGCTGGTGATGCCGGGCACCACCTTGACCTCAATCGCGCGGCCGCTATCCGTTAGGCGCTTGGCGATGCGCAGGCTGCTGTCATAGAGCGAGGGGTCGCCCCATACCAGCATGCCGACGCGCCCGCCGTTTGGCAGGTGTTTATCCATCAGCTCGGCCCATACGCTGGCAATGGCGTTATGCCATTCGTCTACTGCGCTTAGGTACTGGCGTTCGCCGTCGCGGGTGGGTAAATCGAACTCGATGATGCGTGTGTTAGCCGCTTTATCTAAAAGCTCTTCGCAGAGCACGCGGCGCAGGTCGAGCAGGTCCGATTTGGCCTCGCCCTTGCGCGGCAGCAGAATCACCTCCGCCTCGTTCAAGGCGCGCACCGCCGCGAGCGTTACGTGGTCGACGTTGCCGGTGCCAATGCCGATCAGCGAGAGCGTGATCATGCGCTGCCCTCTTCATCGCTGCTGGCAAACGGTGAATCCGCGGACTGCGGGCGAAAGCGGCGGTCGTAGCCTACCGCGTACAGGCTGCTTTCCTGGAAGTCTTCGGATTCGAGTACCGGCCCTACCAAAATCAGCGCCGTGCGTTGGAGCGTGTGGTCGATCAGCGATTCCACCGTGGATAAGCGCCCGCGTACCACGTGTTCATCCGGCCAGCTGGCCCGCCAGACGATGGCCACCGGGCACTCTTCGCCGTAATAAGGCGTCAGGCTTTCCACCACCTGGGCCAGGTTATGAATGGAGAGATGAATGGCAAGCGTAGCGCCCGTACTAGCAAAATTAGCCAGCGTCTCTTTATCGGGCATTGCGCTGGCCCTGCCCGAGGTGCGGGTTAGCACGACGGATTGCGCCACGCCGGGCAGTGTGAGTTCCTGACCAAGGGTGGCCGCGGCGGCTGCAAATGACGGCACGCCGGGGGTAACGCTGTAGGGAATATCAAGCTCCCGCAAGCGGCGCAGCTGCTCGCCCATTGCGGACCACACCGATAAATCGCCGGAGTGCAGCCGGGCGATGTCCTGGCCTTGAGCATGGGCGGTCTGAATCTCCTGCATGATGTCATCAAGTGACAGCGGCGCGGTGTTGATGATGCGCGCGCCTTCCGGGCAGTGCTCAAGAATTTGCTCGGGCACGAGCGACCCTGCATACAAACATACCGGGCAGGCAGCAATTAAATCGCGCCCACGCAACGTTAATAGATCCGGCGCGCCGGGGCCTGCGCCAATAAAATGAACCGTCATTGTCCCACTCCTTGCGCCGCTGTCATCGCCACCGCGGCCGTGGCCTGTCTGTCGTTTGAAACCGTGCGCGGGCCTAAAAGCCGCGCCCCACTGCCTGCGGCCAGAAGTGCCACGGCTTCGGCCACGCTGCCGGTACCTTTTGCGCGCAGGCTGTAGGCGGAATGCGTCAACGTGGTGGCGCTGGGTAATGCTTCGTCCGCTACGCCTATTACCGGGATGTTAAGGTTGCTTCCCAGCGCTTGAACCAGGGGCAGCATACTGTGCGCCGCCGCCAGCCGGTCGATGGGGCCATACTCGGCCATCAGCTGATCCAGCGCCTGCGCGAGGGATGCAAGCGTTGCCTGCTGGCGAAAGCCAAAGCCTGCCACTCGCTGCGTCATCGAACGCCGCGCCACTGCACAATCGGGTAGCTGGCCTTCCAGCCCCGACGCGTGCCCATAGGGGCGGCGTGGGCCAATTCCAGGCGCAGCAGTTCGCCGCCCGCCTGTTGCTGCCAGTGCGCCAGCAGCGCTTCGGATTCCAGCGTGACCGCGTTGGCCACTAGGCGCGTGCCGTGGGGCAAAACCTGCCATAGAGCATCCAGCAGTTTTTGGGAAAGCCCGCCACCAATAAACACCGCATCGGGCAGCGGCGCATTCTCAAGTACTGCCGGGGCGCGGCCTTCGTCTACCTCCAGCCAATCAACGCCCAGGTTTTGCGCATTGCTCCTTGCCCGCGCGGCGCGCTCCGGGTGCTGCTCAAAGCCGATGGCCTGGTTATCGGGGTGGGCCAGCAGCCACTCAATGGCGATGGAGCCAGAGCCGGTGCCGATATCCCACAGCCGCTCGCCCGGTTTAGGGGCAAGGGCCGAAAGCGTCAAGGCGCGCACGGCCTGCTTAGTGATCTGCCCGTCGTGCTCAAAAAAAGTATCGGCAAGGCCGGGCGTTAAGGGGATCGCCAGGCCGTTACCAGCAACCTCAATACCCACCGCCACCGGGTGGACGATATCCTCGGGTAGCGGGTCATCCATGCGCAGCTTGCGAATGCGCTCATCCGACCCGCCCAGCGCTTCCAGAACGCTGAGTTGAGAATCCGCAAAGCCGAAGCGGTTAACCAGTGCGGTCAGTTCCGACACGGCTTTGCCATCGCGTAACAGCACAAGCAAACGCCTGCCACTTTGCAGGCAAGGCCGAAGTCGGGTGAGCGGTTTGGCATGCAGGCCCAGGCAGGTGCAGCGCTCAAGCGGCCAACCCAACCGGGCTGCTGCCAGGCTAAAGGTCGAGGGCGATGGCACGGCGGCCCACTCACCGGCCTCAAGATGGCGCGCAAGGCTAGTGCCCGCCCCAAACCAGAACGGATCACCGGAAACCAGCATGACTACGCGGCGCCCACGCTCATTGAGAAGTGCGGGGATGCCTTCGGCAAACGGCACCGGCCACTCACGGATATCTGCGTTTAGCGGGGGAAGAAGGCGCAAATGGCGGCGGGCGCCGAACACGATTTCGGCACGCTCAAGCTGCTCGCGGCTTGCCGCTGTCAGGCCCGCTGTGCCACTCTCCCCCCACCCTAATAGTGTGAGCCACGGAGCCTTATTAACCTCAGCCATGATAAACGTCCTGATTCTTGGGGGTACGAGTGAGGCCAGCGCGCTAGCTTGCGCCGTTAGCCAGCGCGGCATTCCAGCCGTCTTCAGCTATGCAGGCCGGGTCAAAACGCCTAAAGCGCAGCCGCTGCCCACCCGAGTGGGGGGATTTGGCGGTGCCGAGGGATTGGCGGCCTTTATCACCCAACAACGCATCACCCATATTATTGATGCGACCCACCCGTTTGCCACACAGATGAGCCGTAACGTGTTGGCCGCCGCCCGGAAAACCGGCGTACCGGCGATTGCCCTGACCCGCCCCGCCTGGGTGCCCACCACTCACGATAACTGGCAACACGTGGCGAGTATTGAAGAGGCAGTTACCGCTCTTGAATGCCCGCCCCAGCGCGTGCTGCTCGCCATTGGCCGCATGCACCTAGCCGCGTTTGCCGCCAAGCCTCTACACCACTATGTGCTGCGACTGGTCGACGAGCCAACCGCCCCGCCGCCGCTTGCCCACTTCACCACCACGGTGGATAGAGGCCCGTTCACCTGGGAAGGCGATTTAGCGCTACTTAAAACCCAGCGAATCGAGCGCATCGTGTGCAAGAACGCAGGTGGCGAAGGCGCCGTTTCCAAGCTTGACGCTGCCCGCGCGCTTGGCCTGCCAGTTATCATGATTGACCGCCCGGCGCTGCCCGCTCGCCATGAAGTGCATAGCGTTGATCAGGTGCTTGCATGGCTTAATGATCGCTCTTAATCAAAGCGCTGAGCGCGGTGTATACACCAGCGGCTCGCCGTCTCGCTCGATCAGCCGGGTTTGCCGGGAGCCGACGATCACCAGGGTGCGCATATCGGCCATCTCAGGTGTCGCCTCGGCAAGCGTGGTGACGTTAATCGACTCTTCCGACGTGGACACCGCGCGGGCGAAGATGATTAGCCGCTCGGATTCGCACGCTTCACGCAGCACATCAAGAGTGCGCTCAAAGCCTACCGGGCGTGACCTGGAGCGCGGGTTATAAAATGCCATCGCAAAACCGGCTTCAACGGCCAGGCGCAGGCGCTTTTCGATCAGCGCCCAAGGCTTCAGGTTGTCGGATAAATTAATGCAGCAGAAGTCATGCCCCAGCGGCGCCCCCGCGCGGGCGCTGGCGGCCAGCATCGCGGAAATCCCCGGCAGCACCTGAATATCCAGTGCGCGCCACGCGGCATCGCCCGCTTCCAGCGCTTCCAACACGGCAGATGCCATGGCAAATACGCCGGGGTCGCCGGAAGACACCACCACGACTCGGTGGCCTTCTAACGCCAGCTGCAAGGCCTGCTCGGCACGGCGAATCTCTTCGCGGTTATCCGAGCCGTGGCGCGTAAGCCCTTCCCGCGGCGCTACGCGGTTAACGTAAGGCACATAGCCGACAACGTCGGTGGCATCCAAAAGCGCGGCGGATACTTCGGGGGTAACCATCGCCTCAGCGCCCGGGCCCAAGCCGACAATTTTTAGCCAGCCCCTCATGGGCGTCTCCCGTTACCGTGAATCAGCACAATCGAGAAGTAAGGCACGCTCTCGCCAACCTCCACCAGCGGCAGCACGCGCTGCTGCTCCATGGCGGCGTACTCAATCAACCACGCATGATCTTCCCGGCCCGCCTGTTTAAGCGCTCGGCGCAGCTTGTTCAGGTTGCGCCCAATCTTCATGACCACCAGCGCGTCAGTGTCGGCGATATGTTTAACGAGCGTTTCCTCCGGCAGCGTGCCCATCAGCACGGTCAGGATATCGTCGCCCCAAGTAATCGGCTGCCCGGTCGCCGTCCAGGCGGCGGACATACCGGTAATGCCCGGCACTACCGACACTGGCACCTGATTGAGTAGTCGCGTATACAGGTGCATAAACGAGCCGTAGAAGAACGGGTCGCCTTCGCAGAGCACCACTACGTTACAACCGGCGTTGGCTATCTCGATCAGTTGGGCCACACATCGCGAGTAAAACTCTGATAGCAGCGCGTTGTACTGCGGGTCGTCGAAAGGAATCTCCGTCGTGACCGGGTACTCCATGGGCATCTCGACCACGCCGGGCGCTAACAACCCTTCAACAATACTGCGCGCATGGCCACGGCGACCCTTTTTACGAAAATAGGCGATATGCGTGGCGCCGCGAATCAATCGGTCGGCGCGTACGCTCATCAAGTCTTGGCTACCCGGCCCCAGGCCAACGCCGTAAACCGTACCCCGCTTCATTCGATGCGATCCGCCATGGCGTTAATGGCAGCGACCGTTACCGCACTGCCGCCCAAACGGCCGCGTACGATGCAGCTGGGAATGGCGGGCGTTGCCCAAAGCGCTTCCTTGGATTCGGCAGCGCCCACAAAGCCTACCGGGCAGCCGATCACCGCCGCCGGGCGTGGACAGTCCGGGTCTTCGAGCATATTCAAAAGATGAAACAGCGCGGTGGGCGCGTTGCCAATTGCCACCACGGCGCCTTCCATGTGCGGGCGCCATAATTCAAGCGCCGCGGCCGAACGGGTATTGGCCATTTCTTGAGCGAGGTGTGGGGTGCGCTCATCATTCAGGGTGCAAATAATCTCGTTATTGGCTGGCAGCCGCTTGCGGGTGATGCCTTCAGAAACCATGCGTGCATCACAAAGAATCGGCGCGCCGTGTTCGAGTGCTGAACGCGCTTTATTGACTGCGTCACTTTGAAAGTGAATATGCGCGGCCAACTCGACAAGCCCCGCGGCGTGAATCATGCGCACGGCAACGGTCTCTTCCTCGGCAGAAAAGCGCGCAAGGTCGGCCTCGCTGCGGATAATCGCGAAGGATTCCCGGTAAATCGCCGGGCCGCTTGTTTCATACTTATAGGGCACCCAAACTCTCCAAATAGTCGACGACCTCAGTCTCGGTGAGGCCTGTCTTAACGGGCGTGCTCTGGGCATCACCCTTAACAATAAGATTAAATCGGCCTGCCTGACCGACCAGGCACACGTCGGCCGATGAACGGCGCGCGCACCCCTTGGCGCAGCCGGATATATGAACGCTATGTCTTTTAACGTCGGGCGCTAACCGTTTGGCGAGCGGCTGGGTGGCAACGCTTGCCTGAGCGCAGTAAGGCGCGCCGGGGCAGGCATCCATCAATAAACGGGTATCCTGATCATCATTGATTAACCCTTCAACCGGCTCGCTTGCACCTTGGACCCATAAACGTCGCCACGGTGTTACGCGTACATGGCTTACCGCCGCAGGCGTTACGGCCGCCCGTAATACAGTAGCGGTGGCGCGTCCAAACGGCAGCCCGTAAACCATGCCCGCTTGATACTCGCCAAGCGCCAACGCCGCCCCCGGCGTTGCATTCACCATGGCACCAGCGCTCGCGGGGCGCATTTTAGCAGGTGACCACGCGGGAAGCGGCACTTTATGCCGCCGCATCCGCCCGGCCCCATTGCCGCCGCTTTCCACAAACCAGTGCGTCAGGCGTATTAAATGCTCAACGGCCGCTTCGATAGAGCCTACCGGCGTACCGTAGGTATGGCCTTCAGCGCGTACTATCAGCCCGCCGTGGATTGCGCGTTCAACTCGAAAATCAGCGGCGGTATCTCCCAGTACCGCTAACTCACCCGCATCAATGGCAATACCGACTTTGCTGGGCATCGCGGCCAGTTCGCTGCCTAGCGCCTGTAACAAGCAGCCGAGTTGATGCGTGTCATCGCCCGCCTGCCAGTTAGGCGCCAGCAGGCACTGGGGTTGCTGCTCAATGGCAGGGTCCACGCTGACCAATTCGTGCGCAACCAAAAAATCCATTAGCGGCGCCCATGTGCTTTTGGAGACGCCGCGCAGCTGAATATTGGCGCGGCTGGTCAGCTCAATCAGCCCGTTGCCGAAGGTTTCTGCCGCATCGCACAGCGCCAGCACCTGTGCTTTGGAAAGCTGGCCGAGCGGCGGGCGCACGCGCACTAGCCAGCCGTCGCCGGTTTCCATTGGCCGCCACGCGCCGGGGCACCAGCCTTTGACCTGTGGAAGCGCTATCGCTTCAGTGCGTGGGCCACTCCTCATAGGCTGGCAGTTTCCTTGGCTTCATCCATTTCCAGCAGCAGGTCCTGAAGCGCATCGCCCTGCTCGCCGGGTTCCTGCCACATGCCGCGCTGGGCGGCTTCCAGCAGCCGCTCGGCCATCTCTTCAAGGGCTGCCGGATTATGCTCACGTAAAAACTGCTGGTTGGCCTCATCCAGCACCAACGCTTCGCTCACCTGGGCGTACTGGTAATCCGCGACCAGGTCCGTGGTGGCATCGTAAGCAAACAGGTAGTCGACCGTGGCCGCCATCTCAAACGCGCCCTTGTAGCCGTGTTCGCGCATGGCGTTGATCCACTTGGGGTTCAACACGCGTGAGCGAATGACTCGGGCCAGCTCCTCTTTGAGCGTGCGAATTTTGGGTACGGCGGGATTGGCGTGGTCGGCGTGATAGATCACCGGCGCCTGCCCACTCAGCGCGCGGGTGGCGTTGGCCATACCGCCCTGAAAGGCGTAATAGCTGTTGGAATCGAGAATATCGTGCTCGCGGTTATCCTGATTCTGCATCACCGCATCCAGCCCTTTGATCTGCTGTTCAAAGGCGCCGCGTGCGGCGGTACCGGAATCCTTGAATTGCCCGTAAGCATAGGCGCCGGTGTTCAGGTAGGCCTCGGCCAAGTCATCGGCATCGCCCCAGCTACGGTTTTCAATCAGCCGGTTCAGGCCTGCACCATACTCGCCGGGTTTACTGCCAAAAATACGGTAGCTTGCTTCCTGGGCAGCCATTTCGGCACTCAGCCCCTGCGCCTCAAGGGTTTGCTGGCGCTCAAGTACGGCGGCGCGAATGGTGTTGCTATCCCCGGGTTCTGCATAGTTAGCAACCGCTTGCACGGCGGCATCAAACAGGCGAATCACGTTGGGGAAGGCGTCGCGAAAGAATCCGGATACGCGCAGCGTGACATCCACCCGTGGGCGGTTAAGCAGCATCGAAGGGATCACTTCAACATCGATCACCCGCTGAGAACCCAGCGACCATTTGGGGCGCACGCCCATCAGCGCAAAGGCCTGGGCGATATCGTCGCCGCCGGTGCGCATGGTCGCAGTGCCCCAGATCGAAAGGCCCAGCCGGCGCGGATAGTCGCCGTTATCCTGCAGGTAGCGTTCGACAAACGCCTGGGCGGATTTTTCGCCCAGCGTCCAGGCCGCAGGCGATGGGATCGAGCGGTTATCCACGCTGAAAAAGTTGCGTCCGGTGGGCAGCGTATCCAGCCGCCCCCGGCTAGGCGCACCGCTCGGCCCGGCGGGTACGAAAATCCCTGCAAGCCCATCCAGCAGCGAGCCAATCTCCATCTTTACGCCCTGCTGCATGGCGGCCCACAGCTGCTCGCGGGCAAATAAAAGCTGCTCGGCCGTGGCCGGGTAATGCTGGGCAAGCGCTGCCAGATTGCCTTGGGTCAATACATAGTCGGCCACCAGCGCTTCACCGAGCAGTTCCAGCCGCTCGCGGGTATCGGCGCCAGTTCGCCAGGCAGCGGTTAGCTTGCCTGCGAGCACGGCCGGTTTTGGGCCAAGCCAAGGCTCGCTGCCCGCCGCCAGTGGGTCGAAGTCATCACCCAGCGCCAGGTCAGCGGCCAGATTGTGCAGCAAACCGCGGCTTGCTACCGCTTCACCACGCGGCAGCCTTAACAGTGCTACCAGCGTGGCCGCACGTTTCTCCTCAGGCGGAAGCGTGCCCAGTATGTGCAGGCCGTGGCGAATCTGGGCTTCCTTGATATCGCACAGAAAGGTGTCCAGCTCATTGAGAATTTCGCTGTCACAGCTGCTATTCACCGCGTGGGCAAGTTCTTGATCAATACCGGTTGCCCGCAGGTGAGCCAATATCTGCTCGCGTATCAGCGCCTCACGGCGCGGGTCCATATCCAGCGCCTGGTAATACTCATCGGTCAGCGCTTCAAGCTCGGCCATGGGGCCGTAAAGTTCAGCGCGTGCCAGCGGCGGCATCAAGTGGTCGATAATTACCGCCTGGCTTCTGCGCTTGGCTTGGGCGCCTTCACCGGGGTCGTTGACGATAAACGGGTAGAAATGCGGCAGCGGCCCGAGCGCGATATCCGGCCAGCATTCGGCGCTTAGTGCGGTGCTTTTACCCGGCAGCCACTCAAGATTACCGTGCTTGCCCACGTGAATCACCGCCTCAACCTGATAGTGCTCGCGCAGCCAGAGGTAAAACGCCAGGTAGCTATGCGGCGGCGCCAGCTCCATATCGTGGTAGGACTGGGTAAGGTCATCGATAAAGTCGCGCTCGGGCTGAATACCCACGAAGGTTTCGCCCAAGCGGATACCCGAAATCATTAGCCGCCCCTGGCGGCATTTGGGGTCGTCTTGCGGTGCGCCCCAGCGGGTGCATATCGTTTTTTGAAGCGCGGCGGGCAGGGTTTGAAACCAGGCCAGATAATCCTCAACGCTGATGCTTTGCCAGCAGGCGCGTTGATCCAGACTGTCATGATCGTTAGTGACGGCGCCCTGAAGCAGGCGAATCAGCGCATCGCCGCTTTCCGGCAATTCGCTTAGCGGATAACCGGACCCTTTCAGGGCGTTTAAAATCTGCAGCGTCGAAGCCGGTGTATCCAGCCCCACGCCGTTACCGATACGCCCATCGCGGTTGGGGTAGTTGGCCATAATCAGCGCGACGCGCTTTTGAGCATTGGGCGTTTGGCGCAGCGCGCAAAACCGCCGGGCCAGCTTGGCCACAAAGGCGGCACGCTCCGGATGCAGCGTGTGGTGCGTAACAGAGAGCTGGGCGCGGGCGTTATAGTGCGCTTCGGCTTTAAACCCAACGGCGCGGGTGATAATCCGCCCGTCCATTTCGGGTAGCACTACCTGCATAGCGACATCGCGACTATGCAGGCCTGCGGCCATGCCCTGCCAGTCATCCGCCGTACTGCTGGCGAGTATCGCCTGAAGTACGACGGGCCGCCCGACAAAAAGGCTTTCATGAAGATGGCTGCTCAACTCATCTGCGGCACTGGCTTCATCGGCGGTACGGTTTACCGAAAAGCTGGTGGTATTAACCACTAGCATAGCGCCGGTTTGCTCAATGAGGTGATTGGCAAACGCGATACAGGGGCCTTCTTTTAAAGAGGCCACCGCCACGGCTAACGGCTCAAGCCCTTCGGCTTTTAGCGCGTCGATCATGCCATCGAGCACAGCGGTATTCGCGCCCTGCAGGTGGCTTCGATAAAACAGCAGCAGGCACACCGGGCGCTCTGCAATACGCTGCGCGCGCCACTCGCTTAGGCTAACCGCCTGCTGGCCGTTCGCTTGAGGCGCGTAAATTACCGTCGCCGGAATGACTTTAGGCTCTTGCCACGAATACTCATACGCCAGGCATTCGCTTCCGATAAAGCGCAGCAGCTGCTCGGCATTGTCCACGCCGCCTTCGCGCAAGAAGCGCCATACGCGATAGGCATCGTCAAAGCAGATGCTGGAGTCTTCCAGCAGAGCATCGTCTGGCGCGTCGCAGCCGGGCACCAGAATCAGCTGGCGCTCAGGTCTAGCAGCCGCCCAGGCCAGAAGCCGCTCGTAGCCGTATTGCCAGTAGCCCTTTCCGCCCAGCAGTGACACCACCACCAAGCGGGCTTTTTCCAGCACGCGGTCTTCGTAAAGATCAAACGCCGCCGGTTTTACCAGGTTCATCCAGTTCGCCAGCCGCACCGAGGGGTAGTCTTCGCCCAAGCGATCAACCGCCTGGGCCAGCGCCGACAGGTTACTGTCAGCGGCGGACATGATCACGACATCGGCGGGACTTTGCTGCAGGTCGATGATGCCCTCATCATCGACAAAGCCTCCCGGTTTGGCGGCGAAAAGATGCATTAGGCGCTTACCGAACGCTCGGCGCTGGCCAGCGCTGCATGAATTTCGTCGCTGTTCAGCGTTTTGCCGATAATCACCAGTTGGGTCTGGCGCGGCTCGTCCTGGCGCCACAAACGGTCAAAATATCCGTCCAGACGCTCGCCGACGGCCTGGATAACTCGGCGCATGGGCTTACCGGGGATCGCCGCAAAGCCCTTGGCGCGATAGATTTCCTGGGTTTTCAGCAGATCTTGAAGCTTGGCCGCCAGCTCATCACCATCGACTTCGCCCAGTGTAATCACACAGGAATCGAAGTTATCGTGGGCATGATCGTGATGGGCGCCTTCGGCATGGTGCTTATCGTGATGATTGGTAATCTTGTCGATGTGCGCTTCACTGGCGGCGCCTATGCCCATCAGGGCTTCCAGCTGGGCGGTGTCGGTGGCCTGGGTCTGGTCGATAAACAGTGTTTTGACCGATGCGGGCACCCGCGCCTGCACCAGCGCTTCCACGCGGGCTTTTTCATCGGCACTTAGCAGATCGGTTTTGGTGACCAGGACTAAATCAGCAGCGCTTAGCTGATCATCCAGCAGTTCTTGCAGGCTGGGGTCATGGTCTAGGCTCTCATCGGCCAGGCGCTGAGCGGCAACTTTTTCTTCGTCATTGGCAAACCGGCCAGCGGCCACGGCAGGCCCGTCGATTACGGTAATGATGGCGTCCACGGTGCAGTGTTGGCGGACTTCCGGCCAGTTGAACGCCTGCACTAGCGGCTTGGGCAAGGCCAGCCCGCTGGTCTCGATCAGGATATGGTCGATATCGCCGCGCCGCTCGACGAGCTTTTTCATCACCGGCAAAAACTCTTCTTCCACGGTGCAGCAGATACAGCCGTTGGCGAGCTCGTAAATGCCGTCGTCGCCCTCGAGCGCCTGGCCTTCACCGGGCTCACAGTCGAGGGCGCAGCTACGCAGCAGGCTTGAGTCGATATCCTGCTCGCCAAACTCATTGACGATCACGGCAATCCGCTTGCCGGTAATCTGGCGCAAGATATTGGCAAGCAAGGTGGTCTTGCCGCTGCCCAGAAAGCCAGTCACGACCGTGGCGGGGATTTTATTTAACTGCATGGTTGGATTCCTCAATCTGGGGGCTTGCAGCCATGGTCCGTGCTGAATCGCTCTGAGCTGAATCGCTACTGTTAAACAAGCGCGCCACGGCGGCAGGGTTATTCGGGAAAAATAGATGTAGATAGGTGGCCGTCAGGCGCCCTTGACGATAAATCGGCTCGCCGGGCGCGGGGTGGCGCTGGCGGCGCCCATGGGCGATGGGCTCGGGTGTCTGCTCGGCCATAGAGCGATGGTGCGCATGGCCGCGAACCGGCCCTTCGGGCAGCTCGGCAGTCTGCATCCCTTGGCAGCCGCGGCGCCCACGCATGGCACCGTGCCCTGGCAGTAAGCCGAGCATGGTGTGAGTGTTCTCAGCATAGTCGGTTAGCGTTTCCAGGCTATACAACATGCCGCCACACTCGGCGAGGATGGGTTTGCCCGCGCTAAAGAAACCTTTTATGGCATCGCGCATGGCGGTGTTCGCCGCAAGCGCCTGCGCGTGAAGCTCCGGGTAGCCGCCGGGTAGCCAAAGGGCATCGCACTCGGGCAGGTCTGCATCGCTCAGCGGCGAGAAAAAGCGCACTTGCGCACCCAACTGCGCCAGCAGGTCCAGGTTGGCTTGATAGATAAAGCTGAACGCGGCATCGCGGGCTATGCCTATCGTCTGCCCGGCCAGTGCCTGCGGCACAGCAGGAAGCGACTCAATACAAGCACTAAAACTGACCGGCGAAAGCGTAGCAAGCGCGTTCAACAGCCCCGCTGCTTCCAGCGCCTGCGCGGCGGCTTCAAAGCGAATTTCCAGGTCGTCGCGAATTTCTTGCGCTTGCACCAGGCCCAGATGGCGCTCGGGAAGTGCCAGTTCAGGATCACGTGGCACGGCAGCTAAAAACGGTATGGCTGCGGGCAACGCGCCTTCAATCAGCTCACGGTGGCGCTGGGAGCCGCAGTTATTGGCAATCATCCCGGCGATATCAATATCGTCACGAAAACCAGCCAGCCCCATTACCAGCGCGGCGGCGGTCTGGGCCATGCCTTTCACATCCATCACGATTGCCATGGGGATGCCAAATAGCGCGGCCAGGTCAGCGCTTGACGGCTCACCATCAAACAGGCCCATGGCGCCTTCCACCAGAATCAAATCGGCCTCACAGGCGGCTTCATAAAAGCGCTGTCGGCAATACGCTTCACCCGCCATCCATAAGTCGAGCTGGTCCACCGGCTGGCCGGAGGCCTGGGCGAGAATTTGCGGGTCCAGGTAGTCCGGGCCGGTTTTAAATACTCGGACGACTTTTCCTTGGTTACGCAGCAGCCGCGCAAGCCCAGCGGTTACCGTGGTTTTGCCCTGGCCTGAGGCGGGTGCCGAGATAAACAGCGCGGGGCAGCGGGCAGAAAGTGTGCTCATCAGTACTCGATCCCCGCCTGGGCTTTAACGCCGCTGCGAAACGCGTGGCGCTCGTCTTGTACAACACTAATGGTATCGGCAATTTCCTGGAGCGGAGTCGCCATGGTGCGCCCGGTAATAATCACGTTTTGATGCGCCGGGCGGCGCTGCAACGCCTCGACTACCGGCAGTGGGTCCAGGTAGCCGTACTTGAACATGTAGCTCATTTCGTCCAGCACGATGATGTTGTAGGCCGGATCTTCCAACAGCCCCTTGGCGATCTCCCAGGCGGCTTCGGCGGCTTTTATATCGCGCTCGCGGTCCTGGGTTTCCCAGGTAAAGCCCTGGCCCATGATGTGCCAGTCAAGCCTTGGGTGGTCGCGAAAGAACAGGTATTCACCGGTTTCGCGCCGCCCTTTGACAAACTGAATGACCGCGCCTTTTTGACCATGCCCCAGCGAGCGCGCCAGTGTACCCAGCGCCGAGCTGCTTTTACCCTTGCCGTTACCTTTGAGCAGGATTAACACTCCGCGCTCTTCAGTCGCGTGGCTGATGCGCTCATCGACCACCTCTTTTTTGCGCTGCATGCGGTTTTGGTGGTTGCTATCGCTCATGCTGACTCCTGGGTAGGCATGGCCCAATAGTGGGCGCCCAACTGCTGGGCAAGGCGCGCCGCCTGGCCGCGTTTTACAAATGAGTGTTCAGTATCCATCACCACGCAGTCGCCCAGTTTCGGCAGGTCTGCAACACAATCGCGGGTGCGTCCGTCGGTAATCAAGTAAGTACGGATATGCAGTCCAGGCTCACGGCGCTGCCACTGGCGAATCAACCTTCCTGCCTCAGCCACCACTTTACGCAGCGGCGTGCCGCCTCCGCCATTGGCACTATTCAGCGTAGCCTCCAGGCTTTTGGGCGCACGTTGGCGGGTTAGCAGCGGTGTCACCGTATCGTTGCCAAAGCCTAGCACGGCCATCTGCTCGCGAGCGCTGTACGCCTTACGGTTCAGGCTATCCACCCAGCCTTTGGCCTGACTCAACAGGCGCTTGCCCAGCGTCGAACCGGAGGTATCCAGCAGTACAAGATGTACCACCGGCTGCCCAGTGCGTGCTTTGAGAAAACGTAACTGCCGCCAGGGCCACTGGCCACGATTGACGATCAGCGTGGCGAACCAGTCGGGCCGAAAGCTCAGCGCACCCCTGGTTCGCCCCTGGCCCGAGTCATTGCCCTTACGCTTACCACCCAGTGATAGTGGCTGCTCAGCCGCAAACCGATTGGTGGGTGGAGCCAAGCGTAACGCAGGAAGATTTAGCGGCTGGCTATCCCGCAGTTTTTGCGCCACGGGCGACATGGCGCCCCACTGCCCTTGCTCGCCTGAATGCCCACCGGCAGACGGCTGACCGCCAGAAGGCTTTTCATTTGGCGTGGACGAAGGCGGTGGAGAAGATGGCGGCGTTGATGGCGATGTCGGTGGCGGAGTAGAAGATTCATGCGTACGCCGATGGGCCAATACCCAAGGCTCAACGGTATCGACATCTTCCTGGGTGATCGTATCGCTCCTCCGCCAAGCGGCATGGGCCTGGGCGGCGCGGTGCCAGGTTACATCGGCACGCAGGCCTTCAACGCCGGCCTCTTCACAGCGCCTGGCGATGTGCGTGTAAACCCAGTCAGGTGTGGTCACGTCTGCTAGCGCGCCTCTTGCCTGCTCGATACGTTCACGCAGGGCTGACTGCTCATCAGCGTAGTCGGCGATAAAGCGTTCGGGGTCGCGATCAAAGGCATCGCGCTGCTGCACGATGGCGATGCGTTCTTCAATACCGATGGAAGCTGGCTGTTCAAGGCAGAGCCCAAAGCGGTCGAGCAACTGAGGACGCAGCTCGCCCTCATCCGGGTTCATGGTGCCGATCAGGCTAAAACGCGCCGCGTGGGAGTGGCTGATTCCGTCGCGCTCGACGATATTGACGCCGCTTGCCGCAACGTCCAGCAGCAGATCAACCAACGTATCGGCAAGCAGGTTGACTTCATCGACGTACAACACGCCGTCATGGGCTTTGGCCAGGAGCCCTTCATGAAAGGTGGCCTCGCGCTCGCTCAATACCTTTTGTAGGTCCAGACTGCCGGTCAGGCGGTCTTCGCTGGCGCCCAGTGGCAGCGTGACAAACGATGACTTCCCGCCCTTCTCAGATTTGGGCAGCAGAGCGGCCAACGCGCGGGCGAGGGTTGATTTTGCGCTGCCTCGCGGGCCGCTAATCAGCACTCCGCCAATGCGCGGGTTGATTACGTTTAAAAGCAGCGCTTTTTTAAGCGATGCCTGGCCGACGACGGCGGTAAAGGGAAACTCAACCACAGGCATCACCATGGGTAAAAGGAACATTGACTTGATTTAACAAGGAGATATTGAGCGATTAAGCGCCATAAAAAATGAGTGAAGCGCCTACTTTACAAGCGGGTAAAACTAATACATTAAGCGGCGAATGGACACCGCTATACACGTGAAAGTTATTCATCGCTGACAAGAGAATATCGATAGAGCCAAGTGACGATAAAATCTCTACAATAACACCGTATTATAGGGCAAGGCATTAGGTTGCGGCTAGCCTAGCGTTTTAGTAAGTCACCAATATTAAAGGTTTTTCGTGCTTTTTCCTTCCGTCTTCGGCAGTCTATCGAGCTCAACGTCAATCAGCATCTGGAACGCTCCATGAAACTCGCTCGCCCCTTATTGATATCGTTGGCTTGCTTATCGACAAGCGCTGCCTTTGCTGATGACACCGTATACCCCTTCTCCCTGACCAATTGTGGAATAGAAGTGACGTTCGAGGCGCCACCCGCCAGTACGGTGACGGTCGGCCAGTCAGCCACTGAAATTCTGTATAGCTTGGCGCTTGCCCATAAAGTAGTCGGTACATCGGTGTGGTTTAACCCGGTGCTGTCTGAGTTCAGCGATATTAATAACGCCATTGAGCGTCTTGCCGATAATGACCCAAGCTTTGAGGCCGTGGTGAACAAACGGCCTGAACTGGTGGCCGCTCAATACGAGTGGCACGTGGGGCCTACCGGTAGCGTAGCCACACGGGAGCAGTTTCATGAGCTGGGGATAGCGACTTATATAATGCCTGCCGATTGCGATACCAAAGACAACGCCACCGGCGGTGACGGTACCCGCACTGCCGCGTTCTCAACTGAGTCGCTTTATAAAGGCATTGATGAGTTAGCGACTATTTTCGATGTACAAGACGCTGGCGATGCACTGACTGCAGACTTGCAGGCGCGTGAAGAGCGCGCCATTGATAAAGCCAATCGCCTTGCGTTGCCTGAAGATCTTTCGGCGGTTTTCTGGTTTTCTTCCTACGATTTAGCCGCCGACCCTATCGTGGCAGGCCAGCTGGGTGCGCCGGGCTATATGATGGAGCAACTGGGCATCCATAACGTGGTTACCTCCAATGAAGAGTGGCCGACGGTGGGCTGGGAATCCATTGCCAGAGCTGACCCGGACGTTATTGTGGTGGCACGCATGGACCGGCGCCGCTACCCAGGCGACGACATCGCGACCAAGCTTGAGCTGCTGCGCAGCGACCCGGTAACGCGGGAAATGAGCGCCGTTAAAAACAGCCGCATTGTGGAAATGGATGCCCACGCCATGAGTGCCACGATGCGCACAATTTTTGGTCTTGAGACGCTGGCTGACGCCTTATCCGACATGTCTTTCGAGCGATGAAAACAATGCCCATGCCGGGCGCTGCCGCTTACGCTCAGGCGCACTGGCTGTGGATGGCCCCGCTTATTCTGCTACTAGCGCTTCTGGCCGGTACTGCGATTGGTGAAACGGCGATCCCTGTCGATACGATTCTTAAAGTACTCGCCAACCATCTATTTGGGTCAAACTACGTCGTTGATCGTATCGATGCCGGAATTATCTGGAACTACCGGCTAAGCCGCGCCATCGTTGCGGCATGCTGCGGCACCGCGCTGGCCCTGGCGGGCGTCGTGCTCCAGGCGTTACTGCGCAATCCCTTGGCCGACCCCTACTTGATGGGCATTTCGGCAGGCGCCTCGACCGGCGCCGTGGCCGTCACGGTGGCGGGGCTTGGGGCTGGCGCGTTAACGCTATCCGCCGGGGCATTTGCTGGTGCCGGGCTCGCGTTTGGTTTGGTGGTACTGCTTGCCCATGCTGCAAGCAGCGGTACCGGCGGCGGGCGCAACACCCAGGCCGCCGGGGCGATCATTCTCGCGGGCATTGCTGGCTCGCAGCTGTTTAACGCACTCACCGCCTTCATCATTGCCAAGTCGGCCAATGCCGAACAGGCGCGCGGCATCATGTTCTGGCTACTGGGCAACCTTTCCGGCGTGCGCTGGGGCGATGTGATGATTGCTCTCCCGGCAGCCTTGAGCGGCCTGCTGATCTGCCTTTGGCATCGCCGCGCGCTGGATGCCTTTACCTTCGGCGCCGACAGCGCAGCCTCCATGGGCATTGCGGTGCGCCCTATTCGGGCACTGTTAATTATTGCGGTAGCGCTGGTGACTGCAGTTATGGTGTCGATGGTAGGCGCTAT
Source organism: Halomonas sp. (assembly GCF_017983445.1). Lineage (GTDB taxonomy): Bacteria > Pseudomonadota > Gammaproteobacteria > Pseudomonadales > Halomonadaceae > Vreelandella. The sequence continues at coordinate 216,524 of NZ_JAGOBJ010000005.1, forward strand.
TGGCTTTGTGGGTTTGGTGATTCCCCATGCCATGCGCTTTATCGTGGGTACTCAGCACACGCGTCTGGTGCCTGCCTCGGCACTCGCGGGCGCGGTGTTCTTGATTGGCTCGGATATTCTTTCGCGCATACTGGTGCCCGGCCAGGTGCTGCCGATTGGGGTAATCACTTCGCTGATTGGCGCGCCTGCGTTTGCACTGATTCTGGTGCGTGGCACGAGGAACCGATGAAATTAACCGCACAACAGCTGGGATGGAGCGTTCATGGACGCAGGCTTTTAGAAGGTGTTTGCCTTGATGTAGCGCCCGGCCAGACCTTCGGCCTGATCGGCCCTAACGGCTCAGGGAAAACCACGCTGCTACGCCTGCTGGCAGGTTTGAATAAACCTAAAACAGGCCGCGTATATATAAACGACCGGCCGATTGCCAACATGCGCCAGCGGCATATCGCGCAATCTATCGCTCTGGTTGAGCAACAGGCGGAAACCACCGACAGGATTCACGTGCGCCAAGTTGTGGGGCTGGGCCGAACGCCGTTTCTATCTGCGCTGCGCCCGTGGTCAGCTCAGGATGATGCCATTGTGGATCAGGCGCTGGATGATGTAGATATGGCGCATATGGCGGACCGCCTCTGGCACACGCTTTCCGGTGGCGAGCGCCAGCGTGTGCATATTGCCCGAGCACTTGCCCAGCAGCCCAAAATTCTGCTGCTGGATGAGCCCACCAACCACCTGGATATTCGTCATCAGCTGTCGATCCTTGAACTGGTCAGACAACTTCCCATCACCGTGGTAATTTCCCTGCACGATCTGAACCAGGCCATGGAGTGTGACCGCATTGGCGTGATGGACGGTGGACGGCTAATCTCCAGTGGCCAACCGCATGACGTACTAACTGCCCAGCGGTTACAGGAAACGTTTGGCGTGCATGCGCACGTATTGGATGACCCCGTTGATGGCAAACAGGTGATGCGTTTTCGCAGTGCAGTCATCCCGTCATGTTACAGCGTCGGCGGGTAGCCAGTTTCTTTGCTAAGCCAATGCAGCATTTTCGCCTACATTGATGCCCGCCGCACCGCTGGGGCCATATATCGTATTATCTAAAGTACTATCTATCTTATTATCGCAAGAATCGCCACACCACGCTGTGCTCAGATCCCATGCTCCATAGCAGCACAACGATCGCAAGCAGCACTTCTAATACCAGCACGCCAATACATAGTGTCGCGGTCGACATAATAAAGCCACGCGTATGGCTAATGCCCAGGAAACTGGGCGTTCCCTTGTAAAGCAGGTAAGCGCTATAAATCAGACCAATCACTATACCCAACATGCAAAACCAGAAAACCGGATAGAGTGCGAAAACACCGCTTAGAAACATTGGTGTGGCAATGTACCCCGCGAAAATAATACAGTCGCGGCGGCTAGGGCGGGTCTCCAGCTTGCGTGCTAACCAGTAAATTACGTTGCCGACCAAACCAACGGCCACCAACATCAGCGCATAGAACGCCACGCCTAACGCCAACCCATTGGTAATAGAGACCTTATAGGTATCGATACCGCCATAGGTCCAACCAAGGCGAGTCGTGCCGAATAACGCACAGACTACAGGAATAGCCGCCAGAATAAGCACATGGTGGGCATAGAGATGGCTGACGGACTCGTGCTCGTCACTGATCTTATGCCACTCTACGTCAGGATGATGGAGGAGCCCCCAAACATGGTGGATCATAACGACCTCCCGCTAATGCAAAGGCATAGCACTTGAAACCAGCTGCTGGGATCAGACTCGAGATCAGGTGATGATCAGTGGGGTCAATCATCAAGGCCCAAACCCACTTTTAGTGTAGATCACCAAGTCTATTTATGACGCTTAATGGCCGCTGTTCAGTAAAGATATTTTTTCTGCCAACCGCCACTCCCCTCATGCGGTTAGCGTCCTTTATATCGGCACAAATACCGGCGCACCATTGACCTCAACGACCGTGAGCCGCTGACGATAGAGCGCTTCAAGCGTCTCGGCGGTTAGCAGCCTTTCCCGTGGGCCCCACTTGGCTTTACCATCAGGGTACAGAAGCAGTATCTGGTCGCACCAACGGGCGGCCAGATTGAGATCATGCAGGCACATCACCACACTTTTGCCGCTTGCCGCCTGCTCGGCCATTAACGCCATGACGGCACTTTGATGATGAAGGTCCAAGTGATTGGTCGGCTCATCGGCAAGCCAGATAGCGGGAGCTTGAGTAAGCACCGTGGCCAGAGCAACGCGCTGGCGCTCGCCCCCCGAAAGCGTGTTGACCAATCGATCGCTTAAAGGAGCGATATCCAGCCGGGCCAGCGCCTGTTCTGCAAGGACATAGTCAGCGTTACTTTCCCGCTGCCAGGCGGAAAGAAACGGATGGCGGCCAATCAACGCCGTTTCCATCACCGTAGCCGGAAAGCTGTCCATTCGTTCCTGAAACACGACCCCTAACGTTTGAGCGATCTGGCGGCGGGGTAGATTGGCAAGCGGCGCTTCGTCAAGATTAACGCTGCCGGAGCGCGGCGCACGCAGCCCGGCTAGAGTATGCAGTAAGGTAGTTTTACCCGCTCCGTTGGGGCCCAGCACCCCCCACACCTGCCCCGGTTGAATGGTTAAATTCAGCGGTGTGCCGCCTGGACGATTAGGCACATCGATCACCAACTGCTGAGTGGCCAATATGCTCATTAGCGGCTCCGATGGAGCAAAAACAAAAACGTGGGCACGCCCAAAAGCGCGGTAATGACCCCAACCGGCAGCTGTTCAGGAGCAATCATGGTGCGCGCCAGCGTATCGGCCAGCACCAGTAGCGTGCCGCCCGCCAAAGCACAGGCGGGTAGAATAAGCCGCTGGTCGTTGCCTAATAGCAAACGCAGCATATGGGGTACCACAAGCCCCACAAACCCGATGCTGCCTGCGGTCGTGACCGCTGCCGCTGTCAGCAGACTGGCAAGAATGTAGATACCCCACTCCAGCGGGCGCACGTTGACACCCAGTGCAGCAGCCTGGGGGGCACCACGGGCCAGCACGTTAAGGCTTCGCCCCAAAGGTACCAGCAGCAGGCATATCGCCAGCAGCAGTAAAAGCGGCGGCCAGGGAGTGCGTGCATAGGAAAGATCGCCCATCAGCCAATACAGCATACCCGGCAGGCGCTCGGCAGGGCTCATCGCCAGCATCAATGTAATCACAGCCCCCCACCCTGAAGCGACGACCACCCCGGTTAACAGTAGCCTTGCAGGGCTCCAGCCGCCACGGCTATGCGCCAAACCAAACACCAACAGCGTTGAAAACAGCGCGCCAACAAATGCCGCTCCAGACACCAGCAACCCGCCCAGCCCTACCAGCATGGCGGTCAGCGCGCCAATAGAAGCACCGCCGGAAAGCCCAAGCACATAGGGGTCCGCCAGCGGATTGCGTAGCAGCACCTGCATTAGCGCCCCGGCTACCGCCAGCAAGCCGCCGACTGCAAACGCAGAAAGCGCCCGGGGCAAACGCAGCTCCCAGACCAGCGTGCTGGCTAAAAGCTCGCCCTGCCCCTGGGCAACGGCCCATAGTTGAGCAACTGAGAGGGAGGCGCTGCCGATACTCACGGCAAACAGCAAAGCGATTAGCGTGGCGAGAGCAAGTAAGCCCAAGGGCGCACTTAGGCTGCCTTGCGCTACTTTCCTCATTACCGCGCCCCACGCATTCGGCGAACGCTATCCAATTGGTCACATAGAATCTTGGCACCTTGTACCATGCGCGGCGTCGGGCGCTGAATAAGCGAAGGCGGTACAAAGAACAGATGGTTATTGACCACCGCCGTAAGGTAAGGATACTGCTCCCAGTGGGTTAGCCAGTGACGATTTTCTTCACCCATTCCACCGGCCACGATAGCCTCAGGATTGGCTGCCAGCACGGCCTCATCATCAAGGCGTGGTACTAAACGTGACTGTTCGCCCACCACGTTAAACCCGCCGCACAGCTGAATGATTTGGCCAATAAGGTGCTGGTCGTTAACGCTCATAAGCGGCTCGTCCCATACCTGATAAAACGTGCTCACCAGCTCACGGTGTTCATATTGATTCTCAAGCGCTTCCATCTGGCGGCGAAAACCATCAGCCACACTCTGCCCGGCGGCTTCGGTACCGGCCAACCGCGCTATGCGCTCAATCGTGCTGGCCACACCTTCAATAGTGCGGGGCTCAATATAAAAGACCGATAGGCCTAACGCTTCCAGCGTTTCCAACTGCTCGGCGGGGTTCCCTGTGACCCAGCCAATCACCAAGTCAGGAGCAAGGCTTATCAGCGCCTCAAGATCAATACGGGTATGGCTGCCCACCGAGGCAACCTGTTTTGCCTCCGGCGGATAATCACTATAGGAGACCACCGCCACCACCTGCTCACCTGCACCAGCCGCGTAGGTAAGCTCGGTAGCGCCCGGCGACAGCGTGGCGATGCGCCGGGCAGGGTTGTACAGGCAGACTTCGCGATCGCGATCATCCACCACGCAGCGCGCGTGATGATTCGCCTGCGCCAACCCCGCAGGCATTATTAGCATGAGGGCCAGCGCCGCTCGCGCCAATTTATGCACTTTATTGACCAAAATGAACACTCAGAAAACCTGCCCTTCCTGCATTTAAATAGTCGGCGCCATCAAACGAGCGCGTGGTCACGTAATCCTGATCTAAAACATTCTCTAATGTAAGGCGGGCACTCCACAGCGGTGCAAACTGCCAGCCGGCGCGCAGATTGACCAGCCCATAACCACTTAGGCGATCCTGGTTTTGAGCATCACGATAGCGATGGTTTTGAGCGACCCACGAACCGCCCAGCGACCACTCGCCTAATTCGCGGTCAATATCCAGACGCACGCTTTGCGTAGCGCGATTTTGCAGCCGATTGTCTGTTAAGCGATTCTCAGGATCGGTGTAGGTTAGCGCGGCAGCCAATATCCAATCATTGATCTCCACGCCGCTGGCAAGCTCTACTCCACGAATCCGTGACGAAGGTACGTTAGACTGAACGCCCTGCCCCGCAATCAGATTATCAATATCTGTTTGATAGAGAGCGGCATCCCAAAACCACAGCGCATATTGACCACGAACGCCCGCTTCAACGGTTTCGGAGGTTTCAGACTCAAGGTCTGGATTACCAAACCCCGGGTAGTAGAGCTGATTATACGTCGGCGCGTTAAACGCCGTGCCATAGCTGGCCCGTAGAGTATGGTTATCATCCAGTGCGTAGCCCGCTGCCAGGCTGCCGGTGACTTCATCGCCGTAGGCTTCATTATCATCAAAGCGTAAGCTGGCTTGCAGCGTTAGCGGTGAAAAATCCAGCAGCGCCTGGGTGAATATGGCTTTATTGCTGCGGCTGGTTTCATCGTATTCAATGGTACTGTCTATCTTGTCCTCACTATATTCAGCGCCTGCGATCAGCTCGTGAGCCCCTGCGGTAACGATATTTTCCCAGCGCGCAGTGCTAATCTTGGTGTTGAATACCGAGTCGCCAAAGCTTGCATAATCATCGCTCTCATCGCGGGACTCACTCAGCGTGAGGCGGCTGCGCCAGTCTTTCGTGATCGGTATTTCGCCATAAATACCGGCTACTTGTTGAACAAAGTCGTTTTCACCGCCGTCATATTCGTTGTTACCCCGAGCACGTAGCGCAAGGGCACCCACCTCAGCGCCATTTTCAAACGTATGCGAAACCCGCGCCAACGCAGAGGTATTGTCGTAGCCTTTATCTTCACCATCGCGACGAACCGGCTGGCCATCGGTAGTAAAATGGCTGCCCGCAAAGCTGTAGCGGGTACCGCCTTCGCGACCGCTGATTCCCGCGCTGACTCGCTGAGTATTGAACGAACCGCCGCCTATTGAAAACCTCGGCTGCGGCCCCTCTTCGCTAGCCTGGGGCGTAAATAGCTGCACTACCCCGCCAATCGCATCGGCACCATACAGGCTACCCCGTGGGCCACGTACAATTTCAGCACGCTCAAACATTCGCGGGTCAAGATACGACCAGGCAGCCCCGCCGCTGGTGGCTGAACGCAAACGAATGCCGTCAATCAACAGCACGTTTTGGCCGCTTCCGGTACCGCGAATATACACGCTGCTGTTTTTACCAAAGCTGCCGTTAGTGCTGACATCTACCCCCGGTTGGCCGCGAAACAGATCGGTAATGCTCACCGGGTCTTGGCGGCGCAGCGTGGCTTCATCCAATACGGTAACCGAAGAAAGGCTTTCATTGGCCGTACGCGGCGCCAGCGCGGCAGTAACCACCACCGGATTAAGCGTGCTTGGCGAATCAGCTTGGGCGCTTGGCACGTCACTCTGAGCAACGACCACGGAAGATACAACCAACGCAGCAAGCGCGGCAGAAACAGGAAGATAGTTAGGCATGAGGAGGTACCTTGCGCGCTGTGCCAACCCGCACAACGTGGTTTTTATAATCGCCAAGCGCAGGCACCACAAGGGAATAGCAGGGATTCACTAATCGCCCTGAGAGCGCCCACCGCGTCCTAGCATGTTCGGCCGATATAGCCATCTCTCTCAGGCCGGTCTCCGGGCTGACAAGCGAAGCACACTGACGCTTCCAAGCACTCACCTTCCCATGCGTTTATATTGCACAGTGGTAACGAGGGCTTTTAACTTGATCACCGTTGCGGGGGCAGCGTTGGATTTAACACCAACTTCCCGTTTCACCGACGGCACTGGCCGCCGACACCTGAAAGAGCGCGTAAACTAGCAAGTTGCCATGTTGGGGTCAATTTTGTGCTTGATAGTTATATTCGATAAAGCGGCGACTAGCACAGGTTCATTTACGAAATTTGTTAAGGGTTGAATGGGTTAAATCGGCCTTACTGGCGTTGACACTGCTGTGCATGAGCCGCTGGATACTTATCTTCCGTTATAAACTCATTGGCTGGTTTGATATTGCCATCAGGGCCCGAACTTCTCAGGAAAATAGGAGAGCGGCGGCTCCAGGCCCAGCCACTCGTCTTTCATGCGTTCGCCTTCTTCTCGTTGTTCGGGAGTGACATTGCCGCGATAGACCCGAAGTGATCGCTCTGAAGACATGCTTGGAACTTCTTCGTGAATAGCCAGGAAAATAGCCCACCCTTCGGATGGGTCTGGTTCAGGGGCTCCTCGGCATAGCTCACGCCCCCCCTCATTGGGCATAACATTGCAAGCGGCCAGCCAGCCACGCCCATTCATATGGCCTGCTTCAGACGCTCTGGTCATCCACTCCCAAGCTTCTGTCGGCTGATTCAAATGATTTAGCACAGAGGCAAGATTATTCATGGACGGGGCATACTCGGCTTCCGCCGCTCTGCGAAACCACACTTCGGCCGCTTCAAGGCGTTCAGTGTCGCTGCCGTAAGCATCATCATCGTTACGCGTCAGCTCACCCAGCCAATTCATCGCATTGGCATTGCCCGCCTCCGCCGCGCGGTGCAGCCACTTAAGTGCCTCATCTTCATCGGGCTCTTCAACGTAGTAATAAATATCATAGAGCGCGCCCATGGCATCAGCATCTCCGGCTTCTGCTTTGGACAGTGTGAGTTCAAGCGCAGCCTGGGGCCAATCGTCGCCGTTTTCCGGGCAGACATCACCCAGCTCGCAGGCCCCGCCATCGAACAGGCGCAGCATGGCGTAGGGCTCGCCGTGCTGGGCAGCCTGGTAGTACCAGTCCAGTGCGGCTTGTGAAAGCCCTCGGCTGAGCAGTCGATTCGCTTCGCCCAGGTGATACATGGCTTCCACATCACCACTTTCAGCTGCTATCTCGAGCGGTGGCTGCATCTTTTCCCACTGATGAATACCCCACAGTCGCATGCCTTCGTCTTTAGCGGCTTGAGCTTCTTCGTCAAGTGCAAAGGCTGGTGGTAGTGTTAACGGCGTTAAGAGCAAGCTGGCTAGTGTTGCCAGAAGACCGGCGCGAGGGAGTAACATTATCAGGGGCCAAACTTCTCGGGAAAATAGGAGAGCGGCGGTTCCAGGCCCAGCCAGTCGTCTTTCATGCGTTCGCCTTCGGCGCGTTGTTCGGGGGTGACGTGCTCTCTATATATATCAAGGTCTTGCTCTGAATAGCTTCCGGCCACCTCTTCCTGAATTGCCAGCAATATTGCCCATCCTTTTGCAGGATCTGGCTCCAATGCCGCTCGACATAAGTCCTCAAAGTCTCTGAGTGTAGGCTCTATATTGCAGGCGGCTATCCATCGACGCCCATTGATATGACCTGCCCTGGAGGATTCCTCTCGCCACTCTCGAGATTCCTCATAATGTTCCAGATGACTTAAGACGACAGCCAAGTTATTCATCCCCGGTGCATACCCTGCCTCGGCCGCCCGGCGAAACCATACCTCCGCTGCTTCCAGTTTCTCCTTAGTAAGCTCGAAAGCATCACCTTCATTGCGTGCTAGCTCACCCAACCAGTTCATGGCATTGCCTGCCTCGGCCGCCCGATGTAACCACTTCAGCGCCTCTTCTTCGTCGGGCTCTTCCACGTAGTAATAGATGCTATAAAGCGCTGCCATGGCTGTAGCGTCACCGGCCTCTGCCTTGGGCAGTGTGAGCTCGAGCGCCTCCTGCGGCCAGTCATCGCCGTTTTCCGGACAAACGTCGCCCAGCTCGCAGGCGCCGCCGTCGAACAAGCGCAGCATGGCATAGGGCTCGCCATGCTGTGCGGCTTGGTAGTACCAGTCCAATGCAGCTTGATTCATGTTTCCCATCACTAACCGACGATTAGCTTCGCCCAGATAGTACATTGCTTCTACATCACCTGCTTCAGCCGCTTGCTCAAGAAATGAAATAGTTGAATCTGCCCTTCTAATCCCGTAAAGCCGCATCCCTTCTTCTTTGGCGGCCTGAGCATTTTCGTCCAATGCCCAGGCTGGTGATAGCGTTAACGGCATCAAGAGCAAGCTAGCCAGTGTCGCCAGAAGACCGGCGCGAGGGAGTAACATCATCATGGGCCAAACTTCTCGGGGAAATAGGAGAGCGGCGGTTCCAGGCCCAGCCAGTCATCTTTCATGCGCTCGCCTTCGGCGCGTTGTTCGGGAGTGACAATATCGCGATAAGCACGCAGAGCGTTTTCCGAAGACGTGCCTGGTACTTCCTCGTGAATAGCCAGGAAGATAGCCCATCCTTCGGCAGGGTCTGGTTCAGGAGCTCCTCGGCATAGTTCACGCCCCACTTCATTAGGCGCAACATTGCAAGCGGCCAGCCAGCCACGCCCATTCATATGGCCTGTTTCGGACGCTCTAGTCATCCACTCCCAGGCTTCTTTCGGCTGGTTCAAATGGTTTAACACAGAGGCAAGATTGTTCATACCGGGCGCATACCCCGCTTCAGCCGCCCGGCGAAACCATACCTCCGCCGCCTCTAAACGCTCTGTATCGCTGTCATAAGCATCATTGTCGTTGCGAGTGCGCTTACCCAGCCAGTTCATGGCGTTGGTGTTGCCCGCCTCAGCTGCGCGGTGCAGCCACTTGAGCGCCTCTTCTTCGTCAGGCTCTTCCAGGTAGTAATAGATGTTGTAGAGCGCCGCCATGGCTTCAGGGTCGCCAGCTTCCGCCTTGGGCAGCGTGAGCTCGAGCGCCTCCTGCGGCCAATCATCGCCATTTTCCGGGCAAACTTCGCCCAACTCGCAGGCTCCGCCGTCGAACAAGCGCAACATGGCGTAGGGTTCGCCATGTTGAGCGGCTTGGTAGTACCAATCCAGCGCGACCTGGGTTAGCCCCATATGGCGCAAGCGATCAACTTCTCCAAGGTAATACATCGCCTCCGCATCACCTGCTTTTGCGGCTATTTCCAAATAGGGTGTGCTTCTTGAGCGTTGATGTGCGTTGTAGAGCCGCATACCTTCATCTTTAGCGGCTTGCGCTTCCTCGTCCAATGCCCAAGCAACAGGTAACATTACCGGTGTTAACAATAAGCCGGTCAGTATGGCTAGAAGGGCCGATCGCATAATTTGATTCCTTGGTCGATTACTTTACTGAGTAGCGCACACTTCGGTTGCCAGGCCTGCGACGTAACGGTGGTAGTTTCGTTTTGCGATAGGTACGTCGGTATTATCTGTACCTGAGTTCCGCTCCATAAACCCCTCTAAATCACGTTTGCGGCGCTCGTAGGCATGCTTTGGGTCATCATGCCATGGCTGACCATCATCGCTAATTCGGAGGAGTGCCTTGGCAAACAGGTACTGCGAGGGGGTGGGGTCTTCCTGACTAAAACGACATAGCGAGCCGTAAACACCGGTCGTTACTCTCTCGACTATCCATCCTAAACAATTGGAGATGGCGATTTGCTGAAAGCCCAAAGCTTCTTGAGAGCCGAACTGCTCAACGCTGCCACGGCTTCTGCCCCTCCCAGACGCTTCGACTTCAAACGCTTGCGGCTCGCTGATCAGCAAAATATAGTAAAGCTCCCATTGGCTCAGGAGTAAGCTGTTGCACCCAGGCTTTCATTTGTTCCAAGTCCTCGCCATCACGCGTTGCAAGCACATAAGCAATCGGCCCCGCATTCTGCCCTCCGGTCATGGCTCTGTAGATCTGCTCAATACCGGCCTTGCCGCGTGCGGCGAGCAACCCTACGTTCAGCAGCGTTGTGGCGGCGAGATAGCCGAGAAAGCCAAGGGTTTCGTAGGCTTCTTCGTCGACCCACTCGGGCTGAACGTAGTTGTTATCCACCATGGCGCGGTGAAGCATGGTGAGCCATAAATCCAGGTTATCCACATCCAGATCAATCGCCAGCGATCCGCCAACGCCTTTGCCCACGACCAGCCGAGCACTCATGACGAGGGTGAACTTACCGCCCTGCATACGTAAAGGAAAACCGGCCTTCGCCCCGATACCGATGGATACCTCGCCCCCCAACTTGGCATTGCCGAGGCTTCGCCACCCCGTGAGTGACCGGCTCGACCCCTGCATGGCAAGTTCTGATAACGCGGCGCGTGTCGGCAGCAGGCGCTGCAGATTTTCCGGTGGTTCCCAGTGCAAGGCGCAGCGTGTTTAGGTGCCCATGACGATAAAGTTAAAGGGGGTTAAGACGCCTTCTTTATCAGGACCATTAGCATATTTAGTCGCATTATTCTATTTCAGCGGTGAAGCTTTCTTTGGTGGTAGCTTAGCCATCAGGCTTATCAATACCCCGCCACGTCATAAACCGATACCCGCCAACGAGCTGTGAGGGCTGCCGGTTTCGATAAGTCATTTCTTCGGGCTGCTTGTCATGCAAACCATAGGCAAACAAAAGCCCTACTGGCTCAGGTAGCTCAGGGGGCGACTCTTCTCTTGTCCACTGATACCAGCTATTGGCTAATTGCGAGTGATGGCGAAGCGTTGCACGCGCATGTAAATAGGTATTTCTGTCGGATGAGCGTTCACGGCGGCGTATATCTGCGGCCTCATCGTCCACATCTTCGAGCCAACCCCAGGCTTGCTTTAATGTAGATAATGCTGCATCCACTTCAGCGCGTTCTGCCGTTTGGATCGACCACTCTTCCCGGGAGCCTGAAACAGAGGCTACGAGCGAACCAATGGTGCGATGGTAATAACGGTTGGGCAAGGCATCTTCGCGCGCTTCCAGCGCGGCCAGGGTATCCTGATAGTCGCGGAAGCGTTGTGCCAGCCAGGCCAGATAAACCAGGGTATGAGAGCGGAAGTTCTCATCCGTAGGATTTTGCCGAGAATTAGTCAGCCGTTGGTAGTGGCGCGCCAAGGCGGGTAACGAATAGCCTTCGATTTCATCGTTCAGCTCGAACATTTGGGCAAACCGACGCCCTTTGTTTACCAAGCTATCCAACGGTGGAAAGGGCACGCCAGCAATAGTGGCACGGCGATACATACGGTGCAGGGCCGCACGCGAAAGTTCTGCGCTGGTTTTCTGTTCGTCGGCGGCTAACCCACCACCAATATCTTCGCTAATGCCAGGGCACAGCTCTTCATGCCACTGCGAATTTTGCCCCCCCAGCGGACGGCAACGACGATAAAAGCGCCGCTCATGGGCAGCAATAAGATGCAGTACTCGCTGGCAACCCGGATGTAACTCTCCACCATCATCGAGCACCGGGCTTAACGGGTGAAACCAATCCAGCAGACCCATTTCGGCGTGGGTACGGTCCACACAGTCCAACAAGCCTACAAATACAACCTCCACATCGCTGTCCTGATAAACAAAACGCTCACCGTCCTGATCGCACACTTCATCCAGCAGCCGTCGTACAAAGGCTTTTGCCATGGCGGCACCAAAATCGAAGCCAAAGACAGAGACACGTATTCTGGTCAGCGGTAGCTCGCTGTTCTGTTTGACGTCAGCCACACTGCTCTGAAAATCGCGAACAGCGGAGGAGAGGCGGGTGTGACTTCCACTCATCAACAGGCTGGCGGCAACGGGGGTGTCACGAATAGGCGCAATGGCTTCAATACCTGTGCGCACAGCACCATCTCGGGCCGCTTTAACCCAATTCCACGGTTGAGTGATTGACACCTTAAACGAGCGCGTGAAAACCTCGTACCACCGTCCCGAACCACCCCCAGATAGCACTTCTTTTGCGGCATCCGTGGCACTGGAACGCAGCTGCCCCTCCCCCGTTCCGACTGCTTCGCCAGGAACGCGGTTCGCAGCACCTACTACATCGGCAGAAATGCTAGAATCGAAAGATGTTCCAAGGCCGGAATAGTAGTGCTTGCGAAAAGCACTGCCTACTTGATCATCTTGTTCAAATGGATGTGTTTCAAACATTGCCGCTATATTGCTAATTTTGTCAGTTAGCACATCATCAGTGAGGTTTCGGCTTATTCCATCAAAGAAGAACCCTATGTCTATAACCTTCTGACACTTAGCACCAAAAAAAATAGAATTAGAACCCTCGCTACGAGAGTTAAATGCCTGAATGCATTCTAAAGTAGCTTCATTCATTGCGTTCACTCTCTTCTCTGCGATATTGATCTAGTTTTGGCGACCTAATGTTGTGACTCCAGATCAAATCAACTCGATTGTCAGGCAGAAAATGTACGTGAAGGTACTGATCCTCTCGACTGTATTCTGGCATTTTTAAAGTGACACGATGCTCTTCCTCTTCTAATCCTGCTTCGATATCTTCTGGGGTAACATCTAGAATCCATACCACTTCGACGCTATCTCCTTCGAAAGACCAACAGCAAGTGGTTCCGCCATTCCCACCATAGTTACCATCAACAAAATATCGAAAAAGAGGTCGATCAGTATGATTGTAGCCGACTAAGCTTCCACTTTTTGATGTATTAAAAATCATGCTCCAGGCAAGCCATACGATTACCAAGGCAGCTAATAAAATCTGAAGCCAAACAGGTATCAGACGCATATAACGGCTTATTGCCCAGCGAACTAACATGATAAACAGCTCCCTTTTTTCATAAATAATTCCGTGCAAAAATTATAATCAGGCATAGTCAATCTTCTTACCTTAATTGATCAGAGAGAGGAGATTGCAGGTCTGGGCTCCAAGCGAGTTCAATTTTATTATCTGTAAGAAAATGTACGTGCAGATACTGGTCCTCTCGCCTATATTCTGGCATGGGAATTTCTACGCTATGCCTTTCCTCCTCGATCCCATGATGTGACTGCTCTCCTGTCACACTTAGAATCCAGACTACCTCAACAGATTCTCCTTTAAAGGACCAGCAGCAGGTAGTGCCACCTCTGGTATATAAACCTCCAGAGTAGGCGGATAGATTCCCTCCCCAATTACCATCAACCCAGAAACTACCAATAGGCCTTTCAGTAAGATTGTGACCCGCCAAGCTTCCATTCTTTGATGTATTAAAAACCATGGTCCAGACAAGCCATACAACCACCAAGGCAGCCAACAACACCTGAAGCCAGACAGGTATCAAACGCATATAACGGCTTATTGCCCAGCGAACTAACATGGCTCGTCCTGCTGATAGGTAGTTACTAGTACCTCCGCCAGCGTGGCTTCACCACCTGCCGCGCGTTGCAAGAGGCGTTGCCTTTCCTCCGATGCCCAAGCGTCACTTCCCTGGCTTAACTGCACATAGACAAAGGTTCGTTTGTCGGCAGTCGCGGTCAAACCATGATGGTCGGCTTGCACAAGCGCTTTTGCCACATGGCGGGGACGCTCACAATGGCATATTCCCTCAAATAACGACGGTGCAAAATCGACCAGTTCGGCAGTCAGTTGCATAACTTCCGGCTCACCGTGCAGGGCTTGCCAACGCGCCTCATCGACAATCAACTGCCATTGAGCGATGCACTTTGTTGGCGCTTTCCCTTCAAGGGCTACCCACCCCATTGCGGTATCTCGATACCACCAGCGGCTGACCCCCGAAAACAGTGCATTTGCTGAATTCTCGAGCGCATCTTCATGCAACTGAGTAATGACATCAGGAAGATAGAAACGAAGAAGCGAGCGCTGCTTTTGTGGGTTTTCAACGACCATGGCCGGGGCCAGATGACTAGCCAGCGCGGCCCCGCCCAGCGGGGTCTCTATCCAACTGAGCAAGGCACATGCCATGCCGTCAAGCTGGTTCAATTGAACAAGCTGATCATGAGAGATGCTCAACAACCAGGGGCCTTCGCGCTGTAAGTGGGGCTGGCGTTCATCTTTGATTAGCGACCAGTAGTGGTCCTCGTCAGCTATCTCATTGAACAGGGTTGTTCGGGTAGTTACCGCTAGCTGCGCCATCTCTATCAACGCATAGCGCTTGATGGTCGGTACTTGTGATGTTGAAAGGGGTTCCCAAGCAGGAAGGCTTCCGGTACTCATGCTTGCTCTCCGGGTATGGCACTCTGCCCTTCCGCCAGTGCTTTTTTCCAGCACTCTTCACATACCTCGGGGAGTTTGAAATTGGTCTTGAGTAATGCCTGCTGTGAGAGCTGATCGACTCGTTCATGCACTTCCGCCAACGCCCGCCCCGGCAGCAGTGGCCCTTCAGCGGCCTGACCGGTGCCGTTGCCAGGGCTGCCGCCGGCGTTTACCTTGACGTTGGGGCCTGAGATGGTGACGCCGCCGTCATCCAGTTTTAGGAAGCTTCCCCCGGCGTTGAGGGTCAGCTCGCTGCCTGCCTCCAACACCACCTTGTGGCCGGCCTTAATGTGCAGCTCGCGGCCGCTTTCACTCAGCCAGGCTTGGCCTGCGTTGATATGCAGCGTGCCTTGTACCGTCAGGTGCTGCTGGCCTTCAGCGTGTTCGAAGCGGTTACCGTGCACCGTATGGTGGTCGTCGTTATCGATTTCGTTGATGCGGTCGTTATGCACCTTGAGGAAGCTGTCGTTGCGGATTTCTTCAATGCGGTCGTTGAGCGTCAGCAGTTCCAGGTCCTTCTGGGCGTGAAGCCAGATCTGCTCTTCCCCTGCCTCGTCTTCAAAGCGCAGTTCGTTGAAGCCTTCGGCTTTATGGCTCTGGGTGCGAATGACGGTGCGCGTCTTGTGCTCGGGCAGCGGGTACGGGGCGGTGTTAACGGCGTGATAGGTACGCCCGGTCACCAGCGGCTGATCAGGGTCGCCTTCCAGGAAGGAAACGATCACCTCGTGACCAATGCGCGGAATGGCGATGCTGCCATAACCGCCACCGGCCCAGCCCTGGGCCACGCGTACCCAGCAGCTGGCGGTGTCGTTGGGTTCGGCGTAGCGATCCCAGGGGAACTGTACTTTCACCCGGCCGTGCTCGTCACAGTGAATCTCTTCGCCTTCCGGCCCCACCACAAACGCGACCTGGGGGCCATCCACGCGGGGCTTGGGGTTGGGCGTGGCGCGCCAGGGGGCATCGCCGGGCATCAGCGTGACGTGGTTGACGTAACGTGTCATGCCACTGGCATCGCTGTGTGTCATGCCATCTTCTTCCAGCGCTTGAGGCTGCTCGCCTGTATGGCTTATTGCCACCACCTGCCAGTCGCGGTTGAGGCTGTCGGTATCGTGGTCGGTCAGGCTGAAGCGCATACCGGGGGCAAGTTCCGGCAGGTCGCTTTCGGCGCTGGCGGTGACGGCTTCGCGGCGCAGCTGTTCCAGACGGATGCGCGTGAACGGCTGGCCGGAGGCGTACTGTTTGTAGCGGCCGGGGTAATCGAAGTGTTCGTAGTCGGTTTGCTGGCCGTGGGCCTCCACATCGCGGCCCAGATGTTCGTGTAGCTGCGCATAAGCAGGATTTTTAAAGCTGTAATCTTTCAGCGTGGCGGTGGCCGCCGCCACACGAGCGGTATGGCTGAGCTTACGCACATGGCGCGTGGGCGCGGTGCCGCCCGCGCGGCTGTGATAGGTGCGCTCACCTAAATTCGCCAGTACTTGAGGATCATCAGCAAAGATCAGCCGGTGGGCGCCCTCTTCAAATTCATGGAAGTAGAACAGGCCCTCTTCGGCGGCCAGGCGTTCGATAAACGCCAGGTCGGTCTCGCGGTACTGCACGCAGTACTCGCGCTCCGGCAGTTCGCGGGTGACGGCAAAGGCCACATCGGTAATACCCCGTTCGTCACACAGGGCATTGATGATAGTCAGCGGATCGACTTTCTGAAAGATGCGCGAGTTGTGGCGCAGCGAAAGCCGCCAAAGGGCCGGTCGTAGTACCAGGGAGTAAAAAGTGCGCCGGTGGCCCCGGTCGCCGCGGCCAAACTCACTGACGATACCGTGTACTTGGCGAAGCGCTTCGCCATCCTGCCAAACGGTCAGCGTGGCTTCACGGTCGAGTAGCTCAGCGGCGTCCAGGCTGCCGTTACGGCTGGCTAGATTCATCACGAGTTCAAAAGGTTGGGAGAGCGCTTCGCGGTGGGTAAAGTCGACTACCGAGGTATCATCAACGCCGGGTAGCGTGAGCGTGAATTGTAGGCCCGTACCGTTAGCCATCGTGCCACTCCCTGGATCGTAACAAAAAAGACAAACGACCAGAGTAGCGCCCCCCCGCTGGAGGACAACCCCTTAACTAACTAAAGCGACAATATCCTACATAAAAGTAAGATATATCTTACAAAATCAGGCTAAAACCATCATATTAAAGAAATATTATGCCGCTAATTATTTACCTAATGCCTGCACCAAGCCATGACGAACATACCATACCTGTTCGGCACGCTCTGCAGCGTCCTGGCAAAACCAGCCGTTCAAATCGCGTAAGCGGCGCTGTTGGCGTTCCATGGGCACTACGCCGCGCCCAACCTCTTTAACGATCATCACCAGAGTAACGTGGTTCGCTTGAGCGGACTGTTGAAGTTCGCCCAGATCATCGCACCACTGGGCCCGCCAGTCGTCGCTACCTACATCCGATTCAATGGTCGCCGTTAACCATTCGAGTACGCCATGCACTACCAGCGGCGTGCCGGGTAGCATTACGCAGACACATTCGCGCAACCGCTGCCCGGGTGACAACCTCCACCATACGGCACCTGGAAAATGCTTTTTTACAACGCTTCGCTTACCGGAACAGGCACCACCGATGAACACTTGCATAGCCATTCCCCTTGTCCATTAACGTCCGGTTGATACGTCAACTCCCAGCGTCGTCCCTGGGCTTGAAGTACGGTACCCTCCCAAAAATCGATGGTTTCAAAACGTCGGCGCAGCTCGCGAATAACCCCACCGTGGGTCACGGCGAGAACTTTTCGATACCCGTTTGCCTGGGCATCCGCCGCCACATCGGCAAGCCATAGATCCAGGCGTTCACGTAACTGTGCCGCTGACTCCCCGCCGGGGATCTGCAGCTCACCTACGCTATCGACCCAGGCGCGATAATGCGGCAGGTCTTTTAACTCGTCGTACACCTTGCCTTCATACTCGCCAAAGTGCAGCTCTCGCAGACGGGGTTCCAAGCTTAGCGGTACGCCTGGCTTGGCCGCTTGCACCCATTCAAGGGTTTGCTGGCAGCGATGAAGATCGCTCGAGTAGATTGCATCAAACCGCTCATCAACCAATCCTGCACGTAGCGCCAAGAGCCCTTCTTCGGCTTCGGGAAAGAGCAGCGGAATATCACGCTGCCCCTGATAGCGGCGTTCTACATTCCAGGCGGTGATGCCATGGCGAACCACCACCAGCTCCACATCAATCCCATCAGCCATAGTTCCACTCCTTCAATCGTAGCGCCCACCATATCACCGTTAATTCCCTGAAACAGTTTTACCAGCGCCCAGCGGCAGCCGCCCACCACTACGCTTGTGGCTAACAGCATCGCAATGAGGCTTGGATAAAAAAGCGCCAATACCAACAACGGCACCAAAGAGAGCAACACATCCTGCAAGCCAAGCGATTGCTTCCAGGCCCAAGCCAGCCCTTTTGACTGCGCACAGGGCGTTAATATCAATAGCACCGCGCCACCCCAACGACCCAGGGCGGGTAAAACGATCAGCCACCAGAGTGGTGCGCTATAGCTCAGCAGTGCCCATAGCAACACGCCCTTCCAGGCTAACAAGAAAAGCAGTGCTAATACGCCGAAACTGCCGACTTGGGGGTCTTTCATAATTTCCCAGCGGCGCGTCAGCGGCTGATTGCTGCCCAGCGCATCGGCTAAATCCATTACCCCATCAAGGTGTAAGCCACCGCTCAAGCCTACCCACAGACTAAGTAGTGCCAGCGCCGTAATTGGCGTGGGTGCGTTGTGCATTAATAGCGCCAGAAGCGCTAACAGGCAGCCTAGGAAAAGTCCAACAAGGGGATAAGCACGAATGGCCCAGCGGCGGGTTTCAGAGGTCCACGGGCAGGCAATGGGTAGCGGTAGTCGGGTTAAAAACTGCAGTGCCAGAATACCCCCGTAAAGCGCACTCTTTAACATGCAGCTTCCTTGGGCTTCCACTCGATGACACGGCCTGCCACTACTTCAAGCACGGAGTCAGCCTCGGCGGCAAGCCAGCAATGCAGGGACTGTAAAAAAACCACATAGCGCCAGGTTTCCGGGTCGCAATCAGGTAAGTCTTCATTAATGTCATTGGACACCAGCACCAGCTGTAAGCCGCGAGCCCGCGCATCATGTATGCTTTTTGCCAAAAGCATCTTGCCTTGGGATTCGGTTAGCTCACTGGCGTAAAGAACCTGGCTCGCCCAGAGCGTCAAGCAGTCCAACAATACGGCGGCGCCGGCAGGTACCTGTGCTATCGCCTGGTCAATGGCAAGCGGTGCCTCAAGCGTGATCCAGCGAGTATCGCGAGCGCTTCGATGGCGTGCCACCCGGGCGGCCATTTCAGCGTCATAAACCTCGGCAGTGGCAATGTAGTAGCAGCCACACCCGTTGGCAGCCTGTTTTACGCATTTCTCGGCTACCTCGCTTTTTCCGGAGCGTGCGCCGCCACTAACAAACACAATCATTCAGCACCGTTAATAGTCAAAGGTTTATACCTGTATTACGCAGTGCAGTACGCACCCTGCCATCACTTAACCCAGGAACACGACGGGGATGGCGAATGCGCATACTGTTTCGCAACCACCGTTCAAAAATACGTTACTGGCAAGCTCGCGTCTGCACAAAGCATTATTAGGCTTTGCTTGAAGAAAATTGCGCCATGAGTGTCGCCGGTAGGCTTGAAAAGCCTATCCGCTTGCCTGCGCTCGTAATACGCGACTGTTTATCATTCACACAAATAATATTCACAATACATGCATCAATAATACCCATATCCACATCAGCATCAGGAACAGCAGCCAAGCCGTATGCATTAACGCAATCGTGGCATTAATATGCATTACATTAAGCGGTTGCAAAGGCTCGCCGAGCGTCGCGCGGGGCGAGACGACCCCATGATAGGTATTAACACCGCCCAGCTGAATGCCCAATAGCCGGGCTACCATGGCCTCCGGCCAACCGGCATTAGGGCTTGGGTGGCGCGGCGCATCACGGCAGGTGGTACGCAGAGCGCCTCGCCAACGCAACGGTTTGTTTGTTACCGCAGTCAATACAATGCCAGCCACCCAAAGGCAACCCGCCGTTAATCGAGCGGGCAGCCAGTTAGCGATGTCGTCTAGCTTGGCCGAAGCAAAGCCAACGTTTTCATAGCGCTCATTACGATACCCGACCATTGAGTCAAGCGTATTAATCGCCTTATAGGCTAGTGCTAGCGGCGCGCCACCCAGCATGGCAAAAAACAGCGGAGCGGTGATTCCATCCACCGTGTTTTCCGCTACGGTTTCCACCGTTCCGCGAGTAATTTCCGCCTCATCCAGTTTTGCTGTATCGCGTCCCACTATCATGGAAAGCGCCTGGCGCGCGCTTGGCAAATCGCCTTGCATAAGCGGTGCTGCCACGGCACGGCCCGCATCCGCCAACCCTTTAATGGCAAGTGTGGTGGCCAGCAGCCAAAGCTCTGCGGCTAATCCAAGCCAGGGATGAATGGCCTTCAGCAGCGCAAGCGCTGTCCAACTGACGGCCCATACGCTCATCACCACCGTTGCGGTGAGTAGAAAGCCCCGCCGCTTTCGCTGGGTGGGCGTGCCTTTATTCCAGCGTTTTTCCAGATAGCTGATCATGCGGCCGATGACAACGACAGGGTGCGGTAACGAGCGTGGATCGCCTATCAGAAGATCTACTCCAATGGCGAGTGTGATAAGCAGCATAAGGGTCACGGCGCTTTGTCCGAGATACCTGCCGAGGTGAACGTCGCCATCTCAGCCATCATGGCAGTGGCGGCCTGAAGTAAGGGGAATGCCAGTGCGGCGCCACTACCCTCGCCCAGGCGCATGCCCAAAGTAAGCAGAGGGGTTGCTTCAAGCACATCGAGTACTACCCCGTGGCCAGGCTCTTCAGAGCGATGACCAAAAATAAGATAACCGCGCACAGCGGGGCACATTCGACAAGCGGTGAGTGCCGCAACAGTGGCAATAAAGCCATCCACAATGACGGGCAGTTGGTAAGCGGCCGCGGCTAAATAAGCGCCGGTCATCGCAGCAATTTCAAGCCCGCCCAACGCGGTCAATACGCTTAACGGCTCATCAGCTTGGTATACGCGCGCTGATAATGCGCGCTCAATAACATTGACTTTATGCGTTTGCTGCTGGCTATCAAGCCCGGTGCCTGCCCCCACTACCTGGGCAACCGGTGTTTGCGTCAAGGCCGACAGCATGGCACTGCTGGCGGTGGTATTGGCGATGCCCATTTCGCCTACAATCACACTGCGACAGCCAGCTTTTTGCGCACGCATTACGGCATTAATCCCCACCTCAATTGCGGCTAGCGCTTGCTCGGGAAGCATGGCGTTTTCGATCGCGATATTTCCCGAGGCGCGACGTATCTTATCAACGATTACACCAGGCGCTTCAACGTCGCTGACCACGCCCACATCGACTACTTCCAGATGTCCACTAATCTGGCGCGCAAATACATTGATGGCTGCCCCACCATTGGCGAAGTTAGCCACCATTTGCGCCGTAACCGCTTGAGGAAACGCGGAGACGCCTTCGGCGGCAACCCCGTGATCCGCGGCAAATACCATCACCCCAGGCGGAGTGACCGTGGGCATAAGCTCGCCGCTGATTTCGCTAAGCTGAATAGCCAATTGCTCCAGCATCCCCAAGCTTCCCGGCGGTTTGGTAAGCGTATCCAGATATGCCCGTGCCCTATTGCCTGCAGCACAATCGACAGGTTGTATCTGGGCAATAAGGGGATGCATGGCAGGCTCCAGGAAAGATAAAGGTCAACCGCGACGAAAAGCGCAAATAGTAACAAAACTTGCGCCTTGGCGGGTGGTTCTTTCACTGGGTCAAGTCATGCGAGTGGCGGCTAGATCGACTCCTCTCCGACGGTTAAAGTGCTTTCCTTCCAGCCGCCCCCCAGCGCCTTGAACAGCGTGGCCACTGCGGTCAGGCGCTCACTTTGCACCTCGGCGCGGTCAAGCTTGGCTGAGAGCAGCGAACGTTCGGCATCCAGACGTTCGAGCATGCTGGTCTGGCCTTGGTCGTACATCAGCACCGCCAGATCCCGAGCACGCGAGACCGCAGCAAGCTTCGCATCCACGGCGTCAATACGCTGGTCGGTCAGTTCGAAGTTGTTCAACGCATCGCGCACTTCGTTAAAAGCGGTAAGCACAGTCAGCCGGTACTGGGCGTCTGCCTGCTCCACCTGGGATCGCGCGATCTCCACATTGGCGCGAGTACGGCCGAAATCCAGCAGCGGGCCGACGATCGATGCTCCCAGGCCCCAGGCACGCGCGTTATCAGTGAACAGGTCGCTGGTATCAGCGGCTACGCTGGCAATGGAGGCGTTGAGATTAATTGAGGGAAGCCGGGCGGCTTCAGCTACGCCCACCTGGGCATTAGCGGCGATCAGCGTGGCTTCGGCAGCGCGGATATCCGGGCGACGCTGAAGAAGCTCCGAAGGCAGCAGATGCGGCAGTCGCTGAGGTTCGGCAATTTCCACCAGGTGCGTGTCGCCGTAATCAAGCTCGCTCATCAATTCACGCGGAGTAAGCCCCACCAGAATCGCCAGCGCCCCTTTGAGGGTTTCCACCTGCTGTTTCACCTGAGGAAGATCGGTACGCACGCCTCGCCACTCGGCCTCGGCCTGACGAAAAGCAAGCTCGCTGATATCGCCCACGTCATAACGCAGCTTCTGCAGGCGATAGGTTTCTTCGTAGGTGGCTTCAGTCTGCTCTAGAATATCCTGCTGGTACTGGGCGCTCTTGAGGTCAAAATAGGTGGTAACCACATCGGCAATCACTCCGATCTCGGCAGCATCCCGGGCGAACAGGCTTTCGCTGAACGTGGCCAGCGCCGCCTCGCGCTGGCGGGCAAGCCGCCCCCACAGGTCAAACTCGTACTCGAGGCTGCCCGCCAGGGAAAACTGGTTGCTGGTCGAGGTGATCAGATCCTGCACCGGCTCAATGTCGATGGGAATGGACGCGCCGGGCGTGCGTTCACGGTTGGCCTCGGCCTGATACCCAACGCTTGGAAACAGTTCGGCATCGGCAAAGCCAAGCTGGGCGCGCGCCTCCTGAATTCGCGCCAGCTGCACGGCAAGCTCCAGGTTATCCTGGGTAGCCCGCTCCACAAGTGCAGTAAGCGCAGGATCGTCGAACTGACGCCACCAGTTGCGCCACTCACCGCGCTCGGTTTGGTTCAGCTCGATATGCTCAGGCCAGGCTTCGGGCAGCGCAAGTTCCGGCGCCTGGTAGTCCGGCCCCACCGCGCACCCGCTTAGAAAAACCACCAGGGCAATACCCGCCCAACGCCTCTTTCCGCATCCCTTCTTCATCAACTCTCCTTGCTTTTCAACCCTGCTTTTTTAAAAAACTTAACCGCGCATTTTTATTAAGTTTGCTTCAGAATTCATTACCGGGGAAAATTTAAACGACTGTTCGCCACTTTTTCAGCCACCTACTATAGTAGGTGGCTGGCGTAATACCACCATTTGACCATGTTAACCGCTTGCAGGGAGGCAACGCATGAAGCCGGTTTTTTTAGGGATATTTTTACTCATTGCACCTTGGATATTAACCGGCTGCGGTGATGACGAAGAGCAGCAAGAGCGCCCCGCACAGGTAGTCAAGCTAGTAGAGGCGAGCCAGCAAGAGGTTTATCCAGGGCGTCGTTTCGTAGGTCGGGTAGATGCCCGAAGCACGGTGAACTATGCCTTTCAGGTGGGTGGTCGGATCACCGAGTTTCCAGCCGTGCAGGGGGCAGTCATCCCGCAGGGCGAGCTGATCGCTCAGCTTGACCAGACTGACTACATGCTGCAGGTGCGCGCTTCTGAGGCCGAGTATGAGCAGGCGCGGCGCAATCTGAGCCGCCAGCGCAACCTACGCGGCCAGGGGGCGGTTTCACAGGCGGCACTCGATGCCGCCGTTGCCGAGGCCGAGCGAGCTGAAACCCAGCTCGACAGCGCCCGCCAGGAGCTTGCCTACACCACTCTTCACGCTCCGTTTGATGCGCTGATTGCCCGGCGTCTGGTCGAGAAATACACCACAGTCCCACCTAACACCGAAGTCGTGCGCATTCAGGATGTTTCAGAACTGCGCATTCGTTTCAATGTGCCCCAGGCATTGATGCAGCACCTGGAAAATGGCCGCCATTTCAGCGCCGAAGCGGAGATTGCCACCCTCCCGGGCCAGCGCATTCCGCTTGAGTACCGCGAGCACGTCACCGAACCCGATGACGTTGCTCAGACGTTCGAGGTCGAGTTCGCCCCGGCGGGCAATGGCATTATCGCTCTGCCCGGCACTACCGCCACGGTCTACATCCAACCTGAAGCACAGATCGACAGCCCCTTGATCACCCTGCCCAGTAGCGCCCTGGATAACGATGCAGACGGCGAGTTTCGGGTATGGGTGTTTGATCCAGACGAAGGCACGGTGGCCCCGCAGCGCGTCAGCGTGGGCGAGATGGTCGATGACCAGGTCATGATTACCGCAGGTCTTGAAGCGGGTTCAAGAGTGGTAGCCACCGGCGTCCATCTGCTGCGCGATGGTATGCAGGTCAAACCGCTCGACGCCGCGCTTTAAGGAGGCCGCATGGATATTGCAAAACGTTCGATCGAGAAACCGATCAACACGTGGCTGATTGTGGTGATCTGCCTGCTGGGTGGCATCTGGGGATTCAATACCGTTGGCAAGCTCGAAGACCCCTCCTTTACCATTCCTTACGCCATCATCAATACCCCCTATCCCGGCGCAACTGCCGAAGAGGTAGAAGAAGAGGTCACCGAACGCTTGGAGCGCGCGATTCAAGAGATGGAGCAGCTTGACGTGCTCGACTCCAAATCGCTGCCGGGCCGCTCGGAGATTCAGGTCGAAATTCAAGACAACTACGGCAGCGATCAACTGCCGCAGATCTGGGACGAGCTGCGCAGCAAGGTTAACGATGCCCAGCCTGACTTGCCTCAGGGGGCCCTCGCTTCCCAGGTGAACGACGACTTTGGCGAGGTATACGGGCTCTTTTACGCCGTCACGGCCGAAGGATTCTCCGCCCGGGAAGTGCGCGATATCTCAACCTTTCTTCAGCGCGAAATACTGGCCGTGCCGGGTGTTGCCCGGGTTACCACCGCCGGCGAGCGTGAAGAGAGCATCTACATCGATATCTCCAACGAGCGGCTGACGACGCTGGGTATCCCCATCGATCAGGTCATTAATACCATCCAGACCGAGAATGCCGTGGAAGATGCCGGTACGCTTAGAGTGGGCGATCGGCAGGTCCGCCTGGTGGCGCGTTCCAATATCGATAGCACGACGCTTCTGGAGTCCATCCGCATTGGCCGACCCGGCACCACCGAACAGGTCGCACTTGCCGATATCGCGACTATCTACCGTCAACCGACGGATATTCCCGACCACGTAATGCACTATAACGGCGAGCCTGCCTTTACGCTGGGCATCGCCGGTATCGCCACCGAAAACATCATCGAAATTGGCGAGGCGGTAGAAGCGCGCATGGAGCAGCTAAAAAGCCGTCTTCCCCTCGGCGTGGAACTGCATCCACTTTACGAGCAGCATAACGTGGTCAATGACGCCATCAACGACTTTCTAATCAACCTGGCCATGTCAGTGACCATCGTGATTGCGGTGCTGTGTCTGGTCATGGGTTGGAAGGTTGGTGTGGTGGTGGGCAGTACACTACTGCTTACTGTACTGGGCACGCTTTTTGTCATGGGTATTTTCAATATCGAGATGGAGCGCATATCGCTGGGCGCACTGATCATTGCGATGGGCATGCTGGTGGATAACTCCATCGTGGTGGCCGAAGGCATGGTCACCAATATCAAGCGCGGCATGAAGGCAAAGCGCGCGGCGAGCGCCGCTTCCAAGCGCGCTCAGATGCCGCTCTTTGGCGCCACGCTGATCGGTATCATGGCCTTTGCGGGTATTGGCCTCTCCAGCGATGTGACCGGGGAATTCATGTTTTCGCTGTTCATCGTCATTCTCGTTTCATTAATGCTGAGCTGGCTGCTGGCCCTTACAGTAACGCCACTGTTTGGCTACTTGCTGCTGCGCAAGAAAGGTGAAGACGAAGAGGAGGCAGACCAAGGCGAGGAAAGCAGCGAACAGGGCGGCGAAGGCCGCCAGGAAGAAGAGCACGAAAGAGAAAAGCACGAAAGAGAAGAGCAAAGCGACGCGGATAACGAAGACCACGGCTACGGCGGAATTGTCTATCGCACCTACCGGGCGCTGCTGCTGGCGGCGCTTAAACTACGCATTATCACCGTGACAGCCTTGGTTGTGCTCACCGGGGTGTGCATGTGGGCGTTCACACTGGTGCCGCAATCGTTCTTCCCTGACTCCAGCACGCCGCTTTTCTTCATCAATTATGAGTTGCCTCAGGGCACGGATATTCGCGCCACGATTCGCGATGTCGGCGAGATCGAGGCATATATACTCGAACATGAGGACGTGGTCTCGGTTGCAAGCTTCGTGGGCCGGGGGGCGACACGTTTCATGCTTACCTACTCGCCCGAGCAGCCCAATACCGGCTACGCACAGTTTATCATCCGCACCAACGAGCTTGATGCCATTGATGCGCTCGACCGAGAGTTTTATAAGGAGCTTAACGAGCGCTACCCCAACGCTCAGGTGCGCACCCAAAGACTCCAGTTCGGCCCTGGCGACGGCGCGGATATCGAGGCACGCTTTCAGGGTCCCTCGCCCGAAGTATTGCGTGAGCTGGGTAATGAGGCCCGTAGGCGCATGGCGGCCAACCCGATGCTGATCGATGAACGCATCGACTGGCGCCAGCAGGAGCTTGTCGTGGCGCCGATCATCAACGAGGAGCGCGCGCGTATTGCCGGCGTCACCCGCGAGGATATCGCCCAGACATTGCAGTTCGCCTCCTCCGGCATTCGCGCGGGTATCTACCGCGAAGGCGAGCATTTGATCCCCATCACTGCACGCGCCCCCCAGGCCGAGCGCGATGATGTGGCGCTTTTAAGCGACCGCCAGATCTACAGCGAGGCACAGCAGCAGTTCGTACCGATCACCCAAGTGGTCGACGGTTTTGAAATACGTGCAGAAGAAGCGCTGATTGAGCGACGTAACCGCGTGCGAACCCTGACCGTAGGCGCCGAGCCTGACAAGGGCCACACCGCCGCCCAAGCGTTTGATGCCGTGCGTCCGGAAATCGAGGCGATTGAACTGCCGCCTGGCTATACGCTTGAGTGGGGTGGCGAACACGAGAACTCGGGTGATGCCCAAGCGTCGTTAGGTGAACAGCTGCCGGTAAGCTTTCTTATCATGGTACTCACCTCGATTTTGCTGTTTGGCAAGCTTCGACAGCCGCTGATCGTATGGCTGGTGGTACCCATGTCTGTATGTGGAGTGGTGACTGGGCTTTTGGTCACTGGCCTTCCCTTCTCGTTTACCGCTCTGTTGGGCATGCTGAGCCTTTCGGGCATGCTGATGAAAAACGCTATCGTTCTGGTGGACGAGATCGATGAACAGATACGCTCAGGCACCGCGCGCTTTACCGCTCTGATCGATGCCAGCGTCAGCCGCTTGAGACCCGTCTTTCTGGCCGCAGGTACGACGATACTGGGTATGATTCCGCTCTTATGGGATGCCTTCTTCAACAGCATGGCCGTGACTATTATGGGCGGCCTGCTGTTTGCTTCCATATTGACCTTGATCGCTGTTCCCACGTTCTATGCGATGTTCTTCAAGATCAAACGCGATGAAGTGGAGAGCCGATAACCTCACGGAGCGCCATTGCCGGAGAGAACCTTGGCATACGCTATACTAGGCTTCATTCAGAAGCCTGCCGGGCTAACCACGTAAAGCGCGCTGCACGTGGTTAGCTTTTATTCAGCAAGGTGTTTTACCGGCAGCTTTTATTACACGCTTTTACCAACATAGAGTAATAAAACAACGCAATTGGTTGTGTTACGCTTTTAAAACTCTTAATTTCGCGCATTAGTATGTAAAATAACTACATAAACCGTGCCGTTTCTATCATGCAGAGGTCCTTATGCCGAGCCCAACACCTGCTACGTTAAATACCACCGTTGCTGAGGTTACCCAACGTATACGCGAGCGTTCCCGGCATCGGCGTGCGCTTTACGAAGCGCATATGGCCGATCAGCATAAGCAAGGCGTGCACCGTGGCGAGCTTTCCTGTGGAAACCTGGCGCACGGCTTTGCCGGTTGCGACGTACCCACTGATAAAGGCCGCCTCAAACTAACCAATAGCGCCAACGTGGGCATCGTATCATCGTATAACGACATGCTTTCCGCTCACCGGCCCTTTGAAGATTATCCCGCGATTATTAAAGAAGCCGCGCGGGGCATGGGGTCAACCGCCCAGTTTGCCGGCGGCGTGCCCGCCATGTGCGACGGCGTAACCCAGGGCCAGCCCGGCATGGAACTATCGCTTTTCTCCCGCGATGTGATTGCCATGGCAACGGCCGTCGCACTTTCCCACAACATGTTCGATGCCACACTGTATCTGGGAATCTGCGACAAGATCGTGCCTGGGCTGTTTATTGGCGCCGCGCGCTTTGGCCATCTACCGGCCATTTTTGTACCTGGTGGCCCGATGACCACCGGCCTGCCCAATGACGAAAAAGCCCGGGTTCGCCAACTCTACGCCGAAGGCAAGGTTGGCCGAGACGAGCTGCTGGAAGCCGAATCCCAGTCGTACCACAGCCCTGGTACCTGCACGTTTTACGGCACCGCCAACTCCAACCAGCTGATGATGGAAATGATGGGCCTGCACTTGCCCGGCGCATCGTTTGTTAACCCAGGAACGCCCTTGCGTGAAGCACTCACCCGCTACGCTACCGAGCAGGCCATCCGCAATACCGAGCAAAGCGGCAACTATCGCCCGTTCTATAAGCAGATCGACGAGCGTGCCATCGTCAATGCCATGGTTGGCCTGCTGGCCTCGGGCGGTTCAACCAACCACACTCTGCATCTGGTCGCCATGGCGGCGGCGGCAGGTATTACCATCAACTGGGATGACTTCACCGAGCTTTCAGCGGTAGTACCCAGCATGACGCGTATCTACCCCAACGGCCAGGCGGATGTGAACCACTTCCAGGCGGCCGGCGGCATGAGTTTGCTGATTCGCGAGCTGCTTCAAGCCGGGCTTATGCATGGGGATATCCCCACAGTGTTTGGCACCGATATGAGCGCCTACACCCAGGAGCCTTTTCTTGAAGGCGGTAAGCTTACCTGGCGTGAAGGTCCTGAATCGAGCCTTGATTCGGAAGTACTCCGTCCGGTCAGCAACCCCTTCTCACCGACCGGCGGGCTTACCGTGCTGGACGGCAACCTGGGTCGTGGGGTAATCAAGATTTCCGCCGTCAAGCAGGCTCACCGCATTGTGGAAGCGCCGGTTCAGCTGTTTGATGATCAAAACCAGGTTAAAGCGGCGTTTGAATCCGGCCAGCTGGATCGCGATGTGATCGTCGTGGTGCGTTTCCAAGGCCCTAAAGCCAACGGCATGCCCGAACTTCACAAGCTCACACCGTTTTTGGGCGTATTGCAGGACAAGGGCTTTAAAGTTGCCCTGGTCACCGATGGCCGTATGTCCGGCGCGTCAGGAAAAGTGCCTGCGGCCATTCATGTAACGCCTGAGGCGGTTGACCGCGGGCCGCTATCCAAACTCAAGGATGGCGATATCGTGCGCCTGAATGCCGAAACCGGCGAGCTTAACGTGCTGGTAGATGCCGCCACGCTTGATGCCCGCCCCTGCACGCATGTCAATCTTGAACACAGCCACTTTGGCATGGGTCGCGAGCTGTTCGGCGGCTTCCGCCACCTGGCGACCAAAGCCGAAGAGGGAGCTGGTGTGTTTGGCGGTTTCGAAGCCGAAGTGCTGTCGCGCGAGCTTGAAAAAATCGAGCAGGAGGACCAATGAGCCGACCCGCTCTCATTGGTGATATCGGGGGGACCAACGCCCGCTTTGCGTTGGTAACCCCGGGGAAAACAGCCCCCCAGCAGATTATCAATTTACCCTGTGCCGACTACCCGGGCGTGGTTGAAGCCGTTCAGGACTACTTGCATCAGGTGGGCGCTACCGGCCGTAACGCGCCCACCGAAGCCTGTTTGGCGTTTGCCTGCCCCGTGCATGCCGAGCAGGTCAAAATGACCAACAACCACTGGCAGTTTTTAAAAAGCGAGGTTCAGCAGGCGCTGAACCTATCACTTTTTAAAGTCATTAATGACTTTACCGCTCAGGCACTCGGCATTCCTCACGTGCCGGATCAGAATCTGGTGAAAGTAAAGCCCGGCACTGCCCAGGCACGCGCCACGCGCTTGGTGATCGGCCCAGGTACAGGGTTGGGGGTCGCGGGCGTATTTCCCGGGCTGCACGCCTGGATCCCGCTGCCTACGGAAGGCGGGCATGTTACGTTTGCGCCCACCGACACCTATGAGCGTGCACTGCTTGATGAACTGCACAAGCACTATTCACGCGTAAGCGTAGAACGCATGCTGTGCGGCCAAGGGATCGTGGATCTCTATGCCGCGCACTGTGCCCTTGACGGTATATCGCCAGGTTTTACCACCGCTGCCGAAGTCACTCAGGCTGCTAACCAGGGTGATGAAATCGCCTGTCGCACGCTGCTGCGGTTTCTAAAAATTCTGGGCGATGCATGCGGCGATGCGACGCTGACCATGGGCGCGCGCGGAGGGGTTTATCTATGTGGCGGCATCATCCCTCGCTTAATGGATTGGCTACCCAAAAGCGAACTATGCAGCGCGTTTATCAATAAAGGCAGGATGGGTGCCTATAACATCGATATTCCGATATGGGTCGTCACCGCGCCCTGGACCGGTTTACTGGGCGCGGCTGAAGCGCTGCATAACGAAGAAGTGTTTTAATACGTAGGCCCACATCGAATGCCTAACGTTTAATATCTAATATAACAATAAGGAAAGCCCATGATTTCTGTGATTACCTTTGGCGAAGCACTCGTCGATATGCTCTCTAGCCGCCTGGGAGATACACACGATCATCAGGAAACCTTCACCCCCTACGCAGGCGGCGCGCCCGCCAATGTGGCGGTAGCCTGTGCTCGCCTGGGAGTACCCAGCCGCTTTTTAGGCATGGTGGGCGATGACACGTTTGGCCACTTTCTGATTCGTGAACTTGATAGCCACGGCGTCAATATCGATGGGGTCGTGCTGACCAAAGCAGCCCGTACGGCGCTGGCGTTTGTCTCACGCGATGCCCAAGGCGAGCGCACCTTTGATTTTTACCGCCCACCGGCTGCCGACCTGCTCTACCGACTTCATCATTTGCCCCAAGAGGTATTTGAAGACCCGGCCATTGTTCACCTATGCAGCAATAGCCTAACCGACCCAGAGATTGCCGAAACCACCCTTGCCCTTACAAAAATGGCCAAGCAGTCCGGCTGCCTGGTTAGCGTGGATGCCAACCTGCGGCATAACTTATGGGCAAATGCCACGGCCGATACGGGATTAGTAACGCAGCTTGTAGATACCGCCGAGCTGCTCAAGGTATCTCTTGAGGAGCTTGACTACCTGCGCGGTGAGCAGACTCAAAAGACGTGGCTTGCTCAGCGTCTGGATGCTGGCGTAAAGGTCATTCTTATTACTGACGGCCCGAATGACGTTGTGCTCAAAAGCGCCGCCATGGAACAGCGTATTGCGCCGCCCAGCGTACAGGCTGTCGATACGACAGCGGGGGGCGACGCTTTTATTGGTGGCCTACTGGCAGAGCTCTCCCGGTATGGAATTGCACACGGTTGGCATGAAGATCATACCTTCCTAAACGCGGCGGTGGCGTTAGCCTGCCGTTGTGGCGCGCACGCCGTCACCCGCCCGGGCGCCTACGCCGCCTTACCCACCCAAACAGATATTGACGCACTGCGGGCGCTTTAAAGCGCCCTGCTCATAACAACTATCTACACCACCCCTCACACCAACTGTCCATATCAACTATCCATATCAACGGCTCCTAACAGCTTGCAGCCTTGCGCATACCAACTTTCGTCTGCTTGTTAAAATGTCAGACATTTAATAAGCTCTAGGCATGATCGTCGTTTAATGAGACATGCCATGACGCTAGATACCTTACCCTCCCACCCCGGTGGGGCTGAAAACCTGGCGCGCCTGCTCGCCAGAGCACTACTCACAGGCCATTGGCAGCCAGGCGACGTGTTTCCTAAGGAGCTTGATATAGGCAAACATTTTGCTGTTAGCCGCAATCAGGTACGCAATGCGTTAGCCAGCTTAACGGCTACCGGCCTTTTAGAGCGCACAGCGGGCCGCGGCACGCTGGTACGTGAGATGGGTGAATGGCACCTGCTTGATCCATTGATGAGTGAGTGGATGACAGGGTTGGTCAACCTTGACCCTCAGTTGGTACGCGCGATTTACGCATTTCGCTTTTCAGCCGAGCCTACCGTTGCCAGCTTAGCGGCCCAGGCGGCAAGCGCCGAGGACATCATTCGGCTTGAAGCGGCTTTTGAAGGCATGCGCCGCTCGGCAGGCAACCCTGACGCCCGTGCCGAGCATGCTGAATATGACGTCGCCTTTCATGACGCCACTTACCAGGCCAGCCACAATTTAGTCTGGCGGCAAATGGGACATTTATTGCGCCCTTCCATCATGGCGCTGGTGCACCGCTCCCAGCACGATATCAAAACGCTGGACGACAGCCTGACGCGCCATCGCCACGTGCTGGAAGCCATTCAAGCCGGTGATGCTCACGCCGCCGAGACTGCCGCCCGCGAGGTGTTGCGGCGTACCGCTATTGATCTAGGGATTGTCAGTTAATCATGACGATTGCACTGCTTACTTATTCGTCAAACATTCGTTCGTAAATCATCAGTACACAAATAATCAATTCATTAATAACCATTTCGCTAATTAAGTTTTAAGAGGACAGCTGAACATGAAAATTACCCGTTTGAAGACATGGCAAGTACCACCACGCTGGCTATTTCTTAAAATCGAAACGGATGAAGGCTGCTACGGCTGGGGCGAACCGGTGATAGAAGGTCGCGCGGCCACGGTTGAAGCGGCGGTGCATGAACTTTCCGACTATTTGATCGGCCAGGATCCACACCGTATTGAACACCTCTGGAACACGCTTTACCGCGCCGGTTTCTATCGCGGCGGACCTATTTTAATGAGTGCCATTGCAGGCATCGACCAGGCACTTTGGGATCTCAAAGGACGCGATCTGGGCGTACCTGTCCACCAGCTGCTAGGCGGTGCGGTGCGCGACAAGATGCGTATGTACGCCTGGACCGGCGGCGACCGCCCAAGCGAGGTGGGCGCCGGTGCCAAGGCGCTGGTCGAAAAAGGCTTCACCGCCTTCAAGATGAACGGCACGCCTGAAATGCAAATCGTTGACTCGCACCGCAAGGTTGATGAAGCCGTGGCCCGGGTTCGTGAGGCGCGCGATGCCGTTGGACCTGATGTAGGTATCGGTATCGATTTTCATGGCCGCGTTCACCGCCCCATGGCCAAGGCGCTGCTGCGTGAGCTTGAGCCTTTCCATCCCATGTTTGTCGAGGAACCCGTCGCGCCAGAGCATCTGCCTTGCTTGAAGGATATTGCCGGTGGGCTGGGCTACCCTTTGGCAACCGGTGAGCGCTTGCACACGCGCTTTCAGTTCCGCGACCTGCTCCAGGACGGCATGATCGATATTATCCAGCCCGATATTTCCCACTGCGGCGGGATCAGCGAGGGGCTGAAAATTGCCGCGCTCGCCTCCGCTTATGACGTGGCACTCGCCCCCCACTGTCCGCTTGGCCCGCTTACCCTTGCCGCTTCTCTTCAGTTGGATGCCGTGAGTCATAACGCGTTTATTCAGGAGCAAAGCATGGGCATCCATTATAACCAGGGCAACGATGTGCTGGATTATCTGGTGGATAAAACGGCCTTGAGTATTACCGACGGCTTCTGCGCCATCCCTCAAGGCCCTGGCCTCGGTGTTGAAATTGACGAGGCCTTTGTGGAAGAGCGAGCCAAAACCGGCCACCGCTGGCGCAACCCGGTATGGACCCACGAAGATGGCTCAATTGCGGAGTGGTAGCCTATGCAACCTTTAGAAGCTCACTCCATAAAAACTAACGCTATAAAAGCTAACTCTATAAAAGCTAATGCCATGGAGAATACTAACGAGCAGAGCCGCCCGCTTTCCTGGGTGGCGGTCGACTGGGGCTCAAGCAATCTGCGCGCCTGGGGAATGGATCACCAGAACCATATCATCGCTCAGGGCACCAGCGACAAAGGCATGCTCTCACTTAAGCCCGACGAGTACGAAGCCGAGTTGCTACGTCTGGTTAGCCCCTGGCTGCCTGCCAGCGGCCAGGTAATAGTGATGGTTTGCGGCATGGCAGGCGCCAGGCAAGGCTGGCAGGAAGCCGCTTACCTACCGGTGCCTACGCCGCTGGGTCAGCTCAGCCAGGGGGCTGTACTCCCTACCCTTGCAGGCAACAAGCTACGTGTTTATCTACTGCCTGGATTGAGCCAGACCCGCAGCGATTCGCGGCATTTCGATGTGATGCGCGGCGAAGAGACCCAGCTTGCGGGCTTGGTGGCCGATACGCCTGAATTTTCCGGCCTGGTCTGCCTGCCGGGCACCCATGCCAAATGGGCAACCCTCGACGCAGGCGCGGTAACCCAGTTCACCACTTACCTCACGGGTGAGCTCTATCAACTGCTGGCCAACCAGTCGGTTCTCAAGCACTCGATTGGAAGCGATGAGCTAAATGACCCCGCATGCCGCGCGGCATTTATTGGCGCAGTGAGCGAAGTAAATGCCGCGCCCGAAACGTTTAGTAGCCGCCTGTTCGGGCTGCGCGCGCAGGATTTACTCGACGGTGAGCTGGCTGTAGGCAAAACGCGGGGAGCGGTGCTTGCAGCCAGGCTTTCGGGGCTTGCTATTGGCCTTGAGCTATCCGGCGCCTGCCAGTCGCACCCACGCGACAAGCCGATCACCCTGATAGGTAATCAGGCACTTTGCCAGCGCTACACAATGGCACTCGATGCTATCGGTTATCAAACACACTATTTGGATGGCGACACTGCCGTATTGGCTGGTCTTCGGCTTGCACATCAGGCACTGCCACATTAAGGCCACCCTGTTACTGCTAACGGACAATGGAGAGATTGTGCTATGACGTTACCGTTGATCGGTATTTTACGCGGCGTAACGCCCGATGAAGTCGTTGAGATTGCCCGAGCGGTGCTTGCCGCAGGCATTACACAGATTGAAGTTCCCCTCAACTCTCCAGACCCGTTAGAGAGCATTCGCCGCTTGGTGGATGTCGTTGGCGAGCAAGCGGTGATTGGCGCGGGCACCGTACTCACCCCTGCCCAGGTGCGCGATGTGCATGCGGCTGGCGGGCGTCTAATTGTCTCACCCAACTGCCGCACTAGCGTGATTGAAGAAACCCACCGGCTGGGTATGGCCAGCTGGCCGGGCATCGTCACGCCTTCAGAAGCGTTCGATGCGCTGGAGGCTGGTGCCACGGGCCTGAAGCTTTTCCCGGCCGTACAGGTAGGCCTTGAAGGAATGAAGGCGGTGCGCGCCGTACTGCCGAGCGGTACGCTGCTGTATGCCGTGGGCGGCGTGGGTATCGATAACTTTGCTGCTTGGCAAGCGGCGGGAGTGGATGGCGCGGGGCTAGGCAGCGCGCTGTACAAGCCAGGCCAGACGGCGTCTCAGGTAAGCCAACAGGCCCAGGCACTGGTAGCCGCCTGGAAAGCGGGAACCAATGCATGAATATTTGCATCTGGCAGGCTGAACTTGCGGTAAATTCACGCTGCGAGCTGGGGGAAGGCCCGCAGTGGCATGCCAACAGCGAGCGGCTTTACTGGTGCGATATCCTGGGCAAACGCCTGCACTGGCTCTCCCCCGCTACGGCAGAGAGCGGCCATTATGCGCTTGATCAAAAGGTGTCGCTTGCCGCCCCGCTTGACGATGGCGGCCTGCTACTGGTCGGTGAGCACTCATTGACGCGCTTTGATCCTGACAGCGGCACAGCCACTCACTTTGCCTATTTTGAAGCCGACAACCCCGTTACGCGCAGCAATGATGCGCGGGTTGATCGCCACGGCAGCCTATGGCTTTCCAGCATGGGCAAGCTGGCCGAGCCTAATGCGGGCAGCCTCTACCGCCTGCATCGCGGCAAGCTTGAAAAGCTGCGCACAGGGCTTACCATTCCCAACGCGCTATGCTTTTCGCCCGACGGCACAGCCGCTTACTTTACGGATACGCCAACTGGCATCGTGATGCGCTGGGCGCTGGATGATCTGGGGTGGCCCATCAATGAACCCGTACCCTTTGCTGATTTTTCCAACCATACCGGCAATCCGGATGGTGCCGTGATGGATAGCCAGGGCTGCCTCTGGCTGGCCCTGTGGGGCGCTGGGCAGGTGGTGCGCTTAAATGCACAAGGTCAAGTCATTGGCCGTATTGAACTGCCGGTCAGTCAGCCCTCCTGCCCGGCGTTTGCAGGCGCCGACCTTAAAACGCTGTATATCACCACGGCTCAGGAAGGCTTTACTCCTGACCAGCTTGTCAAGGAGCCGAACGCGGGCGCGCTGTTTTCGGTGCAACTCGATATAGCCGGACTTGCCGAGCCGCCGCTTCGGCTTACCTAAATCAAATGGCCGCTAAGCCAAAAACAAGGCCCCGCTAATGAATACTAGCGGGGCCTTGTTTTTGGGGTTTTAACAGCGATGCTTGAGCTTTTAATAGCCCGTTGGGCAATTAACCCGCAAAGCTTATATACATCACGATCACCAGCACCACCAGTACAATGCCTGCGGGTACCGCGCCTTTCCAGGGAGTTAGATCTACATCACCGGTATGCTCTTGTACCCAGTCAGTTTCACGCGGGCGCAGCTTGCCGATAATCAGCATCACGACGACTAACAGCGCGAACACCAAGGCTACAAAGTGGAACTCGTTCATAATCTCTGGCAAGAGATTGAACGGGGGTACGAAGTAGCCCGCAGCAATCAGCAAGCAGCCGCCTACCAAGGCTATTTTAGCCGCCATGGGGGGTACCCGTTTGGTCAGAAGACCTACCAGGACGACGGCGAGAATCGGAATGAAGTAGATCGCATTCATCTTCTGTAAATAACCAAACAGGCTATCTTGGTCTGCCAGAAGCGGCGCGATAATCATGGTTATCACCGCCATGATCCAGCCAAAGACCTTGCCGGATTTTACGATCTGCTGCTCGGTGGCCTCTTTGTTTAACACACCTTTATAGATACCCAGGCTGAAAATAGTCGTGGTGCTGTTAAGCGCTGAGTTAAACGAAGACAGAATTGCCCCGACCATGACAGCCGCAAAGAACCCGGTCAGATAAGGCGGTAGAACGTTGAAGACCAGATGGCCATAGGCTTCATCGGCGCGCACACCCTGGTCGGCGTAAAGGTGATAGGCAATGATGCCTGGCAGCACCAGATAAAGCGGCCCCAACAGCTTGAAGAGCCCGGTCAGCAGCACGCCTTTTTGGCCTTCCGCCAGGTTTTTGGCGGCGAAGGTGCGCTGAATGATCTGCTGATTGGTACTCCAGTAGAACAGGTTGATCAAAAATACGCCGGTGAACAGAGTGAAAAACGGCACCTGCTGTTCCGAGCCGCCAATCGAGTTCAGCTTTTCAGGGTCGCTTTCTTTAAGGATACTCCAACCTTCCATGATACCCGTGCCGCCACTTACCGCCTGCAAACCGAAGTAGACGATTACAAAGCCACCGATCAACAGCCCGACACCGTTCAAGGTATCGGAAACCGCGACCGTTCTCAGCCCTCCGAACAGCGCATACACCGCGCCAATAATACCGACGATCCAGACCGTTAACCAAAGCAGCGTAGTGGAAGACTCGATACCGGTCAGCCCCTGCAGGTCAAGCATTCCCTGCAGGCCAATAGCACCTGAATAAAGAATGATCGGCAGCAGGATGACGGCATAAGCAATCAGGAAAATAATATTGGTAATCAGCTGGGTGTCTTTATCAAATCGAATCTCAAGCAGCTGAGGCAATGTGGCGATACCACTTTTCAGGAAGCGCGGCAGAAAAAACAGCGCCAGGGCGACTAGCGCAATTACCGCGACTACCTCCCAGGCCATGACGCTTAGGCCATCGGCAAACGCTGCACCGTTAAGCCCCACCATCTGCTCGGTGGAAAGGTTGGTCATCAAGAGTGAACCCGCAATCAGCGGGAAGGTAAGCGAGCGGCCTGCTAGAAAGTAGCCGCTGGTACTGGAATGGTCATCACGATGCGTAATACGCCACGTAACAAAAGCAACTAATCCTGTAAAAAACAGGAAAGATGCCAAGGTCAGCATATGCATACTAACTTACTCCATGTTGGCAAGTGATTCACGCTGGCACACCAAGCGTGTAAAAATGTCTGACATATTAATAATGGAAGTTTAATTGACCTGAGGATTTACGTGTTATCCGCCTTTGGTCTTAATTAACCATATTGATTTACACATAAAAAAACCGGACAGGAGAAACCTGTCCGGCCGGTGCTTACCTTAGGATTAAAAGGGATTAGTGGTGAAAACGTTCAGCAGCTTCTTGCGCCAGCTTACGAATAGCGTCCCAATCTTCTGCTTCAACCAGCTTGCTGGGCGTTAGCCACGAGCCGCCCACGCACATGACGTTGGGTAGCGCCAGGTAAGAGGCAGCGTTATCAACCGTGATACCACCCGTTGGGCAAAAGCTTGCACCGGGAATAGG
The DNA here is from genome assembly GCF_017983445.1 of Halomonas sp. Classification (GTDB taxonomy): domain Bacteria; phylum Pseudomonadota; class Gammaproteobacteria; order Pseudomonadales; family Halomonadaceae; genus Vreelandella. The sequence continues at coordinate 255,090 of NZ_JAGOBJ010000005.1, forward strand.
CGCGCCGAAGGCTTTCAGGGCTTTAACACCGCCGCTGGACTCCGCCGGGAAGAATTTGAAACGCCGGTAGCCGTACTGCCAACCGGTCATCAGCTCGGATACGGTTGAAACGCCGGGCAGCATGGGCACCGGGCTTTCAATGCCATAGCGATAAAGTGCTTCGGTCGTGCCGGGTGAAACCACAAAATCTGCACCTACTTCTTCAGCCTGGCGGTATTGAGCGGGAGTCAACACAGTGCCCACACCAATACTGGCCCCGGTCAGCTCTTTCTTCATACGCTTGATCGCTTCAAGAGCGCAGTCGGTACGCAGCGTAATTTCCAGCACGCTTAAGCCACCTTCGACCAAAGCCCTGCCTAGCGGCACGGCATCTTCAAGCCGCTCAATGGTAATCACCGGAATCACTTCCGCTTTATGGCAAATGCTGTCGAGTTCGGCGGTACGGGTTGAAGGCAGCTGTTTATCAATCGACATAGTGAGTCTCCAAGCAATTTGTTATTGATTGACTGTCAAGGTGCCCAGTAGATAGCCAGTGGGCAGGATAAAAATGCGCGTATCGGCAGTTGCCTCACGTCGTCGCCGTTTAGGGCATTCGCCAATACGCTGCGCTTATCATCACCGGTGATATGCAAAATATGCCGGTGGGCCTGATGCAAACGACCAGCAGAAAAAGTGATCCGCGGCTGAGGCTGACTAGGCGTGCGTATCGCTACCAGCGGCTCATCGGTTGACAGCGCAAGCCCCAGTTCCTGACTATCAGGAAACAGTGAAGCGGTATGTCCATCGCCTCCCATTCCTAAAATAACCACGCTGGCAGGCCAAGCAAGGGATGCTGTGCGTTCGGCAACCTTAGCCACACCCTCTTCAGGCGTTGAGAAATCCGAGGTCAGAGGCACAAAATTCGCGGCTGCCGCCTCCCCCTGTAGCAGATTCTCACGTACCAGTTTGGCATTGCTGTCACTGCTCTGCTCGTCCACCCAGCGCTCATCTGCCAAGGTGACGTCGATGCGTGACCAAGGCAGCGGCTTGGCAGCCAACGCTTTAAAAAAGGGAACAGGGGTCGAACCACCGGAAACGATTAAAAGCACACGCTCCTGGCGCTCAAGGTCTTCGCTTAATGCCTGGAAGACCGCTTCAGCGAGATGTTCGGCCAGCTTTTGACGTGATTGGCTCATGTTAATAATCCTCGTACCAGCTGCGGCCATCCTGGGTAATCATCGCAATCGAGGCCACCGGGCCCCAGGAGCCCGCAGGATAACGCCGCGGTGGGGTTTCACGGGTCTGCCAGCCAGCGATCAGCTGATCACACCAGCGCCAGGCATGTTCTACCTCATCGCGGCGTACGAACAGATACTGCTGGCCTTTCATTACTTCAAGCAGCAGGCGCTCGTAAGCATCCGGAATACGCGATTTAGGAAACGCGCTATTAAAATCGAGATGCAGCGGGCCGGGGCGTAGACGCATCCCCTTATCCAGGCCGCTGTCCTTGGTCAGCACCTGCAGAGCAATACCCTCTTCCGGCTGCAGGCGGATAATCAGCTTATTGGAAGCAATATCGCGCTGATCAGGATCAAAGATATAGTGCGGCTGCTGGCGAAAGTGAATCACGATCTGGGAAAGCTTTTCAGGCATGCGCTTACCGGTACGCAGATAGAAAGGCACGCCCGCCCAGCGCCAGTTGGAGACCTCCGTTTTCATGGCCACAAAAGTTTCCGTCTGGCTTTGCGTATTGGCGCCCTCTTCATCCAGATAGCCAGGCACCGACTGCCCATCGCTGGTGCCCGCAATATATTGGCCGCGTACCACATCGCGACCCAACGCCTCACCGGCAAACGGCTTCAGCGCTTTAAGTACTTTTACTTTTTCATCACGAATGGCATCCGCATCCAGGTTGGAGGGCGGGTCCATGGCAATCAGGCAGAGCAGTTGCAGCAGGTGATTCTGCACCATATCGCGCAGTTGGCCTGCATCGTCAAAATAGCCCCAGCGGCCCTCGATACCCACTTTTTCGGCCACGGTAATTTCAACGTGAGAAATATGGTTTTGATTCCACTGTGTACCAAACAGCGGATTGGCAAAGCGCAGCGCAATAAGGTTTTGAACCGTCTCTTTACCCAGATAATGATCGATGCGATATACCCGGTCTTCAGGGAAGACGGCGCCGATGGCATCGTTGATCTCTTCCGATGACCCAAGGTCGTAGCCAATCGGCTTTTCAACTACGACGCGTGTATCGTCATCCACGCTGCCGCTTTCTTGAAGGTTGTGACAAATATCGCCATAAATACGCGCGGCGACCGAAAGGTAAACCACCATGGGGTGTTTTGCACCTTCACGCCACTGGCGAATGGCATCAAAGCCCTCCAGCGTCGTAAAGTCGAGCTGCCGGTAATCCAAGCGATTCAAGAAGCGCTCAAAACTCTCTTCATCCAGCTCACTGCTTTTAAGCCGCTTACGCAGTGCGCCACTGACAAGCTCACGAAACTCAGCTAGATCGTGCTCCTGGCGTGCCAGCCCCATAATGCGCGTGGCTTCCGGCATCAACCCTTCACGATCAAGATGATATAAAGCAGGAAACAGCTTGCGCATGGCAAGGTCGCCCAGTGCCCCAAAAAGCGCCAAATCAATGGCATGATCACGGTCACCTAACGGGGCACCTGGGGAGGCATATGATTTGCTCATCTCTGCTCCTATGATTGCTGAACCACCTTGGTGGTTAGATTACCTAAAAACTACCTAATAAGCGGTAATAAAAGCAATATTAAATGTAATTTTACTACAAAAAGACCTTAATTAAGCGCGACGTTCTAAAAAATTGCTCTCACACTCACTTTACGTTTTGAACCGGACACAAATCACCTTTAACGGGAGTAGCCAACTAATAGCACTTTTGCTCAAGCTCTGCCGACGTTTTACGAACATACATTAACCGGCCTTAATTTTTACGTACTTTTTATACCTCGCTATGGTGTGATACTCCCGACAAGGCATTTAACACAGCAGGTAACGCATGTACCTCTTAGCCCCCACGTTCTACCGTAGTCGGGAGTTATATCGGCATTGGGCACCGATATTTAAAATTCTTTGCGTGCTTTGGCTGGTGCTTGCCCTCTTCATGCTGGTGCCTTGGAGTGTGCTAGTGGTGGAGCATGAACAGGACGCGCGGGCATTTGGTATCGCCATACTGGCCGTACTGACGACTGTTGCCTGCACCTGGTTAATAACCTTTCGCGCGCCGCTTGAACTCAAGCCCTGGCAAATGTTCATTTTGACGGTCGCCAGTTGGACCAGCATCAGCGGCTTTGCCAGCCTGCCGCTAGGGCTTGGCGCGCCGCAGTTAAGTTTTACCAATGCGGTCTTTGAATCCGTATCAGCCATCACCACGACCGGCTCGACGGTGATGGTCGGTATCGACACGCTGTCAGACGGCTTGAAACTATGGCGCGGATTAATGCAATGGATGGGCGGTATCGGCATTATCGTGATGGGCATCGCCATCCTGCCGTTTTTGAAAGTGGGCGGCATGCGTCTTTTTCATACCGAATCCTCCGACTGGTCCGATAAGGTCATGCCGCGCACCGGCGGTATTGCCAAGGCCACGCTCGGGATTTATATCAGCCTGACGCTGCTGGCCATGGTGAGCTACTGGCTGGGCGGCATGACCCCCATCGATGCCGTGGTACATGGTATGACGTCGCTTGCGACCGGCGGCTTTGCCAACTACGACGCGTCATTTGGTGCCTACGCCGACCAACCCTGGCTACTCTGGATGGGCAGCCTGTTCATGCTAAGCGGTGCCCTGCCGTTCGTACTCTATATCCGTTTTTTACGGGGCTTTCAAAGTGCGTTATGGCAGGACCAGCAGGTGAGAGGATTATTGACACTCCTGCTGATCGCGATTGTGGTGCTAAGCGTATGGCGAATCAATCAAGGCACGCCGGCATTTGAAGCCTTTACCCACGTCACGTTTAACGTGATTTCTGTGGTCACCACGACAGGCTACGCTTCAGACGACTACACCCTGTGGGGTGCGTTTCCTATTGTGGCGTTTTTCTACCTGACGTTTATCGGTGGCTGCAGCGGCTCGACGAGCGGCGGGATGAAAATTTTTCGTCTACAAATTGCCATGCTGATGCTGCGTAACCAGCTTCGTTACCTGATTCATTCCAACGGAGTATTTACCACGCGCTATAACCAGCAGCCGGTCACCAGCGATATTTCGCGAGGTGTGGTGGCCTTTTCGTTTTTCTTCTTTATCACTATTGCGCTACTGGCATTAAGCCTTGCGGCACTGGGGCTGGATTTAGTCACTGCGCTTTCAGGTGCGGTTACCGCGGTTACCAACGTAGGGCCTGGACTTGGCGATGTGATTGGCCCGGCTGGAAATTTTGCCCCGTTACCTGACGCCGCCAAGTGGTTTTTATGCATTGGCATGTTGATGGGGCGCCTGGAAATTCTGACCGTTGTCGTGCTGCTGACCCCGATGTTCTGGCGTCGATAGCTTTTGAGTAATAGCGTATGTGTAAAGGTGATCAATGATACCGTCCATCACGCCTCGTCTGCCTAATCAACAGGAACTACTTAGCGTAGTGATAAGCAACCTGGTCGCCTTGCTGGTGGCCTGGGGGCTTTACACCTGGCTTGCTTTAGCCGACCTGTCACTGCTTTTTCTAACTGCCGTGCTTGCCTGCGCCATTCTGACCAGCAGCTATGCGGCCCTATTAAGCGCCGTGGTGGGCTTTTTAACCTTTAACTTCTGCTTTACGGCGCCCCACTTTTCCCTGGCCGTTGCCGACCGTGAACAGCTTTTAACGCTGCTTTTCTTTTTGCTGATTGCCATTGTGGTGGGCAAGGTGGCAGGCGATAGCCGCCAACGCATGCTGGCACTCAATGCGTCTCGCCTGGCTGAAGAGCAGGAGCGGCTGCGCTCGGCACTGCTGGCGTCCGTTTCGCATGATTTGCGCACGCCGCTTGCATCCATCATTGGTGCAGCCAGCTCACTGCGCACCCTGGATGCCCAGCTGACCCCGCAGGACAGAATCGAGCTTTTAGATGGCGTACTCAGTGAAAGCGAACGCCTTAATCGCTATATCCAGAACCTGCTGGACATGACGCGCCTAGGCCATGGGGGGTTAAAAATCGAGCGGGACTGGATTGCGTTTGACGACATTGTGGCCTCGGCATGCAAACGCCTGGGCTCAGCGCTTGATCACTGCCGGGTCGAGCAAGCGTGGAGCCCAGAACTTCCGCTGCTGTATGCCCACCCAGCGCTGATCGAACAAGCACTCATCAATGTACTGGAAAACGCGGCGCGTTTTTCACCCCCTAACGGACTTATTGTGATTGCTGCCGAGCACAACGTAGACGCTAAAACGCTGCAGTTTTCCGTAACTGATCAGGGGCCAGGCATTCCGCTTGAAATGCGCCAGCAGGTTTTCGAAATGTTCTTTACCGGTGGCAGCGGTGATCGAAGCCTACACGGCAGCGGCTTGGGGTTAGCCATATGCCGGGGCATGCTGGGCGCTCATGGTGGTAGCGTTTACGTTGATGAAGGGCCTAATGGGCTAGGCACCCGCATGGTCATGTCGCTTCCCCTTACGGCGCTGCACAAGGCTGGCACTGATGAGGAAGCTGCGCATGAGTGATCATGGAAAAGTGTTGGTCATTGACGATGAGCCACAAATTCGCCACTTCCTGCGCATCAGCCTGAGTTCGCAAGGTTTTGAGGTAGCCGAGGCCAGCACAGGCCAACAGGGATTGGCTTTACTCAATGCCCAGCCGACGGCTTTTGCACTTGTTCTATTGGATTTGGGGCTGCCCGATATGGACGGTCAACAGGTGTTGGCGACTCTTCGAAAGCGCAGCGCTATTCCCGTTATTGTAGTATCGGTGCGCGGCCATGAGGCTGAAAAAGTTCATGCGCTGGATAATGGCGCTAATGACTACGTTACCAAACCCTTTGGTATCCAAGAACTTCTGGCACGCATTCGCGCACTGTTACGCCGCCAGGCTCCTCAACGTCATCCTCAGCGCTATCAGCACGCTGGACTAATTCTTGATATGGCGGCGTATAGAACCACGCTCAACGGCCATGACATTCATCTAACGCCTAAAGAGTTTGCCGTGCTTGCTCAGCTGATGGCCAATGCCGGTCGAATCGTCACTCAAACCCAGCTGTTAGGCAACATTTGGGGGGCCAGCCATCGGGAAGACACTCATTACCTGCGGATTGTGGTCAGCAAACTACGTCAAAAGCTCAGTGATGACTCGCAACTCCCTACGCTTATTCAAACCGAACCCGGCATTGGTTACCGGCTCTACATCGAGCCTGACCGTGAGGATACACACTTATGAAAATCATCATTCTCGGCGCCGGCCAGGTCGGCGGCACCCTGGCGGAGCACCTTGCCCGCGAGGAAAACGACATTACCGTGGTCGATACCGACGCCAATAAACTGCGCGAGCTGCACACCAAGCTCGATATTCGCACCGTGACCGGCGCCGCTTCCTACCCTAATGTTCTGCGCCAGGCCGGTTGTGAAGATGCCGATATGTTGATTGCGGTCACCAACTCCGACGAAGTCAACATGATCGCCTGTCAGGTTGCGCATACCCTGTTTCGTACTCCCACCAAAATCGCCCGCGTGCGCGCCACGCCGTATCTCACCCGCAAGGGGCTATTCGCTCACGAAGCTATCCCTATCGATGTGCTGATCAGCCCCGAGCAGGTGGTGACGGATCACGTGCGCCGTCTGATCGAGCACCCCGGTGCGCTTCAGGTACTCGATTTTGCCGGTGGCCTGGTGCAGCTCGTAGCGGTGAAGGCGGTATTTGGTGGCCCGCTGGTGGGTCAGGATTTGGCGTTCTTGCGCCATCATATGCCCAACGTGGATACCCGTGTGGCAGCGATTTATCGACGTAACCGGCCGATCATTCCGCGCGGCGATACGGTGATCGAGGCCGACGATGAGGTGTTCTTCCTCGCCGCCCGACGCGATATTCGCGCGGTGATGAGCGAGCTTCGGCGTATCGAGCGCGGCTTTCGCCGGGTAGTGATTGCCGGGGGTGGGAATATCGGCGAGCGCCTGGCCGAACACCTGGAGCACAGCCACCAGGTCAAGATCATCGAGCATAGCCTTGAGCGCTGCACGACGCTTTCCGAGCGGCTGAACCGCACCGTGGTGCTGCACGGCAGTGCCACCAGCAAACGGCTGCTCGAAGAAGAGAACATCGAAGACTGCGATATCTTCTGCGCGCTGACTAACGACGACGAGGTCAATATCATGTCGTCGCTGCTCGCCAAACGCCTGGGGGCCAAGAAAGTTCTCACGCTGATCAACAACGCCGCCTACGTGGACCTGGTCCAGGGCGGCGATATCGATATTGCGATCTCCCCTCAGCAGGCGACCATCGGTAGCCTGCTGACCCACGTGCGCCGAGGCGACATCGTTAACGTGCACTCGCTGCGCCGCGGGGCGGCGGAAGCTATTGAGGCCATCGCTCACGGCGACAAGAACTCCTCGAAGGTGGTGGGCCGCACCATTCGCGAGATTAACCTGCCGGATGGCACCACCATCGGCGCGATTGTGCGCGGCAAGGACGTCATGATCGCCCACGGCGATGTACTGGTGGAAAGCGGTGACCACGTGATTCTGTTTGTGATCGACAAGCGCCGCATCCGTGATGTCGAGCGCTTGTTCCAGGTAGGGTTGACGTTCTTTTAGGCTAGCTTTTCTATAGCGTCAGATTTCCACCGCCCTGCCGATAAACTCGATGGGGCCGGTTGGTAGGCCGGTTGCCGAACCGGTTTCCTCTTCAAGCGTCAGCTCGAAAAGCTGGTCGTCTTGAAGAGGAGGCAGCGCATCAAGATTGACGTTGATGGGCCTGCCTGGCTCCACCAGCCCAAGTGATACCGGTGCTTGCCAGTCGTCTGCTTTTGTCCAGAACTCCAGCGCCTTGCCTTCTGGCACTTCAAAGGTACCCAGCGGTATCAGTTGAATATTCTGGCGCGTTGAGGCCTGCACGACCCATCCAGCCGACTGCGTTTGCGGTGCTAAAAGCACGACCATATATTCAGGCGTGGCGGGTACCGGCGAGTCGTTGGCCAGCATAATGCCCATGATCAGGGCGGCAGCAATTCCAAGCCCAGCAGCACCCCGCCATAGCGGCAAACTGTTGATGAACCGTCGACGCGGTAGTCTGGTTGGTATCGCGGTTTGCACGGGCGCCTGAAGCAGCGGGTCGTTCAAACTGCGTTTGATGCGCGGCCATAGGTAGTCGGAGGGTGCCACCGGCTGAGTAAGCGCCGTGTAAGGTAGAAAGCGTTCTTCCCATGCGGCAACCGCTTTCTGCAACGCCTCATCATGCATCAGGCGCGCTTCCACTTCCCGGCGTTTATCAAGCGGCAACGTGCCGAGTACGTATTCGCCCGCCAAGGTATGGTCATCGTCGTGTTCATGTTCGTGCTGACTGAGACGGGTCATGCCATACACTCCCGTAGGCGCAGCAAACTACGTTTAATCCAGGCTTTAACGGTACCTAGCGGTGCGCCCGTATGAGCGGCAATTTCCGCATGGCTCAAACCGTCCACATAGGCGTGAAGTACGCAGTTACGCCGTTCTGTTTCAAGTTGCTCCAGGCACTCGTCAATACGCTGACCGGTTTGCCAATCATAGGCTTCCTCAACGCGTGAGGCATGCTGGAATGTTTCATCATGATCAAATTCGGAAGGGTCGTTGTGGTCAACATTGACTTCACGATCCCGGTAACGAATCGCATTAAGCGCAAGATGGCGCGCGATACTAAAAATCCAGGTTCGCGCCGACCCCTTTGCAGGATCAAAGCTATCAGCACGCTGCCAGATATTCAGGCAGGCATCATGCACGATATCTTCCGCCATTCCCCGGTCTTTAACGATTCGAATCACAACACCTAACAGTGCAGCGCCCTCTTTTGAATAGAGTTGGTGAAGGGCGTCATGATCACCGCGCGCGCATCGCGCAAGCACGGCAACATAGTCAAATTCGCTGGTTACGTCTGTCACATCGACGTTTTTCTTACCTATGTCTGTCACAACCTAGCTCCCTGGTGGCGCGCCATAACCGCTTGCCGCACATCCAGTTAGCATAGCCGCTAGGGGCCCGACACACGAGCCCCTAACGTAACTTAAATTAACCTGTTACCGCTTATTCAGCTGTCCAGAAAATATAGTCAGCTTGATAGGTAACTACCGCAGTAGCACCATCATGATCGCTATCACAGGCAACGTCTGGCGCTACACCACCTTCAGTATTCAAGCGTTGAATGTAGCTAACGCCCGCCATCGCGCCTTCGCCTTCGGCAGCATTGGCTTCTACCAGTTGGAGAGGAATGTTGCCGTCACCGTTGGGTGCGGTAGCTAACTGGGTACCGGTGATTTTAGAACCGTCCAGCGCTTCCCAGGTAGCCGGGGGACCATAGTAGCTGCCAACCTGGCTGCCATCGTTATCGTTTAGCGCGGCATGAGGACCTTTGAAAACCCACGCCATTTCACCAGAATCATTGGTTTCACACATATAGGTAATCGCGCCGACACCTACGGTTTCAAGCGCAACGGTGTTGCCGTCCGGTACCTGGACATCCGCCGGCGTTTCGGCCAGAGCGGCATGACTGAAGGATGCGATCAGAGCTGCACCTAGTGCGGTACGCGTTAGATGTTTAATGGTCATTTTCAGTCTCCTTAAGGATTATTATCAACCACCGTAAATAGCGGCTGTATAGGGAATACACACGAGAAGACGTTTTGGATGCAGTGAAATTAAAAAAAACCGGTTTTTTTGCAAAGTTTGTAGAAAACAAAAAGGCCGTGGAGTCGTCCCCGGCCTTTAATTTAATTATTAACAATACGTTATAGAGATTTTACTGAGCGGTTGCCTGCATGGCTATAGCCGTATCCAGCATTCGGTTGGAGAAACCCCACTCATTGTCATACCACGCCATTACTTTGACCAGGCGTCCGTTCACACGCGTGTGGTTGGCATCAAACGTTGATGAATGGGCGTCATGGTTGAAGTCGATCGATACCAGCGGCTGAGCATTCACCGCCAGCACGCTCGAATTGGCGGCGGCTTTTTCAACAATCTGGTTAATCTCCTCCTTGCTGGTGTCACGGCCAGCGGTAAAGGTCAGGTCCACCAGCGACACGTTGATTACCGGCACACGCACCGCCAGCCCATCCAGCTTGCCTTCAAGCTCGGGCAGTACCAAGCCAACTGCGGCGGCGGCGCCAGTTTTAGTCGGGATCATGGAGTGAGTCGCGCTACGCGCACGGTATGGGTCAGAATGGTAAACATCTGACAGGTTCTGATCATTGGTATAGGCGTGAACCGTCGTCATCAGACCATTTTCGATACCCACCGCATCGTTTAGCGCTTTGGCCACTGGCGCCAGGCAGTTGGTCGTGCAGGACGCGTTGGACACCACCTTGTGTTCAGCAGTTAAAATGCTGTCATTCACACCGTAAACAATCGTCGCATCAGCATCGGGACTAGGCGCTGAGATCAACACCCGTTTGGCGCCCGCTTCCAGATGCTTGGCAGCTGCGTCACGTTTGGTAAATAGCCCCGTGCACTCCATGACCAAATCGATATTCATGGACGCCCAAGGAAGCTTGGCGGGGTCGCGCTCTGACGAGATAGCAATGCGATCACCATCGACACTGATACTTTCCGCATCGTGCTCTACAGTGAAGGGAAAGTGCCCATGAACAGTATCGTGGCGCAATAGATGTGAATTCAGCGACGGATCGCCCAGATCGTTGATCGCCACCACCTGAATCTGCTTGCGGTAGCGGTTTTCATAAAGCGCTCGAAGTACGTTACGACCGATCCGGCCAAACCCGTTGATAGCAACTCTGATAGTCATACTGACACCTCACGCTCGGTGGTGAACGGTTTCATTTAGGTAAAAAAATTACCAAAAAGACACTTTCATGGCGCCTTGAAGGCTTAAAAATGATTGAAACCAGTTATTTTGTAACTACTTAACAGCTTATATGTAGTAAAATTACTATATTATCACCAGGGCCGTCTATACCTTCATGATGACAATTGCATCAATATTCTGATCCCTGACAATGCAGGTTTTTAAGATTTATTAGCAATATTTAAGGAGAACCCGCCATGAATTCATCGAACTCCCCTCTACCGCTGCGTCGTACCAAGATTGTTGCCACCTTAGGCCCAGCAAGCGACCGCCCTGGCGTACTCGAAGCAATGATCAAGGCGGGGGTCGACGTGGTTCGCCTTAACTTTTCTCACGGCTCGGCGGACGATCATCGCCGCCGCTTGCAGGACGTTCGCGATATCGCGCAGCGCCTAGGCAAATGCGTTGCCGCTTTGGGAGATTTACAGGGCCCCAAGATTCGTATCGCCCGTTTTGCCGAAGGCCCTATTCATTTAGAAGCGGGACAATCGTTTATTTTAGACATGGCGCTCGATACCCAGGCCGGTAACCATGAGCGTGTGGGCTGCGATTACCCGGCGCTGATTGATGATGTTTCCCCCGGCGACCACTTGCTACTGGATGATGGCCGCGTGGTACTGGATGTGGCCTCCATTGCTGGCCAGGAAATACACACCCACGTGCATGTAGGCGGCAAGCTCTCCAATAACAAAGGTATCAACAAACAGGGCGGCGGCCTTTCCGCCCCGGCCTTGACCGATAAAGACCGAGCTGATTTAAAAACCGCCGTGCAAATTGGCGTGGATTATCTGGCGGTTTCCTTTCCGCGCTCGGCAGCCGATATGCAGGAAGCCCGCGCGCTGCTGGGGGAAGAAGGTAAAGAGATTGGCCTGGTCGCCAAGCTGGAGCGCGCCGAAGCGGTGGCGGATGACGAAACGCTGGATGGCATTATCATCGCCTCAGAAGCCGTCATGGTGGCCCGCGGTGATTTGGGCGTAGAGATAGGCGATGAAGCGCTGATTGGCACTCAAAAGCGCATCATCAAGCATGCCCGTACGCTTAACCGTGCGGTGATTACTGCGACCCAAATGATGGAATCAATGATCGAGTCGCCGCTGCCCACCCGTGCCGAGGTGTTCGATGTGGCCAACGCCGTGCTGGATGCCACCGACGCCGTCATGCTGTCAGCTGAAACCGCTGCCGGAGAATATCCGGTAGAAACCGTTGAGGCCATGGACCGGGTTTGCCTGGGGGCCGAACGTGAGCGCCTGGCGCAGTCCTCCGGTCACCGCATGCATGAAGGCTTTGAGCGCATGGATGAAACCATCGCCCTTTCGGCCATGTATGCCGCCAACCATTTAACCGGCGTCAGTGCGATTGCCTGCATGACCTCCACCGGTTACACACCGCTGATCGCCTCGCGCATTCGCTCGGGTTTGCCGATTGTCGGCCTGGCCCATAGCCCGGTTGCCCAGCGACGCATGGCACTGTACCGCGGCGTGGTTTCGCTGCCCTTCGATACCACACAGATGGAACCCACCGAGGTCAATCAGAAAGCCCTGGAGTTGCTGAAAGCTTATGGATTGGCGCGCCCGGGTGGGCATATCATTCTTACCCGCGGCGACCATATGAATGCCCATGGCGGCACCAATACCATGAAAATCATCGCCATCGAGCCGGATACCTCAGGAGAATAATCAATGACCGATGCCCGACCACCTCGCCAGGCACAGCGCACCCTCCCCGCGCAAAAGCGTATTGCCCTGATTGCCCATGACGGTAAAAAGGGGGAGCTTCTGGAGTGGGCGGCACGCTGGCAAGAAACGCTGCGCCAGCATCAATTGATGGGCACGGGCACGACCGCCGCACGCTTGACCGACCAACTGGGCCTGACGGTTGAAGGGTTAATGAGCGGGCCGCTGGGCGGCGACCAGCAAATTGGCGCACGCATCGCCGAGCAAAGGTTAGACTTGCTGGTATTCTTCTGGGACCCGTTCGCCCCGCAGCCCCACGACCCCGATGTCAAAGCGCTACTACGCCTTGCCGCACTTTGGAACGTACCGGTGGCCTGCAACGCGGCAAGCGCCGACTTTATGCTTTCCTCGCCCTATCTAAGCGAAAGCTACGCCATGTGGATACCTGACGCCAACGCCTGGGCCAGTGCCCGGGCCTAGCCCTTTAGCGGGCTCTAGGCCCGCTTGAAAAGCTGGCGTTTAACAATTTGCTGCCCAACGCTACGACCGCCTTGGGCAGCTTCTAACGCGCTCTGCAGGGTTAACGCTGCAATCCGGTCGTAATCCTGAGGCGCCGAATTGACCGGCTCGGGCAAAAAGTCCAGCAGGCGATGATCGCCAAAGGTGGCCAGCCGAATATGTTTGGAAAGCCCGCCACGCTCTAAAAACGCATCGAAGACACCTTCCATCAAGGTATACGAAGCGGTTACCAGCGCATCTATTCCCAGAGGCTCGTCAAGCAACTGCTGCGCCAGCACCATTGCCTCACTGCGCTCGTAGTGCTCTGCGCTCAAACAGACTGCTTCTATGCCCTGCTCTTTTAAGGCGGCCTTAAAACCGGCCTGGCGTTCACGGCTAATCGAAAGCATCGGCATGGCATCGAGCCAAGCTACTCGACGGGTATTTTCGTTAAGCACCGAGCGGGTTAACTTTTCGGCGGCGTCGTAATCGTCGCTGACCACGCTGACAAAATGCTTGCGATCAAGCCCCCGATCCACTCCCACCACCGCCCAGCCATCGTTGATTAACTCCACATAAAACGGGTCGTCATCGGCCAGGCAACTGGCAGTAATCAGCACCTCGCAACGCTGGGCACGCAGGGCCAGCGCCAGGGCGCGCTCACTTTGTGCACAGTCATCAGAGCTTACAATCAGCAGCCGATAGCCCTGCTCGCGCGCGCCACGCTCCAGGCGTTTGGCCAAGCGTGCATAGCTGATATTTTCCAGATCAGGAACAATCAACCCCAATAAGCGACTCGCCCCACGGCGCAGCGCCGCTGCCTGGGGGTCGATCTGGTATTGATGCTGACGGACAACGGCCATCACCTTTTCAATTGTGGCCGCACTGATACGACGCTGTTCCGCCTGCCCGTTGATGACATAGCTGGCCGTGGTGCGCGAAACACCGGCAAGCCGGGCGATATCGGCTAATGTCATGATTTTCCCCCTTATAAGCCTGCGAAGTGTAACAGCGCCTTGACTACACCCCCACCAAAGTCTAAAAACACACCCCTTGTACCTTTTGCTGAATCGTTTCAGCATATCAATATAAACCACAGGCATCGTTCAATCCGAGAACTCGATGCGCCAACGCACGCTTGCGTCGCGGTCGAGCCGTTACCGGACTCGTCTTTACAGGAGAAATGCATGCTTACACTCGGCCCTAATGACATCTTGCTGAATCGCCAGGCCGATAACTGGCAAGCGGCACTGGATGAGGCCGCCCGGGTGCTGACTGACGCGGGGCTGGTCGACTCAGCCTACCGCGACGGCCTGCATGCCCGTGAAGCGCAGTCGTCTACTTACCTGGGTAATGCGATTGCCATTCCCCACGGCACGCCAGAAAGCCGTCAGCACGTTAAACGTACCGGTGTTCGGGTACTCCAGTTTCCCGAAGGTATTGAGTGGCACGACGGACATCGCGTATATGTGCTGGTGACTATCGCGGCGCAAAATGACGAGCATCTGGATATCTTGCGCGCCCTAACCCATGTACTGGATCGTGACGGCGTTGCTGAAGAGCTTGCTGCTGCCAGCTCCGCCGAGGACGTTGCCCGCCTGCTGTCTAAATCAGTGCTTACCCCCAAGCTTGATAGCGACACCCTGTGCCTACAGTTTCCGGCGCAAAGTGTTCAGGAACTGGCATTGGCCGCCGCCGCCCGTTTGCGCCAAAGCGGCTGCGTGGATAACCGCTTTATTGCTGATATCGCCGACAAATCACCGATATGGCTGGGCGATGGTTTCTGGCTCGCCAGTAGCGCCAGCGGCGTACTGAACCCCGCGCTAAGCGTGGCAACCCCGGTTGAAACGAACCTGGAAGAAAGCAGCCATGCCGTACACGGACTGTTTTGTCTGGCGGCGCAGGGCAACGCCCATCGCTCCTTGCTGGAACAACTCCAGGCCGTGCTTGAAAACGCTGACAGCAAGGCGCTGCGGAATGCCGATGCATCTCAAGTGCTGACCCTGTTAGCGGGTGAAACCGCCAATACACATACCCAGCGCGTGCGCGTTTTAAATCCTCACGGGCTGCATGCCCGCCCGGCCAAACGGTTGGTGCAAACGGCCCGCGCACAGGCGGTAGCGATTAACCTCCGCCTGGAAGAAGGCAGCCCGGCGAGCGTTTCGGCGGCAAGCCTGACCAAAGTGATTGGTCTGGGCGCACGCCGTGGTCAATGGCTGGTGTTGTCTGCCGAAGGCGCCCAAGCCCAGCAGGCGCTGGCCAACGTAGCGGAAGCCATTGAAGGTGGCCTGGGTGAAAAAGTGACGCCGTTTGACAGCGGCCGTGAGCGCCTGGCGCCCCGCCCCGCCAGCCAGGAAGCCATCGTTGAGCCCTTGGCAGCCGATACGCCGCATACGGCGATTGCTGCCTCTCCAGGGCTTGCGATTGCGCCGGTGTTTGTTATTCGCCCCCAGCACTTTGACTACGCCGAGCAGGCCGATAACCCCAGCCGCGAATTAACCCGGCTGCACAATGCCGTGCAGGAAGGCATTGCCCAGCTGGAAGCGCTGGTGCGTAACGCCGCTGGCGGAGAAGTCGCCGATATTTTATCCATGCACGAAGAGATGCTCGACGACCCAGAGCTTCACCGCGCCGCCGAAGACGCCATTCGTGAAGGCCGCTCGGCGGAAGCCGCCTGGTGGGATGCCATTGAAACCGCCGCCCACGCTCAGGAAATGCTCGCCGACCGCCTACTTGCCGAGCGCGCCGCTGACCTTCGCGATGTTGGCCGGCGGGTGCTGAGCATTCTGTGTGATGTTCAACTGCCCGAACCGCCAGATCATCCTTACATTTTAGTGATGGATGATATCGGCCCCTCTGACGTTGCCCGCCTGGATACCTCACGCGTGCGTGGACTTTTAACCGAGCGCGGTGGCGCCACGGCCCATAGCGCCATTCTCGCTCGAGCGCTGGGCATACCAGCGGTGGTTGGCGCAGGTAAAGCGGTGATGGCACTGACCAACGCCAGCATGATGATTCTGGACGGTGAGCGAGGCCGGGTCATCCCTTCGCCTTCCGAGCAGCGTTTAAGCCGCGCCGAGCAGCATCTGCTTGATATACAAGCGCGTGAAGCCGATGCCTGGGAGCGACGCTTTGAGGCGGCTCAAACCCGTGATGGCCACCTTATTGAGGTAGCCGCCAATCTGGGCAACACCGCCCACGCCGAAGATGCTGTGGAACGTGGCGCTGAAGGCGTTGGCCTGCTGCGTACTGAGTTCCTGTTTATGGCCCACTCAAGCGCACCGGACCTTGCCACGCAAACCGCCGAGTACCGCCAGGCAATTGACGCCTTGAACGGCCGACCGCTGGTCGCTCGCACCTTGGACGTGGGCGGCGACAAACCGCTGCCTTACTGGCCGGTGCCCCAGGAGGACAACCCGTTTCTGGGTCTGCGCGGCATTCGCCTGGCACTGACCGAGCCCGATGTACTCGAAACTCAGCTGCGCGCTTTGCTGATGGCGGCCGCCCCTGTCGTGGGTTCTGAAGAGACGCCCCGGCCGCTACGTATCATGCTGCCGATGGTCAAGGATGTGGCTGAATTCCGCGCCGCCAAAGCGATCTTTGATCGCCTGCTTGCCGAAATTCCCGCTAATGAGCGTGCAAGCGACGTACAGCTGGGCGTCATGATCGAGATTCCTTCAAGCGCGCTTTTGGCGCCCACGCTTGCCGCCGAAGTGGATTTCTTCTCGGTCGGCACCAACGATCTGACCCAGTACACCCTGGCAATCGACCGTGGCCACCCGGAGCTTTCCGCTCAGGCCGATGGGCTGCACCCGGCGGTGCTGCGCTTGATCCAGATGACCGTTGAAGCCGCCCACGCTCAAGGCAAATGGGTTGGCGTGTGTGGTGAACTGGCCTCGGATACCGCCGCTATTCCGGTTCTGGTCGGGCTTGGGGTGGATGAGCTTTCAGTTAGCGCCCGACAAATCCCGCTGGTAAAAGCCCGCCTGCGCGAGTTTGACTTGGCCGATGCCCAGGCCTGCGCCCAGCTAGCGCTTAGCCAAGCCACTAGCATTGCCGTGCGCGATGCGCTGGAGGCACGCTAATGGCTCGGGTAATGACCATCACGCTTAATCCGGCACTGGATTTGGCGTTTGATCTTGAAGAGCTAACGCTAGGCGCGGTCAACCGCCCCAGGCACGCGCAGCTCGAAGCTGCAGGCAAAGGCGTTAACGTTGCGCGCGTGCTGGCGTCGCTTGGCCATGACGTAGTCGTCAGCGGCTTTTTAGGCCGCGATAACGATGGCCCTTTCCAATTGGCGTTTGAGCACATGGGCGTGACAGATGCATTTGTCCGTGTACCGGGAGAAACTCGCATCAATGCCAAACTGGCGGAAAAGAACGGGCGAGTGACCGATATCAACGGCCCAGGCATAGGCGTAGACGCTACACAGGTCACCGCTTTGCTGAGCGCCATTGAACAGCAGTTAAACGCTGCCCCGGTTGACGCCATTCTGGTAGCCGGTAGCCTGCCGCCGGGGTTAAGCCTCGCGGCGTTCAGTGAGTTTCTCACTCACCTGAAAGCCACCGGCGTACCACTGTGGATCGACACCAGCGGCGAAGCTCTGCTCGGCGCAATCAAGATAGCTCCCGAGGCCGTTAAGCCCAACGAGGTTGAGCTTGCCGATTGGGCCGGTGCGCCGCTGGATAATCACGCCAAGCGGCTAAACGCTACCACCCGCCTTCATCAGGCAGGCATTCGCCAGGCACTGCTTTCTGCCGGTGCCGAAGGGGTTATCTGGGTGAATGCGAGCGGTGCCTGGCAATCAACGCCGCCCCGCGTTCAGGCGACCAATACCGTGGGCGCCGGCGACACCTTTGTGGCGGGCATGCTGCATGGCCTGCTTAGCCAGCAGAGTAGCGAAGACACCTTACGGTTTGCCACCGCGCTTTCTGCCGAATCGGTTCGCCACGTAGGCGTGGGTAATGCCCATGCCGACGACTTTGCCTTACTCCTACAACGTACTCAGGTCCAGCGCCTGCGCGGAAGCCACATCGAGGGAACATCACGATGAATATCATTCTAATTACCGCCTGCCCCAGTGGCATGGCGACGACGTTTCTGGCGGCACGGCGCCTGGAACAAGCCGCGAAGCGTCAGGGCTGGAATGTCCACGTAGAAATGCACGGTGAACTGGCTCCGGTCGATGCCGCAAACGCCGAGCAAATCGCCCACGCTGATTTAATCGTCGTAGCCGCCGAGCAAGTGCCCGGGCCGGAACGTTTTGAAGGCAAACGCTTGTACCAGGCGCCTATTGCCCAAGCCCTTCCCGACCCTGAAACATTTTTAGCCACCGCCAAACGTGAAGCGCCTCTGTATAACGCTCCGACAACGACCGCAGCAGCGGTAGCACCAGCCACGGTGGGTGGTCAAAAGATTGTTGCGGTAACTGCCTGCCCCACCGGCGTGGCTCACACCTTTATGGCCGCAGAAGCATTGGCTGAAGCAGGCAAAGCCATGGGCCACGCAATTCGTGTGGAAACCCAAGGCTCAGTAGGCGCACAGGACAAGCTCACCGAAGACGAAATTGCCGCCGCCGACGTGGTGATTCTGGCCTGCGATATCGAGGTCGATCATACCCGCTTTGCGGGCAAGCGTGTTTACCGTACATCTACCGGTACGGCGCTGAAAAAATCCCAAGCCACTATTGAGAACGCTTTGGCCCAGGCCAGCGTAGAAAGCGCAGGCGCTGCTAATGCTTCTTCAAGCGAAGGTAAAAGCCTGAAAGAAAAAGGCGTGTATAAACATCTGCTCACCGGCGTGTCGTTTATGCTGCCCATGGTCGTGGCAGGCGGCCTGCTGATTGCGCTGTCGTTCATGTTTGGTATCGAAGCGTTCGAGCAGGAAGGCACGCTGGCCGCGGCGCTTATGCAGATTGGCGGCGGCACTGCGTTTGCGCTAATGATTCCGGTACTGGCGGGCTATATTGCTTACTCTATCGCCGACCGCCCCGGCATTGCGCCGGGCATGATTGGCGGCATGTTGGCAGCCAACATTGGTTCCGGGTTTATCGGCGGCATTCTGGCAGGCTTTCTGGCCGGTTACGTGGCCCTGGCGATCACGCGCCATGTGAAATTGCCTTCAAGCGTTGAATCACTCAAACCTATTTTGATCATCCCACTGGTCGCAAGCCTGGTGACCGGTCTGGTCATGATTTATGTAGTCGGCGAGCCGGTCGCGGCATTGTTGAGCGCGCTGACCAGCTTTCTGGCCTCCATGGATTCTACCAACGCCGTTCTGCTGGGCATTCTGCTGGGCGCCATGATGTGCTTTGACCTGGGCGGCCCGATCAACAAGGCGGCCTATACCTTTGGCGTGGGCCTGCTGGCCTCGGAAACCTATGGCCCTATGGCTGCGATTATGGCGGCGGGCATGGTACCGGCTATCGGTATGGGTATCGCAAGCTTTGTGGCGCGCTACAAGTTTTCTCAACCCGAGCGCGAAGCGGGCAAGGCCTCGTTTGTACTGGGTTTGTGCTTTATCAGTGAAGGCGCCATTCCGTTTGCAGCAAAAGATCCGCTACGCGTTATTCCCGCTTGCATTGCAGGCGGTGCGCTGACGGGTGCGCTTTCCATGCTGGTAGGCGCCAAGCTGATGGCGCCTCACGGCGGTATTTTCGTGCTGCTGATTCCCAATGCGATTACTCCCGCCCTTTTGTACCTGGGCGCGATTGTGGCGGGCTCCTTGGTGACCGGTTTGAGCTACGCAATGCTCAAGCGCGGCGCGGCGCCGGTTGCGGTTACCAGCTAAATACCGTTTAGCTTTAGAAAGGCAGGGTTTTCCTGCCTTTCTACTCTCTTCCTACTAGCTATCCTTACTTGCCTGCTCGGTTTTATTACTTCCCGCATATGGATTATCAGTATCTATTTGCCTCGCCACGCTTTTTATGTAGTATTTTTACATAAATAACGCCACGGCCATTGGCCGTGCACAACCATGGACCGCCCTATGTTTCAGCTTACCCGCAGTGTCACTTGGCAAGCGCTTGAACGCCTGCGCGATAAAACCCATAACGACCGCATTCGTGACTACTTTACCCAGGATCCGAAGCGCTTCGAGAAAATGAGCCTACGGGTAGGCGGTCTGTTTCTGGACTACTCCAAGCATCACGTTTCGGACGAGGTGCTCGCCAAGCTGCTCGAGCTTGCCGACCACTCGGCGCTGGTACAGCGTCGGGCGCAGATGTTTTCGGGCGATATCATCAACGTCACAGAAAACCGCCCGGTACTGCACACCGCGCTGCGTAATCTTGGCGACGAGCCGGTGTATGTCGATGGCGAAGACGTGATGCCGGAGATCACCCGCACCCGCGAGCAGATCAAGCAGTTCTCGGAAACGGTGCGCAGCGGCGAATGGAAAGGCTACAGCGGTAAACCGATCAAGGACGTGGTCAATATCGGGATTGGCGGCTCGGACCTTGGCCCTAATATGGCGGTGCGCGCACTGCTCAAATATCGCCACCCGGAGATGCACTTCCATTTTGTCTCTAATGTGGATGGCACCCATATCCAGAAAGTGCTTTCGCGCCTGGACCCGGCCACCACGCTGTTTATCGTCTCGACCAAAACCTTCTCCACCCAGGAAACGCTGCTCAACGCCAAAACCGCGCGGCGCTGGTTTCTGGAGAACGCCGGTGACGACGCCGATGTAGGCGCCCACTTCGTGGCGGCCTCCACCAACCGCAAAGCGGCGATGGAATTCGGTATTCGCGAAGAGAACGTGTTCGAGTTCTGGGCCTGGGTAGGCGGGCGCTACTCCATGTGGTCGTCCATCGGCCTGCCGATTGCACTGTCTATTGGCTTTGACGGCTTTATCGAGCTGCTGGAAGGCGCCCACGAGATGGACCGCCACTTTATCGAGGCGCCCTTCTCCCAGAACATGCCGGTACTCATGGCGCTGATCGGCATCTGGTACATCAACTTTATCGGCGCGGAAACCCAGGCTATCGTGCCTTACGACCAGGCGCTGAATCAGCTGCCCTCCTTCCTGCAACAGCTGGATATGGAGTCCAACGGCAAGTCGGTGGATATTTTCGGCCACCCGGTCAACTACAAGACCGGCCCGATCGTGTGGGGGCAAACCGGCTCCAACGGCCAGCATGCCTTCTTCCAGCTGCTGCACCAAGGCACCCGCTACGTCCCCATCGACTTTATAGCCTCGCTCAAACCTGAGCCCGGCGTGGAAGACCACCACTTCGCGCTACTGACCAACATGCTCGCCCAGGCCAACGCCTTTATGGAAGGCAGCCAGGGCGATAGCAACGAACTCAGCCAGCACGACCCCTACAGCTGTCCCGGCAACCGCCCATCAAGCACGCTGCTACTGGACGAACTCACCCCCCGTAACCTCGGCGCGTTGATCGCGCTTTACGAGCACAAGGTGTTCGTGCAGGGCGTAATCTGGAATATCAATTCGTTCGACCAGTGGGGCGTGCAGCTCGGCAAACGCATTGCCGGGGAAATCAGCGAGCGTATTGATACCAATGCGGCGGATTTTGATGCTTCTACACAGGGGTTGCTGGAGTTGGTGCGGGCGCATTTTTCGGGTGGTAGTGTTAAAGAAAATGATCAACCCGAAAGTGGCAAAAAAACGGGGAAGAAAAAAGAGTAGGCTAATAAAGCCGCTTGTAATGATGACACTCAAAATGCCTTGGCAAACGCCGAGGCATTTCTACTACTCAGGTTAGCAGTACAGGCTGGCTCTACTTTATGCATCGGTTTTTTCACCAGGTCTGACCTTTACTTCCCGAATTCAAACATTAAGCGCAGTACCTGCGGTTTTTAGCATCTTCGAATACATTCCGAATAAAACTTTTTCCGGTACTCCTAAATAAATTCGCTAACACCATGTTAAGGGGTGACCAATGCAATGCTGATGTTGCTGCAACCACCTTAAACACTAAAATCAACGCATGGTGAAAATGCCGCGCGTTGCGAATCCCTCTTAAACATTTTGTTAAATGCGCAACATCCGAGCGTACGAAATCATAGAGCCTACGTTTATGAAGAAAGGTTCCAGTTGCATTTGAGGTTCTTCTGGCAACCATATAGCCCTAACTTCATTTTGGTAGCTATATTTAAAATGCTTGGCTAAAAATACGTTTACATTATCAGGACTTACATTTAAAGGATCAATGTATTTTACTGGTGATGCAAAGCCTTTAAAATCAGGCTTAATCTTTTTCACAGCTTTCATCATCTTTTGAAATAATCTCCGCGGATTATCGATGATAATGCAGCAATCAGCATCAAAGTCATCATACTCCCTATACGTATATTTAGAAGCAAAACAATGAACGTAATAGTTTGTGTTGCTTTCCAATTTAAATTTAACTTGACCAAAAGCAGGTATTTTAGCGCCTTGTACATCTTCGAAAACTAACCCATCAGCTCTTGTTTGAACTTCAAAGGATAGTTCATCGTCTTGGATTGCATTATTTAATGATGGGTCTTTATAATAAGAGGCTGGAGCAATGCGAACATGTCCTTTATTGAACATTCCCTTTAAATGTTCATACTTACCAAACTTACAAATAGCCCCTTCATTAAACCCTCCAGCTTGATCTAAAACCGTTGCAGCTTTTGGAGGTTCAGGGAAAGATGCTTTGACGATTTCTGCATTTGACATTGACCCATCAGTAAAACCATTTGGACAAGGTCCATATCTAATGACAAATTCTTCCAAAGCATGAGTCCAAACTTGAAGCCAGTATTTGCCAAGTTCGTTAATGCCATGTAAGCCGATCTTTTCTTCAGAGGAAAGAATTGTCATATTGGAGATAATTTGCTTTGTCCGGTCTTCAAGCTCGCTTTTCGATAAAAACTCCATATATCTATGAGATCTATGTTCATTTCTCCACATTTCATGACGAACCAACTTTTTATCTCCTAGCGTTTAACGCCCGCATTTGCGGTGGTTTATAGCGCAGCGGAAAATCAATCCGACAACATGCGCTTGTTACATTTCTGCCAGCATAATCTCGGGGAAAAGGTCCCTCTGCTCGCGGGAACCTATTTGATGGTAAGTAAGATTTTCACCATCAGCCGCGACCTTGGTTATCAGTTTTGCCTGAAACAAATAGTCATCTTTCTCGCGAACTACACTAGCAATTTGAGCGCCGATCAACTTAAGTTTCGACCTTTTATCTTTACGAAAACACACGTTGAAATGACCTTTCTTTGCAACCGACGGGTAACACCAAGCATCTTGAAAATCGGGAGGTAGATCAAAATAGTCCTTAGTTATCGATTCTGAAATTCTGTACAAGTACTCTGTACCCACACCGACATCCCTTATGAATTCATGCTTCAAAAAATCTTGAATCATCTTGCACTTGAGCACTTCATCTGCATCTAGGCCCTCAGTGTTTGGCTGCGCCCCAATCATGGTTACATTAATCTTTTCTAGCGCTTCATACACAATAAGTGAAAACAACTCACCATCTGGAATTTTCATTTCCTCTACGGCAACAAAAGGAGAAATAGGCGCTGTATACAACAAAGCTTCATTGTCTCGGTTTAGCCTTCCAGCTTTCACTATATGTTCAGGAGGCTCCCAACAATCAGACACCTTGGACATCGTTCGAAGCGGAATTTTTCGGTCATCATCAGGTAGTGCTCTCACCCGGTAAAACCTTGTACCCGCAGGATAGCTAGCATTCATAGGCGTCAATACCGAAATAGCACCATTCGGCGTACTAAAAGTGATTACATCAGTGATAGCTTTTTGCACATCTTGGTATGACATTCGTTTGAAATCTAAATCACGAAATCTACCGATCTTATCGTGTAAGTGCGCCGCATCAACGTGTTTTAAAAAATCCTTCAGGCTGACCACTGATCTCTCTCAATAAATGTAACAGTGATTATATGCCCGGCTGCATAACCTCAATGAACGTGCTGGCGCGTTCATTGAGGTTATCTAGCCGCCCATATCAAATCTACCTCATTGATTATGTTGCTAGCAAAGCAAATTTTGGCGGCATATCCAAAATTCGCGTGCCTTCTCGCTTTGCCTGTAGCTTGTGATTGGGTGTTGTGATCAGCGTCCTATCTCCATATGTGTGCATCGAGCCAAAGCCCTATTAATTAGCTACGTGGTCGGCTCAACAAATCGTTAAGATGCGCGCGCACTTCTGGCCACTCTCCCCTATGCAGGCTATACATCACTGTGTCACGAATAGTGCCATCACGGCGCAGCTTGTGACCGCGTATAACACCATCCTTTTTAGCCCCCAGGCGCTCAATGGCACGCTGGCTTGCGTAATTAAAGTTGTCGGTGCGCCAGCCAACCACGTTACAAGCCAACGTATCGAAAGCATGGGTTAACAGCAGTAGCTTACAGGTAGTATTGATATGGGTACGCTGCGCGCGTTTGGCATACCAGGTATGGCCAATTTCTACCCGTTTTACCTCGGGTAAGATGTCGTGATAGCTGGTCGTTCCCAGCACGGTATCGCTGGCCTCATCTATAACGGCAAATGCAAAGCGGTGGCCTGCCTCGCGATCTTTCAAGGCGGTTTCAATAAAGAGGCTTGTTTCATCAGGCATAGGCACCGCTGTGACGCGCAGATTCCACAACTCGCCATCGGCGGCGGCAGTGCGCAGGCCTGCTTCGTGATCGTGCGCTAATGGCTCAAGTTTTACGCCGTGTGCGTTAAGGGTGACAGGGCTCAAGAAAGTCATATCTATCTAAATGCCTCTGATATTTGGCAGTCGAAAAATACTAATAAGTCGATATTACTTAAATAAGGTTCGAAATAGTCATTAATGCCTATTAATAACCCGAAGAATTTGCCATGGAGGTCGGCTTTTAGTTTAGCAGTGCCCAGAGACGCAGACGCCGGAACTATAGAGTCCCGGCGTCGATGCAGTCGGATAAAATGACGACTGTGTGTTTAAACGTAATGCTTAAAGCGTATTTTTATACGCTACGCCTCCTTTCATGATAAGCATCAGCTGTTCATCTGGCTCAGTAAGTACAGTGATATCGTCCAAGGGATTATCTTTAAGAATAATCACATCTCCACGGGCGCCGGGAATGATTTCACCAAAATCGCCCGTATGACCGTAGGCATCGGCTGCGTGGCTGGTGGCTGCACGGATCAGTTCATCGGCAGGCACCACCTCTTTGCGAAGGTGGAACTCATTGAGCTGATGGCGCTGCATACGGCCCAACAGGTCAGAGCCGTAAAGCATCTTCACACCGTGTCGCTGCGCCATTTCAAGGGCTTTGCCACCTGCATCAAGCACATCGAACACTTTACGCTGCAGCTCTTCAGCCATACCCGCTTCCACACCTTCTTTCGCTAATGCATCGTAAGTACACAGCGTCGGCGTCAAATAAGCGTCATGTTCGAGGAAGAGACGGCAGCTCTCTTCGTCCATAAGGTTACCGTGCTCGATGGTTTTCACACCGCGAGGCAGCAGGCGATTAATGGCGCGCGCAGTATAAGCATGTGCCATGGTATGAATATTGGCAGCCGTCGCCTCTTCTACAATGGCGTCAATCTCTTCAAGCGAAAACTGTGTGCTATCAATACGATCTGTGGGTGACGACACGCCACCAGACGCCATGATCTTAATTTGAGTAGCCCCCTTGCGAATTTCATCACGTGCGGCCTGACGTACTTCACTGACGCCGTCACATACACGGCCAAGGCCTGCACAGCAGAAGCAGCCTTCAAAGGTTTGCTGGCCTGGCCCACGCATATCACCATGGCCACCCGTTTGCGAAAGTGCCCGCCCGGCGTACATGATACGTGGCCCGGCAAGCGTCCCTTCATCTACCGCTTTGGCAAGGCCGTAATCAGCCCCACCGGCATCGCGTACCGTGGTGAACCCACGCATCAGCATAGCTTCGAGCAGCTCGCTGGATTTGGCGCCCACATAAAATGGCGAGAGCGTGCCCAGCAGCGCAAAGTTGGGCGTGATGGCGGTGACGTGTACGTGGGAATCCACCAGGCCAGGCATCAGGTAGTGGCCTTTTACATCGATGACCTGATCGCCGTCACCTTCAAGCGGCGTTGCACTTACCGCTTCGATGCGGCCATCTTTAATGCGCACCTCATGATTAGGAAGCACTTTACCGTTGCGTGAATCGATAACGTTGGCGTTAATAAAACGAGTGGTAGTCATGAGTGTTCCTTATTGTATAAGCGTCAGAACATTTTCTGCGGAAGATAGAGCGAAAGCGCGGGAATCAGCACGATGAGCAGCAGCGCGACGATGTCCATCACGATGAACCAGCTCACGCCCCTGAAGACCTCGCTTAAGGTAACGCTGTTGCCGAGTGCGCCTTTGATGACATAGACGTTAAGCCCGATAGGTGGCGTAACCAGACCAATTTCCAGCAGTTTGACCACAATAATGCCAAACCAAATCAAATTGAGATCTGCGCCTTCGACCAGAGGTAGTATTAGCGGCAATGTCAGTAACAGCAGCCCAATGGAGTCGATGAACATGCCCAAAACAAGGTAGATAAGTGCAACCGCTAGAATGATCCACCATGTCTCAGTGCTCACGCCCAGGATTAACTCTGAAAAAGCAGCGGGTACACCGCTCATGGCTAAGAAGCGGGTGAAGAACAGCGAGCCGATCAAGATAATAAAAATACTGGCCGTGCTTACCGCCGTTTGGACGACCGCTTCACGAATGGCAGCGATAGTTAGAGTACGGCGTGCCAAGGCGATTAATGCTGCAATGGTAGTGCCTACTGCGCCCGCTTCGGTGGGTGAAAAGACACCCAGAAAAATCCCGCCAAGCACAGAGCCGATCAGTAATGGCAGCGGCCAGATATGCTTGAATGCATCCCACTTTTCCTGCCAGGTAGAGCGTATATTGGTATCCCCGGCCAGGCTTGGGTTCAGCTTGGTGCGCACCATGATCATGACAATGTATAACAGGGCAGAAATGACGCCCGGGATGAATCCTGCCATAAATAACTGGCCCACTGATACTTGGGCATAAACACCATAAAGAACCAATAAAACGCTTGGCGGAATCAACGAGCCTAGCGTGCCTGATGCAGCAACCGTGCCCGTTGCCAGTCCCTTATCATAATTATGCTTGAGCATCTCGGGCACTGCGATGCGTGACATGGCTGCAGATGTTGCAACGCTTGACCCCGATGCGGCGGCAAAAAAAGCCGACGCCATCACGCTGGAAACCGCAAGCCCGCCAGGAAGTCTCGCCAGATAGAGACGCATGGCCTGGAATAGGCCTTGCGTCATGTTAGTGGTGGTACATAAGTAGCCCATGAAAAGAAACATAGGCGCGGCAGTTAACTCCCAGGTGCCCGCAAAATCGAACGGAGTGGCAGAAATCATTCCCCATGCCACTCGCATGCTGGTCATTTCGCCAATGCCGATAATCGACACTAATCCCAAGGCAATACCGATTGGCACGCGCAGGGCGATAAGGGCCAAGGCAATGGCGATACCCGCCACACCTATCTCGATGTTAGTCATTGATTAGCTCCTACAGTGCTTGGCGTTGATGCACTGCCTTGATCATGTTGGCGAGAATGGCCAGGCACATGGCGGCAAAGCCGACCGGTAATGCCCAGCGGCTGGGCCATAAATAGAAGGTGAAATTGGCCATGGCGGTTTCTTGGCGCATCGTGGCACGAACGGCATCAAGATAGCTCTGGTAACAGAGCATGCCGAAGTACACCAGGCCAAGCGTACCGGCAAACAGGTAAAACGCCAGCTGCACAAGGGGCGAAAACCTGCCTACAAAAACATCAACACTGATGTGTTCTCGCTGGAGCTCTACATAGGCAATGGGCAGAAACACTACCGCGACCATGTAGTAGAAGGAGACGAATTCCAGCGTGCCGGTAAACGATTTACCAAAGAAATAACGTAGCCCTACATCAAGCGTGACATGCAGCGCCATCAGGATAAGAAACAGCGCCGCCAACACTAGCGCGCTCTTGGCAACCCATTGGCTTAATGATTCAACAATGCGCGTGATCATACATACTCTCTTGTCTTCGCTTGCGAAGATGCAAAGCCAAGCTCGATAAGAGCATCTTTCCAGAACAGCAGCATGTCGCGGTAAAGCTCAGGGTCGTCACGCCATATGCTCTGCGCGCCCATGCCACGCATCATGCAGAGCGTGGCGTTCAGAGCGACGCGATTTTGTCGTGACGTGTGCCTGGAGCTTGCCACAAGCTGCTCCCAGATTGTCTCTAAAGAACTATTGAACCTGGCCGCAAGGGGGATAAGCACTTTCATGATGTCGGGGTCGGTACGGGCAGTGGTCAAATACTCCAACGTCACCATGTACAGATCCCCTTTGAAGTGCTCGTGCAATACTCTCAACAGGCTATCGAAATCAAAATTACCCTCTTGCACGCTGACTGCCAGTTGGCGAACGCTCTCAACCTCTTGGTTAAGCAGATCCTCCAGAGCTGACTGCATCAAAAGCGTTTTGGACGGATAGTGATGAACCAAAGCCCCACGAGACACACCGGCCTGACGAGCGACATCAACTGTTGAAGTGGCACGAATTCCCTTGGCAAGAACGCATTCGATCGTTGCCTGCATCACGCGAGCTTGAGTGTTGCGTGAGCGCTCTTCCTGATTTTGTCGCTTCGTCATACCGGTCCCTATTTTTATTGCATTAACGTTGGCTGCCTAGCAGGCATACAGAGTACGTTAAATTAATAAATGCCGTAATCAGCGGGAAGTTTGCTGTAAATTTCATCCATCGCTAACTGAGCCAAGGCCTCTTCGTCACTGCGATCAACGCCTTCAAGCAGCGCTTGCCACTTCTCATAGGTGCTTAGGAAGTCATCAATCAAGGCTTCGGGGTCTTCCACACCATACTCATCGCGCGCTTTGTCGTAGATGTTGGCAAGTGCTTGCTCGCGGAACGCGACCACTGATTCCATGAGGTCGGTTTCCGGCTCATAAACGTTGTTACCGAGCTCTTTGGCCTCTTCGATAGCAGACTTTGAAGCGCTAATGAATTGCACAATCATGCGCGTCATGGCTTGGGCCGTAGCTTGCTTGAAAACATCACGCTGCGCGTCATCAAGGCCTGACCAAAACTCTTCGTTAAAGCCCCACTGAGGGCCAGACCAGTACATGCCTGTAGGCAGAAGCGTTGTGTGTTTGGCCACTTCCCAGAGAGAGCGATCAATAAGATCGTTAGCCGCGTTGGTGGCACAATCCAGTGATCCGCGGTCAAGGCCGCTATACATTTCGCTAGAAGGAACATTCACGGGGGTACCGCCCGCTTGTTCTACCCAGGCAGATACCGTTGAACCTGCGGTGCGGATACGCTTGCCGCGCAGTTCTTCAAGATTACGCACCGGCTCCCGACAAAACATCATGTACGGCGGGGTGCTATAAGCGCCAAGATAAACGATATTCAAGTCTTCCCATTCGGCTAGCTGAATAGGATTGTTCAGACTAAAGTCGGTAACAGCTAGTATGCTGGCTAAAGGGTCATCATAGTTAAACCCCAGCTCCTGAACCGCATTAGCAACCGGCATCTCAGAAGGTGTGTAAATAGCAGCATGGTGTGCTACCTGCACAATATTATCCTGAATACCCTGCAAATTAGCGCGCGGCGCTAGTAGTACAGTACCCGTATAAACCTCAGGCTGTAGCTCCCCATCAGAAAGCTCTTTAACCATCTCAGCCCATTCGATATAGCCATAACGAGAGTGAGGGTGCTGTTGGTCGTAAAACGAATTCGCAATAAAAGAAGTTGCCGCTTGAGCGGAAGTAGCAAACGCAGGTAACGCAAGAGAAGCGACAGCCAGAGTGAGTGCATTGCGGTTGAAGTTCATATTGTATTATCCCCGAACCGAATAAATCGGCAGTTTTTTAGTGTTATGTTATTTCATTTAATCGTGGCGGCATACTCTCTTCTAGCGTATGCACACTATTCAATTTAAACTTCAAAAAATATAAAAACAAGCAGGTCTGTTTGTTTTTATATGAAGCGTACAGAAGATGGTGAGTAACCTTATGAAAGAAGATAAGAATAAAATAAAATTGGACATGGCTGGCACATGGAGAGGAATTCTCATGATGCTCCCCTTGGCGGCCTTCACTACCGCATTTGGTTTAGCCTTTGGTGTAGCTGCTTCACATGAGGGTGTCACTCATTGGGAAGCGATGTTAATGAGTGTGCTTGTCTTTGCTGCTCCGTCGCAATTTGCAGCGCTTGAGCTATGGCAGACGCCACTACCCATGCTGGCACTAGCGGCGACTACCCTCACGATCCATACCCGACATGTCTTAATGAGCGCGTCCTTATACCCTTGGCTCAAGGCATTACCTTTGCGTCAACAATTCGCCGTTATATTCATGCTGACAGATTCAAATTGGGCGATGGCGTTAGGTGAATATCATCGCGGCGAGCGTAATATCGGCATTCTTTTAGGTGGGGGTATTGCGCTATGGGCCGCCTGGGTAGTGGGGACTGGCTTAGGGTTAGCATTTGGGGGTGGGATTAATCAACCTGAGCGCTTCGGCCTTGACGTGATTATGTTATGTTTTCTACTGGTCATCGTAATAGGGGGAAACCCGAAGGTGATGATGGTGCTTCCATGGCTGGCAGCCGCCATCAGTGCCTTGTTGGCGTATTGGTGGCTGCCTCCCTATCTGCATGTAATGGTAGGTGCCTTAACGGGAGGAACAGTCGCCATCTTATTACCCAAACGCTGGTATAAGACAGGGGCATCATGAGTTCAATCCCAGTGTGGCAGTCGTTATCAGCCATTATGTTAATGGCAGTAATCAGCTATGGATCTCGCGTGCTGGGGCTGCTAATTATGGCGCGTGTACCATTAAGTCCTAACGTTCAGCTTTTTATTAATGCCATGTCTAGCTCAGTACTTATTGCGATTATAACGCCAATCATTGTGCATGGTGACGGCGGCACTCGCCTCGCCGCTATCATGGCAGGCATGGTGGCGATTATCCTAAAAAGTCCATTAGCATCAATTGCAATAGGCATCATATGCGCAGCAGGCTGGCGTTGGTGGTTTGTTTCATGAAAACATTTAAAATAAAACAGCCATTAATTTTTCTTAAAATTATATTAGAAAAATAATATTTTATTTAAACTATTGAAGTTTTATATAGATGCATCAAAAAAAGACTAATCAAAATTATGAAAAATATAACAAAATACAACATCTGCCCTGATAATTGCTTATCAAGGCGATGAAGACATACCGTTATACTAAGAGTTATTATATCGATTGATTAACGATCACGAATGACAATCGGCCCAATGGGCGCAACATTAGGCATAAACAGCATGACTTCATTAACGTCGTGCATAGGAGCGACGAAATCGGCTTTCCAGGTGCCCACACGTGGGTTCTTTTCTGGCTCGTAGTTAAAGCTAAGATGCAGGCTATCGGGTGCGACCACGCCACCATTTTCACGTAACAGCGAGAACGATTGATCGCCGAATTCGGCGTAGATCTGTCCATCAATGCGCTCTAGCGGAATGTCTTCGTAAATAAGTTCGCCGGAATAACCGGGGTAGTCGGTCACAAAGCGCACCTCAATATGCAAAACGCCATCCTTGCGCACGGCCTTGTACGGCTCTGCATAGGCGTGACCACTGGCAGTGGGCGCCTGCTCAGCGTTGAGGGCAAGGGCCGGGCTGATAGCCGCTGCCGCAAGCGTTAGAAAAGAAAGGCTTAAAAAAGTGGTTCGAAGCTTCATAACTGGCTCTATTCAAAAGTTTCGTAAGTGTCTAACGGAATAGAGCCGCCCGAAGGCGGCTCTTGGATAATTGCAGTACGTGAGTATTTACTCGGCGTCGATACCAAAGGCATTCATGCCCGCGCGGAATACGTCGGTGTTGTCGATCCAGTAGTGGCTGTCTTCATCCACTTCGTAGCGGGAGAGGCCGTCTTCTTGCTGAGCGATGTCATAAAAGAACTCGGCACCTGCACCATGAGCATACAGCGGCACCAGCTCACGCGTGTGGGTATCGGAATGCCAACGTACCAGGGGTAGCGCACCGGCCCCCTGATTAACGATCGGGCTGTAGGCATTCACGTCAGAGTCAGGGCCTTGCAGCAGGCCGTTGCCGTGATCGGTGGTAACAATGATCAACGTATCGTCCCAGGAGCTGTTGTTTTCTACCCACTCAACAGCCGCTTCAACGGCTTCGTTGAAGTCGATCTGCTCTTCGACAATACGCGGCAGGTTGTTGGCGTGAGCGGCCCAGTCGACGGCGCCACCCTCCACCATCAAGAAGAAGCCGTTGTCGTTACCGTTTTCACTGGCGTTCAGCACATTCAAAGCAGCGCCTGTTAACGTGGCAAGGCTCGGTGATGTATCAAGTAGATTGCCGCCCGTCACGCCGGGACGACTGTATTGCAGGGTCTGAATATTCTGCACCAGGCCCAATACTTTGCCTTTGGGTAGATCCAGCTCACCGGCCGCCAATGCTTCAAAGTCTTCCTTGCTTTCGATAAAAGCGTAATCCGTTTCGCCGCTCATCAAGCGTTGGTAGTACTCTTCGCCACCAATGAAACGGAAATTACTCTCACCGGGGTTATCGACACGCTCGCCTGCCGCATCGTAATAAGGGTGGCCTGTACCGATAGCCACAGTGGCAAGGCCCGAATCAACGATTTCGCGACCAATCGCGCTATAGTCGTTGCGGCTTACGTTATGGGCCAGGAAACCGGCCGGGGTGGCATGAGAAATCTGCACTGAAGAGACAACGCCTAATGCCCGGCCGCTCTCGACGGTGTATTCACCGATGTGCTTGAGCGACTCATCGTCGTTGGACCAGTTGATAGCGTTATTGTAGGACTTCTGACCAGAGGCCAGCGCGGTTGCTGCCGCGGCGCTGTCGGTGTAATCAGCACGGGCGTAGTCGTAACCGGCAAAGTAGCCCTTGTAGTTACCCAGGCTACCTTCGTAAACGGTGTCCACTGCCTCGTTGTTCCAAAGCTTTGCTGGCTCAAACGTGACCGTACCGTCGTCGCTCTTGGTGGGCGTGTTGGAAGTATTCAGCGGATGAGTGGCCATGAATAGCTGTACATCAAACTCATCATAAACTTCGTGGCCCAGTGCACCGTGGCGGAAGTAGCTTGCCGCGCGGAACGTCTCGATACCGGTACCGTCGGTGATCATTAAAATAACGTTTTTAGCTGTATCTTCCTGCGCTAATGCTGGCGTGATCATTACCGATGCCAGTGCTAACGTGAGTGCATTTCGCTTAAAATTCTTCATTTTCATCCCTTGGCTAAATTTAGCTAACTCGTTATTCGGCTAAGCCTAACGTTTGAAAATGTCATTTCCGTGAATCTGAAAAAATAAAATTAATTTTTGCTAATAAATAATTGGCTACTTTCTCCTTACTTAGTAACGAGTCATTCAATAACGCCCCGCATTAGCCATAACTTCTTTAATAAATCGCCCAAGGCTTGCACGTTAAGCCACACTGAATATACTGTACATATAAACATGTTAAAAAATAGAGGCAGGCGTATGGCGTTTCTCGATAAACCACCAACGCAAACCACTCTTCATAAAGGGCGTGGGGCAACTTATGATCCGCACAACCGCTTTGCGCCAACCCACAGTGTGGCGGAGGACGATGGCTGGTGGCGAGAAGAAGCCTCCACTACGCTGGTCACGGAAGTACGCGAAGAAACCAGTAAAAGCGCGCTCTCATGGAATAAATCGCCCGATCTTCCTTTTGACCGCTCACTGAACCCTTACCGTGGCTGTGAGCACGGCTGTGTTTACTGTTACGCCCGGCCCTCCCATGCCTACTGGGATCTATCGCCGGGGCTTGATTTTGAAACCAAGTTGATTGCTCGAAACGGTTTGGTGGAGCGTTTGAGCGAAGAGTTTTGCAAGCCGGGCTATGTCTGCCGCCCTATCAACCTCTCGGGCAATACCGATTGCTACCAACCGTTGGAAGCCAAGCGCCAGTTAACGCGTCAACTGCTTGAGCTTTTGTTGGCATGCCGCCACCCGGTCACTATCGTGACCAAAAGCACCCTGGTACTGCGAGATATTGATCTGCTGGCTGAAATGGCGGAACACCGATTGGTGCGTGTGTTTGTTAGCCTGACCAGCCTGGATGCCAATATGAAGCGCACCCTGGAACCCCGAGCGGCCTCTCCTCAGGCACGCTTAAAAGTCATCCGCGAGCTTAATACCGCAGGCATTCCTGTGGGCACACTGGTTAGCCCCATTATTCCAGGGCTTACTGACCATGAAATAGAGCGCATTCTGGAAGCTGCCAGCCGCGCAGGCGCACGAACGGCCACCTGGATGTTGCTACGCCTACCCCATGAGGTAGCGCCGCTTTTTGAAGCATGGCTTGAAGCTCACTACCCTGAGCGAGCAGCGAAAGTGATGAGCCTGATGCGCCAATGCCGAGGCGGGAAGGCCTATGATGCCCAGTTTGGCAAACGCTTTCGCGGTGAAGGAATTTTTGCCGATATGATCGCCCAGCGCTTTAATCGCGCCAGCCGTCAGTGGAATTTCCAGGCACGCACCGAGCAGGGGCTGAATACCCGAGACTTTCGACCACCCCATGCCCAAGGGGATCTCTTTTATTAGTGGCTATAGAAAAGCATCTGCCAAGTCTTCCCAGGAGAGAAAGTACTCAGCAAATGCTTAAAGAGTGATGGTTAACAGCTTGCTTTATGCAAATACTATTTGCGCCGGTCGCGTAGCTCGTTAAGTACCAGTGCGAAAAAACCTCGAATCTCGTCTAACTTCGGGCGCGCCTCTTCAATTAGCGTATCGAAAGGCTCTAGCTCACGCTCCTGGGCTTCTCTTTCAGCCAGCTCATCTCTTATTTCTTCAATAAGCTCAGCTGAATCATCCAGCATAGACTTAAGCTCAGCGGTCGATGTCGAAACGATCTTGTGTTGAGTGGTCATGGGTTTTACCTCAAAGCAGCGTAGTGAACGCGATCAGGATGGCCGGTATTAATATAAATACACCTAATACCCAAGCGGCCGCCAAGGCCTTTCTCTCCGAAGCCACACGGCCTAACCATTCAGCGCCTTTAACAGGTAGCGGGCGAAGAAACGGCAGCCCAAAGATCACCAGCACCGCGAAGCAGTTAAACATCAAGTGAACCAGCGCAATCTCGAGGGCAAGTATGGCCGTTGCTCCGGTAATCGCGGTGGCGGCAAGCAGCGCTGTAAACGTTGTGCCGATGTTCGTGCCCAATGTAAATGGATAAATCTGGCGTAACGAGAATGCACCTGAACCCGCCAACGGCACCATCAAACTTGTAGTAGTGGAAGAAGATTGGACTAAAAACGTAACCATGGCGCCGGAGGCAATCCCGGTGACGGGGCCGCGTCCAATGGCATTATGCATAATGTTTTTTGCCCGCCCGACCATCAGTGTTCTAAGCAGCGTTCCAATGTAGCGAATCGCTAAAAAGATGACGACGATGCCAAAAATAATCATGGCCACTCCACCGGCCATAGTTGGCAGGTTCATGGCCACACTTTCAACCGAAGAAGTAATCGGTTTTGTTGCCATACCGACAATATTGATACTCCCCATGGAAAGATCGGCGTCGCCGTAAAACAGAAATGCCGTAGCATGCGCTAGCTTTTCCAGGGGATGAAAGATAAGTTCGATAGGCAGGAAAATAGCGACCGCCAGCAAATTAAAAAAGTCATGTACCGTTGCTGCGGAAAACGCGCGCCGAAACTCGGCTTTATCGCGCACATGACCAAGGCTTACCAGCGTATTGGTGACCGTTGTGCCGATATTCGCGCCCATGATCATGGGCACCGCGGTGGCAACCGGCAGCCCACCGGCTACGAACGCTACAATAACTGAAGTAACGGTAGAAGAAGACTGAATCAATGCCGTGGCGACAATCCCGATCATAAGTCCAACAAAAGGATTGGTCGCAAACTCAAACAGCTGCTGGGCGTGATCACCGGCGGCAATTTTAAACCCATTGCCAATAATCGATACTGCACAAATCAGGAAATACACCAGCAAGGCAAGCGTAAGCCACTGCCTTAGCGTGCCTTTGCGGTTTACCTTTACCCTCCCCCTCTGGCTACTAGGTAACACCTCTTGCACAGCACTATTAATAGGTTCGGCCATTTTGTCACACCCTCTTGGAAGGAAGAACGCCCTGATGCCAAGCTACTCCTTCAAAGAATGGCGGTTATAGGTGACACAGGCGTGACAGCTGCGTGGCACTATGGTGTTAGGACGAATAATGGCGGCTAAGCGAGAATGCCGCTCATTCCTGAAGCGGCATTCCACATATAGCTACCCGCGCTTGAACAGACGAAAGTGCTTTTTACCTTTTTGCACGATCCAGTATTGATCGAAAAGCGCAAACGCCTGGCTAAGCGGTCCTTGCTCGGCGCGTTCGCCATTAATGCGCACGGCGTTCTGGTCAATCAATTCACGGGCCTGGCGCTTGGATGAGGCGAGCTCGCTTGCCACCATGGCCTCTTCCAGGGTCTGCTCAAACGCTACGTCCTGGCAGCGCAGCCCATCGAGTTCAAGCTGCTGTAGCTCGCTGCGAGAGAGAGCAGCCACTTCACCACTGAACAGCGCTTGGGAAATGCGCTGGGCGGCCGCCAGCCCCTCCTCGCCATGCACAAAGCGGGTAATGGTTTCGGCAAGCACGCGTTGCGCCTGAGGCTTGCCAGAGGCCTGCTTGTCTGCTGCTTCAATTGCGTCGATTTCATCGCAATCGATAAACGTGTAGTAGCGTAAAAAGCGGTAAACATCGGCATCATCTGTATTCAGCCAGAACTGATAAAACTGATAGGACGAGGTCTGTTCTGGGTCGAGCCATACCGTACCGCTTTCCGTTTTACCAAACTTGGTACCGTTGGATTTAGTAATTAACGGCAGCGTCATGCCGAATACCTGCTCGCCGTTCAGGCGGCGAGTGAGGTCGATACCACTAACGATATTGCCCCACTGGTCGTTGCCACCCACTTGTAGCCGGCAGCCCAACGTCTTGTTGAGGTGGGCAAAATCATAGGATTGCAGCAGCGCATAGCTAAATTCAGTAAATGACATGCCTTGGTCAGGCCGCTCAAGGCGCTGACGAACGGATTCCCGGTTAATCATGGCGTTCATTGAGAAGTGTTTGCCCACATCGCGAAAGAAGTCGATCACGTTGATCTGGCCGATCCACTCTGCGTTATTAACGGCTTTCAAAGGCGCGTCGAGGTGAGGAGCCATCAACCAATAAATCTGTTCTCTTAGGGCGTTAACCCAGCCCTCAACCGTTTCGGGTGAGTTAAGCAAACGCTCAGTCGCTTTGAAACTAGGATCGCCAATCATGCCGGTGGCGCCGCCTACCAGTGCCACACCATGATGCCCCGCATCCTGAAAGCGTTTGAGCATCAATAAGGGCACCAAATGGCCGATATGCAGGCTACCCGCCGTGGGGTCGAAACCGCAGTAAACGGTCTGCGGTGACTCAAGCAGAGCCTGAAGTTCATCCAGGTGAGTTGTCTGCGCAATCAAGCCACGCCGTTCAAGGTCGTGAAGCAATGCCTGTGCGGTCATCATGTTCGCCTTTATAGCCATTAGAAAAGATGGCCATAGGCTAAAAGTTAGCGGCGCAATCAGCGATATCCCTAAAGGGATAGAAATCAGGATTGGGTAACGGGCGGTGCGGTAATGGCATGATTGATAAACAGGCCAAAGAGCTCGCTTAACGACGCCACACCCAGCTGGGCGTAAATTCGTTTGCGGTGATTTTTGACCGTACCTTGGGTGATCTGCAGGCGCTCGGCAATCTCTTCGGAATCCAGGCCCTGCACCATCAAGGCAGCCACCTGCTGTTCACGGCGGGTTAAATGCACCTGTCCAAAGCTGCCAATGGCCTGGCGAATGTGCTGGCTAATCGGCTGATTGAGCTGCAAAGGCTCAGAAAGATGCAGCGGATTATTGCCCCACTGTTTGCGGCACAGCGCGGCCAGCAATTCAATATACGGCTCAAGGGAGTGGGCATCGGAGGAAGAGAACCCGTCACTATCCGCTAGCAACCCCAGATAAATAACAATCCAGCGGGCATCATCCAGACGAATGGCGAGACAAAGTTCATCCTGCCAGCCGGTTCGCTGATAGAAGTCGCTGGCGTATTCGTTATACCCGGCAGGCGGTACCACATCGGCCATACGCAGCACACCCTGGCGCGGTGCTTGGTCAAGCGCTACCAGAAAAGGGTCCTGCTGGTAGTCCTGCAGCAAGTAGCGCTGAAAAAGCAGCTCACGGCGATCGGGAATGGAATCGAACAGGTAGATAGGGTGTTTGTTAGGCCGGTACCCAATGACCACCGCACAGTCAAAGGGGATAATGGTTTTGAGCAGCGCCGTTAGCCGTGAGGTGAAACTCACCGTGTGCAGCGCATCAATCGTCTGCGTTAACGCATGCGGCATGGCGTCTTTAAAGAGAGTAGGCATACGTATTAAACGGTGGCTGTGGCAGAGGACGTTCAGTATGCTTTAGTCCGCGCTCATTTATAAGGCAATCACGCGGTAGATTTTATGACCGATTCTCTCAGCAAGACAAAATCCAGCTTCTATCGCCGTCTTTACGTGGCTTATCTGATCGACCACGGCGTATCGAGCGTTCCTGCGCTCGTGAGCACCTGCGGCATGCCGCGTCGTACCGCTCAGGATACCATCGCATCCCTTGCCGAGCTGGATATTGAATGCCAGTTTCAACCCACCCAGGGTGAGCGCCATAACAGCGGTGAATACCAGATTATTAGCTGGGGCCCTATTGATCCTGTCTGGGTCAAGAAGCAAGCAAAACTACTCGCAGAGGCGCTTGACTACCCCGTACTCCCTTCTTGATTTGGCCGGTTGACTCGGCAGATCAGTCGCGCCAGGCAAGCCGTGCGGCATTCAGCGTAACGCTTAATGAACTGGCTACCATGGCCAATACCGCCACCAACGGCGGAATGGCCATGATGATGACAAGCCCCAGTGCCAGCGTGTTATACACCGCTGAAAGGGTCAAGTTCTGAACCATTACGCGGCGGGTAGCGCGCGCGGTGACAAGGCCCGTCACCAAACTTGCAATGCCAGGTTTTAACAGGTGCGCGGCGGCGCCTTCTCGGGCAGCGTTACTGGCGTTAAAGGGCGCCATGCCGACATCGGCGGCGGCCAGGCTTAAAGTATCATTGACCCCATCGCCGACAAACAGTGTGGGAGCAGGCAACCCTTGCACCAAGCGTGCTTTTGCTTCTGGCGAGCGCTCGGCATAGCAGGCTTCAACGGGCAACCCCAGCTGCTCGGCAGCGGCATACACCGCGCTAGGCCGGTCGCCGCTGAGCATGACCACCCAATAGTTAGCCTGCAAGGCGTGAACGCTCTGCGCCATATCTTCCAAAAGGGCATCCTCTAGATAGAAGCTGCCTAACCAGCCTTCTGTATCCGCGAGCAGCACTTCTGACGCGGATGGTCTTGAAGCACTGGCTGCCTGAAGCGGTAGCTCGATGCGCTGGCTTTCAAAAAAACGTTGGCTACCCAGCCAAATATCGCCTTTTCCAGGCAAGCGAAGATGTACACCCTGACCCGGCATATCCTGTATCACGTTGGCATTTATAGCCTTGGATTCCTCTGAGCGCGCCCAGCGCGTCAATGCCTGAGCCAGCGGGTGCTGGCTATTAGAGGCGGCTTGGTACAGCGTGGTTTTAAGTGCTGGCTCTGACACTCCCTCTCGGCTTGTCCAATCCACGAGTGAAGGCTCGCCCTGGGTAAGCGTGCCGGTTTTATCCAGCGCAATCGCCTGAATTTTAGCCAGCGTTTCAAGCGCTGCCGGGTCGCGTAATGCAATGCCCTGCTGAATCAGTTGCCCACTCCCCGCCAAGCTTGCCAAAGGGACGGCAAGCCCAACGGCGCACGGGCACGCAACTACCAGTACTGATAGTGCGCGCACAGCGGCTTCTTCAATACCCAGTCCTAGCAACAAACCCGCTGGAAAGGCGGCAACCCCGAGCAACAAAGCCACAGGGCTTAACCAGGCGGCAAAGCGGTCGGCGAGTTTTTGAAGCTCACCCTTCTGGGCCTGGTAATGGCGCATCTGTTCGCGCAGGCGGTCCAGGCGGCGCTGGCCTAACGCCTGGGTCACGGTAATGACGACTTCGTCGCTACCGAGTAATCGACACCCGGCGTAGACTAGTTCCCCTCTGGAAAAATGCCGGGGCACACTTTCCCCCGTGAGCGATGCGGTATCCACCCAGGCAGCGCTTTCCAAAATGCCATCCAGTGCAATAAGCGTTTGAGGCGCAAGTTTTATCCGTACCCCTGGCTCAATCTCGGCTAATGGAACTACCCGCCACTGATCACACTGCCATACCGCGGCTTCATTATTGGGTTGGGGCAAGGCATCGAGCGCCTTTAACCCCCGGTGGCGGCATAAGGTTTCGACCAGGCGCCCGCCAAGCAGCAGCACAATCAGCATCACGGCAGTGTCAAAATATACTTCTGCCGAACCGCGCCACAAAAGCCCGATGGAGACCACTACGGCGGCAAGCACTCCCAGGGTTACCAGAACATCCATGCCCGGGCGCTTGGCGCGTAGCGTACGCAGGCCTGCCCGATAAAA
Organism: Halomonas sp.; assembly: GCF_017983445.1. GTDB lineage: Bacteria > Pseudomonadota > Gammaproteobacteria > Pseudomonadales > Halomonadaceae > Vreelandella. The sequence continues at coordinate 295,842 of NZ_JAGOBJ010000005.1, forward strand.
CGGCCAGCCAGCAAAGGTCACAACCGGAATAGAAAACGCTCCCGACACCCAGGCGACCACCCACTCAATTGTTGGGTTAGGCAACGCACCAGCATAAATCAGGATAGAGGCGAGCATTGTCCACATGCCAAATACCGAACCCACCAGCAGGCGCAGGCTCAAATAGCGGCTTTCCTGCTCCAGACGCGCGTGCGCATCCGCATTGGGCTCAAGCTCGGTTAAGTGATAGCCCAGGCGCTTTACTTTAGGGGCCAGGGCATCGAGTGCGATAGCCTCACTGCCCCCCTTTATCCAGAGCGTGGCGGTGGGGTAATGCACGCTGATATTCTCAACGCCTTTACGGTGGCTAAGCACTCCCTCTACGGCAAGCGCACAGCTTGTGCACCACATACCGTTTAGCGTGTAGAGCGCCTCGTTAACGCCGGGTTCGCCCGGTGCCGCTTGAGCTTCCACGCTAACCCCTCATAAACAAGGCGGCAGACCCACCATTGGCCCGGCAACAAACATCACCCCTACTGCAGAAAACACATAAAGCCAGGCAGAAACGAACGCATTGAAGTGCTGCCGTCCTTTATGGTGCTTAGCCTCTTGAAAGCATCCCCAGGCAAGCCCTGCGAGCAGCAAAGCGGTCAGCAGACTCAACAATAACAAGCTGATATTGATGGAAGTGAGTGCACCCTGCGCAGGGTCGGGCGGCGCTACGGCGCAGGCGACCGAAAGGCCGCCATATATCGCGATAAACCAGATACTCCAAAGCGTTAGCCCGCCGACAAAATGGCCCGGATGGGTGAGATGCAGACGCTGAATAATAGCTCTCATGCTTTAGCTCCCAACCACTCTAGGTAACACGGCCAGCGCAACAATCAGTATACAGAACACCACTGCGTTATAACGCCAGAAATAGGCCACCACCACGGGCTCAAACGGCGCATGAACGCCTACATAGCGATAGCCAACACGCATGCCTTGCATCAAGGACAACACTGCTCCTAAAGCACTATGCAGGAGGGCATAGCACAGACCTACCATCAAGATGGCATCGTGAGAAGTTTCTGTTACGGCCAGGTTGGCGTTCCACATCACCCATAAAATCAACCCAAACTGTAAGCCACCTAAAAGCGCTGACCCATAAAGGCGTATCGCCAAGCCGTTGTCCTGCTGCTTGCGTAGCCTGCTTATGCTGCTCTCCATCAGCGCCGTGCCTCCTAATAAGGCAACCCCGGCGACGGATAACGCTACCAATGAAAGCGGTGAGGCATCAGGCATCCGCCATTCTGGCGATACGGTCCATAAATAGAACCAGCCAAAAAGGTAGGATAAGAAAAAAGATCCATTTGCGATCATTGCCGTAGTCATGGTCCATAAACCGGGGCCATCCATGGTACGCGAATGAAGCGGCGGGTCCCCGGGCATAGTTTGAGCATCAGGCGCTGCTCTGGGATGGGCGCCGTTTTCCCACGACCAGCGCAGTAGAAAACCGATGGCAATCAACACGCCAATACCAGCCAGCGGGTACCAGCGCAGCAGCAGGCTGATACACACCACGGCCAGCGCCATGGCCGCAAACAGTGGCCACCAAGAGTTACCGGGTAGATGAATGATTTCCCGCACTTTGCCTGTCAAGGGATCAGTGCCCCATAGCTCACGGCGCCCGTGGTCGGCTACCGCCAAGCCATGCTTGCCTTCCTGCATCTGCTGCGGAAGCTCTGGGTGCTCCCAAAGTGGGTGACGCGTTTCGATAGGCGGCAGGCTGACAAAGTTATAAGGGCTAGGCGGCATTTGGTTAGCCCACTCCAGCGTATCGGCGTTCCAAGGATTGGTTTTGGCCGGCTTGCCGTAGCGAAAGTGCAAAGCGATATCGATCAGCACCATGGCAAACCCAGCAGACATTACAAAGCTACCGATAGAAGACAGCAGATTAAAAATATCCCAGCCAAAGCCGGTATCGTAGGTATACACCCGGCGAGGCATTCCCAAAAGTCCTGTCCAGTGCATAATCAGGAACGTGGCGTTAAAGCCAATAAAGACCAGCCAAAATCCCCATTTACCAATGGTTTCGGAGGGCATGCGGCCTGAAAAAAGCGGCAGCCAGTAATAAAGCCCTGCCATCAATGGGAACAACATACCGCCCACTAGTACATAGTGCATATGCGCCACGACAAAGTGGGTGTCATGCACCTGCCAATTGAATGGCACCAGCGCCAGCATGACCCCGGTTAGCCCGCCGCACACGAAAATGACCAAAAAACCAACAATCCATAGCATGGGTAGTTTCAGCTTGGGTTTTCCCAGCCAAAGTGTAGCGAGCCAAGCAAATATCTGGATGGCCGTTGGAATCGCCACAAGCATACTGGCTGCCGAGAAAAAAGCCTGGGCCAGTTGAGGGATACCCACGGTAAACATGTGGTGTACCCACAAACCAAAACTGATAAACCCCATGACGGTAATCGCAAAGACGACCCATCCATACCCTACGATAGGGCGTCCGGCGAATACGGGAATGATCGTTGACACAATGCCCGCCGCCGGCAAAAAGATGATATAGACCTCAGGGTGACCAAATAGCCAGAACAGGTGTTGCCAAAGTACAGGGTCCCCGCCGCCCGCAACTTCAAAAAACGGCATACCCACGGCACGTTCAAGCTCGAGCAAAATACTGCCCAAAATCAACGGTGGAAAACCCACCACGATCATTAGCGCCATGGCGAGGATATACCAGGCAAACAGCGGCATTTTATGTAGCGCCATACCCTGCGTACGGGTACGCAGAATGGAAACTACCAGCTCTACACCCGCAGACAGCGCGGATATCTCAACAAAGGTGATACCTAATAGCCAGAAGTCGGACCCGAGGCCTGGCGAGTATTCGCTGCTGCTCAGCGGCGTATACATGAACCAGCCACTGTCCGGGGCCATTTCCAATACCATGCTGAAAGATAAGATGATGCCGCCAAACAGATAGCACCAGTAGCCTAGGGCGGATAGCCGTGGGCACACCAGATCTCGGGCTCCAATCATTTTGGGTATCATATAGATCGCCAAGCCTTCCAGAATGGGAATGGCGAACAGGAACATCATCACCGTGCCGTGCATGGTGGTCACTTGGCTATAGATATCCGGGGTCAAAAAGTTCTGATCGGGTGTCGCAATTTGCGTGCGAATCAGCATCGCCAATATGCCGCCGATCAGGAAAAACGCCATCCCGGTGACCATAAACCGCAGGCCAAGCGTTGTGTGGTTAACGATGGTTAATGCTTTTAACCCGCGTGGGTTTCCCCATACCTCAGAAAGATCATCGTGCAGCCTTTGCAGATCCTCTGGACCGGCTGCTTCTGGGTTAGTCGTAGTCATGGTGTCAGGGTCTCCAGCCAAGCACCCAGGGACTCCAAGGTGGCAGTATCCATATAATCGTGCGGCGGCATTTTGTTACTCGGTTTAAGCGTTTGATGATTTTCCAACCAGTAATGGATGGCGCCCTCCTCCATGGGCAGTACGCCAGCGCCCAAGGTATAGCGCGCGCCTATATCGGAAAGATCGGGTCCAATGTTGGATGAAGAAAGCCCGGCCACGCTATGACAAGCAGCGCAGGTGGAGGCGAAGGTTTCACGTGCCTGGATAAAGTTATCGTTGGCAACGGCCAGCTCGGCCAGCCGCTCTTCCTGCCGTTCAGCCAGCCACGCCTCATACTCCTCACGCTCGACGGCCTCTACGTAAAGGTTCATATGGGCATGTTGCGCGCCACAGAACTCGGCACATTGAGCGCCAAAAATACCCGGTTCGTCAGCCTCAAGACGAATAACGTTAACTCGGCCAGGCAACATATCAATCTTGCCACCTAACCGTGGCACCCAAAATGCGTGGATCACATCAGCGGAGGTAACGTGAAAGTCTACGGGCTCACCGGCAGGCATAATCAGTTGGTTCGACGTCACGACTTCGCCACCCTCGGCGCCTGGGTAGCGTACTTCCCACCACCACTGGTGGCCGATAACTTCTATGACGTCCGGTGGCTCGCTTAACGGCAGCGGCAGCATACGCTTGCCGGTCGGCACACCAAAAATGAGAAGCGCGCTGACACTGAACACGGGCAATAAAATCCCGCCGCCCACAATCCAGCGGCGGGCAATTCTACGCTCTTGCTGAGGAGTCCGTTCATGGTGCTTGCGCTTAAACGCATAAAGCCACAGCGAGATGACCCCGATAAACACAACCGTGGCAAAAGTCAGCATGACCCACCAAATTAGCACCACATCGCGTGCAGCTTGCCCAGCGGGGTCTAGAATAGACTTATCACCGGCACACCCCGTGAGCCCAAGCAGCACTGCCAGCGAAACGTACGTTAACCGGTTGACCCGCCGTGCAACAGCACGTTGAATACATAACGAGGCGACGTGATATAAGTAGCGCTCCCTCATGTTTTTATCCCTATTTCTGCCCACAGGAAGTGATTATGGCAAACCCTAACAGGCGCACAATTAAAAGCCGCGCCGCGATTGCTGGCCACCCGTTGCACCCGCTGATGGTGCATTTCCCCGTCGCTGCACTTATGACCCTGGTGGCCTGCGATTTGGGCTACTGGTATACCGCCGACCCTTTCTGGCTGCGCGTAGGACTTTGGCTGGCGGGCATTGGCGCGCTTGGTGGATGGCTTGCGAGCATTGCAGGCACGATTGATTTGATCAGCGTAGGGCAGATTCGCCGTTTGATCACAGGTTGGAGCCACGCCATTGTGGCCGTCGTCATGCTTTCGCTTGCATCGTTTAACTGGCTGATACGCTTTAACCAGCCCGAAATGGTGCTGCCGTGGGGCATTGCGATTTCCGTGATCACCGCCGGTTTGGTGGCCTTGGCAGGCTGGCTGGGCGGTCAGCTGGTGTATGAACACGCGGTGGGTGTTGAAGTCGAGGAGTAGCTCGATACGTATCATGGCGGGTTAACTCCAGTCCAAGGGTTTAGCCAATACAAACCCCAATACGCTGAGAATACCCGCCAAAGCCAGCAATAACGCTAAAATCGAGGCTGTTTTCACACCTTTATAAATGCCCATTTCCAGACGCAGAATCAGCCAGCCGCAGCCGCCGTGCGCTGCTACCATGGCCACCACCGCGGCGAGCTTAAAAGCCAACCAGCCCCCCATTAAACCATGCAATAGAAATAAGGCGGTGCCTGAGAATATGGCGACCAGGGCTGCCGGTGTTGCCACGGAAATATAAAAAAACCGCGGCATGGGAGGCGAACCCTGAGCAAAACCCGCATCTTTACGCAGCTGAAGCGAGTAGTTCAGTAATGCAGGCAAGTATAAAAGTGAGCCGCACCAGATAACGAGCGAGGCTATATGCAAAAGTTTTAGCCAAGGCATTGTGGCTTCCTTGCGTTGCGTTAGGCTTGGATGAATTGCGCTCCCTATACCTTAGCCAACACTCGCCACTCTAGCTAGCCGATTTACGTGAGGCTAATTTCGTAACCTGTGAATTTTCGGAGATTAATTACGCCCGTATCCAATATAAGGTACTGGCCTTTAATGCCTTGCAGCACTCCTTCTACACGCGGTTGCTTGTCGAAATTATGCGATACCACCTTGCGTGGAAACACCTCAACCGGGTAATCAAAGGCATGCGGTGCCTCATCAAGCGTACGGATGGCATCTTGCCCGTGCAGATCGCGCAGCTGACCCAATCCCTCACTCAACACATCCAGCAGGCGATCTCGCTCAGCGTTTAAGTCAAGCGGCTCGACTTCCCCTTTCAACATGGCGCGCCAGTTAGTGCGGTCGCTTACCTCACCTTTAAAGAGCATCTCGACAAACCCTGACTGCTGGCGGGTATCGACTTCAAGTATGGGCAGCGCCTGAATAGCGCCCTGATCCAGCCAGCGAGTGGGCATCTGTGTTTTTCGGGTAATGCCCACTTTCAGGCCTGACGAATTAGCCAGGTAAACAATATGCGGCTGAAAGCAGTGTTTTTCGCCCCACTCCGGCTCGCGGCAGGTGCCGAGAAAAAAGTGGCAGGTTTCAGGCTTCATGATGCAGGTATCGCACTGCGCCAAGCGCTTGAAACAGGGGTAGCAATGACCTTGGGCAAAGCTTTTCTTGGTTGCCCGCCCGCAGTGCGTGCAGGCAATGGCGCCACTCCACTCAAGCGTCAACGGCATTCCAATTCGCGAGTTGAGGGGAATTTCTCGATCTCCTGCCCGCAGGTGATAGACCACCTTGCCGCCGGGCTGGGCGGGCAACGAGGCGGACATCTTGCGTAAACATCCTTGCACTACCTGTTCAGTCACGCGTTGCATCTCGGCCCAGCCCTGCCATTTCCGGCGTAACGCCAGCACCCGATGATGCGGCACCACAGGTACGCTGCTCCAGATAGCCCACCCGATTTTCTTCAGCAACATTGTTTTCGGCTTCGTAACGCATTACCGCTTCCAGACACAGCTCCGTTTGCTCGGCGGTCAAGAACCGGCCGTCAGGCCATTTACGTAGCGACACGGCCTGTTTAAGGCTTTCATAAATCGCCGGGGTCATCTGGTTGATCATTTTATCAAACGTCATATCGCTCATTGCGGGCCTCTTAATCTGTTTTCAAACGGCGTGAAGAATAATACCAGCCTGTGACAAGCCCCACGAGAAGCCCACCTAAATGTGCTTCATTGGCGACATTGCCAAACCCTACTGAACCGGCCAGATCCGTCATGGTGAATACCATCCAACCCAACATGAACACGACCAGCATTTGCGGAACGAAAAAACCGCTATGCGGCACGCGGCGAGACATCAGCCAGACATGGCCCAGCAAGGCGTATACCACGCCCGACATTCCGCCAAACAGCACCGTGCCGGTGACGTACTGGGCAAGGTTGGCGCCAATACCGGCAACTAACAGGAGAAGCAGCATGGTACGACTGCCCTGTAACGCCTCGATTTGGCGCCCAAAGTACCATAGCCACATTAGATTGAAGATAAGGTGCATCAAGCCGAAATGCAGAAACGCCGGAGAAAGTAAGCGCCACACCTGACCAGACGTCAGTGCTTGCGCTAAATTTCCGTATACCAGCTGATTGCCCTCGATGCCTATCGGCACAATGGTCAACGCCATGACGATAGCGTCACCAAACAGTTCAGTTAAGGCAAATATTGCAAGGCATATCCCAATAGAGAGCGCGGTTACCGGCACACGACGCAGCATCGTCAGCATATTGCCTGCGCTACGCTGGCGCGTGGACGGCTGATCCAGAATTAATGGCTCGCCACGCTCCCAGCGCTCTACCAGTATTTTTAATTCTTCATGCTGGCGCGGGTCGGCCACCCATAACAACGGGCCATCGGCTTCATCAGTGATACGGTGGCCGATTCGGTAGTGCCATAGCGCTTTACGCAATTCTTGTGTATCGACGCCATTTGGTAAACGTATAACGGGGTGCATAGCCTCTCCCTGTTGAAGGCCTTGAAACTTAACCACCGCCCTATAGATCAAGCCACTAATCTATAGACAAAAAAAATCCGGCGGAGGGGCCGCCGGAAAAAAGCAAGGGATCATTCAAGGGAACACTTACTCTGATAGCCGACCGCACAGTTAGTTCAGCAGTTTCATAAAAAAAATGTAACCAGTTGTATCCATGGCTAATGCAGGTTAATAAAAATATTTCTCGTTTAATGAAAAATGCTTTTAACCTTCATTAACCACCTGAACCCAAACAAAATTATCCGAACTTAGCTGCTTTTCTCCACTCCATCGATAGGCTACCAGGCGGCCATATTTAACCGCGCTATAATCCAGACAGGCGATATTTTGAGTAGGCAATGCGGGTATCCCTTCACACCAGTAATGGCCTATGAAAAGTGGTGGCTCTTCCGGGCCGTAATAACTCAGGCGCTGGTGTTCACTCTCGGAGAGCACACGTTCTTCCAGGTTGCCCGGCAGGTTATCCGGTTGAAAAACCACATCGCCCCACTGTTCAGGGCGAGCGGACCAGAAATGCGCCCGGAAGCTCTTGCGGGTATAGCCATCGCCGGATTGAATGGCCATACCGTGGGGCAAAGGGATATTTGCCCCGCGGGTCAACCGGTCGATAATACGATAAGCCTCGGTGGAGGTATCAGCGGACTCAATTAAAAACTGATCATCCATACGACCATCAGGCAGGCGCTGCTTTAAATGCCCGATCAGCGCATCATCCCAGCAGGCATGCACTATGCGGATGCCGTCTATTTCCAGAAAAAGCGGCAGCGTTTTAAACCAGGCAAGCGTGTCTTCCCACTCGCTTGGGTAATCCTGATACTGGGCCAGAGTAGCTTCAATAATACGGTTATGTCGCGGTGTGTGCTCACACAACCAGCGTTTACGACTGTCTGACGGCGCCGGGTGAGTATACGCCAGGGCATTGTGCTCATGATTGCCCATGACGATATGCGCCTCGCCCGCCTCCACCATGCGGCGTGCAATCGTGACAGCCAGACGAATACGCGGGCCACGATCAATTAAATCGCCTAGAAAAATAACTTTTCGATGGGGATGCTGATAGACGCCCCCACCGTCGCGATAACCCAGCTTCTCCAACAGGGCAATCAGCGTTGCACCGCAACCATGAACATCCCCAATCAGATCGTAACCTTCCATGCTTAATCCCCCAGCCGGTGGCTCCAACCTAGCTTACTGCGCAGCACCTCATAAAAGTTATGCCCAATGGGGTGTACAAGCTTGACGCGCTCTGGCTTGCGCTTAATGACCAGTATATCGTCCGGCTTGGCCACAGCCCTTGTTTGCCCATCACAGCTTATATGTGGGTAGGCCTGATTGGTTTCACCAATATGAATACGAATTTCACTGGCCGCATCAATCACGATGGGCCGGCTGGAAAGCGTATGCGGAAACATGGGTACCAGGGTCACTACATCAAGCTTTGGGTGCATAATAGGGCCGCCGCCAGAAAGCGCATAGGCTGTCGAGCCGGTGGGCGTGGCGACAATCAAGCCATCGCTGCGCTGGCTATAAACAAACTGCCCATCAATAAACAGCTCAAACTCGATCATGCGCACCGCTTTACCAGGGTGTACGACCACTTCATTTAACGCATCACCATTGCCTACAGCGACACCGTTACGATAAAGCACTGCATCGAGTAAAAAGCGCTCTTCGATTTCAAACTCGCCGGCCAGCACCTCGCCCACCCGGCTTTCCAGTTCGTCGGGCGAGATATCGGTAAGAAATCCTAACCGCCCACGGTTCACGCCCAACATTAAGGTGCCGCTGCGGCAAAGCGTGCGTGCCGCGCCTAGCAGGCTGCCATCACCGCCAATTACAATCACCAGGTCGCATAGCTCGCCCAACATTCTTCGGCTGGTCTCAGGCTGGCCGTGATTTGGGATTACGGTGGCCGTGCGATCTTCAATCAACACGCTATAACCGTGCGCTACCAGATAGCTGATCAGCCGTTGCAGTGAATCGACGACTTTATCGCTGCCCAAACGACCAATCAAACCAATCGTTTTAAAAGGCCGTGTACTCCTTTCGCCGGATGACGGCGCGGAAGATGGCGGTGGAGTGTTAAGCATGGGCGGCTCTCGCTGGCATCAGCCTCACATTATGGCGATACCGGGAGTATCGGGCAAATAAGCTTAACGAAACCAAGGCAATAACTCAGGCTACGCTTGCCCTTCGACGTGTCAGCCACCAATGATTCAACCATAGAGAGCCCACCATGATGAGCGCGCCTAATAATAGCCGCACGATATCCGCATCACGGTTCCAGATCAGTAGGTTAACCAGTAAACCGGCCGGGATAAGAGCGTTGTTCATAATTGCCAGTGTGCCCGCATCCACCTTGGTTGCGCCTTGGTTCCAGGCAAAGTAACCCACGCCTGAAGCCACTAACCCCAGCCAGGCCAACACTCCCCACTGCAGCGGTGTGCTGGGCAGCGCCGTATTATTGCCAAACAGAAGGTAAGCGGGCAGCGCAACCACCATAGCGCCAATAAAAAACCAGCCAAACACGTTATGCCAGGCAAGCGTTGGCGGTAAGTCGGCCGCTAGGCGGCGATAACCAACCTGACCAAGCGCAAAACAAAGGTTGGCGCCCTGAACCACAAAGAAGCCTAACCAAAAGCCGCTATCGACTCCATCGTAGCGAATAACGGCAGCCCCTATTACGGCCAATAGCGCGGTAAACAGATACATGGGCGTAAAACGGCCAAATATCAGGTCGTCCAGCAGAGCGATATACACCGGCGTAAAAATGGTAAACAGCAGTACTTCAGGCACTGAAAGCAATAGAAATGACTGGTACAAGAAAGTGTACATCACCCCAAGCTGTATCGCGCCAAGGGCCATCAGGGCAAGGCGCTGCTTACCGCGTAGCAGGCTTGGACGTAAAAAGGGTAGAAACACTAGCATTGCCAGCGTCACCCGAACCAGCACCGCAAAATAGCCATCAACCTGACCCGCCAGATAGACGCCTATCAACGAAAAGGAAAACGCCCATAGCGCCGTTACACTAACTAGATAGCCCACTGGTAAACCTCGTTTATTAAAATGGTTTACGCAGATTATACGGACTTATCTTTGCCTGCCAACCGGTAAACCCATATAAAAATTATAGTTAACGAAGTTTTTATAAACGCTTCACCCACAACAGGGCATAAATCACTCCTGGCAGCCAGCCAAGCAGAGTAAGCATCACGCCAATAAGAATACGGGTGGCACCGGCACCGGTTAATCCCAATGCTAACGGCGGCAGTAAAACAGCCAACGCCATATAAGCAGCCTTTAGCGCTTTAGGCTCGGGGGCAGGTGAAGCAGCGTCAGGCTTTTCAGGTTTAGTCTTATGAGATGCAACCTCATCAGTCTTCGTCTCCAAGTGGGCGTTGCCTGACTTGACATGGGAAGGCGATGGCTTGGGTTGGTGAGGCGATACCGGCGGCGTAAAATGCTCCACTACCGGTTGGGCAGGCTGAGTACCGACCTGCTCACGGGCTTCTTTGCGGTGAGCCTGCTTATTGATTTTTTGCTCTAACTCGATGGCGCCTTGGGTGAGATCATCGTGATAGCGCTCCCAATCTTCCCAATCATGCGGCGTGCCCGACTTGGGCCGCTGCTGCCCTGCCCCACGGGCGCGTTCCCAGGATTTTTCCTCAAGGGTATTCGGGCGATCGGGCTCCCGCTCAACGCCCACACCTTTACGATTAAGGTACTCGCGTGCATCCATGTGAAGCTCCTTAAGTAAGCGATACGCAAAGCGTTGAATGTAAATAGTGCCTGTTCATACCAAGCATGGCTAAATCATCTACATTGGTAAAAGCGTTCAAGCTATAAAACGTTTAAGCCGTGAGAACGTTGAAGAAGCTACCTAACCATAGAGTCCAAGTATTATCGAATAACCTAGCCCGCGTTGCACTTAGCTATCACGCTTTATGATCTCGCTGCACACAAGGTGATTCATACAAGAAGGTGTGCATAAGGAGTGACCTATGAACCAGCAAGCCCCGCACACCATTCGCGATATTATGTCCAGAGACTGCTACCGCGTTTCACCTTCAACATCCATCACCAATCTGGCCCAAGGTTTAGCACTCCATCGATTACCGGGCGCCCCTGTTGTTGATGCATCAGACCGATTAATTGGCTTTATTTCTGAACAGGACGTACTAGGCCGCGTGCTCGACTGTCTATATCATGACCATGAGACGCCCCTGGTCGGCGAGATGATGCGTCATGAGGTGCTGACGACCACACCCAATAAAAGCATCACCGACCTTGCCCAGGAAATGCTCGGCAAAAAGCCCAAGGTCTACCCGGTCGTTGAACAGCTTCGCTTGGTGGGTATCGTTACCCGGCGTGATATTCTGATAGCGCTGCTCAAGATTCGCTGCCATTGAGCGATAATGACAAGCTGACACTAAGCCATGATCAAAAAAAACCGCTGCTTTAAAAAGCAGCGGAAGCAAGGGATCGAAAACAATAGCTAGGACAACACTATTAGCGACTGCTATCGCTACGTTGCCTGTACTAACTCAGACACCCTCTAATCAAAAAGTTCGCTAACCCGTAAAATTTTCGTCTCCAAAGGGGTGCGCGTATACTAAAGCCTACATATACGCGAAAGTGGCTAGGAGTGAATGCATGGCACTTTACCTACTGGTGCTCGGGGTTTGCCTGTTGGTGATCGGTGCCGTTTTACTGGTATTGATGACGGCGGGGACACCCCGATACCGCACCGAGCCAAAAGATTTACTGGCCCTTTTTGACAAGGCGTTAAGCAGCCAGGTGAGTGAAACCGAGTGGAATGCAATTATCGGGTATCCGATACGTCACAATGAGTACTTGGATGGCATTCGCCGCCGCGCAGCACATCTGATGGAGCTACATGGTCGGCGCTGGCTGATCGCTCAAGGAAAACCGCTTTTAAATCATGAAGGGCAAGCAGAACTGCAAGCGTTACGCGACCATCTGGCGGCCCATACGGCGCTACATCAAAAGTAGATGTGGCTGAAGGCGCCGAGGAGATAATAGCCATGCCGAGCACCATCCGCAGAATCCCACTGGATAGCGCCACGCACCATCACGCGCATGATTTTCATCAAATCGTGATAACCCTGTGCGGCTCATCGGAATTTGAAATTGAGGGGTTGGGTGGTCGTGTGAATGCCTTTTCAGGCTGCATCGTGCCGGCAAACCATGAGCACTACTACTCAGGCCAGGGCCATAATCGGCAGCTCATTCTGGACCTTCCTGAAGATGCGCCAGCGCTTACCGGCGAACATCGTGAGCTGGTCGCCCTGTTTGACGCCCCGCGCTTTTTTGCTCTGGATAACCCGTTACGCCATTATCTGGCATTTATGGAGAGCGAACTCGCCCAAGGGTTTGACACCTCAGGCGCCTCCTTTCAACAGGATCGTTTAGCCGCCACCCTACTCGGCTCGCTAAAAGCCCGGCTTGGCAAACCCGATCCAGCATGTCAGCGGCGGATCGACCTTAATCAGATTGATCGTTTTATCAATCGCCGCCTGGCCGATACGCTGCGTGTGGCCGATTTAGCCAAGCTCGCCTGTCTGAGTGAGGCGCACTTTTCGGAGCGTTTTCGAGGCCAAACCGGGCTTTCACCCTGGCAATACGTCAAACGCCAGCGCTTGCATGCCGCCCGTCAGCTTATTCTGCAAAGCCGACTACCCTTAACCGATATTGCCATTCAAACCGGCTTTGCCAATCAAAGTGCGCTTTCTCATGCGTTCAGGCGCAGCTACGGTGTATCGCCTCGTATGCTGCGCCAGGCGACATCGGCACCGCTGGCTAAAGCGCCACCCGTCGGAGGTAAAAATCCGTTGGCAGCACAAAAACATGCCACTAAAGTCTAAAAAGCGCGACGCTTGCCACGAAATTGACATGTTTTTCCGAGGAAACGACATACACCGAACCGGATAGCACTCTACATTCGAGCGCTGCTTGGGCGAAAAGCCCTACCACCTATTCGTCTTTATCTAGATTTTCGGGGGCCTCAATGCTCAACGCTAAAAAAATGCGTGATTCTGCCACCTGGCAAACTGACCTTGATACGCTGATGGCCCAGGTGAGCGACCACTACCTGGTGGACGAAGAAACTTACGTTAGCGAACTTATCAAACTGCTGGACACGGATCGCGAAGATTTTGCCCGTATTGAGGCCAACACGGCAGCGCTGATACGCGACGTGCGTGCCATGGACACGGCCGTCGACACCATTGATGAGCTTTTGCAGCAGTACAGTCTGGATACCCATGAAGGGTTGATGCTGATGTGCCTGGCCGAAGCCATGCTGCGCATTCCCGATAAGGTGACCGCCGATGCTCTGATTGAAGACAAGCTTGGCCCTGCCGATTGGCAGTCCTATGCAGGTAAAAGCGAGTCGTGGATGGTCAATGCTTCCACGTGGGGTCTATTGATGACCGGCCGCGTATTAAAGCTCGATCACCCGCGGGATGGCCAGCCGGCCACCTTTATTAACCGCATGGTTAATCGTATGGGCGAGCCAGTGATTCGTCGCGCGATGGTTGAAGCGATGAAAATCATGGGCAAGCAGTTCGTATTGGGCCGCGACATCAACGAAGCCCTGAAACGCTCCAAACCGCTATTCAACAAAGGCTACACCTACTCTTACGACATGCTAGGTGAAGCCGCGCGTACGCGTGATGACGCCAAGCGCTACTTTGATGATTATGCCCGTGCCATTGAACAGGTGGGTAAAACGTCTAAAACGCTGAGCGACAAGACGCCCGCGCCGTCTGTTTCCATCAAGCTTTCCGCGCTTCATCCGCGCTATGAATTCGGCCGTCGCGAGCAGGTACTCGCAGAGCTGGTCGATACCGTTATCAAGCTGGTCACTAAAGCCCGCGAGCTGGATGTTGCCGTCACGATTGATGCCGAAGAAGTCGATCGCCTGGAGCTTTCACTGGAAGTTTTCCGTGCTGTTTACTCAAGCGATGCGGTAAAAGGCTGGGGCCATTTTGGTCTGGTAGTACAGGCGTACTCCAAGCGCGCCCTACCGGTACTTCACTACATCAACCGCTTAGCGGATGAGCAAGGCGATGAGATTCCGCTTCGCTTGGTGAAAGGCGCTTACTGGGATAGCGAAATCAAAGAGTCGCAGCAGCTAGGCGTTGATGGCTACCCGGTTTATACCCGAAAAGCATGTACCGATGTTGCTTACCTCGCGTGTGCCCAGCTCCTGCTTTCTAACGATACCGTCGGGCGCATTTTTCCGCAGTTCGCCACACATAACGCCCATACGGTCACTAATATTCTGGAGTTTGCCAACCACAACAGCCGCCCGTTTGAGTTCCAACGCCTGCATGGTATGGGTGAGGCGCTTTACGATGCAGCCCTGGAACGCGCGCCTGAAGGCACGTACTGCCGCATCTACGCTCCTGTAGGCGCGCATAAGGACTTGTTACCCTACCTTGTGCGTCGCCTGCTGGAAAACGGTGCTAACTCGTCGTTCGTTCACCAACTGGTCGATCCAGAAGTCCCGGTCGAGTGGCTTTGCCAGCACCCGATAGAGACTCTGCGCCAGCAGAAATCGTTGACCAATACGCGGATTCCGCTACCCAAGGACATTTACGGGCCCAAGCGTCGCAACTCACGAGGCGTTAACCTGAATATCCGCAGCCACTTTTATCCGCTGATGGATAAGATGGCCACCTTCATGGATAAGCAGTACCTGGCCAAACCGCTGTTGGCGTTCGATGTGGCAGACGATGCCGCCAATACCCACAGCGTGACCTGCCCATTTGATCGACGTCAAAGCGTAGGCAGCGTTCAGTGGACGACAAAAGAGCAGGCAACCAAGGCACTGGATGCGGCATGGAATGCCTTCCCTCACTGGGAAGCCACACCGGTTGCCGAGCGCGCGGCCGTATTGCGCCGCCTGGCCGACCTGATGGAAGACAACATGCCGGAGCTTATGACCCTTTGCTCACGCGAAGGCGGCAAGCTCTTGACGGATGGTGTGGACGAAATCAAGGAAGCCGTCGACTTCTGCCGCTACTACGCCATGCGCGCTGAAGAGTCGTTTGGCGAGCCAACGGAACTGCCGGGGCCGACCGGTGAATCCAACCGGCTGATCATGGGCGGTAAAGGCGTGTTTGCCGCGATAAGCCCGTGGAACTTCCCGGTGGCGATCTTCTGCGGCCAGATCGTTGCCGCAGCCGTTGCGGGTAATACCGTGCTGGCCAAACCTGCCGAGCAAACGTCGATTGTCGCCCACCGGGTGATAGAACTGCTTTACGAAGCTGGCCTGCCGCGTGATGTGGTTCAGCTACTGCCGGGCGATGGCCCGACCGTGGGCAGCGTGCTGACGTCCGACCCGCGTATCACAGGCGTGGTATTTACCGGCGGCACTGACACGGCGCAGATCATCAACCGCGCTTTGGCTGCACGTGAGAACGCGCCACTGCCTACGCTGATCGCTGAAACCGGCGGCATGAACGCCATGATCGTCGACTCCACCGCCCTGCCCGAGCAGGTCGTGGTCGATGTGATTCAGTCTGCGTTTCAAAGTGCTGGTCAGCGCTGCTCGGCATTGCGGGTTCTTTACCTGCAAGACGACGTTGCTGATCGTGTCATCACGATTCTTAAAGGTGCAATGAACGAGCTGCGTATCGGTGACCCGCGCGATTTAGGTACCGACGTTGGCCCGGTAATTGACGAAGAAGCGCGCAAAGGTTTGCTCGAGCATATCGAAAAGCTTAAAGGCGAAAACCGTCTGGTCGCCGAAACGCCGATGGCTGCCGAACATACCCAAGATGGCACGTTCGTGGCGCCGGTTGCCTTTGTCATTGATAGCATCAACTCCCTGAACCGCGAGCAGTTCGGGCCCGTGCTGCACATTGTTCGCTACAAGGCCCGCGAGCTTGATAAGGCAATCAATGATATCAATGGCCGTGGCTATGGACTGACCTTTGGGGTGCATAGCCGCAATGAATCCTTTGCCGCTGAAATTGCGCAGAAAATTCGTGCGGGCAATGTGTACATCAATCGTAATATCATTGGCGCCGTGGTGGGCGTACAACCCTTTGGTGGCCAAGGACTTTCAGGTACAGGCCCTAAAGCGGGCGGGCCAAATTACCTGCAGCGTTTCATTACCGAAAAAACCGTTACCAATAACACCGCCGCTTTAGGTGGTAACGCGTCTTTGCTGGCGCTAGGCGATGAGTAAATAGCTCATCATAACAACGAACCTGAACTCCTCAAAAAGGATCTCTCATGGTTAAAAATAATAGCGCAACGGCGTTTACGTGCCCCTTCTACAGGAGGGGGGCATCAGGTATAGGGAACGTTATGCATCAACGTTCGCGATCTGATTCTGAAGCAGCCTTCGGCGAACGCCCGAAGGTTGTCACGTGAAGAAACAGGGTTAACAACAATAAATCCGTGCGATTACCTAGCGTTGTTCGGTAAGCGCACTTACCGGTCGGTGTTACCGACTTGATAAACGGGAGAATTTCATGGCTATTGGCGTTTGGATCAGCCTTTTCGCTTACTTTGCGCTTATGATCGGCATTGGCCTTTATGCCATGCGCACATCGACGTCGACCTCTGAAGATTATGTGCTGGGTGGTCGAACCTTGAGCCCCAAAGTAGCGGCCCTGTCAGCGGGTGCGTCAGACATGAGCGGCTGGTTGCTGCTGGGGTTGCCCGGTGCAATGTTCGTATCCGGCCTGGGCTCGGCCTGGATCGGTATTGGCCTGTTCGTGGGCGCCTTCTTCAACTGGCTACTGGTCGCACCGCGCCTGCGAGAGCAGACGGTTCACTATGGGAATGCGATTACCATTCCGGCCTTTCTGGCCAATCGCTTCCCGACGCGGGCAATGTCGCTGAGAACGGTATCTGCGATCGTTATCGTTATCTTCTTCGCGGTTTACACCGCCTCTGGCCTGGTGGCTGGCGGCAAGCTTTTTGAAAGTGCGTTTGCCGGCGTTCTCAACATTGGCGGCCTGAGCGATTACGGTACAGGCATTATCATCACACTAGGCGTGGTACTTGCCTACACCGTTGTCGGCGGTTTTCTGGCCGTAAGTCTGACGGACTTCGTGCAAGGCTGCATCATGATGCTGGCGTTGATCATAATGCCAGCGGTCGTGCTCTTTGGTGAAGGTGGTGGCGGTTTCTCTCAAGCATCGCAGACGCTTAATGAAGTCGATCCTACGCTGCTCTCATGGACAGACGGCCTGACCTTTATCGGCTGGCTTTCTGCCGTTACCTGGGGCCTAGGTTATTTCGGACAGCCGCACATCATCGTGCGCTTCATGGCCATTCGACACCTCAAAGATGTGCCTACTGCGCGTAACATCGGTATGGGCTGGATGGCTATTTCCCTGATCGGTGCGGTTTCGCTCGGCATCTTTGGCCGGGCCTACGCGATCCGTAACGGCATGGAAATTCAGGATCCCGAAACGATCTTTATCATTTTAGCGGAGCTACTGTTCCATCCGCTGATTACCGGCTTCCTGTATGCGGCACTGCTTGCGGCGGTCATGAGCACCATTTCCAGCCAGCTGCTGGTGGCCTCTTCCTCTCTCACCGAGGACTTCTATCGCCTGTTTTTGAACAAGCAGGCGTCAGAAAAGCAGACCGTTACTGTTGGCCGTTTGAGTGTGGTACTGGTGGGTTTGGTAGCCGCCTTTATCGCCTCGGATCCCAATTCTCAAGTGCTCGGCCTTGTCAGTAACGCCTGGGCAGGCTTTGGTGCAGCGTTCGGTCCGCTGATTATCCTTTCGCTGATGTGGTCGCGCACCAACGGCGCTGGTGCCATTGCAGGCATGGTTGTCGGTGCCGTTACCGTAATGCTCTGGATTGCACTGGGCTGGAATGGCGAATTCATGGGTGGCCCCGGCGTCTATGAAATCATTCCTGGCTTCATTGCTTCCTTCATTGCCATTATAGTGGTGAGCAGCATGACGGCCGATGCGGGCGAATATCAGCATATCGAGCGGTAGACGAAGAGTCTGGTGTCATCTTTCAAGGCCACCTTCGGGTGGCCTTTTTCATGCGTTCTCTATCTTCTTCTATATCTTCTTCTATCGGGCCTGCCATTGTGCAGACCTTGGCCTAGCCGCTAATTATCCGTGACTAGCTGGTCGACCTTCTCAAACGCCCGCACCACCAGAAACTGGTCGCTGGGACGCACCTTTTCCTGCATGAGATAAGCAGCGATCGCCGGGGCTACTTCACATTTGGCAGGCAGCGGCGCGCTGGCATCAATAAGCGCATTGAGCCGGGCGACAAACACAAAGCGCACCCACTGGGGTAACGACATGGTATCGATACAGAAAGGCTCCTGGCTTGCGAAGGCGCTTATCTGGGGAGTTTCGACGCGCCATAAGTTGGCGGCCTTCATGGCGGCTTCAAGCTCAAGAAGCGCAGTTTGAAGCTGTTGATGGACGCTCATAAACACCTTAATTAATCAGTAACGGTTCACCTTTATTATCCCAACTCTATGCCTGACTTGCCACTTATACCCAGTAATTAACAGTTACCCACCGATTCACAGAAAACCTGCAAGAGCCTGTGGATAAACTATGGAAAGGTGTCGCAATCGCTACTCTCAGAAGGCTTACAGGAAATTGTTCATTTTTTGATCACTCATTAAAAGAAAGCAGCGATTCAGATACCGTTTCGGCTGACACTGTGCGGCGGGCAAGGTAGAGTGCAAGCTTGAAATGCGGGAAGGACATCATGCAACCGATTAAGACCATTGATGAATTTTTTATACGCAGCGGCGCCGAGGTTTCGCTCTATCACATGGGCCGACGCGTTACCGCCTGCGCGCGCGACACGCTGGCAAGCTTTGAGCAGGGTCAAATCGCCTGGCCCGAGCCATGGCAAAGCCAGGCGCGAATAGCGGCGGTTTTTCGCCTTGGGGATATGCCCGAGCCTGCGATCTGGTTTTTAGCGCTGCCATTAGATGAACAGGGATTACTCTCCCCTGCCCAGCGCGACGGCTTTCTAAATCGGCTGATAGAAACGCTGGGAAAAAATGTTGCTCAAGTGGGGCAAAACATTAAAGACGCGGATCATCTAATGAAGGATAATCCGCTCGCTTTCACACCGAGTGTCACCTTTCAGGCGATGCTTAATGCCTACGCTACTCTGGAGCGAGGATTGCCCGCCAGCCAGCATTTTGAGCCGGTTGAGGCCTATTTGAGCGGTCAGCTGGACATCGACTGGCAAGCGCTGGGGCTTCAAGGTATCGCTGATTACACGGTCAGACTGGACGATACCCAGGCGGAGGTTCTTAGCTCTCGGCTTGCGACACTGCCTACTAGCGTTGTGCACTCACTCTGCTACTGTTTAGAACACCAGCTCCTGCCAGAGTCAATGGCAGTGGCGCTGCGCGAAACTGGCGAGCAAGCAGCGAGCAAGGGCGATATGGAAACGTTGTGTGCCTGTATTCGTGCGGTAGGCAGTACTTCCCACCCGGTTGTTGGCGACTGGTACTCAAGCCTTTTGGAAGATACATATGCCTGCGGGCCGGATGTACTCGCAGCGATTGCCGGGCGCGGCTGGCTTTTATTGGAAGACGCGTACCGTTTACCGCTTTTCCTCGATCGCCTGGCTGAAGATGAACGAACTAATTTTGCCGCTGTCGTGCGGGATATTGCGCTCATCGCCCGCTTGCGATTACCCGTCATGATGGCGCTTCGGGACGCACCGACAGGCTCAGCGGTACAGCGCCGGCTGGCAATCATGACACAGGCAGCCAACCGTTAAACAATAGTGCTATCTATGCATTTCAAGGAGTAAGCCGTGAAGGAATTACCCTATCAGGCTAAAGCGGTTATTGGCCGCCGCGAGATGGTAACGTTGCCTGAACTGGGCCTTCATCTATGCTGTAAAGCAGATACGGGTGCGCGCACCTCAGCACTGCATGCTGAACAAATTGAGACCCGTGAAGATGAAGATGGCCAGCTGTGGGTAAGTTTTGTTACGCATAGCGGGGGTCCTGATACCCCGGTACACCGTATTAGCGTGCATCTGCATGACCGACGCCGAGTCACTAGCTCAAATGGACATAGTGAATGGCGCTATGTGATTCGCACCCCCATGCAGATGGGCCAACTAAATTTTCCTGTCGAGCTGACGCTGACAGATCGCATCAACATGCGTCACCCTATGCTGCTTGGACGCCGCGCCATGCGTCGCCTGCTGGTTGCCCCCGGCGCTGCATTTTTACATGGCGAGCCCTGAACTAACGATGACTAGTCCTTTTTTTGGCCCGGAGTCCTGAATGCACATCGCTCTACTTTCACGTAATCGCAACTTGTACTCTACCCGCCGCCTTATCGAGGCCGCGGAGGTTCGGGGCCATACGGCGCGCGTGGTGGATACGCTGCGCTGCTATATGAGCATCGCCTCGCATCACCCGTCTATTCACTATAAGGGTCAGGAGATCGAGCCGTTTGATGCGGTTATTCCACGGATTGGCGCATCGGTCACCTTTTACGGCTGCGCGGTGCTGCGTCAGTTTGAAATGATGGGTACCTATGTCATCAATGATTCCGTGGCGATTGCCCGCTCGCGAGATAAGCTGCGTTCGCTGCAGCTTTTGTCCCGCAAGGGGCTGGGGTTACCGATTACCGGTTTTGCCCACTCACCGGATGATATCCCCGATCTGATTACCATGGTCAAGGGCGCGCCGCTGGTCATAAAACTGCTGGAAGGCACTCAGGGGATCGGCGTGGTACTCGCCGAAACCAATCAGGCGGCCGAGTCGGTTATCCAAGCCTTTATGGGCATGAAGACCAATATCATGGTGCAGGAATACATCAAGGAAGCGCGCGGCGCAGATATTCGCTGCTTCGTGATCGGCGATAAAGTGGTTGCTTCGATGAAGCGTCAGGCGGCAGAGGGTGAGTTTCGCTCCAACCTGCACCGCGGCGGCACTGCCAGCGTTATTCGCATTACGCCTGAAGAACGCTCTACGGCGATTCGCGCGGCAAAAGCCATGGGGCTTCGTGTGGCGGGTGTTGACCTTTTACGCTCTAACCACGGGCCGGTCATCATGGAGGTTAACTCCTCGCCTGGTTTGCAGGGCATTGAAAACGCCACTGGTAAAGATATTGCGGGCATGATTATCGAGCATATCGAAAAAAATGCCTCTCCGGTTCTTAAAGCGCCTCCCAAGCCTAAAGGCTAAGGGGAAAAACCAAAATAATCCGCATTAGGGGTGGCAAATAGTCTCTGCCACCCCCACAATCTGCGTCACCGAAGGAGGTAGACGCTCATGTTTCTCGACAATCGCCAAGTGGCGATGGACAGCGTTCTGGAAGCGCTGGCCGATAGCATTGATTATTTCCAGGATAATATCGAACGCCTGCGTCCCTCGCTGCGTGATGCACTGAAACCGCACTACACAGCGCGGTTAAAGCAGATGCGTAAACTGCAGGAACTGGCACGCGCGCATTTAAAAATGCTGCCGCGCGATGCTGACGTTGAACGCGATGATTTTTTATGGCTCTGGAGCCGTCTTAAAAGCTTCGTGGGCAACGATAGCCAAGTCTTGATCAATGAACTGTTAGAGCAAGAACGTGTGCTGATGCAGGCGTTATCCACCCTATTTACCCATCCGCTACCCGACCCTATCGAACCGATCGTTGATGAATGTATGCAGGGGTGTCGTAAGCTGATTCGTGAGCTTTACGGACTACAAAAACGTAAAGTGCACCGTTAGGTTAGCGTCTATTCGCTTGATTGTGGTTCGAATATATAAAGCGTCGGCGTAATGACAGGCTCGACGCTTCGCAGCTCAATGGGCTCGGCGGGTCCTAGAAAGTAAGGCTGTCTGTCCCACACGTAAATATCCCCAAGCGTGGCTACGCGTGCCGCCCACTCACGCACTCTCAAACGCCACTCGTCAGCGGTTGGCTTTTCTTCGGCCACACAACCGGTTACATCCATACCCAGCGCCCGACCAATAAATATTGCCCGCGGCAAATGCCAGCTTTGGGTTACCAATAGCGCACGCTCAAGCTGAAAGACATCCTTAGCCCGCGCCAGCGTGTCATAGGTGCTAAAGCCGGCAAAATCCATGGTGAGCTGGTCAGCAGGAACGCCCCGCCGATGCAGGTCACGCCACATGGCACGCGGCTCGTTATAGGCCTGAGTACGATTATCGCCAGATAACAGCAGATGTAATACTCGCTGCTCGGCAATCAAAGTGGCGGAGGTGCGCATACGGGCATGAAAGTGAGGGTTGCGTAACCCGCTACGTGTCCAATGAGAAGTGCCAAAGACGATGGCTACATCCGCCGGGCGGCACTCAAGTACCTGTCTATCGATATAGCGCGCGGTACTCCCCAGCACGTATAGGTTGCCTAACACAAACGACAATGCCGCCAGCAGCAACAAGGCTCCTAGCGACATAAGCAGGCGCTTTGCCCACCTTAACAACACGCTGTACATCTAGCGATCCAGAGACGTTTAAAACATGCCGAGCTCAAGCTTAGCCTCGTCGCTCATCATGTCACGGCTCCAGGGGGGGCTGAAGACAATCTCGGTGTGCACTTTGTTAATTTGCGGCGCCCCTAAAATTTTATTACGCGCATCCGCAGCGATAACGTCGCCCATGCCACAACCTGGGGCCGTCAGCGTCATGCGAATCGTTACTACCCGCTCGCCGGTAATCAGCCGCTCAATACGGCAGCCGTATACCAGTCCCAGATCTACAATATTGACGGGGATTTCCGGATCAAAACAGGTACGCAGCTGTTCCCATACAAACTGCTCGATCTCATCTTCACTAGCACTTTCAGCCAAGGTTGGGCGCGGCAGCGACTCAAGCCCCAAGGCATCCAGGTTTCGTCCTTCAATAAGATAAAGGCGCCCTTCAAAACCAACGCTGACCGAGCTACCTTTCGCCTGCATGACGCTGACGATGCTGTCTTCCGCCAAGGTTTCCGTTTTGCCAAACGGAATCGCAATAGCCTCTACATCACGCTGAAGCGGCAGTTTCTGACCTCGATCAAGGCTAGCGATTTGCTCGATATCCATAGGGTTCCTTAGCGCACCATACCAATAACACGATCAAGCGCTGCGACAAACGCATCCACTTCATCGAGGGTATTATACGCAGCAAACGAAGCACGGCACGTAGCATCCACGCCAAAATGGTGCAGCAGCGGCTGTGCACAGTGGTGCCCGGTACGAATGGCCACGCCTAACTGATCAATTAACAGACCGATATCCTGAGAGTGCGCGCCGTCAACCACGAACGACAGCACGCCCGCCTTGTCAGGCGCAGTTCCCAGGATACGCAGCCCATCAATGCTCTGCACGGCCTGAGTAGCATGTTCAAGAAGCATGCCCTCCCATTGACCAATCGCGGTGATACCCACGCTTTCAACCCACTCAAGCGCACGTCCCAATGCGATAACTTCCGCAATGGCTGGCGTGCCTGCCTCAAATTTATGCGGAATACTTGCAAAGGTGGTGCCCGTGTCGAAAGAGACGGTTTTAATCATCTCACCACCACCCTGCCAGGGCGGCATGGCCTCCAGCAGTGCTTTTTTACCATACAGCACGCCAACGCCTGTGGGACCATAAACCTTATGACCGGAGAAGGCGTAAAAGTCCGCATCAATCGCCTGTACGTCGATTGTTTGATGCGGTGCTGCCTGCGCGCCATCGACAAAAATCAGCGCGCCGTGCTGGTGAGCAAGCGCCGCCATGTCTTTGATCGGGTTAATCGTGCCCAGCGCATTAGACACATGATTAACGGCGACCAGCTTGGTGCGCTCACTCAATAGCGCGCGGTAAGCAGCCATATCCAGCGCACCCGTGTCATCAACCGGAATAACCTTGATGGTAAAACCATGCTCAGCGGCCAGCAATTGCCAGGGCACAATATTGGAGTGATGCTCAAGCAGCGATATCAAAACTTCATCACCCGAGGTGAGGTTAACGCGCCCCCAGGTTTGAGCTACCAGGTTGATCGCTTCCGTCGTTCCACGAGTAAAGATAATCTGACGAGCATCTTCGGCATTGAGAAATGCTTTTACGCGCTCACGCGTGCCTTCAAACGCCGCCGTCGCTTCATCGGCCAGCGTATGCAGGCCGCGGTGGATATTGGCGTTATAGCGCGAGTAGTAATCGCTAAACACGTCAATGACCTGCTGCGGCGTTTGGCTGGTCGCGGCGTTGTCTAGATAGATGAGCGGCTTACCGTGCACTTCCCGACACAGAATCGGAAAGTCTTCACGCACCGCCAGTACATCATAGGGCGCCTGACCACTCGCTGTGGCTTTCTCAAGAACCGTTGACGACATTCATCACTCCTCATGTAAGCGTTGAGCTTAGTCGTTAAGATAGCCGTTAAGACTAGTCGTTGAGCGCGACGGCGGTTTCTACCAGGCCTGCCAGATTGAAACGCTCAGGCAACTTACCAGCAACCGCCAGTTCTACGCGCTCAGCAATTTCATCCAGCGCGACTTTATCCAGCACCTCGCCCGCAAATGCCAGGGTCAGAAGCCCACGCGCGGTTGCTTCATCAATACCGCGAGTACGCAGGGCGTAAATCGCCTCTTCATCCAGCTGACCGGTCGTGGTGCCGTGAGAACACTTCACGTCATCGGCGTAGATTTCAAGCTCAGGCTTGGCATCAATCTGGGCACGGTCAGACAGCAGCAGGTTCTGATTGCTCTGGAAACCTTCGATCTTTTGGCTGTCACGCTTGACGTAGACCTTACCGTTAAACACACCGTGAGCACGGTCATCCAAAATGCCTTTATAGTTCTCGTTGGAGAACGTCAAGGGCGCGTTGTGATTGACCTTGGTGTGGTTGTCCACATGCTGACGACCCTGACCGAAGAACAAACCGTAAAAGTGCGTTTCAGCGCCTTCACCGTTCAAGTCGCTGATCAGATCATTACGTACCAGCCCACCGCCCAGGTTCAGGTTGTACGAGGTGTAGCGGCTATCGCGACTCTGCTCAACATGCATGCTGGCAATATGCATGTCGCCCAGCGGCGCTTCCTGCAGCTTGTAATGATTGAAAATGGCGCCGCGGTCAAGCATGAACTCGCCCACCACGTTGGTAAAGTTAGCGGCATCCTGATCACCGCAGTAGTGCTCGATCAACGTAGCTTCACTGCGTGCACCGGCCTCTACCAGAATACGCGGGTGGCTCATCACTGGCGTAATGCCAGCCTTGGAGAGGAACTGCAGTACGATGGGTTTATCCACCACCGTACCGGGCGCGATACGTACCACAGCGCCCTCTTCCATAAACGCGGTATTCAGCGCAGCAAACGAAGAGAAATCCACACCGGTCAGACGACCAAGCGGGCCGCCCACCGCTTCATGGTTTTCGCTAAGCGCTTTGGAAAGCGGCAGCACATGAACGCTTTGGGGAAGTGCGTCCAGGTCTGAAAGCGCCGGTGCAAACACGCCGTCGACGAATGTGAGGCGATAGCCCACGATAGGCAGCGTGACGGTTGCCGCCTGCGCCGGCGAAAAGTTAGCGTCATCGGCCAGCGCAAAGTTGCCCTGGGCGATGGCGCGAACGTCGGTGTATTTCCATTCTTCATCACGGCGTGTGGGGAAGCCCAGCGCTTCAAAGCGTGCAGCGCCCGCCTGACGGCGCGCGGCAATCCACGTCGGTTCCGCCCCGCGTTGCTGGCTACGCGTTTTCAGCGTGTCCAGAAAGGTTTGCGTATCGCTCATGCCGCGGACTCCTCAATACCTTCGTAACCATTGGCCTCAAGCTGCTTGGCAAGCTCGGCATCGCCGGTTTTGACGATTCGACCATCCACCAGAACGTGGACTTTATCGGGAACGATGTAGTCAAGCAGGCGCTGGTAGTGGGTAACCAGCAGGATCGCACGCTCTTCGGCACGCAGGCTGTTGACACCGTCGGCCACCACTTTCATGGCATCGATATCCAAGCCTGAGTCGATTTCATCCAGCATGGCAAGCTTGGGCTGAAGCACCAACATCTGGAGAATTTCGTTGCGCTTCTTCTCGCCGCCGGAGAAGCCTTCGTTAACCGCGCGCTGAAGGAAGCTTGCGTCCATTTTCATAAAGCCAAGCTTTTCTTTAACAAGCTTCATGAATTCAGGCGCCGGCAAGTCCTCAAGACCACGAGCTTTACGCTGGGCATTAAGCGCGGATTTCAGCAGATAGATATTCTTGACTCCCGGAATCTCGACCGGGTACTGGAAACCTAACAGCAGGCCCGCCTGGGCGCGCTCTTCGATTTCCATTTCGAGCACGTCTTTACCTTCAAAGGTGATGCTACCCTGGGTGACTTCATAGCCATCTTTACCGGCAATCACCGCTGACAGGGTTGATTTACCCGCGCCGTTAGGACCCATGATGGCATGCACTTCGCCTGCATTGATGGTCAGGGTCAGGCCCTTGAGGATTTCTTTATCTTCAACGGTGACGTGTAAGTCAGTAACTTGCAGCATAATCTTAAACCTTCTAATTCTGGCGAGTCGCTGGCGCGACGCGTATCAAAGTAATTTGTACGGCAAACCGGCTAAACGATTAGCCTACCGCGCCTTCCAACGTCACGTTCAAGAGCGCTTCCGCTTCTACCGCAAACTCCATCGGCAGCTCCTGGAATACATCCTTACAAAAACCATTCACGATCATGCTGACCGCGTCTTCTTCGGAAATACCCCGGCTACGGCAGTAGAACAGCTGATCTTCACCAATTTTTGAGGTGGTGGCTTCGTGCTCAATCGTGGCCGTGCTGTTGCCAATTTCCTGGTAAGGGAAAGTATGCGCGCCACACTTGTCACCAATCAGCAGCGAATCACACTGGGTGAAGTTACGTGCGCCTTTGGCACGCGGGCCAATTTTTACCAGGCCGCGATAGGATTGATCACTTTTACCTGCCGAGATACCTTTGGCCACGATATAAGAACGCGTGCCTTCACCGATGTGAATCATCTTGGTGCCGGTGTCTGCCTGTTGGCGGCCGTTGGTGACGGCAACAGAGTAGAATTCACCGATGCTGTCTTTACCGCGCAGCACGCAGGACGGGTATTTCCAGGTAATGGCCGAGCCGGTTTCAACCTGCGTCCAGCTGATACGCGAGCGCGCACCGCGGCAGTCGCCACGCTTGGTCACGAAGTTGTAGATACCGCCCTTGCCGTCTTCATCACCGGGGTACCAGTTCTGTACGGTGGAGTACTTGATGTACGCATCATCTAAGGCAACGAGCTCGACCACGGCTGCGTGCAGCTGGTTCTCATCACGCATTGGCGCGGTACAGCCTTCCAGATAAGACACCTGAGCACGGTTTTCGCAGATAATCAGCGTGCGCTCAAACTGCCCGGTATTGGCGGCGTTGATACGGAAGTAAGTGGATAGCTCCATCGGGCAGGTAACGCCTTCCGGTACAAACACGAACGAACCGTCGGTAAATACCGCCGAGTTAAGCGCCGCAAAATAGTTATCTGCTACCGGCACCACGGTGCCCAGATACTGCTTGATCAGCTCAGGGTAGTCGCGAATCGCCTCGGAAATGGAGCAGAAGATAACCCCGGCTTCGGACAACTCTTTCTTGAACGTGGTGGTAACCGATACCGAGTCGAACACGGCATCAACGGCCACACCGGCAAGCGCTGCGCGCTCATGCAGCGGGATCCCCAGCTTCTCATAGGTTTCCAGCAGCTTGGGATCGACCTCATCCAGGCTTTGCGGACCATCTTCCGGGCGCTTGGGAGCGCTGAAATAGGAAATAGCCTGATAATCGATCGGCGGGTAATCCAGGTGCGCCCAGGAGGGTTCCTTCATGTTCAGCCACTGCCGATAGGCGTCAAGACGCCACTCAAGCATCCACTCTGGCTCGCCTTTCTTCTTGGAGATAAAGGCAATAGTGTCTTCATCCAGGCCAGGGGGAAGCGTGTCACTTTCGATATCGGTTACAAAGCCATCTTTGTATTCGCGACGAACCAACTGTTCCATTTCTTCAGTTGCCATGGTGTTACCCTCCGGGCAGTTGGTGGCGAGGTCTCCTCGCCGTCAATAAGGATAAATTGCCTATAAAATCGGGTTTATGCAGAAACCGCCGATAGGCTGATACTTTGAATCGGTAATTGCACGGGCAGCTTGAGAGGCGTCGACGCTGCCAAGTGGGCCAGCGTCACGCTTTCCAGTAGCGTACGAATCGCGAGCGACACACGTTGCCAGTTATCAGCCACACCACATGTGGCGGCCAGCTCACACTCGCCTTGGGCCTGACTGCACTCGGTCATCGCAACGGGCCCTTCAATAGCCGAAATAATATCCGCTGCAGTGATTTGCGACGCAGGCCTGGCAAGCCGATAGCCGCCCTGAGCGCCACGCTGGGACGCCAAGAGCCCTGCTTTAACCAGCATTTTAAGCGTCTTGCTAACCGTGGGGTGTGGCAATTGCACGGCTTCAGCGAGATCAGCCGCGGCATGCGAAGCCTGCGGATGACGGGCAATCTGCGCCATGACCACAGCGGCGTAATCTGTCAGCCGAGAAAGCTTTAGCATGTCGACTCCCATTGATTAGTCAGTCATCAAGCTGGCTGCGTATTAATTGGGTACCATTTTAGTCCTGTATAAAATTGATGTGAAGCCCTAACGCACAATCATTGGCAAATTAGCCTAATTCTTGGCACGTTCGGCGCAGATGGCATCAAAAACGCCAATCATTATCATTTAAAAATTTTATTTGTCTTCCGATATAAAAAAACCTACCGCGTAAAGGGGTAGGTTTTGTTGTTAATCAAGCGATCAGGCTTTTTTAACAAACTCTGATTTGAGCTTCATAGGGCCAATGCCATCAACTTTACAGTCGATATCGTGGTCACCCTCGACGATACGAATACTCTTGACCTTCGTGCCTACCTTAACCACCAGCGAGCTGCCTTTGACCTTCAGATCCTTGATAACGGTGACGCTGTCGCCGTCAAACAGCGGATTGCCGTTAGCATCACGTACGCTCGGGGCGTCATCCGCCGCTTCGGCATTTGTCGTTTTCGACCATTCATGACCACATTCGGGGCACACGTACTGCAGACCGTCATCGTACGTAAAAGTCGAGGCGCAGGAAGGACAATTAGGCAGTTCGTTCATGGACGGCTCCATCGCGGGCAATAAGAAAGCGATGGAGCCTACACCGAATAGGCAAGATGCTCCAGCCTGAGAGGCTATCAGCCCCGCTGGTAAGTGCCCACCAGGCGGTCAATGCCTAATAGATGCGGTTCAACTTCTTTTAAAAGCTCGGCCATGCTGAGGCCTTCCGGCAGCGCCGTTTGATGATCCAGCGCCAACACCATGAAGTAGTAAAGGTGCTTGCCATGCCCCTCGGGTGGCATTGGGCCGCCGTAACCTCGTTTATCGAAGTCGTTGCTGCCGGACGTACCGATCGGGGTATTTTCCTCAAGACCGGTGATATCGCCCGGCAGATTATAAAGACTCCAGTGGATAAACCCGTAGCTTCCATCTTTAACAAGCGGTGCGTCGGGATCATGGCAGAACACCGCAAACCCTTTGGTGCCTTCAGGCACGTTATGCCAGGCAAGCGGTGGAGACACATCGTCACCTTCGCCGGTATAACGCGCAGGAATCGCCTGATGCTGCTCAAAAGCCGTACTGGTAACTTGCATGGATGATAGTGCAAATGCCATTTGTCTCTCCTTGGGTTAGCCAATAACGCTTATTACAGGGTGGCTGGAAATAGTGACGCTATCAAGGCCGGTTCAGTAAACCTGAGTTTTGTTGCCACCACTGCCGAGCGATCACGGCATTTTCTGCATTACCGGCAGGATTCAGCACGGTGGGCAGCTGAACGTAGCTTCCACCTGTGTTCACCATCAAGAGCGGATCTTGCGTTGCTAGCTGTAGCGCATACAGCACCAGCATTTGCTCATAATCATCGCGTGTATCCAAACGTGAAAACAGCAGAGGCACGGCGGGCAAGCCGATTTCGCCTAACCGTTCTGCCGCGATATACCACACCCTTGGATTGTCACGATCACCGTACGCGGAAACAAATCGTCGGTCGGAAAGTCGGCTCACATAGTAAGATGCCTCTTCTTCAGGGCTTACAAATAGTGGCGGCACCCAGTCGGTCGCCGAAGCCGTATTGGCGTAGGTGATTGGCGCTGCCGTGGGTGGTGTTTGAGAAACCGGAACGTCAACCGGGCGCGGATTTTCGGGCGCGGCTGTACGCTGATTGCCCGCACACCCGGCTAGAAATACGCTTCCCAGCAGTAAGACATACAACACTTTTTGCTGCATTTTCATGCTCCCTGTGCACTCCCTCACAATAGGCCTGACATATCCATGACCAGCATCATGACCAGC
This sequence comes from Halomonas sp., assembly GCF_017983445.1. Taxonomy (GTDB): domain Bacteria; phylum Pseudomonadota; class Gammaproteobacteria; order Pseudomonadales; family Halomonadaceae; genus Vreelandella. Next base: position 326,647 of record NZ_JAGOBJ010000005.1, read on the forward strand.
GCCCCTGGCGTTTTAAACGTCTTTTGACCCAGCTATCATACAGCTTGCGTAGCCCAGGTTTAATAAGCGGCAAGCCAATAACCCAGGCGACTGGGCGCAACAATGCAACGCGCGTCATTAATAGCCGATAGGCATCAATCCCCTCAACGATGCGCCCGTCGGTTTGCTCAACATGCAATGACCTCAAGGCCGCCTCCGGGGCTATCCCTTTATCTCGCAACGCCTGTTGATATTCGCTCACATCACACCAGCGAATATCGCTTGCATCTGCACCGGCCCAACTCTCATAGCGCTGCCTGTCTTTACGGCAGCTGGGGCAAACCGCATCGTAATAGACATTAATGACGTGGTTATTAGGCATAGTCAGCTCTAGGTAACGTTTTACCGATTAAGTGTGGCACTTACCAGAACAGAGACAACCCCCAATGCAGCGCAATACGGAAAGCGTCCGCTGTTAACCGCCAAACGACAATAAAAAAAGCCTGCGATGCCAAATGAACGGCCTCGCAGGCTTTATTAACACCTTTTATATCTTCAGTACTTATATCCTCAGTACTTATGTCATCAGTACCTATGCAATTAGCACCACGGAAGCGCTAGAGAAGTAACATACGCAAGTTACATCAATGCGCCCTGAGCATCTTCCTGTACCCCGCTGATGCTGACATCGTCGCTGAGTGCCGCTACCTCCTCATCAAGGTAAGAAGCATCATTCGCTTCAGAGGCCATGGCCATCATCAGACCCACGCTCGAAGCGCTGGCCGCTTCTGTGCCAGCATCGCGAGTGATCTGGAAAGATGCCAGATCCATGGAGCCGCCGTTGAAGGTAATGCGCAGAACCTGAACGCCCTCTTCCAAGTCCAGCGTCAGCGAGGGGCCATCGACATACACACCCCAGTCGCCGGAGTTAGGTACCGAGCCGCTGGCCTGCGCATAGAAGCCTCCGTTCTGCTCAACCGCCGCGGTGATGGTACGCCCATCGTCGGGGCTTGAGGTAACGAACGATAGGGTATGACTTCCCGCCTGCTCGACGTTAATGGTGTACTCTAGCCACTCGCCTTCATCCACCCAGCCGACGGCCTCTCCTTCACCGACGATATCCACACCGTCGCCGGGGCGAACTTCTGTGCCGATCTGGTAGGCATCCGCGTCATTGTAGGCAACTCCCTGGCCACCCTCATCGTAATTCACCGCATCGAGTGTCAGCCCTTCGTTGGCATCCACTAGCCATGGCGTTCCCTCGGCATTGAACGCCTGCTGTCCATCGCGCGACAGAGTGAACGAGGCCAAGTCCATCGATCCACCGTTGAACGTAAGCCGCAGCACCTGCTCGCCTGCTTCAAGCGCGACCTGAGAAGCATCGGTGGGCTGGAAGTTACCCCAGCCGCCGGTTGGTGATACCACTACCGGGCCGCTTGATGCGTAGGACATACCGTCTCCCTGGGTAAAGGTGGCCGTGATGCTGCGCTGAGAGCCGCCAGCGTCGCCGAGTGCTGACAGGAAGGACAGGTCATAAACACCGGCCTGCTGAATGTTGAGCGTGTACTCTACCCATTCACCTTCATCCACCCAGCCAATAGCATCGCCATTGCCTACGATATCCACGCCATCACCGGGACGCATCTCGGTGCCGATCTGGTAGTCATCGGCATCGTTGTAGGCGACACCCTGGCCTCCCTCGTCATAGTTCGCGGCCTTGAGGCTGAAGTTGCCGCCTACTAGCCATGCCTCGCCATTGGGGGTGAAGGCACGCTGACCGTCGTCTACGGGAGCTTCGTCTACTGCCAGCGTAAAGCCTGTCTGAACGCTGGCCTGGCCATCAGAGGCCGTAACGATAATGTCGAAGCTTCCCGCTGCAGTAGCCGTCCCGGAGAACACGCCGTCCGAGGACATGGATATTCCGCTGGGCAGACCACTGGCGGTATACGTCAAGCTATCACCATCGGCGTCGATAAACGCATCGGCAGGCAGGCTGAAGCTGATTGCCTCGCCTTCCACCAAGGCGACGTCGTCAATGCCTGCTTCTACCACCGGCGCCTGGTTTGCGGGCGTCTGATCGACGGGCGCCAAGTTGAACGAGGCCAGATCCATCGACCCACCGTTGAAGGTAAGCCGTAGCACTTGCTCGCCAGCCTCAAGCGCTACCTGCGTGGTAGCGGTCGGGGTGAAAGTCGTCCAACTGCCGGTGGGTGACACCCCTACCGGCGAAGCCGTGACATAAGGCATATCCCCCTTGGCAAAGCTTGCGGTAATCGAACGGGCAGCCGAATTGGTCGACGCCATGGAGGTCAGGAAGCCGAGGTCGTAAACACCGTCTTCCGCTACGTTGATGGTGTATTCCACCCACTCACCGTTCTCTATGAAGCCGATTGCCTGTGAGGGAGTGGAGATATCCACCCCTTCGTCGGAGCGGAAGGAGCTGCCTTGGTGGGCGGCATCCGAGTCGTTATAGGCAACGCCCTGACCGCCGTTATCATAGAAGCGTGCTTCCAGAGTCAGCCCATCGGCACCCACTTCCCAGGCCGTCTGGGTATCGTTGTAAGCACTCTGGCCATCGTCGGCAGGCGCTACAAAGTCGAGGTTGAACGAGGCCAGATCCAACTGGCCGCCGTTGAAGGTCAGCCGCAGTACTTGCTCTCCTTCCTCCAGCTCGAAGGTCAGCGGACCCACGGTCTGGAAGCTGGTGAAGCTGCCGGTATTGGGAAGGTTTTGTACCTGTGCCGGGGTGTAGAAGCCACCATCCTGCTCGAACGCGGCCGTAATGGTCTTGCCGCCGCTAGTCGCCGAGGTTGAGAAGCTCAGCGTATAGGTACCCGCCGTTTCCACGTTCAGAGTGTACTCGACCCATTCACCGTCAGCGATGTAACCCAGCGCCTCGGTGCCGATCGATATGTCCACCGCCTCGTCGGAGCGGAACGACGCCCCCTGATGGCCTGGCGTGGTGTCGTTATACGCTACGCCCTGGCCACCGTTGTCATACAGTTTCGCTTGTAGCGCCAAACCTTCGCTGCCCACCACCCAGGCAGTCTCACTCGCATTAAAGGCGGTTTGACCGGTTGGTTCAGGGTTATCGAGGAAGTTCGGAATGCCGTCGTTGTTATCGTCGTCGTACAGATCCACTCGGCCATTGCCATCAGCATCTTCCGCCCCTGCCGGGTCATAGGGAGTAACGTTCTCCACCAGGAAGATGTTGTCGTTGTAGTCGTAGTTCACCCCGGCATAGTCCTGAATCACGATATAGGTGTCCGGAATGACGTTGCCCGCAGCGTCCTTGGCGATATACACGCGAATCAAATGGCCGTCATTGGCGTCCCAGTTAAGGTTGGTGCCCGGGTTACCAATGGCATCAACGGTGTCCTCGTAGAGGTTGGCATCCGGGTCGGACCAGGAAATGTAGCCCTGACGACCCGATATCTCAGCGAAGAAACCAAACGGCGCATCGCGATCCAGGGTGGTGGTGGTCAATTGATTGCCGTTGTTGAGCGTGCGCGGCAATAGCGTCTGACCATCCGCCTCGTCGTGGGCCAGAATTTCATCACGGTTGCGGCTATCCACATCGTGGATGAACAGTCGGGCCACGTCACCTTGAGTGTGATAGGCCGCCAGCTGGGTGATCTTGATCGGCGAGCTGCCCTCAGCACGCTGGAAGTACGGTGCCAGAATTTCATCGCCGTTGGCTTCCACCAGACCACCCTTGTTCATCTGTCCTTCGGCCACATTGGTGGTATAGCCGAAGGCGTTGATAATTTCCTGGACCAGAGGTTCCTGGCCGCTTTCAGACTGGTTCTGAGCCAAGCCCGCAAGCTGGATGACCTTCTCGCCCTCGTCGGCATCGCTTGAAGTGATGATAAGGCTCGCCTCATAGAGGCTTGCATCGTTGGGGTCATTGGCGATAAAGCGCACCGTCACATCAATGGCCTCACCCGGCTCCAGCGTTACCGCTGAGAAGGCCTGGGTAAGTTCGAACAGCGTCGTATCACTGACCTCAATGCCATTGATATCCAGGGCCTCGAAACCATCGTTTCTGAGCGTGATGGTCACTTCGTCGTGCACCACCTGCGCGGCGTTGGCCGGGTTTTCGATACGCGACATCACCAGGCGATCATTGGACGGCACGCCGTCGTTATTGATCACTGTAAGCTCACCACCGGTTACCGGCGTCACGCCCTCAATGAGGAACATGTTGTCGTTGTAGTCGTAGTTGATACCGGTGTAATCCATGATGCCCAGATAGGTATTGGGAATCACGTTACCGTTGGCATCCAGCGCCCGGAACATGCGCACGGTGTAGCCGCGCTCGATACCCTCGGCATCGGCCGGTGGCGTACCGCCCCCTTGAGGGTTCAGCGATGGGTCGGTGGACAGGTTGGCCACCTCAATACCAAACACGCCCTGGCCGGCCCAGCTGCCGGGAATATCGGCAAGCGAGAAGCTCGCAGTGGAGAACTGCCCATCGCTTTTCACCGGTAGCAGGGACTGGTTGTTATCCCCCGCATGGTTGCTGAAGATGATGTCCTGGTTTTTATTACCCGGATTATGGATACCCAACGTCGCACCGCCATCGCCATGGTAGGCCGCCAGTTGAGTAATCTTGGCCTCCCCGGCACCGTCCGCCAATGCCCAGTAACGCGACATGACTTCATCATCGTTGACGGGACGATACAGATCGAAATCGTTGAGCACCGAGTTCTCGCCGCCGCCCACCGTGGTTAGGCCATCAATACGGTTACCAAAGCCGAACACTTCCCATACTTCATTGACGTTGGGTTCCCAGCCGCCTTCATCACGCGCCTGCCAGAAGCCTGCCATATGAATTTCGGCAACCGGCGAATCAGCATCGTTTGTGACCAGACGAATACGGCCTTCGAATACACCGTCACCCGCGTCGTTGGTAGGCGCCGTGTAGCTGGCACGGTCAAACAGCACCGTTACTTCGAGCGACTGTCCGGCGGCAAGCGTCAAGCCTTCAAAAACGCTGGGATCTTCCAGCACGAATGGGCCTTCGATATCGGCATCGAGTATCTGCAGGACATCACTGCCGGTGTTGGAAATGGTGACCGTAGCGCTTTCCTTGAAGTCGCGATTGGTGTTCGAGGCGCTGTTATTCTCCAGATAGCTGAAGTGCAGCCGATCAGAGAAATAGGCAGCATCGCCGCTTTGTACTGCGATATCGGCGTTGTCGTTGCCAGCGACCGGCGTTACGTCCAAATAGTCCAGATCATCGGCACCATCGGCCGTAGAAACTGCACGCAGGTTGTACTCCACACCTGCTTTGAGTTCGACATAAGCGCCCTCTTCGCCAGCCTCTCCCACGCCCGGGTAGGCCAGTACTTTAACCGCCTGCCCGTTGAGGGTTAGGGTCAGCCCCTGACCATCGTCGCCCCCGGCATTCGCCGCCAAGTCAAGGCGATAGAGACCGTCGGCATCGACCGTGAAGTAGAAGTCGGCGGTCAGCTCATTGATGGTGCGGGCACTGTCGCCGCTCTCAAGCTCGATACGTGACCCATCCGAAACGTCGGCATACACCGGAACAAAGTTATCGGTCGGCGCATTCGGCACCTTCAGCAGGTCGATATTGGGGCCCACGGCGTTTGGCGCGGTCAAGGTGATGGTATTGCTGCCCGCCTGCAGGGTGACCAACGCGTTCTGGAAGAACCAGTTATCCTCGGCGGCGTTGCTTTGGCCTTCAAAGTTCAACTGCCCCAGATCGACGCCGTTGATAGTCAGGCCCAGCGGGCGGTCGGCCTTGGCCGCGCCCAGAGCGTAGCGGAAGCCGATGTCATAGCTGCCCGCCTCGCTGACATCAATGGTCCAGGTAATCGTCTGGTCGCCCGTTCCATCAAAGTCGACGAAGCCGTCACCGGAGGCGTTGCGGTCATCGTTGCTGGCCAGTACTACCACCGCGCCATCAAGCGTCGCGCCTTCGGCTTCATACTGGGTCACGTCCGGCGTGGTATCCGGCTCACCCCGCAAGATCTCCAACTGATCGATATTGGGGCCGGTATTGGCGGTGGCTTGCAGGCGCACCGTGTTCTGACCACTGACCAGCGTGGCTGCCACATCTTCAGTCAGCCATTCGGCCCAGGCCGCATCACCGGTTAGCCCTGGCGGTGGGCTGAAGTCGAATACACCGACACTGACGTTATTGACGAACACCTCAAGCGGACGGTTGGCATCGCCGCCATTGGCGTAGCGCAGCCTCAACACCGATTCGCCAGCCTGAGCGGCGCTCAGGTCGAACGTAAAGGTGAGGAAGTCGACGTTGGTGGAACCGAAGTCGGCATAGCCACCCAGAACACCGTCGTTATCGTTGGTATTGCCATCCACACCGAAGGATCCTGGGCGCAGGCCGTTGGGCAGGCCCTCGGTGGTTTCGCGGTTATCGACATCGCGGATCTGGATCTGGGCGCCTGCTCCCGTCGCAATCGTCACTGCGGTGCCATCATCCGGCGTCTTATCTTCAGCCTGAATGATCAGCAGCGATTCCAAATCACCTGGTTCGGGATCAACTGGATCCACCACCCCACCCGGCGCCGGGTCTAAGCGAATGATCTGGCTCTGGCCATTACCACGGTTCAGCGTCAGCAAATAGAGCTGACCGGTAACCGGGTTCTCGATAATATCCAGCGGGTCAACGTAACTGATTACGTTGCCGTTGGGGTCGCGCAGCACGTCATCACCAATCACATTGCCGTTAGCATCCAGCGTGATTGAGCGAATGTCGTCACCTCCCGAGTACTCGGTGAACAGCACATTACCTTGCAGGTTGCCGCCGAACACACCACTGGTGTACTCCACCGCGCCGTTGGGTGAACGGTTCTCGCCAAGCGAATAAACACCAGAGATATCGTAGGTGCCCTCTGGGTTAGTGCCTACCGGATAGCGGTCAACCTGGTTGGGGTCGCTGCCGCCCGTCGGATTACCCCCATTCATGATGTACTCATCGCGCAGCGGATTGGGATGACCGTAGTAGCCCCCTTCAACGATCTTGAACAGATAGTCGTCTTGTTTCTCGACGTTGGTGTAACGCTCGTTTTCAGGCGTCGAGGGATCGTCCGGCACGTTGCCGCCCGCCGCCGATCCGTTTGTCGGCACATAGAGGAAGCCATTGGAGTGCCATACCAGGTCATAAGCGTTCCGTGCCCCGGTGGCAAAGATCGTCAGCACCGCGTCTTCGGCGTAGGGGTCGTAGAAACTCTGAAGCACGTTACCGTCAGCATCCTGCACCGTGGCGACACCACGCTCGTCAAACACCAGGAATTCACCGTTGCCCATGGGGATCGGATCATCCTTGGGATGGCCGTCGGGGTCATCGTAGCGCGTGTTCTGGCCGTTATTGGGTACCGGTTCGGTGGAGACATCAAAGCCCCCAGGAGGCGCGTCGCGCGTCGGATCGATTTCCATCACGGCGGCGTTCAGCAAACGCTCGGGTCGGTTGCCCCAGGCGCTATCCGGTTCGCCCATGGCCGAGTTGGAGCCTTGAATCAGATACAGCAGATGCGTCGGCACGTCGGGGTTGGTGGCCGCGTCATAGTCTGGGTTGGCGCGGAACTCGAGGCTATTGGTCACGTGATCGCCGTTGGAGCGCGGCAGACCGGTAATGTAGGGTTCAGCGACACCCGAGAAGTCACTACCGCCATCCAGAGTGATCTTGGTGACGCGACCGCTGAACTCCGGCACGCCGTTATCGCGCCCGTTGAGCGGGATCGGATAGTTGTCGGTGATCCACAGCACGTTCGAATCGGTGGGATCGACCGTCAAGCCAATAATACCCCGCCGGTCGTTACCGCTTTCAACGCCGGCTTCGAAGAAGTAATCGCTTGGCAACGAAAGTTCTTGGCGGTTAACCAGCGAGCCGTCGCTGGGGTCGATATCAAAGCGCAGGATCTGCCCACCAATGGTCGCCACGTACATGGTCGAGCCGTCGGAGGTAATCTCAAGCGACGTGAATCCAAAGGCGTTGTCTGCGGCGCCGTTGAGTTCAACTACATCGTTGAAAGCTACATCGCGGGGAACCACCTCCGGCGCCTCACCGGTCACGAAGGTGTTGGTGTACTTCTGGAACTCACGGGTCGGCGCCGAAGCGTCATCGTTGGGGCCACGGTCCTGGAAGCCGTCAATCACCAGGGTATAGCTGGTGAACGGTTTGAGCATGCCGCTGGGCGAAATCGTCAACGAGTCAAAACCGCCGGTCGTATTGACGTTGAAGGAAACTTCCTCGCCGGTGACCGTTTCAAACAGCTTCACAGAGCCGTCGTTAAGGCTCTCAAGCAAGGCGCCGCCACGCCCGTCGACCACCGAAATACCCACGAAAATATCCGAGGTTGGATCAACGCCGGTAGGGATAGCACCATCTTCAGGGTCAAGATCAACCTCGACCTCGTTTTGCCCGACACCGGCAATGGCCCGCGCGTCGGTAAAGAAGGCGTAGTCCTCAGGAGCTGCACGGCCATCATTAGGGGTTAGGTCCGGCAGCGACTGAATCTCGATATACTGGATCTCGGTGTTCTCGTTATCCAGCCCCATGGAGTCCAGCGTCAAGCGGCCGTCGGTAACCTGTACGATACGAGTCACCAGGTCGGAGCGTGCGCCTTCAGTGTCGTCGCCCGGGTTGTTATCCACCGGGAAGTCATCTGGCCGGAAAGGCGTGAAGGGGTCGTTGAACAGTTCGCCCTCTGCATTGATCACATTGCGGCTGTCGTAAGGGCCTGAGGTATCACCAATCGAAATGGTGACCTCGTAATAGCCATCTTCAAGCTCGATCTCCCAACCGGCACGCACATAGTTACTTCCAGGCTGGTCAAAATGGGCATAGGTGCCCTGGCGTGGGTCGAGACCGGCAATATCTCCGGTACGGTCATTGACCGCCACGTTGGTCAGCTCGCTAATATCCAGCGGCGTCGTGCCGGGCTCATCGTCATAGATCGACGCTTCCGTTACCCAGCCGTATTGATACGTCTGGCCGTCAATCGTCACCGACTGGGTGCCGAACGCCTTGCCGTTATCGGCAATATAGCCCTCGGGTACCGCGACACCCTCAGGCTGGAAGTTGATCTTGACCGAGAAACGGTCAATGGGCTCGACCACCGGTGGCGGCTCAAAACCCTCGCGCGTCACGCTGAGGCTATCGATGTTGGGGCCTGAGTTACCAACGTTCTCCAAACGAATGGTGTTGCTGCCTGCCTCAAGCTCAACCTCTATCGTGGCGTCCGTCCAGTTCTGCCATCCAGCGGCATCAACACCGGTCGCGGCAAAGGCAATGCTTCCCTGGGACACACCACCAATCAATATATCCATGGGCCGGTCGGCACCATTTCCGCCTGCGTTGGCATAGCGAACCGTCAGAGTGTAAGTACCAGCTTCCTCAACCGCGACGTCGAAGAAGGCCGCATCACCGGCTTCATTACCCATATCGAGATAACCGGTACCGGTATAGCCATCCCATAGCCCATCAGGGCCCGCCTCTGCGTTGGTTTCAGGGTTGCTAGCGTCACGAACGACTGTATCAGGGGTCGGCTCATCATCATCGATAGTCAGCGCCTCGCCCTGAATCTCGAAGGCAAACGGTGCAGGAGGCGTTTCGCCATCGTTGAAGTCGAATACGATCTGGTCAATGTTGGGGCCATTAGCCACACCACCGTTGGCCGCCGTGGGGATCGTCAGCGTTAACGTATTGGCGCCCTCTTCGAGCGTGACCTGTATTTCCTGCTCAAGCCACGCATCCCAAGGGTCGTTGACGCCATCGTTAGGTGCATTGGCAAAGGCAACCTGGGGCTGGCCTGCGCCATTAACCGCCAGATCCAATGGCCGAGGCGCGGTTCCACCGTTGGCATAGCGGATGGTGGCGGTGTAGGTGCCAGCGGAAGGCGCATCAATGTTAAATGTGACCTGGTCGCCCGCATCGGTGCCGAAATCCATATAGGCACCGCCTACCGCACCTTCCCGATAGTTACCGAAATCATCAGGATTGTTCGCATCCACCGCACGTGTCACGGCCCCCTGGGCGGTGCCACCCACGTCGGTCACGATCGCGTCCTCCCCTTGCAGAGTAAACGACTCGATCACGTCGTTGGTGTCGTCTTCACTTACGCTGCCGGTAGCCGTGGCCGCAGCGCTATCGATCACAAAGCCTTCACCCGTGGCGCCGGTAAGCGTCACTGCGACCGTTTCAGTGCCGTTGTCCTCGTCATCGTTGGCCACATCGACCGCTAGCGTCGCGACACCATCGGTAAAAGTAACCGTGCGAGTTTCGGTAACGCCGTCAATGTCGAGCGCAAGTTCTACATCGCCGCTGAAAGCATCCGAGGCACTCAAAGCGAAGTTCAGCGTGGTGACACCCGTGTCACCATTTTCAACCATCGAGTCGGCATCGGTAATTCCTAGCAGAATGGTGGGCTCAGGATCGACGCTGCCAGTAGGCACAAACTCGAAGTAGTCGATACGCGCGTACTCAAGCGCGGTCGAATTGGCGCTGAGTGAAAGTGTGGCGCCATCACCTACGGTCACATCCGTGAAGGTGACGGTACGGAAGTTTTGGATCTGAGTACCGTTACCGCTTTCGGCGTCGTCATCGAATACCCAGCTGCCGCTGAAGCTTTCGCCTTCGGCGTTGCCGATGCTCAGCTGGGCGGTACTTTCACCATCATTTTCGTCGATATAGCCGACGATCACGGTGTAGGTGCCCGCGGGCACCTTGCCATCCAGCGAATAGCTTGCGGTGCCTTCACGGCTGCCGGGCATGCGAATCGCCTGACCACCGTCGGCGGCTGCAATATTCTCAACGGTGAAGGTGGTTGCGCTGTCAAAATCTTCCGCCTGCAGGCGGATGGGTTCGCCAGGTGTCGCACCACCATCGTCTTCACTGATGCTACCGGTAGCCGTCGCCGCGGTGCTATCGATCGCGAAGCCCTCGCCCGTAACGCCGGTCAGGGTCACTTCGATCGTGTCGGTACCGTTGTTCTCGTCATCGTTGGCTACATCGACGGCTAATGTGGCGACACCGTCGGTAAAGGTGACCGTACGGGTCTCGGCGGCGCCATCAATGTCGAGGGCCAGTTCCACATCGCCACTGAAAGCATCCGAGGCACTCAAGGCGAAGTTCAGCGTGGTGACACCCGTGTCACCATTTTCAACTATCGGATCGGCATCGGAGATGCTTAACAGAATATTAGGGTCAGGGTCGACGCTGCCGGTAAGCACAAACTCGAAGTAGTCGATACGCGCGTACTCAAGCGCGGTCGAATTGGCGCTCAGTGACAAAGTGGCGCCCTCGCCTACGGTTACGTTGGTAAAGCTGACGGTGCGGAAGTTTTGGATCTGAGTGCCGTTACCGCTATTGGCGTCATCATCGAATACCCAGCTGCCGCTGAAGCTTTCACCTTCTGCGTTGCCGATGCTCAACTGGGCGGTGCTTTCGCCGTCATTTTCGTCAATATAGCCGACGATAATGGTATAGGTGCCCGCGGGCACCTTGCCATCCAGCGAGTAGCTCGCGGTGCCTTCGCGGTTCCCAGGCATGCGAATCGCCTGACCACCGTCGGCGGCGGCAATATTCTCAACGGTGAAGGTGGTTGCGCCATCGAAATCTTCTGCCTGTAAGCGGATTGGGTCGGCGGGAACGACAAGTTCTTCATCATCTTCGCTGACGCTGCCGGTAGCCGTGGCTGCAGCGCTGTCGATAGCGAAGCCATCACCCGTGGCGCCGGTAAGCGTGACGGCGACCGTCTCTGTGCCATTGTCTTCAGCATCGTTGGCGACATCGACCGTGAGCGTCGCGACGCCGTCGGTAAAGGTAACCGTGCGGGTTTCGGCGACGCCGTCAATGTCGAGCGCAAGTTCTACATCGCCGCTGAAATCATCCGATGCGCTTAAGGCGAAGTTCAGCGTGGTCACGCCTTCGTCACCGCTCTCTATAATTGGATCGGCATCCGCGACACTTAGCAGAACGGTAGCGGCTGGCGGCGCCGCTTCCAGTAACGCTACCTCGATCTTATCGATATTGGGGCCATTGGTACCGCCGCCCAGGCGCAGGGTGTTGCTGCCTGCGTCAAGCGTGATCTCAATGGTTTCGGTGGACCAGCCTTCCCATTCGGTCTGGCGGGTCGGATTGCCGCTAGTGGGTGCTGCAGGCTGGTTGGCCGTAGGTACATCGCTAACGTCATCCGGGTAGTAACCGGGCTCCGCCGTTGCGGCAAAGTTAAACGTACCTAATGGTGTGGTCGTATCACTGTCGACCAAGGAAAGATCCAATGGGCGCCCAGAGCTGCTTGCATAGGTCACCGTCACGCTGTAAGTACCGGCGGTCGCGACCTCCAGCGAGAACTCACCATATGCATTAGCATTGTTTAACGCCCAATCGAGATAGCTTGCGCCCTCGGCGCCTACCCGGAAGGTCTCGCTACCGTTCGTAAAATCGGCAATGTTGTCAACGGTCACTACCCGATTGGTTGCGCTATTGTCGTTATCAACCGTTGGAGAAAGCACCAGGTCTTCTCCCTGAATCACATAGACGTCAGGATTTGGCGCGCGCACTTCCAGATAGTCGACGTTGGGTCCGCTGGCGCCGTTTGACGTAAAGGTGACGGTGTTCTCACCGGCCTCAAGCTGCACACGAATGGTACGCTCGCCAAATTCGCTGAAATCAGTGGGAGTAGCATTCAGCGTGGTGCTGGGAAGATCGAACATACGATCCACCAGCTCGCCGTTAACGTCCAGGCGCAGGGGGCGGTTTCGATCAGAGCCGTCATCATTCTGACTAAGCGCATAGCCCAGCCCTAACTCGTACTCTCCCGCTTCAGCAACGCTGAATGTGAACGTCAGCGTTTCGCCGCCGTTGATACCATCGCCATAGTCTACATAAGCCTGACCATCGGCATTGACGGCATTGGGCTGCAGAACGGGGTCGCTAACCACGTTAATGCCAGGGCCCGAAATAACCCCCCAGGCGCCATCACTCGCATCGGCATCCTCGGCCTGTATGCGCAGTGGAGAGAAGGAGTCGGGCGTTACGGCCAAAGCGGCCATCGGGCTTTCATCCACCTGTAATAACACTGTTTCAGCGGCTGGTTGCTCAATGGGGTCACTCTCTGCCGCCACAACAAGCTGAATGTCCATATCCGAGCCGGGTAATACCTGACCAGACGCATCCAGCGCTTCAAGGCGAAGCCTTAACATTCCCAAGGCAGGCGTGGGTAAATCATCAAAAACAAATGGATGCTCAAAGCTCTCAAATGTTGAGATCTCGTTGCGGCCATCTTCCCAGACCATCCTTAGTGAATGGATAGACGACTCCCAAGCAGAGGCATATGGCGTCACGTGTAGTTGGTTGTCATGGAAGGCATCCGTGCCAAAGCGATCTCCTTCATTAATACTAATGAAACCCTGCAGAGTGTTCGCTTGGCCGGCAAAAAATGACATTGAATACATGGTCTACCCCTTGGATTTAATTATTTTTATAAGCGCACTCGATATGCGCTTATGAGCACCCATTAACCGTTTCTTTGCTCAGCAATCTTGTGAGGGTAAAGCGCGCGTTTAGTATTAGCGGTACTGAGGAAAGAGCTGGCTATTCGAGAGTCTAACCGGGCTTTCTAGAGTGACAAGCTGGGGCGTTTAACATACTTATTTACTAAAAAGGCACTTAAAAATAAGCAAATATGATTTTCTGCAGCATTTAAAATCAATGAATTAAGAAAAATAAATAATTAAACCTAACGCCATCAGAATGAAGCATTAAATAAAAAATAAGCGGTTATAATTACCAAAACAGTCTTATCGGCTCGTAAAAAATATTGCAGGATAAAAAAATAAACCATTAGTATTCAAAACAAATAAAACTAAAAAATTGGTCACTTGATTTCAAAACAAACCTGATACGCTGACTAACAACTCAATAATAAAAATATTTAAAACCTGACACACAAAATCTCTTGGTAAATTTAGCCAACAGGCGATGAACGTCTCATGCCAACCCCGCTCATAGATACTCAAGTTTAACCTTGGTGCTGTCGTTAAACGGGGCCGCAAGAGCAATTACAACAATGCCCTGGAGCTAGGCCATGTCGAAGCCATCCAAAGATTCAGATCTCAAGAAGGTGCTGAATACCTGCAGGCAGAGCTTTATCTACGTTGGGCTGTTCAGTTTGTTTATCAACTTACTGATGCTGGTTCCACCGCTTTATATGCTGCAGGTGTATGACCGGGTTATTACCACGCGCAGCCAGGAAACCCTGCTGATGCTGACTCTGGTCGTGGTGTTCCTGTTTGTAGTGATGGGTGGGCTTGAGTTAATGCGCTCTCGAATCCTGGTGCGGGTTGGCAACCGGCTTGATGTGCTGATTAGCCAGCGGCTTTATTCCGCGATGTTCAAACGCACTCTGATGATGCCCGGCAAGCCTTCGGCTCAGCCGTTGAATGATCTTACAACGCTGCGTCAGTTTCTTTCCGGCAACGGTCTGTTCGCGTTTTTTGATGCGCCTTGGGTGCCTATTTATATCGCCGTTCTGGCGATGTTTCATCCATGGTTCGGGTTGTTCGCTCTGGGGGCCGGCCTTATCCTGGCGACATTGGCCATCATCAACGAGGTTATTACCAAATCGCTATTAAACGATGCCAATAGCCAGCATGTGCTCGCCCAAGACTTAGCCAACAGCAACCTTAGAAACGCCGAAGTACTTCACGCCATGGGGATGCTGCCCGGCATCATGGGGCGCTGGAGCGCGCGGCATCGCGAATACCTGGTTCTACAATCCAAAGCCAGTGACCGTGCCGGTGTGATAACCAACACTTCTAAAGTGCTCAGGCTGATGTTCCAGTCGTTGATTCTAGGCCTGGGCGCTTACCTGGTACTGGCCGGCGATTTGACACCGGGCATGATGATTGCCGGGTCTATCCTGATGGGACGCGCGTTGGCGCCTATCGATCAGATGATCAATGGTTGGAAGGGCTACTCCGGCGCCCGCACCGCAAGAGCCCGCCTTGAAGAGTTGTTGAATACCATTCCGGCGGAAGAACCGCGGATGCCGCTTCCCAAGCCTAAAGGGCGCCTCGTGCTGGAAGGCGTTACGGCAGCACCTCCCGGGCAGAAGCTCGCAACGCTGCGCGATATCAATCTGGTGCTGGCCAAAGGCGAGCACCTGGCCGTCGTTGGCCCCAGCGCGTCAGGCAAGACGACGCTTGCCCGCGTAGTACTGGGCATCTGGCCAAGCCAGTTTGGGTGTGTGCGCCTCGATGGCGCCGATATCACCCAGTGGAACCGCGCAGCGTTAGGCACCCATATTGGTTACCTGCCTCAGGATATCGAACTGTTCGATGGCACCATCTCCGAGAATATCGCCCGCTTTGAAGAGGTAGATCCTCAAGCGGTGGTGCTCGCGGCCCAGCGAGCCGGGGTGCATGAAATGATTCTGGAGCAACCCAGCGGGTATGACACCTGGCTTGCCCATGGCGGCAACGCGCTATCGGCAGGTCAGCGCCAGCGCATCGGCCTGGCACGAGCGCTATATGGCCAGCCCGTACTGATAGTGCTGGATGAACCGGATGCCAACCTGGATGAAGCGGGCGAGCAATCGCTCGCCAACTGTTTGATCCGCCTTCGCCAGGAGGGCACTACGGCCCTGATCATTACCCATCGTTCCCGCCTGCTCAATAACGTCGATAAGGTTCTGGTACTCAGAGACGGCCAGATATCCTCACTCAAACCACCTACCCAAATGGCGCCCGTGACGAGGATGACGGCCGATGGAAGTCGCCCCGTGCCACCCCAGCGCGTGGCCGCGTTAAAGCCTAGCGCACGCGGTCGTAATAGCAGCGAGGACACCTCATCATGAATATGCCCAAGCCCCCCGGTCTTAACATGCCGTCAGCGGCAAACGATGAACTACCGCTTGAAGATAAGCGCTACCGACGGCTAGGTATCGTTATCCTCATCATTGCCGTGGGCGGTTTTGGCAGCTGGTCGGTATTCGCCAACCTGGCCGTCTCGGTGGTTGCGCCAGGCTCTGTCTCGGTCGAGAGCTTTACCAAGACGGTGCAGCATTTGGAAGGCGGCATCGTCGAGCGCATCCTGGTTGAGGACGGTGACCACGTTGAAGCGGGCGATGTCTTGATGGTGCTTGACGATACCCAGGCGCGCTCTCAGCTGCAGGTCACTCGTTCTAACTATCTGATTAGCCGGGCGACCGAAGTGCGCCTTCTGGCTGAGTTAAGCGACGCCGAGACGCTTAATTTTCCTGAGGATCTGACCGCATCCGACAACCCACGGGTTCAAGAAGTAATGGATGTCCAACGCCGTTTATTTGACTCCCGCCGCGAATCTTTATCCAGCACCCTGGCCTCGCTAGATGAGCAGATTGTGCAGATGAACGAGCAGATAGAAGGCTTGACCAATACTCAGAACATCAACCAGCGGCGCATAAGTTCACTCGAAGGTGACGCGGCCAGCCACCGCCAACTGTTTCAAAGGGGCATGATCAGCAGTCAGAGAATGCGTGAACTGGAACGTGAGAGTCTGGAGTACCAGAGCTTCAACGCTCAACATGCATCTGAAGTTGCCCGCCTGCACTCTCAGATTAGTGAAAACGCGCTGCAAAGGCAGGTCCGACTGCAGGAGTTTCAGCAACAGGTAGGCGAGGCGCTGCGCCAGACCCAGACCGAAGTTGCCGATGCTGAAGAGCGTCTGAGTGCGCTTCTGGATAAGGTAAACCGCACCCAGGTACTGGCGCCGGTTTCCGGCACGGTGGTAGGCCTGATGGTGCATACGCTGGGAGGCGTTATCCGCTCTGGCGACCCGCTGCTTGATATTGTGCCGACTAATGTCGGCTTCATTATTGAGGCCAAAGTGGCTGACCATGATGTCGATCACCTTTACATAGGTCAGCCGGCGGAAATTCGCTTCAGCGCTTTCAACCAGCGTTTATCCAATGTCATCGACGGCGAAGTTATCCACGTAAGCGCCAACAGCTTCGAGGATGAGGCTACCCGGGCACGTTATTACAAGGTCCGCTTGCGTGTGACCAGCGCCGGTGAAGAAAACATGACCGAGTCCATGAAGCTACTCGCCGGTATGCCTGCTGAGGTGATGCTACGAACGGGGGAAAGAAGTTTTTCCAGCTACATCGCAAAACCTTTGACCGACATGCTGGCCCGTGCCATTCGTGAAGATTAAGCGATAACCCAGCCGAGGCGGCATATCTAGAAGCGCACTTCCGCCTCGCGCTTATATTGCGCCTCTGGCTGGCTTTTTCGGCAGTGGCTGTTCTCTACCGTTTGCGATACGGTCTATCATATTATCCGCTGCGTAGAGACCACTATGGCTGAAAGCAAGAAACTGCTGATCATTGCCCACGCGCCCTCTGAGAACACTCAAAAGATGTTGGAGGCCGTGATTAATGGCGCATCTAATCCCGACGTAGAAAACGTGGAAGTACGCTCTCTTACCCCGCTTGAAACACAGCCTGACGACATCAATGCCGCTAGCGCCATTATCCTGGGCACGACTGAAAACCTAGGCTATATGGCGGGTTTGATGAAAGATGTGTTTGATCGGTGCTACTACCCGTGCCTGGATAAAACCGAGGGCTTGCCGTTCGCGTTTTACGTTCGGGCTGGTCATGATGGCACCGGCACCCAGCGGGCCATTGAAAGCATTACCAAAGGATTGCGCTGGAGGCTGGTGCAAGACCCGCTTATTTGTCGGGGAGACTTTCAAGCAGGATTCATTGACCAGTGCGAGGAGCTGGGACTGGCAATGGCGGCCAGCCTGGAAGCAGGTATTATCTGAGCGCCTTATTCACAAAAAACGGCGCCCTAAGGCGTAATGCCAGTCAGTTAAGCCTGACTGGCTTTTTTCTGACCGTATATTTTTGTGGGCGTGCCCGAACAACACGCGGGTACGACCTTTCTCGTCTATCGGGTAGTAAGAACGAAGGCGCCATCTCCA